>NZ_JABKKE010000034.1 GCF_013166575.1 Xylanibacter rodentium
ATAAAAAGTCAATTATTTAAATATCATACAGTTATTGCTAAATTTAATGCTATTTTGATACTAAAAATGAACCACAAATTATGGCCACCCTATCCGTTGGGGCGCATCCATTCAGAACGCTAATAAAAGTCCTATATTTGTGCAGTGTCTCGTAAATTATGACTATCCATATTGTAAAAGCATCCAACTGGCTGACCGCAATGTAGGGCCGAAGAAAACAGGCACGGTATTTGCTATTTTATATTATATAATAGTATAATAAATCCAAATGTAAAGAACAATATTATGACGTTATATCCTAAACTGATAATCGACGCTTTGGCTACGGTGACATATCCCGGCACGAAGAAAAATCTTGTAGAAAGCGATATGATAGCCGACACACCGTCAATTGACGGTATGAAGGTGAAGGTGGTGCTTGTGTTTCCGCGCGATACCGACCCTTTCCTGAAGTCGACCGTCAAGGCCGCTGAGGCCGCCATACACTATCACGTGGGCAAGGAAGTGGAGGTGAATATCGAGACCGAGTTTCGCTCAAAGCCGCGCCCGGAGGTGGGCAAGATGCTGCCCGGTGTGAAGAACATCATTGCTGTCAGCTCCGGCAAGGGCGGGGTGGGCAAGAGTACCGTATCGGCCAATCTGGCCATTGCGCTTGCCAAGTTGGGTTACAAGGTAGGCCTGCTCGATGCCGATATATTCGGTCCGTCAATGCCGAAGATGTTTGATGTGGAGGATGCGCGTCCCTATGCTGTCGAGAAAGACGGCCGCAATCTGATAGAGCCTATAGAGAAATATGGTGTGAAGTTGCTTAGCATCGGTTTTTTTGTCAATCCTGACACTGCAACGCTATGGCGAGGCGGTATGGCGAGCAATGCTCTCAAGCAGCTCATTGCCGATGCCGACTGGGGCGAACTGGACTATTTTGTTCTTGATACGCCTCCGGGAACGAGTGATATCCATCTCACGTTGTTGCAGACGCTGGCCATCACGGGCGCGGTGATTGTGAGCACTCCGCAGAACGTAGCCTTGGCTGATGCCCGCAAGGGTATCGACATGTATCGTAATGACAAGGTCAACGTGCCGATACTCGGACTGGTAGAGAACATGGCTTGGTTTACGCCTGCCGAGCTTCCTGAAAACAAGTATTACATATTCGGCAAGGACGGGTGCAAGAATCTTGCCGAAGAGATGGGCACACCGCTGTTGGCACAGATTCCGCTGGTGCAGAGCATTTGCGAGAGCGGCGATTCCGGTGAGCCGGCAGCCACCCGGGTGGACACGATAACAGGGCAGGCGTTCATCGCTTTGGCACAGTCGGTGGTGACAGTTGTCAACCGTCGCAACCGAGAGCAGGCTCCCACAAAGATTGTCGGTGTGAAGAAACAGTAAGATTTGTTATATACTCGTCAGTTGGAATCCTGTATGAATTTTCGTTGTTGTTTCCTCACCTCGCGCTTATGCCGTATATGTTGCAGCCGGCATATCACTTTATGACGTGACAACTGTATCTGATAACGGTAGACAATGCAGGCCGTTATGAAGTATACGACGGTCTGAATCCACAATATGCGGTATTCGGGCAGCACGTCGCCGAGCGTAGCTCCCATCGAGTTTACACGTACGAAGGCACGCACTCCGAATGTCGATGGGAATATCCACGACACGCCTTGCCATATACCGGGGATGTTGCTCTGCGGCCAGGATACGCCTGACATGAACAGGAGTGGCACGGAGAAGAACACTACAAGGAGCATCACGTTCTCACGGTGGCGGATGAGGCACGATACTGTCATGCCGAAAAAGATGCAGGCACACAGGTAGGGCAGCATGATGGCAATGAGTTCGGGCCCCTGTGCCATGGTAACGAAACCGAAGATGCGTGGAACCAACAGAGTGAGATAGGCGGCCATGACGCTGTATATCATGATGTAGCACATCGATTTGCCAAGAACAATGCGGAAAACTCCGCGGTAGTGACGGCTGATGGGGATGAGTTCGCGGAAACGGTTGGTCTCGCGTGCCGTTCCGGCGGACAGACCTATGCCGAGCACAAGCGTCTGTTGCAGTATGAGCATGAGCACTCCGGGCAGTATGAAGTTGCCGTAACCGCCCGTTGGATTGAACATCGGCACTTCTTCGTAGTCCAACGGCCGTGTGGCAATCTCATCCTCGCGATCAGTCGTATTGCCCAGTGTCTGTATCTGTATGGCTGAGTTCATATCCTGCGACACAGCCATTGCCGTCTGATATACAGCCTTGTAAGTCAGCATGAGACTCATGTCGCAATACACGCTTACGGCAGTCTGCTGCATGCGGTTGAGGTTTGTAGAGAAGTCGGACGGTATGTAGTATATTCCTTTTACTTCCTGGCGGCTGAGCATAGCTTTGGCCTCGTCCATATCGGCGGCATGGTATTTTATACTGACATCGGGCGAGGCGTCGCAACGGCGTACGAACATGCGGCTCATGGCACTGTGCGAATCGTCTACAACGGCCACTGGTACTTCGTGTACCACCTCGTTGTTGTATATCCATGAGTAGAGCAGGGGATAGGCAATGGGTACGATGATGAAGAAGATCAGCACACCCTCGTCGCGGAAAGTTCCCTTAAGTTCCTGCGCCCACACATGGCATGCATCGCGGATACCTTCCATTACCCTATTTAGAAATCCTTTATTACTCATATGTTTCGTCTGTCATCTTCTGTTTTTACGGTATATACACATAATTTATCATGGCGTTCTTGAGTTTTTCAAGCACCGTTACCGGCAGCATTGCAAAGGCTATAAGAGCCACAGCATGCAGCCACGCATCGGCGAGCGGGAACGCATTGAATATGGTAATCTGATATATCATGAAGTAGTGGTGCATCGGAAACAGCCACGACAATGACTGTAACGGTGCGTCCATAGCCATGATGGGGAATGCTGAGCCCGCCATCGAGAAACTGAGAACAGCCCATAGCGAGCAGGTGCTCATGGACAGACGCAACGACGGCATAAGCCCGAAGATGAATAAGCCGAACCCTTGAGGGGCCAGCACAGAGAGCAGTCCGAGCAGCAATATGTTGGATGTTCCGCCAGGATGTGGGAAGTCGAGAATGCCGAAAACGTAGTACATATACCCATATGTGATGCTTAGGAATATAAGTGTCTGCGGCAGCATCTTGCCAGCCAGGGCCACAGCAATGTTGCTTCCGGCGGTTTGAATCCAACGGCGTGAGCGTCCGAACTTCAGTTCGGTACCTATCGAGTATACTGTAATCAGCATGATGAACAGCATTATCACGCCAGGAACGAGCATCGTACTGAGATAGATATTGTAGTTGGTCCAAGGATTGGATATCTGATGGAGGTCGATGGTTATCGGCTGGAGGAATGTGCGTATCTGCTCCGGGGTATATCCGCGGGCGGTCATTGTGGCTTGTCCGACAGCGGCACCGCCAAGTGTGGATATGGTTTTCAAGTCGCGGAAAAGCAATGCGCCCGATGTGAGCGACGTCAGACTGTAGTAAAAGGAAATCTTAGGCTGACGGCTTGCCAGCATCTTGTCGGTCGTACCTTTCGGGATATACAGAAATGCGTATATCTCGTTGCGCTGTATGGCGGTTCGTGCCTCGCTCACGCTTGTGTAGCGCGCCACAACCCTGCTGGTCTGGAAAGCGTCAAGGTTGCGTGTCAGCTTGCGCGATGTAGATGTGTTGTCAAGGTCTACAATGCCTACAGGCATATCCTGAGGCTGCCCTTCGTGCATCAATGACGTGAAGAATATCATCGTGAGCATGGGGAACACCACCATACAGAACCAATAGATGGGGGTGGATTTGAGGATGGCACACTCGCGTAGCGCCACCTCTTTCACTCGTTGTATGTATTCTCTGCAACTCACGCTGTCACAGTTTATTCTTTATTATAATAATATTATGTCTAAGTCGTATCTTCGGAAATTGGCTGCTATTTGCCGTCCGGATTCTTTATAACAAGCGACATACCCGGACGCAGTCCCTCAACTTTGTCTACCGGACGTGCTTTTATCTCGAATGTTTTAAGGTCGTACTGTCCGTTGGCTTTCGTAGCTTTCCATACTGCATAGCTGCCTTCGTCCTTCATATAGTATACTTTCATGCGGATATCTTTGTTGAAAGCCGGAGAATATGCGGTGAATTCGTTGCCGACTTTCATTCCGTTGAGCTGGTCTTCACGCACGTTGAAAGTGCCCCACATGTCTTTCATGACTGCTATCGTCATTATAGGTGCCCCAGTGCCGATAAGTTCGCCTATCTTCGGATATACGTCGCTGACCTCACCTTCCATCTGTGCCGTTTGTACGGTTTCGTTGATATACGATTTTACTTCTTCCACAGCTCCGCGGGCGCGGTTCACTTGTGCCTGTGCTGCCATTTTTTCTTCGCGGCGTGCTCCGTTGCGTGCCATGTCGTATTGGCTTTGTGAGGCTTTCATCTGAGCCTCCATCGCCTTGTAGTTGGCAAAGGCTTCATCGCGTTTCTGTGCTGTCATAACGCCTTCGTCGAAAAGACGCTGCACGCGCTTATAGGATTTCTCGGCAATTTCCAGGCCGGCCTTTGCCTGCTGCAATACCTGATAGGCGCCGCGTATCTGTTCCTGTCTTGCTCCGGCCTTTGCCATGTCGTCCATGGCAGACGCTGCATCCTCGGCACCGCGGGCCTGTTTCATCTTGGCTCTTACATCAGGAGCGTCAATAACGGCCAGTGTATCGCCCACTTTCACATAGTCGCCTTCCTTGACACGCAGTTCAAGTACACGTCCGGGAACCTTGCTCGACACTCTGTATTCTGTCACTTCTACCTGTCCCTGTATAATTTCATCTTCGTGTCCGAGGGTGAAATATCCTATGAGAGCCACAATGACCACTACCGTAGTAAATCCCAGTATGGCCAGGAGTATGTTGTTGTGTTGTGATTTTGCTGACATAAGTTTATATATTAATAGGTGTGAATGTGTGAGTTATTGTTCTTGTAACATGCCAAGTGCTTTTTTCAGGTTCACCTGACTCATTCTCATATCAATTTCCGCATCAATCTTCTGCGAGCGTGCCTGGAGCCATGCAGTCTGTGCTTCCATAACGGTGGTGCTCTGTATCACGCCTTCCTTGAATCCGAGATTGGCATGGCGCAGGTTTTCTTCGGCTCGTTTGATGTTGGCTTTTGCCATTTTCAGTTTCTTGGCAGATTCGTTAACACGGAACGTACTCTGCGTCACTTGAAGTTCCACTTTCTCGCGTGCCTCGTCCAGTTCAAGTTCGGCAATGGTAGTTGCACCTTTCGCTGCCCTTACTTTGTAGCTCACGTCGCCCCAGTTCCATATGGGCATGGTGACGAGTACGCCTACATTCCAAGTGCCTCCGAATCTCTTTTGGAATCCGTCGAACACGTTCGGATTGCTGACAGAGTATCCTCCGAAAAGAGCTACTTTTGGTAAGTTGCCTGCTCTTATGATGTTGGTAGCCTGCCGTCCCATATCGACGGTATTCTGTAATATTCTGAGTTCGGGCCGTCGTTCGATGGCTTCTTCCGTTGTTATGACGGGTGTCATGTCGGTCAGGGAAAGGTCGTCGCTGTTCTCGTCGGCCAGTATTGGGCGCTCGTCAAGCGGCAGTCCGCACAATTGGCACAGTAACATTCGTGCCAGTACAAGCCCGTCGTCGACTTGTGTCAACGTCATTTCAGCTTCGTTCACCTTTACGTCCACACTCAATCCTTCGGAGCGTGTGGCTACTCCTTCATTTATCATCTTGTCGACATCGTCGGCCAGTTGTTTTACCAACTGCAGATAGCTTTCTGCCAACTTGCGTTTCTGTTTCAGCGACACCACTGTCCAATAGGCACGGTCGGTGTCGTATATGGTTGACTGGCGGGCGGCATCGCTGCCGTTTGCTGCCATCTGTTCGCCAAGTATGGCCATTTTGTTCATGGCGATAATGCTTCCACCCATGAATATAGGCTGGGTCACCGTTACCGAACCCGCAAAAATATTACGTGTGTCGGTACGGAAGGCATCGACTATGCGTTGTCCTTGTGCGTTCATGCCCGACGCCACATTGTTGATGCCATTGCCGAGATTGGCTTTGATCTGTTCGATTGAGGTTCCGAAAGCTCCAAGCTGCTCGTTTATGGCACCGAGTTGTGCTTCGCTCAGGTTGGCTCCGATATTTTGTATAGAGTTTCCCAACTCTGTTCCCAACATTGTTCCGATGCTTGTCAGGGCCGCTTTCTGACCGCCGTTGAGTATGGAAATCTCTTTGCTCGTATACATATAGCTGCCTATAGCGTTGATTTGCGGCAGGTATTTGGTCCGGGCAGACTTCCTGATGTTTTTTGCCACGTTCTGTTTCATGCCGGATATGCTCAGCTGCTTGTTGTTGCGCAGTGCCAGCGCACGGCAACTGTCGAGGCTCAGAACGCGCTGAGCTCCGGCCGGCAGTATGGTGCACGACATGATGAGAAGTCCTATGATATGTTTCATAAAACAGTATTTGGGTTGTACACGGTTCTTTCTTTTACTCTTGGTTTATTTGAAGTTGAATGTTTGCGAACCTATCATATTGCCGTCGGCAAATATGCTCACGTTGTAGTTGCCGGCACTTAGGAATTCGGCGACGTTCCAATAAGTGGATACTGACACCTCCTCACCGGTATATTCCACGCTTTTCTTCATAGAATATTCTATGTTGCGGTTTTCATAGTTGAATGTGGCGCCGTTGCCAAGTACGGCTCCAGTCGGTGTGGTGATGCGTACATAGAATGTGCGCAGCCCGTTTGTGGCGGTTACGTTGCGGGCTATCACGAACGACACTTCAATGCTTTTGCAGTCTTTAATCTTCTTGACAGCTTTGCCGTTTTTCTTCTTTGCCATCATTCTGATGCTGGTGGCGTCAAGTTGAGCGGCTATGGCTACCTTTTCCGACAGCGATGCTTTTTCGCTGCTCAGGCCTTCTATCTGGCGTGTAGCCTCGGCATATTGCCCTTTCATGCGGTTGTTCTCGTCGGCAAGAGTCTGGTTTACGCGGTTCAGCGAGTCTATCTCGAGCACATAACTGCGCAATACGGCGCGTACTGTAGCCAGTTCCTTTTTCAGACGGGCTATCTCGCGGGCGTTTGTGCTTTTCACGTTTTTCAGTTCCTCAAGCAACTGTTGCGTGCGCAGCTGTTCCTGCGTGAGCTGTGCCACGATGGAATCGTTGTTGATCTGAGTCTTCATTTCGCTGTATTGGCGGGCGAACTGTTCATACTCGTTTTCCATCTCTTTCTTGTCAAGATCGGCCAGTTCCTGCATCTCTTCGTTCACCTGTTTCTGGTGGATGAGGCTGTATGTCAGGAATCCTACTCCGGCTAAAAGTGCCGCTATGACCACAACGAGTGGTATTACAATCTTTTTGTTCATAATATATTCAACTGCTGTAATTATCGATAAAACTTTGCAAAGATAAAAGTTTCAGACGAAATTGCAAAATAAATAATGTCGCTAAAAAGGTGGGTGTATTTATTTTTAAGATAAATACGGAAAAAAAGAACATTTTTTGCATTTTAGAATTCTTTTAATTGGAAATGGAGAAGGGCGAATTGATAGTTGAGAATGGCGAATTGAAAATTATGATTACCATAAATATTATGGACATATTATAGAATACTATCTTTATGCAGCAAATCATAATTCTCCATTCTCAACTATCCATTCTCAACTATCCATTCTCAACTATCCATTCTCAACTATCCATTCTCAACTATCCATTCTTAACTATCCATTCTCAATTGTCAATTAAAAGTAATCTTATTTGCTTGTCTCCAGTCCGCTACGCTTCGGACGTTTGTAGCTGCGATACTCGTCGAGCGGTATTTCGATGTCCGGTTCTTCGAGTGTACCGTTGTGCGGCAGGCGGAATTTCATATATCGTATGTTGAGTCCGCGCTCCATCCACATAGCCTCATAATAGGTCTGTATGCTGAGTATCTTTCGTGTCCCGTCGTCGATACCTTCCGTGTGGTACAGGTCTTCCGTGCGGAAGAGCAGCGGCAGCCGGTTGTGCTCCACCATATATGTGGTGTATGTGAATAGGAAGTTGGAGTCGGTTTTCAGATGCACTGTGCCGCCATCGGTGAGAAAGCGGCGGTATCGTTCCATGAACGACGTGCTTGACAGTCGTTTGCGCGGATTCTTCATCTGTGGGTCGCTGAATGTCAACCATATCTCCTGAACTTCGTCGGGCCCGAAGAAGCGGTCTATAATCTCGATGTTGGTTCTCAGGAAAGCAACGTTCTTAAGCCCCTCGTTGATGGCCTGTGTGGCTCCTGTCCACATACGTGCTCCTTTGATGTCCACTCCAATGAAGTTCATGTCGGGGTATAGCTTGGCCAGTTCCACCGTATATTCACCCTTGCCGCATCCCAGTTCCAGCACTATCGGGTTGTCATTGTGAAAATACTCTTTGCGCCAACCGCCTTTCATTTCAAATGGCACCTGTTCTGCCACGGAGTATGGATATTGAAATACATTTTCATATCTCGCCATATCGGCGAATTTCTCTAACTTGCCTTTGCTCATTGTATTGTTGTCGTGTGAAAATCGTTGCAAAGATAATGGAAAAAATCCGGAAACAACTTTTTGTATATCTGAAAAATGAGGCTTGTGGATGGTATGTGATTACAATATATGATGTTGTGTATGTTTAAACCGACAGAGACAGACTCGTGCATTCGTCATTTTTTTTTGTAATTGAAGAGTAGTAATCATAATCTATAACGAACACAGACCCCGTCTCTGCAGAACAGATTTAACGTTGTTATGTCACCGTTTGTTTTGCGCGGCTGACATTATTGTTCGTCGGTCTGCTCTGATTCGGTAATTATCTCTTCAACCTCTTTCAAATTTTCATAGAAATGGGCAATGCCGGTATACATATAAGGTATCCAGTAAAAGGAGCCTAATGCTATTGTTGCGTTCCATATTGTGGAAGTTTTGAGTGACACATTTGCTATATGAACTATTATGCCACCTATTAAGCTACCTCCAACGCCTGCGAGAATCCATAGAATGGCTATTTCTAAAAAGAACAGGAAGAGATTCGATTTTTGTCCATCCATCATTTCCATGCTTTTCTCTATTGCCTTATTGTGTTTCATATCGGGGTTGTCTTTCAAAATATAAGGTACCATCGCATACGAAAGAGATTTGATAATTCCAGGTATGATAAGTAAAAGCGACCATAATATCATGTATATATAAGTAAGCAGCATTGTTGAGGATATGCGCCAATAGTCTTTGAAACCGTCAAATAGATTTGCTATTCCGGGTTTGTTTCCACGCGCTATCTCAAGAAAGAAAATGTAAAAGCCCCAAAGAAAAGGCATCATCAATATGTACCAAATCAAACCTAAGGGACCCAAAAATCCCGGTATGATATTCCAAAGCACTGCATAAATCAATATTGCAACAATACTTTTAATCCAATTTCCTGAGAGTGATTCTTTAACTACGTATTCCATATTTTATTTATTTGTTTTGATTGATAATTCCATATTCGGTGACAAAGTTATATATATTCTGTTAATTACCCCCGAATGTTATTTTGTGTTAACGCAATGAACGATTACTAAATAATGCGGCGTTGGCTTGATAGAGATTTTAACCAGTGGCTCTTTTATCTTTTTAGCATAAATCGGACGTTTTTCAAAATGTTATTTGTAATTTTGTGTCGGATATTCAAAATGACAGTTTGAAAAATATGGTTAGTAAGACGGTGTTAAAGCAGATTTTGGCTTCCAATCAGAAAGATATTGAAAGGTATAATATAGTGAGTAGGGAGCTGCCTTCAGATGATTTCCCGAGACGTGTGTTCATCGGCGTTCGCAGAGCGGGCAAGTCGTTCATGCTCTATCAAAAGATGCAGCAGATGCTTTCCTGTGGTCACGGATGGGATGAAATGTTGTATCTGAACTTTGAGGATGACCGTTTGACCGGTTTCACGAATGATGATTTTGAACAGATATTGGAATGTCATGCGGAAATGTACGGCCGAAGACCTATGCTTTTTCTTGATGAGGTACAGAACGTTGAGGGGTGGGAGAAGTTTGCCCGTAGAATGGCTGATGCCAAATATGATATATGGATCACTGGAAGTAATGCCAAGATGTTGTCTTCCGAAATAATGAGTACTTTGGGAGGACGTTATTTGTCGACAGAAGTCTATCCCTATAGTTTTTTGGAGTTTCTTGGTGTCAAGGGTATTGTTGCAGATGAAAACTCATTGTTGGGTACCGAGCCGCGTGCACAGATGCTCCGTGCATATAGTGAGTATTTGCAGTGGGGCGGTTTGCCGGAGTCTGTAGGACTCTCCGTAAAGCGTGACTATCTTACAAGTACTTTTCAAAAGATTTATCTTGGTGATATTGTAAGCAGAAACAAGATTTCAAATCCTAACATTCTCCGGTTGTTGCTGAAAAAACTTGCAGAGAGCGTAAAGCAGCCCGTGTCTTACAATCGTCTTTCAAGTATACTGTCGTCGGTGAGCGGAAAGATTAGTATGCCTACAGTGAGCAAGTATATAGAATATTGTGAGTCGGCATGGCTGCTTTTGCGTTTACGCAATGTTTCTGCTCCTTTTGCCGATAAAGAAATGTCGTGCAAGTATTATTTTGTTGATAATGGTGTGCTGAACCTTTTCTTGATAAATGGCGAAACGTCTTTGCTGGAGAATCTTGTAGCTTTGTCGCTTTTCCGAAAATACGGTCATGACCACGATAATGAGCGCGTGTTCTTTTACAACGACAATGTGGAGGTAGATTTCTATGTGCCGGAGGATGGATTGGCTATTCAGGCATCATACAGCATCAGCCATTCTGATGTTACATACGGCCGTGAAGTGGAGGCTTTGAAAAAACTTCCGAAAGTGCTGACGTGCCGCCGTCGTATCATCCTGACATACGACGAATCGGATATTGTCACCGACGAATTTGGAACAATTGAGGTTAAGCCTCTATGGAAGTGGCTGCTTGAATGACATGCTTTCCGCATTGTTCGACTACCACAAGTTTCATTTTTGCACCTTTGGAATATTCAAGCGTTCCAACCATCGGGTAACCTCCTTTATTGCCTGTTCCTGTTCATTCATTACTTCTTTTTTCATGCTCGTATGCTTTTTTATCGCTGTTCGGCTTGTTTGTCACATTTTGTTTTACGGTGCAAAAATAATGTAAATCGAGAGCAGAATCGCCAAACTAGTTTAGGCGTTATGCCGAGATGCAGCTTATTTTCTGTAAAGATAATGCTATTTTAGCATACAAGCATTAGACGGATTACGGGTAGGATTATCCATTTTACTGATTGTAATCATGGATATGCTGAGTAAAAATGCAAATATTGCGCAGAATATGTCTCTATCTTGCGCAATATTTGCATTTTCTTTATTCTTTCATCACTGTTGACAGTCTGGAGCTATAATGACATTGCAGCAATCTGTTTGTCCAGTATTTGTCTTATGAATGCGTTAATGGAGACACCTGTTTGTTGTGCGAGGTATGCAATGCGGCTGTGTGTTTCGGATGATACGCGAATATTTAACGAACCGGAATAACTCTTATGAGGAGCAATCCCGTTTTCTTTGCAGTAGGCAATGTAAGCATCAACAGCTTCCATAAAATCGCTTTTGAGTTGCTCTACAGTTTCTCCCTCATACGAAATCATAGTGTCATTCGGTAAGTCAAGGATTTTACCGAACAGGCAGTTGTCTTCTTCACTTACTTCTATACTTCCTATATATCCTTTGTAATTGAGCGTTTTCATATCTGTTTGTTTTTAGTCAGAAAATCCAATACTTGTTTCATAACATATTTCTTTACTATACTTCCGGGATGTGGCTTGTGTGCCATGTACGAACTCTTACCTTTTATGAATATGATACGGGAACCGCTGGTTTTGCCTTTATTGTCTGTTTCGTATCCTAAAATAGAGAACAGACGTACAAGTTCATCCCAATAAAAATCGTTGGGTTGTCTTTTGAAGCGTTCTATTAGTTTTTCTTTTGTTCCCATAAGGTTGCTTTATAGTGCAAATGTAACTACTTTTTATATGCGAACAAAATTTTTCGGCAACATTTTCTTATTTTTATAGATTCTTTAGTATGTCAATCGGATGTTGTCATGGGTGTAGATTGTATAGTTCTCAAAAAAATTAGGGAAGCGAAGGCGTTCACCCTGCTTCCCTGCTGTATACAATTGTTTTTTAGTTATTACTCTATCACCACCGTTGTCCAGCCGTGCTTGTCCTCGATGGTGCCGTACTGTATGCCGCGCAGTGTGTCGTACAGTTTCTTCGATACGGGTCCGGGCTGTCCGTCGGCGCTGAAGGTGTAGCGCTTGCCGTTGTCCAGATCGTCTATATACGAGATGGGCGATATGACGGCTGCCGTTCCGCAGGCGCCTGCCTCCTCGAATGTGTCGAGTTCCTCCTCGGGTATGGGGCGGCGTTCCACCTTCATGCCAAGGTCTTCGGCCACCTGCATCAGGCTCTTGTTGGTGATACTGGGCAGTATGGATGTAGACTCCGGTGTGACGTACGTGTTGTTCTTTATGCCGAAGAAGTTGGCGGCCCCACATTCGTCGATATATTTCTTCTCTTTGGCATCGAGATAAAACTCGCAGGCGTAACCCTTTTCATGAGCCATGTTGTTGGCATAGAGCGATGCCGCATAGTTGCCTCCGACCTTATATTTGCCTGTGCCGAGCGGCGCCGAGCGGTCGAAGTCGCGCACTATCACGTAAGGATTGGTAGAGAATCCGCCTTTGAAGTAAGGTCCTACGGGAGTAACGAAAATGATGAAAAGGTATTCCTTGGCCGGATGTACACCCACCTGTGCCGACATGCCGATGAGCAATGGCCGGATGTATAGTGTTGCTCCGCTCTCGTATGTGGGTATGTACTCCTGGTTGAGGCGTACTACTTTTTTCACCATTTCGGTGAAGAGTTCTGTGGAAACCTCAGGCATCAGTATGCCGCGGCATGTGCTTTGCAGGCGGGCGGCGTTTTCGTCAACACGGAACACGCGCACCTTACCGTCGGGACAGCGGTAAGCCTTTAGCCCCTCGAAAGCCTCCTGACCGTAGTGCAGACAAGTGGCAGCCATGTGCATTTTGATATACTCATCAGAGCAGACCTCTATCTCGCCCCATTTCCCGTCACGATAGTAGCACCGTACGTTGTAGTCTGTCGGTCTGTAACCGAATGACAGGTTTGACCAATCTAAATCCTTCATAATCTTATATATTTAAAATTTATTTCGTTGTAATGTTCATTTACATGCTTGTTTTCTCGCCATGGCAGAGTTGAAACAAGTTTCACTCTGCTCATTTGGCTTAACGAAAACGTTCATTTACATGCTTGTTTTCTCGCCATGGCAGAGTATGAGTGGGCCACTTTGTTCATTTTGATTAATGAAAACATTGCAAATTTAGTTAAAATATCGAATATCCGCAACATTTTGACATTAAAAAAGAATATAATCCTACTTATCGGGCTTTCATTTGCCGAGTATCTTCTTAATCTCACTGTCGGTATTTGACAGTTTCGATTTGCAGTGCGCTATCAGCTCCTGCGCCCTTTTGAGTTGCTCACCGAGCGAATCGATGTCGAGTTCGTCGTTTTCCATACGTCGTACTATCAGTTCCAGTTCGCGCACGGCGTCTTCATATTTCATTTTCTTGTCCATTGTCTTATTCTGTTTTCTTTGTTGTTCTGTATTTATTGTTGCTGCAAAATGACGGTATTTGCCTTAACCACCTCCGACCGTATCTCGCCTCTTTCTACTTTTGTCACTATCTTGTCGCCCGGAGCAAGCTGCGAGGCGTCGCGTACGGCCCGTCCGTTGTGAAGTGTGATGCTGTAGCCACGGCGCAGAAGCAGGGCAGGGTCGAGTGCCTGAACACGTTGGTCAAGCATTGTCAGGCGATGGCGTTCTGCTGTTATACGCCGTTCGGCCAGCGGTGTGACGGCATTTGACATCATGCTGAGGCGGTGGGTCTCGCGGTCGAGGCGACGCACCAATGCACTCTCCATGTGTCCGGCCATGCTGTCGAGCCGTGCATGCTGTCGTGTCTTTACCACCGAGAACAGTGCCGGTATGCGTTCGGCCATCCGCTCCATGCGTATGTGCTCGCTCTCCATGCGACGCTTCACTGTGTGTGCTATTGTCTCGCCGCAGCGCTCTATGCGGTCGGCCGTGGCTTTGAGCCGGCTGATGAGCAGAGCTGCTGCAGCCGTCGGGGTCTTCACTCTTGTGTTGGCCACCATGTCAAGCACCGATTCGTCGCGGTCGTGTCCTATTCCGGTGATTACGGGCAGAGGAAAGTTTGCCACATTCTCAGCCAGTGCCAGCGTGTCGAACCCCGACATGTCACTTGTTGCACCGCCGCCACGGATTATCACCACACAGTCGAAATCGTCACAGCGGGCGTTTATCTTGTCGAGGGCTGCTATGATGCTTTGTTCCACACGCTCGCCTTGCATAATGGCGGGAAACAGGTTTATTTCGAAAGTGAAGCCATATTCATTGTCTGTCAGTTGCCGATAGAAGTCACCGTAGCCCGCAGCCGTCTCGCTCGATATCACGGCGATGCGCTGTGCAAACATAGGAATTTCCAGTTCGCGGTTCAGGTCGAACACACCCATCTCTTTCAATCGGGCTATTATCATCTGGCGTTTTCTGGCCATGTCGCCCATGGTGAATGCCGGATCGATATCGGTCACTATCCATGAGAAGCCGTAAGCCTCGTGAAACTGTGCATAAACTTTCAGCAGTACTTTCAGTCCGGCACGGAATGTCTGCTCCGTGGTCCGTTCGAAATAGGGGCGCAGCATGGCCCATGTCTGCCGCCAGCATGTGGCCCGTGCGCGTGCCACGGGGGTATTGCCCGGCAGGTCTTTTTCCACAAGTTCCATGTAGCAGTGGCCGTGCGACTCTCGGATTTCGGACAATTCTGCTTCTACCCAGTATTCGTCAGGCAGTCCGCGCTCTATAGTGCCGCGCACCATTAGGTTGAGTTCGAGGAGGGATATTGTCTTCATTTTACTCTACTCTGTTTTTGGGAAGGGAGTCCAGTGCGGATTTGAAATCCGGTATGCCATATCCGAAAATATTGTCGGGGGTGGCATAGTTGTCCGCATACCGCCTCACCGTTTCTATGATGTCGCGGGCTGTCATTTCGGGATGAGCTTGCCAAAGACATGCCACAAGGCCGCAGACGATGGGCGAGGCAAATGATGTGCCTATGTCCGGTGCCACTGTGCCACGGCCGGATATTACCGATACGGGGCTGCCGGGAGCCATCACGTCGGGTTTCACACGTCCGTCCTGTGTAGGTCCTATGCCGGAGAATGGAGCGTTGACGAGTTGTGGTGTCAGCGCGCCCACAGTTATTATATCATCGGCGTCGGCCGGAAATACGATTTTCTTCCATGATCCCATACCGCTGTTGCCGGCGCTGCATACGAGAACGATACCTTTTCCGGCCAACATTGAGGCCGAGCGTGATATCAGCGTGGTACGGCCGTTCATATCATGATAGCGGTGGTCGCCGTAGTGGTGGTCGTACTGATTGTATCCGATGCTGCTGTTAATCACGTCGACCCCTACGGAATCGGCAAATTCGGCAGCCATTGTCCAGTAGTCTTCCTCCACCGGCTGTTCTGTCCGGGTGTCTTCGCAGCGCAACAGCCAATAGGTGGCTGCAGGTGCAGTACCTATATATATATGTGGCACGTGGGTGCCCATGACGGATAGTACCTTTGTGCCATGGTCTGTCTCGCGGTAGATGTTCTTTGAAGGAGGGTATACGAAGTCGCGCGTGCCGGCCTTTCTTATCCTGCTGATAGCCGGTATCTTGTCGGCATTGCGGAATCCGCCGTCGAGCACGGCTATCGTCATGCCCTGTCCGGTATATCCTTTCTTGTGCAGTGCCATGCCGTTGAGTGTCGCTATCTGTTTTTCGGATGCTCCGTAGGGTGATGTTTTCACCGAATCCCAGCTGTTGAACGTATCGTGATAGTTGTAGTGTCTGGACAGAGGTATGATGCTGTCGGGCGACTGCCATACCATCGTGCACTCTTTCACACAGCCGAGCCGGCGCAGAGGGGCTATGGCTGCGGTGTCGGTGGTCACTGCCAGCACCGAGTTGTTCCATCGGCTTGTGCCGATAATCTTTGTTCCGGCAGTGGCGAGCATATGGATATAGTCCGGATTCACCGGCAGATCGGTAGAATCTACGGGCAGGTTTTGCCTGCGGCGTCTTTCTATTGACTTGCGTGAAAGAAATTCGCGGGGACGCTCCAGACTGAATGGTGTGCCTTGTTTGTCGCGCAGTACAAAACGGTAGATATATGATTTCCTGTCGGGATACTTGGTCTTCTGCGATGTCTCTTTCGATGGTACGGCATATCCGGGCATACCCGTTGCAGACAGGCATGCAATGGTGAAAATCAGAAGATATATGTATTGTTTCATTGAGTCTTCACATTTTGATGATGCAAACTTACTGCTATTTCCGCTAAAATCCAAATAAAACGCTCGTTCATTTTCAATATTGACATGGAGGCATGGTTTTTGTGTTTTTGATATAAGGGCATAAGGGACAGATGTTTCTTTTCAGTTACTTTGCTTTTAAAAATATTTACTTTAACATATGTTAAGCGACATCGAAAGTGCAATTCCTTACCGACGGTCCGAAAATGGCGGATTTTGGATCAAATGGGAAGCACTGACAGTCAGTACGTTACGAGAATAGAGCTTTGTCAAGAAAGCAGAGAGGGCCGTTTGACATTGCAATAACGGCCTTATTGCATTGCGAAACAGGCCTTATTGCATCGTCAAACGGCCGTTGCGGGAGTGTCGGGAGGCCCTTACGGCAAGACAATCATGCCAAAAATACGTATAAAAAAAGCAGAGAGGCCCTCGCGGCTTTTCTATTTCTGGAAAAACAAAATGCGTTTTTTCAGAATAATCACTACATTCTTTTGCGCTTCCCGAGATAGAATCAGTGCAATACCGGCAATATACGGTGAGTCAACCCTGGATATTCCTCATCTTCCATTCACGTTACGGTCTTTCCTTTTCGGGAGGCAGATGGGGCTTGGGGATGGCGGCGGAATTCCTTTGTAGACTTGTTATAGTATTTCTTTTCTTAATATTTCCCCTTGCAGAGTAAGATATCATGTTTTTTAGTAATTCTGGAAAACTTTATAATCTCTTTATTTATAAAGAGGTTTGAAAGAAAGGGTAAAATAGAGGTAACTAATTGGTAATCAGGTTGATTTCTGCGCATTGCTGTGAGTTGCTATCATTGTCACTCGTCTGGATACAAGGGTAGTTTAATTTCGTCAAAAAAAGTATGGCCGCCGTATATTTTTATTTCAAGTCAGCATTTCAGTCTGATTTTTGAAGATTCCAAATCGAAGTGCAAAATTTTGATTTAGGAATTACCTCTTTCAGATTATTGTCCGTCCTCTCTTGGGGGCGCGCCCCCAAG
>NZ_JABKKE010000035.1 GCF_013166575.1 Xylanibacter rodentium
ATATTAAAGGCTCAAAGCCTATTCCCTACGCTGGGATACTCCGTGGGAAGGTTGACTTCCTTTATACAACAAAGGTAAGAAAACCTATTTCTTTTTACTACTTTTTTATGATTTTTAATTTCATATGCAAAGGTAAAGTCCCTACCTTTTGCGATATCTATATTTTGACACAGCCCCGATTTGGGATATTATCAGGCGGCCGGGCCGGTTTGCCCGCAAATACTGCGTCTTTTTCTTTGATTATCTGTCGATTATAGTTAAATTTGCGGTGCAAATCGGAATACGTGCAATGGAGTCATTGAAAGAGAAAACGGCCAACGGGCTACTTTGGGGAGGAATAAGCAACGGCGGTCAGCAGCTGCTGGGACTGGTGTTCGGCATCATCCTCGGCCGTCTGTTGTCGCCCGACGATTACGGCATGATAGCCATGATAAGTGTGTTCTCGCTTGTGGCCAACGAGTTGCAGAACAGCGGCTTCAAGACGGCGCTGGCAAATATTCCGAATCCGACAGACCGCGACTACAACTCGGTGTTCTGGTTCAATATCCTCATGGGTGTCATGCTATATACGCTGCTGTTCTTCTCCGCCCCGCTCATAGCCCGGTTCTATGGCGTGCCCGAGCTGGTGCCGCTCTGCCGGTATGCTTTCCTGGGGTTTGTAATAGCCGGTCTGGGCACCGTACAGTCGGCATGGCTGTTCAAGAATCTGAAAGCCAAACAGCAGGCCAAGAGCGGACTTGCGGCAGTGCTCATATCGAGTGGCGTGGGCGTGGCGCTGGCTTTCGGCGGATTCTCATATTGGGCACTGGCCACACAGAGCATAGTGTTCATCTCGATCCACACCTCGCTGCAGTGGCACTACTCCCCGTGGCGTCCGTCGCTGCACGTCGATTTCGGTCCTGTACGCGGCATGTTCCGGTTCAGTTGCAAGCTGCTTTTGTCCAACATCATCACCCACATCAACACCAACGTACTCAATATCCTGCTCGGTCTGCACTTCTCCAAGCGCGATGTCGGCTACTACAATCAGGCATATCAGTGGAATTCGAAGTGCTTCTACACTCTGCAGGGTATGGTGCAGACAGTGGCCCAGCCAATATTCGTGGAGCTGAAAGACAACGGCGACCGCCAGTTGGCGGCACTGCGCAAACTGATGCGCGTAACGGCATTCATATCATTCCCCATGCTGTTCGGTTTCGGTCTGGTGGCGCACGAGTTCATCGTCATCACCATCACCGACAAGTGGGAGGCCAGCGCCGTGCTCATCAAGATTCTCTGCATTGGCGGAGCGTTCATGCCGCTGAGCACACTGTTGTCCAATCTTGTGGTGAGCAAGGGGCATTCCGGCACATATATGATGTGCAACGTGTGTCTCGGACTGCTCCAGATAGTTCTCATGACCGTGTTCTACCGCTACGGCATACACACCATGGTGACGGTATATGTGGTGCTTAACACGCTGTGGGTGTTCGTGTGGCATCACTTTGTCCGCCGGTTCACGGGTTACGGCTTCGGCATGATTCTGGCCGACATAATGCCGTTTGCGCTGTCGGCTCTCGCCGTGATGGCAGCCACCCACTGTATCACCGCCGCCATTGGCGACCTGCGTCTGCTTATGGGTGTGCGCATAGTGACGGCCGCCGCGCTGTATTATGTTGTGATGCGCTTTGTGAGCCGCAGCACGCTCGACGAGTGCATGTTGTTCGTGAAATCGAAGATAAGGAAATAAAATACACATTATTATATATGGAATACCAATATACCGACGAGGAACTCAGCCGGCTGCACGACACTCTGTATGACATACTGCACGAGACGATACGCGTGTGCCATAAGCTCAACATCAGATATTTCATCATAGGAGGTACGTGTATCGGCGCTTTCTTCTGGAAAGGCATAATACCGTGGGACGACGATATAGATATAGGAATGACGCGCGAGGACTATGACAGATTTCTTGCGGAGGCTCCGGCGGAGCTTGGAAAGGACTATTTCCTGCAGTGGTACAAGACGGACAGGCACGCGCCTTTTTTCTTTGCGAAAGTAAGGAAACACAATACGTTGTTTCTCGAGAGCATGTTCAGCAGGGTTCCGATGCATCACGGTATATTTGTAGACGTCTTCCCGTTCGACAAAGTCCCGCGAAGCCGCACGGCCGAGAAGATACAGTTTCATGCCATGGGGTTTCTCAATGCGTGCTTCATAGCCAAGGAAGTGTGGCAATATAAATGGTGTGGAAAGTGTGAGGTGCCCGAGCCGCGTCCGCGGGGATTCGTTCCATGTCTCATGACACGCATAACGAACGCCGTATTGCCCAAAAGCGCCATATACAGGCTGATGACCGGAATACAGACAATGTTCAACGGATGCGGGGCCGACCGCTACAATCTTATGTCGACCGATTGCGACCATATATCCGTCGGAAGCATCAACAATCTTCAGACCATGACATTCGGGCCGTTGGAGGTGGCGGCTCCGGCAGACGTGGAGACATATCTGAACAACCATTATCCGGGATTGCAGAAGTATCCGCCCGTGGAACAACGGAAAACCCACAGGCCGGCTAGGCTTGACTTCGGGTAAGCGGCAAAATATGGGTCTTCCGGAATTTGGAGGATGTGTGTATGGCATTGTAAATCAAAATAGAGTGCATTGTTTTAAGTTAGTAAAGTTAGTCAACAAAATGGAACTACATTATCGTCCGGACATAGTATGAACGCACCTTGAATGAATGCACCCTGAATGAACGCGCCCCAACGGGGCAACGAGCACATAGCCCGGGGCAGAGCGTAGCGGCACCCCGGGGACAACACGATTGTATCCATTCGCCCTGTAAGGGCAAAAGCATTAATTATCAGGTATTTACATTATATATACCCCATATGGTTTTATGCTTTTGCCCTTTCAGGGCGCGGGGAATCCAACACATGGATTCCCGGGGTGCCGCTACGCTTTGCCCCGGGCTATGTGCTCGTTGTCCTTTCAGGACGCCCCTGCTACCATGTAGGACACAACCTGCTACCATGCATGATTCCACTTGTTACCATGTATATAATTCCCCCTGCTACCATTCAAGACACAATCTGTTACCACGCATGATACCCCCTGCTACCATTCAAGACACAACCTGTTACCACGCATGATATCTCCCCCGTTACCATGCCCGGATTCCTGTTGTTCTATTCAAGAGCGCTTGTCTATGAATCATTCTGGCTAAAGCAGATACTCTACTATCAGTGTTCCGTTGTATATCCATAGAAAAAGCGTTATTACGGCGATTAGCCCGCGCAACGGCAGGCGCCATCTTGCTTTCGCGCTTTTAAATAATGTGGATATGGCTATGGGAATGATGAAAATCCAGTGGGCTGTCATTATGTAATTCTCGAAGATGGCAAATCCCAACACCATATGCAGCGTCATGTCCAAGGCAAACCATGACAGACACAAGTGGATGAACTTGTCACGGCGTCCGAACCACAGTCCGGCCGCAAAGAGAAGTATGATCAAGGCCTCGACGGCATAGTTCAGCCACCAGTCGTAAGTGACAAATCCGGGGCGGTTGCTGTTGCCGTCCTGAAGCAGATATCTGCGGTGAAGCTGTATGGACTCTCCGAAGACATTCTCAACGGCAGCGTCCCAGCGCGACATGGATTTGTCTGTCCATTCAAACAGTTCGCTGTCTATAATCTTGGTTCCCTTGTGTTTCTTCTTCCATTCCTCATGGTTGCGATGTGCCTCGGCAAACTTGGGGTCGGTCTTCATGCGCTGTGCGCCACGTATGGAGTCCAGGCGTTCGTTGGGCAGTTGGACGGTATAGTATTGATATGTATATGCCCCTGAAAGAATCATCACCGGCAGTATGAACACCACCGACAGGTACCGCAGATCGAAGAAACGCCTGCCCCCGCACCACAATGCGGCCAGCATTGTCTTGGCGCCGTTGGTCAGCGTGATTCCCGATGTGACCAGAAAAAGCAGCATCGTCTTCCATGGTCCCATGCAGCTGCCGTCGCGCAGATGGTAGCCCGCTGCGTAGAGTGTAAGCAGCAGCAAAGACATCGAAATGCCGAAATGGTCGGGGACGAACGAGCTTATCATCACATGGGCGAACGAATAGAACATCAGCGTGAGCAGAAACGAATCGGTGCGGCTCAAACCTGTTACACGACGGAGAATGCGGTAAAGAAACAGAAACGAGCATATACCGCACACCACCATAACCGCCGCGACGATATATATGGCCATGTTCATTTCCGTATACTGCATCTGCCAGTGGTTGAACAGATACAGCGGATACATCATAGGCGTGAACAACGGGTGGCGGTAAAGCGCGTATATCATCTTGCCGGTAGACAGTGTGATATACGTATAATCGTCGTATCCGGATACTACGAAGTATTTGGTGAAAAGACTGTAGTAGGCAATGTTGCCCCCGCGGGTGAACAAATCATGGTTGTAGGCCACCATCAGTCCGTTGAGTGCCACCATCAGCACCGCTGCCACGAGTATTACCGTACGCTCTTCGCGCCTGATACCGAATATGTTTGATAGTTTCATTGTATGCTGTCAGAACATCGTTTAACTTGATTTACCGGTGCAAATTTACATATAAATGGCGAAATCCCATATCACCGAAATAAATAATGTCGTACTTTGACGCGTTTTATCGCCGGCTCTATGAAACATTTGCCATGAAAACTTGTATATATCAAAATAACAAGCTACTTTTGTGCCGGTAACGCATATTGGGTATGAATAGTGGAACATTGACGCTTGTCCCTTCCGGCGGACTGGCCAACCGAATGAGAGCAGTGGCATCTGCATACAGTCTTTGTGAGGCGACCGGCTCACGCTTGCAGGTGGTATGGTTTCGCGATTGGGCGTTGAACGCGGCATTCAATGATATCTTCGAGCCTGTAGATCCGTCGTTGTTCGATCTGCGTGAGGCCCGTATCTTGGATTTTATTGTCAACGACCGTCCGCGACGAAAGAATCTATGGATACCTAAGCTGTTGCAAATGCTCGTTTACCCCCCCCACTATAAATCACGGATATATGAACGTGAGGTGACCCCGCTCAAGCGTCAGGGCTTTGACTTCGAGGCATGGCAACGCGGCCACCGCTGTTACATGAGTTGCTATCAGGTGTTCGGCAGTTTTCCTGATACACTGTACGGCAAGTTGTTCCGCCCGGTGCGTGGCGTGATGGAACAGGTGGAAAGAAATGAATGTATGTTTTCTGCACACACAATAGGCATGCACATACGCCGTACCGACAATATGGAGTCGATAGAGAAAAGTCCGACGCAGTTTTTCATAGATGCCGGCCGGAAAGAGCTTGAATCCTATGCTGACCTTAAAATATTTCTTGCCACAGACAGTGAGGACGTCAAACGCGAAATGCGCGAAGAGTTCGGCAATCGCATCATAACGGCCGGAGAAGAGGCTTTCCGCGGCAATGTCGACGGTATACGCGGCGGACTGGCCGACATGTACACTCTGGCGCGCACACAATGCATCTATGGTTCGGCAGGCTCCAGTTTTTCGGAGATGGCGTCGTATATCGGTGGCAAACCCCTTATACGGACATCAAATCAATGACAGACAGTCTGTTGTATCCGTTATTGCCGTATACTGTAGAACTGTCCCGCATCACTTGTACATGTGTTACGTGAATAGCAGCCTTTAAGCCTTTCATTTTGCAAGTTAAACAACGGATTTTTATTCATTTTAGAATCATAAAAGCCGTTTTATATATCTGTTTGGCGGTAATACACATAATATATAATGCTTTTTTTTTATTTTAATGCTTTAATTTGGAATTTTTGTGTAATTTTGCAAATTGTAACAAACTTATAAAACATTAGTAAAAGAGAGAGTTTTTATGGAGAAAAAATTAACCATGATTTTGGCATGCCTGTTCCTGTCGATAGGAATGGCGTTTGCCCAAACAAAGGTGACGGGAACCGTGCTGTCTCAAGATGACGGTCAGCCGGTCATCGGTGCATCCGTACTCGTACAGGGCACGAAGACCGGAACCACGACCAATATCGACGGACAGTTCACTCTGAATGTGCCCAAAGGTAAGAAGATTCAGGTAAGCTACATCGGTATGGTGACACAGACCGTGACACCGAAACCGAACATGAAAATTACGTTGCAGGCAGATGCCAATACTTTGAGTGACGTCGTGGTGACGGGTATGGTGAAGATGGATAAACGTCTGTTCTCTGGATCAACTACAAAGATTGACGCAGGATCAGCAAAACTTGATGGTGTTGCCGATATTAGTCGCTCTTTGGAAGGAAAGGCTGCCGGTGTGTCGGTGCAGAACGTATCAGGTACTTTTGGTACCGCTCCTAAAATCCGTGTTCGTGGTTCTACATCAATTTATGGAAATTCTAAACCTCTTTGGGTTGTTGATGGAGTTATTATGGAAGATGTGGTCGATGTAAGTGCAGACCAACTTTCTTCTGGTGATGCCAATACTCTTATAAGTTCTGCTATAGCAGGGTTGAACTCTGATGACATTGAGAGTTTTGAAATTCTTAAGGACGGGTCGGCTACATCTGTGTATGGTGCACGTGCTATGGCAGGTGTGATAGTGGTAACGACCAAAAAAGGTAAAGCCGGGCAGGCTCGTATAAGCTATACCGGTGAATATACGATGCGTCTGATACCGAGCTATTCGACATTCAATATTATGAATTCTCAGGATCAAATGGGTATATATCAGGAATTGCAGCAAAAAGGATACTTGAACTATGCAGAAACAGCAAATGCCGCAAATAGTGGAGTATATGGTAAGATGTATCAGCTTATGAGCGAATATGATCCGGCTACAGGACAGTTCTTCTTGCAAAATACCTCAGAGGCAAGGGCGAATTATCTGAGAGCGGCAGAATACCGTAACACCAATTGGTTTAAGGAGCTGTTTTCAAATTCCATCCAGCACAATCATTCTGTCAGTATCACAGCTGGAACAGAAAAGGCTCAGTATTATGCATCTGTAAGTGCAATGTATGATCCGGGATGGTATAAAAAGAGTGATGTAGAACGATATACTGCGAATTTTAATGCCAACTACAAGTTATCATCCAAACTCAGCGCAGGACTTATAGGTAATGCATCTTATCGTAAACAGACAGCTCCGGGTACTATAAGTTCTACAACCAATCCAGTTACAGGTGAGGTAAGCCGTGCTTTTGACATCAACCCTTATTCATATGCGCTTAACACATCACGTGCTTTGGATCCGAATACTTTCTATACTCGTAATTATGCTCCGTTTAATGTGTTCCATGAATTGGAGAATAACTATATGGACCTTAATGTGGTTGATTTCCGAATGCAGGCCTCTTTATCATACAAGCCGATAAACAAGGTCGAACTGACGGCTTTGGGAGCCATAAAATATGCAGCAACCACTCAAGAACATAATGTTAAAGACAATTCCAATCAAGCCGAAGCATACAGAGCTATGGGCACAACGGCTATCCGTGACAGGAATAATTACCTTTATACAAATCCTGACGATATTTATGCATTGCCTGTTACTGTATTGCCAAACGGTGGCATAATAGATCGTAGAGACAATCGTATGTTCGGTTATGACTTCCGTGCGTCGGCTTCTTATAATGATGTGTTTAACGAAGACCATATATTAAATCTATACGGTGCCATGGAGGTTAACAATACAGAACGACACTATACATGGTTCCGTGGATGGGGTATGCAGTATGAAATGGGTGAAATTCCGTCATGGGCGTATGCTGTATTCAAGAAAAGTCAGGAAGAGAATTCCCAATACTATGAAATGACAAATACTCAGGAACGTAGTGCTGCTTTTGTAGGTGTGGCTACATACTCATGGAAAAAGCGTTATTCGATAACCGGTACATATCGTTATGAAGGAACCAACAGAATGGGAAAGAGCCGCAGTGCTCGTTGGTTGCCTACATGGAACGTATCCGGTGCATGGAATGTACATGAGGAAAGTTGGTTTGAAAAACTTAGTCCAGCATTGTCAAATCTTACGTTTAAACTATCTTATTCGCTTACGGCGGATAGAGGTCCTTCTTTTGTGACAAATTCGCGTGTGGTGATAAAGGCTGAAAATCCATGGCGTCCTTCTGCAGATGTTACAGAGTCTGCATTGTATATTGACGCTTTGGCAAATGAGGATCTTACATATGAAAAGAAACATGAATTTAATTTCGGTCTTGAGGCCGGTTTTTTGGATAACCGAATTAATTTCTCGTTTGATGCCTATACTCGTCGTAACTTCGATCTTATTGGTATTGTATCGACAGAGGCTGTCGGAGGAGAACAGTCTAAATATGGTAATGTAGCCAAGATGAAATCAAGCGGTATTGAACTTTCTCTTAGTACAGTGAATATCAAGACGAAGGATTTTACATGGTCTACGGATTTCATATATAGTTATATGAAGAATGAGGTAACAGAACTGAACACAATGAACCGTATGTATGAGTATCTGTCAGGAAACGGTTTCTCTATGGTTGGTTACCCACGTGGGAGTATATTCTCAATACCGTTTATGGGATTGAGTGGGGAAGGCTTGCCGACATTTTTGGATCAAGATGGAAATATTAGTGTTTCTGGCATAAATGTGCAGGAGTATGATCCGGAAAAGTTGAAGTTTTTGAAGTACGAAGGTCCATCAGAACCAACAAATGTAGGAAGTTTGGGCAATATGTTCAAGTATAAGAGACTCAGCTTGAATGTATTTATTACATATTCGTTTGGTAATGTTGTTCGTTTGGATCCGATTTTCTCAAATGAATATAACGATTTGACATCTATGCCTAAAGAGTTTTATAACCGGTGGACAGTGCCAGGTGATGAAAAGCGTACTACAATTCCTGTTATAGCAAGTAAGATCCAGAACAAGAATGATGCTAATCTCACCAAGGCATATCAGGCTTATAATTATAGTACGGAACGTGTTGCCAAAGGTGATTTCATTCGTATGAAAGATATTTCTCTTGGATATGAATTCCCTTCTAACATAATTCAGGCATTGAGAGTTTCAAATCTATCGTTGAAACTTCAGGCTACTAACCTGTTTCTTCTTTATGCAGATAAAAAACTTAATGGTCAGGATCCTGAATTCTTCAATACAGGTGGTGTAGCATCACCTATGCCTAAGCAGTTTACTTTGACTTTGAAAGTAGGTATTTAAAAAAACAGAAAAAGAACGAAAAAATGAAGAGAAGCAAATTATTATATATATTGGGAATGTCTCTTTTCGTAGGAATGTCTTTAATTTCATGTGATGATTTTCTTGACGAGAATCCAGACAACCGTACAGAACTCGATACAGAGGAAAAGATTATTTCGCTGCTTACTTCGGCATATACCTCTCATAGCTATGCTATCATTAATGAATGTCTGTCAGACAATACTGATGATATGGGACCTCGCTATTCAAAATATGATGACAGATTTATAAATCAGGCTTATACATGGAATGAAATGAAAGAGTCTGATAATGATGGCGTGATGAATATGTGGCAGGGCAGTTATTCTGCCATATCCGCAGCAAACCATGCTCTTCAGGCAATAGAAGAACTTCCAGAACCACTGAGTGTGAAGATGAAGGAGGCAAAGGGCGAGGCGTTGCTTTGCAGGGCTTACCATCACTTTATATTGGTAAATGAGTTCTGCCAAAATTATAATGTCAATACTAGTGCTAAAGATTTAGGTATACCTTATATGACAACAGTTGAGGCCGGACTGAATCCACATTATGACCGTGGAACAGTGGCTGAAGTATATTCGAAAATGGAGAAAGATATTGAAGAAGCACTTCCTTTAGTTGGCGATACGCATTATAAACAGCCTAAATATCATTTTAACAAGCAGGCTGCCTATGCCTTTGCAGAGCGTTTCTATCTATTTTATGAGAAATGGGATAAAGCTTTGGAATGTGCAAATATTTGTCTTGGTACAGCACCGAAATCCTTGTTGCGTGATTGGGACGAGATGGCGTCATATGGTATAACAAACAATTTGGATCCAAGAAATAATCTTTATATTAAAGCATCGGCAAAGTGTAATTTCCTGATGACAACAGCTGTTTCTAGTGCTGGTATTTTCTTCAGCAATTACATCAATGCCACAAAGTATTCTCATAATAGCTTCATTTCTAAGAATGAAACATTAGAGGCAAATAATATTTGGGGAGGATATACGATGATGCGTTGTCTGCCACTTGTTTTCAAGGGAGGTACGATGGACAGGGCCTTGGTCGCAAAGACTCCAATGATGTTTGAGGAGAAAGATCCTGTATCAAAAACCGGATATTTTCATACTGTAGCAGTTCCTTTCCGAGCCGATATTTCTTTGTTGGAGCGTGCAGAGGCTTATGTTATGCTGAAACAATATGACAAGGCTTGTCAGGATCTGACCGTGTGGATGCAGAATTGGGCAAAGACATCACTGATTCTTACACCAGAGACTGTTAAGCAGTATTATGATAATATGAATTATTACACATCTTTTGCTCCTTCTCAAAAACGACATCTTTATCCTGCTTTTGCTATTGAGGGAGAGGGTAGTATACAAGAGAGCATGTTGCATTGTGTACTTAATTTCAAACGTCTTGAAACTATACATGAAGGACTTCGTTGGTTTGATGTAAAGCGTTACGGTATAAATATAACACGTCGTGTAATGAATTCGTCGAGTGAACCGGAAACGCTTGTCGATTCACTTTTGGCAAATGATCCTCGACGTGCAATCCAGTTGCCAATGGAAGTTACATCGGTCGGTATGGAAGCCAACCCTGGACGTTATGGCTTGGATCCGGATTTTAAACTGCCTTTTGAGTAGAAGCGATGTTTTTATTAATGCGAAAACAAGAATAAACAATGAGAAAGAACACCATATATTCAATATTATTGGCTGGAGTGGCTATATTTACTACAGTTTCATGTTCAGAGGATGATTTGTCTTCTGATAGTGTAATAACTACAGACAAACAAGACAAAACTCCTTTTGACTATTGGCTTGATGTCAATTATGTTCAGCCTTTCAATATAGCTGTGAAGTATCGTTACGAATATAATGAAAGTGACGAGAACTATTATACAGTGCCGGCTCAGTACGATCAAGCCGTGGAAATGGCCCATATTGTCAAATATAGTTGTATAGATGCTTATATAGAGACGGCTGGAATGGAATTTACATGTAAATATTTCCCCAAGCTGTTTTATTTAGAGGGAGAATTTCATTATCGCAATAATGGGACATTTGAATTGGGTACAGCAGAGGGCGGAAGAAAGATTACCCTCATGGGGGTTAATTATATAGACAGATTTAAAGACAATATAGATAATCTGAATACGTTCTATCTGAAGACCATACATCATGAGTTCAGTCATATTCTGCATCAGACTTACGAATATCCTTCATCTTTCCAACTTATTACTCCTGGATATTTAGCTGATAAGTGGAGTAATCCTGAATTTGGTGAGGATTATTTGCAACGTGGCTTCATAACAAATTATTCTCAAAATTCCCATCGCGAGGACTTTGCGGAGATGCTTTCTACATACTTGACAAATTCTCAGGAACAATGGGATGAATGGATGAAGACTGCAGAAGGGACTGTTGATGATCCTGCAAATGGACGTGGTCTTTTGGAGCAGAAGTTGGATATTGTGCGCAATTATATGGAAGAGACATGGAATATTGATATAGATGAACTTCGTGAATCAATATTGCGTCGGGAGCATGATATTGTTGATGGTAAGATAGATTTGACCGATTTGACTGTAAACTAAAATTAAATTGATTATGAACAATAGTATAAAAAAGATAGCGATATTACTGTTTTGTGCTATACCCATGCTGTTTACATCTTGTTTGAAAGATCAGGATGATGTATTTGATTCATCATCGAGTGATCGTTTGCAGCAGACGTTGATGCATACAAAGGATATACTGACAGGTGCGGAAAATGGATGGGTAATGGACTATTATGCAGGTATAGACATGGCCTATGGAGGTTATGCGTTTGCTGTAAAGTTTGATGAACTTACGTGTACGGCATCTTCCGAACGTATACCTGAAGCGTGTACATCATATTATAAGCTGACAACAGATAATGGGCCGGTATTGGCTTTTGATACCTATAATAAAGTCCTTCATGATATGGCAACTCCAAGTCAGAATAACTATGAAGGAATGAATGCTGATTTTGAGTTTCTTGTACTTAGTGCAACACCTGAAAAGATTGTACTGAAAGGTAAGAAGACTCAGAATATCATGTATATGTATCCTCTTTCTGTTCCCGCAGAAACATATATCCGCAATGTTCGCAACATGGTTGAAGAATTGGTTTTTAGCACTGCAAAGGGGAAAATAGGAGATCTTGATGTGGAAGCTGTTTTCGATATAGATAACAGGCATGTGGACTTTACCGCACCGGATGACGCGATGTTTAGTTATAGCCTGCCATTCACATATACATCTACAGGAATACGTCTGCATTCTTCTCTCGGTACGGGAGATGTAGCGTTCAACAGTTTTGATTACGATAGTGAGAAATTGCAGCTGGTAGCTATGAATAATGCCGGTCAGACGATTGCTATGGATTGTTTCCGTCCTGACAATTGGAGAGATTATGCAACTTTTGAGGGTGAATATACTCTTTATACTGCTGATTCACGTTATAACGTACAGCTTGTACCTACGGAAGAGAGAGATGCATATCTTATGAAAGGTCTCAATTCTAAATATGATATACTTTTAAACTATAGTAAAGGAAGGGGCGCTTTGACAATTTCCACTCAGTTCATAGGGGAAGAGAATGGAATACAGATTCAATTGGCAATGTTGGATCCAGATGGCTCTTATCTATCTTGGTCTCCTCAGGTAGGTCTTGTCGTTAGTGCCAATACAAAAGTAGAAGGTGAATATATTGTGGAGAGCAATGGATATGAGGATTTTGTCTCAGGAGGTGTGATATTGTGGTGTTTCCAAAATGGAGACGCTTTGGATGGGTCGGATGTAGGCAGTTTTTTCCAGTCTCATAGATCATGGCTTATGTTCGGCAATACATATCTTTTGGATGGAATGAAAAAAATGGTTAAAAAATGATTGTTATGAATAAGATACTGACTATAATATTTGCAATTACAGCAATGATGTGTGTCACTTCATGTAGTGATGACGATAATTATTATGCAGGTACTGATACTATTGCAATAATCAGTAATACGGCTTCGGATATGCCTTCTATAGCTTCATCTGCCAAAGTTGTTGTTGAAGGTTCGGGAAATATTAGTGTGACAAGCTCGTCAGAGTGGTGTATACCGACTGTTGAAGGTAATGTAATTGATGTTTCCGTTATGGAAAATCCTTCATTGGAGAGTCGTTGTGCTGTACTTACTGTGAAGGCTGGTAATGGGGAGCGTAAGGTGAGCGTCCTGCAGCGTGGTATGGTTTTTGCACTTTCGGCACCGGAATATAATAATGTATATCTTGGTTCCGAACTTGTTTTTCCAATGGAACATTCCGGTACTGTAATAGCAACATCTGAAGTACCTTGGATGTCGGCTAAAGTGGAAGAGAATGTATTGCGTGTTAAGATAGAGGACAATGTCTCTGGTTCAGACCGTGAGGGAACCATTATTGTTACCGCAGGAAAATATAATAGGGAAATAAAGTTCTATCAGTATGAACTTTCTAACGTATTCGGTGAATATACTCTTTCTGGAAAAAATGCTGGAGGAACATCCTATGTCAGCTATAATGGAACATTGTCAGTAGGAGACAATGACGCATCGCTTGTTTTTGTAACCGTTATAAAGGGCGTTGAGTATAGTATACCCTTTGCTTTTGAGGCTACAGGCGAAATCACTTTCAGTGCGGGAGTCTCATGCGGCATGAGCGGTCGTAACTATCTGTATACTGCCGTTGGAAGTGCCGAGGCGAACAATGGTCGTGGTGCTCAGTTCAAGACTTATGGGAGTATGAGTGGCAAACTTGCAAAGTCAGGTTCGGGGGGTATGGAATGTATTTTGGCCGATAATGGTTCTGTTGCGGGGCATGACATTGATTTGATGCGCGTTAATCGTTATTCGGTAGAGTCTATAACAGAGTCCACAACAGGTACAAATGTGCTGACTGTACGTGAACCGGTTTTGCGTAAAAAATAGCATTTAAATAAGGTTTTTGGATTTTATAGTTTTTTAGATTATAGCCCGGCTATAGTACCAGCAATATTCATGTCACATGTTGAGTGCATAATATTGCTGGATTTTTTTTCTATATAAATTTAGGACATTTTATAATTAAACAATTGTATTATTGTAATGATATGCGATACATGTATAGTTTTGGGATTATAGAAGAAGATTCTATAGGCATGACATGACAAAAGCATTTATACGATACTGTCTGTTTTTATATGCATATAGAATACATTTTAATGCTTTTTGACGGTATAAAATGACAAAATGAAGATTTTGTATGCCTTTTCGCTTGATTATGTCTTGAAAAGTTTGCGAAGTTATAAATAATGTGTAACTTTGCAATCGGATTATTAATTAATAAAAATAAAGTATATGAAGAAATTTACTTTAACATTGGCTGCATGTGCAGTTGTATTCAGTGGTATGGCGCAAAGGGTTGCGGTTTCTAAGGTTGCTGATATCAGCAAGCCGTCAATGGAAAAAATGGAGGTGCGCAGTAATTATAAAATGTTTAGTGAACTGAAAGCATCCGGAGTTCAGCATGAAAGCCTGAAAGCGAATATTGCCAAATTGCCGATCACAGGCAATGTATTGCGTCAGCCGTCAGCAAAAGCAGAGGTTCAGGCAATGCCGGCATATATGATCGGTAGTATTATGGAGGCAAATGTTTTGGGCGGTACAGTTCCTGTCAGTATGGTTCCCAGTCGGATAGCAACGACTACTGAGCAAAATTCGGAAATACTTCTTGTTGATGTATGGGGATTGGAGTATGCTATTGCGGGCGTCATCATTAAGGGACAGAATTCTTTAAGTCAAATTGGTGCGGATTCCGTGGCATTCATTAACAATCAAGTTATTCTTACGGCAGCAAATGGTATTGGCGAAGATATTGTAGTCACATCAATTGATTTCAGCCGTGATGAAAACCGTAATCCTGTTATGACACGTTCTTCTTCTGAAACATTTGGTGGCTATTATTTCCCGGAGAATAATGAGGTGTATATACCCGAATTAGTGGGATGTTATACTGCTACAGGAAATGAACCGCTTGCTTACTCGGATACTCCTATTTATTCTGATTTGGATATTTTAGGTGGAATGGATGATTATATAACCAAAACTATCATAACAGGAACATCTGATAATGAGCCAGTTAATACAGAAGGAAAAGCTGTTGTTTTGGGTAATAATATTTATGTACAGGGAGCTTTGTTTGACATGCCTAAAACTTGGTTGTGTATCTCGGGAGGCGAAGAAGGGTTTGTTTCTGAAAGTTTTCAGTGGATAGGTTTGTTTAGATCAGGTCCTGGAGTGACAGGTACAGCTGTACATGATAGCCAACCTGGATATTATAGCTGTGGTTTGGAGGATATGCCATTTGCCATTGGGAATGATTTGGATGACAATTTGATCGTTACTCCAGCTAACGAAAAGTTTCTTGCAGGACTTGTTCTAGCAAAAGGTACAAGTGGGCTTAGCCTTGCCGGAATTTGTAGTATCTCTGAGAATTTGGAAATCATTGTTACCAATGAATTGGCTTCAAGCATAAGCGACTTGACATCAGATGTGTCTAAAGTTTCTTCCAAAGCGTATTTCGACTTGTCTGGCCGTAAGGTTACTAAAAATGCAAAAGGACTTGTAATAGAGAAAGTTACTTATGCCAATGGTAAGACAGAGAGTCGTAAAGTTATTATGTAATGGTGGAAATGGTTTTTATAAATAAAATATATTTTCTTCCATACAACTAAACACTATAATTAGTTTTAAAAGGGTGTAAATTCCAAAAACATAGGAAATTTACACCCTTTACTTTTAATTAAAATCTGTGTTTACTCATAGCTTAGCTATATTTTGTTCTGTCGAAGACATGTGACATTGTTATAATACCACTGCTTATTCCATGTGTTTCCAGTCTTTACACGTATTTTACTTTATTTCAATATATCTTTTTATTGCCTCCAAAAATATTTCAAAGTTTTCTGTGGTTATTATTTTAACCCAATCTTTTTCGAACTTAGCCGTGTCAATCACTGGCATTCTGTATCATTTATGGTATCAACATTTTTTCTGTCCGTTTTTGATGTAGTCGGACGGGGTTTCAATGTAGAGTTTGTTGTTACCTTATAGACTCGTTATGATTCTGATGACAGTTATTGTAGTTGTCGATTGTAAAGGTACTGCTTTTTTTCTTTATTACGTATATTTTTGGTAAAAATTTTGATTATTTGAATGAAAAATATACTTTTTAGGATTAAGTCAAATGCAAAAATTGCCATATAGTCATTCTCTGCATAAGTAATTACTATTATTGTCTTAATGCTTCTACAAATATATGAATCCATGGGACGGAAGATTTTTTTGGTAGATAGCGACTTTTACTATATAATTTTGACAAAACATATAAAGTAGTACAGTGTCTTGTGAGTGTTTTCAGCAAGCATATCGGCCTTATACTTCAATAAATGTTCTTGGCTTGTATATAAACTTGTATATAAAGAGGTGAGGAACTTTAGCGTAAGTCCTCACCTTTTATCCTTTCATTAAAATTTGTGTCTATTCATAGTTTAGTTATTTCTTCTATCGACAAACCTGTGACATCGGATATAATATCATTGCTTATCCCATGTGCCTTCAGGCTCCTTGCATGTGTTAGTTTTGCTTCAGTAATACCTTTTTCGATACCTTCAACCAATCCTTCTGAGCGTCCTTCGGCAAGTCCTTCCGCTCTTCCTTCAACGAGTCCTTCCGCTCTTCCTTCCGCTCTTCCCTCGGCTCTTCCCTCTGCTCTTCCCAAAGTTCTTCCTTCGACGAGTCCTTCGAGTTTTGCCGTATCAATGACATCATTCTGTATCATTATGGCATCGATGTGCCTGTCGTATGCCAGCTTTTCCTGCCTTGTCATGGCCATGTACTGCAACTTCCGCTTTGCCTCGTTGAGCCCCGGAGCCGTTGTGTCATCCTTGATATGTCCGTTCTTGAGGTAGTCGAGCCATTCTTCCAGCGGCGTTGTCGCAACCTTGTTGAACTCGTTCACGCGTATGATGAAATATTCGGGAAATATCTCAGACGGTGCCTTCATCCTTATGACGTCGCTCTCCTT
>NZ_JABKKE010000036.1 GCF_013166575.1 Xylanibacter rodentium
GGCAAACCACCGGCAAGGAAGTATGATTTTATATGTCTGGCCGAGCGTGTCCGGTCTGACGGATAAAATCATTCTTCCCGGTTTGCCTGCCGTGTATGACGGCTTGTTCCATTTACGGATCGGGCGGTCATGCGCGGCTTTCCGCTTACGGCTCAAAGGAACAGCAAAAAAGAAAAATCGTCAGAAACCCGTAAAAGCACCTTTCTGGCATAAGCGCAAAAGAAATGGGCCTTGCATCATCAGTCTAAACTTCTGTTTAGGCGTGAGGCAAAGCCCTTTTCTCCGCTTATGCGGTAGTCGGCATACGTTCGTCCAAAATCTCTTTGGGCGATGGTGTGCCGACGGACAAAACCGCTTTTACGGAAAAACTTATATGTGAGGATAAAAAATCAGGAGATTTATTTCTAAATCTCCCGTTTAATTTCTATTTTTGCATACGAAGAGTTCTTTGAAGGTTACGCAACGCGCAGAAGGATGATGCAGTAGATAACTAACTAATTCGTAACCTATTACTATCATGAGCAATTAACCTACGCTCATTTCCAATAAATTACACTCTTTTCGTAACTTCATGACAGCAAAGTTAATCATTTTAAACAAGATACCCATATATATCGTTTTTCATAATGTTTCCTAAACTTTCAAATATGTTTCAAACACGGACAAACGCCTGAGACAAGGGACCGGACCGTGATTAACCGGCTTTTCCTACAACATTCCATGTATTGGGAATGTCATTTCAAACCGGCTTGAAGCCTTTTCTTAAAAATCTTTACTTTAACATATGTTAAGCGGAACATGAAATGCAATTTACGACCAAAGCCCCGAAAACAGTCTTTTTTTGTTCAAACTGGGAGCGCTGATTATCAGTATGTTACGTCAATGAGGCTTTGTAATAAAAGCAGAGAGGCCCTTATCACCTTGCAATAAGGCCCTTATTGGACTGCAACGACGGCCGTTTCGCAATGCAAAACGGCCGTTACGGGAGTGTCGGGAGGGCCTTACGGCAAGATTTGGCTACCCAAAATGTGTGTCAAGAAAGCAGAGAGGGCCTCGCGGCTTTTCTATTTCGAAAAAAACAAAATGCGTTTTTTTCAGAATAATATGTACATAAACAAATAAGTTGAACAACAAAATCAAGCTGGTAAACAAAATCAAGCTGAACAACAAAATCAAGTTGGTAAACAAAATCAAGCTACATTATCGTCCGGACATAGGATGGATGTGTCCAAAATGAACGCATTCATCCAAAACACCTCCATTCAGGATGCATTCATTCTGGACACATCCATCCAAGGCGCCTCCATTCAGGACGCATCAATCCAGAGTGCCTCCATTCTATGTTCGGACGATAATGTAGCTTGATTTTGTTGACCAACTTAAGAAGAAACGTTTTCGACAAGCCAAATGAACAGAGCAGAACGAGACTTGTTTCAGCTCTGTTCATTTGGATTGTCGAAAACGGAGATGAGAATCCAACATATGTCAAAAAGAAGCGGAGGCCCTGTCTCAATGACATGACCTCCGCCTACCATAAAAAATGAAACTATTAAGATTCAAACCGTGGTTTTCAGCACCACGTATTACAGGTTATTTCAGCACCTTCTTCACCTTCACCGTACCGTCACCGAATGTCTGCTTCATGATGGTAAGTCCGTTCAGAGCATTGGTTCTCTTGCGGCCGTTAAGGTCGAAGTACTCAGTCTTCACCGGCTGAGCGACGGTCTGATTCTCAATATCCTTGATTCCTGTAGCATAGTTGAATTCTGTATCCTCGTCAACCATGGTAATTACAACCTCATTCAAGAACATGTGAGTCTCGGTGTCACCGTATATACCAAGCAGTACCTTGCCGTCAGTAATCTTGACTTTCTCGAAGAATACAGTCTGAGAAGCTGATTCGCAATAGGGGAATATCTGGCCGATAACCCGTGTACCCTTTGCTATAGAATCCTCACCCACCTTGATATAGGCATAGCTGAGAGTATCTTTCTGAGTACTTGGATTATAATTTTCACGCTCACCGTAAGCGAACTTGATGTTGTAGTAGCCGTGAGGCAGACCTGTAACTTCCTGTGTTGCAGTGAAAGAGCAGTTGTAGTTGGTAAGCATACCGTCGGCAACAGGGCACTTGTCGGTTACGAGCCAGCTCCAGCCTGTAGACCATACGAAACCGCCGCTCCAGCCTGCAAGATACTTCACATTCCAACCGTTGGCAGACTCATTGGTCACATCAGTATTGGTAGGAGTAGTGATATAGAAGTTCGGGTTCTTCACGAACACGGTCATGTCGATGGAGTCCTTATAGTTGTCCATTGTCACTTCGTCAACTCTGTCTGCGAAGAGAGTGTTTTCAGGATCTGCCAATGTAGTGTTGATCTTGGTCCATACGAGATACTTCAGCTCCTCAGCCAGTGCATCGTCATCTGTAAGCGCGTTATTTGCTTTCTCGATATAGTCTGTGAACTCCTCTTTTCCTGTCAGTGTGTTGAGACGTGTCAGAGCGTCGGCACCCTTAACGAGACGTGCTGTCAGGGCAGCCACACCTGTAGTACCTACCTCCGAACGCTTGTGCAGACCTGTCGCTTCGTCTACAGCCAGTGTAGTACACATGTTCTTCACGATAGCGGTATTCTTGTCGAGCTCGGCAATGGCAGCCTCCAGTTCAGCATCTGTCATCAGGGTATCAATCTTGGATACCTTTTCGGTTATGAGGTCAATTTCATCAATGGATGTCTCCAGAACATATTTGTTCATGGTTGTCTCCAATGCCTTGTAATAGTCTGTACCGTTGAACTTGCTGTCGGCAAACTTCTTCACCTGCTCCCAAGCCAATGCAGGCATCGGGTCGTATGTATCACAAAGTGTACGGTGGTTGCTCAAAGCTAATGTAGCTGCATTCAGTTCTGCCACAGCAGCATCGTATGCAGAAGGTGCCGTATATGCCTGACCGTCGTACTTCTTGATAGCGGCATCCAAAGCGTCGTAAGCCACACCGGCAAAACGTGCTCCGGAATTGTTTGCCAACGCGTTCTTGGCTGTGGCAAGAGCCTCGGCAAGAGCCTGCTTGTAAGCAGCACCGGCGTTGTTGGGGATATACTGAACCTTGACGTTGCCAAGCAATGTCTCTAACCATCCACCGTATGAAATCTCTCCGCCTTCCTTGTCAAGTGTAGACCAGCGCAACTTGTAGTTTCCGTTGGCCGGAGCTGTAAAGGTCATAGAGTGAGCACCCACGGTAATATTACCCTTTGCACCTTCGCCTGCGGGGTTGGTCACATTCTGGAAGTCGTAAGAAGCAACGGTAGCATCAGCCTCATCGAGAACCTCGAAGCGTCCGAACGGTGCAGCCTTCCATGCCACGGCATTGAAGCTCACCTGATATTTCTTGCCTTCCTCGAGTGCAAGACGGTGTACCTCGTCGTCAGCGTTACCACCGTATACGGCATAACCCATACGATAATACAAAGCGTGGGTGAAGTCGCCAGAGAAGCCGTCGAATACACGCGGACCGGAACCGGCATCCATCGGACCAACGAGGTCGTTTGTCTCGGCCTTCAGTGTCCATCCGGCTGGAATCTTATTGGCACCTACTACAGAGAAGCTGTCGGTCCAAAGCACCTTAACCACATCGTTAGGATCGGAAGAACTCATACCGAAATTCAGCGTAATACTGTATTCACCCGGATTATCGTAAGGATCAACCTCAGGCTCAACACCTGTTATGGTCAGCTTGTACTCGCCTGCTACCAGCTCTTCTGCACCTGTACGAGTGAGTTTCAGCACTTCGGCCATACCAGTAGTAGCCACAGTGAGTTCTTCCTCCTTGCCGTTGGCATTAACCAGCGCTGCAGAAACTTTCTCTGTATTAACATTCTTATCGAAAGACAGCGTAAACTCGTTTGTGGTAAGCGGCAGATCGAATGAACCGTCCTCAGGCACTGCACCTACAAGTGTAGGAATCTTATATGCATAGGAATATACCTCTTGGATGTTGTCGTCGTATGTAGCACCGTTCTCAGTGAAATCCTTCACAGATGTGTCTTCGTCAAACGAATACGGACGCAACGACTCGGTATACTTGATACGGCAAGCCTCATCAGCCGGGTTCTTGAATGTTACAACAACATTGTCGGCCTCGGTCTCATCGGGATAATCATCTCCGTCAAGGAAGATGTAAAGACTGCCGTCTTTCCATGCCTCAACACTGAGTATTCCATACTGCTTGCCGTCTTTCAGACCTACAGTGACACAGTCGGCAGGCAACAGCAGACGCTCCTTACCCTCGGGAACAAGCGAAGCCACATTGACCTTGTAACCGAAATTGACCTTCAGCACATCACCGTTAAAGGTGATGCCCTCAATCTCTGCGCCCTCCTCTATCTTCACATCGTCAATCCAGAAATCTCCCGGGTTGAACACGTTGAGCGTAAGGAAGAATTTCTGTGCCAGTTCGTTTGAAGCATTGCCGGGATGATTCTTGTAATACTCCTGCTGAATTGCCTGATTGGCATAGAAGAACATCATGGTATACTTACGGAATCCTTTGTCATCCTCCTGGAAATAAGACAAGTCGTAAGTAATCTGTGTGCTGTCGGCTGTGAGCAAAGGCAGATCGGCGTTCTCCTCACCCTGCATCAGTGCCACACGGGCCTTTGTCTTTTCGTAAGTCTCACCGTCCAGCGTATACTGGTTTGTTCCGGTAAGATAGAATGACACGCGATAAGGCGTGTTCTCCTTAAGCGGAAGATTGCGGAACTTGATGGCGCGCTGCCATGTTTCTGTCTTGCACTCAAAAGCTGCATCATTGTAAAAATGCAACGATTGGTCTCCGCTCCACTGTTTTTCATTTGTCAGGTTGCGCTCATCACCCTCTTGGGTGTTGATGAACTCATAGAATCCCAACTCCGTCGGCTGTTTGGTCATCTCACTTTCAAAGCCCTCGCTCAACAGTACTGTCTGTGCCTGTGCAAGCGCGGCGCTTCCGAAAAGCAGACCCATCGTCAAAAAGAAGTTTTTCTTCATAATCGATAATTTTAGGTTTTACATTTATTTGAATTGTTTGAAAATTTTCTGCGGCAAAGATACCATTTCTCCGTTCTTGTCACTTGTTGTTTTGTCTCACAGATTTGTTTTTTTGTTTATACACTCGGAAAAAGGCGTTGCGGGCAACCCGTTCTTACCGTAACAGTTGGCTTTTGCAGGATTGTCCTTCCAAGCATAGCGCACCTGCACCGGATTGGAAACACCCTCACATTCCACCACGACAGCATTGCCGTTGGCCTCGGCACTGGCATTGACGAAACGTCCGTCAGGTCCTGCAAGCTCAAATTCATACATTGCGCCACCGGCAAGCGGCTGGTCGAATGTGACGGTAACACGCCTGCCCTGCACATCAGTCTTCACGACTTTCGGACTCAACGTAACCTTCTTTCCATAGACAAGACGGTCGAAAGCCATTCCGGCACGTTCGGCCACATCTTTCTTCTGCAACGGATGAATGTCAGTAGCCTCACCCAAGTCGATAGCCACCACCAATTCCGAACGGCCATCCTCATAAGCCACCTCGCGCTGGGCATCACGCAAACGTGCCCACTGACTGTCCTGCGGCCCGGCAGACGGCTGCATGAAGTTGGCCAACTGGACTATGGCAAAAGGCAGTTGCGGCTGATTGAACACTTGACGCCAATTGGCCATCAGCTTACGCAACAACGGAGCATATTCGGCGGAGCGGCCTGTGTTAGACTCACCCTGATACCACACAACGCCCGACATCGGATAAGGAGCCAACGGATAGAGCATGGCGTTGTAAAGCACAGAAGGAAGGTTCTGTACGCTTGTACCTCCACCAAGAGGCGAAGGCATACGTGCACCCTCGCTCACACGCCACTGCTCACCGATCTTCATAGTGTCTCCCGGAGAAAAAATAATTTCGTAGGGTTTCTCCTTTATGAAGTGCGGCATGCCGTTCTTGTTGATAAAACGCACCGTAATCACATTGTCGCCCTCACGCAACAGTCCTGCCGGTATCTGATAGCGCCGCGGCGGATACTGATAGTAGGTGCGGCCCACTTCACGACCGTTGACAAACGTATAGTCCATATCATACAGTGTACCGAGCAACAGCCGCGCCGGTTTTCCCGCATGCTCAGCATCGACATGTATGTGCTGACGCACCCAAAGCGACCCTACATAGTTACGCCATCCGCCACCATTAGGCAGCAGTGAGCCATATTGATTGACCTCCGGCCAGAGACTGTCGTCGTACGCCAGAGTGTTCCATCCGCCTTTCAATCCCGGATCGTTCTCGTCGAGCAGGCTGTTCCATCTGTTGTTGGCCCGTTGGTTGGCCATTGCATACGCTTTCAGCATCTCGTCGTCCTTGCATAGTTCTGTCTGAAGATAATACTGTGTGAAACCGTTCTTCAACGAGTCGCCTTCTATCCACGATTCTATAGGTGTACCTCCAAGACTGTTGCATATGACACCCTGCGGCACACCGGTCTTCTCGTACATGCGCTTGGCCAGAAAATAACCTACGGCCGAGAAATTCCACGCGTTATTCTTGTCAAGTTTACGCCATCCAGTAGCTTTCACGTCTTCGCTGTGTCCGTGAAGATTGGTAACGGTCTGTACACGAAAAAGGCGGATGTCATCGTTCTTGTAAGAATCTATCTCCGACTCATAACGCGGATAGACACGCTCTACATCGGTATCGATGTTGGATTGTCCGGAACAAAGCCACACGTCGCCGAAAAGCACGTCGGACAGTACCGTACCGGCAACATCGACAGTATACGGGCCACCGGCTTTCTGCGCAGGCAACTCAATTAGCCACCGACCGTCGTCACCGGCCACGGTCTCATACGTTTTCTTCTTGAACACCACGGTCACTTTCTCACCCTTGTCGGCTGTTCCCCATACCGGCACCGGTGTGCCGCGCTGCATCACCATACCGGACCGGAACAGGCTCGGCAGCACCACTTTCGCCTGCAACGGAGCCGCACAGAGCGAGAACATCATCAAGCCACCGCATATCGCGGCAGGCATATTGCCTTTCAATATTTTTTTCATTTCATATATATTTAAGAGCGGCCCCCTATAATCCCCCAAAGGGGGATGTTGAGCTCACAATAATTTTATATAATCATACCAACATTGTATGGACGTGCCTGTGGCACGTATCAAGCGTAATGCGCTCATTATCAGTGTAACGTGCCACAGGCACGTCCCTACATTTCATGTGAATATCGCATAAGTCGCGGCCGTATGTTCCCGGCATCCCCCTTTGGAGGGGGATTATAGGGGGCCTCATTTATTCTTCCTCGCAAATCCCTCGAAATATCCCAGGCATACGTCACGCCACTCACGGGCGTTTTCCGCCTGATGGGCCAGCCGGTCGTCCACCTCCTGCCAACGTCTGTCATCGACATACGGACGCATACGCCTCCACGTCATCACCATACGGTCAACCTCGTCCACACCATGCTGATAGTGCCGGCACAGCTCCTGCCACAGGGTCAGCCCGCTCTTCATGCGATGGTTCCAAGCCACATGATGAAACCACAGCAGATATTCCTCAGGACAGGTCTTGATATTCTCATATTGCGAGGCGTATGGCTCGCGATACTGACGTGTGGCCCCGCTGCCGGTTGCCACCGTACGGTCGAAACCCACACCGACGGAATCGGCACGATGGTAATAGACCGGACACCACTCCAAAGGGTATTCAGCCTTGAAGCCGTCGGGTTCAGGCCCGTAATGATGGTCGAACTTGAAGATATGGTGCAGTCCGAGCGGCATCATATAGTCAACACATGCCTCGCGGCTGCGCATCATCACGTCCGTCATAGTGTCGACAAAAGCGGCATCGCTGCTGAACGTAAGGCGCAGCCACTCGCGGGCAATCTCCTCTGACGTAAGTTCCGGATTCCATGCCAGACGCCCGAACGCATACCAGTTGGCTTGCGCAAAATGATGTCCGCACCAGTTGGTGTCGTCACCGATATTGGTCACGCCCGCAACACCCTGAAGACGATCGGGAGAGACAAACGAGAAAAACTCCTTCCACATGGGAGCCAGATATACCAAATGACGCGAATGCCCGAGGTACTCCTGCGTAATCTGCAATTCGGCCATCTGCGGCGTGCGCTTCATACGGTCGAATATGGGGGCGTAAGGCTCGCGGGGCTGGAAATCGAGCGGTCCGTTCTTTGACTGAAGGATGACGTTGGAGCGAAACTTTCCGTCACAAGGTTCAAACTCGCTCACAGCCTGCTTCACCCTGTCTTCACCTTTATGGTTGGCACCATAGACAAACGAACGCCACACCACCTTGCCTCCGAACGGATCCAATGCCTCGGCAAGCATATTGGCCCCCTCGGCATGAGAGCGCCCATAGTCACCGGGACCAGGCTGTCCCTCAGAATTGGCCTTGACAAGAAAACCTCCGAAATCAGGTATCACCCTGTATATCTCGGCAACTTTTGTCCTCCACCACTCACCGACCTGTGGGTCGAGCGGATCAGCCGTAGCCAAACCACCAAGTTTCATGGGTGTGGCAAAATTTACAGACAGATATACACGGATATTATAGGGACGGAGCACATCGGCCATCCATCTTACCTTATTTATATAAGCGGACGAAAGCATCTGCGGAGATGCGTTGACATTGTTCAGAACAGTTGCATTGATGCCCACCGACGCATTGGCGCGTGCATACTGTATGATGCGGTCCATCAGCGCAGCCTGTGCTGCCGGAAGACGCCTGCGGTCAGTAGTGGAGGTATTTGTCATCTGCTCCCACTTCCACACGCTATTTCCTGCATAACCACGCTCGATACTTCCGTCGAGATTGTCCCAATGGTTGAGCATACGGATAGCGAAACGCGGATGACTCTCCATATCAAGCGGCATGCCCAACGCCTGACGGCGCAAAGCCTCGTAGGCACCGTAAATCAACCCGGACGTACGACGGGCTGTAATAGTAAGCCGGCCATCACGTTCTTCGATAGCGAAACCGTCGTCATCGGCCATAGCCTTGTCTATACGCAACACAGCGGACTTGCCACAATATCCGGCGGACAGTTCCTTGCGTGCCACGGCAACACCGTCCTGAACACCTTTCAATTCTATCTTAGCCTTGCCGACATTCTGCCAACGCAGCCACAGGGAGCTACCGTCTTCCGCACGTGAAGTGACCGCACAGAGAAACAACGCCATGAATATGAATATCTTGTTTGTCATCATGCGGCAAAGTTAAAAAAACTAACCCATTCGGACTTTTCAATTGGTCACACATACGTTTTTGTTTGTATCACATGAGGATGTTTAATGCGATTCCGGTATGTTTTTGCTACAACAGTATAGACATATAAAAAATTAATTGTATCTTTGTCGTATAACAACAATCAAAACCTTCGACTATGAATAATCGGATTCTGTATATAGTATTGTTCATGCTGAGTGTATTCCATATGGCATATTCCCAAAATATAGGATTCCACTATGATGATGCCGGCAACTGTATTTCCCGCGAGATTATAGTTTTGTCAAAAGCGCCAAAAGGAAAAGCTGCGACATCCGTCGAACCGATGAGAATAGCAGAAAAGGACATCCTTATAAATCAAACTGACGGAAAATTGAGGATAGAAGTATCGGGATACGATGCTACCGACAATTTCGCTTGCAGCATATTCAATTATTCGGGTCATGAGATTATGTCTGCACACCCCAGATCTTCATCCGCAAATCTATATACGGAATCGTTGCCTACCGGTGTATACATACTTCGCGTATCATTGAACGGAGAGAAGATGTCGCGGAAAATAATAAAGAAGTAGACTTCTATAATATTGTAGCATTATGAAGAAAAGACTGTTTTTGCTCATGATGATGCTGATATCAAGTATATCAGCAGTTCTTTCCTTCGGCTTGTCTTCCGATGATTCTTTTGCTACTACAAGTGCCGATATAACCAACAAAGAACCGATATCAGACAGTGCAGCCTCTTCACATTCATATCTGCTACAGCCCGACAATGCCCATGTGCCCGACCGTGTCGTTACTGATATATCCAATGAGACAGGGCTGATCGGGTTTACATCCGGTGTCACACCTACCGGAGCAAAGACATATCAGATACCTATAGATGTATGTCCGGGGATGAACGGCTTCACGCCTGAACTTTCCTTGGTATATAACAGCCAGCACGGCAACTCTGTTTTAGGTACCGGATGGTCAATATCGGGTCTGCCGGTAATCTCACGTTCAAACAGGAACATCTATTATGACGGAGTAGCCAAAGGCATTGCCATGGACTCCGATGATGCCTTTATGCTTGACGGGGTCCGTCTGATTCTGATAAATGTCACAAACGACAGTGCATTATACGAGACCGAGCAGGGCAATATCAAAGCACGGGCATGGCTGTCAGGCAATGTCGTGAAATACTTTGAGGTGTTTTATCCTGACGGTAGCAAAGGTATGTTCGGATTTACGACCAATGCGGATAACAGATTGTGCTATCCGGCCACTTCGCTTACCGACCTGCACGGCAACAGAATTGACTTTTCATACATCCTTACCGATAATTGCTATAATATAAGTAAGGTGTCGTATAACGGTGCTTCCGTTGAGTTCAAGTACCAGATGTCAAGGCCAGACCCTATGCTTTTTTTCTCGGGAGGCCAAGGTTTTTATGAATCCAAACTGTTGTGCAGCATAATATGCAAGACTGGCACAACAGCAATAGGAGAATATACTCTCGCGTATTCCACCCGAAACACAAGAACACTTCTCACAGAGATCGGATACAAGTCAGGTGGCAAGATATACAATCCCATACGCCTGTATTATGGAACAGGAAATGACAATAACACATTTGCTGTCGGCAACACTATCAACGTGATTTCCGCTTATCATCTTATGGAAGGTGATGGGATAAGGATTGTCAACGGTGTTTTCGGGTTTGACGGCGACGCAGACGCATTGGCAATAATGCCAAACAGGAATCCCTATTTCCTATATCACAGAGATTCAAATGTATCAATGCATTCCCAAAACCGGTTCCTGAATTTTTATGGGAACCGTGAAGAGATACTGCTTTATACGGGATTGAACGACACTTACGTAAGCTCAAAACTGCTGACTGGAGATGGATTCGTGGATTTGAAAACGGCAGATTTGGATGGCAGCCAGAAGGAATACCTCATACGCATAAACAACATTGTAGCAGATAATGACGATCAGGTCACATTCAATATATACAGTACGGAGGCACACACAAGGCCCATAGAAAAATACAGGAGGACATACAGTTTTCCTACAGTGTCAACAGATGCCGACGGAGGAAAGAGTGTGCAACCGAAGTTCTACTATACCGGTGATTTTAATGGCGATGGAAAGGTAGAGATTATGGCGGTTTCATCACATCAGCCGTTTGGAGATAAAGGGAAGCCTTCCCAATGTTATGTTTTCGATTTGCTTAAAAACAAGATATTGTATCAAGGCCATGTCTTCCCTTTCAATGTAGAATTTGTCGGTACGCATCAGGACGATGCCAAGGTGGCGGCCAACCATACAGACAAGTTGTTGGTAATCGATTATGATGGCGATGGCAAAAGTGACATCTGCCATATCGACGAAAACGGAATAAACATTTATACATTCGATGCAGACGGAGACAGGTATACAGCCCGAAAAATAACGACTCAAAAAATATTGGACAAGGCCGGACTGGCCGACCGTCATATCCTGCCCGGGGATTTCAACGGTGACGGTCTGACCGACCTGCTCGTTTCACCATCCGCCGAGACAGACGGTGACGCGCAGTGGTTGATGTTCAATTCCAAGGGTGACGGCACGTTTGCCAAATCGACATTCCAAGGCCCCACAACACCACGTACGCCCAATACCGGCTTTATCACCCAGGATATTGACGGAGATGATATTGCAGATTTGATAAAATATGATGATCATTCTGCCACTGCATTTTTGATTAAATGTAACAAATTGGGTGAAAGAATCCCTGTTTGCAACTATATGTACCAATCGGTATTTATGCCGATTAAAAGTTCTTACGGTTGTTTTACGAGGCTGATAAGAATCAGCGATGACAGAATCGAGCAGTACCGCGTATCACGCAATGACACCAAAGAATCATTGTTGACCGGTGTTGTAAGCAGTCTTGGGGCTATAGACAAGAATTATTATGATTTTATTGGTGATACAGACTCATATAAAAGAGGTAATGATGCCGTATTTCCATATCTGAATATAAGCGGCCGTTTGCCGGTCGTGACCAATTCGGATATATATGTAGACGGAACCGTGGCAGACAACAGCAGCTACTCATATACCAATGCTGTCTATCATAGACAAGGTCTTGGATTCCGAGGTTTCGGTGAAATCCGGACCTTTAACGGCGTCAAAGAATTTATCAGAACATATCAGCCGTATAATCATTGCCTGCTTTCGGGCGAATGGTCGCGTATGGGCGAAAGATCATACACCTATTCCGTTGATGTTCAAGCAAACAAGATAACCCGGATACGCCTGACGGAAAAGAAAGAAGAGGATTATCTGAAAGATTTTTCCGCGGCTTCCGTCTTTACTTACGCCCCATACGGATACCCCACGAGCGAGCATACGTCCTACAGCGACGGTACTGAAGTAGAGAAAACATTTTCATATTCCTACAATACTGTGCCGGAAACTGGTTACCATCTCGGTTTCCTTACCGACAACAGCATCACCACCACTCGCGACGGCATGTCGTATACGGAACGGATGCACATACCTTCACACTCGTCACGGTTGCCTGATACCAAGATATATTATAAGGATGGCAATCAGGTAAAGCGTGAAGACTACGATTATGACAGCAACGGCAATCCGCTGGCAGTGTCATTGCAGCATTACTCTTCTCCACACAGGCACTCCACACGCTACGAATACGATGCGTATGGCAGAACAGTCAAAGAGACCGACCCTATGGGTCATACCTGTGAGTTCACATACAACCCGGCAGGGCTACTCACGAAAGAGAAAGACCATAAAGGACTTGTTACGACATACTATTATGATGCCATGGGGCGGGAGACAGGTGTTGTAAATCCTGACGGCACACGAACGGACATCATATATTCATGGGTGGCGTCAGATGATGGCGCTGTATATAGTATCACCCGTAAAACGACCGGACAGCCGGAGGAAACTTTCTTCTACAACGCGTTGAACCAAGAAGTGAGACACAGTGAGAAGCGATTTGACGGAACCGTTGTAAACGTGGACAAGATTTATGACGATGTCCGTGGAACTCTGGCAGCAGTGTCGACGCCGTATATTGGTGCCGAGCCTTCTTTCTGGGACGGATATCTTTATGACTCCTATGGACGGTTGGAATATTATCAGTCGGAAACACGCGATTCTGAAACCGACTATGTTTACGAGGGCAACAGTGTTACAATAATAGAAAATGGCAAGTCGGTGACAAAGAGTTACGACCTGTTCGGCAACCTCGTTTCCGTCAAGGATACAGCCGGAACCGTCACTTACAATCTCGCGCCCGACGGATTGCCGGTTTCTGTCGTTGCCCCCGGCAATGCCACAACCGCCTTCGAATACGACAAGTACAGGCGGCGCATAAGTATGGACGATCCGAGCATAGGCACAACCTTATATAAGTATGACGAAGCTGGAAATACAGTGGAAGTTACCGATGCCAACGGACTGACCACGCACCACACTTATGACAGATACAACCGCCTGACAAGGACGGAGTGCCCGGAATTTGCCACGGACTATTCATACGACGCAGACGGCAATCTTACGGGAGTGACCACAACCAACGGTACGTCAAAGTCGTTTACATATGATATTTACGGCCGGCTCGCTGCAAGCAAGGAAAGAATTGCCGGCGGCAAATGGCTGCAAAAGGACTACACCTATTCTGACGGTAACGTATCATCGGTAAAGTACACATCACAGTCGGGAGTACTTGCTACAGAAAACTATATTTACTCCAACGGTCATTTAAGCGAGATAAAGCTGGACAACAAAACGACACTGTTCAAACTGACATCCGAAAATGTGTACGGCCAGCCCGTACGGATCACTACCGGCAATATCACACGGAAATATGGATATACCGGTTGCGGACTGCCGTCGGACAGAAGTGCCAACGGACTGTCCTGCACCTATCAGAATACATCGTATACATTCAATCCGAAGACTTCATATCTCGAATCACGGGTTGACAGCATTTCCGGTACAAACGAAGGATTCACTTACGACTGTCTTGGACGTCTTGAATCGGCAAGGACTGATTTGTTTGTAATATTAGGTGCGGGAATAAAAGACAGTCTGATAGAGATAGGTCCTGTCATACCCAGACCGCTGACAGAGCAATACACATCATCGGGCTCTGCCGTTTACCCAAAACCCGATATACCGGGACTGGAACAAGTACGGTTCAAAAAGCTGGAAATGTCTTATGATGCCAAAGGCAACATAACAAGCAAGACCGATGCCGGAACATTTGAATATAACATACCTTCCAAGCCATATGCCGTGTCAGGACTGTCAGAGTCCGGTACTGCATTGTACAATACAGGAATTCCCAAACGCGAGCAGTACATATCATATTGTTCGTTCAGCCGGCCCGAGTCCATAGAAGAAAACAGATATACCGCAACATTCACATACAATGGGGATTATGACCGTGTGAAGATGCAGCTGTCACACAATGATACCGTATGCCTTACACGTTATTATCTCGGCGGATGCTACGAAATAGACGAGACCCCATCGTCCGTCAAGGAAAAGCTGTATTTGGGCGGTGGCTACTATGACGCCGTGGCAGCCTATGTGAAAGAAGGGTCCAAGGCCGGTGTATACTATATCCTCCGTGACTATCTGGGCAGTATCACACAGATAGTGGCCCCAAAAGGAGATCTCGTGCAGGACATAAGATACGATGCCTGGGGACGTATATGCAACTCCTCTGTCGTACCGTATTCTCCGGGAAATGAGCCGGAGCTGTTTCTTGGCCGTGGATACACCGGACACGAGCATCTCTCACAGTTCGGGCTCGTCAACATGAACGCCCGCCTTTACAACCCGGTGCTGGGGCGTTTCCTCTCTCCGGACCCTTATGTGCAGATGCCCGACATGTCGCAGAACTTCAACCGCTACTCCTATGCGATGAACAACCCGCTGTGCTATGTGGATGAGAGTGGAGAATTCTGGTGGTTGGTGGCAGGCGCTGTGATAGGCGGTGTAGTCAACCTTGCCTACAAGGCCATATCAGGACAGATCAACAGCTGGGGCGACGGTCTTGCTGCCTTTGGTGTGGGTGCTGTGGCCGGAGCCGTAGGTGCCGCAGTCGGGCCCTATGCGTTTGCAATGGCCGGAGGTGCTGCCGCGGGCGGTGGCGGATTCCTGGCCGGTGCAGCAGCAGGAGCAGCTTCCGTTGCCGCCACAATGCCTATCGAGAATTTGGGAAATCACGTGTATTTCGGCGACCCGCTGATGACGTGGGACGAATATGCCTTGGGCATTGCCGGCGGCGCCATGATAGGAGGTACCATCAATGGAGCCAGAGCGGCATATAACGGCAGGAACTTTTGGGATGGCAGCAGACCTGAGTCAAAAATAGGGTCTTCTTATTTTACCAATACTCCTGTTCATGTTGACAACGAACTGAAGAATATAGACAGTTCTACTCCAGAGCTGAGTACAGATGATTCTAAAGTACAGAGACTTGCAGATGAACTTAAAAAGCATTTAAAAGAAAGAAGACAAGGACAAGAATTTCGGGTTTCAATAGAAAATGAAACTCAAAAATTAGATGTTCGTGTTGAATCGCATAATAAAGCGCAAATTTCTTTCCCAGAACATAATCTTAGTTGGGAAGATGTTGTTCGTCACATGAATATTCAATATTATGAAAAAGATAAATTCGGAGAATTTCAAAAAGTCATATTACCCGGACAATCAACCAACAATGTTCATATATTTTTGAATATAGTAAAATAACATATTACTTTCATTATAAATTAAAATCTAATTGGTATGGGAAATTATACAGCCAAATTATTTATCACGATTTTGGAAAAATTGCCACGGTCATGTCGATGGTATGTAGATTATTCTCTTGACGATGCGTTTGAGCATGGGCATCTTTTGGAGTTGAAAAAATACGTTTCAGATATGTCCAAGGATTATACCTACTATTATTCTCATTGTATAGAATTGACAGAGGAGTGTATTTCATATCTGTTACAGGAGTTAAAAAATAATGAAGGGCTTATTTACTATATATGCCACCATGCCATTACCCATGATGACGAGATGCTGATGATAGTCTATGATAAATCATTGTTCACTATCCATAAGTCTTTCGGCATTTCTGATGAATTTATACGCCAGTGCAATGAGGATGAGGTCTACATAGATGTCAGGGACCATATCGTATTATAATATTTTCAGCTATGAATATGATTAAATCATTGATAAACCGCTTGCTATGCAGGGAAATCCAGAACGTAGAAACGCGAATTTATGATTGGCTCACAGCCATTGACAACAAAGAGACTGTCCCTTCGGAAATAACAGCTTTCAATATTGGTATTTTCGAGCAGGATGAAGGCTATAGTATCTATCTTACCGGCTCGGAGGAGTATGATGCCGATGGCGACGACTGGGCCTGCGACGT
>NZ_JABKKE010000037.1 GCF_013166575.1 Xylanibacter rodentium
GCCCTTGCGGGCATGGTTACGGACAAGTAACGTAGCGGCGTCCTGATTTGGCTTCAGCGGTGATTGCGATGGCTTCACGAATAATCGGAACCCCGACTGAAACCCCTGTAACTCAATTCTATCACTATATCTTTCCGCATTTCACTTTTTTGTAGTAACTTTGTAATGAAAATATGAATATATGGTATGAAAAAGTGTGTGAGTGGAGAAATAAGATACGTGTATCCGGTCAGTTGATGCAGAGGCTTATTGCCGATTTGTGTTTATAATCTGTTGAAACGTTCTATAAACCGTTTGCGGAAGAATCGTCCCACTTTGACATAGTCAATGTCTTCAAATGGCGGATAAAATAGGCAGAAATTGTCTTTTACTTCGAACAGATATCTCACGTTGATGATATACTTCTGGTTTATTTGTACGAAATTGTGGTCAAGGTTGAGTATGGTGTCGTTGGTGATGCTGCGTTTTAGTTTTATCGGGGTTTCTCGTCCGGCCACCACCACTTCCCACGACCTCAAGTCGTGATTATATTGGAAGAGTCCGATGTCTTTGATGCGTACCAGGCGGAAGTCGATGGCGTTGGTGTAGAACAGAAAGTGTTCTTCGTCTTGTTTTCTCACATTGTCACCTGCGGTTTGCTGTAGCCGTCTTTTCTTTTCCTTGTTAACAGTAAGCCTTTGTATTACGATATCTAATTCTTTAGGATCTACCGGTTTCAGCAGGAAATCGAAAGCGTTGCCACGGAACGACGGCAACATATAATCGTCGTAGGCCGTACACATTACTACGTCACATTCTCCGTTGTCACAGTCTATCTGTTCGAGAAAGTCGAGGCCCGACATATCAGGCATTTCCACGTCGAGAAACAGTACGTCCGGATGTCTTTCGTTCACCATTTTCAGGCCCGTTGATGCTTTGGTGGCGGTGCCGATAATCTCTATATCGGAGTATTCGCGGAGTCTTTCAGCAAGAAGTTCTATGGCTTTCTTGTCGTCATCTATCAGTATAACTTTCATTGGTCCTATTGTTTGTCGATTTGTTGGATTTCATCCCGTGTTTTCTCGCCATGGCAGAGTTGAAACAAGTTTCACTCTGCTCATTTGGCTTGACGAAAACATTCATATTCATGCGTGTTTTCTCGCCATGGCAGAGTTGAAACAAGTTTCACTTTGCTCATTTGGCTTGGCGAAAACATTCCTTTGATGTTTGCAATCTCGGTATATGAAGTTTCGATTCGCATCCGATTATCCGTCCGTCTTTGTTTTTCTTGTTGTGTATATAGAATGTTATATCGTCGGGACTTATCTGCACGTTTATTACGCGTATGGTGTGGCGTATTATGTCCAGTCCCGTTCGTGTGCTGTTGCGTGATGTCGAGCGGATATCAAATCCGTGCCCGTTGTCTGCCACGACGATGTCTGTGGCATTGTCGGAAGGCGTTATTATTACAGCGAGTTCTTTCGGACCGTCCTTGCCTTTCAGTCCGTGTTTTATTGCGTTTTCCACAAGAATCTGTACGAACATTGTGGGTATCTGTATGTATTTGAGAATGTCGTCCGACGGAGCATCAACGGTGAATGTGAAATCATCTCCAATCATGACGCGTTCAATGTCTATGTAATACTTTACGAATTCGATTTCTTCGTAAAGACTTATGTATGTGTTGCGCGAGATGTCGAGATTGGTCCTTATAAGTTTGGCCAGTGTCATCAGTTCGTTCCGTTCTTTCTCATCGGCTGAGCTTATACGGTTGTTGAGTACGTTGAAGATGAAGTGGGGAGACAGCCGGTTGCGGGCATTGTCCAGACGGAGCTGCATCATGTTCATTTCCATCTGTAGTTTGCGCTTGCGTGAGTATGCCATTACATACATGAATGTCAGTATGGCAAACACTATCACTGCTATTGTCATGGTCTGGTTGGTCTTTAGTGCTGCGTCTTTCTTCTGTATTTCCAGTTCATGGTGCAGCATGAGGGTGTCTTCCTTAAGCCGCTGCATTATTTCCGATGCTCTCATGTGCTGTCGGCTGTCGGCGATGGAATCACGCATGCTGAAACTCCGGCTCAGGTTTTCGAATGCTGAGCGCCAGTCTCCTGTCGCGGTATAATATTCGAGCATGTATTTGTTGTGTATGGCGACGATACCGTCTTCGATAGGTTCGTCGTGCGTGTAGTCTTTGATTATCTTCGGAACCATTTCCGGGTGTCCCTGTCTGACGGCCATTCCTATACGTATAGACCGTGCATAATACACGCCCATCCATATCTTGTTGTCGGTAAAGAAACGTTCGGCTTCTTCTACGTTTGTCTTTGCATCGTCCATGCGGCCCATGTTCAGATATACGTCGGCCAGATTGATTTTGCATGTATACATGTCGATTCCATAGTCGTTGTATTCCGTAAGAAGGCTTTTCATGCGCAGAAACATCTTCAGGGCATTGTCATAGTCGCCGAGAAAATAGTAGTAGTTGCCGAAGTTGTTGAGATAGTAAGCCTGCATGTTTACCGGCATACGGTCGTAGAAACTGCCGCATTCGCGATAATACTTCAGTGAAGTGTCGTAGTCGTCAAGGTTCATGTATATCCGTGCCAGACCGAGATAGAGCGTAACGTTCTTGATGTCGGGCAACTGTAGAGAATCCACAAGATATAGTGCGCGGCGATACCATGATGCCGCCTTTGCCATGTCGTTCATCTGTGTGTATGTGTCGGCCATGTTGGCACACAGTTCTGGCAAGAATTCCATGTCGTCGCTGTTCATCATGGCCTCGTATGCGGTGGTGTGCAGTTTGAGTATCTCATTGTGGTTGGTGCGGTGGCGGTGATAGTAGTTGGCTTTGATTTCATAAGCATGGGCCTTGATGCCGTTGACGCGGGGCGACGGGTTCTGTGTGTTTGCAAAGGCGATGGTGCGTTCGACGTATGGCAGCAGAGAGTCGGGAGTCTTCGAGTTAAGATGGTATTTGGCATGGCGCAGATATAGCTCATACCATTCCAGACTGTCTTTGGCTTCTGCCAGATAGTTTTCTATGATGGTCTGTACGTCCGGTTTTCTTGACGTGATCGAACTGTCGAGCGTGTTTATACGTTCGCGTTGTGCGTTTCTTCGTCTGACATCGTCGGATTTTCCACATCCGTATGTAGTCAGGAGAAGCAATGATACAACAATATAAAGTACATTTCTCATTTGTCCGGGATAGTCTTTTTATCGTAAAGATTATATATTAAGAACTGTACCGAGACGTCAATACCGGTATTTGTCCGGATATATCCGTCTGTTTAGTCTTTTCTTCTTCAAAGATAATGCAAACGAGTGCAATGAAAACTTGTTTTCAGATTGCCGGATGCAATTTATCTTCTGCAAAGATACACAAAATATTTCATACATCTTATGAGTATGGAATACTTGTGCTTAAATAGCGCTCAAACGTAAGGATAGCGGTTTGTTTGGCATTACGGATATGCCGTTTCTGTTTTATTCCGCCATCCTTGCGCTTTCAGAAAGTCTCTCCCGGCAGCGGCCAGTTTGGTGTCGGCTTGTGCATTTGGCGCATTTCCTTGTCAAACTGTCTGACCATTTCCGGGTATTTGTCGGCCAGGTTGTTGCGTTCTTCCGGGTCGTCTTTCAGATTGTATAGTTCCAGCGGCCTGTTGGGCTTTACCGTCACGCATTTCCAGTCGCCTCGGCGTGCCGCCCGTTGCTTGCCTGTAAACTCCCAGTATAGCAGCCTGTTGTCGGTGTCCGCCTTTCCGCCGTAGAACAACGGCAGTATGTTCATGCCGTCGATGTTTTGCGGCAGAGCCTTCTCACCACCGGCTAAAGCGGCAAACGTAGGCATGATGTCAGGGAAATATACAATGTTTTTCAGTTTCCGCACCGGCACACGGCCCGGTTGGTTCACAATCATCGGCACGCGTATGCCGCCTTCGTACAGCTGTCCTTTTCGTCCGTGAAAGCCGGCGTTGCAGTTGAGTTCGGCTATCGGGGCCTGTACCGCCGCGCCGTTGTCCGATGCGAATATGACGAGCGTGTTTTCTCGCAGCCCCGTGCTGTCGAGATGTTCGAGCAACCGTCCTATTGCTGCGTCCATATGGGTGATAAGTGCGGCGTATCGTTTGGTGTTCATCGACCAGTCGTTGCGGTCGTCATACCAGTTGGTGTCTTCTATGATGTAAGGCTCGTGCGGTGCGTCGTAAGCCAGATATAGGAAGAACGGGTTCTCTCTGTTGCGGTCGATGAACTTTATTGCGTCGTCGGTCGATATGTCCGTGTTGTGCCTGACGTGCCGGTCGTGGGCATTTTCCTCTATTGTAGTCAGGCTGTCGCCCGCAAAGCGGTAGTATGGATAATAGTAAGGAGAGTTGGAGTGCACGGTGCTTATAGTCCATCCGTAGAACTCGTGAAAGCCGCGATGGTTGGGCGCTGCCCCCGGGTCGTACCCGTCCAGATGCCATTTGTTGACCAGACAAGTGCGGTATCCGGCAGCCGAAAGCACCGTTGCGATGGTCGTGTCGGTAGGCAACAGGTTGGCGCGGCGTATGTAAGTGGTGTCTCCCTGCGGTGATATCTTCATTCCGCGTATGCCGTTTGCCGTGCAGGTGTTGTCGCGTATGGTGGTGTTGCCCGTGTTTTTGCCCGTCATCAGCGAGCATCTCGACGGCGACGATATTCCGCTGCCGGCATAGCATTGGGTGAATGTGGTGCCCGTCTGCGACAGACGGTCTATGTTCGGAGTCTTGACGTGCTTGCTTCCGAAACACGACAGGTCGCCATATCCCATGTCGTCTGCCAGTATGAAGATGATGTTGGGTCGGTCCGGAGTGGCTTTCCGTACGTTGTTGTCGGCAGCCTGTGCATATGCGGCCGATGATATCAGTCCGATGGCGGCGGCCATAGGACTGTAGCAGATTCCGTTTTTCTTCATAGTTGTAGTCAATAAATGCTTTTCTTCATATTCTTTATGTACATATCATGTTATGGCATGACATGTCAGGCACGGACAACGCTGCCCGGAACAAGATGAGACCGTATGCTGTGCGCTGCCCGTGCCTGACTGGCAGTAATGTCCGAATCCTTTCGGACGTGTCTGTCATTAATCCGTGGAGTCACTCTTTCACGATACCCGGAGACCAGAAGTCGGTCAATACCAGATCGAATATGAGGGTGCTGTAAGCCGGTATGCTTCCGTTTCCGGCGTTTCTGTATCCCAATTGATACGGTATGTATACTTTCCAGTGGTCGCCACGGCTCATTTTCAGCAAGGCTGTAGTGAATCCGTCCACTCTATCCGATACGGGGAAATCCGTCGTGGCGCTTGTTTCCGGGTCGTATTCTCCGTAGAACGTGCGGTCGAAGACATAGCCGGCCGGATATGACAGCGACGGCAGCAACCGGCCTGTGTAGCTCACCGATACCGTATCGGTATATAGCGGACTGCCTGATGCGCCGGTTTCCTTTTCCACGTGTACAATGATGTAGTCGGCGTTTGTTCCGGCAGTCTCTTCCGATTTCGACCACGTTTTCAGTCTTTTCCAGTCCGTGCGTGTCGGGTCGGCCTCGAGCAGGGCCTTTACCGAGTCGCTCAGGTGGTTGAAGAAGTTTTCGTTGGTTGCCTGCCAGTTTGCATATTCCTCCACCGTATTGTCCTCCTCGCTGCACGATACCATTGCCACCGTCAGTGACAACAGTATCATGGCGAGAGCTGTTATTCTGTATTTCTTCATTTTTGCAAGTTTATTGCAGTTTCTTCAACAGGCCGGCAATGCTCACCTTGTCCTCGATGATGCTGTTCAGCCGGGCTATGTCCACGCGCTCCTGTTCCATGGTGTCGCGGAAACGCAGTGTCACGGTGTTGTCTTTCAGCGTGTCGTAGTCGACAGTCACGCAGTAAGGCGTTCCTATTGCATCCTGACGGCGGTAGCGTTTGCCGATGGTGTCCTTCTCGTCGTACTGGCAGTTGAAGTGGAAACGCAGGTTGTCGATAATCTCGCGGGCCTTTTCGGGCAGTCCGTCCTTCTTTACCAGAGGCATCACTGCCAGCTTTACCGGAGCCAGAGCGGCGGGCAGCTTGAGCACGGTACGTGTCTCGCCGTTCTCCAGTTTCTCCTCTTCAAACGAGTGGCACATGATTGAGAGGAACATACGGTCCACACCGATGGACGTCTCGATGACATACGGAGTGTAGCTTTCGTTGGTCTGCGGGTCGAAGTATTTGATGCTCTTGCCTGAGAATTTCTCGTGCTGCGACAGGTCGAAATTGGTGCGGCTGTGTATGCCTTCCACCTCCTTGAAGCCGAACGGCATACGGAACTCGATGTCCGTGGCGGCATTGGCGTAGTGGGCCAGCTTGTCGTGGTCGTGGAAACGGTAGTTCTCGGCGCCGAATCCCAGTGCCTGGTGCCATGCCATACGCGTCTGTTTCCACTTCGGGAACCAGTCGAGCTCGGTGCCGGGCTTCACGAAGAACTGCATCTCCATCTGCTCGAACTCGCGCATGCGGAATATAAACTGGCGTGCCACAATCTCGTTGCGGAAGGCCTTTCCTATCTGTGCTATGCCGAACGGTATCTTCATTCGGCCCGTCTTCTGCACGTTGAGGTAGTTCACGAAGATGCCCTGTGCCGTCTCCGGACGCAGATACACCTTCATGGCTCCGTCGGCCGATGCTCCCATTTCGGTGGAGAACATCAGGTTGAACTGGCGCACGTCGGTCCAGTTCTTCGTGCCTGATATCGGGTCTACAATCTCCTCGTCCACGATAATCTGTTTCAGAGCCTCCAGATCCGGACCCTGCATGGCTGCCGCATAACGTTCGTGCAGAGCGTCGCGCTTCTGTTTTGTCTCGAGCACACGCGGGCTTGTGGCCATATACTGCGCCTCGTCGAACGACTCGCCGAAGCGTTTGCGGGCCTTGACCACCTCTTTCTCTATCTTCTCGTCATATTTTGCTATCTGGTCTTCGATGAGCACGTCGGCACGGTAGCGCTTCTTGGAGTCGCGGTTGTCGATGAGCGGGTCGTTGAATGCGTCCACATGTCCCGATGCCTTCCATATTGTGGGGTGCATGAATATGGCCGAGTCGATGCCCACGATGTTCTCGTGAAGCAGCACCATGCTCTTCCACCAGTATTCCTTGATGTTGTTTTTCAGTTCCACACCGTTCTGACCATAGTCGTACACGGCTCCCAGTCCGTCGTAGATATCGCTGCTGGGGAATACGAAACCGTATTCCTTGCAATGAGATACAATTTTCTTAAAAACGTCTTCTTGTGCCATAATAGTTTTATAATATATCTAAATCATTGTGCAAAGATACCGTTTTTCCATGAAAGAAGTGGAAAAATGATGTAAAAGTTTATAAATTCGTCATGGCTAGTTGAACCTGCAGCCTCTTCTGATAGTTTCAGGTCAATCTCAATGGACACATTATGATCTTTTTCGCACTCTGAATAAAAGAACGCATTATATCACAATGCTGTGACAAAAAACTTCGTAAATCTATGGAATTCATATTATATATGGTATATTCTTCGACAATTATAGTGTTACTAATTATTCTTTTTATAATTTTCTACCTGTTCCAGAACTTTTTGGAAGACCTCTTCATCCCATTGAGGAGGATAACCTTCTTTGTAGAGAAGATATGTAAGCTGGCTGGCAAGTTTGCTTTTTAGGTTGTCATTATTCAACCAATCGGCATAAACTGCGGTATCATCAATCAGTGTCTTGATTTTCTTTGCCAATTCAATACACAGTTCATCTGCATATTCAAAACCGTGTTTGTCACGAACTTCGACAAGAACATCAAAGAAAGCTTTCTCTTCGAAAGTGATACCTAAAACTCTGAATTTCTCGCTGTCAGATTTAAGTTCTTTCAGGATATTCATCAGCTTGTTCGACAGTCCGTTGATTTTGTATGAAACGATGTCACATACATCATTCACCACGTTCTGTGTCACTTCATTGGTGAATATCAACTTGTCCCTTGTATTATAGGCATCTATCGTATCTTCAAGCATTTTCTGGAAATGTTCAGCCTGAATCTTGTTTGTCCGGCTGTATGCTCTGATGGCTTTAGCGACAAGTTTACAAAGAATCTGGAACTTGGTGAACGGCATTTTTATTTCATCGACCTCTTTGGCAAATGAGTCGCTGAAAATATTTTCTTCAACACCTTCATTCATTACTCGTTCTACACCACTTGCAAGAATCGCTTCTTGAACCATTTGTTCTACGTGCCTGTTCATGTTCTCCGTATCGTGTTCGGTAGCGGTCATTTTAGTCACGTATGAGCAGATGCCCATGAAGCATTGACTCCATGTTACCTCTTCTTCTGTCAGAATGCCGGCTGGGTTACAGATATTATAAGCAGAGCGCAGCCGTTTGACATGTTCCTTGAAAAGTTTGAGGAAGGAAACTTCTCCTTTTCGTTCTACGCTGTTGGCAAGGATATATTCAGCAGCTTCTTGAATGAATTGAAGCCGAGCAAGGTCATTATTCCCGAAGAAACGGTCAAAGACCAGTCCAGACAATCGCTCTTGCAAAAGTTGCAGTTCGTTCTGCAACACTTCATGTGCAACTTCCAAATCCTCCTGCTGTCCGACTTCGCCACCATATTTTTTCATGGCTTTTTTCATCTCTTCGCGAATACCTATGTAGTCGATGATAAAGCCACACTCTTTTGTGCCGAATTTACGGTTTACACGCGAAATGGTCTGAATGAGCGTATGTTTCGATAGCGGTTTGTCGTTATAAAGCATCGTCAGGCAAGGCACATCGAATCCAGTAATCCACATATCTACATTGATGGATATATGGAAATTCGATTTTTCCGATTTGAACTCAGCATCAAGAAATCTACGATAATCTTTGTCTCCAAGCAGATTGTAAAGTTCCTTTTCATCGTCCTTATCTCTGGTCATGACCATATTGACGAATGCGATATCATTCAGTTTGTTCTTTTCGTCAGCAGTCAATACAAGTTCGTTCAATGCTTTCTTATTCTCGAACCAGTCGGGCTGCATCTTCCGCATGATTTTATACAATCTGAATGCTATTTTGCGGTCGGCGCAAGTAATCATGGCCTTTTGCAGACGGTCTGTTATCTCAGTCCGACGCTTATAATCTTCGATAATGTCTTTGGCAACACGATGCAGGACATCTTCATCACCGATAATCACCTCCATACCGGACATAGCAGCCTTGCTCTTTGCTATATCCTCCGGCGTTGCCCCTTCGTCTGCACACAGCTGATAATACTTTTCTACTTTTTCTGCTTGTTCTTTATTGAGGAACACACGGGCCAACCGAGGATCATATTTGATAGGAACGGTTATATCGTCCTCTTCCGATTCCCTCATCGTATATTGGTCTACCACCTTGCCGAACACATGTATGGTTTCGTCAATGGGCGTTCCCGTAAAACCTACGTATGTGGCGTTCGGCAATGCATCCCGCAGATATTTGGCAAAGCCGTATGTGATTTTCGCTCCTATCTTATCGGCTTCTCCTTCGGTTTGGATGGATAGTTTAGAACCTATATTGTTTTGGGAGCGATGCGCTTCATCACTTAGGCAAATGACATTGGAACGTTCTGTAAGCAATCCTGTAGTCTCTGCGAATTTCTGAATCGTGGTAATATAGACCCCGCCAGTTTTGCGCATACTCATCTCCTCTGCAAGTTCCTTTCTTGTTTCAAAGACTTTTACAGCTTCGTCTTCAAGATATTGTTTCGAGCGGCAGAATAGTTTCCCGGTCTGTGTCTCCAAATCCTCCCTGTCTACTATGATGAGAATAGTAGGGCTCCCCAATTGCTTCTTGCATCGTAAAGCCAGTTGGCGGGCAAGGAATAGCATGGTATATGTTTTTCCACACCCTGTGGCTCCGAAATATGTACCGCCCTTACCATCACCTCCGACAGAACGCAAATGATTCAGGATATGATCCCGCAGTTTGCGTGTAGCAAAGAACTGCGGATAACGGCATACGATTTCGGTCGTGTCGTCTTCTTTAGTCGGATCGGGGAAATAGACATAGTCCCGCAATACCTCCAATATGCGTTCCGGAGAAAGTGCTCCGCGAATAAGAGTACGAAGTGTATCAAGACCTTTTCCGGCTTTGTCTTCATTATTTATCTTCTTCCATTCGTAGAAAAATTCAAATGGTGTATAGGTAGAACCCAAAGCATTCTTTGCCCCGTCACTGATTACTGCCAAAGCGCAATATTTCAGCAATGCCGGAATATCCCGCATATAGCGTGTGCAAATCTGCGTATGCGCATCGTGTATAGTAGCATTCTGCTTGGTTGGATTTTTCAGTTCGATGATGCAGACGGGTATGCCGTTTATGAAAAGCAGGATATCCGGACGACGATTCTCACGGCCTTGCTCCATGACAAACTGATTGACACAATGGAAAATATTATGGTCGGGATGCTCGAAGTCGATGTATTCCAAACGAAACGGATTATCCCGACCATCGCTATATGCAAAATCATAGCCGTCACGATAGAGCAAAAAAGCATTCCGGAGAGCGTAATAGTCATTCTGTCCGCCAGTATTGCGTAGGTTAGCGACGATACTGTCCATCTCGGAGGTGGTCAAATTCTTATCCTTGTATTGAGCGGCAAGAAAACACCTTAAATCCTCTTCGATAAGCGGATCAGTATATTTCCTGTGAATGTCATCACCAAATGTATATTGCCAGTGTGCCTCTCGGAGAAGCTCGATGGTTGCTTCCTCGAACTGGCTTTCATAATATTTCCCTTTGTTTGCCATAATCGCTGCTGTTTAAGAATGTATGACGTGTTGAAGTAATGCCGGACAGACCTCACGAGAAAGCCTGTCGGCTTCTTCGGCTATTTGCTTTGCCTCGTTGGCATATTTGTATATGTTGACGATTGCACGTTGAACGTCAATAGGAGGAATAGGCATCTTACAACGTTTCATATCTTCAAAGGAGAATGCTTCACGTGCACTTCCCCATGAGTTAAAACGGGCGTAACGGTCAAATTCAGGACGACAGAACCATAAATATAAGAATTCCGGTAGAATCTTTTCTTCATCCACTTTGAATACAGATGAAATAGATGAAACAATATAGGTTTTATCTGAATCATTCAACCCTAAACTCATTTTATCTCCACGACGAGAGGTATCAGGTACAAAAGCGATTTCTTTAGACTTTACCAATTTATACGAATTTAATGAGACTCCATCCAAATTCGCTTTTGTTTCAATTAAACCTTTTGATGTCGCTATTCCACGAACATCCTTTTCTGTAAATTTGCCTTCTAAATTACGTTCATTACATTCTTCAATGTACGGTCCGATTTCCTGCAATAGATATTTGTACTTCAATTCTTGGATATAACTTTGACATACCTGCATAAGTGGGGCAGCCTTAGCCTCGTTTTGTTCTTTGATTTCCCGAAATGCACGCCATACATTCACCACTTTCCGCTGTTCATTAGGAGATGGCAGCGGAATAAGCAATTCGCTCAATTTATTTAGGTTGTATTCAGCTCTTTGACTACCAAAGTTGTCATAATCTACATATCTGTAAAACTCATTTCGCCTAAGATAGAGCGTTAAAAACTCTGCAGATAATAAAGATTTGTGTTCTTCCTTTATATAAAATACTTGATATAGGTGAGAAACAATACACATTCCTTCTGTTCTATAAGCTAAAGAACCGATATTTAATCTTGATGGGTTATAAACAATATCGCCATGCCTGACAACTTTATAAGGCTTCAGATTGATATCGTCTGTAAGAGCTTTAGTCGGCTGGAACTCACCATCACTATTCACCCCTTCAATCGAATCAACACCATATTTGAGTGAAGAGTTATTTTCACGTCTTGGAGAAATATAATCTCCCAGACGAACCCATTTTACATTACTCGCTCCCATATCACTCCTCCATTCCGTGTTGTTCCAAGAAGAAACGTTTTTGCTGTTCTATCTCTCGGCTCAGCTCTTCCTCCGTCGGCATATAAGCCATATATTTAGCGGCAAAAAGTTGCTCGCTACCGTTAAGTACGGAGTATTTAGCCAAGACTTTATCGGTCTCGGTGCAGAGCAGTATGCCTATTGTGGGGTTATCATTCTCATCTTTTATAAGGTCATCGTACATCCGAACATACATATCCAATTGCCCCACATCTGCGTGTGTCAGAGGATGTGTTTTCAATTCAAACAGCACGTAACGTTTGAGTTTGATGTTATAGAACACAAGGTCAATGTAAAAATCACCTGTGTCCGTTGAAATGTGTTTCTGCCTATCGACAAAAGCAAATCCACGTCCCAATTCCATGATAAATTGTTGCAGATGGTCTATTAAGGCTTGCTCCAACTGGCTCTCGTCATATTTGCTATCCTTGCGAAAACCTAAAAACTCGGCAACCACTGGGCTTTTTATATATTCCAGTGGATCATTTGCTTCGACATCCGGTGCCGGTAATGCCAATCCCTCTCTTACGCAAGCCATTCGGCGACCATAGTATTGTGTGCCTATGTTGCGGTTAAGTGTTCTCACACTCCACATTTGTTCCGAAGCCTCTTTTACATACCACTCTCTGGCCTTAGGGTCTGCAACCTGTATAATCAAGCGGAAGTGCGACCAAGTCAGATTGTGAACACGCGTGTTCACAATCTCCAAATCATTGAAACACAGATAAAATTGGCGAAAGTAATCGAGATTTCGCTTGCTGAACGTATTGCCGTATTTAGGCATCAGCTGTTCTGCCAATGTTTTAATCAACCGAGTACCATACTGCGCACGAGCTTCTCCATGCTGTTCTTCTTCCACTATACGCCGCCCGATATGCCAATAGGTAAGTACCGTAATTTGATTGGCTGCCGCGTATGCCTGTTGACGGCCTTGTTCTATGATGTTCCGAATGTCATCAAAGAGTGTATCGGTTGTTATATTATGATGTTGCAACTTATTCTTTTCCATACCCTAAAATTTTGAAAGCGTTTACGAGTTCCGTTTCGTTTGCATCCCATCTTTTCTTCAACGTATCAAATTTATGACTCATTTCTGAAAGTGCAGATTTATAGTCTATTTCCGTATCACGGTCTATAAACTCAATATATCTGGAGGGCACAAGAGAGTATCCTTTTTCTTGGATTTCGTCACGATGCGCAGCATAGTACAATTCCGGCTCGGCATACTCGACAAAATTCTCGGTTTGCCAGTTGAAGTATATTTGACGTACTCTGTCTATGTCCGCTTCTGCTAGACGGACATATTTCTTCTCGTATATATTATTGTTCCAAGTCCGCAAGTCAATGAACAAAATCTCACCTGTATGGTCGCGAAGTTGCCTGCCATGCCATGAACCGCCTTTCTTGTTGTTGTTCAAGACCCAAAGGGTGACTGATATATCGGTAGAATAGAACATGTTTCGCGGCAAAACTATAATAGCTTCTATTTTGTCGCTTTCGATTAGCTGTTTACGTATTTCCTGTGTATCGCTATCATCCAAAGCACCATTGGCAAGCAGAAATCCTGCGATTCCACGACAGACGTTCAATTTGTTTAGGATATGAAGAATCCACGCATAGTTGGCATTGCTGGTAGGAGGGATGCCATAGCCTTGCCATCGGGGATCAGTCTCAAAACCTCCATATTCAGCATATTTCTTCAAATTGAACGGCGGATTTGCCATGATGTAATCAAACTTGAGTTCCTTATGCTGGTCGTCGGAGAACGTAGACACGGCTCTATCGCCCAAATGGTAAGAGATGCCTCGGATAGCCAGGTTCATCTTTGCAAGGCGATAGGTTGCCGGTTCTGATTCCTGCCCATAGACATTGACAGCTTTAGTGTTTCCACCGTGAGCCTCTATGAACTTTGCAGCTTGAACAAACATACCTCCGGAACCACAGCAAGGGTCATAGACCGTCCCATCAAAAGGTTCAATAAGAGACGCTATAAGCTCTACGATAGAATGCGGTGTATAAAATTCGCCTTCCTCTTTGTCGGCATTGATTGAGAACGCTTGTAAAAAATACTCATATACACGGCCTATGAGGTCATGGTCATTAAACTTCTGTGGGTCAATCTTGTTTATTTCATCCACTACGCTTTTCAATACTCCCGGTTCAAGGGCTGTCTTCGTGAAAATCTGCTGCGGAAGGGCATTTTTCAACTTTGGTTCGTTGTCGTCCAAGGTCTTTATAGCCGTATCGAAAGCGATAGCCATGCCGGTTGGCGATGTGAGAATCAGTTTGTCCCAAAATGTTTCATCCGTCAGGAAAAACACTCCGTCCTGCATATATTGGTTGGGACGTGAAAGTTGCAACTCAATGAAATCCGTATCATCAATGCCCTGTACTTCCACTATCTCATGCCTGATTTTCTCCTTTTGTTGTTTGAACCGTTCTCCTATGAATTTCAGGAATACAAGGGTCAACAGCAGGTCGCGCTTATCTGTCATGGCTGCACGTCCACGCAGACTGTTACGACAGTTGAAAAGTATCGTTTCAAGAGTCTCTTCCTTTATCGGTTTATTCTGTTTCTTAGCCATTCTATTATTTTATCAGTTCGGTATTTAACTTAAACAGATTCCTTTATGCTTGCTATAATAGCTCCACATCAAGATTGAATCATATATTTTGGAAAGACTACATATCCATACCTCTTCTCTGGTTCTACGAAATGGATCTCTTCTTAATTCTTCGATTATTTCCGGAGTCCATCCTCCACACGCTTCCTTCGGAACATTGGAGAAATCAATTAACGATGGGTGGCAATCAAACGGGTCGTTCAACTGTGTAGCATTGGTAAATTGAAGGTTACTATAATGTAACATCATCAATCCACCGTTAAAATCAAGATATTTATATAATTTGACTGCTCCCATAACCTTATTATTCAGTTCTTAGCAAGTCATCCACAGTTACGCCCAACACTTTGGATATTTGAATTAAAGTCTCTACATTAGGTTGCGTTGTATTTGTAACCCATTTGGAGATTATAGCAGGATCTTTATCCAGTTGTTCAGAAAGCCACTTATTGCTCTTATCTTTTTCTGCAAGAACGACTTTGATTCGGTTTAATAATTTACGCTCCATGTTTATATGCCTATCCAATATGGCTACAAAGTTATAAATTATGAGAGAATATATTTGATTTATTAGGTTATATTTTGTATAGAAAACGCAAAAAAGTGAGCAAATCATCAATTTGTTCTACGAAATTCGTATCTTTGCAAAAACTATTTGGATTTATGGCTACAGGAAATCTTATCAAGAAAAAGGAAGACTTCGAATTATGGTTGAAGTCTCAGATTGCAAAAGGTCGCGACTTGCTAAAACGTGAAGTTAGCGAAGATGACACAACTATTGTGCGCTACAGAACGATTATTAAAATAAAGGAATATGACGAAGATGAGAAAAAATCATTTCTTGCAGACTATAAAAAATGGGATTCATATAATAGCGAATTGATAAGCCGTTCTTTTGACGATAACGATTCGCCTCAATCTTATTATAGTGTATATGGTCGTACCGGAGATCCAACAAGATTATTTGGTGAAGACATTATTAAAGAAGCTAAGCAACAAATAAATGAAAAAGTTGTCTATTTAGAGAGTGTAATGGATCAATTATCATTAATTCCACAGATGGGAATAAATGATAATCATAACAGAGGAGAAAAAACGGATATGGAGAATAAGGATGTTTTTATTGTTCATGGTCATGATAGCGGACTAAAAAATGAAGTTGCACGATTTATAACAAATATGGGTTATAATCCAATTATTCTGCATGAACAACCTAATAGAGGCAAAACTATAATTGAAAAAATAGAAACTTTTTCCAATGTGTGTTACGCAATAATATTATATACCCCATGTGATAAAGGTGCTTCTAATAATGATCAAGATTTATTACCAAGAGCAAGGCAGAATGTAGTTTTTGAGCATGGATATCTTATAGGAAAACTTGGGAGAGAAAGAGTCTGTGCTTTAATTAAAGAGGAGGTAGAAAGACCTGGGGATGTTGATGGAATCGTCTATGTTACATATGATGACAGAGGCGCATGGAAAAAAGATATTGCCAAAGAGTTCAATACATTAGGAATGCATTTTAACCACAATGCATTATTATATTAGCGTTTGTATTGATGCTGGACGCATTTGTTTATGACATTGATAGTCTCAGAGGATATAGATCTTTTGTCAAAATCAATATGATTAAAATTAAATAAGTTAGTCAATAAAATTAAACTACATTATCGTCCGGACAGAACGCGCCCTAAATGAACGTGCCCCGCCGGGTAGGGTGTCCAAAACTTGTTGTTCATTTCTGAAATCATAGTCAAATAAATATATTAAGTTAGTCAACAGAATCAAACTACATAATCACTCGGATATAGGATGGATGCGCCTTGAAAAGGCAACGAGCACATAGCCCGGGGCAGAGCGAAGCGGCACCCCGGGAATAACACGATTGTACACACTCGCCCTGAAAGGGCAAAAGCATTAATTATTAGGTATTTACATTTTATGTATTGTATGCTTTTTATGCTTTTGCCCTTGCTCTAAGTTTGCAGAAGATTGCGACGCAGTCGCATATTTAAAAAAAACAGGAGTTATAATTATGACAACTC
>NZ_JABKKE010000038.1 GCF_013166575.1 Xylanibacter rodentium
AATATATGCGGATTCAGTACATTCAGGAGAAAGGATTACTCTTTTTGATGAACGGTATAATGGATATGAAGCATTACTTATAGAGGATAATAGAGAACATCCATTATCTCCTGAGATTCAGTTTGTAGATAAAGATGCTGAAACAGAATTTGAAATTATCATTCTTGGATGCAGTAGTACTGATTTCGATGATGAATATACCGCCACCGAACAAGTACGACTAATCAACGGCGACTGGGTAAACAAAGAGTATCTGAAATGTAATGCTTTTGATTTCATTTCAATACTTATTCGCAATGCCAAAGGTCAGGTATATACGATATTGGAAATGGAATTATGTTAGTTAAATCGTCTGTAACAAGGTCGAGATAACAGCTGAACGCTGTCCCTCACCAACCCATTAATAACAACTTAAAGATGAACATAAAAAACAAGATATACCATATAGCCTATTTTCTCCTATTTGGAATAATAGTGGGTATTTTAAGGTGGTCTATATGTATAGTAGATACAAATGGAACAATGGATTTCACCCCATTTCTACAAACGTTCTTGTTGATAGTCGCATTGTTATTGTTTGTAATCTTAGATATTATTTTGCATAAAATAGCCTTGAGAGCGATTTCGATTACCATTCTATTGTGTTTCAATATATGGTCATATATCTACTATTTCAAAATGGAAGAATTGCAAGAATATTGGAGTGGACTTAAATATTCACCTTATGACGCATATCTTCCGCCCAATATTGATGATTTCATTTTTGTATGGTTGGCGAGCCAAATTCTTGTTTTTTATTTATTCTTGACAATATGTATTTCATATCTATTGAAAAGAAAAGAGTTATTAACGAAGCAGGATAACGGACAAGCCGTTCCCTGCTAACCATTAGTAATAACTTGATAAACATAAACGAAGTATGAATATAAATGAGATTATTTCTAAAATCAACAATATGAATCTTCAATCCGAAGAAGATTTGCAAGAGGTAGAATCTGTTTTAACTGAAATGGATAATGCTTTAATCGAGCCTTTATTTAGATTGCTTGAAAGGCATCCACATTTCAACTTTGGCAATCCCGGTCGTATAGTCCATTATTTGGAAAAACTTGATAATAATAATTATGCTCCTTTTTTATATGCTTCTATTCGTAGAGTACCTACTGAATATAATATATGGATGCTTAACAGATTCTTAAACTCTCTTGACACTTCCGAAAAATCAGAAGGTATAGTGATTTTAGAAGAAACATTGCAGAAAGATATTGATGAAGGACTTAGAGATTGGGTGAATGAATGTTTGGATGAACAGAAAGAGGAATGAATTATTACTAACAAGCCAAGTTAGCTGCTAAACGCAGCTCCTTGTCAAGCCATTAGCAAAAACATAAAGTCTATGAACAAAGAATACCATGTATTAGAAGTAGAGGACACAAGTTCTGCGGAGTTTACAAAGAACTATTGGAAAAAGCAGCCGAAATTCTCTTTGAGAGAATATATCAAAGAAAACGGTGCGTATCCTGAACAAATTCCCGATTTAAATCTTGAAATTAGGATTTATGATGATGTGGAATTTAATAGGCTGAATGATTTTATTTTCAGCCCGATAGAGCATTTGTGTATATCCGAAAAGGTCAAAAACATCATAGAACTTTGTTCTTTACCCGAACATCGGTTTTTTAATGTAGATGTTTATATGCCTAAAAAAAGGAATAAAGTAGATGCCAACTATTATGCTCTACATTATGACTTTACCTATATTCAAAATGATATATTAGGAATGATTGATTATGAAAAATCTAATATTCGGATAAAAACAAAAGCAGGAGAATACCACTTAGTAAGAGATAGAAAAGATGTAGAGAACTTGCCTATACATAACAAAACTATATCGGAAATGATAAGTAAGTTGTCTGAAACGGCAAAGCTAAGAGAAAAAAATCAGAAACAAATATCTACTTTATCTGAGGAGTATTGGAGTTTTGAACAAGTTGACAAGATATATTTTAATCGTTCTTTTAATTTTTCAATGGATTTGTTTCAAATACCCTACTTTTCATGGATGATTTATATATCTGACAAACTAAAAGAGGAACTTGAACGAAATCGCATTACAGGAATAACATTTTCAATTCCGGGTAATAAACAGTATCTTGTTCATAGACCTAACCCAATATTAGAATGGGTATAATATTTTGCTAACAAGGTCGAGCCAACAGCTAAACGCTGTTCCTCACCAAACCATTATAAACAATGGCTGAAAATAGCTTAATTCGTTAAAATAGAGTTCATCATGCTAATAGAACAATTTTCATATTTCACTTTTAGTTGTTTTCAATGCTCGTTAGAGGACATTGTAAAAACTTTAAGTGCTGATTTCTTAGAGAATGGCAGTCGAAAGTTATCGTTTAGACCATTCGTGTTTGATTTGTATGATAATAGTCCCTTAAAAGGTGGAGTGCATTTTGAGAAAGCATATTTCTTTGCACCTGCAACAAATAAAAATATCAGCGTTATGTATTCCAACTACTCGGACGGTTGGAATACTTTGGTTCGTTGCTTATCTTCAAAATTACAATGCGATTGTTACAATTTTCAAATCACTAATATAGATAGCTCTGATAGCATGAACTCTTTTCAATTCATACAAAATGGAATAGTTGTTAGGACTGTATATGCTATGAAAGACCCTAAATGGATTTTTTATGAAAATGGTATTGTCCAGTGGTTTGAAGATGAAAGCTATTATAAACGTAGGCTTATCAAAAATAGAGTGAATAAAGACATCCTACTATCGTATTGTACAAAACTGGGATTTGCAATAACAGAAGCTAAGTTTTGGGAAAGTAAGGATGCTATTTTATTTGAACGAATACAATAAGCTATTTTTCAAATCCAAATTGAGTTTATAACAAGGTCGAGTTAACAGCTAAACGCTGTTCCTCACCAAACCATTAGCTGTAATAGAAGCATGAAAAAGATTATTTTCTACATATCGGCAATTCTGTTTTGCTTGCCTATACAAGCACAACAGCGTTTCTTCGGTGTCATTCAGGATGCGGACGGATATGTAAATGTACGTGATACAAGTGGAACAGTGATAGGCAAATTATTGGATAATCATGTATTTGCCGATTGGGATGCACAAAAGAACCATAAAGAATGGCATAGCGTAGAATATGGAGCAGAAACGGGCATAACCAAGACTTGCCCGAATGGAAATACCTATACAGGAGATATCCATAAAAGCCGCATCCGTTATTTGGCAGATTTGCCACAGTTGAAGAAACAGCCGCAAAGTACGGATAAATGCCTTGTATATGCCAACGACACATTAACCATAAAGATAATCTTCCAAAAGTTTAATCCACAAAAACATGCCATTGTTTATGATTTGGAAGCAGGCTTTGTTCGGAGTATTGACGGTTGTTCTGACTTGACAGGCATAGATGATAATATTCCGCATGAAGAATACGCATCTGTCACCGTCAAGCACCCTGCCGGAATATTGGAATTTCCAACAGCATATATAGCACATCTATACGAACCGAGCCGAAACAATGTTGTCGTGGCATTGGGTAAAGGAAACTCACTGTTCATCAGCACGCAGAACAGTGACGGTGCAGGCGGATATTATGCCGTATGGACAGTAGAAAATTATCTTGTTAAAAGTCTGTTTGTGTTACATGACTTTTGACTAAAATACAGCTAACAACGCAGGATAACGGACGAGCCGTTCCCTGCTAAACATTAACATCAATAACACTAATAAGTATGAGAACGAAAATTTATTTAAGAACGCTGCTGATAGCCTTTGTTACCATATTGGGGCTGACAGCTTGCATGAATGAAGATGAGCCAAAGGACATCACAAAAGAAGTAACGATGTATGTTTCTTCTGAAACTGGAATTATGTATGATTTATTTGATTCGGAAGGAGAATTTCCGATAGAATGTATGCTCGTCAAGGAGCAGGGAGAGGATGAATATCGTCCTTTGGCATTCTGCGGTATTCAGGGCTTCGAATATGAGAAAGGCTATGAATACGATTTGCGTGTCAATAAGACAACTTTGGCAAATCCACCAGCAGACGGTAGCATATACAAATATCAGCTTGTTCGGGTCGTAGAGAAAAGACAGGTCGGTAACCCAAACGAAGCTGAATAATGCGTACAATATGATGTTAACGAAGCAGGGTAACGGCAAGCCGTTCCCTGCTATCCCATTATAAAACAATATGTATATCAAAGAACTATCGAAAGGAATAAAAATAAAAGGTTTTAAAAAGAATAGCTTAACTTGGTTATGCCAATGTGATCCTTTTGTTTATATGTTCAGAATTGAACCAGGCAAATATTGTGATAAAAATTGGCAATATTATACTTTGGAGATAGGAATCTATTCTTCAGATGTTTTTGCTTTGTGTTGGGGTAAAGTGCCAAAGGGTAAAAGTGTAAAAAATACAGATTGTTGTTTGAGAGGTAGCATTTCTGATTTCTTTCAAGAAAATGGCGACATTGAATTTTATGAAGATGTAGATGTAAAGGAATTACAAGAAAGAATAAATTTCTTAATTGAAAAAGATATTATTCCTTTCTTTAATAAAATAAAATCATTTGAAAAGCTATATAGAATAATGCTTTTCTACGAAGAAAAGGCTATTCAACAAGAATTGCATCAAATATATATTGCTTGTATTGAATATATAATGAATAAAAAAAATGATGCTTTAATACGATTAGAGAAAATCAATAATCAAGTATGGAAGAAGAAGGCACAAGAAGTAATAATGAGAATGACTAACAAACAACTAAGTGCTGAAAACAATTAGTTGCAACCCATTATCATCAATTTGAAATTGACATTATGAACTGGTATATTTATTGGTATTTTACAATTAGGTATTTCTTCTGGGGATTACTTGGATATGGTAGAGCTGGAAATAACATTGGCTTTTTGTTTTTCCATCTCCCATTTATTGCATTGATAATGGCACTGATAGCACCAATCCATTTTGTTCATGAAGCCAAATACGTTGCTTTCCTATCTGTTTCCATCTTATTTATGCTTATAAATGAAATCGTATTTTGGGATGATACAAAAAGATACCGAAGATGGGACAACCATTACAGGAACAATAACACCAACAGGAAGAATTGGTTTTTTGTTGCTATCTCTATAATAGGCATAGTAGGTTGGCTTTTTCTCCCGCTTCTACTTAAAGACTATTATACCAATAGGTAAATTGAGTTTATAACAAAGCGTGATAACGCCTACCAGCATTCCACGCTATCCCATTACTAACAATAGTGAGATGAATAAAACAGTTCAATCCATAGTATTATTGACAGCTTTCAGTGCTTTGCTGATAGCCATTACATTATTTTGTGGTGGCTTAGGCTTTGGTCGTCTGTTCGGTATATATGGCATTATGGAATATTGTCTTTTGGGTATGCTTGTAATCATAGATATACTGGTAATCTACAAGGTCTATAAACTATATGCAATGCAACCTAAAACCATAATGTTATTGTTGGGCTTGGAATGTTGCTCTATCTTTTTGTGGTTTGCCTTTATCAGTATAGACCAAAGTCTATTGGATTGGCAAATTACAAACTTCATATTGCAAGCTGTCAGTTTAGACGGCTTCATAGGAGATGAACGGGGATTGAATATGCTTGCAGTCTTGTGCGGCATTGTTTATCCCCTTATTGGGATTGGGTGTTTATTCACCGGATTGGAATTTGTAAATAAATTAGTAACAACGAAAGATAGCATCTGACGGTGTTCCTTTCCAAGCCATTATGAATAATAAAGGAATAAAAAATACAGATAACTATTTTGAACGAGTGAAGCAACGTGCCAACCGGACGAATTACAGATACTATTTTTTTGACTACCTATATTTCAAGGGAGAGGTTTGGGGCAAGAAGATAGGACGGATGTCAGGTTTTATACTGCTGTTTTGGTATTGGTGGTGGATAGTAGTTCTGCCCGGCAACTTTCTCCTGATTAACAGTGTACCGCAATGGTCGTCCTTACATCTTGGCTATTTAGGTGCAATGTTTTTGCTTATTTGTGTATTTATTCTTGCACGATACAGGAAAGCCCGTGTACAGGCATTGTTGAACCGCTACCGCCGCTCTAAGCATATCAGCGCGGTACAGGCATATTTTCTGTTCCTGCTGCCCTTTGTACTTTTCTTCTTAGAAACATGGCTGTTCGATGAATGGGGGTGGACGGATTGCGTGAGGTGGGATAAATGATATGTCATTCATATATAAAACATCAGATATGGAACAACGAGTTCATAACAAGGAAAGTTAACTCCTAAACGGAGTTCCTTTCCAACCCACTAATAATAATTGAGAGCATGAAAACAGTTATATCATTATTCTTTTTATTGTTGCCCCTAATGCAAGGTTGCGGGTTCGTATATGAACAGCATCTTACCGGAAACTACTACTTGATAGCGGTAGATACCAAAGATGATATGGACGTGTGTTATCACAGGCAGAAAGATGATAATGCACCCTATACGGGAATAACCGGAGCAAATGTTTATGCAGTGGGATATGACGATGAATTTATTCTTGTCAAGGCATATCGTGCTTTGAGGGACAGCATGGGCGTTTCCTTACAGCGTTATGACAAGAATACAACCGAATATTACATCATCCCCGTAAATAACACACAAGAAGCATGGGAAGCACAAGAAAACAAGTTCGGGGCATTCAGTAAAAAGGACTTTGAAGCTAAACGGAAAGAACTGGGAGTACCGGATGATATAACTTTCAAGAGGCTATAATATATATTATTAACGAAAAAAGTAATGAACCATGATACACTGGATAAAGAAACTGTTCGGGATAAGATGTCCCGAACGGATAACGGAAGAGTTGATAGAGCGTCTTCCTGCCGATAAACTCTGCCGGAAATATATAGACGGAGAACTGGCAAGCGACATGGAGAACGAAGTGTTCGACAGCATAATGTGCGCGGTGGAACTGCACGCGGAGGTCATCAACGGCGGTTTCAACCAATACTACTACAATTCCGGTGGCGAACGTGCGCAAAAAGCCGAGGACACCTTTGTCAAGCTCGGAGCAGACCGGATCGCTGATGTCGTGAAACGAGCCAACAACCAATATGCCGCCAACCGTGATGAACTGCAATCGGTATGGGACGGAACGAAGGAAGGATTCGCCCACGGCTATAAAGAGAAGCTCTTTGATGCCTTCGATGATGAGTACTATGCCTTGATGAAGACTGACCGGCAACTCTACACGATGATAGGCACATACATCAAACAGCATCCGCAGGAGTTTCTCACAGGAATGACCGAGTGATATTCAACATGATATTGTTACCCGAAGGACATGATAGATTATCTGTATTATCGGTTTTATAGACTATGGCTTCATTCCTCTTTGGCGGAAGGAGCCGTGTTTATGGGGATGCTTATGTTTTCGGTCATACTGAGTACCAACGTATTGACCGTATGGGGGATGCTGACCCGATACGGCATTGTCGCATATCCCTCCGATATTCAGTATTATATTATCGAGGGCGGCATTATTGCCTTGTTGAGCTGGCGGTTCTTTTTCAGGAAACGTTACGACAGGATTATAGCCAGATATGACGATGAAAGCCCGGTGCAACGCAAATCCGGTGCATGGGTTCTTGCGCTGTATGTAGTGTCTACCATTGCCGTTTTCTTCTTGGAAGCGTTGCAACGGCAAGGAAAAATATGACCGTGTTGGGATTTTCGGCAAGATTTGGAACTGCTTGTTACTTTATAAACCCGATATTTGCCGCAAAAACAACATGATGAGATTGACAGCCCTGCTACGGCACACAGCCGATATATATCCCATACATTCCGCAAGTCTGCAAAGCATAGCGGACAAGGCGGAAGAACTTGTAAAGAAACGTTACTCCGTAAGCCGTATGGTACGCGAAATGGAGAGTTTCACCCATGATGCAGAGGTGCTGCGCCTGATTGTCGGCACGTTCAAATCCGTTCCTGTCCAGCCTACATTGAAAATGCGTGACTACAAGCCTTACATGGCTCTTGTGGCATGCTCGCCTGAAGATTTTGCATTCTGCTACCTGTGCAATGACCTCGTAGCCGTCTATGAAACGGAGTACCGGACACCGGAACTGATGTTTTTCTGCGACCTGCTCCGCTGCATGAGGGGACGCTCCTATCTTAACTGCGTGACCAACCGGGTGTGCGACTACTTTTTCAGGGCGCGCCGTGACACCCTCCGCCATATCTCCAGCCCTCTGAAGGAATCTGAAATGCAATATGCGGAAAGCCGTCTGAAAGAACTGGAAAAAGCGGTCTTCCGCCTGAAAGTGAAGATGTATAAGTGGCACATCTTTACAGCAGAGGAGCTGGCAGGGATGTGTGGCATGAGCTATTCCCATTTCCGAAGCCGTTTTGAAGAATATTACGGCTGTTCCGCGACCGACTGGCTCCGGCAGGAGCGCATAAGCCGTATCAAGGAAGATCTTTCGTACCGTCCGGAACTTGCCCTGAAGGAAGTGGCTGAACGCAACCGGTTCCTCTCTGCAAGTAATTTTTCCGACTTCTGCAACCAGCAGGTTCTCAAGACACCCGGAGAACTGAAAAAAGAGGGATATGAGGAATGGTGCGAGAGAAGGATGAAATACTGGAACAGTGAATCATGAGCGCGTTTCCGGCAAGATTTGGAAGATGCGGCTATAGCGGCACGCATATTCCTGACAAATGAGAAGTTTCGCAATCATTATATATACGGCTTATGAAATCCTACCGCATATTAGTAGCCGCAGGCTACATTTCCATATTCATCCTGTCACTGCTGGTAGCCTATACCTACCATAACGAACAAAACACATTGGCTCTGTCCGAGGAGGAAAACCGTAAGGCAAGCGAGTTGCGAAAAAACATAAACCGCCTGAACATACGGATTACAGGGCTGTCATTGCTGGGAGAAACCGTATCGGAATGGAAAGAGGGCGATGCAGAACAATACCATCAGCAAAGAATGGTAATTGACAGTACACTGTGTGTCTTCTGCGAGGTGTTCAGTTCGGAACGTGTCGGGATAGACAGCATCCGTGACATATTGGCAAGCAAAGAAGTACAGATGAGGGAGCTGGCGGATATACATTCCCGTCAGAGGACACTCAATAGGCGTATAGCCGATAAAGTGCCGTTCATAGTCCGTCAAAGCGCAAATGAAAGCCCCCGCAAGACTAAACGCAAGGGGTTCTTGGGCATCTTCGGCAAAAAGGAGGAAACAAAACCCTCGGCAACAACCTCGATGCTCTGTTCTCTTAACAACGATGTGATTGCCAAACAAAAAGCCCAGAACCGGATACTTAGCGAACAGACCGACAGCGTTGCCGCACATAATGCAGCCCTAAACAGCCAATTACGTAGGCTTATCCGTCATATCGACAACAATGTTCAGACCGACCTGAAAGAACGAGAAACCGAGATAGCCACCATGCGTAAGAAGTCGTTCAGGCAAATTGGCAGTCTGGCATTATCCATACTTCTGTTATTGCTCGTATTGTTCATAATTATACATAGGGATGCCATCCGAATCAAACGATACCGACTGAAAACATCGGATTTAATCGGACAACTTCAACAGTCTGTTGAACAGAACGAGGCACTGATAGCCTCCCGCAAGAAAGCGGTTCATACCATCACCCATGAGCTGCGCACACCGCTGACGGCAATCACAGGCTATGCCGGGTTGATGCAGAAAGATTGTAACACGGACAAAATCAAAGTGTATGCTCAAAATATCCGGCAATCTTCTGAGCGTATGCGTGAAATGCTCAATACGCTGCTAAGTTTCTTCCGTCTGGACAACGGCAAGGAGCAGCCGAACTTTGCCCCGTGCAGAATTTCAACAATCACCCACACTCTTGAAACGGAGTTTATGCCTGTTGCAATAAGCAATGGTCTGGCTCTTACGATAAATTGCCACACGGATGCCGTTGTTTTGACCGATAAGGAATGTATCTTGCAAATCGGGAATAATCTTCTGTCAAATGCCATCAAGTTTACCGAAAGCGGCAGCGTATCTCTGACAACGGATTACACTAACGGGATGCTGACACTTATCGTCGAAGATACGGGGACGGGCATGACCGAAGAGGAGCAACAACGTATATTCGGTGCATTTGAACGTCTGTCAAACGCCGCTGCAAAAGACGGCTTCGGGCTGGGATTGTCCATCGTGCAGCGTATCGTGACAATGCTCGGCGGCACAATCCGGCTGGAGAGCGAAAAAGGCAAAGGCAGCTGTTTAACTGTGGAAATCCCCATGCAGACAGCCGAGGAAATTCCGGAACGGATAAATCAAGCACAGGTTCATCATAACCATACATTCCACGATGTGGTTGCCATCGACAATGACGAAGTGCTGCTCCTGATGCTGAAAGAAATGTATGCACAGGAAGGGATACACTGCGATACCTGTACCGATGCTGCGGAACTGATGGAACTGATACGAAAAAAGGAATACAGCCTTCTTCTGACGGATCTGAATATGCCGGATATAAATGGTTTCGAGTTGCTGGAACTGTTGCGCACTTCCAACGTTGGCAATTCAAAGACTATCCCGGTAGTCGTGACAACCGCTTCGGGCAGTTGCGGCAAAGAGGAACTTATAGAACATGGATTCACAGAATGCCTGTTCAAGCCGTTCTCTATATCTGAACTGATGGAGATTTCAAATAAATGTGCCATGAATGCGGCACAAAATGAAAAGCCGGATTTCACATCCCTGCTATCCTACGGCAATGAATCCGTCATGCTGGAGAAACTGATTACGGAAACCGAGAAGGAAATGCAGGCGGTTCGGGAGGCGAAACAACGGAAAGACCTTCAGGAGCTGGACGCCCTTACACACCACCTGCGCAGCTCGTGGGAGATACTCCGTGCCGACCAGCCGTTAAGGGAACTATACAAATTGCTTCATAGCGATGGCACGCCTGACGATAAAACAATTGGTAATGCTATAAAAGCTGTGCTGGATAAGGGTTCGGAGATAATCCGGCTGGCAAAAGAAGAAAGGAAGAAATATAACAATGGATAAGACAAAAATCATCGTGGTGGAGGACAACATCGTGTATTGCGAGTTTGTCTGCAACCTGCTGGCACGTGAGGGATTCCGTACCGTGCAGGCGTTCCACCTCTCGACCGCGAAGAAATATCTGCAACAAGCCGCAGACGGGGACATCGTGGTTTCAGACCTGCGTCTGCCCGACGGCAACGGTATCGACCTGTTGCGCTGGATGCGCAAGGAAGGCATGATGCAGCCGTTCATTATCATGACCGACTATGCCGAAGTGCATACGGCGGTCGAAAGTATGAAACTCGGTTCGCTGGACTACATACCCAAACAACTCGTGGAGGACAAACTTGTACCTCTGCTCCGTACCATACTGAAAGAGCGGAATATCGGGCTCAAGCCGAAAGCACGGTGCATATGTTAAATTGGGCAATTAGAAGTGTTAAATTTTTAGGCGTAGAGTTTGACTAATCGGAAGATGAAGAAGTCGCGGTCCCGGACACCACGCATTTGTGAGCGAAATATTTTGACTTTAGAGTTGAATGCCTCGGCAGAGGCATTGGTCGCACGACGACGGAAATAGTTCAGGATTGTTGGGGCGTGGTTCTTGAATGTTTTGATTACCGAGCGGAAGTTGTTGTTACCCAATGCCATTACCTTTTCATACCACTTGTTCATCCTCCCCATGGCTTTTGTCGGTGAGATTTTAGCGTTGAAAATCTTGCGCAGCTCCATCGCAAGGCTGTATGCAGCCTTCAACATTGGATAGTATTTGAACAGTATGTTGACACGATGGCGCTGTATGTCAGTCCATTTGTTCTGCGACATCATCAGAGTGTGTTTGCTGCGGGCCAGTATCTGGCGCATGGTCTCTCCGTTGGAGTACGTTACCGGCGGTTCGGACTTGTTGCGGTTGTTTTCCTCTGCGATGAGCTGTCGGCGAATGTCAATGCGGATTTCGTCAACGGCCTCATTATAGACCTGTTGGACATGAAAACGGTCGTTGACTACATGGGCGTTATAGAACACTTCTGCGGCTATGAGCATCATTGATGGCGAGAGATCGCAGGTCACTTCCTTGACCCTGCGTCTGATTGATTTCTCCATAGCTCCGATGAGTATGGATATAATTTCGTCACTCTTTGTTCCGGGAATGGCTGCCGCAAGTGTTCCCTTGCCTCCGTGGCCGTCCTTGTTGGTCAGGAACGTCCATACCTCCCCGTTGCTCAGACACGTCTCATCAAGACTCATGTAAGGGCCGATATTATCGGCGTTGAAATAGAACCCACAGCCAAGCTCCTGTTCGCACCAGTCGGCGTAACCGCTTATCTTATTGCGGTACAAGTCGGCAAAATGTTTGCCGTTGACGCAGTACATCTGCGCTATCTGTTTAATCGACAGGGCTGTCGTCTCCACCTTCGTCTTTTAAAAAAGCCACGAACTCGGCGCTGAGTCGTGTTCCTTCCTCGTTGGGAAGTTCGAGATTGTAGCTGAAGATTTCGTTGGTCTGCCTGTCCCACCACTTGTTCTTGCGCATGTGAAGAAATACAGGCCGTCCACGCATCGGATAGTCCTGTATTGTTACATAATCCGTATAGCCTCGCGCTACGATATTTGGATTACGATAGTCTTCATCAGACAGTTTCTTCTTTTCGTCAAGCCATATGTCATAGGACTGTTCCGTGCGCTCGAAGCGCACCATTTCAAATAGTTCGTCCATGCCCTCGGGCAGGCACATCCATATTGCATCTGCGGTTTTCATGCCACAAATTTAACACTTTTCTCAAAATTCATGCACCGTGCTTTCGGCTTGACCCGAATATCGGGCGAAGCCGTATGCCCGTCTTTGCCCGTGACGGTTCCGCCTTTCAGAAAATCATGCACCGGATAAGGCTGGTAGCCCCCACCGACATGAGCGTGCTGATATTCGGGGAGAACGGTACGGGCAAAGAGCATATCGCCCATCTGCTGCACGACAAGAGCAAGCGGGCAGGAAAACCGTTTGTGGCTGTGGACTGCGGTTCACTCACCAAAGAGCTTGCACCGTCGGCATTCTTCGGACACGTCAGAGGGGCGTTCACCGGTGCGGACAGTGCCAAGAAAGGATATTTCCATGAAGCCGAAGGCGGCACGCTGTTTTTGGACGAAGTGGGCAACCTTGCACCGGAAACCCAACAGATGCTTCTGCGTGCCATACAGGAGCGGCGATACCGCCCCGTTGGTGACAGGACGGATAGAAGTTTCAATGTCCGTATTATCGCTGCCACCAACGAGAATCTGGAAAAGGCGGTCAATGAAAAGCGTTTCCGGCAGGACTTGCTGTACCGTCTGCACGACTTCGAGATAACCGTTCCGCCGCTGCGTGATTGTCAGGAAGACATCATGCCGCTGGCAGAGTTTTTCCGCGAGATTGCCAATAATGAATTGGAGTGCAAGGTTAGCGGATTCAGCTCCGAAGCACGGAAAGCGTTGCTGACCCATTCATGGCCGGGCAACGTGCGCGAGCTTCGTCAGAAAATCATGGGCGCGGTGTTGCAGGCACAGACGGGACTTGTCACGAAAGAGCATCTGGAACTTGGAATAACCGAAACAACCTCTGTTACCAGCTTCTCCCTGCGCAACAAAGAGGAAGATAAAGAGCGGATTATACGCGCTTTGAAGCAAGCTGACGGGAACCGCAAGGTCGCCGCCGAACTGCTTGGAATAGGCAGGACAACACTCTATAATAAACTGGAAGAATATGGATTGAAATATAAATTTGAGCAATCATAGCCCGCAATTCGCTGAAAATGGCTATCTTTGCATGACATATCAGAAGGTAACGGCGATTGGCAGAGCCTTTTGCCGCCTATATATAACATAAGACCGCAAGGCGTCCTAATGGGAATCTGGAAAATTAACATTAACAGGAACTATTGCGTGATTGCTTATGCTATGCCTACGCATAGCGTGCATTCACCTATTCCTGTTAAGGGCATTCCAGAGCCTCCATTAGAAGTAGTGTGATTTGCACGCTACTTTTTTGCCCTTGCCTAACGAAAGGAAACGATAATGGGTAAAGTACAGATTCTTGCCGTCCTCACGATGGACGGATGTCAAAGCTCCGAGTTGTATTGCAAAGCGTATAAGGAACTGCGCCTTGAAGATTGCGGTATCAACGAGATAAGGGAAAACGCCCTTTATCATATCACACCGGATTATTCCATCTCCATGCTTGACGAATGGCGGAAATCCACAACAGACATCTGCTATCTGGCGGAAGCCACTCCTGAAAAGGCGGACTACATCAACGGGCTGCTGCGTATGCGTGTGGTGGATGAAATCATACTATACACAATTCCTTTCATTGCCGGAACGGGAAAGCGTTTCTTCCAGTCCGTCTTGCCACAGGAACAATGGACGCTGACCTCACAGAAAGCATACCGCAACGGAGTGGTCCGCCATATCTATAAAGTGTGCGTTTGATGTCCGGAAAATGGACTAATGTTCAGTAGATTAACACCTTAAGTTGAATACAACTCCTGTCGGATAAATAAATTTTGAAATTATTACTCTGAAATCCAGCATATTGCAGACTATGTGCCGGATTTTTTGTTTGATGTACATGATTTTTGCCAATCATATTCATGTGCGCATACCGAAAAACAGAGTGTAAAATTTCAAAATTGACAGGACATGAATTATTTTTTATTGGCGGAAACCGAGTTCTTCCGCCGTATAAACGAAGCCGGTGACTGCAATATGGAAACGGCATACACGGCTTTCGCCACCCAAGTGATCGAACTGTGCAGCGGCAGCGCGGATACGGACCGTACCATCATCGCACTGGCATACATAGAAATAGAGTTGCAGCACCATCCCGTGCGCAACCTCTCCGAAGAGAAAAGGGAGGCTGCCATCTACGTCAGCAAGGCTCTCTCTTTCGTGAGGAAGATGCAAAAGCTCCTTGCCGCTCCCCAAGTGCCACCACTGATCCCCGTCCGTACGTCCGCCGAAAACACAACCGAAAACCCCGCCTCGCCCTTGCAGTGGACAGGCAACGCCATCGACCTCGTGGAACTGATCTACGGTATCAACGAGATGGGCTGCATCAACAACGGCAACATGCCGCTCAAACAGCTCGCCCCGCTCCTGTACAAGATATTCGGCGTGGAATCGAAGGACTGCTACCGCTTCTACATCGACATCAAACGCCGTAAGAACGAGAGCCGCACCTACTTCCTTGACAGGATGCAGGAGAAACTCAACGAGAAGATGCAACGTGACGAGGAATTGGAACGCATGAGAAGATGAACCACCATCCGGACAGGAAAGACGGAAAATAAGGGGCAATCATCTGTTTTCCGTCTTTTTTTGTTGCATCATATTGACAATCATGGAAATAAATGCCGATATTTGCAGCCGGAACAGAAGCAGGATAAAGAAATGGCAAAAAAGAAGAAGAAACAGAACGGGTACTACTGCCGGATTTGCGGTGACTACAAGGCGAATGAGAAGTTCTCCGGCAAAGGACACGCACAACATATCTGTAAAAGCTGCATGTCCGCCATGCGCAGCGGCAAGAATCCGGAGGATATTCTGCCGGAACCGTTGCCTGTGAAGCGTGAAACGACACGTTTCAAGAAACTGGGTAAAGAGGAAAAAGCCGTGCTTAAAGCGTTTATCTCCGAAGTGGTAACCGAATACTGGCAGGAAAACAGGCAGATACCGTTTGCGGAAAGTTTTTCCGAACTTAAAAAATATATCATCGGAACTTATGATGAGGAATGCGGCATACTCCTGAAAGATGACGCGGAACTGAAGACCTACTTTCAGACACATACGGTAACGACCATAAACAAATTGCTGAAAGAGGAAAATCCGGAAAACGAAGGGTAACGAAAACGGGCGGAACAAGGTGTCAAACTTGCCCCGCCCGTTTTCGTTACCGCCTGCCGGCTATTTCTGCTGCAACAGATGCTTCAGGTTCTCGTCACCCGCGATGCGCTCCAGCTCGTCGGCGACAATCTGCTTCACCTCCTCCTTGATGCGCCTGTAATTCGCCTGCACCGTTTCCTTCATGCAGTCGTTGCCGTCCCCGTCCGTAAAATCGGTAATGACGGGTATCGGCTTGTAGGCTTTCTCCTCGCGCTTGACCTTCTCGGCATCCACGACAATCTCACAGTGGAAAATCTTCTGCTCGATACGCTCGTTGAAGTTGTCGGACACAGAACCGACAAACATGCCCTGC
>NZ_JABKKE010000039.1 GCF_013166575.1 Xylanibacter rodentium
TCATCTTCCGATTAGTCAAACTCTACGCCTAAAAATTTAACACTTCTAATTGCCCAATTTAACATATGCACCGTGCTTTCGGCTTGAGCCGGTCTAAGACTTTTATTAGACGCCACAAAAATACGAATTTTATTTTGAAAACAAATATTTTCACCAAAAGTTTTGCTGAATTAAAAAAATGTATTACCTTTGCACCCGCAAAACAACGATGGCGGGATAGCTCAGCTGGTTAGAGCGTCGGATTCATAATCCGGAGGTCGTGGGTTCGGGTCCCACCCCCGCTACTTGAATCAAGAGGCAGTTACGATACGTTTCGTAGCTGCTTTTTTTTATGTCTGCGGGAATGGATTTTTCGCATCGAAAAGTTGTTTTAATCATTATATTTTCTTATTTTTGTACCGAAAGTGGCCCGCAAAAGTGTGGTATTGTAATAAAAAGTGGCCCGTAAAAGTGTGGTATTGTAATAAAAAGTGGCCCGTAAAAGTGTTTGAATACAAAATAACAATCAGATAATCAGACAAATATGTACCGAAGAAAGATAGAAGTCTTTTTGAATAAGTGGAAAAGCATGGCAGACAGGAAGCCGTTGGTAATCAAAGGTTGTCGTCAGTGTGGCAAAACAAGTTCGGTCAAGGCGTTTGCACGACTGAATTACGATAACATTATTTATATGGATTTTCATGAAAAGAAGGAGTTGTGCTCACTGTTTACCGGTTCGTTGGATGTAGACTATCTTACGATGGTAATATCAGCAGCCATACCCGGTGCACTGTTTGTTCCATATAAGACGTGTATCATCTTTGACGAAATACAGGATTGTCCGCAGGCGCGGGCATCGTTGAAATTTTTTAAGCAGGATGGCAGATATGATGTGATATGTACCGGTTCGTTGCTTGGAGTGAATGGGTATAAGTCGCGTGAGATGCAGGAACAGGAGGAGGCAACGTCTGTGCCTGTAGGTTTTGAACATATTGTTGATATGTACCCGATGGATTTTGAAGAATGGTTGTGGGCCAATAATATCCCTGACGCTACGTTCGGATTTTTGAGAATGTCCTTGGAGAAAGAGATTCCGGTGCCTGACGCCATTCATCACCGTATGCGGCAGTTGCTGTTGGAGTATGTCATTGTCGGCGGTATGCCTGAAGCTATAAAAACGTTCTTGAATACCCATGATGTAAACCAGATGTTGACGGTGCAGCGCAATATTGTGGATGAATATAAGGTGGATATGGTAAAATATGCACGTTCTGAAGATAAGTCGAAAATCAGGGAGTGTTTTGAGTCTATTCCGCGACAATTGAGCAAAGACAACAAGAAATTTACTTATTCTGTAGTAAGGAAAGGCGGTAGAAGTAAAGATTATATCAGCAGTTTGCAGTGGATAGAGGATGCCGGTATCGTGAGGCGCTGTTATAACTTGTCTATAACAGAACTTCCGTTGGGCGGTAACGCTATATATGATTGTTTTAAGATATATATGACCGATACCGGACTTTTTATAAGTATGCTTGACGATGGCACGCAATCGGATATATTGAATGGAAATATGGGCAGTTACAAAGGTGCTGTTTATGAGAATCTCATGGCTGATATATTGGGAAAGATGGGGCGAAAGTTGTATTATTTTCAGAAAACAGACAGTTTGGAGATAGATTTTGTGATTAGATATAAAGGTGAATGTGTCCCAGTGGAGTGTAAGGCACGTACCGGTAATGCCAAATCATTGAAAACGTTGCTTAATCATCCTGAGAAATATAAAGTGTTGCATGCTGTGAAGTGTGGCGACTATAATGTAGGGCGTACCGGCTCTGTGCTTACCATACCTTTTTACATGGCGTTTATGCTTGAAGAATTGTAGGCCGGACGTTGCGAAATGTAGTCCGCAAACCGGTATTTATAAAGAATTGACATGTTTCGGATTAAAAATCTTACGATTTGTTTGTTCGTTCGTTGATTTATGTTTAACTTTGCAGCGAAATGGACAATCTGGTTAGAAATTTAATTCAAGAAGATATGAACGGCTTCAACCTTCTACACATTATTAATATTATCCGACTGCGCAGAGTGGACGGAAGTGGAAATGTGTGTCGGTAGCTGTGTTTTGCAATAGATATTGAACCTTTCTCACTTCGGATGTGGGGAAGGTTCTTTTTTTAACGTACAGAATAAAGGAAATACAATATGAGCGACAGATTATTTATTTTTGATACAACGTTGCGCGACGGCGAGCAGGTGCCGGGATGCCAGCTTAACACGGTTGAGAAGATTCAGGTTGCCAAGCAACTTGAACAGTTGGGGGTTGACGTGATAGAGGCGGGGTTCCCGATATCGAGCCCCGGAGATTTCAACTCGGTGATAGCGATATCCAAGGCTGTGACATGGCCGACCATCTGCGCCCTGACACGGGCTGTGGAGAAAGACATCGACGTGGCCGCCGAATCGTTGCGCTATGCCAAGCACAAGCGTATACACACCGGTATTGGCACGAGCGACCCGCACATCAGATACAAGTTTAACAGTAACCGTGAGGAGATAATAGAGCGTGCGGTGGCTGCGGTGAAATATGCACGCCGTTATGTGGAGGATGTGGAGTTCTATGCCGAAGATGCCGGACGCACAGACAATGAATATCTGGCCCGGGTGGTCGAGGCGGTTGTCAAAGCCGGTGCTACAGTGGTAAACATTCCGGATACTACGGGCTATTGCCTGCCGTCGGAGTATGGTGGGAAGATAAAGTATCTGATGGAGCGTGTGGACGGATTGTCTGCCGGACGTGCAATTCTTTCCACACATTGTCACAATGATCTCGGCATGGCTACGGCCAACACTCTCAGCGGAGTGTTGAATGGTGCACGTCAGGTGGAGGTGACGATAAACGGAATAGGTGAACGTGCCGGCAACACGTCGCTTGAGGAAGTCGCTATGATATTGAAGTGTCACAGACATATAGATATAGAAACCAATATAAACACAACGAAGATATATCCCACGAGCCGTATGGTGTCGAGCCTGATGAACATGCCTGTGCAGCCCAACAAGGCTGTTGTCGGCCGCAACGCTTTCGCACATTCGAGCGGAATACATCAGGACGGTGTGCTGAAGAATGTTGAGACATATGAGATAATGAATCCGAAAGATGTGGGACTTGACGACAACTCTATAGTACTTACCGCACGGTCTGGTCGGGCTGCACTGAAATACAGGCTGGGAGTGCTTGGAGTCAATGTGGACAGCGATGAGCGTGTGGATGCTCTGTATCAGCAGTTCCTGAAACTGGCCGACCGGAAGAAGGAAGTGAACGACGACGACATTCTTATGCTGGCCGGTGCCGACGCTGCTGCAAGCCGTGCGGTGAAGCTCGATTTTCTGCAGGTGACCACAGGCATGGGAGTGAAGAGTGTGGCCAGTATAGGTCTGGACATTTCCGGACAGAAATTTGAGGAGGCCTCGACAGGTAATGGTCCGGTGGATGCAGCCATCAAGGCGCTGAAGAGGATTATCCGCAAGCAGATGACGCTGAAGGAATTTACCATCCAGGCCATCAGCAAAGGTTCTGACGATGTGGGCAAGGTGCATATGCAGGTGGAGCACGATGGCAGTGTATACTATGGTTTCGGTGCCAATACGGACATTGTCACAGCATCGGTAGAGGCGTATATCGATTGTATAAACAAGTTTAAATAGGGAAATGGGTGGAGTTATCGGGAGTTAAGGGGAAGTTATCGCTCCCTGCGGTCGCTCAGGAGTTAAAGACAATAGCTTTGTTGGATGTTGTATCATTCCCACGAGTGTGTCTTATACTGTAGCATACGTCTATAACTCCCGAGCGGCGTAGCCGCGATAACTTCTTTAACTCCCGATAACTCCTAAAAGCAACTCCTATAAAAAGAAAGAAATATGAACACATTATTTGATAAAATCTGGGACAGACATGTGGTGCAGATTGCCGACGACGGTCCCACACAGTTGTATATAGACAGGCTTTATTGTCATGAGGTGACATCGCCGCAGGCTTTCGACGGCATGCGGGCCCGAGGACTGAAGTGTTTCAGGCCGGAGCAGATTTACTGTATGCCCGACCATAACACTCCGACGCACGATCAAGACAAGCCTATTGCAGATCCGGTGTCGAAGAAGCAGGTGGACACATTGGAGGCCAATGCCGCCGAATTCGGACTGACGCACTACGGCATGCTGTCGCCCGACAATGGCATCATCCATGTAGTAGGGCCCGAAAAAGGCTTGTCGCTGCCGGGCATGACGATAGTTTGCGGCGACTCGCATACGTCGACACACGGTGCGATGGGTGCTGTGGCTTTCGGCATAGGCACGAGTGAGGTGGAGATGGTGATGGCGTCGCAGTGTATATTGCAGCAGAAGCCTAAGTCGATGCGTATCACCATCGATGGAAAATTGGAACGTGGCGTGACGGCCAAGGATGTGGCTCTGTATCTTATGTCGCGACTTACGACATCGGGGGCCACAGGATATTTTGTGGAATATTCAGGCAGCGTGGTGCGTGACATGTCTATGGAGGGACGGCTGACGCTGTGCAATCTCTCGATAGAGATGGGCGCGCGCGGCGGTTTCGTCGCTCCCGACGAGACAACGTTTGAATATATCCGTGGCCGTGAGTTTGCTCCGAAGGGTGAAGACTGGGATAAGGCTGTGGAGTATTGGAAGACACTGAAAAGCGGTGATGACGCCGTGTTTGACAGCGAACTGCATTTCGATGCCGCTGAAATAGAACCGATGGTGACCTACGGCACCAATCCGGGCATGGGTATGGGCATCACGCAGTCGATACCCACGCTCGACGCCATTGATGAGGCCGGCAAGGCTTCGTTTATGAAATCGCTCGACTATATGGGATTCAGACCGGGAGAACAACTTCTCGGCAGGAAGATTGATTACGTGTTTCTTGGTGCATGTACCAATGGGCGTATTGAAGATTTTCGTGCTTTTGCCTCTCTCGTCAAGGGTCGGTACAAGGCCGGCTCTGTCACGGCTTGGCTTGTGCCCGGTTCGTGGGCCGTTGACCGTCAGATACGCGAGGAGGGGCTCGACAAGATTCTTGAGGCCGCCGGTTTTGCCATACGTCAGCCGGGATGCTCGGCTTGTCTGGCGATGAACGACGACAAGATTCCGGCCGGCAAATATTCCGTCTCGACAAGCAACCGCAATTTTGAAGGACGTCAAGGACCGGGGGCCCGGACCATTCTGGCGTCGCCGCTCGTTGCCGCAGCCGCAGCTGTGACGGGAGTGATAACGGATCCGAGGGAATTGCTTTAGGAGTTGAAGGAGTTAAGGTGAGTTACTGCTCCCTACGGTCGCTTAGGAGTTAACGACAATAGCTTTGTTGGATGTATCATTCCCACAAGTTTGTCGTATCCTGGGGCATACGTCTTTAACTTCTGAGCGACCGTAGGGAGCGGTAACTTCTCTAACTCCTTTAACTCCTCGAATACTTCTTAACTCCTAAAAATAAAAAAGATATGAAACAGAAATTCAATATAATAAAAAGTACATGCGTGCCACTGCCTTTGGAGAACGTGGATACAGACCAGATAATACCTGCACGCTTTCTTAAAGCTACTGACAAGAAAGGATTTGGTGAAAACCTCTTCCGTGACTGGCGCTATAATGAGGATGGCAGTCTGAAAGAAGATTTTGTGCTAAACGACCCTACATACGGGGGCTGCATACTTGTGGCCGGAAAAAATTTCGGGTCGGGCTCGAGTCGCGAGCATGCGGCATGGGCTATTGCGGGCTATGGATTCCGTGTGGTCATCAGCAGTTTCTTTGCTGATATACACAAAAACAACGAATTGAACAATTTCGTGCTGCCGGTAGTGGTGAGTGAGGATTTCCTTGCCGAACTGTTCACAAGCATTGCTGCCGATCCGAAGATGGAGGTTGAGGTTGATTTGCCGTGTCAGACAGTGACCAACAAGGCTACCGGGAGGAGCGAGCGGTTTGAAATAAACGGATATAAGAAACATTGTCTTATGAACGGCCTCGATGATATCGACTATCTGATACAGAATAAGGATAAAATCGAACAATGGGAAAAGTGCAACAAGTAGGTAAGACTTATCACAGAATACAACCGTTCATAGAGATTATGGACTGCACGCTGCGAGACGGCGAGCAGACCAGCGGCGTGTCGTTTCTGCCTCATGAGAAGTTGCAGATTGCGCGGATGTTGCTTCGGGATGTAAATGTAGACCGTATCGAGGTGGCATCGGCGCGGGTGTCGGAAGGTGAGAAGGATGCCGTGAAGATGATATGCCGATATGCCAATCAGATAGGAATGCTCGGCAAGGTGGAAGTGTTGGGATTTGTCGACGGTCGCCTGTCGATTGACTGGATTGACAGTTGTGGCGGAAAGGTTGTCAATCTTCTGGCAAAAGGGTCGTTGAAACATTGCACTCATCAGCTGCACAAGACTGTTGACGAACATATCGAGGAGATACGCCGTTCGGTTGGCTATGCTGCCGGTAAGGGGATGGACGTAAACCTGTATCTTGAGGACTGGAGCAATGGAATGAAAGATTCCCCGGATTATGTATATAGTATGGTGGATGCGTTGCGCGATACGGGGATAAAGCGGTTTATGCTGCCCGATACGTTGGGTATCATGAATCCGTTGCAGGCCATAGAGTATTTTCGAAAGATGCTGAAACGTTATCCTGACCTGCACTTTGATTTTCATGCTCACAACGATTATGATCTCGCGGTGAGCAATTCGCTCGGTGCCGTGCTCTGTGGAGCCAAGGGCCTGCATGTGACGGTGAACGGTTTGGGCGAACGTTGCGGCAATGCGCCGTTGTCGAGTGTCCAGGTGATTCTGAAAGATCAGTTTCATGCCACTACAAGTATAAATGAAAACAGACTCAACGATCTGAGCAGGCTGGTGGAGGGGTACTCGGGTATCGCTATAGCCCCCAATCAGCCTGTAGTGGGCGAAAATGTGTTCACGCAGGTGGCAGGGGTTCATGCTGATGGTGACAACAAAAAGAATCTTTATTGTAACGACCTTGTGCCTGAGCGTTTCGGACGTAAGCGTGAGTATGCTCTCGGCAAGACAAGCGGACGGGCCAATATTTCGCGTAATCTTCAGGAACTGGGGCTTGAACTGACCCCGGAACAGACACAGAAAGTGACGCGCAGAATCACGGAACTTGGCGACCGCAAGGAGGTGGTAACTCAGGAGGACTTGCCGTTTATCGTGAGTGACGTGTTAAAGCACACTGCGTCGGAAGACCGTGTGAAGCTGATGGGCTATATGGTCTCGCTGGCATACGGACTGAAGCCCATAGCCAGTGTTAAGGTGGAGATTGATGGGCGTGAATATGCTGCCGATGCAACTGGAGACGGTCAGTATGATGCTTTTGTGAAGGCATTGCGTAAGATATACAAGGACAAACTTGACCGCACATTCCCCACGTTGGCCAATTATGCCGTAAGCATTCCGCCCGGAGGTCGTACCGATGCGCTCGTACAGACGGTGATTACATGGCGAAACGGTGACAAACTGATGCGTACGCGTGGGCTTGATGCCGACCAGACGGAAGCAGCCATAAAGGCCACTATAAAGATGTTGAATATGATATAAATTAATTTATGGAATTAAAGGAGTTATAAGGAGTTACCGCTCCCTGTGGTCGCTATAAGAGTTAAAGACAATAGCTTTGTCAGATGTATCATTTTCACGGGTTTGTCGTATCTTGCAGCATACGTCTTTAACTCTTGAGCGGCGCAGCCGCGATAACTCCCGTTAACTCCTTTAACTCCCCTAAAAAAAGAATATATGAAACTGAAAATTGCTGTTTTGCCCGGTGACGGTATCGGGCCGGAAATAATGGAACAGGGCGTTGCCGTGATGGACGCCGTTGCATCCAAGTTCGGACATGAGGTGACTTACAAGGAAGCCCTTTGCGGAGCGCATGCCATTGATGAGTTGGGCGATCCGTTTCCTGAGGAGACATATGAAGTATGTCGTGATGCGGATGCAGTGTTGTTTGCAGCCGTTGGCGACCCGAAGTTTGACAACGATCCTACAGCCAAGGTGCGCCCCGAACAGGGACTTCTTGCCATGCGTAAGAAACTCGGGTTGTTTGCCAACATCAGACCGGTCCAGACATTCAAGTGTCTTGTGCACAAGTCGCCGCTGAAAGCGGATTTGGTTGACGGTGCTGATTTTGTCTGTATACGTGAACTTACCGGTGGAATGTATTTCGGCGAGAAGTATCAGGACAATGACAAGGCCTACGACACCAATTATTACACACGTCCTGAGGTTGAGCGCATATTGAAAGTGGGTTTTGAATATGCCCGTCGCCGAAATCGCCATCTCACAGTGGTCGACAAGGCGAATGTGCTGGCTTCTAGCCGTTTGTGGCGTCAGATTGCCAAGGAAATGGAACCTCAGTATCCGGATGTTGACGTAGACTATATGTTTGTGGACAATGCCTCGATGCGTATGATCGCTGAGCCGAAGTTCTTTGATGTGATGGTTACGGAAAACACCTTCGGAGATATTCTTACCGATGAGGGTAGTTGTATATCGGGTTCCATGGGATTGTTGCCGTCGGCATCCACAGGCGAGAGCACGCCTGTGTTTGAACCTGTGCACGGTTCTTGGCCGCAGGCAAAGGGACAGAACATTGCCAATCCGTTGGCCCAGATTCTTTCTGTTGCCATGATGCTTGAGCATTTCGACCTTAAAGATGAAGGTGCACTGATACGCCGTGCTGTGGATGCTTCGCTTGATAATAATGTTCGTACGCCCGAAATACAGGTGGAAGGCGGTGCCGCTTACGGAACAAAAGAAGTGGGTGCATGGATTGTTGATTATATCAGAAAGGCATAGAGAATTTGAAAAGACAATATATTATTGCGGCCGTGATGTTGTCAGGTGCAGCAGGTGTTTCTGCACAGACACCCCGCGAATGGCGTGATTCGCTTTCTGTAGTCAATAGGCAGATAGAAACCTCTCCGTATTCCTCTGACTTGCATCTGCGCAAGGCTGCGATTAATCTCGAGCTGCTGCAATGGCAATATGCGGTGGACGAGTATGGGCTGGTGTTGGGACGTGATCCTGCAAATCCGGCCGCGCTCTTTTACAGGGCATATGCCAACACACATCTTAGGCGCTACGATTTGGCACGTAATGATTATGAGGAATTTTTGAAAATAGTTCCGCGTAATATGGAAGCCTTGCTTGGATTGGCTCATATTTATACGAAGTTGCAACGTTCGACCGATGCGATGGACAGGATGAACCGGCTTGTGGAACTTTTCCCGGACAGTGCCGTTGCCTATGCAGCCCGTGCCGGACTGGAGACGGAACTGAAAGCTCATGATGCAGCGTTGTACGATTGGGCTGAGGCTTGCAGATTGGACCCGGGAAATACGGATTTCATATTGTCAAAGGCCGATTTGCTCATACGGATGGGACGAAAAAAGGATGCACGTACAGAGCTTGACAGGGCTGTCGGTAAAGGTGTGCCTCGCGGTGCATTGAATGAATGGTATCGTAAATGCAAATAGAGAACGGACGGGATATGGTCACGATACGTTGGATATAAGAAGGAGGGTGTATCAAGATTCCTTTATTTTGATACACCCTCCTTTTATGAACTTCACGTTTTATTCTCATGAAACAGTTTATTCCATACTTTCAAGTTCTGTCCCTTCAAATTTACTGATGATATCGAAAAGTATTGTTTCATATTTATAACGTCTCATTTTCAGTTCCATTGTTACTGCGAATGTATGAATGCCGGAAACATTTCTTTCTTTCATATTATATGAGTATACCTCAATACTCTCTTTTTTCATTAGCTTGAAAATCCCTTTTATATTATCTTTTGACTTGGAGGTTATTGTTACCGAAATATTTCTTGTTCCGAAACGTTGCAGTATAACGTTGAGTACTTCAAGACATAGCAGTACAAGGATGGTTGTGGCTGAGGCTAATATGTATAGTCCGGCTCCACATGTAAGGCCTATGGCGGATGTCACCCATAAGCCTGCAGCTGTGGTGAGGCCGCGTATCACGTTTTTCTGGAATATTATTATTCCTGCGCCTATAAATCCTATGCCGGTGACTACTTGAGATGCTATTCGTGATGGGTCGAAAGACGTTTTTTGCAGGATCGTGAGCGGTGTGTCAAATCCGTATTGTGACAATATCATGAATAATGAACTGCCGAGGGCAACAAGGAAATGGGTTCGAAATCCGGCTTCCTTTGCACGGTATTCGCGTTCCAAACCTATAAGACCGCCGAGGACAGCGGCAACGAAAATGCGTATGATAAATTCGTATGTCATTTTTTTAGATATATTTATATTCTATATATTATATAATCGCCGGAATAAGGCTTCTTTGTATGCAAATGTACGTATAAATAGTGAGATTTTCAAATTGACATAAAAAAATAATCTCTTTCTTTAGAGGAAAGATACGGAAAAAGTGTTTGATAATATATTTTTCGTTGGATATTTAATAATAAGTACATATTTTATATGCCATTCCCTTTTGTGTATTGAAAACAAGAATACTTTATATATTATTCGTGTCTATTTAGTTTATAAAAGTTCTAACCTTTTAAAGGGATGTTATACATATTTTAGATTGGTTTTTCTCTTTTCTCTTGATTTACATCAATTTTGGCTGAAATTTCCTATAAAACGTGAATTTTTCTTCAAAAACATTTGGTGGGTTGACTTAAAGTGCTTACCTTTGCATCCGCTTTCAGGGTTAACG
>NZ_JABKKE010000004.1 GCF_013166575.1 Xylanibacter rodentium
GCAGATAAAGGCCATGCTCACGATGGCGGCAATGGCTGCCGTCAGATACAATCCCGCAATAGCGCTATACTACAACGGGCTCCTGAAAAGGGGAAAAAAGAAGCAGGTCGCACTCAACAATGTCAAGAACAAACTTATACATATCGTCACTGCCTTGGTCAGAAAAAACACCAAGTACGACATACAATACAAAATTTCAGTATAAAAATAAAAATAATCGGAAAAATATTTGGATTTTTACATAGAAAGCAGGGCGCAGGGATTGTCGATGTTTGAATCCCGGGGTGCCGCTGCGCTCTGCCCCGGGCTGTGTGCTCGTTGCCCCGGTGGGGCGCTCATTTAGGGCGCATCCATCCAATGTCCGTATGATAATGTAGTTTAATTCTGTTGACCAACTTATATATATTGTTGACTAACTTAGTTTAATTCTGTTGACTAACTTCTATATATTATGATTGTGGTTATGAAGAAGGAATGTTTTTTTGAGATTTCTTAAAAATAATCGCTCAAAAATTTGGTGGTTACAAAAAAACTCCATACCTTTGCAACCGCTTACAAGAAGTAAGGGCGCTTAGCTCAGCTGGTTTAGAGCATCTGCCTTACAAGCAGAGGGTCGGCGGTTCGAATCCGTCAGCGCCCACACAACGAAAGAGAAAATAAAAATCCTGCTGTCCGAGAATTGGAAAGCAGGATTTTTTGCTATGTGTGGAAACATGGTTTTATGATATATTCAGGCTCAGTAGAAAAATTTCTATCCCCATTATTTTTCTACTGAGCCCAATGTCTCCATGAGGGGACGGCGGATTTCTCCGGTTGGCAATGGGCCGGGAAGATCGGATTTTCTTGATACACCCTCATTGTTGCTTTCGGTTAAACGTCGGATTTCGTCTCCCGTTTTCTCGCCATGGCAGAGCTGAAACAAGTTTCACTCTACTCATTTGGCTTGACGAAAACGTTCATTTTCCGTTTTCTTCATCGAAAGCGTCGTCGGCCATGCCGGTGTAGATTCTGCGGCGTATCTCAGCCGTCATTGTGTCATTGCATCCGTCGGCCGATTCGTTCTCTTTCATTTTCGACAGCCGTGCAAAGAAGTTCATGCGTGTGGCCGAATCTTTGGTCATAGTGTTGACAATGCCTCTGTTGCTGAATTCAAAATTGCTGGCGTTGCGGATGGATATTGATGCGGCTATTTCTATGGAATTTTGGTTGGCCCCCATGTATGTAAAGGTCCAGCCTTCGTTACGGAGTCTTTCTACGAGTCCCTTGATGTCATGTCTGCTGTATTCCTTCGATGCGTTTTCCATACCGTCGGTTATGACGGTTACCACGACCACGGCATCCTCGATATCCTTTACATGCTTGTATATGGCTTTGATAGTAATCCCCATGGCATCGTAGAGTGGGGTGCGGCAGCATGGCTCGTAGTCTGACGCTTTCAGAGGCTGTACCTCGTCAACAGGAGTCTTGTCATATACATTCTCTGTTCCGCAGCTGCAGAACGTAGCCAGCGACACGAAGTGTTTCTGTGTGTCTGCAAACTTCTTCTGCGCTTTCTTTATGCCGGCAAGTGTCTCGTTGAAACCTTCCACGGCAGCCTGGCGTATGCTCTCCATCGATCCGCTGCGGTCGAGAATAATAACATTGAAGACCTGTGTCTTACTGATTTCTTTTTTCTTGTTTACGTTTTCCATAATCAATCGTTTTTATTGGTTTATGTATATAAAGAGCTTGAATTAACCCTTGCTCTATCACAAAAGAACGTTTTCGTCAAGCCAAATGAGCAGAGTGAAACTCGTTTCAGCTCTGCCATGGCGAGAAAACGTGGGATGAAATTCAACAAAAGACTCTGGCTTTCGTGGATGACTGACCAATATGTTGTGCGTATGCCGTTTCCGGGAATGCTCTTATCCGCCTTTTTTATTCGGATAAAAGGCGGATAAAGCAAAGTCAGTAATTATTGTTTGGGAAATACGGCTTTCGAGCCTTTGTCTTCTATCCAAACATCTGTAAACGGAACAGTATCAGTGTTTAAATCTCCTTTAAGAGTATTGTTTCCCAGTAGATTTCCTTTAAGAGTTTTCCTTCCCAGTAGATCTTTCAGAAAATAATGTGATGCTAATGTTTTCGTTGAGGCACAGTTCTCTTCTGTACCGTAAGATAGCATAAAACTCATTTGAATTGGCGAACTTTCTTCCGAATATTTGTAGTGGTCTCCTACGAGCATGACCCCACCTTTTTCTTTTGAGAAATTAAAGCGAGGAATTAGTATATAGCTGTAAGCGTCCCAATGTCGGTATTCGGCTCCATCGCAGATGGTCTTTTCCTCATTTCCGAACAGGTATTGCGGGGCAAGTTCTATGGATGACATAGGAGGAATGGCAACAATCCTTTGAGAATACGTGGTGCTTGTGGTTGAGCTTGTGGTGCCTCCTCCCACATTCACACCATTGGCCAGACTTCCTGCCATGCCGCCTATGCCCAATGCTCCTGTTACGGCACCAAGATTCACGCCGGCTCCGCCGCTTTTGCCATGTGAGGTGGTTGTGGAAGATGGGGTGTAGAAACATATTGGCTCTTCAAGCCGGATGAAGAATGTTGTTCCGAGGTCGACATACAGTATCCTGTTTGTCTTGTTCTTTACGGAGAACTTTATTGCAGGGTTAGAGTTGGTATATTGAGTTTTTATGCAATCCCATACTGCGGGAGCATTTTTATTACGTTTAGTCAATCTCCCCATTTCATACGATATTTCAATCTCGTCGTTTGCCATGACTGAACTTTTCTTCACTCCGAATACGGCCAATGCGCGTGCCGCTTCTTTTTTGCCTATATCACTTTTGTCCTTGTCTTTCAAAACCAATTCCACCGGTGCATTCAGCCGTTCCAGGATTGCGTTGTTGGCAGCTTGCCCTTCAGCCGACAGGTTTTCCACGGTCACCTGTACGTTGCCTTCGGGCTGTGTCTGTACTGCACTTGCAGGGGCTTCGTCCGCGGCCTTTTCCGAGTCGTCCATTATCACCTTTTTGCCGTCACGGTATTTCACCATCAGCAAATCCTCTTTCTTCATCTTCCTGATGGGCGAGTCTTCGGCCTCCTGCTCCCGGAAGAACACGGAAGTGCCGCTTATCTCCACCCCATACACTTTCATTGCGTCACCCTCTTTGGTGACAATCACATCCTGCGAATAGGCCGACAGCCCTGCTGCCGCACTTAGTAAAAACATCAATGTACGTTTCATAATCTTTTTGTGGTTTTATAGTTTGCCTGTAGAGCTATTACATGTTTCTTGTAATCATGTGACTTTGCCGTTGTCTCCAATTTTCAATAAAACATATTCTTCATTAAAATGTAATTGTCTAATTGTTCCTGAAGATTGCGTAAGTGCTGGCTTTTTCCTGTTATATCTCTGTATTCGTTGTATGCCGATTGGTATTTTGCATAAAGCTGTTGATAGACCGCATATAAGTCATTGGGAAGTTTTAGTAGATGGCCTATCTTGGCAAGTTCTTGGTCGTAGCTGTTTTTTGCAGCGTCAATATTCTGTACTGTGTCATACCGATAAAAGCAGAGCGCATTATTTTGATTGAAATGTATGGTTCCCTGATTTAGTATCTGACGATATCTTTCCCAATTATTTGCCATTGCCGGGTCGTTTTGTTTCAAGCGTTTCACTGCCTCATTCTCTTTATCCGTATATGGCAAGCCGTATTTGATGGTGTAAGCCAAAGCTCTTGCCTGCATCCCTTCGGGGGAGTCTGGGTCGTATGTTACATTATCCCGTGTTCTGCTACTTTGTTTTCTGCCAGTCCCGCCACAATGCTGGCAATGAATATGACTGTGACCGGTAGACTTGAGAGTGACAGCTCCACAGGTCGGACACTTTACTTTATAATCGGCCAAACCGTACTGGGATACACTGATGTTCTTAACTACTGTTCCTGTACCGTGGCAGTACGGACAACTGCTTTGTGCCATTGCTGCTGTCACCATAATGAGCGGAAATAAAAATGTTATAATAATTCGTTTCATATTATCGCATTAATTTTTTTGTTTATTAGAACTACTTTTTTGTCGGACGCTTTTACTTTATGCACATATCCTTTATTTATTTTGCAACTTTCCCTGAACCATTGCAATTGTCACATTTTCGATGATGATGAACCGTGGAAAGCCAATGTTCTTTACCACATTCAGGACATACGACTTTTTTGTCATTCCCATAAGTTGCTACGGTGCTTGTTGTGAATATTTCACCTGTTCCCCGACATTTGTTGCATTGACGGTATTGGGTGGCAGGTTGAGATGATGATGAATTGGGTTCTTTACTTGACGATGACAAATTGGTCCTATTGTCTGAAATTCCAACCGATGTGCCACCATTAGATATATTATTTGACGTTTTTGAAGGAGAAACCAAATTGTTTATTGACTTAAGAGCTGATTTTGTAATACCATCAGCCAATCCTTTCATAATAGACTTTTCTAACATATTACCAAAACTATTTTTTTCAATATCGAATTATTTGTTTCCAAAATATTTAAATATTTCTTGTAAGTTGAAATATTTTCTTTGTAAATGTCTTGTCTAATCGTATCTTGGATAGTGGCTGTATTCAGTATTTCTATTGCATTCTGTAAGAGACTCTTTGCTTCTTGATAGTCATATCCTTTTCTTGAATTAACAGATGGTGCAGAAAGGTGATTTTGTAATTTCATAATATGTCCTGTCGCTATACCAAACATTGCATATGATGAAAAGAACTTCGAATCAGAATCATCAACTCCTGTTTTAGAATAGTATTCAATACACTCTTTGTATTTATGCTCCTTTAGATATTGTTCACCTTGATTTTTGGGAATATAAACTTCTTTAATATCAGGATTATATTCATGAAGCTTATCTATGGGAGATAGCTTTACATTAAATGTGCGTTTTTTATAGTTTGCCTCTATTTCTTCATATTCTGTAGGAACTATAACGTTTAAATCTTCACAGTAAAAACCTCCTGCATTGTTTTTCGTATTAAAAACGAAAGTCGCGTTAAATGTATCTTTTGTTTTTGATGTTATGTACATTAAAAAGTTTTCATTTTTAACAATCTCTTTCCCGTCCCATGTCATGAGTCCTATATTTTTTGTATCGTTGTTCACTAACATTAGGCGTTGACAACCACCATAATTTCTTATATATATTTTTTTAGAGTGGGTTATTATCCAACTTCCACTTATAAAACAATCATCATTTATATTCTTGATTATACAGCCATCAATAAGAGCAATGACCGTATGACCAGCCATGTCCTCTAAAACAAAATGTCCTGGCATTGCATAATGATAAATGGATACTGTTTCCTCGCCTCCTTGCATGGATGGGAAAGTATGATATCTATACCCGTCATCGGGTATTTCCGGTAGATATGCTATTTGTGTATATTTACATTCAAATAATTCTTTCCTGTCTTTGTCGATTACTCCATATACTTTTTTTCCTTCAATTTTCTTTCCAACTAAAAAATACCAAAAGCCATTGTCTCCTGTCTTGATGTCAACAGATTTATAGCCTTTTGATTTCAATTCTTTTATATATACTTTATTCACTTTCTCAAGATCTCTTATGTTTTGAGCAGGAATGAAAAGGAAGTGAAAGATAAATATCAATAGTATTACTATTCTATTTGATAATATTTTATTCTTATTTTTCATAAATCATTTTGTTATAGTTTCTTGTTTAGGTTTCTATTCCATATTTGTGTTCATAAAATGAACAAGATGCTATTTCTCTAAATCTTTCCTCTCCCGTTGCAGACGCCGCATCGTCCGGAACCTTTGCAGATGGGGCATTTCATTATACCGTCCGAGGTGTTGTATTGTCCTTCGTACTCTACAACTCCTGTGCCGTGGCAGTGCTGGCATCCTCCTGTACCATGGCAGGTGTGGCATGATGGGGCATCGGTTGAACCTGAATTGCTTGGAGCAGGATGATAATTCCCATCGTCAATGCTTGTGCCGCCATAACCTCCTCCACCTGTCATTTGGTCAATTTGTTGCAGGGACTGCCGTATTTGTGCTGCCCGTGATGCCGTTGTGTATCCACTTCCTTTACATTCGCCACAAGTCTGGCTGCTGCCATAGCCACTAAAAACACCTGTGCCGGAACACATCGGACATTGCACTTGGCTTTCTTGCTGCATGCCTCCCGTATTGGGACTGTCAAATTGCCCTGATCTTATCTTCAACCAAGTGTTCCTGATCATTTCATAATCCTTTGCCGGCACCTCTCCGTCTCCTTTGCAAATAGAACATTCAATCTCTTCAACAGCGTTTATCATCACGCTTCCCTCACCGTTACACACGGGACAGGTTTTTGTGCTCTCACAACTCATAAGAAAGAACACTACCATAAATAATAATGAAATCTGTTTCATAATTTTAGATATTGACCATTTTATATAATTCTATGTTTTTTATTGTTTTGGGAAAGAATCTCTCCTTTTATTATCGGTGATACCTATTGTTAAAAAAAGGATATCATTATTTTTTATATTATCCGAGTAGTATCTGTATCCCAACATATCCTTCAGATAAAAATACGATGGAAGAACATTGGTGGAAGTGCTGTTCTCTGTTTTGGAGTATGCAACAAAGAAAGACATCTTTACAGGTGAGTTTTCGGGATTATATACATAATGATCTCCATACATCATGGTACCGGCCTGTGACTCCGATGAAAAATTTGCATAAATGCCATAAATGTAAGATCTATCCATTCTCTTTACCAGACGATACTTTAATCCTGTTGAAATGTCCTTTTCCTCATTGCAGAACAGGTATTGTGGCGATAACTTTACAGTTGACAATGGTGCAATGGCAATGATGCGTTGCGAAAACGTGGTGTTGCTCGTAGTATTTGAAGAACCGCCACCTACATTTACTCCATTAGCTAATGTTCCGACCGTGCCTCCAATGCCTAATGCTCCCGTTATCGCCCCAAGGTTTACACTGCCCCCTCCGGAAGATGTGTTGGATGTCGTTGTTGATGATGGAATGTAGTAGCATGTGGATTGTCCCATTGTCACATAAAATGTATTCGCAAGATCCAGATATAGAGTTTTGGATGTTCTGTTCTTTATTGAAAACCGTATTCCCGGGTTCTCCGATACCAAACTATATGCGTATCTTCCTCCATCCCACCCGGCAGGACTCTTTTTTGACGCTTTGTATAAGCGTCTGATTTCCATACTCACTTCAATATCTTCATTGCAAAGTACGGAGTTGGGAGCGATCCCCAAACAGGCATAACCAAAGGTCGCTTCTTTCTTGCCTATATCTTCCTGATGCTTTTCCTTGACATCAAATTCCACTGGTGCGTTAATCTTCTTTATCAGCGCGTCGTTCGCTGCCTTTGTCTCTGCTGACAAGTCATCAGGCTTCACCTGTGTGATACCCGGTTGTTCATTGCTTTCCGCCTGTGCCGTTGGTTTTGGAGCGGATGCGGGCGCATACTCTGTAACGTCAATCTTGGTGCCGTCTTTTTTCTTTACCATCAGCACGTCGGTCTTGGCTATCTTTTGTAGGACGGTATCATCTTTGTCTTCCTTTGTGTAATACAAATACGTGTCACCTATATCTATACGATAAGCTTCAAACACGTCACCATCCTTGGTTATCACTCTGTCCTGTGCAAAAGCACTGCCTGTGCATAGAAACATAAATGCTATGATACTTAATCTCTTCATTTTACAATTATTATTTTGGGAAAACTATTCTTGATATGCGGATTGCTGCTGACTAACTTATAACCAATTAATCTTCATCATTTCCTTGGAAATATGTTTCCTCTAAACCTAAATTCTTTGACATTTTGTTGGAGAACAGGGCGAAACATATTTGGGTCATTTGTCTATAACCATCCCTTATGTTTTTAACATCATTGATGTTGTCAGAGGGTTCGCTTTTTTCTATGTAATCAAAAACCGTCGAACTTTCCGGAATACTGAAGTGCGCTTGAAATTCCACAGAAATACCCATAAGATAATTTAATGTCACACCAGATTCGTTGGTATATTTCCATATATGGGGTATGATTACTTTTCCATTACTGATTTCCTGGCTTGTAATCGTATAATTAAACATCAGATGGGGCATCCGGTCTTTATTGTCTGAAAAACTCACCACGGTTATGAAGTTCGGGGAAAATATCTTGTTGATGCTTTTCTGTACACCGGATATGAGGATATCCATAAGTGTCGTATTGTCTGTTGATGTAAAGTTTGATTTTAACGAAATCATGCCATCTGCAATCGAAATCTTGTCTTTGTTCAATATCTCAAGCAGTTTGCGTACATCTGTATCATACTCATTGTAATCTTTAAGTTTCAACGTGGAGTTGACATCTACAAGAATGGAGTTGATACGGTGTTTCTTCATGTACTGAAGCATTTCAGACATGTATTTGACCGCTGCTTTTGATTCGTTACCCTTGTCTCTTTTATTGTATCTTTCAATTTCTTTATCCCATAGAATGTCACACAAGGCATTGACTTCTGTAACATGCTTTCCTGAAGGAAACTTCTCAAGATACTCTGTTACTGAAGGCATGTTGTGTTCTAGAATCTGAATTCTGATGTACATGACATCATCCAAATGCTTGCCGTCAGGATATTTTGATATATACCTATCACACATTACAAGGTTATGGGCTTCCTCAACCTTATTAAAAAACCTGATTTCTCTAAAATAAGGGAGATTGTAAACTACTATTGCAGTAATGATAACCGACACAATGCCTATTTTCCATTTCATTATTACCAACCCTAATCCGTGTCGGGCGCAACTTTTAAATTTTACAGTTCTATATTCGAAAGTAACATTTATGCTTTCGTTATATTAAATGTTTCTCAGCTTTCCTTCAACAACAACACTTTCATTTTGGAACAAGATGTCTGTCAGTTCCACAATATCCAATATCTTACATGCCTCTTCAATCTCGTTCAGGTGCACTACAATGCCGTTGCCTTGTGTCTTCTCCACCATATTCCGGGCTGAGGATGAAGACAGAAATGTGAACAGGCCACCGATAATCATGTCTGTTCCCATACCGCCATCATATTTCAGATATACATCATGGCCTTCTATCCGTTCTACACTTATATTCAACCCTATGGTCTTTTCTATTTCACCAAGCAGCGGCACTTTAATACTCACTTTGGTTTCCGCTTTCACTGTCCGCTCATTCATGACAGACAGTACCAACTCCCGTCCTGTCTTTGACATTGCGAGAGAATGGATTTCTGAAAAATTAATTAGTATTTTCATTATATATTATTTTTTCGTTATATTTTGCATAAAGTTTCAACATTGCTTTATGACATTATAGCATGTTCACCGTACTGTTTTCTGTGTAGTCATGTTACTGTTCTCGTTTTCCGGTTTTTCTACTGGTTTTTTGCCACAATTTGGACAGTAAACGGCTACCATCGGTAACGGACCGTATTGACATGCTGGGCAGACGATGACTCTTTTTCCACAACACATGCAGAATTTGCTTGACGTTGGAATTTCATTCTTACAATAGATACATTTCATGCACTTGTTTATTTATTGTTTGCCATAACTGATTTGTTCACAAAACGGTATTCCATATTTTATACCCTTTAATTTCTGCGTTGTAAACATAATGGGAAATAACAGAAGAGAATACATACAATACTAAAGGTCCAAAGAATAATAATTCATTATCAGAATACTTATTTTGATTAGTCATAAATACAAATCCTAATATTATAACAAGAATAGCAGCCCCAAAGGCTTTTCTACATGCTTTTTCCCCATCAAATAGTATGCGATAGTAAAAATATAGGGTAAAAAGTGAAGATATCGAATATGCCCCAAAAGCTAAAATTGATAATATGTAATATCCAATATAAAATTGGGCATGGCTGAATAAAGGAGAAAATGGTATTAATGAAACACAAATTACAGGCAGAAAGCAACTGAACCAAATAGCGTAGAAAATAGTTTTTCTAAGCCATTGCCATTTTGCTTTGTATGACCGTTCTATAGGAATATTGCAGTTTATGGTTGGAGTATCGTCTGTAACAGAAAAATCCCTCTTTCCTATTTCATATTCATATATAGATCCTATATAGAATTGTATTTTTGTAGGGCCATAAGGAAGTTTTCGGCAGATTATATCAGATGGAGGTATTTGTCCATCTTCTGTTGGTAAGAATGTTGATTCTGATGTTGATGAATATATTTCGTAATAACATGGGACTCCTTTATAATGATTTCTGTCAAAATGAAATTCAACATCTTTCCATTTCCGTTCTAAAATCAAAACGTTTTTTTCTGTTTTGATTTTCTCTATGAAAGTTTGAGATTGAACATTAAACATGAAGTCATAAACCTCGTTTCTTGCCAAATATAGTTTTGCAGCAATATTGTTCTTATAGACAGATTTAATCGTTGATTTATTAAAGCGACATGTTATTTCGTCTGCATTTGTTTCTATTGTTGTCTTACACCAATGGATATCTAATGTTAGTGCCTTTTCAACAGAAACATGTTTTGTTATATGACCGTAACCATGACTGTCAGAGACAACGATACTGAAATCGTATTCTGCTTTAGGAAGGTGAATCTCAATAGTATTATCTGAGATTTTAACAGTATGATTGGTTTTCCATTTTTGAATATCAGAATTGTTTATTAGAAATTTTTCGATTTTGACGTCAGACTTAATTAATATAGGAAATGATTTTCGCAATGTGGATTCATCAAGCAAAGTTGAAGAACTGTCAAGATTCAGATTCTTCTTTTCTATTTTTCCATCCAAACTATACTCCAACACATATTTCCCATACGGTACGGAGAATACTTTATAACTTGTATTCTCTATTATTATAGGTAAATTCATGTTTGGACCATATAGCTTAATTTGACATGGTGACGAGCATTGGGCGGCAATTCTTCCCCATTGCAATTCAAGTTTGTTGCATATACCAGTGTCGACAACCTTTTTATATACATGTCCGTCTCTTTCAAAAAGGACTTCAACTATTCCTTTTTCCTCAAAATCAAACACATGGCAGAATCCGACTTTTCTGTAGCGAGTATGACGGGGATTTGTTGATATGGTTCGACATTCAGCACTTGACGATACTTCCAGTATAATTTTAGGCTTTGGTGATGGACGGTCAGACAGACTGGATCCACATTCTGAGCAGAAAACCGCATCATTGGGATTTTCGTGTTTGCATTTAGGACAAATTTTAATGCTTTTGTTTATAGAATGTTTTGATAGCTTTTCACCACATTCTGAGCAAAACACGGCATCATCGGGGTTTGAATGACGTTTACTGCAATACTTCGTATTCATTTTCTTCTTTTAGTTCAACAATCGCTTTTATATGAATAGTGTCGTTCTGCAATACCCCAATTCTTACAGTTCGTTTTATATATCTATTATTATTGAAAGGTGAGAAAATGTTTGTTCTGTGTATTGCGAAATCGAATTTGTCATTCTCTTTAGGATTAATAGGAACACATCCGGCAAGAATGAGTTTCTCTATGAGTATGTTGGCAGCTTCATTGTATATGTTTTTCTGGGCTTCATCAGATACTTTTGCCGCCTGATTGTCGTAGATCTCTATTGTTTGTACGATTTCCTTGATGAGCTTTTCCGTTGAAACATTACGGTCCTGGTCTTGCAATGGTGTTTGTGGCAGGTTTATGTCTTTTATATCATCATTTTTGCCAACACCATGCAGTGGGTCTGACGAGGTCGGATTATCACCAATATCCCATGACTCAGGTTCTACTTTTGGGGCAGGAGACGGATTTTCATAATCGTCTTGGGATATTTTCAGAAGAAATTCTCCGCATCTTTTGCCTATCCATCTCAGATTCGTGATTATTTCTTTCCCCAAATGATTTTTCTGTTTGCCAATGTCTTCGTTTTTATTCTTATCCATATTGTTTGTATTGATTAAATGAGTATGATAAACTTTTATTTGAATGTTTTATAATGAGTGGAGGCGGAATTTAAGAAAAGAGTTTTCGCAATCTTAAGTTATTGCCGGCAAGTCCACCATTCTCATATTGGTTATTAAAAAATTATTGCGAATATAACTCCAATTGTTTCAATGACTTTTATGACAGCTCCAAGGACAAAATAGCCTACAACTATAAGAACACCTATAACTAATAAATTTCCCCAAAAACCGGTGGAGTTCGTTGTGTACGATTTTGATTCATGATGTGTAGGTGTTGTTTCCAAATCAGCTGGTTCCCTCAGTTCTGATGTCCTTTGATCGAGTTTTTCTCCACATTCAGCACAAAATACAGCATCATCCGGATTGTTGTGCCCTTTACTACAATGTTTCATAATTTATTTTTTATAATTTGATTATATTTGTTTATCGCTTGGTGGACAATATGTTGTTTAATGGCATTTCGAATAAGAAATTCTCTACCTTGCCAAAAGTCCAAACGTTCTTGTGCAGTTGCCTTATCAATAACTTGGTAAGGTCCGAAAACAGTATTGAGTTCTTCGAATTCGTAATCCTTGAATAAGTCTTTGTTATTCCGTAGTAGTTGTAATGCCTGGAAATCGTCATCGGTTTGTTTTATTTCTACTAACAACATTTCAATCGGGGATTTTAAATCGTAGATAAGTCCGATTTCTATTCTCTTAATGTCATCCCTGTTTCTATGTCGTTTTTGCAGATATTCAACAAGCCCGGTTACCGCTGGATCATTGAATTGTTGAACGAATTGTATCCATTGCTCAAATTGACAGTTCTCTTCCCTTAATTGGAATAAGCCAAAAGAGTGTACTTTCAATACAAGTTGATAAAGTTCATTCATAATCCTTGTACATCGTATAGTCTTGCTTCGGCTGAAGAAATAATCTTTCACAATGTGTTTCACATTGTCAATGTTGGCTATTTCATTCAGTTCTTTTAGTGATTCCTCAACCGTGTCTGCATAGTAAAGACTATTGGCTATTGTGCGGAATATGCTCCAAGGTATATTGCCAAGCATCTCCTTACGGGATTCTATGGGAATGTCAGAAAAACGATCGGACATAAAGATGTCTCGGCCTTTCAACATCATACTGAAAGAACGTTTTTTTATGCTCTTTACCTGATTTTGCCATTGTGGGAACAGATGTGATTTTTCTTTCAACACCTCGTGTAGACCGGCAGAGACCGGTACTACTGTGCATAGTTGCTCTTTGAGACTATCTGCCAGATATTGTGATTGTTCATGCCTGTTTTCAAGCAGATTCATGTCAATATCCACTTTTGACAATACACCGATGGCATTGATTGGAATGCAATCTTCTGTGCTGCTTTTGAAATCGTCTAAAAAAGATTTGTCATTGATGTTTGCGACAGCTCCCATAAGATATACCACAGCATCTGCTTTAGAAGTACAATCGTGCGTTTGCCTTTTATGTTTCTCGCGCAAGTCGAAGTATCTTTCTGCGACATTCTGGTGGGCTTCAACTACAGCTCCTGTGCCAGGAGTATCAACCAATGTGAGCTCGCGGAGTAATGGATTTTCCACTTGATATTCCAAATAAGCGATTTTAGATGCTTTTGCAAGTGTGTCTGTGTCATGACCTTGCAGACTGTTCATGAAGTCAAGTGTTTCCAGTGTGAATGCTCCATCGTCCCATACCACTTTTACCGGTCTGTCTGGATCTTCCGGCTTGCCGTAGCAAAAACGGTTGATGGTGGCTGTTGTTTCTAAATCGCCTACTTTTGCAAGATTCTCACCGATTAAAGCATTCAAGAAAGAACTTTTCCCAGCTTTTACCTTTCCTGCAATAGCCAGTTCGCAGGGTTGGTGAAGACGGACTTTAAGGGCGGACAAACGTTCAAGATAACCTCGTCCAAGTGGAATTTCCTGAAACAAATCCCATGCTTTGTTTATGAGTTTTTCACTCTCTTCTATAGGATTCAAAACTTACCGGTTTTTATAAAATTGTGTTTGCCGCAATAAATACAGAAATTATAACTACGAAGAATCTTCTTGCCATCATACATACAGTAGCACCATTCCTTCTCCGGATTGATTTCTATTGGGCTTATTGCATAGCAGGATGCACCTAATGCAACGGCAATATCAGCATCGCCCGTTGTTCTGATATCTATATCTGGAATAGCAGCCTTCAGACTTTTCTCGACGAAAGGGATACAAGAACTCCCTCCTATTAAGAGTATGAAGTCAAGGGGCAATCTGTTGTTTTTTACATCGTCAGCAATCGCTTTTGTTAAATTGATAGTGCGCCGGATGGTGGGTTTAGCTATTTGTTCGAATTCATCTCTTGTCAGATCATATTTGAACTCTTTCGACATGTCTTGTGAGAATATGGAAATCGGTATCTTATCTAAAGTAGAAAGCATCTCTTTCCATCCTCTACACCGAAAAAGCAAACCCAAATCTTTTTCTTCTGTATGATATCCATTGCCTATAATGGGCCTTGCCTTGTTTATTAAGAGTTCATACAGGGCATCATCTAAATTGTCCCCACCACAATGTGCATCACCGTTCGGTGGAAACGGGACGATAAAGTGTCCGTCTTGCTTAGTGACATAGGCCACGTCAAAAGTGCCTGCCCCCAAATCATAGACAAGCAATCCTTTCGTTTTGGACAAGTCGCTATGTCCCAAACAACGAAGATATCCTATTGCTGCAGAAACCGGTTCAGGCAGAAGCTGTACGTTATTGAATCCTGCTGCTATTGCTGCAGTTTTGATTAGATCTTTTTTCCATTCTTCAAATTGGGCGGGATGTGTCAGTACAAGATTGTCGAAAATAATTGGTGAACAAGATTTCTCAGATTCAGTCTTTATGTGTTTTATTATTGTTGTGACAATTTCTCTGTGACTATGACCGCATCTCTGACCGTTCACAGACAAGTTTGTTTTAATGCTTTTTATTGTAGTTTTCATGAAGTCTTCCATCAACTGGTCTTGTCCGGATATGGATATCTGTTTCAGATATTCTGTTACAGTATATCCGACAATGGTTTGGTTGTTGTAATAAGAAACCAATGACGGCATTTTGGTATCATGCCCGGGGAATTTCACTGCTTTAGGAGTGCCGTCGGACGTGATGTAAGACGCAGTGCTGAATGATGTACCAAAATCAATACCAAGTGTGCTCATTGTTATGCTTTATTCGTTCTTATGAGGTTTTCCAATTTGGACAGAGTATTTCTGAGTTCCTTTAGTTTCGTATAAGCCGGATCCCATTTTTCCTTAATGGCTTCTTGTCGCGTGATTAGTGCTGCCCTTTGTGTATTGAGCAGAGTTATTTGCTCATTAATACGGTTTACCTCCTTTTGGGTAATGTCTAATTGTTCGTTATATATATTGCTTAAGAGATTTTGGGCTTGTTTCAAATGTTTTTCTTTTGAATCTTCAAACAGACTTTTGGAAAGTTTGTCATCCTTGTTTATCGGGTTGCTTAGGACTTGATTGCGAAGAGATGACAGATTTGAATTCAGGTAACTTTTCAATTCCATTTTCATTCTATTTGTTCTTGCTGCGTTTCCTGTAAACCATCCGATAACGGCAGCTATTGGCAAAGCGAAAATCGTAAGAGATAAACCAACGACATTTGCTGCGAAGAACAGTGTAAGCCATCCGGCTTTTGTGTCGTTGAATACATCCAGGAATTTTCTTTTGGGTATGGAAAATGGAGGCAATGTATCCATTAAATTTGCTGTGTCACCATTGCGGTCTATAGTCATTTGTTCACGCGCATTTGATATTAATTTGACTATCTTTGAAAAGCATTCTTCATTCAACCCTTGCCATGCTTGCATATATTCAGTCATTATCTTTTTGGGAAAGAGTTCGGCATAAGTTTTTGTTTCGTCATAATCATTTAGGCTGTCTATTTCTTGCATCAGTTTGTTATATATGTCTGTTCCAGGGTTGAACAGAGCCATTGCTTTTGTTGAAAAGGCATTGACAATAGCATTGACATCATTAATGATGCTTTTTTGTTCTTTCCCGTTGGGTCCCCATTTGCTTTGAAAATCAGCTTTTATTTGCTGCTTCTGTACGGATAAGGCATTTGCTTCATTTGGAGATCTCAATATTTTGTCTCTTTCTGCAACTTCTGCCATCACTTTGTTGTTATAGGCGTTGACAGCATTATAAGCAAAAACGTTTTTTGATAAAGCAATGGTTGCTTCCAGCATGTTCAACAACTCTTTTTTCACGTTTTCGAAACTGCTTATATCGTAGAATAGTTCTCGTTCCTCTTTATCGTATGAATCTGTATCGGAGACATCCTTGAGTAAAGCGCTTGACATGGGTAAAATGTTTATTTGGGTATTGCTGAGTTTTTCTGCAATACCTTTTTCCGTAAGTATTTCTGTATTACGCCTTATCTGTGTCTTGATATAATTACCGTCATAGTTGTCCTGCTTTGTCATTACTATCATGACATTGGAAGTGATATCTGTTATTTTTTCGAGATATGCAATTTCCGGCTCGGTTATTGGATTGGATGGGTCTAATATAAAGACAACAGCAGATGCTTTAGCCAAATGCCGTTCTGTCACTACAGCATGGTTGGCATAGAGAGCTCCCAGCCCCGGAGTGTCGACCAGAACTATAGACTTGGGCAGAAAAGGAATCGGAGTGTGAATTTCCATATAATCCACAATTTTATCAAATGTGATAGGTTCCCCGTCTTTATCTATTCTGGCCTGTGAACCATATCTGTCAAGGTCTTCTCTGCCAACAGGCTCTTTTGTTCCATCAGTGTATACCAAATAGTAGGATTCCGTGTCAGAGTTGATGATGCGAAAGGCTTGGGATGTGGCCACTCTCGTATCTACAGGTAGTATGTCTTTTCCTATTATGGCATTAATGAATGACGATTTGCCTTTCTTTACTTCACCGCATACAACAACATTGTAAATTCCGTTGTTGAGCATATCAAGAGCTATGTCCAAATCTTTGTCAGCATTGGGAAAATCGTCTGTTTTTGAATATTCAATGACTTGGTTGCAAAGGGTTGTCATTTCCTTTCTGATTCTTGTGGCAAGGTCTTTTATCGTTTCGTTCATAAAATCAATCTGGTAATGGTTGTTGTATTATAGTATATCTATGCAGTCTGGCAGTGTAGAACTGTTTGTTTCCCAATTCCAACAGTCGTTCAGTAAAGAGTGGCAGATGTCTGATGGGTTGTGTTGGGAAGAAACATCCCAGTTGTTCTGCATTAATTGTTCTACATTGAACATGTGTTCAAACTGGGTTTTAATATGTTCTGATATATTGGTGGCATCATCATGTACGTTCTTGTCTGAATTTAAATTGTTGATGCACCTGTTCATATTTTTAATGATGTCGTCATGGAATATTGAAAACTCACTTACAAGCGGTTCGTAATTGTCGTAAGGTATGTTGCATATAAAAGGTATATGACCAATTTCATAATTGAACCCGCTCATTTCCGGATTGTTCTTGACGGGTACAGCATTGTCTGTTGCGACGTAGAAACAGTTTGAATCATGCCAAGAGTCTAAAAACTGGTCAAGTGGGTAAGTTTTTGCCACATCACCAGTCCCTGGGTCTGTAACTATTACTTTCACATTATCCGGGTCTGTCGTATCAATGCCTGTAACCACAATGGCATGATTGGCCTCCTCTCCGAACAAGTCGTTGAAGAAAGATGGTCTCCATAATTCATCAGCATCAACTCCAACAATTACTTTGTGACCTTGTGCCAGTTCGTTGACAAGGTCATATACATTGGCATTAATTTGTGTATGAGTCGGAATACCATGGTCGTTAAGTAATTTGCCAACTTGTTCCGGATCTGAGCCGTATCCGGGATGATAGTAGTTTTTAATCTCACTCTCTAAAGCAAGTACATCCTCCGGAATGTTCATACCAAAAGTTTTCATAACGATTTGTTGGGATTTGACAGCACAAGTGTCTATACTTTGCTGCTGTATCTCTTCAGATGTGGCATTGGGCCACGGCATAGGTTCACCACAGATTTTTGTCATTGTAGTATAAGTTTGTTATATTGTTGTTTTATTGTTTTTGTATGTGAGTTTTTGATAATCCGGATGATTGGTTTCTATATACATGAGCATCCTATTACCCTAAATTCTTCTTAGGAAAGCACTCGGTATATATGCGGTGCATACCGTGAGCACACTGTCGATGACCACGGCCACGCGCTGCTGTCCATGATAGCGGGCCACTTTCCCTGTTACTCCTGCGAATTTGCCTTCGGTGATGCGTACGGTCTGGCCCTCCTTGAACTTGCCGATGTCTCCGGTGGCGACAATTACATTGTCTTCCCCGGCATTGCAGATTATCCTGAGACTGTCAATCTGTTTGTCGGGCACAGTGAGCGGAGTCTTGACAATCTTGTTGCCGACATGTGTGTGGCGGTAATAAAAGCGGAGATAGGGCAGGTTTACGTTGTCGTAGACGAAAGATTTCATCTCTTCTTCCGTTCCGTAGGCGAAGAAGATGTTGGGTATGCGCGAAACTTCCACCGTCGTTGTCCTGCCGTCTGTCTTCCGTACCTTCCTGACGGTGGGCAGGAAAGCCTTGACGCCGTGTGCCACGAAATAGTCGTATGCCTTTTTCTCCCTGCCGTATGTTGTGCGCAAGGCATACCAGTGCCGGGCTGCTTCTGTCTTTCCGGGCTGAGGCTCTTGGTCTGTTCCGGACAACGCATATTCTGTGGACACCCCAGTGTGTGAGCTGCATGCCGTTGCCGGCGTTCGAGCTTCGGGGAGGACGTCGGAGGCAAGTCCGGCGCGGGGCGAGGGGGAGCGGCCGCCTCTGGAATCTTTTACATCTGATGTGGCGCAATATAAATCCATATCCCGATGATACCTTGTCAAAGACTTGACCTGGGTACGTGACGATAAAAAAGCGTGGAACCGTTCTGCTGTCCGTTCCACACACTGAGGCTCTTGCATTGCCTATCTAAGTCGAACAGACAACGTCAGAGCCCACGCCGATATGAATCATCGTACCGCCAAGAGACCTGTATAAACAAAGGCTTGCGTCCTGCTACGGGATGCACGCCGTGCTTACAAGGTCTCCGCGGGATGGATATAATCACACCCGGGACATCTACCGTTGACTATATCCGAGACTTAGATACTGAGAGTTTGCAAGATTTCAGTGTGTCTCAAATACAGCGTCAAGTAAACGCCTTCATTATGTCCGGACCGTCTTCCCACCCAAGCCGCTTCGTGTAGATATAGCTTCTGGCCTTGACCACACTCTGCATGGCGTGAGCAGCCTTGCCTTATGCTTGTGAAAGACCCCGTCTGACTTTAGCAACCAGGCTTAAGGCCAATGACAGTCCGGATGCAAAGATACGAATAAAATTTAAAAGCCAGTCTTTTATACCTTAATATTAATGAAAAACAAGGATAAAAATCAAGAAGAACCCTATAAGGCATTCCGCGGTGTATTTCCGTTTCCCAAAGTTTTAGCCTCCGTTGAAACTTTAACGTTAACTTTTTCGGTTAAATCGGATTTAATGATTAACTTTGCGGGCAAAATCGATTTTGAATAATGATCATGAATTTAGAATTACTGACAGCCATCTCTCCGATAGATGGCCGCTACAGAGGTAAGGCTGAACCTTTGGCAGAATATTTTTCGGAGTATGCCCTTATCCGCTATCGTGTACGGGTGGAGATAGAGTACTTCATCGCCCTTTGCGAGTTGCCGCTCCCTCAGCTTGGAGATTTCGACAAGAATATGTTTGAGCGTCTGCGCGACATATACCGCAATTTTGCCGTGGCCGATGCACAGCGTGTGAAAGACATTGAGAAAGTGACCAATCACGACGTTAAGGCCGTGGAGTATTTTATCAAGGAAGAGTTTGACAAGATAGGTGGGCTGGACGATTACAAGGAGTTTGTACACTTCGGACTGACCTCACAGGATATCAACAATACAAGTGTGCCGCTTTCTGTGAAGGAGGCGTTGGCCGATGTTTACTGCCCTGCGGTGGAGGAGCTGATAGCGCAGCTGCGCGAGTATGCCGAAGAGTGGAAAAATGTTCCTATGCTGGCCAAGACCCACGGACAGCCGGCATCGCCCACACGTCTGGGTAAGGAGATTATGGTGTTTGTCTATCGTCTTGAAGAGCAGCTGAAGGCACTTCGGAATGTGCCCGTTACGGCAAAGTTCGGTGGTGCCACGGGCAATTATAATGCCCATCATGTTGCCTATTCGCAGTATGACTGGCGCGAGTTCGGCAACAGATTCGTGAGCGATAAACTTGGCTTGCAGCGTGAGCAGTACACCACTCAGATAAGCAACTATGACTATCTTGCAGCCATATTCGATGCCATGAAGCGCATCAATACCATTGTCATCGATCTGGACCGTGATTTCTGGATGTATATCTCGATGGAATATTTCAAGCAGAAAATCAAGGCCGGCGAAGTGGGCTCAAGCGCTATGCCTCATAAGGTAAACCCCATTGATTTTGAAAACAGCGAGGGTAATCTCGGTATGGCAAACGCTGTGTTGCAGTTCCTGGCACAGAAATTGCCTGTGAGCCGTCTGCAGCGCGACCTTACCGATTCGACGGTGCTTCGCAACGTTGGTGTGCCGATGGGACACGGCCTGATTGCTTTCCAAAGCACGCTCAAGGGACTGCGTAAACTGATACTCAACGAAAGTAAGATAAACGAGGATCTTGACGATACATGGGCCGTGGTGGCCGAAGCCATACAGACCATACTTCGCCGTGAGGTTTATCCTCATCCGTACGAAGCCTTGAAAGCTCTGACACGCACAAACAGCAAGATGACAGAGGAGACGATACATGAATTTGTAAAAGGGCTTGCTGTCAGCGACAGTGTGAAAGCAGAGATTATGGCTGTCACTCCGCATACATACACCGGAATATGATAAAGACAGCCGGCGGAAAAAGTTGGTAATGGCACTTTCACGACAGGATATTATAAACACATCATTAAATATTTAAATTAAATCAACAGAAGTAGTAAAACAAAGACAGGCCGTGAGGCTTGCATTAAAAAATTGGAGTTATGGATTTAGAGAACGAAAAGAAAACAGAAGAGATGTCTGCCGAGCAGAATGCCGGTAGCCGCGAAGGTTATACGCAGTCGGAACAGACAGGAAGTTATCAGAGCTATCGAAGTGCAACAGGTCGTTCACCGCGTCCGCGTATACAGCAGACACGGGCCTATACGACCGAACGTTCAGGTTTCAACAGAAAGAGCGTTAGCGATGAAAGCAGTTTCCGTCCCGAAGGTTTCGGAGCCGGTCTGCAGAATGCATCACAGCGTTCAGCCTATCGTCCGCGCTACAACAGCAATGGAGAAGGGGGTTACAACAGCCGCGCCGGCTATGGTCAGCCGCGCAGTGGCTACAACAGCTATAACAACAACGGAGGCTACGGCCAGCAACGCCAGAACAACTACCGTCCGCGCTACAACAGCGGCAATAATGGAGCCGAAGGCGAAGAGACCGGATACAGCCAGCCGCGTAGCGGTTACAACAGCTATAGCAACAACGGAGGTTACGGTCAGCAACGTCAGAACAACTATCGTCCGCGTTACAACGGCGGTAATAGTGGAGCCGAAGGCGAGGAGACCGGCTACGGCCAGCCGCGCAGCAGTTACAACAGCTATAGCAACGGAGGCTATGGCCAGCAACGTGGCGGGTACAACAACCGCGGAGGCTATGGTCAGCAACGTGGTGGATATAACAACAATCGTGGAGGCTACGGTCAGCAGCGTGGCGGATATAACTCCGGCTACAACAACCGTGGCGGTTATCGCCCGCGAACGGCCGATTATGATCCGAATGCCAAGTACAGCATGAAGAAGCGCATAGAGTATAAGGAAGAGAATTATGATCCGACGGAGCCCGTGCGTCTGAACAAATTCCTGGCCAATGCCGGAGTATGCAGCCGTCGCGAGGCCGACGAATTCATACAGGCAGGTGTGGTGACGGTGAACGGCAACGTGGTGACGGAACTCGGAACAAAGGTGTTGCGCACCGATGATATAAAGTTCCACGACCAGCCTGTGGCACTGGAGAAGAAGGTCTATGTGCTGCTCAACAAGCCGAAAGATCATGTTACTACAAGCGACGACCCGCAGCAGCGTAAGACGGTGATGGACCTCGTGAAGAACGCCTGCCGCGAGCGTATATATCCTGTGGGGCGTCTTGACCGCAACACCACAGGTGTGCTTCTGCTCACCAATGACGGTGATTTGGCCAGCAAGCTGACGCATCCCAAGTTCCTGAAGAAAAAGGTATATCACGTATATCTTGACAAGAATGTTACAGCACACGACATACAGCAGATACGCGACGGAATAGTACTCGACGACGGCGAGATAAAGGCCGATGCTGTTGAATATGCCGACCCGGTGGACAAGAAGCAGATTGGAATAGAGATTCACAGCGGAAAGAATCGAATCGTGCGCCGTATATTCGAAAGTCTTGGATACAAGGTTACGAAGCTCGACCGCGTGCTCTTTGCCGGTCTTACAAAGAAGAATCTCCGTCGCGGAGACTGGCGCTACCTCACAGAGGAAGAGGTGGACCGTCTGCGCATGGGAGCTTATGAATAAAGTTTATACAGATATGGAGAAGATAAGCAGAACGAAAGTGGTCGACGTGCTGAAGTGTACTGACTTCGGGGCTGTCGTGAACGTGAAAGGTTGGGTGCGTACGCACCGTAGCAGCAAGGCTGTCGATTTTATTGCACTCAACGACGGTTCGACCATAAAGAATGTACAGGTGGTGGTGGACCCGGCAAAGTTTGACGAGAATACTCTGAAACAGATAACTACAGGAGCCTGCATAAGTGTGAACGGTGAATTGGTGGAAAGCCAGGGAGCCGGTCAGACAGTGGAGATACAATGTCGTGAGATAGAGGTCTACGGTCTCTGCGGCAGCGACTATCCCATGCAGAAGAAGGGACAGAGCTTTGAATATATGCGTCAATATGCCCATATGCGTCTGCGCACCAATACATTTGGTGCGGTGATGCGTATACGCCACAACATGGCCATTGCCATACACCGGTATTTTCACGAGCATGGTTTCTTCTATTTCCACACGCCTCTGATTACGGCGAGCGACTGTGAGGGAGCCGGCCAGATGTTTCAGGTAACGACGAAGAACCTGTATGACCTCAAGAAGGACGACGAGGGAAAGATTATCTACGACGACGACTTCTTCGGCAAGCAGGCTTCGCTCACCGTGAGCGGACAGCTCGAGGGTGAGCTCGGTGCCACGGCATTGGGAGCCATCTACACCTTTGGCCCGACATTCCGTGCCGAGAACAGCAACACACCGCGCCATTTGGCCGAGTTCTGGATGATAGAGCCGGAGGTGGCTTTCATCGACCTCAACGGTCTGATGGACCTTGAGGAGGACTTCATCAAATATTGTGTGCAGTGGGCTCTCGACAAATGTCAGGACGATCTTGAATTCCTTAACAAGATGGTCGACAAGACTTTGATTGAAAGATTGAAGTCGGTGGTTGCCGATTCGTTTGTCCGTCTGCCTTACACCGAGGGCATTAGGATTCTGGAGGAGGCTGTGGCTGGAGGCCGTAAGTTTGAGTTCCCCGTAAGCTGGGGCATGGACCTTGCCAGTGAGCATGAGCGTTATCTGGTTGAGGAGCACTTCAGGAAGCCGGTTATCATGACTGACTATCCTAAGGAGATAAAGGCGTTCTATATGAAGATTAACGAGGACGGACGTACCGTTCAGGGCACTGATGTGCTGTTCCCGCAGATAGGCGAGATAATCGGCGGTAGCGTGCGTGAAGAGAACTATGACAAGCTGATGGGTGAAATCGAGGAGCGCAACATCCCGATGAAGGATATGTGGTGGTATCTTGACACACGTAAGTACGGAACATGTCCGCACGGTGGTTTCGGTCTCGGTTTCGAGCGGCTCATACTCTTTGTCACTGGCATGCAGAACATCCGCGACGTGATACCGTTCCCGCGTACACCGAAGACGGCCGAATTCTGATTGTATCGTAGTGCACTTTAACAATATCCAAGGCATTGCTTCTGAAATACGAGGCGATGCCTTTTTCCATTTAATCCCATATAGTGACAAATAAACCGGAGTATTTACACTTTTTAAAATTAAGTACGTTTTTATAGTTGCTTTTTTATAAAATTGTATTATATTTGCAAATAAGAGTTGTGAAAGCCTCTTGTTCTGTGGGGATAAAATGTTTTAAAGAAAGATTATAAACAAACCAATTTGTAGAATTGAGATGAAAAAATTTTTATTAGCATGCGGATTGCTGTTAGGTGTTACTACGGTGTTCGCTCAGGAAGACAAAATGTTGTTTAATCATGTGGCAGTTGGAGCCGGGGTGGGTACTACAGGAATCACGATAGACGCATCTACCACGATTACTCCGTATGTCGGAGTGCGTGCCGGTGTGAATTTTCTGCCAAAAATCAAGGTGAACACCGAACTCGATCTTGATTTTAACGAGAATATCCGGACGGTTTATGAGAGCGCTCTTAATGAAAAATTGCCGGAGACGTTCGATGTGCAGGGCAAACCCAACCTCACCTCGGGGCATGTGCTTTTTGACCTTTATCCTTCAAAGCATTCAAAGATACATCTTACGGTGGGCGCCTATTTCGGTTCGTCGGACATCGTGAGCGTATATAATAAGGAAGACGGTGCTCTGAAAAACATTTATGATTTCAATCACAGACGAGGTGTTTTTGAAAACATCGAGCAATTCGGACATGTAACCAGTGAAGACAAACTCGGACTTGTACTTGGTGATTATTTTATTGAGCCGGATGAAAATGGCAATGCCGATGCCTGTATTAAGGTCAACGGTTTCCGGCCGTACCTTGGTTTGGGCTGGGGGCGTGCGGTGCCAAAGAATCGTATAGGTTTTCAGTTTGACCTTGGAGTACAGTTTTGGGGAAGTCCCAAAATATATCTGCAGGACAAGCAACTTGAGGAGACAGATCTTGACGGTGATGATGGAGGTCTCGTAAAGACGTTAAGTAAGATAACGGTTTATCCATGTCTTAGTTTCCGTCTTGTAGGACGCATCCTCTAATACCGTTGGAAGATATATAACAGGAGTAGGGATATAATCTTGTTCGTGTCTGTTGACTGTTGGCAATCAATGGTGTATCAGATAAAACAAGATTATATCCCTACTTTCGTTATATGACCGATGTGGACCTATTTGTTGTCTGTAAGTGTGATTCCATCGTCGGTGATGGTGATAAGTCGCCGGCGGTATAAGTCTCCGACGGCTTTCTTATACGTTTTCTTGCTTACTTTGAATCGGTCGGCAATCAGTTCGGCCGGACTTTTGTCGCCCAGATTGCAATGTCCGTCGTTGGCCTTGAGATATTCTAACAGTATATCGGAGAAGTCTTCTGTATGACGGCGCCCGGTAGGTTGCAGTGTTATGTCTATCTTTCCGTCCTGACGTATGTGGTCTATATAACCATGCAGACGTTCACCGGTTCTGATGTTCCGGAATATCTGATCTTTATATATGAGGCCAGAGAAACGGTTATCTACGATGACCTTGAATCCGAGGTCGGTCTTTTGCCACACGAGCAGTTCCACCTCGTCACCATGCTTGTATTCAGGTCTTTCTTTGTCAAGATAGCGTTCAACCTTTGCTGTAGCCATGATGCGGTAACTTTCTTCGTCGACTGTAACATATACGATATATGACGAACCGAGCGTCATACGTTTCTTTTGTTCGCGGAACGGGCAGAAAAGGTCTTTCATAAGGCCCCAGTTCAAAAAAGCGCCGTATTCGTTGACCCATGCCACTTCAAGATGTGCGAACTCGCCTACGCGTGCCAACGGCTCCAAAGTGGTGGCAACCGGACGTTCGTCCTGATCGAGATAGATGAAAACTTCCAGTTCGTCGCCCGGTCGGGCGTTTTTCGGAACATATCGTGAGGGAAGCAGTATGTCACCTTCGTCGCCTCCGTTGAGATAAAGTCCGAAGTCTACTTTTCTTGAGACTTTCAGCAAGTTGTAGTCTCCTAATTTTATTCTGTTCATGGTTAAAGACCGTTTTGTTCTGTTGTTAGTTTGTTATGGTGTCCGAGTTTTGTTCCTGCATAGAGTCTCTGTCCGGCCCAGCCGCGGGTTCGGACTTGTCAGAGTCTGATATCGATATGACCATTCCGTCGCGCATCTTTATGGTGCGGTCGGTGATGGCAGCCAACTGTTCGTCGTGTGTTACGATGACGAAAGTCTGTCCAAACTTGTCGCGCAGATTGAAGAACAGCTGATGCAGTTCCTGTTTGTTTTTTGAGTCGAGGCTGCCTGAAGGCTCGTCTGCCAGAATCACGGCCGGATTGTTGACCAGCGCACGTGCTACAGCCACGCGCTGCTTTTCACCGCCCGACAACTCGTTGGGCTTGTGGCCGGCTCGGTCGGACAGCCCCATGAATTCAAGCAGTTCCGTAGCTCTGGCCTTGGCGTCTTTGGTGGAACGTCCGGCGATATATGCCGGAATCATGATGTTTTCAATGGCTGTAAACTCCGGAAGAAGCTGATGAAATTGGAATACGAACCCTATGTGGCGGTTGCGGAATTCAGCCAGTTTTCTTGTGCTCATGCTGCTTGTATCTATGCCGTCTATAGCAACGGTGCCGCTGTCCGGCCTGTCGAGCGTTCCTATTATCTGCAGCAGAGTGGTCTTGCCGGCTCCGCTCGGTCCGACTATGCTCACCACTTCGCCTTTGCCTATTTCGAGGTCGATGCCTTTGAGTACTTGCAGTTGACCGAAACTCTTTTTGATACCTTGGATTTTTATCATTGTTTTTTCTTTATTTTTATTGAGTTACGCATATATTTCCTGTCCATTGCAAAGTCCGGACAATACTTTTTGTCTTGCCGGCTTAAGGACTATTGTCGTTTCATGCCCTGCCTCTCTTGTTGTTTATCCACTTCATTATTGACGAATATGCGCTTTCCTGTTGTTCCTGATGTTGTGGTGCCGTGAATGTCATGGCATCCTGAGGCTGTCCGTTCTGGTCGGGATATACAATCATCAGATTGCATGACGGGAAACATGCAGTCAGTTCTTCGGGCAGATTTTCGAAAGCGGGCTTGTATGACACAGTGCCGGGACGGGCCGTGATTACTACGAGCAGATGGTCGTTGTTGATCTGTGTCGCGAGTTGCGTGATGCTTTTCCAATGTTGCATCAGTTCATATTCGGCACGCACGTCGGGATGGCGGTTCTGTATATATTCGTTTATGAGCGTCATGGTTTCTTTCCGCCCGTGAAATATCATTCGGCATCCCAGATTGGATGCCAGCCTCGACAGTCGTTCTATCCACCGATAGAACCCAGCCTCGAACTCCACCCGCGACGGCACTGCCACATGAATGCGTCTTAGTGTGCCCAAAGGTTGGATAATACGGCATATCATTATCTGTCGGTTGATGTCTGTGATGAGTCCTTGCGTATATGCTCCCCAAAAACTGTCGCCGGGATCGGTACGCCGGTGCAGTCCCATGATTATCTCGGAGGCGTCGTTTTCTTTGAAAGCGTGCTTTATGCCGTTGGCTATGTTTATGGCCAGACGGCTCTGTGTCTGCATCCGCACGTCGGCCGACCCTGCCACAGCCTCGGCATGTGCCAGCAGTTTCAGTCCTGCGTTGCGGTTGCGCCCGCTGTAGATATTGTCGTAAACCACGTTCAGACCTATCAGCCCGCGGTTCAGTTTCCTGTTGCTTGTCAGTATTGCCAGATGTACCAGCGAGTCGGCATCCTCGGCATGTTGCAGCGGCAGCAGTATTTTCTCGTCGTCGCCCGTCTTTTCCGTCTCTTCGGGCTGCATCTTCTCGCGCAGCAGAATCCTGCGTGCCGAGTTCTCCACCACGACAGAGCTGATGATGCACGTGAACAGAATCATCATCACCACACCGTTGAGCATGTTGGCGTCTACGAGATAGCTGCCGTCGTCCATCTTCAGGTGCATGCCCACCATTGTCATGGCTATTCCGCCGGCGGCGTGGGCCTCGGTCAGTCCGAACATCATGTGTCCCGACAGCAGCGGCTTCTTGAACGATATGCACGACACGTATGCTGCTATGGCCTTGCTCAGCGTGCCTACCACTACCATGCACAGCACTACCCACAATGTATCGAGTCCGTCGAACAGCACGCGTATGTTGATGAGCATTCCGACACCGATAAGGAAATATGGAATGAAGAGCGCGTTGCCTATGAACTCGATGCGGTTCATCAGCGGTGACAGCCTGGGGATGAACCTGTTGAGTATCAGTCCGGCGATGAATGCACCGAAGATGCCCTCCAGGCCGCACATCTCGGATGCGGCCGCACTGAGAAACAGCACCGAAAGTACGTATATATATAGCATCACCGCATCGGCATAGCGTCTGAAAAACCACCGGGTGAGCCGCGGCAGCAGCACTGACGCACCGACACAGAAGAGCGCCACCTTGATGACGAACAGCCCCCAGAACATTCCTCCTGCCTCACCGTTGTGTGCTCCGACAATGGCGGCGAGAACGAGCAGCGACAGCGCGAGGGCTATCATCGACGATCCCACGCTCAGAGCCACGCTCGGATGTCGCTGCAGTCCGTAGCGGCACACGATAGGGTAGGCTATAAGGGTGTTTGCCGCAAGTATGCATGACAGCAGCAACGATGTCGTTGGCGAGTATCCCAGAAGATATATTCCTGTGAGGTAGGCCATGGCAAAAGGTATCGTGAACGTGAGCAGACCGAATATCATGAACCGCAGTTTGCGCCGCATGATGTCCTGCAGGTTCATTTCCAGACCGGCGAGGAACATGATGTAGAGCACGCCCACCTTGCCGAACAGCTCGAATGAGGAATCGCGTTCGAGGATGTTCAGTCCGTAGCGTCCCACGGCAATTCCAGCCAGAACCATTCCGATGATATGCGGAATGCGCAGCTTGCCCATGATGATGGGCGCAAAAAGGATGATGCATAGCACGACAAAGAATATCAGTGTCGGGTCGGTAATAGGGAAATAATGTGATATATCGGGCATAATCATCAAGTCGCGGTCACTGTTTTATGGTGCAAAGGTGCGAAAAAAATGTCAGATTCATGGCTTGCGGACACAAAAAATATCATTCGTGACGGATAATAGCATTAAAAGTTGTAATTTTGCCGTGGAAATATTCACAACTTTAAAAATGACAGACTTATGAAAGTAGCAATTGTTGGAGCGAGCGGAGCCGTCGGGCAGGAGTTTCTGCGTGTACTTGCAGAGAAAGATTTCCCTATTGACGAGCTTGTGCTTTTCGGTTCGGAACGTAGTGCCGGGCGTACGTATAAATTCCGCGACAAGGAATATGAAGTCAAACTTCTGCGTCATGGCGACGACTTCAAGGGGGTAGACATTGCTTTCACGTCGGCCGGAGCGGGTATTTCCAAGGAATATGCCGGTGATATTACGCGTTACGGTGCCGTGATGATAGACAATTCGAGCGCTTTCCGAATGGATGACGACGTGCCATTGGTGGTGCCGGAGTGTAATGCCGGTGACGCCCTCAACCGTCCGAGGGGTATCATAGCCAACCCGAACTGTACCACCATAATGATGGTAGTGGCTCTTCAGCCGCTGGAGAATCTCAGCCATATCCGTCGTATTCACGTGGCAAGCTATCAGAGTGCGAGTGGTGCCGGAGCTGCGGCCATGGCAGAGTTGCAGCAGCAGTATGGCGAAATAATTGCGGGGCAGCCCGTAACGGTGAAAAAGTTTCCCCATCAGTTGGCCTATAACGTGATACCGCAGATTGATGTGTTCCAGCCTAACGGATATACCAAGGAGGAGATGAAGATGTTCAACGAGACACGCAAGATAATGCACAGCGATGTGCGCTGTTCGGCCATGTGCGTGCGTGTGTCGTCGTTGCGCGCTCATTCCGAGTCGGTGTGGATAGAGACAGAGCGCCCCATTTCGGTCGAAGAGGCGCAGCGGGCCCTCGCTGCCGCTCCCGGAGTGACGCTGCACGATGATCCGGCCAACCTCGTATATCCCATGCCGCTTGATACTGCCGGTAAGGACGACATTTTTGTAGGTCGTGTACGTAAGGATCTGGCCGATGACTGCGGCCTGACATTCTGGCTCAGTGGCGACCAGATACGCAAGGGTGCCGCCCTCAACGCTGTGCAGATAGCCGAGTATCTCATCAAGGTGGGGAATGTGAAATAATCAGTCTGAAGTGGGCTGTACCTAAATTCAGTTCATGTAACTTGATTTCAATTCATTCATGTAGCTTGTAGGGACTTATTCTTGTATTTGTCCGTTTATAATATACTGATATTTAATCGTGTATGGCGGACAAATACAAGAATAAGTCCCTACAAGTTATATGACCTGAAATAAAAATCAGCCTCTCCTAATTATCTTTACAAATCACTTCGTCGCCCGTTACAAAATCGCGTTTTTCAGCCAAGAGGCCGAAAAACGCGATTTTTCGTGTAAAATAGGATGCGCTGATAATCAGCAGGTTACGCTCTTTTCTCTTTGATAGCGCCTTGTAATAAAAGCAGAGAGGCCCTCCCGACCTTGCCGTAAGGGCCTCCCGGCTCTCCCGTTACGGTGCCGTTGCTCTCTCATTACGCCGTAATGGCGACCCCGGGAGGCCCTTACGGCAACTTCGCCACACCCGAAATGCGTGTAAAGAAAGCAGAGAGGGCCTCCCTGCTTTTCCGGAATGAGAAAAAAGAAGTGCAGAAAATTAAGAAAGAAATGGACATTTTATACAATTCATGATGATTCTTCATTGATATACTTCCTCAAAAAAGTGCGATTCTTGGTCGGTAACTCGAAAAAAAAGTGAGTTACCGACCAAGAATCGCACTTTTTTGTGTATCTTTGTGGCAGATAACCCAATTTTTTGTTATGGCTGATACTATCATAGGTAGAAAAATAGAGCAGGAGATATTGCGCCAGCGAATTGAATCCAAATCGCCGGAGCTGATTGCAATTTACGGTCGTCGCCGTATTGGCAAAACCTTTCTTGTGCGTAATTATTTTAATGATACATTCAGTTTCTATTCCACCGGAATCTATCAAGGTACGAAAAAAGAACAGCTTGGTGAGTTCAACCGCCAGTTGGCGTATTATTCGGGATATAAGTGGCCGGTAGCAAAGGATTGGTTTGACGCTTTTGCGCAGTTGCGCGAATATTTGGAATCCATAGGCGGCGACAAACCCATTGTCGTATTTCTTGATGAATTGCCGTGGATAGACACACAGAAGAGCCGGTTTGTAAAGGCATTTGAGTATTTCTGGAATTCGTGGGGCGCAACAAACAGCCGTTTGAAATTTATAGTCTGTGGCAGTGCTACCACATGGATGCGGGAGAACGTGCTTTCTGATAAGGGCGGATTGTACAACCGGACCACGCGCAGCATATATCTTTCTCCTTTCTCATTGTATGAAACGGAGCAATATCTCATTTCGCACGGCATAAACTGGAGCCGCTATCAGATAGCGGAGTGTTATATGATTCTTGGCGGTACGCCTCTCTATCTGCAAATGCTTGAACGGCATCTGAGTCTCGCACAGAATGTGGATAATCTGTTTTTTGTGCAAAATGCTCCGTTATCGCGAGAATATAATTTCCTGTTTCGTTCGCTCTTCAACGAGGCGACACTGCATAAACAGATTATAGAGGCGTTGGCCAACAAGGCTTCCGGACTGACGCGCACTGAAATTATGTCGGTAACTAAGATTGAGGACGGCGGGGCTCTGACAAAAGCGCTGCGCAACTTGTGTGATTGTGATTTCATACGCCAGTATACGGCATTTGGCAAAAGCGAACGCGGAACAATATTTCAGTTGACAGACTTGTTCACGCTGTTCCATTTGCGTTATGTCAAAGGTTATCGCGGGCAAGACGAATGTCATTGGCAAAATATGATAGACTCCCCATCGCGCCGGGCTTGGAGCGGCTATTCGTTTGAGCAGTTGAGTCTGCACCATATTCGTCAAATCAAGCAAAAATTGGGTATAAGCGGTATACAAAGCGATGTTTGCGGATGGAAAGGAGAAGGGGCGCAGATAGATTTGCTGATAGACCGCAGAGATCAGACTATCAATCTTTGTGAAATGAAATTTTCGCAAGGGGAGTTTGAAATAACCAAGCAATATGATGAACGTTTGCGGGAACGGACAGAAATATTCAGAAAAGCAACCAAAACAAGGAAATCACTTCATCAGACATTTGTTACGACATACGGTATAAAGAAGAATATGTACAGTGGAACCGTGCAAAGTGAGGTGATACTTGACGACTTGTTTGCAGAGTGACAAATCAAGCAAATTCTGATGTTGGTTGCCGTGCGATAAACAGCAACCTAAAGAAACAACGATAAGCATCTACATAATCAAGCGCTTTCCGAATGTACGACGATGTTCCACTGGTGGTTTTCTGGCTCAGCGGCGACCAGATTCGTAAAGGTGCCGCCCTCAATGCAGTGCAGATAGCTGAATATCTCATCAGTGTGGGCAACGTGTAGATCGTAGTTAAGCCAGTACAACGGCCCTGTACCGCCAGTACAGGGCCGTTGTACTGGCGGTACAGAGGCTTTGTACTGACAGTACAGCGGCCTTGTATCGGAGTGGGAATGAGGAAGGTGCCTGTAAATCCGGTGGTTGCGATGGCGACACTTTGGGCGTCATGGACTTACAGAGGGCCGGTCTGTGCGTTGCTGTATATCGTTTTTATGTTGTTTTGGGGCTTGGCGTCTTATATCATTTCGTGTGTTCGTACTTTCTGCAGAACACAATCATACATATAAGGCCGGCAATGGCGAGCGGTGTGCCGAACAGTGCGGGATAGCTGTAGCCCAATCCTATTTCGATGGGCAGTCCGCCGAGCAACGCCCCCACAGCATTCCCAAAATTGAATGCCATCTGTATGCTCGCGCCGCCGAGCATCTCTCCTCCGGGAGCATGCTTGAGGATAAGAAACTGCAGCGGACTGCTTACGGCGAAAAGACATCCGGTGCACACAACCATCAGTATGGCCGAAACCCACCCGTACTGTGCGAGAGCGAAAGTAAGCAGCAGCGATGTCACCGTAATCATGAGTGTGAAGCGGGCGACATGCCCCGGACCATATTTGTCCGATACGCGGCCGCTTGTCAGGTTGCCCGCCACCATGCCGAATCCGGCGGCTATCATGAGCATTGATATAACGTTGGGGGTGAATCCGCCTTCGTGTATCAGTTGGGGAGTAACATAACTGTACCAGCAGAATATACCACCGTTTCCCAACATTGTGGCGCCGAGAATCAGCCAGGGCGCACTGCTGCGCAGGAAAGCGAACTGACGGCGGAATCCATTGTCGGGCAGTGGCTCTACATATGGCACCCATTTCCATAGATAGTAAATCACAAGCAGGCTGCATAGGGCGACAAGCACAAACGGGCAACGCCATGAAATTGACGAGCTGAGTGCCGTGCCCAACGGCACGCCGAGCAGATTGGCCACCGTCATGCCGGCTATCATTATCGACACCGCCCCCGTCTTGTGACCGTCGTCGGCCAATCGTACGGCTACAATCGAGGCTACACCGAAGTAGGCACCGTGGGGAAGTCCGGATATGAACCGTGCGGCGAGCAGCATGTAATAGTTTTGTGCCATTACCGACAGCATGGCTCCGGCCAGCATCAGCGCGCCGAGAAACAGCAGTATGCTTTTGGGCGGATACTTGTGGACTACGGTGAGCATAGGCGCTCCGCAGCACACTCCGATGGCGTAGGCCGATATCAGCCGTCCAGCTTCGGGTATGCTCACTCCCATGCTCGTTGCCACATCGGGCAGTATGCCCATCATTACAAACTCGGTGATGCCCAAGGCCAATGTCCCCAAAGCCAGTGCGATGAGACTTTTCTTCATTGTTGATTTCGTTTTTTTTGTTATCCTGAATGTTGTTCGTATGCGCTTATTGTACGGGGATGCAAATGTACAATAAAATAGCGAGATTATACACCGGCATGATAAAGAAAATGATTTTTCTTTAGAGAGAAGTCAGTTATTATTCTCGTGGAAACGATATTTTATGGCTTAAATTATCATGTTTCAGTCAGATTGGAATTTTTTGTTTTTTTTATAAATCAAAAAAGTTTTAGATAAATAGATGATTCTAATTGTTTATTATTACTTTTGTAGCCGGATAGGATAATTCCTTTCCAAGACATTTTAGAAGATAAAGAAGCGTTATGCTTATCTCGTATTTGGAAACCTGAGAAACTTTCAAATAGTGTATGAGAAAAGGCATAGTGGTTCTCACGCTATGGCGTGGGCTGCTATTACTACATCTTATACACTAAGGTTTTCTCAGGACCTCCAATACAAGACGTGGCATTTTGCAGTTCCACGCTTCGTGGTTTAATAAGGTCTTTGTGGTAGCTGGAGGACACAAAAAGAATAATATGAAAAGGATTTTATCAGTTGCAATGCTGCTCATGCTGTCATTGGTTTTGTGTGCACAAGAGAAGGATGTGACAAAGTTTCTCGGGATTCCTGTTGATGGAAGTAAGGCGGAGATGATTCGCAAACTTAAGGCAAAAGGTTTTATGTATGATTTTAAAACAGATTTGCTGAGTGGTGAATTTAATGGGCGGAAAGTGAAATTGAGTGTAGTTACAAACAATGATAAGGTTTGGAGAATTATGGTACAGGATGATGTTTATGTCAATGAAAGATCTATTCAAATAAGGTTTAATGACCTTTGCCGACAGTTTGAAAACAATACCAAATATATGTCAATAAACGAAGAACAGACATTATCGGACGAAGAAGATATTTCTTATGAAATAGCTGCACATAAAAAGCGCTATGAAGCCGTTTTTTACCAAAAGCCGGCAACGGATTTTGCTGAAATCATAAAAGAGATAGTTCAATCTTTAGCATATAAGTATAATGAAGAGGAACTAGCTAATCCAACAGAAGAGATAAAGTCTGAGATAACAGAATTGTATTTTAAAGATTATATATCCAAAAAATCGGTTTGGTTTATGATATCGGATTATTTGGGAGAATATAAAATCTTAATGTATTATGACAATGGACATAATTGTGCTAATGGCGAAGACTTATAAACTCAAATAAATGTAACAATAGAAATGAAAGAAATGAATCAAGAGATGATTGTCAGATGTGGAAAAGCTATAGACAGTCTTGATGTGTTGAAAAGTTTGTGTGAGAAAGAGGCCGATAATTTGTTGAAAATAATAGAAGTTTCATCGGAGTCTGGTTTTTCTGTATCGTTCTTTACAGATGAATGTAAGTCGGAATTGATTTGTGTGGGAAATTTCAATAGAGCAGAAAATGGACAATCCTGTTATACATTGGATTTCTCTGAAACAACTTTATAATGTCTTAGCGTTACCGATTAAAGGCAGCTGTGTTGTAACTGATATGTTATGTCACAGCTGTCAAGCAATTATATGTTTATCTTTTTATCCGAATCTCTTTTCTTTTCATCCAACACACCGTCCATGTTCGCCTCTCCCAAATGATGTTTGCCTGTGCTGTCAAATACTTCATAGTGATTTCTGTGCAGCATGTCCATATACCAGTAATGTCCGGTGCTTTTCTCTCTATATACAACGGCTCCTTGTACCGGGCTTATACCGGTACATTTTTCAAAACGGCTGATGTTTTTGAGTGAAAATAAGAACACGCCTTGTTCTTGTGCATACCCCATCAGATCGGCGATGGTATGAAAGCATGGTATCTTTACAAATTCCTGCGGATAGTCGGCTTCATGCTGTGCGTCCTGAAACAATACCAACCGGTTGTTACAGTGCCGGCAGCTGTCTATACAAACAAATTGCGTGCCTTCATTGATGCTACGCCACAGCAGATGCTCCAGTCCGTCATATTCCGGACATATTCCACACTGTTCTATGTCCCAGCTGTAGCATGTGAGATTATAGTCAGTGTTAGAATGGTTGATATAGTTTGTGTCACGCAAGTAGCATATTTGTTCTCTATCGTTGACATTGAACCAATATTTCACCGTCCTGTATCTTTTCTCTCTCAATTCGTTCAAAATGGGTCGAGTGACGGTGTCTACAACTTTGAAATACACATTCAACATACGATAATCACTCCTCAAACAGTTTGTACATGTCTTTTTCCGTTTGGTCGAAGAATCCTATTGGCTGGTAGTCAAGTTTGCCGTTATCCAATATTTCCACATTCTCAATTTGTAAGGTTCTGTCTGTCATGGTGTGGAAATAATATATAGAAACAGCGTCTTTGCTTATGCCGCAGGCTGTATTCTTGGAATGTGCCTTACATGCCAGTTGTATGCCGGATATGATATGGTCACTATGTGTCTCGACAATAATTTGAACACCAGTGGCGGCTACCATTGTCATCAGTTTGGCCAGTTCGGATTGTCCGGCAGGATGCAGATGGGCTTCCGGATTCTCGATGACAATCAGAGCACCCGGGCGAGCCGACAGCAAAGCCACTATTACAGGTAGGGTGTACGATATGCCATATCCCACATTTTCGGCTTTCAGGTCTTGTATGGCTTTGCGTTGCTCAGTTCCGTCGACTCCATAAGTTATCGAGAATGAATTGTTGTCTTTCGACGGTTCTATATCAAGCGTGATGTTGGGGCTGATTTTCTGTTCCCAATAGACTGTTTGGTTAAGTAGACTCAGGTCGGTTTCCTGTCCGTTGGTATAGTCATGCACATCGTCATGTCCGAACTTATAAAGATATTGGGCTATGAGCTCTCCCTGGCCGCATTCTAATGATATCTGTCTTTGTGTTTCGGCTGCGTATGTCTCTTTGGGGAATATGCTTCTGCCTCCCCAGCGTGAAGCACTGATATATTGGAAATCATTGTTGAACAGAGACATGTTGTCAAGTTTGTTGCTGGTGATATTGCTGCTGTACGATTTCTTTTTAAGGAAAGAGTCGGTCAGCGACTCTATTCCAACATCGAAAATGAACGAAAAGGTCTCATTGTTATCATCTAAAATAAAAGAGAGTTCTCCTGCTGTTGCCAGACGATACAGTGCATCGTTGCCTATGCCGATGTTGCATAGCGGCTTGTTCAGGTCGAGACCGTCTATCAGGCGTCCTTTTTGGTATGTCTGTCTGAGCAGAAGGAAGGCTTGTATCACACTCGTCTTGCCGCAGCCATTAGTGCCCGCCAGTACAGTCAGATTATCCAATCTGATATCTGTGTCTCTGTGCGACTTGAAATTTTTTATGTTTAACCTTGTTATCATCCCGTTATATTTTTATGCCGTTAATACTTTTTATCAGAATCTCATTGAAAACGGAAAAACGTTTTCTTACAGATTCCTTTTTGGCTGTACCGCTAGAGAAAGCACCGCTGTACGACTGGTTATCCTTCATCTCCTTTATAAGATTGTCTTTGAATAGTTCCTTGTGTAACAATAATTTTTTGGATTCTTCATCAGAGAGTTTGGCCAGCCCCACTGAAATTACTTCAAAATAAGCCTTGTTCAGTGGTCTCCTGTAGTCTTTCTTGCTTGTCCTTTTTCTGAAAGCATCGTCACCGAATATCTGTGAAGCCAGATTCATGGCCTTTACAAAATCTCGTTTCATTGTCTCTGTCTTGTCATCATACTCACCCTTTTTAATACCTTTCATGCATGTGTTGATGAATTCGTCCAAATCTGGCACCGTATAGTTCTCATACCCTATAAGATAGAAAGCCACAAAACGTGATACGAAGTCCATATCTTGCTTGCGCAATGTGGGTATAGTGTTCAATGTAGCCGAGGTGAATGCTGGATATACGGACATTTCCTTTATAATGTCGATGGCCTTTCCTATATATACAGCATTTCTTATTTCCTGTGTAGACAGTGTTATGCCACCAGTGTTCAGTCTTTTGAACAATATATATTTCACATCGTCCGGTACTCCGTTCTCCAATACATTTACGGTAACAGGAAGCATTCGGATATCCCTCTTTATCTCGAAAGGGAAATCGTCTATTGTCTTTCCTTCGAAATCAGTCAGAAACTCCATGTTCTGTAGCCTCAATGTCTTGTCCACATAGAAATTGCGGATGGTGCAACATCTCTGCAAACCGTCTATGATTCTCCATTTTTTCTTTGATACTTCTTCAAAGTAGAAAGCTGGTAGGCGCAGACCGAGTAATACCGACTCTATCAGACGGCTCTGCTGGGTGTCGTCCCACAGATTCTGCTCACGCTGATATTCCGTGTCAAAGTCAATATAGTGGTATTGTATCATATCAATGATATCCCCCATATTCATGGGAGGTGTGCTAAGGCGAATGTCGTTTGGTGAAAACGGACTGACAATAGCCTTATATGATGGAGAGTTCAGTTCCGTTTCTATATATTCACTTTCTATTGATATGTCTTTTTTCATGAGAGTGGCTTTAGGTGATTGTCCTTTTGTTTTCGGCACTGATGTCTTGGTTATCATGGATATAACATAGAAAACCGATAGATGCAAAATTACAAATAAATATTGGAATAACCTCAAGAATAAGGAGAAATGACACTAAATGATTTAACACCAATGTCGTTACTGTGTAAAATGTGGCTCTTTAAGTGGAGAAACTGATACTTGTTGATTGTTAACGTTTCTTGTTTTTACGTAAAAATATGATTTTTCGAGATGTCGCAGAAAAACGATGTTTTTTCCGATAGCCGATGAAATGTTTTGATCCGGCAACTCTGTGCGGCAGAATATGTGCAAATACTTTTTTGCCTGTCATTACTTAACGAACACGTCGTTTATTTTGCATTCTCGTATTTTTTCCGTAACTTTGAGGCTCGAAAAGCAATGACAATCTATGAGTGACGAGAGAAGAGACGACGAGATAAAAGAAGAGGAGATGATTCCTGCCGGTGGTAACGCAGATGAGCTGTCGGACGAATCTTCAGACGGACTTTCCGCCGGACAGGCCGATGATGGTGAAGAGCACTCCGACTACAAGCCGGTGGACAGGTTCGACGCGTCGGTGGTGCACCACCTGAGCGGAATGTACCAGAATTGGTTTTTGGATTACGCATCTTATGTAATCCTGGAACGTGCCGTGCCACATATCGGAGACGGACTGAAACCCGTACAGCGACGCATATTGCACTCAATGAAGCGGATGGACGACGGCCGGTACAACAAGGTGGCCAACATCGTGGGACATACAATGCAGTTTCACCCCCATGGCGATGCCTCGATAGGCGATGCCCTGGTGCAGCTGGGACAGAAGGATCTGCTTGTGGACACTCAGGGAAACTGGGGAAACATTCTGACGGGCGACCGTGCCGCCGCACCGCGATATATCGAGGCGCGGCTGTCTAAGTTTGCTCTCGACACGGTGTTCAACCCCAAGACCACCGAATGGCAGTTGTCGTATGACGGCCGCAACAAAGAACCGATAACCTTGCCCGTGAAGTATCCGCTGCTGCTGGCTCAGGGCGCAGAGGGCATAGCTGTGGGACTGTCGTCGAAGATTTTGCCGCATAACTTCTGTGAGATATGTGACGCTGCCATCAGCTATTTGCACGGTGAGGAGTTTACGCTGTATCCGGACTTTCCTACAGGCGGAAGCATCGACGTGTCGAAATACAATGACGGACAGCGCGGCGGTGTAGTCAAGGTGAGGGCGAAGATAGAAAAGAAAGACAACAAGACGCTCGTGATACGCGAGATACCTTTCGGAAAGACCACCTCGACGCTCATCGACTCTATACTGAAAGCCATAGAGAAGGGCAAGATAAAGGCACGTAAGGTGGACGACAATACGGCGGCGGAGGTGGAGATACTGGTTCATCTGGCACCGGGAGTGTCGTCGGACAAGACACTCGACGCGCTTTATGCTTTCTCCGACTGCGAGGTGAACATATCGCCGAACTGCTGTGTGATAGAGGACAACAAGCCCAAGTTCCTGCGTGTGGGCGACGTGCTGCGCAGTGCGGTGGACAATACCAGGGACCTTATACGTCGCGAGCTGGAGATACGCCGCGGCGAGCTGATGGAGCAGCTGCACTTTTGTTCGCTCGAGAAGATATTCATTGAGGAGCGCATATACAAGGACCGAAAGTTCGAGCAGGCTCCTGATACCGACGCCGTATGCGCCCACATTGACGACAGACTGACACCGTTCTATCCGCAGCTGGTGCGCGAAGTGACCAAAGACGACATACTGAAGCTGCTTGAAATCAAGATGCAGCGCATACTGAAGTTCAACAAGGACAAGGCCGACGAACTGATGGCGCGCATAAAGGCTGAGATAGAGGATATCGACCGCGACCTTGCCAATATGGTGGAGGTGACGGCACGCTGGTTCGCTTTCCTTAAGGACAAATATGGCAATGACCATCCGCGCCGCACGGAGATACGCAATTTCGATACCATTGAGGCTACCAAAGTGGTAGAGGCCAACGAGAAACTGTATATCAACCGTCAGGAGGGATTCATCGGCACGGGGCTCAAGAAAGACGAATATGTATGCAACTGCTCCGATATAGACGACATAATCATATTCTACAAGGACGGTATGTTCAAAGTGGTGCGCGTGGCCGACAAGATATTCGTGGGAAAGAACATCATATACCTCGGTGTGTTCAAGAAGAATGACAGACGTACAGTATACAATGTGGTATACCGCAACGGAAAGAAAGGTTTCTATTATATGAAGCGCTTCTGGGTGGCCAGCATCACCCGTGACCACGAATATAATATCACGCAGGGCACACCGGGATCTAAGGTGATATATTTCACGGCCAACTCCAACGGTGAGGCTGAGGTAATCAAGATTACGCTCGACCCGATGGAGGTTTCGTCAAAGCGCAAGTCAAGCATATTCCTCGAGCGCGATTTCTCGGATATAGCCATCAAGGGCCGAATGTCGAAAGGCAACATCATGACAAAGAAGCAGGTGGCCCGCATCGGACTGAAGAGTCACGGACACTCTACGCTTGGCGGACGAAAGGTCTGGTACGATCCTGATGTGAACCGTCTGAACTACGACGAACATGGCCGTCTGCTCGGTGAGTTCTATGACGACGACATGATTCTTGTGGTATTGTCCAACGGAGATTTCTATGTGACCAACTTCGACGTAAACAATCATTATGAAGACAACATCAGCATCATAGAGAAGTTTGAAGCCGACAAGGTATGGACGGCCGTGCTTTTCGATGCCGACAACAACGGATATCCGTACGTCAAGCGTTTCCTGATGGAGGCCACCAAGCGCAAGCAGAATTATTTGGGCGAGAATCAGCAAAGCCGTCTTGCACTGCTTACCGATGTGGTATATCCGCGCATAATGGTTACATTCGGAGGTGGCGACGCGGCCCGCGAACCGATGGAGATAGATGCTGAGCAGTTTGTGGGCGTCAAAGGTTTCAAGGCCAAAGGCAAACGTATCACCATGTGGCAAGTTGAAAGCATAGAGGAACTGGAGCCTGTGAGGCAGCCGGAACAGGCTGACGATGAAGGCGCGGAAGACGATGCCGACATACAGGATGCCCCCGGAACACCGGAAGACGAAGATCCGGATGCCGGCAAGTCGGAACAACAGGTGATAGACGAGATAACCGGTCAGCTAAGACTGTTTGAGAATGAATAGAAATACATTCCGCAAAATTACGTCAACGCTCATTGCCTTGTCGGTGTGCGGCACGGTAGTGACAGCGCAGGCACAGGCCGATTCTGCCGCTGCCACGGGACACTGCATCACCACAGCATCGTATGCGATAGGCTATGGCCCCACGCGTGTCCTTGACACATATCTGTCGCAGGAGCATTTCAGCGGCGGAGGCATCACATTCCTGTCTGCCGTACACAGACAACGGCCGTCCCGTCTATGGAGTACGGTGATGCAGCACCAAGCCGGTATGTCGTTTTCAGATGACCGCAGTGGCAATGCCGATGAGCTGGAAGGAGCATACGAATTCTTTTGGGGCAGATACCGGACATGGACATTTGCCGGCGACCGTCTGCAACTTAGAGCCGGAGGAATGATGAATGCCGGAGCGGGATTTGTTTACAACACTCTCAACGGCAACAATCCCGCACAGGCCCGTATTCATGTCAACATAATGCCGTCGGTGGCGGCAACTTGGCGTTTTTCTCTTTTGCAGCGGCAGATGGCCGTAGGTTATGAACTTGAACTGCCGCTGTGCGGCCTTATGTTCAGCCCTAATTACGGGCAGTCGTACTATGAGATTTTTTCGCGCGGCAATTACGATCACAATATCGTGCCGACAACATTTGTCAGCGCTCCCGATTTCCGTCAGCAGATAATGCTTGATATAAGCGTGAGCCGGCATACCGCATTGCGAGTCGGCTATCTCGGCGATTATCGTCAGGCTAAGGTGAACAATCTGAAATCGCATATCTATTCCCATCGGTTCATGATAGGAATAGTGAAGCGTTTCAGTATAATCAATTATCGCCAATGAAACGCATTCCAATCTACATCAATCTTATTGTAATATCACTTGTTTCCGTATTCGCCACCGTATCGTGCGTTGACGAGGATGAGTTTGAAGATTCACCACAAGGCAATTTTGAGGCTCTGTGGAAGATTATAGACGAGCATTATTGTTTCTTCGATTATAAGCGTCAGGAATATGGACTCGACTGGAATGCTGTCTATGACAAGTATCGTGTGCGCATCGACAACGGCATGACAAGCGAACAACAGTTTGAAGTGTTGTCGGACATGCTTTCGGAACTGCGCGACGGTCATGTCAATCTTGCCTCATCATACGATTTCGGACGCTACTGGAGCTGGTACGAGGATTATCCGTCTAATGTCAGCGACACATTGTTGAGGCGCTATCTTGGTACGGACTATAAGATTGCGGCAGGATTGAAATATAAGATTCTTGACGACAACATAGGCTATATCCGTTATGAAAGTTTCAATGACGGGATAGGTGAGGGTAATCTTGATGAGGTGATTAACCATTTTATGCTGTGCCGTGGCATTATAATTGATATTCGCGGCAACGGTGGAGGACTGCTGACAAATGCCGAACGGTTTGCAGCACGTTTTGTCAACAGGCCTGTGATGGTTGGCTATATGCAGCACAAGACAGGACCGGGGCACAGTGCATTCTCGGCGATGGAGGAGCAGTGGCTGAAGCCGTCCTGTAATCTGAGGTGGCAGAAAGCGGTATGTGTGCTGACCAACCGCAAGGTGTACAGTGCGGCCAACGAGTTCGTGAAGTACATGCGCTGCCTGCCCAACGTGAAGATTGTCGGCGACCGCACCGGCGGAGGTGCCGGAATGCCGTTCAGCAGCATGCTGCCCAACGGATGGGCGGTGCGCTTCTCCGCCTGCCCCATGTATGACAGCAGCGGCCGTTCTACTGAGTTTGGCATCGCTCCCGATTACGAGGTGGCTCTCAAAGACGCCGACTTCGCCGATGGCAAAGACACGATAATTGAGTTTGCACGCAGCATAATCGGCAACGGCATGCAGTAACGGTATTTATGTTATATCATGGCGTTGCCGGTGATGATGGCAGTCCTTCAATCTCTTCCAACGACAATCCGGTAACGGTGGATATCACCTCGTTGCTCACACCAAGCGCTTTCATGCTTTGAGCATGGCTGATGTTCGCTTCAGCCAATCCTTCAGCTCTTCCTTCAGCTCTTCCTTCGGCCTTTGCCGTGTCGATAACATCGTTCTGTATCATAATAGCGTCAAGATGGCGTTCATAGTCTAATTTTTCTTGTCGTGTCATTGTGAGGCACTTCAGCTTCTCCTTAGCCTCGCTGAGTCCCGGAGCGGTGGTGTCGTCCTTGATATGCCCGTTCTTGAGGTAGTCGAGCCATTCCTCAAGCGGCGTGGTGGCTACCTTGTTGAATTCGTTGACACGTATGATGAAGTATTCGGGGAACACCTCCGTAGGGGTTTTCATACGTATGGCATCGTTTTCCTTGGTGTTTATCACGAGCGTGTCGTCGGTATGTACGCCGCGGAACACCGTCTGTCCGTGGTACAGATAGTCGCTGCCCTTGCCGAGGTCGAAGTAGAGTATGTTTATCGAGTAGACTTTCTTCACCTTGTCGTACTTGTCGCCGAGGGAGATGTGCTCGGTGATGGTCTTGGCTACACCGTAGAGCATGCGCTCGAGGTAGTAAATCTCGCGGGTGAGCTGTATCTCGACGATGATAATCTCGTCCTTGCTGTTACGCGCCTTGATGTCCACGCGGTTGAACTTGTCTTCGGCCGTCTCCCGGTTGCCCTCGCTCTCGAGAATCTCGATGATGTGTATGCGCTCGTTTAGCAGCACGGTGACTAGACCTTCAAGCACGTCGAAGTTGGCCTTGTCGCGGAGGATGCGCTTTGCGGCCCAGTCGAAACGGATGTATTTTTCGTTGATGTTCATGTCGCACAGTATGTTTCGGGTTTTTTGAATGATTGATGCAAATATACGGAAAAAATCGTGAGATTCATACACCGGAAGGATATAAAAAATCTTTTATGGAGGAAAGACAGCGCATAATTCTGTAAGCAACAAGGTTTTTTGCTGTTTCTTGGGCGTTTTTCAGCCGTTTTTAGTTGTACTTTTACATACAGACCGTTGCCAGCATACCATCCCGATAAAACGGGCGTGTCGCGGTGCGGCATCACGGTCAGTACACACGCTGGAGATTTTTGACGTGTGTGGCATATCAAAATCCGATTCATGATATAGGCATATTCTTGTATTTGTCCGTCAGAATGTTACAAGCGGACAAATACAAGAATATGTTCCTACGAGTTATATGAACTGGTATTTGGCTATATTGTTATGCTTTATTTCTCCCTGTCGGCGATGGCCTGCATGATGAGGCCCTCCAGCTCCTCGCACAGTTCGGGGTTGTCGCGCAGCAGCGCCTTTGTGGCATCGCGGCCCTGCGCCAGCTTTGAACCGTTGTACGAGAACCACGAGCCGCTCTTCTGAATGATGCCGTACTCCACGCCGAGGTCGACGATTTCGCCGATTTTCGAGATGCCCTCGCCGAAAGTAATCTCAAATTCCGTCTTGCGGAACGGTGGAGCCACCTTGTTCTTGACCACTTTCACGCGCACCTGGTTGCCGATGACGTTGTCACCGTCCTTGATGCTCGTCACGCGGCGGATGTCGAGACGCACGCTCGAGTAGAACTTAAGGGCGTTACCACCCGTAGTTGTTTCGGGGTTGCCGAACATCACACCAATCTTCTCGCGCAGCTGGTTGATGAAGATGCACGTGGTGTTGGTCTTGCTGATGGTGCTGGTGAGCTTGCGCAGAGCCTGACTCATCAACCGTGCCTGCAAGCCTACCACGTTGTCGCCCATGTCGCCCTCAATCTCCTTCTTCGGGGTGAGCGCCGCTACCGAGTCAACTACGAGTATGTCGATGGCCGCCGAGCGTATCAGCTGGTCGGCTATCTCGAGTGCCTGCTCACCGTTGTCGGGCTGCGAAATCCACAGGTTGTCCACGTCCACGCCAAGTTTGGCCGCATAGAATCGGTCGAAAGCGTGCTCTGCGTCTATGAAGGCAGCTATGCCGCCGGCCTTCTGTGCTTCGGCGATGGCATGGATGGCCAGTGTTGTCTTACCTGACGACTCCGGACCGTAAATCTCGATGATGCGTCCGCGCGGATATCCGCCCACGCCCAGTGCGGCGTTCAGTCCGATGCTTCCTGTAGGAATCACGTCCACCTGCTCTATATGTTCGTCACCGAGCTTCATTATCGAGCCTTTGCCGAAGTCCTTCTCTATCTTTGACATGGCAGCCTGCAATGCTTTCAGTTTCTCCTCGTTGGGAGACAATGCGGCTCCTGTCTCTTCTTTCTTTGCCATAGTATTTGGTTTTAAGTGATGTGGCTGTGTTAAAATTAAACTCATGAAACTTGTAGGGACATATCTTGTATTTGTCCGGTCGATAAATGTTGAATATCGGCATTTTACAAGCGGACAAATACGAGATTTGTCCCTACAAGTTTTGACACAGCTTTCATCTGTTATACATTATATTATAATATTATATGCGATGCGCCGGCGCGGTATTACAGCTCTAGGTCGCCGTCGAATACCTCGTGCCACGGCAGCCCCTGCTTGTTGAGTTGCTCCATGAACGGATCCGGGTCGAACTCCTCCACGTTCCACACGCCCGGCTTGCTCCACAGGCCTTTGAAGAACATCATTGCGCCAATCATTGCCGGCACGCCCGTGGTGTAGCTCACGCCCTGCATGCCCGTCTCGTTGTAGGCATCCTGATGCTTGCAGTTGTTGTATACGTAGTATGTACGTTCCTTGCCGTCCTTCACGCCACGTATGCGGCAGCCGATGCTCGTCTCGCCGTCGTAGTTCTCGCCGAGGTCCTGCGGATTGGGCAGCACGGCCTTTAGGAACTGTAGCGGGACTATTTTCACGCGTGCCGTCTTTCCCGAACCGTCGGCCAGAGGGGCTTCGTATTCCATTTCGTCGATGCGCGACATGCCTATGTTCTGTATCACGTCGAGATAAGTGAGATACTGCTGTCCGAAAGTCATCCAGAAGCGTGCCTGACGTATCGTCGGATAGTTCTTCACCAGGCTCTCCAGCTCCTCGTGGTGCATCAGATAGCTCTCGCGCGGGCCGATGTTGGGGTAGGTGAGCGGCTTGTGCACTGACAGCGGCTCTGTCTCGAGCCACTCGCCGTCCTTGTAATAAAGGCCTTTCTGGGTAATCTCCCGGATGTTTATCTCGGGATTGAAGTTTGTGGCGAAAGCCTTGTGATGGTTGCCTGCGTTGCAGTCAACGATGTCGAGCGTGTGCATCTCGTCGAAGTGGTGCTTGGCGGCATAGGCTGTGTAGATGCCGCTCACGCCCGGGTCGAACCCGCAGCCGAGTATGGCCGTCAGTCCGGCCTGCTCGAAGCGCTCCTTGTATGCCCACTGCCACGAGTACTCAAAGTGAGCCTCGTCCTTCGGTTCGTAGTTGGCCGTGTCGAGATAGTGGCATCCGCATGCCAGACAAGCATCCATGATGGTAAGGTCCTGATAGGGCAGGGCAAGGTTTATAACAAGTTCCGGCCGGTAGTCGTTGAAGAGAGCTTTGAGCTGCTCGACATCGTCGGCGTCCACCTGTGCCGTGCTGATGTTCATGGTCAGTCCGGCTTTGTGTATGTCCTCGACTATCTTGTCACACTTCTCCTTGCGACGGCTCGCAATCATGAAGTCGGTAAATACGTCGGTATTCTGTGCAATCTTGAATGCGGCTACGGTGGCCACGCCACCTGCGCCAATCATCAATACTTTTCCCATTGTCTTGTCTTTATCGTTTTTTTGTTATTAATGTCTGTTTCCGGTCTTGGGATGTCCCGTATTTCATTTTATCTCGTCGGCCCTTATGCCGAGTGCCTGCATGAGCGAGTAGCCGAGTATCTCCTGACGGAAATTGCCGCCCGGCATAGGCTGCATGGCAAAGACAGTGACAGTCTTTTCACCGCAGTCGAAGCGGCGCAGCGTGGAGCGCACCTTGTCGTATATGGTCTCGGCATCGGGGATTACCATCAGGCGTTTCACGTCCTTGCTGTTGCAGATGACTCCGAGTGCGTCGGTGAACAGGTCGGCTGCCGTCACCATGTCTTCTTCCACGGGCAGCGAACTGACGGTGAACTCTCCCAGATTTCCGTAGAAAGCCTTGCCGTCGAGCTCGGAGGCATATTCGCCGGGGGTGAAATTTTCCATCCGTGTCTTTCCCTTTCCGTGAATCAGCACCACCTGTGTCTCGTGCTGTCCCTCACGCAGCCCGCCGTCGAGTGCCACGCATTCCAGCCATCGCGCCATATCGGCCTTGGGGATGCGTCGGCCTATCATCCGCTCGAAGTTTACAATGAGGTCGAATGCTACTTTGTCAGCGTAGTCGGCGTCGACAAGTATCACATTTCCGCTCCATTTATCTTTTTTCTCAAAGCTGTTCATAATTGCAAAGATAGTGCAATTCGGCTGAACGGCAAAATTAATGCTACATTAATTATAATTAAGTGGACAAAATTAGTTTATATTTGGAAACGCAAGGATGGCGGGTATACGGTTGATTGCATTTATTGATGGCGCTGGTTCTGGAGTCACATAGCAAAGCCGCATCACCAAAGCGGCTTCGCAAGGCGGGTATATGCCGTGTGATGAAAAGTAAGATTTATTCTGAAAAAAACGCTTTTTATTTTTTCCGAAATAGAAAAGCCGTTAGGCCCTCTCTGCTTTCTTTACAGGCATTTTTTGGGGTGTCAACCCGCCGTAAGGGCCTCCCGACACTCCCGCAACGGCCGTTTTGCATTGCAATAAGGCCGCCGTCGCCTTGCAATAACGGCCTTATTGCAAGGCGAAACGGCCCTCTCTGCTTTCTTGACAAAGTTCTTCCGTTGTAACGTGCTGACTGTCAGCGCTTCCCATTTGAAGTAAAAAACGCGATTTTTGGACCTTGGTGTGGAATTTGCGGTTTGGGTCCCGCTTAACATATGTTAATGTAATGTTTTTTTAGGGTTGCGGAATTTTAAGGGATTTACATCTCCCTATAGCCTCTGATGGATTTAAGCCGCATTGCAGGTAGTGGTATGTTAAAGCGGATTGTTTGCCGAGTACGAGGCACGAAACATCTGTATTTATGTGTATATCATATAGATAAGAATTAAGAGATACATGCCGGATTAACGAAAAATTGATTTAAATCAATAAGTTTGTCATTTATATTGGTTCGTAAATCAAATAATAATGTTTTTTACCGATATTTAAGTATAACTTTGCAATCGAAAGTTTAATACATCACAATATAATGAAAAGTATACTGGAAGGCCGCCCTGCGCTTGCCGCAGAGGTGGAGAAGATAGCGGAAGTAGCCGGATATCTTTGGCAGAACGGTTGGGCTGAGCGTAACGGTGGTAATATAACGGTTAATGTGACGGCTCATGTCGACGACGAGATACGCACCATGCCGGCTATCAGCGAGGTGAAGCAGATTGGTGTTACACTGCCGCAACTGAAGGGTTGCTACTTCTATTGCAAGGGTACAGGCAAACGTATGCGCGACCTGGCCCGCCGGCCGATGGACAACGGCTCCGTGATACGCATTCTTGACGACTGTGCAAGTTATGTTATCATTGCCGACAATGCTGTGATGCCTACCAGTGAGTTGCCTTCACATCTTACAGTACATGCCAACCTGATTGAGAGCGGCTCGCCATATACGGCAACGGTGCATACCCATCCCATTGAGCTTGTGGCCATGAGCCACAAACGTGAGTTCCTTGGCAAGGATGTGCTGACGAAGATACTTTGGTCGATGATTCCCGAGACAAAGGCTTTCTGTCCGTTAGGGCTTGGCATAGTGCCTTACACTCTGCCCGGTTCGAACGAATTGGCTGATGCCACTCTGAAGGAACTTCAGGATTATGACGTGGTGCTATGGGAAAAGCATGGCGTGTTTGCCAAGGGGCTTGACGTGATGGATGCTTTCGACCAAATCGATGTGCTTTCGAAGAGCGCAAAGATTTACATCAACGCAAAGTGCATGGGGTATGAGCCCGAGGGCATGAGCGACGGACAGATGGCCGAGATGACAAAGGCTTTCAATCTGCCGAGATAACTATAAAAAAGAAAAAACAACTACTGACTACATATATAATCATTATTACTTACTATTTATAGTATAAAAATGTCCCGAAGCTGTGAAGCCTCGGGACTTTTCACATAAAGGCAAATTAACGCTAACTGTTCAGCGGACAATCGAATCTGATTTTCAGCAAATTGTATCTTATAAAAATGTTAGGAAACCATTTAAATCAGTTGATTGGTATTGAATACGCTATTGACAACGTTTAATACCCGTTGATTGTCAATCATTTGACTTTAACCGCCTCTGACGGACAGTTACAAATAAAGCCTGGATAAATAGGTCGGTCAACAAGATTAGGTCGGTCAACAAAATTAAGTTGGTCAACAAGATTAAACTACATTATTGTCCTGGCATAGGATGGATGCGCCTTGATGGATGCGCCTTGAAAAGGCAGCAAGCACATAGCCCGGGGCAGAGCGAAGCGGCACCCCGGGAATCATACATTGACAATCCCCGCGCCCTGCAAGGGCAAAAGCATAAATATATATACAATATGAAACCGTAAATATCTGATAATTACTGCTTTTGCCCCTACAGGGCGAATGCGTGCAATCGTGTTGTTCCCGGGGTGCCGCTTCGCTCTGCCCCGGGCTATGTGCTTGCTGCCTTTTCAAGGCGCATCCATCAAGGCGCATCCATCCTATGCCAGGACAATAATGTAGTTTAATCTTGTTTACCAACTTAATCTTGTTTACCAACTTAATCTTGTTTACCAACTTAATCTTGTTGGCCAACTTAATCTTGTTGGCCAATTTAATTTTATTAACCAACTTATGTTGGATTCTCGTATGAAATAGATTTCTTTCCTTTAAAGAAAAAATGATTTCTTTATTATGCCGGTGTAAAAACTCATGCTTTTTATGTACTTTTGTACTGAATATAATTAATGTTGACGTGTGATAAATACGTTGTATTGAATTTATGAAGCCAATGGAGTTATTCTCAGGACATCCGCCATATACAGCGGTGATGAGCGATGTGGAGCGGAGTGTGTATGATTTTCTTGACAGACGCGGTGTCATGTATGAGACACTGTGCCATGGCGCGGCGTTTACCATGGACGAATGTGCCGTGGTGGAGAAGCATCTCGGAGCACCGGTTTGCAAGAACTTGTTTCTGTGCAACAGACAGCATACACAGTTTTATCTGTTGATGCTTCCCGGTGACAAGGTGTTCAAGACTAAATATCTGTCATCTGAATTAGGTTGCGCCCGTCTGTCTTTTGCCGATGAGAGCCACATGATAGAATTGCTTGGCATACATCCCGGTGCAGTATCTCCGATGGGACTGATTAATGACAAGCAGGGAAAAGTGTTGCCGGTCGTTGACCGTGATTTACTGTCATCGGACTTCATCGGTTGTCATCCTTGTGTGAACACGGCTACCCTGAAGCTGCTGTTGGGCGATTTGCTCGGTAAAGTCGTACCGGCAACAGGCCATGAATATCGGGTCGTGGATTTGAAGACAGATTGATGAAGCTGAAAGTTGGATTTCATTCCCCGTTTTCTCGCCATGGGGCTGTGTCAAAATATAGATATTGCAAAAGGTAAAGTCCCTACAAGCAAAATGGACCGGATTTTGACACAGCCCCTCATTTGGTTTAACTAAAAAGATGGCTATTTGACAGCCACCTTCATCTTGTTATTAATGTAATATCCACGTTTGATAGGTTTCTTCGAAAGTCTCATGCCGTCGAATGTGTACCAGTCATCCGGTCGGGAGGTGTAGGATAACTGTTGGATATTGGCTGTATTGGGAGAAAAGTTCTTCATCTCGTAGAAAGCCGGCATTGCCTTGCCTGTGTTGCTGTTGAAGAGCGGGGCATACCACCAGTTGTTTCTGTGGGTAGTCTCCCACGGATAAGCGTTATATTCCATCCACCACCAGAACAAGCCTGTCACGCCGGTGTGTCTGTTCAGCATGGTGATAAGGTCGCTGGTGAATTGTTGCTGGCCTGCTTCCGTGGCATCGTAAGCGGGAGTATATTCCTTGTCGGAAGGCAACCAGGAATAAGGACACCCTAATTCCACTACCATGATTTGCTTGTCGGCGTATTTCGTTTCGAGAGTTCTGATGGCTGTTTCCAGAGTTGCTATCGTACTGTGCCAGATGGGGTAGTAGCTCAGACCTATTATGTCGTAATCTACGCCTGCCTGTTTCATCATGTCATAGAAGTTGGTCAATACGTTCACTTGCGTAGCCCGCTCGGTGTGCAGAATGATTTTGGCCTGCGGACACACCTCGCGGCAGGCCTTTCCTGCCTGTTTCAGCAGATTGGTGAAGCGTGTCCAGTTGGCGGCAGGACTGTTGGTGTAGCATTTCTTGAGTTGTGACTCGTCGGCCTGATACGGTCCCCACAACATGCCGTAGCTTATCTCATTGCCAGTCTGAATCATGTCCGGTTCGGCACCTGCTTCCTTCAGGGTGGTGAGACATTCTTTGGTGTATTCGTAGATCTTGGTTTGCAACTCGTCATCGGAGAGCTGTGCCCAGTCGGCCGGAGTCCACTGCTTGGCCGGGTCTGCCCACGTGTCGCTGTAGTGGAAGTCGAGCATGAAGTCAAGCACCGCATCTTTTATGCGCTTGCCCAGTGCCTTTACATATTCCAGGTCTTGACAGGCATTTGCATCCTTGTCGGAACCATTATATTTCTCCGGTGCCACAAACAGTCGGACGCGCATGGCGTTCATGCCTCCTTCTTGCTTGAAGAAAGAGAGAAGGTCGTCGATGGCCCGGCCGTCCTTGTCAAGATAGCGGGCGCCCCAAGTCTCATTGGTGGGCAGCAGTGAAATGTCGCCACCCACATATTTGTTCTGTGCCGAAACGGCAACAGCATTGCCCACAATGAGCAATGCTGTTGCCAGAATGTTTCTGATGTTCTTGTTCATGAGTTGTTTTATTTTGCCGGTTGGTTAGTTGATGACGTATTTCTTGCCTTGGTGGATGTATAGTCCGCGGTTGGCTGGACGTTTGTTGTAGCGTCTTCCGTTGATGTCATACCACCCGTTGTCGTTGCCGGAGGTGTCGATGGCCGTTGCATGAATGCCGGTGGTCATATCTTTGGTCACATCGTTTATGGTGTATTTGCCATTGCTCATGGTAGTGGAAATCTCAAGATAGGCAGTCTTGTTGATCCCGGTCTTGTCTACTGTCTGCGGTGAGCCGGAACCGGTGCTGAATACGAAGTTCACAAGATCGTTTTTGCTGTCGATGTAGTATTCCTTGCAGTACCATGTCTTGCCGTTGACGGTCTCCGTGGTGGTTATCTTGTCGCCAGGCCACTTGGCAGAACTGTTTTTGCTGTTGGTTCCCCACGAATAGAAGTTGATGTCTTTCCATCCCACATGGTCCGTGCTTACGTACACCTTGAACGAATAAGGTTCGAACGCCTTGATGGCATATTCCTTTGTTGTCAAGCCCGTCACCTTGCCTCCTGTCAGCAGAGCCGCCTTCAAGGTGCAGGCTTTGTCTATTCTGACAGTGGCGCCGCTGTTCACCTGTGTGCTGTTCGCCTTGGGGTCAGTGCCGTCGAGTGTGTACACCAGTTTCGCGTTGGCGTCTTCACTCACAGCCGTCAGCGTGACGTCAAACGCCTCGCCGTATGTGCCCGAAGGCTTGTTTGTCCATGCCGTCTCGGCATTCTTTGTAAGGAAATAGGCGTAGTGGCTTCCACCCAATATACGGGTGTAGTTGTTCGGTACAGAGAATTTCGTTTCGTCGCCGACGGCAACCATAAGCCGCTTGTTATCTTCGCCCTTTGCGAATGTCTGGCAGTAGGCCGTGTTGGAGAGATACGACCCGAAGTCGCTCGTGTTGGTGATACCGGCCAGTTTGCGGGCTTCGATCATGCTCTTCAGTTCCTGCTCGTATGCTCTCCAGTGAGGCTGGAATATACACGGTGTGCCGGGCATGGCCAGCAGATAGGCATTGGCGGCGAGGATGTACGGTTCGGCGATGGGATCTTTGGTGTTGTATTGCCCGTCGGGCACACCACGGTCCTGTATGTCGTGGTTCTCTACGAAAGTCACTGCGTAACGCCTGAAGTCTGCGTCGTGCATCAGCGTCTTGTGGTTGTTGAGCTGTTGCCAGTTGCTTTGCTTGATGGCATTGGTCATGGCATAGTGGAACTGAAAGTCGAAAGCGGCACTCTTGTAGTCGGTAGCCTTTATCCATGATGATGTTTCCGACACACTGCTCCAGTGTTCGCCTACAGAATATTCAATGCCGGCAGCGTCGTTATAGTCGGCTACGTGACTGGCGTCGAAGCCTTTCACCATGTCATATCTGAACCCCTCATAGCCAAGATCGTCTTTCAGATATTTAACGTAGGCCTTGACGATGCGTTGCACGTTTTCGCTCTTGTGGTCGAGGTCGCGGCCACCCGAAAAGTCTTCGCCCTCATCGTTGTTCGGACTGAGGCTGACGCTTTGGGCGTTGGCCTGTTTCAGCGTGTTGCCGCCGTCATCATTCTTGCAGATGTCAGTGCTCATAAACTGGTATGTGACACCGTTGTAGGTCTCGGCGGGGAAATCGAACCATCCGTCAGTCTGATGGTGATTGACCACAACATCGGCCATGGTCATGATACCGTTTTCCTTGAAGGTCTTGATCATGGAACGCAACTCGGTTTCTGTTCCGAAACTGGAGTCGTGCCGGAAGTAGTAGTAAGGCATGTACCCCATCACCTGTGTCGTCTCCAGGCATTTGCCGCTTTGCGGCACCCATACGAAGTCGATGAATCCTTTCATGTCGGTGGCTTGTGACTCGAGTATTGTCCATTGTGAGTAGTCGTAACTGTCCCAGGAGAATCCTTGCAGTATCACTCCGCCATATTGTGCCGGCCATCCCTGCGCCTGTATGTTTATTGTTGTGATGAGTGCAACAAAGAGTGATAAAAATTTCTTCATGTTTTAAGTTTTAGTTATTAAATCAATCTTATGCAAAGATAGTACAAACGAGCGCAATGAAAACTTGTTTTCAAATTGCCGAGTGTAGTTTATCTTATGCAAAGATACATCATTATTTGTTATCTTTTTCGTGTATTGTTGTGAATCATCAGGATATTGCTGCGCAAACGATTGCATCCGGTTCCAAAACTTTTATGCCGGACCGGAAAAATCCGACTGCGAAGACAACAATGAGGATGGTGTGTCAGAATATGAATATTACATGAAGTTGGGACATATTCTTGTATTTGGCCGCCAAATAAATGTTGAATATCAACATGTTATAAAAACGGACAAATACAAGAATATGTCCCTGCAAGTCTGATGGGCCGGATTTTGACACGGCCTTAAAAAGCTATTACAATATCTGTCTTCCAATGTTATTTAGCCTCGAGAGTGCACATGGCCTTCCCCGGGCAATTAGGATAGATAGCGACGTGATATGTTCCGGCTTCCACCGTGATGTTGTCACCTCCCATTGTCAGGTTTTCCGTGGGGCCGCCCCAGTTGATGGCCCAAGCGTCATTGGCGCGGAACTTGAAAGTTCCTGAGGTGAAGGTCACATCGCCTTCCCAGCAACGCTTGTCCTTGTTATATTCAAGAGGAGTGCTTGCGTCCCATCCGCCGGCGGTCGCGTCACCGATAACACCGATTGTTGTTATAGGAGTGACCGTGATGGTCTTGTCAACCAGACTTGCCTCAAGCATGCAGTAGCCTTCACCGATTCCTTCAGGAAGAGTCATGTTGGCGGCATCACCGGCAGTGGAGAAGTCTTTGCCATAGTTGAGGCCGTCCCAGTTTTGCTGTGAGCAGAGTTTGAACTCGTTGCCGAGCCACATGAAGCCTTTGTAATTGCCGTCGAAAGCCTGTGAGGAAATGACGTCGTTCTGGCTCCATCCGTTGCCGGAACCTGCCACGTAGAGATATTCCTGAAAGTTGATAAGCTCTACGACGTATGTGCCTTCCATCATGTTCAGGGTCACTTTCACAAAGCGTGCGTCACCGGGATGTACCTTTAACGAACCGTCATCGGTGAGTTCGTTGCGGCGTGCCAGGAATCCGGCCTCACCAAGCTTGTTGTTGCCATTGCCTTCCTTGATGCCGAGTACCATACTCCAGTCGTTGGAGGCAACAGTCTTGTCGTCGGTTATGGCGAACCATATGTCACCTTCGGCGTTTACGCATGAAGCGTCGAACATCACGGTGAATATCGGGTCGTCGTAAACATTCTGTTCGCTGTGAGTGAACGGGAGAGTGGTGCATGCGGGTTCCCATGCCGACGGCTGACCGATGATGTAGTAATGCTCGGAGATGTCGGGAGCCGTTAGCTTGGCCTTGATGGCAAACTCGCCCGACGTGGCGGTCTTGACGGTTGTCTCGCCGTTTGACAGCCACTGCTCGACAGTGGCTGTCATGTCGCGCTCTACGGGAGCCTTGCCGAAGTTGTCTTCGACATACTTCTTGAGGTCGGCTGTTGCCATCTCGCCGTCGGCTGTCATGTTGTAGCTTGCGGAACCGATGTTCAGCCGGTATGTCACTTTTGAGTAAGCCTCGTCTGTGGCTGTAGGAGCCACAACATTGCACACTTTCACGTTCTGCTGCTCTTCGGCTATTGTGGCAAAGTCGATGAGGGTGACTTCGGAAACGCTGCCGTTTCCAAATGTTATAGCCTCTGTTTCCGGGTAGGCTTGTGGCTGTGCCCAGTCAGTGTAGTCATCATCTGTGCATGATGCTACAGTGGCAATAAAGGCAAATCCGAATAATATTTTCTTAATCATAAAAATCTGTTTTTATTGAATTATTTTAAGATGAAACGGTAGTAGCCGGTGATATCATTGAGGATGATGAGGTATTTGCCTGCAGTTTCAATTGTGATGTTTTCACCGTTGTGTGTTCCGTATCCGTAGAAGCCGTCACTGAGAGTCGTTACCGGACCGCCGATGTTGAAGTCCCAGTCACCCTGGTTGAATTTTACACCACCGGCCGGCAGTTCCATCTCGATCCACCAGTCGTGATTGTCTGCGCCGGCAACCGTTGTTACAGGATTCATCGGTGTGTCTTGTGACCAACCGTTGAAGTCACCGAGAATATACATTTGTGCTCTTGTCGTAACACTCTCTGCATAAGGCTCGACCTTCAGTTCGTGTTTGCCAGTGTTAAGAGTTACGGTGTAATATCCCGGAGCCATTGTGATGTTGCCCGAGCCTCCGTCGTTCTCTACAAAGTCGCTTCCGTTCATACCCCACTGATGATCCCAGTCGCCGGGAGCTTTCTTGAGTTTGAAGCCGTTGCCTGCGAGGTAACCGGTCCATACAAGTTCGCCGTCGCCGGTCTTCTTGTCAAATTCGTAGTCTTTCTGTGGCTGCATCGGGAAGAGACTTGTAGGTACGTCATCGGCCCACTTGCCGTCTGCGATGTCACCACCGATAAGATACCACCAGTCGGGATCGGCATCCTTAAGCTCTACATAGTAAGGAATGGCGTTGATCTTGATCACGTTTGACACCACTTCGCCAAAAGCGTTCATACCGGCGTCAATTACGGCCGCCTTCAAACGGATGCTGAGTTCCACCTTTCCCGGAACAGCATTTTCCTCCCATACATTGAGCTGCTGTAGGGCTTTGGCGAGGGATGTCGCCAAGATGCCGGTCTTACATTCTGTAGTTGTCTCTTCGAGAGTGACGTAGTCGGCACCTGTGTTGTCTTCGGCAGCAATGTCGTATACCTTTTCGAAAGTTCCTTTTGTGGATACCTGGACATAATATGTGGCTATGACAGGTGCATTGTCGGCAGTGTATTGCGGCTGTGACCATGTTAGGTTGATGCTTTCTGTGCGCGACAGGTCAACAGTGCCGTTGGCAACGGAAGGAGCGTTGAGCTTAAACTCGGTGGGCTGTAGCAGTGTCGGGTTTGAGTCGCGGTCATCGCTGCAGGAAGTCATCGAGAGTACTCCTGCCGCAAATAACATTATGTTTGAAAATATCTTGTTCATATTCTTATACATTTTTATATATTAATAACCCGGATTCTGTTTGAGGTTCTTGTTGACATTGATATCGTCATCAGGCAATGCAAAGATGTTTCTTGTCTCACTGAAGCTCACACCGTTGGGATCACCGCCTTTCCACTCCCATTTGTAGTCGGTATTGCCGCCATAGTATCCGTAACGTATGAGGTCGGTACGGCGGAAGCCCTCATAATATAGTTCGCGGGCACGCTCGTCAAGAATCTGGTTGAGCGAGAATTGGTTCATGGTCGTTGCATTGGCGCGGGTGCGGAGTTGGTTGAGGTAGCCTGTTCCTGTGGCTGTCGTCACGCCGCCGTTGAGCTGTGCGTCGGCCTCTGCAGCGATGAGGTAAGCCTCTGCTGAACGCATGAGGAAGAAGTCGGCGTCCGGACACTTCGGGTCGTGCTGTGCACCACCGTTAGAATAGGAATTGCGGAACTTGCCAACCGAATAACCGCTTGAGAATTCTGTCGGCGTGGTGACAACAAGCTCTCGGTCGATGCCGTAGAAGAGAGCACGGTCGTCACCGGCTGCAGCCACCATGTCTTCTATATTGACAGTGGGGGCATCGGAGTTGGGGAAAAACTTACGGAGCAGTACGCTGCGGGCACGGTTGCCTGACCATGGGTCGCCGCAGCTGGCGTCAGCAGCGTTCACTTCCATATCTGCTTTCCAAGTAGAAGATATGAGGAAGTAGGTGCAACCGTAGGCAGTGGTTATGGCTCCGTCGTTGAGCAGCGGAAGGACAGCCTCTACGGAAGCACCGCTCTCGCCGTTGTCCCCCATGAAGAGCATCTGGTAAGCCGTCCACTTACCCTTGCCCGTAGTCCAGAGTTTGTGAGGGCCGTTGATTACCTTTTCGGCATATTCCTTGGCCTCACTCCAACGCTCTTCACCTGTGTAAACTTTGGCGTTGAGGTACATACGTGCGAGGAGCATATTGGCGGCATCCTGATCGGCACGTCCGTAGCCGTCGGCCTTTGAGCTTGTGCGTGCAACGGGAGCCTGCATCTTTGCGAGGCATCCGTCTTCTGTCGTTTCAACTATGACGGCAGACGGATCATCCATGGCATTGATGGTGACAACCTTGCCGAGAAGCTCTGCCTCTATCCATTTGAAAAGGTCGGCACGGGCTATCTGATGTGCGTTGGAGGCCGAAAGATTTAATGTGAAGGGTACATTGCCGTACAGATCCATCAGATAGTAATAATAGAGTGTGCGGAGGAAACGGATTTCGGCAGTACGTGTACCGTCAATACCGCCACACACGTTGAGATAATGGTTGCAGTAGTTGATACCGTTGTACAGACGGTAATAGAATCCTCTCAACATCGGATGCGCCGCTGTGTTCTGATTGTAGTTGAAATCGGGAATACCGGGGTCACTCCATGCACAAATCGACTCGTCGGTGCCCAGTTCCTGAGCGTTGAACAGCTGACGGACGAATCCGGTTGTACCGCCGTCAAGGCCGTCGATATCGCAGTCACCGTCCTTACCGGTCTGGCCGGCAAGAACCATGTTGGCGTAGCACTTGGTGTAAAGTGCGGGCTCATCAGGAGTCATGATCGTACTTGGATCGGCAGGTGTAACGTCCAGGTCGTTGACGCAGGATGCCAATCCTGCTGTGAGCATGAGAGCTGCTACAGGAAGTATATTCTTTAAATATTTCAGTTTCATATTCATAATCTTTTAATGAGTTGTCAGAAGTTGAGGCTAAGTCCTAACTGTATGGTGAACGGTCTCGGATAGATGTAGTTGTCGATTCCATCGGGATTGTTCCGGTCGGCACCACCTGAAATTTCCGGATCGATGCCGTCATATTTTGTGATGGTAAAGACATTGGTAGCTGCAAGGAAGATGCGGCCCGAGGGTCCGTCATATACTTTGCTTTTGAACAGATTATCGAAAGAGTAACCCAATGTGATGTTGTCGCATTTAAGGAAACTTGCGTTCTGCACGAAATGGTCGGAGAGCACCTTGTCGTATGTCACCCATCCGTTGGCAAGAGCGGAAGGAGTGACGTTCTGCAGATAGTCGAATGAGGAGTCGTATCTCTTTTCGACATTCACGTATCCGGCCTGTGTGTCATTGAATACATAGTTGTCGAAACTTGCGCGGAGAGAGAAACCGAAGTCCCAGTTCTTGTACTGGAGGCGCGAGCTGAGACCGGCAATCCAGGGAGCAGCGGGGCTCTTGTAGAAATAACGGTCGTCGTTGGTTATCTTTCCGTCGGCATTGCGGTCGACGAACACGCCCTCAAGCGGTTTGCCGGCAGCGTCGTATACCTGTTGGAACACATAGAACGAGTTTGCCGGATGACCTACGGAGTGAGCCTGGCATAGGTTGCCGGTACCGGAGGATATACCTCCTGTCATGACGATGGCCGATTTGCCTGTGAGTTCGGTAATCTCGTTCTTGTTGTATGTTGCGTTGGCTGTGACCTCCCAGTTCCAGTTCTTTGACTGGATGGGGCGCACGGTGAGTGACATCTCGACACCGGTGTTTTTCAGCGAACCGATGTTTGAGGACACCTGGTTACGGAAGTTTGAGCCGGCTGCCACTGTCGCAGTGTTGATAAGGTCTGTTGTCTTGCGGTAATAGTAGTCAACGCTACCTGTAATGCGGTTGTTGAGGAAGCTGAAGTCGATACCGGCGTTCCATGTCTCGGTCGTTTCCCACGAAAGATTCTCGTTGTAAGCGTCCGGACGATAGAGGAGACCGCTGTCGTTCACGCCATTGATCGGGTAACGGCCGTTGGTGTTGGTGCTGTTTACGTTGTAAGAAGCGAAATAGTTGTAGTTGCCTATACCGTCCTGCTGGCCTGTCTTACCCCAACCGAGACGGAGCTTCAACTCTGACAGTGCCTTGACATTCTTGAGAAATGCCTCTTCGTTGATTTTCCATCCGAGAGCTACAGACGGGAATGTTGCCCAATGCTCTTTGAAGCGTGACGAACCGTCGCGGCGGACGGTGGCGGTGAGCATGTAGCGATCGAAGGCGATGTAGTTTGCACGGCCGTAGAAACTGACGAGATAGCTCTCCTGTTTCCATTCGCTTATCGATTCGTTATATAGTGTCCCCACTTTGTCAGTCTCCGTGTTGGTGGACGGATAGATGCCTGCGTAGTGTGAGTTGCCCCAATACTTGTTGTGCGACCACTCGTAACCACCCATTATATCAAAGTGCTGCGTCTTTGCAAAGTCTTTGTAGTACTGTGCGTATGCAGTGTATGTGAGGTTGTATTTGCTCTCTTTCGTAAATCCGTCGTTGCCATAGTAGAAGTTCGTCGGTCCCCATGGGGCGTATGTCGTGTACTGATTGCCGTTGGCCCAGTCACCGGAGAAATTCATGTGAAGACGGAGGTCTTCAAAACCGTGTACTTGATAGTCAACCTCAACATTGCCCATATAGTCGCGTGAGTTTGCCCTGTCATCCTTTTCGTTGAGCATTGCTACGGGGTTGGAAGTGGCGTTTTTGTTGTGCATGAGCGGATAATCGGGGTCGTTCAGCGTCGTTCCGGCAATCATCCAGTCAAAGTATCTGTTGGTGTTCTTGAACTGACTGTTCCAGCTGTACACAGGCTGTGTCGGGTCCATGCGTGCGGCGTTGCTGATAGCGTCGGTATTGGCGTATTGATTCTTGGCATACATGAACTTACCGTTGACATTAAACTTCAGGTGGTCATCAAAGAACGATGGATTGAGGGTCATGCTGGCTGTCGTGCGACGGAAACCGCTTGTCTTAAGAATACCGCTTTGGCCTGTGTAACCTACCGACACACGATATGGCATGTTGGCTATGCCGCCGGAAATGGTGAGGTTATGCTCGTGGCTGACGGCAGTGCGGTAAATATTGTCCTGCCAGTCGGTGTTGGCCGTACCGAGAAGGGCGGCGGCATCCGATTCCTCGCCGTAATAGCTCTTTATGAACTCGCGGTACTGATTGCCGTCAAGCACGTCGAGAGTCTTGGTCTTTGTGGAGATGGATACACTTCCGTTGTAGCTCACCTGCGGAGCCATGTTCTTGCGTCCTTTTTTGGTGGTGATGATGATGACACCGTTAGAACCGCGGCTACCGTAGATAGCGGTGGCAGAAGCGTCTTTCAACACTGTGAAACTCTCGATGTCGTTTGGGTTGACCATAGAAAGCGGGTTGGAAAGACCCTTCACGCCCTGGTTGTCCATAGCCAGACCGTCAATGACAATCAGCGGGTCATTGGAGGCGTTGAGTGACGAACCGCCACGGATGCGGATTCTTGCACCACTACCGGGAGAGCCACCGTTGCTTACGACATTCACACCGGCAATCTTGCCCTGCATCATATCCTGGGCGTTGGTGATAAGACCGTGGTTCTTTTCATCAGGCTTGATGGCTGTAACCGAACCGGTAAGGTCATTCTTTTTCGCCTGGCCATAACCGATGACAACAACTTCGTTCAATGCATTGGTGTCATCGCTCATGACGATGGCCATGTTGGTAGTAGCTTTTACGGTTTGGGCGGTCATTCCCAAATAGGTGAAAGTCAGTTCTGTACCAGGTGCGGCATTGACGGAGAAGTTACCGTCGATGTCGGTAATGCCGAGAGGCTTGCCGTTGGCTGTGATGGTAGCACCCATAACGGGCTCACCCGAAGCATCTTTTACTTGTCCCTTGATGGCATTTGATTGCGCAAAGGAACTTGCAGCAAGGAGAAGACCTCCAGCGAGAGTCAATGTCCTTAGAGGCAATTTGAATTTTACCTGCTTCATCGTCGTTTTGGTTTTAAGTTAATATTAATTATAGTAATAAATGTTTTAGTTGGCTTTATACCCACATCTTGGACTTTTATAGCTACAAAAGTAGTTTGTTTTACTATTCCATGTACTTTTATTGATTAAAATCCGTTACTTTTGTAGTGCAAACGATTGCATGATAAAAAGCGGGATATAAGTAAACGAAAGATGGAATATTATCATAATATTTAATAATTTTGCCAACGTAGTCAAAGCCTCAATCTATGAGCAAGATAATGCCTAAAACAATGAAAGATATTGCTCGCGACCTCGGCGTATCAGTATCCACGGTGAGTAGAGCGTTGATGGACAGTCCACGTATCAGTGCTGTCCAGAAGGAACGTATACAGCAGTATGCACGTGAGTACAACTTCTGTCCCAATATGATAGGTGAAGCATTACGGCATAGCAAAGTGAAGCCGATGAAGGTGATTGGAGTAATCTTGCCTGAAATGGTACATTATTTCTTTATGTCTGTCCTCTCCGGTATTGAGGAAGAAGCCCGCTCGCGCGGATACAGTGTTATGGTGGCTCAGAGCAACGAACGTTATGAAAAGGAGGTGGCCATCTGCAATGATTTCTACAAGAACAAGGTGTGTGGTATCATTGTGTCGCAAGCGAAAGATACAAAGCAGTATGGTCATTTTCAGAAATTGATGTCAAATGGTATACCGTTGGTTTTCTATGACCGTATCTGTACGGGGATAAATTGTTCGCGAGTGGTTGTAGATGACTATATGGGAGCTTATACAGCAGTTTCCCACTTGATTGAATCCGGTTGCAGCCGTATAGCGTTCTATGGTTCGCCAATGAATATGGAGATATCCAAGAACAGATACAATGGTTATCATGATGCTCTTGTCAAGCATGGACTTAGGGAAAATCCCGACTGGGTGAAATTATGCGATAATCGTGCTGAGGCTGAGGCATTTACCCCCCCCATTTTGCGGGAGAATCCTCGTCCTGACGCATTCTTTGCCATCAACGACGATACGGCTATAGGTATACTTTATACGGCGAAACACATGGGATTTAAAGTGCCTGATGATATCAGTATCTGTGGCTTCACCAATGGCGACCGTTCCAAAGCCTGCGACCCGCTGCTTACGACAGTGGATCAGAGAGGCACTTTGGTGGGAAAGAAGGCAGCCGACATCTTGATAGGATTGGTGGAAGGCTCTCTTCCGATGGATAAAACGGTGCGTGGTATGGTAAGAACCAGCTTGGTGATAAGAGGTACTACGAGATAGCGGCTCTTGCTTGGGTGTTTAAAAAATAGCATTTCGGTGATTGTGAATATATATGATAAGAGACCTGAAACAATAAAATATATAACGATAATGAAACAAAAACCTGATTTACCATTCTGGAAACTCTGGAATTTGAGTTTCGGCTTCTTTGGAGTACAGATAGCTTATGCTCTGCAGAGTGCGAACATCTCGCGTATTTTCGCAACGTTGGGGGCCGATCCTCACGATTTGAGTTATTTCTGGATTCTGCCTCCGCTGATGGGAATCCTTGTGCAGCCCATTGTCGGCACATTCAGCGACAGGACATGGTGCCGTTACGGTCGCCGCATACCTTATCTGTTTATAGGTGCTGTGGTAGCCGTCATTGTGATGTGCCTCCTGCCCAATGCCGGCTCGTTGGGCCTGGCAGTAGGCGGAGCCATGCTTTTCGGTCTGATTGCCCTGATGTTTCTTGACACGAGCATAAATATGGCCATGCAGCCTTTCAAGATGCTGGTGGGTGACATGGTCAATGAAAAACAGAAAGCCAGGGCATACGCCATACAGAGTTTTCTCTGCAATGCCGGTTCGGTGGTGGGCTACATTTTCCCGTTCCTCTTCACTTTCTTGGGTATCAAGAATGTGGCAGACAAGGGTGTGGTGCCAGACTCGGTGATTTGGTCGTTCTATATAGGTGCCGTCATTCTGATTCTGTGTGCCATTTACACCACGATGAATGTGAAGGAGTGGAATCCGCAGGAATATGCCGAATATAACGGACAGAGCGAAGAGCTGAAGCAAGACACGACGGAAGACAAGGGCGACTGGCTCTCTCTGCTCCGCAAGGCTCCCTCGACATTTTGGAAGGTGGGTCTGGTGCAGTTTTTCAGCTGGGCCGCGTTCCTATATCTTTGGAACTATTCCACCGGTGCCATCGCCGAGACCGTTTGGAACACTACCGACCCAGGCTCCGAACCGTTTCAGGAAGCCGGCAACTGGGTGGGCATACTCTTTGCCGTACAGGCAATAGGCAGTGTGGCGTGGGCCGTGGTGCTCCCGATGTTCAAGAATACCAAGGTTGCCTATTCCGTCAGTCTGGTAATCGGCGGTGCGGGTTTCGTCCTGATACCGTTTCTGCACGACCAGTATCTGCAGATTATCCCGTTCTTGATGATAGGTGCGGGCTGGGCGGCCATGTTGGCCATGCCATTCACTTTTGTTACCAACGCCTTGCAGGGCTACGGACACATGGGGGCTTATCTGGGTCTGTTCAACGGAACAATCTGCATACCGCAGATTGTGGCGGCCGTATGTGGCGGCAGCGTCCTTGGCATTGTAGGCTCCCATCAGAGCAACATGATGATTGTGGCAGGTATACTGATGGTCTGCGGTTCGTTGGCAGTGGCCAATATAAAGAATAAATGACAACTAAAATGTAAAAACAGCCATGACAATTCAATTCAACATCGACTATAGGACGACTTTCGGTGAGAGTCTCGTCTTGAATATTTGGGAAAGTGGCAGCTTGACAAAGTATCACATGCTGACAAGCGATGGGGTTCGGTGGAGCCAAACCGTGGCGGTGAAGACTCCGAAGCAGTCATATTCCTATTATTATAGCGTGATGCGTGACGGCAAGGTGAGCAGGTGCGAATGGACGGTGGTCATGCACCGTTTGGATATTTCCGCCGGCCGCGCAGACACCTATGTGGTTTATGACAGGTGGCAAACGATGCCGGAGGATGCTTATCTATACAGTAGCGCCTTTACTGACTGCATCAACCATCAGCAGCCTGCTGTGGTGCAGCCTTCGGAGTTTGTCCGGACTGTGCGCCTGCAGGTGAGAGCACCGCAGCTGAGAGATGGTGAGGTACTGACGGTGACAGGTGCCGGCAAGGCTTTGGGCGACTGGAACATAGCCCTTGCCGTCAGGATGACGCAACATGTTTACAACGAGTGGATTGTGGATATCGACGCTGAGGCTTTGGAGGACAGTCGGATGGAATTCAAGTTTGTGGGTTCAGACAGCAAGACGACAGGGAACGAACATTGGGAGACGTGCATGAACCGTATCGTCGACCTGCCGGAGATGAAGGCCGGCGAAATGGTGGTATACCATATGGGGCAGGCTTTCTTCACCCATTGCGACCGCAAACTGGCAGGAACATTGGTGCCTGTGTTCTCGTTGAGAAGCGGTGGCAGTGCCGGCGTGGGTGACTTCGGTGACCTGAAAACTATGATAGACTATGTGGAAAAGACCGGTCAGAAGTTGCTCCAGCTCTTGCCCGTTAACGACACTACCATAACTCACACATGGACCGACTCCTATCCGTACAGCTGTATCAGTATCTTCGCTCTGCATCCGCAGTATGCCGATCTCCGTGCCCTGCCTGAACTTGCCGATGCCAAAGAACGTGCCGAGGCTGAGAAGACGCGTGCCGAGCTCAACGCACTGCCGCAGATAGACTACGAGCGTGTCAACGACTTCAAGGTGGGCTATCTGCGCAAAGTGTTTGACCAGGAAGGTGAAACGATTATGAAAAGCGTCGGCTTCAAGGAGTTTTTTAGGGATACAGAGCTGTGGCTTGTGCCCTACGGTCAGTATTGCATGCTGAGAGACAAGTACGGCACGGCCGATTTCTCACGGTGGCCCGATCACAATACATGGAACGAGGATGACCGTAAGGCTCTCTGTTCTCCGAGATGTAAGGCGTATAAGGAGGTTTCCTTCTACTACTTCATGCAGTATGTGCTCAACACGCAGATGAAAGAGGCTCATGACTATGCCAAGCAGAAAGGGGTTATTCTGAAGGGCGATATCCCCATCGGTGTCAACCGTTACGGCTGCGACGTGTGGATGGAGCCGAAATACTTCAATCTCAACGGACAGGCAGGTGCACCGCCTGATGACTTCTCCGTAAACGGTCAGAACTGGGGGTTCCCCACTTACAACTGGGACGAGATGCTGAAGGACGATTGTGCCTGGTGGGTGCGCCGTTTCCAAAACATGTCGAAGTTTTTTGATGCTTACCGCATAGACCATGTGTTGGGCTTCTTCCGCATATGGGAGATTCCTGTCAATGCCGTACATGGACTGCTGGGACAGTTCTCGCCGGCTTTGGCCATGTCGCGTGAGGAGATAGCGTCATACGGGCTCAACTTTCAGGAGGAGCGCTTCACCCAACCGTTCATTACCGACTGGGTGCTTGACCGTGTGTTCCGTGAGCGTGCCGCTGAGGTGCGCGAGAAATATCTTGACCGTCTTGACAACGAGCGTTATGCGATGAAACCGGAGGTGGACACGCAGAGAAAGGTGGCGGCTCTCTTTGCCGATGTCACTGAAGAGAAAGAACTTTGGCTCAGAGACGGACTTTATGCCCTTATCAGTGACGTGCTCTTTGTGCGTGACAGGAAGGACAGCAACATGTTCCACCCGCGTATTTCGGCGCAACTCGATTTCATTTACGAGTCGCTTTACGACAACGATAAGGCATCGTTCAACCGACTGTATAACGACTACTTCTACCGTCGCAACAACCAGTTCTGGTATAAGGAGGCCATGAAGAAGATGCCCAAGCTGGTGGAGGCCACACGCATGTTGGTGTGTGCTGAAGACTTGGGTATGGTGCCCGATTGTGTGCCATGGGTGATGAGCGAGTTGAAGATATTGAGTCTTGAACTGCAGAGCATGCCGAAAGACCCGACGGTGAGATTCGGACATCTGAGCAGCTATCCGTATCGTTCGGTATGTACCATCTCCAGTCATGACATGCCCACACTGCGCCAGTGGTGGGGCGAGAACTGGGAGCGCACGCAGGACTATTACAACAACATGCTCCACCGGCAGGGAGCTGCTCCCCATCCGCTGCCTGACTGGTTGGCAAAGGACATCATTTACCGTCATCTTACTTCTCCGTCGATGCTCTGCATCTTGAGCATACAGGACTGGCTGGCCATCAGCGGGAGGATACGTCTGGTAGATGCCAACGCCGAGCGCATCAACATCCCGGCAAATCCCAAGCACTACTGGCGTTACAGGATGCATCTCAACATAGAGGACCTGATGGCAGACAACGATTTCATGGCGGAAATGAAGGAGTTGATGTTGCAGTCGGGGAGATTGTAGAGAAGAAAATAAAGTAAAAAATAATAATACTGTTTATGTCTATGAATAAGAAATCAGCAATGATGTCTCTCGTGCTGCTGCCTATGATGTCAATGGCACAAAGTGTGACATCTCCCAACGGTAACGTAGAGGTGAAGTTTTCCTTAACGGGTAACGGACAGCCTACTTACGAGATGAGCTACAAGGGCAAGACGGTGTGCAAGCCGTCGCATCTCGGTCTGGAGCTGGTCAAGGACAAGCATGCGTCAAAAGGAAAGGACGAAACCGACCTGATGGACGGCTTCAGTGAGACAGGATCGAAGACGTCATCGTTTGACGAGACATGGAAGCCGGTATGGGGTGAGACGGCTACCATCCGCAACAACTACAACGAGCTTGAGGTGAACCTCAATCAGCCTTCTACCAAACGCAACATCACCATCCGTTTCCGTGTATATGACTACGGCATGGGCTTACGTTACGAGTTTCCACAGCAGAACGAACTCAACTACTTTGTCATAAAGGAGGAGCACACTCAGTTTGCCATGACCGATGACCATACGGCATATTGGATACCGGGTGATTATGACACTCAGGAATATGAGTATCAGATAACTCCTATGACGGGAATACGAGAGGTGATCAGCAATAACCGTGAGGTTTACAAGAGCAACTCTTCCACTACAGTATTCTCTGACACTGGTGTGCAGACATCCTTGCAGTTGAAGACCAACGACGGTCTCTATATTAATATCCACGAGGCTGCTTGTCTGGATTATCCGACGATGCACCTCAACCTCGATGAGAAGACGCTGACCTTCGAGTCGTGGCTGACGCCGGATGCCGTGGGCCGGAAAGGTTTCATACAGACGCCGTTCAACACTCCATGGCGTACGGTCTTGGTCAGTGATGACGCCCGTGACATGCTTTCTTGCAAGTTGACATTGAACCTTAACGAGCCGTGCAAGATAGACGATACATCATGGATTCATCCCACCAAGTACTGCGGTGTGTGGTGGAACATGATAGTGGGGACCAAGAGTTGGGCCTACACCTATGATTATCCTTCTGTGCGTCTGGGTGTCACCGATTATGGCAAGTGCAAGCCCAACGGCGTTCACGGTGCTACCAACGAGGAGGTGAAACGGTACATCGACTTCGCCGCCAGGAACGGTCTGCATGAGGTGCTGGTGGAAGGCTGGAATGAAGGTTGGGAAGACTGGTTCGGTCACCAGAAGCTCGATGTCTTCGACTTCGTTACCCCTTATCCCGACTTCGATATCAGGATGCTCAACGACTATGCCCACTCGAAGGGTGTGAAGCTGATGATGCATCATGAGACTTCTGCTTCCATCTTGAACTATGAGCGGCATTTGGAGGACGCTTTCAACTTGATGAATAAGTATGGCTACGATGCCGTGAAGACGGGTTATGTGGGTGACATCATCCCGCGTGGCGAGTATCATTACAGTCAGCTCAGCAACAATCATTATCAGCATGTCATAGAGACGGCTGCGAAGCACCACATCATGGTCAATGCCCATGAGGCGACACGTCCCACAGGTATCTGCCGTACATGGCCTAACCTCGTGGGTAACGAGAGTGCCCGTGGCACGGAGTACGAAGCATTCGGCGGCAGCGTTCCCTATCACACGGTAATGTTGCCGTTCACACGTCTTCAGGGTGGTCCGATGGATTATACACCGGGTATTTTTGAGACACAGCTCTCAACATGGAGCAATAATACCAGTTATGTCCACACTACGCTTTGCGGTCAGCTGGCGCTTTATCTTGTCATGTACAGTCCGCTTCAGATGGCGGCCGACCTGCCTGAGCATTATGAGAAATATGACGATGCCTTCCAGTTCATACGCGATGTGGCTTGTGATTGGGATGACTCAAAGTATATAGAGGCAGAACCGGCCAAGTATATCACCGTGGCCCGCAAGGCGAAGGGAACCGACGACTGGTTCGTTGGCGGCAAGACGGGCGAGGAGGAGCATCTGGCTGTGGTAAAGCTCGATTTCCTCGACAAAGGCAGAAAGTATGAGTGTGCCATATATCAGGATGCAGCCGATGCCGACTACGAGAAGAATCCCAAGGCTTACAAGATTGTGCACAAGACAGTGAAGAAGGGTGACACGCTGAAGATAAAGGAGGCTCGCGGTGGCGGTTTCGCCGTATCATTAAAGGCTGTTTGACAATAAATACAGAGAAAAGAAGATGAATTACATAAACAGAATGATAGCCGTCGCTTTTGCAGCGGCTATCCTGCCTCAAACCGTTATGGCACAGCAGACATTCAACGAGATAAGCTATTCCGCAGGAGAAACCGTATTCCGGCTTAATGCTCCTACAGCACAGAAACATAAGGTGCAAGTGCGCATCTACAATGAAGGACAGGGCGGCAAGGCTGTCCAGACTGTCAATATGAAGGTTGTGGGCGCTGACCGTTGGGAGGTGACGGTAAAGGGGAATCTGGAAGGAAAGTTCTATACCTTCAATATCGGCAGGGGTGAATGTCCCGGTGTCTTTGCCAAGGCGGTGGGCATCAACGGGCAACGTGGTGCCATCATCGACATGAAGCAGACCGACCCCGAGGGGTGGGAGAACGACAGGCGTCCGGAGGTGAAGAGTCCGGCTGATCTCGTAATTTACGAAATGCACTGGCGCGATTTCTCCATCGACGCTTCTTCTGACTTGCAGCATAAGGGAAAGTTCCTGGCTCTGACAGAGCCCAAGGCCATAGAGCATTTGAAGAATCTGGGCATCAACGCCATCCACATCCTTCCGTCATTCGACTATGCTTCGGTAGACGAGACCCAATTGACCGTGCCGCAGTATAATTGGGGATATGACCCGAAGAACTACAACGTGCCGGAGGGCAGTTATTCTACAGACCCCTTTACGCCGGCCGTGCGCATCAAAGAGTTCAAGCAGATGGTGCAGGCTTTGCATAAGGCCGGTATAAGGGTGGTTCTCGATGTGGTGTACAATCATACTTTCGACATTAAGAACAGCAACTTCCAGCTGACATATCCCGATGTCTACTACAGAAAGACAGCCGACGGCACGTATAGTGACGGCTCCGGATGTGGCAACGAGACCGCTTCGGAGAGACCGCTGATGCGCCAATTCATGTTGGAGAGCGTGAAATATTGGATTGACGAATACCATATCGACGGTTTCCGTTTCGACTTGATGGGTATTCACGACATTGAGACAATGCTGCAGATACGTGATGCAGTCAACTGGATAGACCCTTCCATTTATATATATGGTGAGGGATGGAGTGCCGGCACGTGTGCATATCCGCAGGAGAAGTTGGCGATGAAGGCTCGGACATACAGGCTGAACGGCATAGGTGCTTTCAGCGATGACATGCGTGACGCTCTGCGCGGACCGTTCAGCGATGACACGAAAGGAGCTTTTCTGGCAGGTATCGCCGGTGAGGAGGAGAGCCTGAAGTTCGGCATTGTGGGTGGCATTGCCCATCCGCAGGTGGACATGACGAAGGTGAACTACGACAAAAAGCCTTGGACAGCCCAACCAACCCAGCATATAAGCTATGTGAGCTGCCACGACGATATGTGTCTTGTTGACCGCTTGAAGGCCAGCGTACCTGGCTTGCAGGATAATTCGAAGCCCGAGTATCTGCGTATGGCAGAGTTGATACGCCTTGACCTGTTGGCCCAGACGGCTGTGTTTACGTCGCAGGGTGTTCCCCTCATCCTCAGTGGCGAGGAGATGCTCCGCGACAAGAAAGGTGTACATAACAGCTTCAATTCTCCCGACAGTATCAACTGCCTTGACTGGGATAACCTGAAGAGATATCCGCAGGTGTTCGACTATTACAGCCGTCTAATCCGGTTGCGCAAGAACCATCCGGCTTTCCGTCTGGCTGAGGCTGACAAGGTGCGACGTCATCTGGAGTTCCTGAAAACGGAGGATTGTCTCGTGGCTTTCCAACTGAAAGACCTGAAGGGCATAGACTCCTGCAAGCGCATTGTTGTTGTGTTGAATGGTAACAAGTCTGCCAAGACGGTCAATGTACCCCAAGGCAGTTATACCATCGTTTGCAACAATGCTGTCATCAATGAGGAGGGCATGGGTACGATGGAAGGCAGCCGCGTACAGGTGGATGCACAGTCGGCATTGATTCTCTTCGAGAAATGAGTTACTGATTTATCGGGGGGGGTAAAGGAGTTAACGGGAGTTATCGCTCCCTGAGGTCGCTCAGGAGTTAAAGACAAATGCTTTTTATTAAGGAATTAAAGAGAGTTGTTGTTCCGTAAGGAGTTATTGCGACTGCATAAAAACAACGATTCATAAACGTATCAATTATATTTATATAATGAGAAAAATAATAATAACCTTAACGTTGCTTCTCTGTGTCATGAACATGAATGCAAGTTTTAAGATTGACCGAATAGAGCCCACGGACTGGTACGTGGGTATGAAAGATGCCTCGTTGCAGCTGATGGTCTATGGCAAGGATATCCGGGATCTGGATGTCGACGTGCAGTATCCGGGCGTTCGTATTGATTCCCTCGTACGTCTGGAGTCACCCAATTACCTGCTTGTCTATCTCAACCTGCATGGAGCGAAAGCCGGCGAGATGACATTGAACTTCAAGCAAGGCAAGAAAACAAAAGAGGTGACATATACCTTAAAGAACCGAGAGATGGCCGGTGAGAAACGCATCGGTTTCAGCAACGCCGACGTGCTCTATATGCTGATGCCGGACCGCTTTGCCAACGGTCGGACCGATAACGACGCCTTCAAGACCATGCGCGACAAAGTGTGTGACCGTCAGGCTCCGAGCCTGCGTCATGGTGGCGACTTGGAAGGCATCCGCCGGCATCTCGACTATTTCAACGAGTTGGGCGTGACAGCCTTGTGGTTTACACCGGTGTTGGAGAATGACTCTCCCAACGATGGCAAGAATAGCACTTATCATGGTTATGCCACGACCAACTACTATCGTGTAGACCCGCGGTTTGGAACCAATGAGGAGTATAGGGCACTCATTGCTGAGGCGCATGCCAAAGGTTTAAAGGTTGTGATGGACATGATCTTCAATCATTGTGGTTTCGACCATCCGTGGATTGCTGACATGCCGTCGAAGGATTGGTTCAACACTCCGGAGTGGCTTTTTCCCGAGAATAAGGGCGTAGAGCATCAGAAGTCAATAGGCACCATGGACGGTACGGCCAGTGTGAACGACAAGTATTTGCAGACCAGTTATAAACTGACGCCTGTACTTGACCCCTATGCCAGCAAAGTAGACCTCCGTGAAACTGTCTACGGTTGGTTCGTTCCTACCATGCCCGATCTGAACCAACGCAATCCTCACGTTATAAAGTATCTCATCCAGAACAGTGAATGGTGGATAGAAAGTGTGGGCATTGACGGCATACGTATGGATACCTATCCTTATGCCGACCGTGACGCGATGGCCCTGTGGATGAAGACCCTCGACATGGAGTATCCCAACTTCAACACAGTGGGTGAGACATGGGTCACCGAACCTGCTTATACCGCCGCATGGCAGAAAGATTCAAAACTGTCGGAGAAGAACAGCTACCTGAAGACGGTGATGGACTTTGCGTTCTTTGACCGCATCAACCAGGCAAAGAACGAGATTACCGATGACTGGTGGAACGGTATGAACCGCATCTACAACGTGCTTTGCTACGATTATCTCTATCCCAATCCAAAGAGCGTGATGGCTTTTGTGGAGAACCATGACACCGACCGCTTTCTCGGCACGGGCAAGGATACCATGGCTTTGAAGCAGGCGCTTGCACTTCTGCTCACCATCAACCGCACACCGCAACTGTATTATGGCACTGAGGTGTTGATGAACGGTACTAAGGCGGAGACAGACGGTAATGTGCGTAAGGACTTTCCCGGAGGTTGGGCCGGTGACGAGCACAACTGTTTTACAGCTGAAGGCAGAACACAAGCAGAGAACAACATGTTCAACTGGCTGAGTAAACTGTTGCACTGGCGTCATGGCAACAAGGTGATAACCGAAGGCAACCAGGTGCAGTTCACTCCTCAGAAAGGTGTTTACGTCATAGCCCGCCAGTATCGGAACAAGAGCGTGATGACCATCGTCAATGGCACCAAGGATCCTGCGCAACTGGTTGTTGCCCGCTATGCAGAAATCATTGGCAGCAAAAAGAAAGCCACGGATGTCATCACCGGAAGAACAGTCATGATTGACAAGAATGTGAGGCTGCGTCCCCGTCAGACGCTCATCCTGGAGCTTTAGAGCCTCGTGAAAAGCTAAGAGTGAAGAGTGAAAAGTGAAGAGGTATGATTACCGGCATAAAGGCTTTGGGCTTGCGCGGTAATCATACCTCTTCACTTTTCACTCTTCACTCTTAACTAGATTCTCTTCACTCTTCACTCTTTATATGAGCTGCGGTAGGAATGACGATATTATCAATACGATAATGCCGATTACCAGCACCGTGATGGTCTTCTGTGAGCAGCCTTTCCATTCGTTGAGAATGATGCCCCATACATTCGAGAACACCACGTTAAGCGCCATGAGGATGCAGAATGACAGCGTCATCAGCGTGGGGGATTCTGTGAGGAAGCCTTTGCCGAGTGACAGGCCGAAGAACTGGCTGTACCACAATGCACCGGCCAATGCACAGAAAACAACATTGTTCAGCCATACGTTGCCTTTCTTATAGTCGCCCCACGTGCCGTTCTTGTTGTTTTGGAAGAAGCAGTAGATAGCGTTGGTAACAAATCCGCCCAGTGTAACGAGGAATGTTGCGGGCAACGTCTTGTACATATCGGGAGTAAGGTCGCCGAAGTTGATTTCCTTGCCGAATTCCAGACCGACATTGAAGCAACCGCTCATGAAGCCGGCGAGCAATGCGATGGCCAGACCTTTGGGGAAGTTGAAGTCTTTCACGGCCGCTTTCTTCTCTTCCTCAGACAGCGATGCTGCTTTCATCGAACCGGCGACACCGATGATGGCGATGCCGACGAGTGTAACGGCAACACCGAGAATTACGGCAAAGGTGAGTGATTCGAGCGCGTTAAGTTCGGGGAAGAATATGTTGAGCAGCACAGGGCCCATGATTGTTCCCAATCCGGCGCATGTTCCCAAGGCAATCGACTGTCCGAGAGCTACACCGAGATAGCGCATGGACAGACCGAAAGTAAGGCCGCCCACGCCCCACAGAACGCCGAATAGCATTGTCATCCACAGATTGAACGAACTGCTCATTGAGAAGAGTTCGCACAAGCTGTGCCCAGCCGGTACGGCCAGCATGGCGCCAAGCAGCGGCAGGATTAGCCATGCAAACACTCCTTGTACAATCCAATAAGACTCCCATGACCAATCTTTGATTTTATTGATTGGCACGTAGCAGCTCGACTGGCAGAAAGCGCCGATGGCTATGATTAGTAATCCGAATATTATTTCCATGTTCTTTTTATTTTAGGGGTTAAATAAATTAAAGGAGTTATCGCGGGCTTGGTCCGCGATAATTCCTTTTACCTTTGACTCGAGGGAAAGAGTGTTATGCTCTCTTTGAAGTCACGTCAGCCTCGTATTTCTCAACGGCAGTGATGAATTCCTCGCCTACAGGAACATTGTTGCGTAAGCAGAATTCGTCGTAAACAGCGTTCCATGGCAGGTTCTTGCACTCCTCAAGCAGTGCCAGGCGCTGGAATTTCTTGTCGTCAAGTTCATATTTGCGCAGTGTGGCGATAGGTTCGAGCAGGGCGCGGAGCATGCATTTCTGGGCGGCGCGGCTACCGATGACGTAAGCACCGATGCGGTTGAGCGTGCCGTCGAAATAGTCGAGACCGTAGTGTACGCGGTCGAGAGCGCCGGCGCGGACAATTTCGCTGAACAAATCCTGTGTAGGGTCGTCCATTATGGTAACGTGGTCAGAGTCCCAACGTACCGGGCGAGATACGTGCAACATCAGCTCAGGCACGAACAGCAACATGGCAGAAACTTTGTCGGCAACGCTCTCTGTCGGGTGGAAATGACCGGTGTCGAGAGTTATCATCATGTTGTTCTTTGCGGCATAAGATGTGTAGAAGTCGTTTGAACCGACAGTGTAGCTCTCCAAACCGATACCGAACACTTTAGACTCCACACAGTCTTTCATGTTGTCATATTTCTGTGCGAAAATCTGATCGAGTGAATCTTTCAGCAGTTCTCGGTACATCAGTCGGTTAACGGTGAGGTCCTTGCTTCCGTCGTGTACCCATGTATTCATGATACAAGGGTCGCCCTGAGCCTTACCTATAGCCTCGGAAATGGCGCGGCAACGCTTTGAGTGTTCAATCCAGAAGTCGCGGATACCCTTGTCGGGGTTGGCGAGGCTCAGATCGCCGCTCTTCGGATGAGAGAAAGATGTAGAGTTGAAGTCGAGCAGTGTATTGTTGGCTTTACCCCAGTCAATCCAGCTCTGGAAGTGTGTGACGTCGCACTGGTCGCGGTCAACGTATTTTCCACCGAAATCGCCATAGATCTCGTGCAGATTCAGACGGTGTGTACCCGGTATGAGCGACTTCGCGTAGAGGATGTCCGAGCGTAGTTCGTCAATGTTGCGTGCTTTGCCGGGATAGTTTCCGTTCACCTGAATGCCGCCTGTCAGCGATCCGCCCTGATTCTCAAATCCTGCGACGTCGTCAGCTTGCCAGCAGTGCATGCTTAGATGGAAGTTCTGCATCTGCTCCAGCACTTTCTCCGTATCAACTCCAATGGCTGCGTAGCGCTCTTTGGCCACTTCGTATGCCTTCTTTACCAATTCTTCTTTCATTTTGTTTTTAGATTTTATAATTATTAGTTTGTTGATATATTTATTTTATGGGAAGGACGGGATACATGGGAATGATTTTAGGAATCCCTTGTCTTCTCGTTTTCTTATGTCCCTTTCTATCCCTTCTTTTCTACGATTTCGACAAACCGTGCGTATGCCTTGTCCCACATTTCGGTGTTTTTCGGCACGAAGCGTTTCAGTTCGATACTGTTGGCGATGATGCGGCGCATATCCCATATGTCGCTCACGTCGCCCGAGGCTTTGGCTTGCAACATGATGTTGCCTATGGCAGTTCCTTCCTGCGGTCCGGCCAGCACCTCCACACCGAGCGAGTCGGCCGTGAACTGGTTCAGATAGTTGTTGAGCGAGCCTCCGCCGATTATATGCAGAACACCGAGCGGGAATGATGCCATTTCCTTGAGGTATCCGAACACCTGACGGTAGCGCAATGCGAGCGACTCGAATATGCAACGGCATATCTCGGCGTATCCCTCGGGCACGTGCTGTCCCGTTTCGCGGCAATATGTCTGTATCGCCTCTATCATCGACGAAGGATTGGCGAACATGGTGTCGTCGGGATTGATGATGCTTTGGAAAGCCGGCTGTTTCATAGCCTCGGCCTGCAGTTCGGTGTGCGATTTCGGGGCGTCGGTCCATTCCTTGCGGCAGCGTTCGTATATCCACATGCCGCAGATGTTCTTCAGGAAGCGTGTGGTGCCTTCTATGCCTCCCTCGTTGGTGAAGTTGCGATTGTAGCTCAGGTCGTTGATTATGGCATCCTTTGTTTCTATGCCCATAAGGCTCCAAGTGCCGCTGCTCAGGTATGCGAATTTCTCGTCGCGTGCCGGTACGGCAGCCACTGCACTGCCCGTATCATGTCCTGCCACGGCTATGACAGGCACAGCTCCCAGTCCGGTCATCTTCTGTACCTCTTCGGTAAGCATGCCTATCTTTACGGCCGGATTGACCATCTCGCCGAAATTGTCTCGGTTCAGCCCTACGCTTTTGAGCAGGCGTTCGTCGAGTTGTTTGGTTCTCGGGTCGAGCATCTGGCTTGTTGATGCTATGGTATATTCGCATACCATCTTGCCTGTGAGCATGTAGCTCAGTGCATCGGGCACAAAGAGAATCTTATCCGCGTTTTCCAATGCCGTATTGCCGGCGCGTCGCATGGCATAGAGTTGGAACAGCGAGTTGAAGTTCATGAATTGTATTCCGGTGATGTCGTATACCGTCTTCTTTTCCACGGCTTTGTCAAAATACTCTTCCATCATTCCGAAAGTGTGCGGGTCACGATAAGCCAGCGGGTTGCGTAGCAGAGCACCGTCACGTCCCACACAAACGAAATCTACGCCCCATGTGTCAATACCGATGGAACAGATTGGCAACTCACGTTGTGCGGCGAGCTTGAGACCTTTTATTATTTCATTGTATAGTGCATAGATGTCCCAATAGAAGTGTCCGCCGGTCTCTATCAGATTGTTGTCGAATCGTGTCAGTTCTTCCAGTTCGATGCGCTTGTCACCCAAAGTTCCGATGATGGTTCTGCCGCTGGTAGCGCCCAAATCGACAGCGAAGAAATATTTCTTGTTATTTTCCATTGATTTGTTTTGTTAGCAGTGTTAGTATTAAAACTTCCATTTGCAAAGATAACATTTTATTATTAATTGACGGCATTATTATTTGATTTTTGTACCAAAAGTTTTGTCTGTATAATTTTAGCGTGGGACTGTGATGACGATTGTAGGTCATGTAATATGTCTTGTTGGAATTGTGGTTGAAGTAATGTCACAACCGTTCATGAGAGGGTGAGAAAACGATTACGTGAAAAAAAGCCCGTAAGGCAGTATCGCATACCGATTTTATTGTTACCTTTGCACTGAAAGCGGAGGTATGGCTGTCGCAGGCTGGGCGTAAATGCTTATGCGTCAAGCCTTCCGGCTTGGGGAAGTACTGTATGCTGCTGGCCATAAATGACGGAAAAACAAACTAAAAAAACAAATTAATCAATAACAAAAAATGACAACATTAACTCTTGCGATTGTCATCGTTTTCGTCGCAGGTTATCTGTGTATAGCCATCGAAAGCGTGACTAAGGTGAACAAGGCTGCCATAGCCTTGCTGATGTTTGTGTTCTGCTGGACACTGTTCATGCTCGATCCGGGCAGCTATCTGGCCGATGCGGTTGGCGAGCATGCCGCTTTGGCTGTCAGTGAGGTGATGGAGAAGCACCTCGGCAGTACGTCTACAACGTTGTTCTTTTTGATGGGTGCCATGACTATTGTTGAGGTTGTAGACCAGAACGGCGGATTCAATTTTGTGCGCGACTTGCTCAGTACCACAAGCAAAAAGGCATTGTTATGGCGCATAGCTCTGCTCACTTTCATTCTTTCGTCCATTCTCGACAATCTGACCACGAGTATTGTGATGATAATGATTTTGCGTAAACTTGTGTCTGAACGCAAAGACCGTCTTGTCTATGCTTCGCTTGTGGTCATTGCAGCCAATTCCGGTGGCGCTTTTTCGCCTATCGGTGATGTTACTACTATTATGCTATGGAACAAGGGTCTTATTACTGCACTTGGTGTGATAAGTGAAATTGTCGTTCCTTCGGTGGTGTCGATGGTTATTCCCGCCTATATCTTGTCGTTCTCGCTGAAAGGCAGCTTTGCTGCAGTTGACGGAAGTGACGAGTCGACAGATACGGGTAGCGGTCTTACGGCATTTCAACGCAAAGTGATATTCATGCTTGGGGTGGGCGGACTGATATTTGTTCCTGTGTTCAAGTCGATAACTCATTTGCCTCCTTTTGTAGGCATACTTCTTGTTTTGGGTATACTTTGGACTGTTACAGAAATATTCTATCGCAGTCGTGGTGAAGATGAGGGGGATGATACCCAAAAGCGTATCACCAGGATACTTACACGCATAGATATGAGTACGATATTGTTTTTCCTGGGTATACTTATGGCTGTAGCCTGCTTGGAGACCATCGGCGTGCTGACGATGTTGGGCGAGGGACTTGACGTGGCCTTTGACGGCAATTATTATATGGTTACAGGTATCATCGGTGTGCTTTCGAGCATTGTCGACAATGTCCCTTTGGTGGCCGGTTGTATGGGTATGTATCCTGTTGAGGCTGTAGGTGATATGGCTGTAGACGGTATTTTCTGGCAACTTCTTGCATATTGTGCCGGTGTTGGCGGCTCTATGCTCATTATCGGTTCTGCTGCCGGTGTCGTTGTGATGGGGCTGGAGAAGATTTCTTTCGGATGGTATATGAAGCATATCACGTGGATTGCTTTCGTGGGCTATATGGCCGGTATAGGCTGTTACTGGTTGGAGAAGACTTTCATCTTTTAGACGAATCTGTCTCAGAATTGAAAATGTGAAATTGGAAATTGGGAATGCAGAATGAAAAATTCAGCATTCCCAGTTTCCAATAATAAGAATATATTACCGTCTCATTCTCATCTCACTTGGTTTTCGGCCTGTCTTTATCTTGAATTTTGCCGAGAAATAGTCCGGTGAGTCAAAGTTGAGCCTATATGCAATTTCCTTTATGCTCAAGTTGGTGGTTTTGAGCAGTTCTTTGGCACGTTGCAGTTTCAGGTCCTGCTGGTATGCCGCGGGACTCAGTCCGGTGTATTCCTTGAACAGTTTGCGGAAGTTGGAGTAGCTCACTCCAAGTTCCTCGGCCACTTGCTGTATGGTGAGGCTGCTCTCCAAGGCCTCGCGTATTCTCAGTCGTGCGCGGTTTACCATGTCGACGTGGGCGTGGTTCTTGTTCAGCTCTATATTACGTTCGAGTGAGTACATCATGCCTATGAGATGGTTTACTATTCCGGCGAGCAGTTGTTGCGAGTATGCTTCCTCTGCCGTTGCTGTGGCATATGCCGATTCGTACAGTTGTACTATCACGCTGGAGAATCCTATGTGGTATATAGGCTTTTCACGCAGGAGGAATCTCAGTCCTACGCGCTCGTCTATGTTTTTCCCTTTGAATCCTATCCAATAGCTTTTCCATCCTGTTTCGGGATCCGGGTGGTATGTATGCCATTCACCGGGGAAGAGCAGAAACATGTCTCCCTCGTTCAATTCCGTTTCCTGCTGGTGAGTGCTTGTGAATACACCTTTTCCCTCTGTGATGTAGAGCAGCTGGTATTCGTTGAGTTCGCGCCCTTCTTCGACGTGGAAATAATATCCGTCGGCATGGCCTCGGGTGGGATAGGGGTCGCCCGGGGCTATCTCTTCATATCCTACGGTACTCACGGTGAGTCCCCACTGCATGTCGCGGTCGTTGGCTAAGACATATTTGCTGATTTGCATATTATTATTGCTTTATAGGTTGTTGCTGTTGTCATTCTTTATACACAAGTTTGCTTGTCTCGCACGGTATCCATATCCAGAATGTGGCTCCCTGACCGGTGTCTGACTTTACGCCGATGTCGCCTCCGTATCCGTCGGCAATGGCTTTACAGATGCTCAGTCCGAGGCCGGTGCCCTGTACGAAGTCGTTGAGCTTCACGAAACGTTTGAACACGTCTTCACACTTCTCCTTTGGAATGCCGCTGCCGGTGTCTTCGCAGTATATGCGTATACCGCCGTTCTCGGGTCTGTATCCGAGACGTATATGTCCCTGTGATGTGTGCTTTATGGCGTTTGTAATGAAATTGATGATGACTTGCTGTGTTCTGTCAAAGTCCATTTTGGCCCACAATGAGGTACATGGGTTTTCTTTGATGAATTCAAGTCCTTTTTCCGCAACCTGTTGTGCCAGTGTCGAGCACACCTCATCGAATGATCCGGCAAAATCAATGTCACGGCGTTCTATGGTAAGACCGGCCGAATCCATCGTTGATACCATCAGTATGTCGTTTATAAGGTGGAGCAGCATGTTGCAGTTATTGTGAATTATGCGTATGAACTCTTTTCTTTCGTCAGGACTGTCTATTGTCGACAGCAGGTCGCAGAATCCGACGATGGCATTTAGCGGTGTACGTATTTCATGGCTCATATTGGCCAGGAATATGCTCTTCTGCTGTTCTGACTCGTTGGCTTTCCTGGTTTCTTCGCGCAGTTTGTCCTGAGCCTGTATGATATCGGTTATGTCGCGGATGAGTCCGAAATATCCCGTTACGTTGCCCTTGTCGTCGTATTCCGGTATCCTGTTGACGGAGTAACAGCGTCTTTGTCCGTTGTCACTGAACAGGTCTCTCATGTTGAGTTCCCTTGTCTTTGGTGTTATGTCGTTGTGCAGCAGTTCGATGAAATTCCGTACCAGCGGTTTGTCGTTCTCGTCGATCACATGTTCCACGAAGTCGTCGAAGCTTATTTTTTTCTCGTAGTTGCGCGGGTCCTTGAAGAATGTTATCTCGCGGTTTGCAAATGAAGAATGCCATACTTTCATGTCGCTCTCGTTTAGCAGATAGCGCAGTTCTTCTTCGGCTTTGGCTATCTTCATGTACAATGTGCGTATCTTCTTGTTGTTCTCGCTGCGTTGCAGATAGATGTTGCGTTCTTCGCTTATGGACCGCATGGTGAGAAGAATGTACACGAGTTCCTGTTTCTGGTTCCTTATCGGGCGTATGAACATTTCCGCGTATTCCAGCACTCCGCGCTCGGGAATGTTTATTCTTGCGCAGCAGTTTACATCTTCGATGTTTTCCGGTGATATGCAGTTGTGTATGTGTGTAAATCCGAAGAGGTTCTTGTTGCGGTAAAACTCGTCGTTGTTATTTTCAAACTTCATCAGACTGCGCATTCTTTTGTTGGTGCTTATAAGATGGCCGTGCTTGTCGTACAATGCCATTCCTATTATGGACATTTCGAATATTTTGTTGTATTTGTCAGCCAGTTCACGGCTCTTTTGTTCATTTTCCTGTTTTTCCGTGATGTCACTCAGTGTGCTTATTATGTTTGTTACTTTACCGTTTTTGTTGATTTCCACTGTCGACTGGTTGTACATAATCCGCCATATCGGATTCTCTTTTGTTCCTGTATTGTATCTGTATTTCATGCCGTCACCCCGGTACTTCCTGTTTATGATATTTTCGGTGTATTGCCACATGGCTTTCCTGTCGTCCGGATGTATCCGGTCCTGATATTCCTGTGCGGTTATTCCTGACGGTGGCAGATGATTTCCATGTATATTGTAAACCATAGGATGGATTATGTCAAGCCGGACCACGTAACCGTCGCTCATGTTCAGCGCTTCCTGCATTATCTTGTTTTTCTCCAATATGTTCTGCATGTTTTCTTTGATTCTTGCCTTAATCATCCTGTTGGTTATTGTTATTGCTATTATGCAGACAGTTATTATGGCGATGATAAACAGTGAAGTGGGTGACGCGTCGTTTTGCAGTCTTTCCGGATAAAACCATTTGTTGCGTATGTTGTTTATCTGTCCCGACTGTTCCATGCGGGCAAATTGCTCGTCAAGTTCATCGATGAGCTGTTTGTTGTGGCTGACAAAGCGCATGTCTCCACCCTGAATGTCGATGTCGCTCATTGCCAGCTTGTTCAGATTGAGCCCCTTTATCATCTTGGTGGCAGGTCTCTCTCCCCAGATGAAGTATTGGTATGTCCCGTTGTTCACTCCTTGCAGGGCCTCTTTGGGCGTCTTGAATATAAGCTGGCTGTTGTTTATGTCGTTTCGCTCAAGAGCGATGAACGTTGAATAATCGTATTTTTTCAATGCCACTTTGGAGTTTTTGTCTATGTCCTTGAGTCTTGTTACAGGTTTTGTCCCCCGACGGTATATGATCTTGATTTTATATGTGGACAGGGTTTTCCTGCCGCGGAAAGTGGTGTTTTTATATTTGTATCTGTTGTTGAAAGGCTCTATTATGAGGTCGGCCTCTCCATTGTCAAACAGTTTTACGGCCTGTTCCCATTTCTTTAGCATGAACACGTGGGGTATGTCCAGTTTGTCAAGTATGGTCTCCAGCACTTCTATGTTGTATCCGTCGGGTTCTCCATTCATGCTGTAGTACTCATACGGTGCGAGGTTCCAGTCGGACACGATTCTCAACGGCCGCTGCTCAGTGTAGTCCAATATGTTTGTCTTGTCTTTGGCATACAGTGACGTACAGCACCCTGACATCATTATCAGAACTGCCGTCAGGTGTATATATATGGTATGAAATGCTTTTGTAGTCATATCGTCTGTCATCAGATCAAATTGTTCTTTTTCTTGTTTGCCGTTACTTCGCATGGTATGGTTATCCATACGGTGGTACCGTTGCCCAATTCCGATTCCATGTCGAATCGTCCGCCCATTTTTTCCACAAGTTTTTTGCATATCATCAGTCCGAGACGTATACTGCAACGGTCAACGTCTTCATACAGCTCTTCACGTTCAAAGAGCTTTTTGAGCGTGTCCTCGTCTATGCCTATTCCCGTGTCCTTCACACATATCACGAGTTCGTCGTGGTGATATTCGTAGTGACAGTGTATTACGCCGGTTTTGGTGAAGTGGGCTGCGTTCGACGCTACAATCTCTATCACTTGTCCCACATATCCTGCGTCTATGTCTACCACGAGATGTTCGTAATCGTTTTCAATTACGGTCTTTACGTCATTGCTTATTTCCATGTTCCAGCCTATCATGCAGTGTGCGTCAAATATTTCAGCGAAGTCTGCCGGCATTTTTTTTATTTCCACCATGTCGGCATCGAGCCGTGAGAGGAAAAGTATGTCGTTGATGAGCCGCAACAGTATGTTTGAGTTTTTCTTTATCTCAGCCATGAAAAGCGGTTCGTCGGCCGGATCGTGTTCTGTGTTGAACAGTTCTGCAAATCCTACCACAGTGTTGAGTGGTGTACGTATCTCATAGCTCATGTTTTTCATGAACGTGTTCTTGACTGTTTCTGCCGCTTGCGCTTTCTCTCTCTCTTCCAGAAGGCGTGTTTCGGTCTCCTCGAATACACTGACGTCCCGGCATAGTCCGAAGTAATGGTCCAGATGCCCGTTGCTGTCGTAGATGGGTACTCCGTTCACTTGCAGATATATGTCCCGTTTGTGGCTGTCATTGAATATTGTTTTCACTTTTATGCAGAACGTTTTGGTTTTGCGTCTGTCCATGTTGTTTATCAGTTTCATGAATCTGTGCTTGTCAGGGTTGACCAGTTTGCTTGTGGCTCTCAGTTGCGACAGCTTCATCACCGGCTTCTTCAGATCGTGCGTTATTTCTATCTGTTCCTTGTCGGGATTGTAGTTCACCAGCCAGATACGGCTCACGCTGAGCGCGTAATTTATGTTGTTGAGATATTCGGTCAGTTGTTCCGAAGCCTTTTTTATGAATTTGGCTTCTTCTTTTTCTTTTTTTATGCTTTCTGCCAGTTCGGTCACGTCTCTTCCTGTTACGAAATATCCTATCAGGTTGCCTTCGTCCTTCAATATTGGCAACACCATCATTTCGTAGTTCTTGATGTGTCCCGGCATTACAGACTGTTTGTGTGCGTCGGTCTTTTCGTTGTTGTGGTCTATTATTGACGAAGCATACACTGTTTCCGGGCTCTTCATGTCGAATGCCACATTGTTGAGCACATTGTTGATGTCTGTCTGGCTGTTGAAGCGTTCTTCCTTGCCTGTAAATGTCTTGCGTGCACAGGTATTGATATTTGTCAATATTCCGTTACTGTCATATACGGCCATATCCACATTCACTGTGTTGAACACGGTTTGGAAACGTATCAGCAAATTCTGTGTCTCAAGCTGTTTGCGGTGTTCGTCGGTAACGTCCTGTTGGGTTCCGAGCAATATGTCGGGTTTGTCGTCCTTGGTGTGTAATATGGAAATCTTTATGTTGAAATACAGTTCGTTTTCGTATTCCGTCTCAAATTTGTGACCCCGTGTCAGCATGGTTTTCGATGTTGTATGTCCGTCGGATATTTCTTGTATTGCCTTGCGTATGTTGTTGAAATCTTCGGGATTGAAGAACATGGCGAAACTTGCTTCTTTGTAAATCTCACGTATGTCTCCGTCGGGTTTGAATGTTGTGAATATGTTATGTCGGATATCGTATGTCCACATCTGTATCTTTGCCGAGCGCATGTATAGTGACAGACGCTTGTTAAGGTTCTCGTTGTCTCGTTTCAAGTTGTTTTCCATTATTTTGTGTGCCTTGTGGTACACCATCAGTATTATCACCGTAAGTGCCAGCCCTCCGGCAATGTACCATACATAATTGGGTATCCGGCTCGGCTTCACTTCCGGATAGAACCACTTGTTCCGCATGGGTTGCAGCTCTTCGTTGATGGTCATCACCTCATATACGCTGTCTATCATACTGAGCAGTTTCATGTCATGTGACATGAACCGGTATTCGCCGTTTGGAATATTGATTGGAGAGATTGTGAGATTCTTCAGATTGTAGTTCTTTATGACGTATTTCAGAGACAACGTGTTCCACAGTACTTGCCCGCTGTCCCGCGAGTCCACTTGCTTCATAGCGTCGTAAATGTCGTTGGACGGCATTGCATATTCTTCCATTCCGTCAGTCACCATCTTGCGGTGGCTGAAACTGTTGTTCTGGACCACTACCTTATGCTTTTTCAGGTCGTTCATGTCTTCTATGTCACAATATTGGTCGGCTGAATGTGCCACTCCGTGTGTGAACAGTGCCACGACCGAATTGCCATAGCGTCCGAATTGTGAATGATAGTCGGTGTGCATACCCAGCATCAGGGTTGACTTGCCGTTTTTCAGATCTTGATATGCCTCGGCTGTAGGTTTCAGACGTATGATGTATGGTATGTCGAGCCTTTTCAGTATCGTTTTTATCAGGTCGATATTGAATCCGGCAGGGTCTCCTTCTTTCGTGAGGAATGTGTATGGCGGCAAATCCCAAATGTCTTCATATATGAGCGGGTGTTCCAATGTGTATTGTGGCAGACGCTCATTCTGTGCTCTTGTCTTTACGCTGACAGCCGAAAGACATATGATTATTATGCAGTATATCGAGAGTATTCTTGTGGACATTTAATAGTGTCATTAGATTAATAATGATATGTTTTTTATTGCACAAAGATACTGAAAACCAAACTAATAACCAAATAAATCCGTGTTTTTCTTTTGTCACTGACGGCGTGAAGTGCCTGGATGTCGGTGTTTGTCTTGTTAATTCTTAATTTTTTGCATTTCTTTTTCCGTGAAATAGAAAAGCCGAGAGGCCGTCTCTGCTTTCTTTACATACGTTTTTGGCATGGTCAACTTGCCGTAAGGCCCTCCCTGCAATCCCGTAACGGCCGTTTCGTGGTGCGACGAGGCCTCCGTTGCAGTGCCGTAAGGGCCTTATTGCATGGTGATAAGGCCCTCTCTGCTTTCTTGACAAAGCTGTGCCGGCGTAAAGTGCTGACAGTCAGCGCTTCCCTTTTGACGCAAAAAATCGCTGTTTTCGGGCCGTAACCGGAAAACAGCGATTCGGATGTCGTTTAACATATGTTAAAGTAAAGAAAAATATGAATGCCGGCGTGCCGGGAATATAGCACATGCCGTATGATTCCGACTTAACGGGCATGAATTATGCGACATCCCCACTTCCGGTTAGAGCGGATATTCGTCGAAGGCATAGAGCACCGTTGACAGATATCGTTCGCCTGTGTCGGGCAACAACACCACGATGTTCTTGTTTTCGTATTCCGTACGCCGGGCTATTTCGGTGGCGGCAAATGCGGCGGCTCCCGATGAGATTCCAACGAGCAGTCCTTCTTGCATGGCCAGTTGGCGGCCGGCGCGTATGGCGTCGTCGTTGTCCACGTCTACCACCTCGTCTATCAGATCGGCATCGTATATAGCCGGAATGAAGCCCGCACCGATGCCCTGAATCTTGTGGGGGCCGGCTTTGCCGCCGCTGAGTACCGGCGACGATGACGGTTCGACGGCTATTATCTTGATGTTGGGGTTGAGCTCTTTCAAGCGGCGCGCCACGCCCGATATGGTGCCCCCCGTGCCCACACCGGCCACAAAGACGTCTATGTTGCCGTCGGTGTCACTCCATATCTCGTTGGCGGTGGTGTCATAATGTTTCTTCGGGTTGGCTTTGTTTTCAAATTGCTGTAGTATCACGGAACCGGGAATGGAGTCGCGCAGCTCTTCGGCAGCTCTGATGGCCCCGGCCATGCCTTCCGCACCGGGCGTGAGGTGCACTTCGGCTCCGTATGCCTTGACGAGGTTGCGGCGTTCTATGCTCATCGTGTCGGGCATGGTCAGTATAAGCCTATAGCCCTTTACAGCCGATACCAGTGACAGTCCGACGCCGGTGTTTCCGCTTGTGGGCTCGATGATGGTGGCGCCGGGTTTCAGAAAGCCGGAGCGTTCGGCATCTTCTATCATCGCCAAGGCTATGCGGTCTTTTACGCTGCCACCTGGATTGAAGTATTCCACTTTGGCTATTATTGCTTTATCGATTCCGTTATGTGCCGAGAATTTGCCGAGTTCAAGCAGCGGTGTGTTTCCGATAAGGTCTGTGAGTTGTTTTGCTAATTTCTTCATAATTGTTGTTGTGTTAGTGAATGACTGGGCAAAGATACGGAAATATCCCGGAACAGGCATTGCCTTGTGTGTTAATAATGATGTATTTTCGTTGGGCTGTGTTCATAATGGAGAGGGGCGTGTTCGTCAAGCTGTATGGGAAGAGTGAAACTTGCTCCAACTCTGTCATGGCGAGAAAACGCGGGATTAGATCCGACGTTCTTGCGCCTGACGGGCAGTTGTTGTGCTATGGCTTTTTAGAAAAAAAAACTTAATTACTTGTACGTGTGGAATTAAATACTTACATTTGTAAAACGAAACAAACATATACACATTTATATATTATGATAGACGTAAAAGAAACATTGACCTCGGCTGAGGAGAAGATGGAGATGGCCGTGATGTTCCTTGACGAACAGTTGTCGCGTGTGCGTGCAGGCCGTGCCAACGTTGCCATTCTTGACGGTGTTAAAGTGGAGTCCTATGGCTCGATGGTACCTCTCAATCAGGTGGCAACAGTGTCAACCCCCGATGCCCGCTCGATAGCCATCCGTCCTTGGGACAAGAAGATGATACGCAGCATCGAGAAGGCTATCATGGACAGCGATGTCGGCATCACTCCCGAGAACAACGGTGAAATGATCCGTCTGGGAATACCGCAGCCTACAGAGGAACGCCGCAAGGAACTGGCCAAGCAGTGCAACAAGTATGGCGAGAACATAAAGGTGCAGATCCGTAATGTGCGGGGTGAACTGAAGGACAAGTTGAAGAAGGCGATAAAGGACGGACTGTCCGAAGATGTAGAGAAGGATGCCGAGAACGAACTTCAGAAAGTTCATGACAAGTATATCAAGAAGGTTGACGATCTGCTTGCCGCAAAGAACAAGGAGATAATGACGGTTTAATCCGCTTTTGTTTTAAGGAATTAAATGGGGTTTTACCGTTTTGTTCAGACGTTTATACCTATGTAAGTAGGCAGACGCCCTGCAAGGGCAACAAGCACATAGCCCGGGGCAGAGCGTAGCGGCACCCCGGGATTCAAAGATCGGACAATTTTCAACGCCCTGAAAGGGCAAAAGCGCACAAAGATAATATGTATGGCTATTAACGCTTTTGTCCTTTCAGGACGCAGGGAATTCCAATGTATGAATCCCTGGGGTGCCGCTACGCTCTGCCCCGGGCTATGTGCTTGTTGCCCTTGCAGGGCGTCTGCCTACTTCCATAGGTATGAACTTAAATATACAGGTATAAACGTTGAATATAAATGGTACAATTCTTTTAACTCCTGAAGATAAAGTAAAAAACAGGATATGAAAGGTTTGGTAATAAGAAACACCGGTAGCTGGTATACGGTAAAGACTGATGAAGGCAGGCAGGTGGATTGTAAGATAAAAGGCAACTTTCGCCTGAAAGGCATCCGCAGCACCAATCCTGTGGCCGTAGGCGACAGGGTGGAGATTGTACCCAATAACGAGGGAACAGCTTTTATCACTGCTATAGAGGAACGTCGCAACTATATCATACGCAAGTCGCCCAATCTGTCGAAGCAAAGTCATATCATTGCTGCCAATGTCGACCAGGCCATGCTTGTGGTCACGGTCAACCGTCCGCAGACCAGCACTACGTTTATCGACCGTTTTCTTGCATCGGCCGAGGCTTATCGTGTTCCTGTGGTTATGGTGTTCAACAAGACTGATATACTCGATGACGATGAGCGTCGGTATCAGGAAATGGTGATAGCCCTTTACGAGAACATTGGCTATGAGTGTCGTGCCGTTTCGGCTGCCACAGGCAGCGGCATCGATGGGCTGCGTGAGTTGCTTGCCGGCAAGATTACGGTGCTCAGCGGTAACAGCGGTGTGGGCAAGTCGACGCTTATCAACAGCATACTGCCGGGTGCAAATCTGCGTACGGCAGAAATCAGCGACGCTCACAACACGGGCATGCACACCACTACTTTCAGCGAGATGCTGCCTTTGCCGCGTGCCGGCGGTTCTCCGTCTGCCACACAAGACAGTAATACCGATGGCAATGTGCATGCCGATGGATATATCATAGATACGCCGGGCATAAAGGGCTTCGGTACGTTCGACATAGAGCCGGAGGAACTGACGGGCTATTTCCGTGACATATTCCGGTTTTCCAAAGACTGCCGTTTCAGCAACTGCACCCACCGCCATGAGCCTGGTTGTGCCGTGCTGCGTGCTTTGGAGGAACACTATATCGCCGAAAGCCGCTACCAGTCGTACCTGAGCATGCTCGACGATAAGGACGAGAACAAATATCGTGAGGCTTTTTGATTTTTATTAAAGGCAGATTTTAAAGCGGCTACGTTTTTTCGTCATGCCGTTTCATACAGTCGTATGTACAGATTGACGTTTTTATGATATGAATACAACAGACAATATTGTGGAAAAGAAGATAGCCGTGCTGCTCTCGGGAGGAGTGGACAGCTCGGTGGTGGTGTACGAACTGGCGCGTCGTGGCCTCAAGCCCGATTGCTTCTATATAAAGATAGGGCCGGAAGAAGAGGCCGAATGGGACTGTACGAGTGAGGAAGACCTTGAAATGGCTACGGCAGTGGCGTCGCGCTACGGCTGCCGGCTTGAGGTGGTGGACTGTCACAAGGAGTATTGGGACCGCGTGACGCGCTACACGATGGACAAGGTGCGTGCGGGCTTCACGCCCAATCCCGACGTGATGTGCAACAGACTGATAAAGTTCGGGGCGTTTCACGAGAAGCGGGGCCGCGACTACGACCTCATTGCCACCGGTCACTATGCTTGTACCGAAACGGACGCGGAGGGCCGTAAGTGGCTCGTAACCAGTCCCGACCCGGTGAAAGACCAGACCGACTTTCTCGCGCAGATATACGACTGGCAGCTACGCAAGGCGCTCTTCCCGATAGGACATTATGTAAAGGACGAGGTGAGGGAGATAGCCTTGCGTGAGCATCTTGTCACAGCCCGCCGCAAGGATTCGCAGGGCATCTGCTTTCTCGGCAAGGTGAACTACAACGACTATCTGCGCCGCTATCTCGGCGAGCGGCCGGGCGACGTGCTCGAACTGGAGACTGGCAAGCGCATAGGCAGCCACCGCGGACTATGGTTCCACACCATCGGTCAGCGCCACGGCCTCGGTTTCGGCGGTGGCCCGTGGTATGCCGTGAAGAAGGACGTGGAGCGCAACATACTGTATGTGAGCCACGGCTTCGAGCCGCGCACGGCCTACCGTCAGGATTTTCCTATCCACGACTTCCACTTTCTCACCATGCCTGTGGACATGCAGCGCATAACATTCAAGATACGCCACACGCCCGAATATCATCCCGCCGTGCTCGAGCAGACGGGCCCCGGCAGCTACATCGTGCATGCCGAACAGCCCATACAGGGCGTGGCGCCGGGTCAGTTTTGTGTGGTCTACGACGAACGGCACCATCGTTGCTACGGTTCGGGCGAGATAACGGTGTGACGTTCACATGACCGTGGAAAGTTTAGCGGACTGCAATATATAAAAACGTTGATCTGGAAGTGCAGAAGGACACTGTATTCCGTGATTTCGCAGCCTGTTACGACATCATGGAACGGTCTGTGAGCAATGCAGGTCTGTTGTCTGAATGGAATGTATATGCCGTGACAGCAATGACTGTCCATTGGTCATGGTATGGTTTTCAGAAAACGACGGATCAATTCGAAGCACCAGTGATTGGTTGTAATATTCTTTTTGATGTATATTGTTGATAAAAATGGTGGTGAAATAACGTGCGTTGGATATAAAATATATGCATATAAATATTCAATTAGAGGGTGGAAAATAGTACAATCAATTATTTTTACTTACTTTTATATAGAATTAATGTTAAATATATTAAAAACACCCGATGATATTTTTTTATATCAATTATTTTGAATATATTTGTAACTGATTTATAACCTATGAATAAGAATGTATTTGTTGCACTTTAATTACTGTTCAATGTCAATTGTATTTTGCAGATGATGGTGCTGTAGTACTGTCGGAGAAACTTTTTGCATAGATGAATACAAGATTAAGTGTGGTGTATATTTGTTCTACGGGCAGTTGAAATTATGACATAATAATATCATGTACCATGAAAAGTGAGTATGACTATCTATTGGTTGGCGCAGGACTGCACAATGCTGTGTTTGCTTATATTGCTTTACAGCGTGGCAAACGTTGTCTTGTGATAGATCGGCGTTCTCATTTGGGTGGCAACGTGTATTGCACAGAGACCGAAGGGATTCATGTTCATCAGTATGGTCCTCACATATTCCATACGGACAACAAACTCGCATTACTCGAAATGCAAATGGAAACTTTTGTTCATGGTCATGGATGACTTTATAAGATAAACACAAGTATGAAAGAATATAGTATTATACACATATTACTGATTTCTATAGTAATATTACTTTCTGGTAATACCACTGCTCTTGCCCAGAAAGAAGGGACGACCACCATAAGAGGCGTTTTGGTACATTCGTTTACAAGAAAAATGATTGAGGAAAATATCAAGATGGAGGTACTTGATCTTGACAGTACTTTGGTTGATTCATGCTTGAGTACCGGATATAAACCCGGTTGGACGGGAAATTTCTTCCTTATTGATGTCAAGGGCTTGCGCGGAACAAAGAAAGAATTTATTGTTCGTTTTTCTCATCCTGATTATAAGACGGAATACCGGCCGGTTTCAGTATCTTTTTATGGTCGGGCGAATAATGTGTCATTGGGAGATGTGGTGATGCGCAGGCTTAGCATGAAAGAAAAAGAAATAGCGCTTGGCGGAATCGTAGTAAAGTCGACCAAAGTTAAGTTCTTCTATAAGGGAGATACGCTTGTGTATAATGCTGATGCCTTCCAACTGGCCGAAGGCTCAATGCTTGATGCTCTTATAAGTCAGTTGCCCGGAGTGGAACTGAAAGACGACGGACGTATATATGTGAACGGGCGGTTTGTGGATAATCTTCTGCTCAACGGCAAGGATTTTTTCAAAGGCAAGAATGAAGTCTTGCTTGAGAATCTGCCGGCATATACGGTAAAAAACCTCAAAGTATATGAAGAGGAAAGTGATTTAAGCAAAATGTTGGGTACGAAAGTTGATGAGGGACGTTATGTTATGGATGTTCAGATAAAACGCGAATATGAGATAGGGTGGTTTGCCAATGCTGAACTGGGAGGAGGAACAGAAGACCGCTATCTCGGAAGACTGTTCGCGCTTAGATTCACTCCAAATTCACGCCTGTCTTTTTTTGCCAATATCAACAATCTTAATGACAAGCGCAAGCCCGGCAAAAACGGAGAGTGGTCACCGTCGGATCTTAATGGCGGTCTTACGGCAACCAAAATGGGAGGCTTCGATTACAATATATCGGACAAATGGAAAAGATACGACTTTGAGGGATTCGTACAGGCAAAAAATACCGGCAACGACTATCAAAGTCGGAGAGAACAACAGAATTTTCTTCCGGATGGTGATACATACGATCGATCGTGGTATAATGCCGATAACAAGGAAACAGAAATATTGACCGACAACAGTCTGAAACTTTATTTGGGAAAGGAAAAATGGTATAACTATATTTTGATAAAACCTTTTTTCCGGTATCAGCGAACCGAGTCAGACTACAACCGGTTGAGCGGCACATTTTCGCAGTCACCATCAGTCTATAGTATGTTGTACGACAGCTTGTTTACCGGCAACACCGGCAGTATGGCTCTGTTGAACAGGGAGTTGAGGATATTTAGTGGAAAAGGGAACTATATGAAAAGCCAAGTAACCATAAACAGCTCCATAAAAATGCCACATACAGAAGATGGTCTTTTTATTGTAGCAGCCACGAGCCATGAAAATTCAGGCTTCGAGTCGTTTGACAGATATTTCTTGAATTATGCGGCGGGGAACAATGATTTTCGGGACCAATATACGGATATGGACAGACATAAGTACAATTATAATTTCAGTGCAGAGTATTACATCAGGACCAAGAATTGGTTGTTGCGGCCTTTTTACAGCATGTCGCATCGTTATGAGAAGAAAACCAATACCCTTTATGGTTACAATATGCCGGATTCATTGGGAATGGGTGATGATTTGTTGCCGTCAGTAACCGACAATCTGATGCGCATTCTCGACCCACGTAACAGCTACCGTACCGAGCAACACATCACTACACACTATCTCTCGTTTGTCATCATGCTCAACTACAAACGCTGGAAAAACAGGAAAGGCAACGAGAGCCGCCTGTATATCCGCGTGGAGCCTTTCGCCCATACTTACGAGGACAAACGTATGCACTTTGTCGGGCTCATTGACAACCGCCGATGCATAGGCCGATGGCTGCCTTCTCCTCGTTTCAACTCGTCCTATAATACTCCAGGCTACCGTCACGAGCTACACCTTGACTACAGTATGACGGTGAACACTCCCGATATGTTCAATCTCATCGATATGATGTTCGACAGCGACCCGCTGAACATCCACCTCGGAAATCCGAATCTGAAGAATACTTTGCGTCACCGCATCGATTTCCGCTATCGTGCCGACAAATGGCTGCAAGGCACGGGCAGGATGCTTTCTGCCAACGCCGGCTACTCACATGTGGACGATGCCGTTGCCATGGGTTATGTTTACGACAAGACAACAGGCATACGCACCTATCAGCCAGATAATGTTGATGGCAACTGGGACGTTTGGCTGCATGTATATTTCACCACTCCCGTCGACCGTAAGCGGCGTGTTACGTTGAGCACCGCCACCGAGGTCGATCATGGTCATAACGTTGACCTTGTCAGTCTTGATGCCGCTGTGGCCCCGTCTCGCAGCATTGTGCGTCAGGTGTGGGCCCGGGAGAACCTGAGAATGGACTACCGTTTCGGAAAGAATAAGGTGGGAGTGCGAGGCCGTGTCGGCTATTCCAATGTCCGTAACAGTCGTGAGGGTTTTCAAAGCATCAATGCGGCCAACATTGACTATGGCATGAATGCTCTGTTGAATCTTCCTTGGGGCATAGAGTTTTCAACCGATCTGACGATGTACAGCCGCCGGGGCTACAGCAACCGTTCGATGAACACCGACGAGCTGGTGTGGAACGCCCGATTGGCAAAGAGTTTCGATAAGGGGCGGTTCACCGTTGCACTTGAGGGCTTCGACATATTGGGCAATCTGAGCAACATCAACTATACCATCAACGGTCAGGGACGTGTGGAGACATGGGTGAACAGCATTCCGCAGTATGCCATGCTGCGTGCTGTTTACAAGCTGAACAAACAACCGAAAAAGAAATAGTATATGAAACATGCCATCCTTATAATTGCCTATCATAACATAGAATATGTGAGGCAGCTCGTAAAGCGGTTTGATGATGATTTCCGCATCTTCATACACTGGGACAGGAAATCCGTACTGACTCAGGAGGACAGGTACTCGCTGGAGAGTCTACCGAATGTATGCTATGTGGGACAGGTTTTCCCGGTTTGCTGGGCAAGCTATGGCATAGTAAGAGCCACGCTCCGGTTGTGTGAAGAGGCGTTGAAGTATGGCGATGTGGAATATCTGCACTTGATAAGCGATGCGGATGCTTTGACAAAAGACGTGGACACATTCAAACGTTTCTTCGTGAAGAATAGGGGTAGGAATTTTTGAATTACTGTAAATGGGAGAAAAATGGTGATATATCGAAGAATCCTTATGACAAGATTGTGTTTTACCATAGACTTGAGAAGTATGACATAAGGGTAAAACCGGAAGACAACAGTCAATACCATAAAGAACTGGAACAGCAGAAAAAGTTACATGAGTACAGGGTGTTGCCCGATGTGCCGTTATATGGAGGACCGGCATGGTGGAGTCTGACACGTGAATGTGTGGAATATATGATAGGACAAAGCGGTTTCATAGAGCGATATTATACGGACACACTTTTTCCCGACGAGAGTTTTGCACAGACAGTCATCATGAACAATCCCAAACTGGCACCGACTGTTGTCAATTACGATCTGAGATATATCTGCTGGGAGACACGCAACAACAGCCGTCCGGCAGTGCTCGATATGAGCGACCTGCCGGGTATAGTGAAAGACAAAGATGTGTTTGCACGGAAGATTGCACCGGATGTATCGGGTCAGTGTGGCCGGTATACGCAATGCCATGAAAGAAATCGGGATACGTTCGGCTTCTTTTGAAATGACAATAGAACAACTGAGGGACAAATGTCCACTTCCAGCCATACTACATTGGGAGCAAAACCATTTTGTCGTGCTGTATGATGTGAAGAAAAGCCGTATTGGCGGGGAGTGGAAGTATTGCGTGGCCAATCCCGCATACGGCCGGCATACATTCAGTGAAAAAGAGTTTTCCGGTTATTGGCTGAATGATAGCAAGGGTGTGGCAGTGGCGTGTGAGCCAGCCGATGATTTTTTTGAGCGGGAAGCGGTGAAGGAGAAGCACAGTCTGGTAAGGTTTGCCCGTAAGTATGTGTGGCCATTCAAGCGTGAGTTGATGGTCATTGCTTTCGGCATGTCGTTAGGTATCCTTTTGTCATTGGTAGTCCCGTTTCTTACTCAAGCAATGGTCGATATAGGTATAGGCCGCCGTGACATGACTGTGATAACATCGTTGCTAATTGCCCAGATATTCATTTTCATTGGTTCATTTTCCATGAATATCATCAGCAGTTGGGTTACGCTGTATATGGTTACACGGATAAACATAAATATTCTTCAGGATTATCTCAGCAAGTTGCTCCGTCTTCCCATGACATTTTTCGAGACAAAGAGCGTGGGCGACTACAACCAGCGCATCGGTGACCATGCCCGCCTGCAGGGATTTGCCACCGGTTCCACCATGCAGATTGCTTTTTCCATAGTTTCAGCTTTCGTGTTGCTTACCGTTATCGGATATTACAGCATGGCTGTTCTTGCGGCCTATCTTGCGCTTACCGCCTTGAGCGCTCTGTGGATGAGCCATTTTTGGGAAAAAAGGAAATCTTTGGATTATGAAAATTTCAGAATTGCAGCCAAAAACCAAAATAAGTTGTATGAGATGATGAACGGTATAACCGACATCAAGATCAATGCATACAGTCAATATAAGATAGAGGAATGGCAAAGGATGCAGGAAGAGAGATATAGGATGGGGAAGAAAGTGTTGCGTTTAGGACAGATACAGGAGACCGGATATGCCATGATAGGGCAAATCCGCAATATACTTATAACGTATTGGATTGCAGCGGAGGTTGTTGACGGAAATCTTACACTTGGCATGATGATGAGCATTTCCACCATAATAGGTCTGGTAAACGGACCTTTGGCACAACTCACAGGTTTCTTGCAGCAGTTTCAGGACGCAAAGATAAGTCTTGAACGTTCAGAAGAAGTCTATCTTTGCAGGAACGAGGATACCGACGATTTGGCCGTTCTGCCTTCAGACCGGCCTATGGATATTGAAATGGAACATCTCACGTTCAGATATACAGGCAGTACGGGAAAGGCGGCCCTGTATGACGTCAGTGTGAAGATACCGGCCGGCAAAATGACGGCTATTGTCGGTGAGAGCGGAAGCGGAAAGACCACACTAATGAAACTACTGCTGAAATTCTACAGTCCAGTCGGGGGACAAATCACAGTAGGGGGAGAGGACATCAGTGTCTACAAGGCTGATTCCATAAGAAAGGCTTCCGGCATAGTTATGCAGGAAAACTTCATATTCTCCGATACAATCAAGAACAATATTATATTGGGTGAGGAATACGATAGGGAAAGGCTGGATAAAGCCCTGGAAATGGCCTGTCTCACCGAATATATAGACAGTCTGCCACTTGGTATGAATACTCGTATCGGTGCCGATGGGTATGGTGTAAGTGGTGGTGAAAAACAGCGGATAATGATTGCTCGTGCCATATACAAGCGTCCGGCATACATGTTTTTGGACGAGGCTACAAGTTCTCTTGATGCCGAGAACGAACGTAAGATAACGGAAAACATCATAGGGGAGTTTTCCGGCCGTACGCTGCTGGTGATAGCCCACCGCCTTTCAACAGTCAGGAATGCCGACAACATCATTGTGCTCAGACATGGAAGGATAGTGGAGAACGGCTGTCACGATGAACTGGTCGCAGCCAAGGGGTATTATTACGAATTGGTAAAGAACCAGTTGGAACTGGCAAAGTAATGGCATGTAAAAATGCCTTCCTTCAGAATTTTCCCGCCACATACTCTTTTCTTCCCACCTCGAGGAAACAGTTTTTTTTCCGCATGAAGTCCATCAGACGTGAGAAGACGGGGCTTTTTGCCAGTAGCGGGGCGTGGCCCAGCATTATGAGATGCTCCTCGGCCCGTGTCATGGCAACGTTCAGCTTGCGGTCGACTACGGTGCCGTCCACATCTTCGAAAGTGGTGTCGGTAAGGAATCGCAGCTGATAATAATGGCGGATGGTGAATCCGTAGATGATATACCGTCGCTGGCTGCCTTGAAATCGCTCCACGGTGTCGATTGTGATGTCGTGCAGTGCGTTGATGCTGTAGCGGGCTATGCAGCTGCGTATGGTGGCTATCTGGTTGCGGTAGGGCACTATCACGCCTACGGTAGTGTCGGCGTCGAATCCCTCATGTTCGATTTCATAAATCTTCACTACTGTGGCCGCTATCATTTCGGCCTCCACGGTGTTGACTTTGTCCAGATTATCATCGTCGGGAGTTTCTGTGGCAATGAAGGCTATACGCCGTGTGCGCAGCAGACGGACAATGCCGTCGGACGAATCGACCGTTGGCGGCAGGGCCCCCTTTTGGTGCGGTAGCGGCACGGGCAACAGGCGGCCGCCGTAGAACTCGCGGTTGGGGAAATGTGAAATGTCGGGGTGCATGCGTCCCTGGCGGCTGAGCATGAACCGCACGTCGTCGCGGTCGTGGTAGCGTCGCAGCAGTCGTTCGAAAAGCGACAGGCGGCAGTCGGTGAGCAGAATGTTGCGCAGGCTTTGCTCCTTCACCGCTGACACCTCGGCACTCTGCTGCACCACGGCCGGCAGTTGCTTGTGGTCGCCTATCATCACGAACTTGCGTATGGACGGTGTGCCGTGATTGGCGCTTAGCAGCCCGATGAGATGAGGTTCGAGTATCTGTGACGCCTCGTCTATTATTGCGAGCGAGAACTGTTTCATGTCCAAAAGAGCCATGTTGCCGTTTAGTGCCGTGGCTGTGCCCACGAAGACGCGTGCCGCCGCTATCATCTCTTTCACGTCCGCTATATTTCCACATCCTTCCACCCGTGTGCCGAGCATGTGGCTGCGATATGCCTCGGCGCAGTTCAGCCGGCTGCCCAGTCGTATGAAGTCGATTCCGTCGGCTGCGAGTTTGCTGCAAATTTCGTCGACAGCACGGTTGGTATATGACAGCACAATTACATTCGACGCCTCCTCCAACAGCTCTTCCTTCAGCGTGTAGAGCATGCCGAATGATGTTTTGCCCGTGCCCGGCGGCCCGATGATCAGGAAGAAGTCGCGTGCCTGCTTCACCCGCAATGCAAGTTCGTTGAATTGTCCGTAGTCGCCTTTCAATGTAATCCTTGTGTCTGTTTCGGGTTCGCGGCGTAGCATCAGCAGATCACGTCGCGAGTGTGGCGCACGGAGAAAGGCATGCAGTCCGCGGTAGAGTGAATCCATTGATGACTCGAAAAAGTCGTGCTCTACGGCCCACGGCCTGTCTTTGTCGCGTACGAAGACTTTCGCTCCGGCCTGCTTGTGACGCAGGCAGAGCCGGAGCGTGTCGGTGCCGATGTCCTCAATGATACATCTGAACACCATGCTCTTTCGGGCGTCGGGTTCTTTGCCCTCATCGTATGGGTATAGTATCACGATGTCGCCCGTGCGGAAGTTTGACATGTCGTTTGCCTCCGGTTCGTCAAAGCGCAGGGTGACAATAGACACATGTCCTTCGGTATCGGCAGTTGGACTTATCAGGGTCAGTCTGCAATATATGTTGCCGGCCTGCAGTTTGTCGTCGAGCGAGTCGTGCCATTTGGCGGCAAATCCCGAGTTCTCCTTTGACTTGTTGCCCAGTTTTGACAGAGTGTGCTCGTTGGCAACAAACGTCATGAAGCGGAAAAAGTAGTCGCGTTCCAGTGTGTCGGCTTCGTGTATAGGAGTAATCAGCATGTCTATCTGAGGTTTCTGCCATTCTTCCCATAACCGTCCCTTCACGTTCTTCATGTTCATCTTCTCGGCGGTGATGTTTTCCAGAATTCTGAATCCTCCCTCACTGGTGTACATCATCTCCGTCCATGCTATTCTGTTGCGCAGCTTCATCGCTCTGAACACCAGTTCGGGAGCGAAGCCCACTCCGAGCAGACTCTCACGGTAGCGGGAGTATAGAAGGAAAGGGAACAGTTCGCGCCGGTTTTTCTCGTACACCTCGCGGAAGTTGTATCTGAATATGAGCATGTACAGTAATATCTGCACATAGTGCTCTTCCGTGTGTCGCGGACGGATGAAGTTGTCGTAGGGAAAAGCGCCCTTGCCCGACTTCTGCTCTATTATCACTCCATGGTCTGTCTGTATGTAGTCCATACGTCCTTGCAGACCGAGCATCTCCGAGAAGAACGACGGCTCGACCACACCGTTGCCTGCGTCATACCGTTTCACCGCTCCAGGCAGCTGCACTCGCATGGCATGGTCTATGTTCTGTTTCTGTTGCATGGCGTCGGTATGGAACGACTTGTCCACGCCCGCCGAAATGAGCTGCATGGCGTTGTCGTTGAAGAAGGTGCGCACGCTCTCACTGTAGTTCCGGTCGGTGCCCGCCTTGTCCTGTATCGTCTCGTCGAGCATCTGACCGGCAAAGTTACCCAGCAATATGGGCTGTGAACAGGCCGCGGGCTGCAACTTGCGCAGCAGATGCACGTAGGGCGACTCGGCATAGTGGGTGAAGCAGTGGGCCACGGCGCTCACGTCCACCAGATAGTCGGGCTCGAAGACGAACAGCTCGGGATAGATGGTGCCGTCGGTGTCGGCCCTCGGGCGCAACAGGTTGAGCTGTGCGCCGCGGTACATCAGGTCGCGCAGATACGAGCGGTCGTAGTCGTATATGGTGTTGCCGTGGGTATAGCACACCTGTACCTCTCTGCCGTCTCCGTCGGCAGTGTCGGCATATATGTATTCGTCGTCCCAGCGGTTCACCACCACGCGCATATATTCGCCCAGCAGCCGTCGGCTCTGCCGCTGTTTCGTCCCGGTGGGGAACTGCCGGCGCAAATCCTCCGGCACCTCCACCTTATATATATAGGCCACAAAGAGGCACAGGTGCATGAAGTCGTGGCGGTGCCACTCCTCCATCTCGCCGTCGGTCATCTCGCCCTGCCGTCGCAACCGCGTGCGGGTGTCGTTTATCGCCTTCGCCAGCGCCGCGTCGGCGTGGCCCTCCTTCAGCAGATAGTCGGTCTTGGCAAACGCTCCCACGAGGTTGAGGCGCGTGAAAGCCGTGTGCAGGTCGATAACACGAGTGTATGTACGGCCCATCATCCGGTACACGGCGCGATGGTTTGGGGCGAATGCAAGTGCCCGCTCCAGCTCCTCAAAAAACTGTTCCTGCGACTCGGGCGTGTATGCTCCGCCGGCGCGGTTGCGGCCCGTATCGTCGGTATCGAATGTCTGTTCGATGCTGTAACCGAACTCGCTGACGTTGAATTTTCGTGGCTCCATTGTCTGATGTGTATTTATCCGTATGCAAAAATAACGATTTTAAATGAAGAATCATCTTAAATGAAGAGTGAAGAATGAAGAGTGAAGAATCTTTTTCAAATGAAGAATTTGCAGCCGCAGTTCCCAAAGTAGGGACGTACCGTGGTGAAATATGGTTTACCATGTGCGGTCGGTTCTTCCCCTTTGGGGAGGTTAGGAGGGACTGATATATCTTTACAAAACACTTCGTCGTTCTGCACAAAATCGCGTTTTGCCGCCTACGGCCCAAAATAGCGCATTTTTCGTTCAAAATAGGAGGCACTGATAATCAGTTACTTACGCGTAATGACGCGCAATAGCGCCATGTAAGAAAAGCAGAGAGGCCATCCCGAGGTTGCCGTAAGGGCCTCCCGGCTCTGCAACGAGGCCGCCGCGGGAAGACAACAACGCCGTAATGGGAGGGTCGGGAGGCCTTTACGGCAAGAAAACCATGTAAGAAATGCGTGTAAAGAAAGCAGAGAGGGCCTTACAGCTTTTCCAGAATGGAAATAAAAAAGTGCGGAAAATTAAGAAAATAAATAACAAAGTGTCCTCCCGGCCTCCCTCCAATGGGAGGGGATAGGATATTACATTATATAATAGGTTTGACTATATCGAATTTCAGTCCGAGTGCGTCGATGATGCGCAGGAAGAGCCCTACGCCCGGCTCGATGACTCCGTTTTCAATCTTCGATATATACGATTTGTTCGTGCCAACCCTTTTTGCCAGTTCGCTCTGGGTGACCTTTTCCTGCTTTCTCGCGTCAGATATTATCTGTCCCACACAGTACGCATAAGCCTCCTTGCGAAATTCCTCGCGTTCGGGCGTGCCCACTTTGCCGAACTTTTCATCCATCCAATCGTCAACACTATAAAGGTTTTTGTCTATCTCTTTTAGTTCCATAATACTCTTCTTTTAGTTTCATTGCTTTGTTTATCTCACTCGCAGGTGTTTTCTGCGTCTTCTTTTGAAAGCCGTTGAACAGAATGATGATGTTGCCATTATCGAAAATGAAAAACACACGGTATATATTTCCGGCGCATTCCACTCTTATCTCATACAGACCGTCGCGTATCGCTTTCACAAACTTGGTGCTTATGCGCTCTTTTGTTTTAAGCATGTCGAGCACGTATATCACCTTCTTTGCTTCCGCACTACCTAACGATTTTATAAAATCGGCAAAATAATGCTTGTATGCTATGATTTTCCGTTCTTCTTTCATTCTGCAAAGATACTAAAAGTTTCTTTATATAGCAACAATTGTGAAGATATTTTTCTGTTGTACCGTATCGTGTTCATCATGTCTTTCTGTCACCGCCCGTGCTTCATGATGCTTGACAATGGCTGATGTTTATGCACAAAACGTCATTGATAGTGCAATATTTGATTCAGTTTGTAATTTTTGAGCCTGTTTTTCTTATGATTTCAAAATATTACCGCAAGTTAGTTGGAAAAATATTGGCTGTTACGGAAAAACCGATTAACTTTGCATAAAATTCGTAACATACCTAATCACGAAAATAATTATAGACAATATATGAAGCATAAGTTAAGAAGTGCCGTATGTACCGAAGGACGGCGGATGGCCGGAGCCCGCGCATTGTGGGTGGCTACAGGTATGAAACGAGAGCAGTTTGGCAAACCTGTCATTGCGGTGGTCAATTCGTTCACCCAATTTGTTCCCGGTCACACGCATCTGCACGAGATAGGACAGATTGTCAAGCAGGAGATAGAGTCTATGGGGTGCTATGCGGCCGAATTCAATACGATAGCTATTGACGACGGTATTGCCATGGGACACGACGGTATGCTCTACTCGCTGCCTTCGCGCGATATCATTGCTGATTCGGTAGAGTATATGGTCAATGCCCACAAGGCTGACGCCATGATTTGCATATCCAATTGCGACAAGGTTACGCCGGGTATGCTTATGGCCTCGATGCGGCTCAACATACCGACGGTGTTCTGCTCGGGAGGCCCGATGGAGGCCGGCCGCTGGCGCGGCGAGAATGCCGACCTGATAACGGCAATGGTAAAAGGGGCCGACCCGTCGGTGAGCGATGAGGATATGGCCGAGATAGAGGGCTGTGCCTGTCCCGGCTGCGGCAGTTGCTCGGGCATGTTTACGGCCAATTCTATGAACTCCCTCACCGAGGCCATCGGACTGTCGTTGCCCGGCAACGGAACTGTTCTTGCCACACACAAGAATCGCGTGGAGCTGTTCAAGGCCGCCGCGCGGCAAGTGGTGAAGAATGCGCTTGCTTATTACGAGGACGGCGATGAGAGTGTCTTGCCGCGCTCGATAGCCACCCGCAACGCGTTCCTCAACGCAATGACTCTCGACATAGCCATGGGCGGAAGCACCAACACTGTGCTCCATCTGCTGGCCGTGGCGCAGGAGGCGGGTGTTGAATTTACGATGAAGGACATCGACAGTCTGAGCCGCCGTGTGCCGTGCCTGTGCAAGTTGGCTCCCAATACTCAGAAGTACAGCGTGCAGGAGTGCGGACGGGCGGGCGGAATACTCGGTATAATGAACGAACTCGCCAAGGGCGGACTTCTCGACGGAGCCACATGCCGTGTGGACGGACTGACACTGGCCGAGGCCATGGAGAAATATGACATCACTGGCAGTACGGTGGATGTCGAGGCAGACAGGATATATCGGAGTGCTCCCGGAGGACGCTTCTCTACGAAGATGGGTAGCCAGGACACACAGTGGGACACGCTCGACACTGACCGCGCCAGTGGTTGTATCCGCGACCTTGACCATGCTTATACTAAAGACGGCGGGCTGGCTGTGCTCTTCGGCAACATCGCACAGGACGGATGTGTGGTGAAGACGGCCGGCGTGGACGAAAGTATATGGCGGTTCAGCGGTCCGGCAAAGGTGTTTGACTCGCAGGAAGCGGCTTGTGACGGTATTCTCGGTGGAAAAGTGAAGAGCGGTGACTGTGTGGTAATCATTTATGAGGGTCCGAAGGGCGGGCCGGGTATGCAGGAGATGCTCTATCCCACTTCTTATATAAAGAGCATGCACCTTGGCAAGGAATGTGCCTTGATTACCGACGGACGTTTCTCCGGTGGTACGAGCGGGCTGAGTATAGGCCACGTGTCTCCCGAAGCTGCTGCCGGTGGAAACATCGGAAAGATAAAGGATGGCGACATTATCGAGATAGACATTCCCAACCGCTTGATTAACGTGCGTCTCACCGACGAAGAACTGGCCGCACGTCCGCAGCAACCGCTCACCCGTGACCGTGTGGTTTCGAAAGCGCTGAGGGCATATGCCCGAAGCGTAAGCTCGGCCGACAGGGGTGGGGTGAGAGTGATTGAGTGAGAAGAAAGTTAGGAGTTTTTTTAGGAGTTAAATGAGTTAACGGGAGTTATCGTTTCGCTGCGCTCCACTCAGGAGTTAAAGACAATGGCTTGGGTGGTGTGCTGCAGACGTTTCGCTTCGGTAGACAGACATAGGACTATTGTCTTTAACTCCTGAGTGGAGCGCAGCGAAACGATAACTCCCGTTAACTCCAAATAACTCCTTGAAAGAACCAAAAAAGAAACAGAAATATATGATTACAGGAGCAGAAGCACTTATGCTTGCCCTCAGGAACGAGGGTGTGAATACCATCTTCGGTTACCCCGGCGGTTCGATAATGCCTGTGTTTGACGCGCTTTACGACTATACGAGGGGCGATAAGAAGACGTTCGATCACATACTGATGCGCCACGAGCAGGCTGCCACGCACGCAGCCGAGGGCTATGCACGTGTGAGCGGTGAGGTAGGGGTATGCATAGTAACGAGCGGTCCGGGCGCCACCAATACGCTTACGGGTGTGGCCGATGCCATGCTTGATTCTACACCCATTGTCGTGATAGCCGGACAGGTGGGAACGGCGGCACTCGGCACCGATGCCTTTCAGGAGGTCGACCTCGTGGGAGTGGCGCAGCCTATATCGAAATGGAGCTATCAGATTCGCCGTGCGGAAGATATTGCATGGGCGGTGAGCAAGGCTTTCTATATAGCCCGCACGGGCCGGCCTGGTCCGGTGGTACTCGACTTCCCGAAGAACGCTCAGATAACCACTACGGAATGGAAGCCTGAGCATGTTGATTTTGTACGCAGCTATGTGCCTTATCCCCAACCGTCCGCCACTGCCATAGCCGCTGCAGCAGATCTGATAAACAATGCGGAACGCCCTTTGGCTCTTGTTGGACAGGGAGTGGAATTGGGCGGAGCGCACAACGAGCTGGTGGAGTTTTTGGAAAAGGCAGACATACCCGCAGCCCGTACGCTGCTCGGTTTGTCGGCTTTACCGACAGACCATCCGCTCAATATGGGTATGTTGGGCATGCACGGCAATTTGGCACCCAACATCAAGGAACAGGAGTGTGATGTGCTCATCGCCATCGGAATGCGTTTCAGTGACCGTGTTACGGGACTCACATCAACATATGCCCGGCAGGCCAAGGTCATACACCTCGACATCGACCATTCTGAAATAGACAAGTGCATAAAGACCGATGTGGCTGTGATTGGCGACTGTAAGGTGACACTGCCGGCCATAACCCGTCTGCTCAGAAAGAATGACCATCATGAGTGGACTGACAGTTTCAAGCCGCTTTATGAGCAGGAGCGTGAGGCTGTTATAGAACCGGCCATACATCCTGCCGGTGGTCCGCTGCTGATGGGTGAGGTTGTCAATGCCGTGGCTGAGGCAACCGGAGGCGAGGCCGTGTTGGTGACCGATGTGGGACAGAACCAGATGTTCTCAAGTCGTTACTTCAAGTATAACCGCAAGCGCTCCATCGTTACGAGCGGAGGCCTGGGCACTATGGGATTCGGCATTCCCGCAGCCATCGGTGCAACATTCGGTGCCCCGGGACGCACGGTGTGTATGTTCTCGGGTGACGGAGGCTTCCAGATGAGCATTCAGGAGTTAGGTACCATCATGGAACAGCAGGCACCCGTCAAGATGATTCTGATGAACAACAACTATCTTGGCAACGTGCGTCAGTGGCAGGACATGTTTTTCGGACACAGGCAGTCGTTCACACGTATGATGAATCCGGACTATAGTCATGTAGCGGCGGCCTACCGTATCCCCTATGCTGTAGTTACGGACCGGTCTGACCTTGCCGGGGCTGTCGGAAAGATGTTGGCCACCGGTGGGCCTTATATCCTCGAATGCGCCATAAAGGAGGACGACAACGTGCTGCCTATGACACCTCCGGGCAAGAGCATTGACGAGATGATGCTGGCGATAGACATTTAGAAAGAAAAGCAAGAGGACAATAAAGAATGGAAGATAAGAAACTATATACATTGTTGGTTTATTCAGAGAACCTTGCCGGTATTCTCAACCAGATTACTGCCGTGTTTACACGTCGTCAGGTAAATATAGAGAGTCTGAATGTATCGGCATCGAGTATTGTGGGGATTCACAAGTATACCATAACGGCATGGAGCGACGAAGACCAGATAACGAAGATAACGAGGCAGATAGAGAAGAAGATAGATGTGGTGAAAGCTCTGTTCTATACCGATGACGAACTGTTCATCCGAGAGACTGGACTGTACAAGCTCGCCACTGACGTGGTGCTGGGAAATCCGGAAATATCGCGCACAATACGACGTCATGAGGCTACAATTACCGAGGTGAATCCCACATATGTGATTGTGATGAAAAACGGACGCACGGAAGAAATCCTGAGTCTGTACAGGGTGCTCGATGACTTCGGCTGTGTCCTGCAGTACACGCGCTCGGGGCGTATAGCCGTGACTCGGAGCACGCAGGAGGAAGTTACCGACTATTTGGAAAAGAGGAAATCAGGTAAAGTGTAAACCGCATTTATTATGGATAAGACAGGAAAATATCTCTTTATGGCAGAGCCGTTCCACTGTGATTTCTCGCACAGGCTATTTATGGGGCACCTCGGCAACCACATGCTCAATGCGGCCGACTTTCACTCAACCGACCGCGGTTTCGGAATGAACTATCTCAATCCGATACACAAGACATGGGTATTGTCCCGGCTGGCTATAGAGATGGAGGAGATGCCGGAGCAGTATTCCAAGTTTTATGTGGAGACATGGGTGGAGAGCGCTATGAGATATTTCACAAACCGTAATTTCAGTGTGGTTGGTGAAGACGGCCGTGTGTTCGGATATGGTCGCAGTGTATGGGCCATGATTGACACCGACACGAGACAGCCGCAGGATATATTCGCCATACGTGATGGTTCCATCCGCGAATGGATAGAGACGGAGCGTGAATGCCCCATAGAGAAGAGCTCGCGTGTGAAGATGGGTGGCGGCGCTGAACTTGTGCGTACCATAGATACATATTATAACGATGTGGATGTGAATGGACACATCAATTCGGTTAAGTATATAGAGCATGTGCTCGACCTCTTTTCTGTCGACTTCTACCGGATATACCGGCTGCACCGTTTCGATATAGCCTATGTGGCCGAGAGTCATGCCGGTGACAGGCTGAATTTCTACAGCGAAAAAACGGCTGACGATGAGTGCTGCGTGCGCATAACAAAGTGTGAGGATACCGGCTCAAAAGAAACCGAAGTGTGCAGATGTAAGATTGAATTTGTAGAAAAATGAAAGTAAATTTGGTGTTTTCGTTTTAATTTTATACTTTTGCAGCTCATTTTAGTGACAAGATTAATAATAACCCGCGGCGAACAGTTGACGTAGCCGCTGTAAAAAACAGATATAATATGGCAGAAATGAATTTCGGTGGCGTAATAGAAACAGTTGTCACCAACAAAGAATTTTCATTGGAGAAAGCTCGTGAAGTGTTGAAAAATGAAACCATCGCTGTAATCGGATATGGTATCCAGGGTCCGGGACAGGCCTGCAACCTGCGTGACAATGGATTCAACGTCATTGTAGGGCAGCGACAGGGCAAGACATACGACAAGGCTGTGGCCGACGGATGGGTGCCGGGCAAGACACTGTTCTCTATTGAGGAGGCTGCCGAGAAAGGTACGATAATCTGTATGCTGCTCTCGGATGCAGGCCAGATTCAGGCATGGCCATCCATCAAGCCTTATCTTACACCTGGCAAGACTCTATACTATTCACATGGTTTTGCAATCAACTGGAGTGACCGTACAGGCGTTATACCTCCGTCGGATATAGATGTTATTCTCGTTGCTCCCAAAGGTTCGGGCACATCGCTCCGCACAATGTTCCTTGAGGGTCGCGGACTTAACTGTTCATATGCCGTTTATCAGGATGCGTCGGGCAAGGCTGAGGAGAAGACTATTGCTTTCGGTATAGGTATCGGTGCGGGCTATCTTTTCAAGACTACATTCCAGCGTGAGGCAACGAGTGACCTCACAGGCGAGCGCGGTTCGCTGATGGGTGCTATCGAGGGATTGCTCGAAGCTCAGTATGAGGTGCTTCGCGAAAACGGCCACTCGCCGTCGGAGGCTTTCAACGAGACTGTTGAGGAACTTACACAGAGTCTGATGCCGCTTTTCGCGCAGAAAGGTATGGACTGGATGTATGCCAACTGCTCTACCACGGCACAGCGTGGCGCGCTCGACTGGGCTCCCCGTTTCCGCGACGCCATCAAGCCTGTCATGCAGTGGCTATATTACTCCGTGAAGACCGGAAACGAGGCGCAGATTTCCATCGACAGCAATTCAAAGGCCGATTATCGCGAAGGGCTCAACAAGGAACTCGAGGCCATGCGTAACATGGAAATGTGGCGTGCTGCAGAGACCGTGCGCCAGCTCCGTCCGGAGAACAGCGCTGATTAAGTATAGTGTTTATTTATCAATAAAGCCTTGGGTCCAAATGCGCAATCATGATTGTGCATTTGGACCCAAGGCTTTATTGATTGCTGATGGAAAGAATCTGTCACAGTTCTTTCTTCAACGCTTCTGCCATTTGGGCATATTCCTCGTCGGTAAGATACACCTGCTTGGGGTTCATCCGGAACACACCGCCGAAGTCGGGACCGTCCTCGTACTTGGGGATGAGGTGGAAGTGCAGATGCTCCAAAGTGTCGGAATAGGCTCCATAGTTGATTTTTGCGGGATTGAATATCTTCTGCATGGCTCGTGTCACATTGGCCACATCGGCCATGAAAGCGTTGCGCTCGTCGTCGCTCATCAGATTCAAGTCGTCCACATGTCCGTTGTATGCCACGAGGCAACGTCCCCTGTAGGTCTGCTCCTTGAATATGAACACACGCGAAACACTCAATTTCGCCACTTCAATCATAAGACTTTTCAGTGTCTCATTGTTCTGACAATAGAGACAGTTTTTCGGATCGCTTTTCATTCTATTACGTTTGATTTGTCTGATAGATTTTCTGATTTCTTATCACCATACAAAGGTATGGCTTTTTATGGAGAACACAGGCATAATTGACGATTTTATTATAGTAGAATTGAAATTTATCAAATGAAAGATTGGGAGTGGAGAATTATGATTTGCACTCTTGGCACTCCATGGATGTTCCATCAGCAGGAGTAATCATGATTTTCCGGTCCCAATCTTTCATTTGCTATTGCTGGTTTTCCAACCAGAATGCATTGTTGATGCTGTCGGGTCAGTTATTGCTCAAATCTTTTGTCTACAACCTCCCAGTCGATTACTTTCCATATCTCGGCCAGATGGTCGGCACGGCGGTTTTGGAAGTCGAGGTAGTAGGCGTGCTCCCATACGTCGAAGGTGAGCAGCGGACGCAGCCCCTGACGCAGCGGGTTGCCGGCGTTTTGCTCTTGTGTAATGATGAGTTTGTTGGAGTTGTCGGCCGACAGCCACACCCATCCCGAGCCGAAGAGAGTGGACCCTTTCTGTACGAACTCCTGCTTGAATGTTTCAAACGAGCCGAACTGACTGTCGATGGCGCTCATCAGTTTGCATGCGGGAACACACTCTGTATCGCAGGGCGGGCAGAGCTGGGTGAAGTACATGTTGTGGTTGAGTATCTGGCCGGCATTGTTGAACACAGTACCGTCGGCCGTCTTTACGATTTCTTCGAGTGACATTCCTTCGTATCGGCTTCCGGGCAGTGCTGCGTTCAGATTGTTCACGTATGTTTGCAGATGTTTGCCGTGATGATAGCCGATGGTTTCCGAACTGATGATGGGCTCAAGTGCGTTAGCGTCGTATGGCAGTGTTATCAACTCGAATTTTCCGTTCACGGGCATTGTTTCTTTTGTTTTCATAATGAATAATGTTTAAATGATGAATAAGTTGTTCTGTTGTTGAATGCAAAGTTACGTAACTTATCAGGAGCATATACTGTCGGCGTAGTTAATTACTTTCAAAATATATTTAAGTTGTATTACGTTTATGGTTTATTGGCATGCTTTAACAACTTGACTTTTTTGTGAGGGGAGTAGATGGATATCGAAATTTCAGAGCCTTATCCAATCCACATCATTGTATCAAAGCTACAATACCGGAACTAAACATCGGGTAGGAGGCTGTGTTAAAGCAGGAACATGTTCCTACTTTAATGAACCGGATTTTGATACAGCCCCATTAATTCATGAAATGAATCTCATTTAAAAAGAGCTCCACTTCTTTTTCCACATCACATTCCATCGTGCCTGCTCTGCAGCATTGAGATGAGGCTGTTGTCTGGCTGGGAATATTCGCCCGTCAGTGGCGAAGTCAACACGTATCATGGCTGGCATCTCGCGGAATGGTGCCTGGTTGTCGTTGCCGAAGAACATGCACCACCAGTTGCCGCTGTGGTCGCGGAAATATCCGGTGCCACCGCCGCACGGCACTGCCTCGTGGCGCATGCGGTAGGGACCGTAGATGTTTTCCGAAACGGCGGCCATGCTGCTGTAGCGGCCCTCGTACTGGTCGGCGGCGGTGAGGTAGTACAGACCGTTGCGCTTGAACAGCGATGCGCCTTCGTGCCCTATGTCGGTGGCGCCGCAGCGCTTGGGGCATGTGCGGGCGTGGTGCGAGGCCACGGTATCGGGATTGAGGAGTATGGGCTGGCGCGGCTCTTCGGCCATGCCGCTCATGTCGTCCTTCATGCGTGCTATCCATCCGCCGCCCCATATCACGTAGACGGTGCCGTCGGTATCTTCAAAGAGCGAGGCGTCGATGTCGCCGTCCCACTTACCGTCGTCGGCCAGCGCGTTGACATACGGGCCCTCGGGGCGGCCGGTAGAGCTTTTCAGCAGTCCTCTGTCGCCGGGTGGCATGCTCAGGGTGATGAAGTAGTTGCCCTTTACATAGTGAATCTCGGGTGCCCACAGGGCGCGCACCGGACGGTGGTGATGACGCCATTCGCGCTGCCACGTGCCGTCGCGGTCGAACGACCACACCAGTCCCATGTAGTCCCACGAGCGCAGGTCGGACGATACCCACAGCTCCACGCCGTCGTTCTGCTTCCATATATCGTCGCCGCACGACCCCGTCATGTAGTAGCGGCCGTCGTGCCCCACGCAGATTACGGCATCGCGTATCTGCGCGTCGATGAGCGGACCTATGGGTGGGATGAGTCCGTCGCGCACGGCGCTGCCGGCGTTGGGGTTGCTGTTGTACTTCAGGAAGTGGGCGCCGGGGCCTCCCACGGCAGTCATCGACGGACCGCTGATGCCGAGGTTGGTGGTTCGCGGGGCGTCCTGCGCAGAGGCGGGCAGCGCTGTGAACATTGCCAGTACTGCAGATGTTGCCAGTGTCGCCGCCATGATGCAGAATTGGAGTATTCTCATTGTCGCAGTGATATTTTAATTGTTACCGGCCTGTTTCAGTACATACGTGCCGCCGGCGGTTGTCGCTATGTCGTATTCGTGGCAGGTGCGGATTGTAATCGCATCTTTGGGAGCCTTCTTGTTGACCAATGGCTTGCGGATGGTCTGCGAGCGGAGCATCGGGTTGGGGCATTCGCCGGTGGCGGGCTTCAACTCTTTGCCGTCGAGTGTCAGCGGAACGGCGCTACGCACGCGCATCGTGCCGCCGATGGTGGAGCGCAGGGTGGCTTGCGACAGATGGCCGTCGTGCCAGTCCATCGACTCAAGCACAAAGCCTCCACGGGCACGCAATCCGGTGACTTTGCCTTCGCGCCATACGCTCGGCAGGGCGGGCAGCAGATGCAGGGCGTTGTCGTGGCTCTGTATGAGCATCTCGGCAATGCCGGCTGTGGCGCCGAAGTTGCCGTCGATTTGGAAAGGCGGGTGGGCGTCGAACATGTTGGGGTAAAGGCCGCCGCCCTGTCCGCGCTCTTCGGTGCACACGCTGATGAGTTCGGAGATGAGCTTGTAGGTGTGGTCGCCGTCGAGCAGGCGTGCCCAGAAGTTTATCTTCCATCCCATCGACCAACCGGTGGAGTGGTCGCCGCGGGCTTTGAGCGTCTTCATGGCCGCAGCCATCAGCTCGGGAGAGTTGTTGACGGTTATCTGACGTCCTGGATACAGGCCCCACAGGTGGGACACGTGGCGGTGGCGGTCCTTGGGATTGTCCCAGTCGTGCATCCACTCCTGCACCTGTCCCCAGTGGCCTATCTGCATGGGCGGGAGTTGCTTGATGGTTTTCTTCAGCTCGCGTACAAAGGTCTTGTCTCTCTCGCCCAAAATGTCGGCGGCCTCGAGGGTGTTGCGCATCAGGTCGTTAACCATCTGATTGTCCATTGTGCATCCGGCCACGATGGTGAATGTGCGCTTGCAGTTGATGTTTGGCGGGTTCTCGGGAGAGCACGAGGGCGACACCACGAGCCATCCGTTCTTGGGCTCTTTGACCAGGAAGTCGAAGTAGAACTCGCATGCCGACTTCATTATCGGGTATACTTCCGACAGATACCGGCGGTCGCCCGAGAAGAGGTAGCGGTCCCACAGATGCTGGCAGAACCAGGCGTTGCACGTGGTCCATACACCGGTTGAGGGCTTGTCGACCGAGCCGGTGATGCGCCAGATGTCGGTGTTGTGGTGCAGCATCCAGCCGCGGCAGCCGTACATCTCGGAGGCGCTTTGCTTGCCGGTTTCGGCCACCTCGCGTATCAGCTGCAGGAACGGCTCGTGCATTTCGGGGATTGAGGTGATTTCGGCCGGCCAGTAGTTCATCTCGACGTTGATGTTGGTGGTGTACTTGCCGTCCCACGCTCCGCGCTCCTTGTCGTTCCATATACCTTGCAGGTTGGCGGGCTGGCCGCCGGGCTGCGAGGAGCAGATGAGCAGATAGCGCCCGAACTGGTACAGCAGGGCGGGCAGCTGCGGGTCGAACAGGGTGTTGAACTCGCGGATGCGCACGTCCGTCGGCTTGTCGGCCTGGGCGTTGCGTCCTAAGTCGAGCATCGAGCGGCGGAAGTATTTGCGGTAGGCTTCGGTGTGTGCGTCGCGGGCTTGTTCGAAGCTGTTCAGTGCGGGGCGCTTGCCGAGGAGTGCTTTGGCCTTGGTCATGGCGTCGCCCGATATGTCTTTGTTGTTCTTGAAGTTTGTTCCGATGGATATGCACAGCAGTACGCTGTTGGCCTTGCTTACAACGAGCGCGGTGTCGCCCTGCGACTTCTGGCGGCCGCCGTCGAGCTGGCATTGCAGCAGGGTGGCGTAGCGGATTTTGCCTTCAATGCCTTCGTGGTCGCTGCCCTTGCCCTCCAACACCAACAGGCCGTCGGTTGTCACACTGCGTTTCGTGTCGGGCATGGGCGAGGTGTAGCGGGCCGTGAAGGAGATGCTGCCGGGCTTGGAAGCCGTTAGCCGCATCAAGATAACGTCGTTGTTAAGTGATGTTATCGTCTCGCGTACGTAGTCGACATCGCCCGAGGTGAAGCGTGTGGTGGTCACGGCGCGGTCGAGGTCGAGCTCGCGGTAGTAGTTGGCGTAGCTGCGGAAGTTGCCGAAGTCGAGATGCAGTGAGCCGGCTGTCTGATAGGGCATGCCTTTGGCGCGTGGTGAAGAGATTGTCTTGCCGCACAGGTCGGTTGCCTCCATGTTCTTGCCGTCGAAGATGAGGCGGCGTATTTCGGCCAGCGCATCTTTGGCTTTCGTGTTGGTGTTGTTGTGGGGAGAGCCGCCCCATACGGTCTCTTCGTTCAGCTGGATTTCTTCGTTCGACGGGTCGCCGTAGACCATCGCGCCCAAACGGCCGTTGCCAAGCGGCAGGGCTTCAATCCATTTGCCGGCCGGTCGGTCGTACCATAATTTGTACTCCTGCTGTGCTTGTAGACAAATAGTGCAGGTGACAATACTTGTCAGAATTCCGATTAGTTTCTTTTTCATTGTAGTATGTATTTGTTTTTTATTCAGATGTGAATCAGAATTCAGAAGAGGATATTGTATGAACCATAGAACCGTTTGAATTAAGGTCATGAAGCTAATCATAATTATCCATTCTCAACTCTCAATTACAAAAATGTTTCATCCACTCCACCGATTCGTCGTTCGTCTCCGTGAAGCGCCAGTGTCCGCTTGTGGGCGTAGTGGAGAGTGTTTTCGGAGCTGTGATTTCATTGTAAGCGGCAAATGTGGATGTGGGCGAGCAGGTTTCGTCGTTGTATCCGAAAGAATAGAATACGGGACATTTCAGACGGCGCGCGAAGTTCACCACATCGTAATACTGCATGGTCTCTTCAGCACCGTCGGCTTCGGCAGTCTTGTTGAAGTACTTCGGCCATCCGCCGGCACGTCCGTGTCGGAATCCCGTCAGGTCGCACAGGGCAGGGTAGAAAGGCGAGCAGAATGTCACTTTCGGATTGAGTGCAGCCGTGACAATGGACAATGCACCGCCTTGGCTGCCTCCCGTCACGCCAACGTTGCGGCCGTCCCATTCGGGCAGCGTACACAAAAAGTCAATGCAACGTGAACAGCCCGCGTACACCTCACGATAGTAAAAGGTTTCCTTGCTCCCTATTCCGCGGCGGTTGTATCCTTCGGCATTGCTCTTGGCTTCGGCATATGCCGCATCGTCGAGTTCCGGATTGCATCCGTTGTGAATGTTGATATTCAGATAGATAAAGCCATGCTCGCTGTAATAGGTGGTGGGTGAAATCTTCGATGCTCCCGCACCCGGAGGGCAGAACAGCACGGGGTGGCGGCGTCCGTCGCGCGGTTTGGTAAGATATCCGTACATGTGTCGTCCGTCGGGACCCACGTTGATTTTCACGAGTGCCACCTCCACCTTGTCGGTAGAATACTTCGGCAGCGGCGTAATCTCTGGATCGAGTGCCGTCTTCTCCGCCTTCTTCAGCGTCTTCTGCCAGAATCGGTCGAAATCGTCGGGCATTGTGGTAAACGGTTTGATGTCGTACGGACTGAATGCCACCTTCACCATGTCTTTCACTGTCTTGTCGTAAACAGTGAATTGCAGGTTGCACGCCTTGAACCCCGGTTCGGTGCGTGTGCCCACGGGTATCGTTGCCACTCCGGCCCTGAATGTAGTGGAGTCTTTGCGTTCGGCAGGGAACATCTCGTCGCCGGTGGTGTAGTGTACCTTTACTCCGTCCACGGGCACTCCGCCCTTATACGCCTCTATCTTCACGTTGGCCTGTTCGCCAGTATTGTAGTTGCGGTCGGCATGGTCGGTGGTTATGATATACTCGAGATATGTGCGTCGCGGTTTCGAGAACTGCGCCATCGCACTCATCGCCGTGCATGCGAAAGCCATAAAGAGAATGGCAGCTTTGATGTTATGCTTCATGATTGCCTTTGTCTGATTAGTATAAGTATTCTTCATTCCTCACTCTTAATTTTTCATTTTTCATTCTTCATTTAAAAATAAGTTCTTCGTGCATGCGGTTCATCTCGTCCGTCATTACGTCGATGTTGTGGCTTGTCTTGCACACGGCCATCACCAGCTCCTCGAAGCTCTCCATGTGGCTGCTGTCTATCGGAGCGTCGTGCAGCAGTGTGGTTACAGCGTCGAGTACCAGACGGAACAGCGTACCTTGATGCAGCTTCACCTCAGTCTTTCCGCTTTGTCTCAGTCCTTGGGCGTAGGCCGTCATCACCGTGCGCACGGCCATGCCGATGGCAGCGTCGCTGTCGGTATGCCGGTCCTGTTCATTGGCATTGTTTCCGCCATCTTTTTCACCGTTCCCGCTTTGTTTTTCTTCACCGTATTTGTCCTTTTCTTCAAAGAAACCGTGCAAGGTGGGATAGCGTCCTTCGAGCATTGTCAGCAGATTGCGGCAATACCCGTTCTTCATAGTTTCGAAGCACTCGTCGGTGCGGCACGCCTTTTTCACCAGTTCGAGCATGTCGACGTTGTCAGGGTCGATGCCTTTCAGCATTTCCGTCACCTCGTCGTAGGTGTAGTTGAGGCACGAGATGGGGTAGAACAGCGTGTCGTTGAACACCACCGAAATCTTCTCGTAGTTTTCCGTCATCACCTCTTTTATCTTCTTCGGCTGAATCAGTTCTTTGGCTGTGCTGTCCTGATAGTCAGTCAGTCCGCAATAAAGTGCGTCGAAAAATCCCCTTATCAGAGCCTGCAATATCCTGCTGTTGTCTATCTGTTGCATAATCGTTGCTATTTGAATCGGTAAATATGTCTTTTGATGTAGATAAGTATTGTCGTTTGTCTGATTTGTCGTAATAAAAAAATCTGCAACTGCGGTATGTTTTAGCCGCAGTTGCAAATTTAGCCATTAATTTCCGGTCGTGCAAATTAAATTGAAGGTAGTTGTTGTTTTATATAATATAAGGAGTTACAGGTTTGTCTGTCATATAGATAAGCTGGTCAACAAAATTAGACTACATAATCACTCGGATATAGGATGGATGCGCTTTGGATGGATGCGCCTTGAAAAGGCAACGAGCACATAGCCCGGGGCAGAGCGAAGCGGAACCCCGGGAACAACACGATTGTATACACTCGCCCTGAAAGGGCAAAAGCGTTAATTATCAGGTATTTACAGTTTATGTGTTGTATGTTTTTTATGCTTTTGCCCTTGCAGGGCGCGGAGTGTCGATGTTTGATTCCCGGGGTGCCGCTGCGCTCTGCCCCGGGCTATGTGCTCGTTGCCTTTTCAAGGCGCATCCATCCAAGGCGCATCCATCCTATATCCGAGTGATTATGTAGTTTTATTCTGTTGACCAACTTATTAAAATACAGAATATGACATTGTTGCAATTGAGTAATTTCGTATTTTAACGACTTCGCTCATATAACGTTCTCAGAAACTTATCGGTATCTAAGATTCGTAAAAAAACATGACAAAACACTTTCTCGTTCGTCACAAAATCGCGTTTTGCAGGCAATGGCCCGAAAAACGCGATTTTTTGGCTAAAATAGGATGTGCTGACAGTCAGGCACTTACGCTGATTATACCGTAAAGTAGGCGTGTAAGAAAAGCAGAGAGGCCCTCGCGAGGTTGCAACGGCGGCCTCCCGGCATTGCAACGAGGCCGCCGCGGCGAGACAATAACGCCGTAATGGGAGTCCCGGGAGGCCCTTACGGCAAGAACGGGGCACCCGAAATGTGTGTCAAGAAAGCAGAGAAGGCCCCGCGGCTTTTCCAGAATGGAAGAAAAAAAGTGCGGAAAATTAAGAAAATAATGGACAGACCCCTATAATCCCCCAAAGGGGGATATTGAGCGCACAGGATATAACAATGTCACGCAAGTAGTTGGGACAAAACGCGCTTTGTTGGGAAAGAACGCGCCCTGGAAGGCTCGTTTTGTTCCAACAAGGCGCGTTCATCTTATGTCCGGACAATAATGTGGTTTTATTCTGTTGGCTGACTTATCGTTATCTCTTGTCGACACACTCCGGGCATACACCCTTTACCATATAGTTGGCTGTGGTGGGGCGGTAGCCGTCGGGCAGAGGCACGGGCGGCACCGGCACATTGTCTATGCAGAACGTGCGGCGGCACTGCTCGCAGTAGAAGTGGACGTGGATATCGCTGTCGGTGTCGTGGTCGTGGCACATGCACAGTTCGTAGCGCACGCCGTCACATCCGTTGTCTATGACATGCAGCAACCTGTGCTCGCGGAACGTGGTCAGTGCACGGAATATGCTCGACTTGTCAACAGTGACCATGCTGCTGTCCAGTTCGGACAGAGACATAGGGCGTCCTGCTGCAACAAGAGCCTTGATTATCAGAATACGGTTGGCCGTAGGCCGCACACCATGTTTTTCCAAAAACTGTGTATATACATTTTCGTTCATTATAATGCAAAAATAACAATCATTGGCTGAATGGCAAAATAAAAACAGTTATTTTATGCCAAAAACAAATGCCGGGCGTTCATTTTTATGTGTGTTTTCTTGCCACGACATAGTTGAAACAAGTTTCACTCTGCTCATTTGATTTGGCGAAAATGTAGATATTTTTCTTTGCATTGTCTGAAATTTTCCTATAGGACAAAATAAATTGTATCATATTCTGTAGTGTTTGTATTCCCACTTGGCTTCATATGATATATAATATGCTATTTTGTGATTTAAATATTAAATTTATATAAATACCCGTGTTTTAAGTTAATAAAGGGTAATTTTTCGGGGGGTAAATTTGATAATCTTTTTTTCTTAATTTGCATTTCTACCGGTAAAAAAGTGGTATACCGTATTTATGGATTATAAGATTAGCTAACATATGAGACGTGTAATTGTTTTGATTTTTCTTTTGCAGACGGCTGTGGCACTTGAGGCTCAGAAAGTGGCATTAAAGACGAATGTTCTTTCTGACGGATTGATGAATATCAATGCCGGTGTTGAGGTGGGACTGTCTCCCCGCCTGACATTGGATGTCATTGGCGAGTTCAATGCCTGGAGCCTGTCGCACGACCGACGCTGGAAGCATTGGTCGGTGCAGCCCGGTGTGCGCTACTGGCTGTGCGACCGCTTCTCGGGACATTTCGTCGGTGCACATCTGCATGGCGGACAATTCAATATAGGTGGGATAAAGAACGGTATCTCTTTTCTTGGCACCGATTTCTCGAAGTTGTCAGATGCACGTTTCCAGGGATGGTTTGTCGGAGGGGGCGTGTCGTACGGATATGCCTGGATTCTTGACAAACACTGGAATATTGAGGCCGAACTGGGGCTCGGCTATTCCTTCACACGCTACGACCGTTTCAAGTGTGCCGGTTGCGGCAGAAAGGTGGAGGCAGACAAGTCGCACCACTATGTCGGTCCGACGAAGGCGGCCGTGAACATAGTGTATATGTTTTGAATAGTATATCTGCTTTTTACAGAAAGGGTAAAAACCTGCAACATCATTTTTTTTGAGATTAAGGATATTTGGATATGGGAAAGACGATAATAGCATTGACGATTCTGATTGCCGGATGGATGCAACCGTTGAGGGCACAGCACAAGGAAGTGGGCGTGGCTGACGCCGCTTTCGAGCGAAACGGCAGCAACATCGAAGTGGACTTCGATATAGACCTGTCGCGCCTGGACCTCAAGAGCACCGGTGCCGTGCTGCTCACTCCGCGCATGGTCAATGGCAACGACTCTGTAGACCTGCCGTCGGTGGGCATCTACGGACGTCGCCGCTACTACCATTATGTGCGCAACGGCGAGAGCATGCTCACAGGCAAGGACGAGACCGTGCTGCGCACGGCCGACTGTCCTGACACTTTCGCCTACAGCGCCGCCGTGCCCTACGGCGAATGGATGTCGGGAGCACGGCTCAAGCTGGCCTGCTATGAATACGGTTGCTGCAACTCGATACTCGACGAGTGGATGTTGGGGCTGGGCGGATATGTGGAGTATGTGCCGAAGATGCTCTATGTGACCCCTGTGGCACAGGGGGTGAAGACCGACTCCATCACCGGCACGGCATACGTGATATTCGAGGTGGACAAGACTGTGCTGAAGCCCGAGATAATGGACAACCGCACGGAGATAGGCAAAATCAACGCGAGCATAGACACCGTGCGAAGCGACAAGGACATAACCATACTCAACGTAGACCTGAAGGGATTCGCATCGCCCGAGAGTCCGTACAGTCACAACGCCGATCTGGCTAAGGGACGTGTGCAGGCGCTGAAGACCCATCTGCAGCGGCTGCACCATTTTGACGAAGGCGTGGTGCGCACCGGCTACGAGCCGGAGAACTGGGAGGGGCTGCGGCGTTTTGTGGAGCGGTCCAATCTGGAGCACCGCAGCGAGATACTGGCCATGATAGACAGCGGCATGGAGCCCGACGCCAAGGAGGCAGCCATAAAGCGGGCCTATCCCGACGAATACAAGTTTCTGTTGGACAACTGCTACCCGTCGCTTCGCCGTACCGACTATTGCATAAGGTATGTGGTGCGCAACTTCACCGACATCTACGACATAGAGCGCATCATGCGCACGCAGCCGCAGAAGCTGAGCCTCAACGAACTGTATCTGCTGGCCAACAGCCATGAGCCGGGCAGCGACGAGTTCTGCGATGTGTTTGACGTGGCCGTGAAGATGTATCCCCACGATGCCGTGGCCAATCTCAATGCAGCCAATGCCGCCATGCAGCGCGGAGATTATGTGTCGTCACAGCGCTATCTCGACAAGGCGGGCAACTCGCCGGAGGCCGCATATGCACGTGGAGTGCATGCCTACCTGACCAAGGACTACGAGCGTGCGCGGGCATTGCTTGAGGAGGCGCGCAAAGGCGGCATAGCCGAGGCCGAGACCGTGATCGCCGAGACGGAGAAGCGGATGAAGAAGCTGGCCGCAAAGAAATGACAGAGAACAAACATAGTATTAATCAATAAACAGTATTGTAATTATGAAGAATTTAAAATTTTTATTTGGAGCCTTTTGTGCAGTGGGCATGATGGCTTCTTGCTCGAGCAGCGACGACGTTGTCGGGGGAGAAACGACCCCCGACGGTATCGCTAACGGACAGAATCTCTATCTTTCGGTGAGTGTGATGTCGGCAAACGAAGGCACACGTGCCACAGAGGTAGGCGACCCTGTTGACGACGATGGCAACAAGGCCGATTATGAAAAAGGCACCGGAAAGGAAAACGATGTTACCAACGCTTATTTCTATTTTTACAATGCGGATGGTTCTGCAGCCAATGTCGTAAAGCAGGGCGACACTTATGTCAATTATTATAATTCGCCCACCACTGCAGAAAAAGAAGACGGTATGCCAAACGTGGAGATGTTGTTGGATGTTACGGTCGTTATCAACACAGAAAAGGGTGATTTGATTCCTGACAAGATCGTGGCTGTACTTAATGCAGACAAGGCATTGACAAAACAGGACGGCACAGGCATGTCGCTTAGTGAGCTGTCGGAAATTGTTAACGATTATAGTTTTGACAGGAATGATAATAAATTCGTAATGAGCAGCAGTGTTTACTCTTCCAGTGGCAACGGTAGTGGAGTGAAGAAGATGGAGGTAGACAACATACAGTCTTTTTTCAAAACTTCGGATACAGAAGCAAAGAAAACACCGGTGGATATCTATGTTGAGCGTGTACTTGCAAAGGTGAGTGTAGGCGCACAGATGACAGTCGGAGCGGATGATATAACTGTTGATAATGAGACATTGTATTATACCGGTCAGACCACAGACAAATCGGCTGATGAGGATAAGCGTGTATATGTGAAATTCTTGGGATGGAACATTGCCACGGAGACGGAAAAGTCTTATTTGTTCAAGAACATCGATCCGAAATGGACAGACAAGCAACTTGGCATCACCAACTGGACATGGCCCGACTACTTCCGTTCGTTCAGGGCCATGAATCCTGCTGGCATGACATATATAAACCGCAATTATAACGATGCGCTGATGTTTAAAGTAGGTGGGGTGGACCAGAAAGGCGATATGGTGTATAATGAGGATAAAGACATCAACTATACATACGTTCAAGAGAATGCGTCTAAGAACACTACTGATGGAACTGTTGCGGCACCTGAAAAACCGACAAAGATACTTGTAGCATCACAGCTGGTCGACAAAACCGGAAAACCGATTGAGATTGCAGAGTGGAGGGGTATACGCTCTGACGTGAATGGAGTGTTGATTACCATGGCAAATTTCTCCGGTGTGTATTATCAGAAAGATGAGAATACGAGAGCGCTGATCACTCCTGAAATGATTCGATTTGCCGACGACGCTTCATATGCTGTTCTTGTCGACGATGCAGAAAGCAATACGTTCTATCTTTCAAGAGACGCTGCTGAAACAGCCGATATTGAGGCCGTTAACAAACAGCTTAAGGAGTTGGGCAATGCAAAGGTGTGGAAAGATGGAAAGACCTACTACTACACAGACATACGTCACCTCGGAAAGATAACACAAGATGGTAAGGGCCAAGATGTTCCCAGTGTGGGTGCATACGGTGTGGTGCGCAACCACTCTTATCAGGTGGTGATAAACAGTGTTACCGGCTTGGGCACTCCTGTGTATAATCCGGATGATGTTATCGATCCTGAGCAGCCCAAAGACGAGGAGTCTTATCTTGCCGCCCGCATCAAGGTTCTTTCATGGCGTGTGGTGAAGAGCACAGTAGATCTGAAATAATAAGAGATTTGACTGAGTGCTTTGACTGAGTTTTGATATTCAAACGATCAATTTCATAAAACAAGATGAAGAAGTCATCATATATCGGCATGTTTCGGACAGTAGCGTCTGTGATAGTGGCATTGGTGTCGGCTTTGGTCGTGTCGTCGTGCAACGGCATGATTTACGACGATCAGGGAGACTGTTCGGCGAAGTATCGCCTGATGTTCCGTTACGATTACAACATGAAATTTGCCGACGCCTTTGCCCACGAAGTGAAGTCGGTGGCGGTATATGCCTTCGACGTCGACGGCAACATGGTGTGGCATGGAACCGACCGCGGCGAGCGCCTCGCTGCGGACGGCTATGCCCTCGACCTGCCTCTGCCGGCGGGCGACTATCGTATTGTGGCATGGTGCGGGCTTGATGACGGAGAGTCGTTCACCGTGGGCGTCAGATCGCGTTCGGACCTGACGGACATGGTGTGCACCCTCAACACCGAGGCCGGCGCCGGGGGCACGGCATATTGTGATGACGATCTTCATCCCTTGTTTTATGGAAGCATCGACGTGACGCTGCCGACAATGGAGGACGGCGGCGAATATACATGTACCGTGCCGCTGGTCAAGGACACCAATGTGTTCCGCATCGTGTTGCAGCAGATGTCGGGCGACGGCCTCGACAGCAACGACTTCGAATTTTCCATCGAGGGAGCAGGCAATGCCCGGCTCGATTCGGAAAACGGCCTGATGGAGGGCGGCGATGTGACGTACGGGGCATGGAGCAAGTACAGCGGTGAGGCGGGAGTGACCGACGAAGACGGCACCGTCGTTACAGGTGTGAGCGCCGTGGTGGCCGAGCTGACAGTGGGGCGCCTGATGATGCTCGACTGGAAAGGCGACCGCAACCGCCCCGTGCTGACAGTGAGAAAGAAGGACGGCAGCAAGGTGCTGTCGATACCGGTGATAGACTATGCACTGCTTGTGAAAGGCAAATACAACAGGGAGATGAGCAATCAGGAGTATCTCGACCGCCAGGACGAGTACAACATGACGTTCTTCCTCGATGCCGACCACAAGTGGCTGAGCGCGTCTGTGATAATCAATTCGTGGAGAGTAGTGCTCGATAATGTGGATTTGTAGATAAATGCTGTATATTAAGTCCGACGTTCTGCTCTTTCTTGCCTTGTTGGCGGGACTGATGCCGGTGCTTGTGTCTTGTGACGCAGGCAGCGATGTCGTTGTGCGGAACGATTCGGATGCCGGCATGATCGTTACAATGCATCTCTGTACGGGAGACATCATGGGGAGTACACGTGCCCCCGAATTGTCGAACGACGACAACAGCGTGGAGGAAAACCGTATAGATATAGAAGGGAATGACTATTGTATACTGATATTCAGACGACAGACAACAGCCGACGGCACTGAAGGAATGGTGTTTCAGGAACGTTTCGTGCCGTTGTCGGTGCAGACTATTGAAGGGAGTAAGGAACGGCTTTATGCGTTGCAGGGAGTGGTCTCGGTGGCATCCGGACTAAAGACCGGTACTGTGGCGCAGGAGAATATGGCTATCATGGTGCTTGCCAACTGGCGCAGCTTCGGATGTGAATACGACGACATCTTGACGGTGAGTGGCGTGACCACCATCGACGATGTGGTCGGGCAGGCACGCAACAAGCCTTTCAGGTTGCCGACGGACAAGTCGCCGGCGAAGGAGACATTGCAGACGTGGCAACCTTATGTAAGCGGACACAAGGGAATACCGATGTGTGGCGTGAAAGAATTTGAAATGACGAGTGCCGCAGTCCGGGCCGGCGGGGAGATAAGCATCGACGAGCCCGTCATGCTGTTGAGGGCAGTGGCGAAAATCGAGATAATAGACAATCTGTACGAAGGCAAAAGAGACGGTGTTTGCGGTGTGAAGGTGGCGGCGGTGTCGCGCTACAACAAGACGGGCACGCTGATATGCGACATGAAGAGAAATCCGGAATGGCATGTGGAGGAAGTACAGGTGACGACACCGACGCTGCCGTTGCCGCAGGATGAAATGGAGCAGGGCAGCGACCTCGGGATGCTGCCGGCGGGCAACGACGGAGAGGGCCGGCCTGTGTATGCCGCGTATGTGCCGGAATTTGACATGAGAGGGCTGGAACCGGGAGACGTGTTGCGGCCGGCAATAAAGCTCCAGATAAGGAAGCCCGGACGTGACACCGAATTGTTGGGGTATATCGTAGACATTGCCGACTATGGCGGCGGGACTACTCCCACTGTCATGGACAACGACCCCAACTACAGCTATCTGCTACGCAATCATATATACCGTTTTGAACTTGTCGGATCGCCGGACAATCCGGAACGGAGGCTTGTCATAAACTATACTGTGTGCCCGTGGGATGTGCGCACGGCAGGGGATATAAGATTTGAATAACACCAAGATGATATGAGACTGTTGAAGAGTATTTACACACATATATATACGCTGACTTGCCTGATGGCCGTATTTGCGTCGGGCATGCTATGCTCGTGCAGTGAAGACGACAACACCGAGCTTGACTTTACGGTGGCCGGAGCACCGGCAAGGATCGGTGTGAATGTTGTGGTGCCGGAGATGCAGGTGCGTACACGCGCGAAGCTGCCCGACGACCATGCCAACCGCGTGGAATCGCTGTGGCTGCGGGTGTACAGTGCCACTACCGGCGAGGCCACGAGCGATGCCAAGGTGCTTGATGTCAGTCACACCGACAGCCACACTGACCACGTGATAACGCTCGATACAAAGTCGGGACCGAGCTATATCGCGGCAGTGGCCAACATAGACAATACCAGTTCGGCACGTAGATATACTGTGGCGGCAGACGGTAGGGTGACTTATGAGGAAGGAGTGTTGAGGACTTTTCTTGAAGAGGCCGATACATGGGACGAGTTTTGCGCCATATCGGTGCTGGCACCTGTGGTGGACGGTGTTACGAGTGTGTCGATGCCGCTCGATTTGCTTCCCATGTGCGGTGTGTATTATGAGAACAACCTGAATCATGGCCTGGTGGATTGGGAGGACAGCAAAAATGCGCAGCCTGTGTACATTCCGACAACAGGCAAAGGAGAATACACTCTGAAAGGCTCTATACACCTCAGAAGACTTGTCTCGCATGTCACATTCAATCTTATTCCGGAGAATGGCGTGGCTATTGTGCCGCAGAGCTATAGCTTGAAGAATGTTCCGAAGGAGAGCTGGGTATATGAGCGTTCGGGAAAGGACGACGGTAACGTAGCCGATGAGCTGAACTGTCGCAATGTGGCCGGGATGACAGTGACGGCACAAGACCGTACTGGCAATGCTTTGGCCTATACGAAACCGTTCGGCACGGCATATATTGAGAAGGGAGAGACCGAAGGTACATATGCTTTCGACTTCTATCAGATGGAAAACAAGCACGACGGATTGGCCGATGTGCGTACATACAACGACCGCGAGGCGGAATACAAGGATGTCACTGCCGGTGACGGGACAGCGGGAGTGAATATGGGCATATACAAAAGTCTGTGTGCCACGGACGAATGGGACCTAAACAACACGGCGACATTCGTGGAGATAAGATGCCAGGTGACACCTGGAAATATAAAAGACAGGGATCCGGAAGACACGGCTCACGGTGATGAAACTTTCGGAAATGCCGTGTTTACAGTGCATCTGGGTTACTGCGAAGGTGACAGCGAGGAGCGTAAGGCACGTGACTTCAAGTGTCGTCGCAATACGGATTATACATACAATGTACACATAGCCGGTGCAAACTCCATATACGTGGAGGCTTTCAGCAACTCTCTGACGGACGAAGCCGTGCCGGGCATGGAGGGCACCGTTACGCGCATCACCGGAGATACCTATGACCTTGACGCTCACTATGGGGTGTTCAATGTATGTCTGTCTAATGCGGAACGTACGGGAAACGACAAGGAGATAGGCAATGGTTTCGGCTTTATTATACAGGCGTATGAAAACGGCACTCTTTATGATATAAACGAGAACAACTATCTTGATTTTGACTCTATATACTACAAATGGATTGAGTTTATCCCCACAACAGGGCAGGACGTGCTTGCCAAATATGACCCGGGAAAGGTTATAAGGATTTACGAGATGATCGAGTTGAAAAAGCATCCGCATCCTGATGACAAAAAAGTCGATCCGACCGACAACACCGACAGATGGTATACCGTACATGTGAACGAAAATGTGTATGAGAAGGGACCGGATGAAACCGGCAATCGTTGGAAAGGATATGTCAACCAGCCGTCACGCTATTGTTGGATAAAGGTTAACCGCCGCATCTCTCCTGATAAGGAGAGCCTGTATGTGGTGTCGAAATACTCTTTCTCGCAGAAGTCCATACAGACATATTATAATGTGGATATGAGCGAGACGATAGGTGCCATGGGGGTGGAGCACCGTAATGAGAGCAGAGGGCTCAATCTGAGAGCCGTTTCGCTGCATGTTGAGTCAGAGTCCAACGGAAGGAACAACTATTGGATGTATGTAAATTGGGGCGGAGTAATTGACCGTACTTGGGACAAGGTGCTCAACGCTACGCAGGTGCAGACGATAGGGGCGGTGAATACCCAGGGAGTAAACTATCCGGCATATACCGTGCCAAGTAAGAGTGATAATGTGCTAACGGTGCCGATGTTGCGTACCACAGTGACACGAGCCGAGGTAAACAGCAATGCCGGTATGACCGCCATCGGCTTCAGTACTGACTACGAGCCGCAACCGGGTGGACTTACCCGTGTAACCGACCTCAACCAGTTTATGGAGGCGGCCAATGCCTGCACAAACCGCAACCGCGACAACAACGGTAACGGGAGAATAGATGCGGAGGAAGTGAGGTGGTATGTACCTACGATGGGTAAGTATCTGCGTATCATTCTCGGTCGTAACTCGCTTACCACACCCCTCATGGACTATAAGGGGGTGGGAGACAAACTGTATTATCCTCGGGGTAATCCGGTCAATGGACATGGCGACAAAGGGAAAAACACACGGTTCAAGGCTTATTCGAGCGACCGTAAGGTGCTGTGGGCCATGGAAGGACTTTCGGTAAGCAATTTTAGCCAGAACTGGACTGTAGGGTTTTGGGAGGTGCGCTGTGTGCGTAATCTCGGTACAAACTTGAGTTCGGTGATGGTGGGTACCGATAAGAATAACGACGGAACTACGCCGGCATTTGTGCATGACAGTAAAAATAACATAGTGTCACTTGAATACTACGATGTGCGGTCGGTGCGTCCTTACCGCGACACACCGTTGCCTATACATGATATATACAACCAGCAATATAACATGTGTGCCAGAAAGTTTGAGTATTCGGGAACGGATAAGGTGCAGAAAATAAGTTACGGCAGCAGTACCTCCGGGCTTATAGATGCCATCAACAAGAATCCTTGCAGCAGTCTTAACAGCGGGCGTAATCCTTATCGTGGACACACCAATTGGCGTGTGCCCAATCAGAAGGAGATGTCGATAATGCGCAATCTGGGATTGGTAACGTCTTCCGGGTCGATGCTGTCGTGTACACGTGAATATTTTGATATCTATGGAATAGCCCGGGGAACGGGCGACAGGCGTTTTCTTGTAGCTTCATCGGGACACACCTATGCTTTGACCGCTTCAAACGGAGACGCTCTTTATGTACGTTGTGTGCGTGATGTCGAATAGCATGAATATGATCAATCATAAGATACAGACGGCGCGGTTGATATGGATTATAGCCGTGGCGTTGTTGTTTGCCGCTTGCGGCAGAAAGGCAGCGGGCGGGGTGTCCGATGCCGGTGGGCAGATTGTTTTGGACGGTAACGGCGGCGAGCTTCCCATGCCGGCCATACCGTCGGCACTCAACAGTCCGGACGAACGCTCGTCTTATGTGGCAGAGCATTTTTGGGACGCCATGGATTTCAGCGACACGTTGCGCAGCCATGACAGCGAGTTCCTGGAGCGCAACTTCTCCAACTTCGTATACTTGTTGCCGTATGCCCCTGCTTCTTCAGCGGAAAAGGCCGTGGCTGTGCTCATGAAGAGGGCGGAAGCGGACAAGACTGTCTTTCTGATGCTTGCCGGACTGGCGGAGAAGTATCTTTCGGAACCGGATTCTCCTATGCGTAATGAGGACTTGTTCATGTTTTTTCTGAATAGTCAGATTGAAGCCGGAGTGTTGGACGAAAGTGAGAAGATACGTGCCCGCATCCAGCTTGATACGGCGAAAAAGAACCGTCCGGGCATGGCAGCGGCCGACTTCGCATATGTTGACCGTGATGGTGTGAGCCGCACGCTTCATGGGACAAAATCGACGGGTAATATATTGTTGGTGTTCTACGATCCGGAATGTGAACATTGCAGTGAAATCACCGCTTCTTTGGCTGCTGACGAAATGCTGGCGGAATTGCAGGAGAAAGGACTTCTGACTGTGCTTGCCATCGACACGGAGAGCGACGGTGATGTGTGGGAACGCACCAAACGCGACATGCCACACCGTTGGATTGTGGGCCACGACGACAATAACGTCATAACCGAAAGTGCGCTTTACGATTTGCCTGCAATGCCGGTTCTGTATCTTCTTGATGCAGACAAGACTGTCATATTGAAAGATGTGGCGCCTGATGCCATACTAAGGGAACTGGCAAGGTTGTGATAATTGATAATTGAGAATTTAGAATTGAGAATTATGATTTGCTTTTTTAGTTGATACTGTTATGAACAACTTATCACCAACTAATGGTAATCATAATTCTCAATTCTAAATTCTCAATTATGAATAACTTATCACCAACTAATGGTAATCATAATTATCAATTCTAAATTCTAAATTCTCAATTGATTTCTGACTGTGGCACAGACAATCTTCATTCGAATGTCTTGAAACTGTATCCCTGTTCTTTCAGCCATTTGATAGACTCAGGCAATGCGTAGTGCAACTTGTCGATGCTTTTCAATGAGTCGTGAAACGTGATGATTGAGCCGTTGCGGGCATATCGTCTTACGTTGGCGAGAACTCCTTCTGCTGTCATCCATTTGGAATAGTCGCGGGTGACGAGGTCCCACATGACGATGCGGTATTTGCGTCCGAGCCAGATATACTGGTCAAGGCGCATCCATCCGTGTGGCGGACGGAACAGATCGGTGTGCAACAGTTTGTCGGCCTGTTCCGCATCGGCATTGTATGTCTTCACCGTATGTCTGAAACCACCCATGTGGTGGAAGGTATGGTTACCTATACGGTGACCTTCCTCCACTACACGGCGATATAGTTCCGGATATTTTCTCACGTTGTCGCCAACCATGAAGAATGTGGCATGAATGCCGAACTCGGCAAGGGTGTCGAGGATGAACGGTGTGGCCTCCGGTATGGGGCCGTCGTCAAAAGTCAGGTATACCGACTTTTCGTGCTTGTCCATCCTCCATGTTGCCCTCGGATATAACCAACGCAACCACATTGCCGGCTGTTCTATTATCATAGCGTCTGTATTATTCTCCGAACGATCCGCCCTTGGCGTGATATGCGTTGATTAAAGACTCGAGTTCGGTCATCTTCTTCTCGCCCCAAGCCTTGTCGTTGGCAGAACCGAGCATGGCTGCGTTCTGCAGGACATGGAAATGGAGCATACATTCACGTTGTGAGCCGGCAAAGCGTATGCCATCGAGACTGAGATACCAGTTGAGGTATTGCTCGGAGCGTTTCCACAGCTGCTTGACTATTTCCATGGCTTTTGCCTTGTCGCCGATGGCTGAGTATACGCGGGCCTCGTCGAGCGAACCCGATTCAAAGTCTATGGGAACATTATAGCTCGGCACGTTCTTGTCGACGTAGGCCAGCACTTCGGCGGCTTTCCCGTTCTGTCCCTCGTTGGCCAGTTGTATGGCCAGCTGTACAAACACACGGCGGTGGGTATAGCACATGCGCATCACGGTCTCGTCGAGATAGATGCCTTCCTTGTCGATGCCTCCGAATTTGAAGCGCTTCATCAGATTGTCGTATGTGCGCTTGGTGTCGAAGTTCTTGGCTCCGGGAGCGTTTGTCGTAAAGGGCGATATGCGCCATGCCAGTCCTTCCTGTATGAAGTTGTCACCGAGATTCATGTAATTGCTCGGACCGACGGTCAGCGCCACGTATACCGGACGTGTCCAGTTGCTTTGGGCAATGATTTCGAGCATCATCAGGTCGCCTTTGTAGAGTGCGCGTTTGCCTTCGAGCGATATTGTCATCTGGTCGGGGATAGAGTCGGCGGCCATCATCATGCCGCTCTTCTTCACGGCTTCCTTGTCTATTGTCATGTAAACCGTGTCGGTAGGGATGACGTGTCCGTTGCCATTGGTGAGCTGGTTGATTATTTCACGTTGTGTCTCGTTCACATCACCGCGAACCCAATACTTTAATATGTTTTTGAGCTCGAAAGGATTTTCACCGAAGAGTTTTGCTGCCTCTTCAGGATATTCCTTATAGATATTCTTTATTTCTTCTTTCAGCGACGGATTTACCTGCACATAGTCGTTTGTTCCGGCACAGTATTCCAAACGGCTCCATGATATGGGCACGGAAGGAGAATCGTAAGCCGGGCGGCGCATCTGGTCGATATACCAGTCGGTTTGCAGATAGCTCAGGTTGCAGACACGGGCATCGGTGCGCACTCCCTCCACGTCTTGGTTGTACCATAGCGGGAATGTGTCGTTGTCGCCGTTGGTGAATATAATCGGATTGCCTTCCTGTTGGAGAGACATGAGATAGTTCTGTCCGAAATCGCGGCAGGTATAGCGTCCGCTGCGGTCATGGTCGTCCCATGTCTGCGACGCCATTTGTATGGGCACGAGCAGACACACGGCACCCACCGTCGCTGCTATTGAGGCTTCATGGCCTTTCATCTTGCGACAGATTTCGTCGATGATTGCTGCCACGCCCATTCCGCACCATATTGCAAAAGCATAGAACGAACCTGCGTAGGCATAGTCGCGTTCGCGGGGCTGCATCGGTGTCTGGTTGAGGTAGATGACGATGGCAAGGCCGGTCATGAAGAACAGGAAGAACACTACCCAGAACTGGCGTATGCCGTTCGGTCCCTTGCGCAGTGACTGCCAGAAGAGCCCGATAAGGCCGAGCAACAGCGGCAGACAGTAGAATACGTTGTGTCCCTTGTTGTCTTTCAAGTCGTCAGGCAGCTTGCTTTGGTCTCCCAGGCGCCAGTTGTCAAACCATGAGAAGCCTGTTATCCAGTTGCCATGCTCCAGTTCGCCGTTGCCCTGAATGTCGTTCTGACGGCCGGCGAAGTTCCACATGAAATAGCGCCAGTACATGAAGTTGCACTGGTATGACAGGAAGAAGCGCAGGTTCTCCATCTGCGACGGCACCTTCACCATAATCATTTCACCGCAGCGGTCGTAAGGGACATTTGTCCCCTTTACGCCTCCCATCCAGCTCTCGTATGCGTTCCGGTGTTGGTCGTTGTCACTGTACATACGTGGGAAGAACATGTTCTGTGCATATTCGTATTCGTCGTTGGTACGCACTACGAAGTATGAGTCTTTCTCGTTTTCCGATGCTTTTTCCTTGCGTTGGTATACAGGGGCGCCTTTTTTCACTGCGGGGCGGCAGTACTCGCCGTCTTTCTCCAGTTTCACCTGTGAGGTGTATGCCTTGCCGTAGAACAGTGGACGGCTGCCGTACTGCTCGCGGCTGAGATACTGTCCGAGGGTGAAGATGTCTTCCGGAGAGTTCTGGTCCATCGGCGGGTTGGCAGAGGAGCGTATCACTATAAGCGCGTAGCTCGAGTAGCCGATCATCAGCATCAGCATGCAGAGCAGCGAGGTGTTCTTCACGCGTGCGCTTATCATCAGACCTTTCTTCTTGCCGCGCATGTTGAGCACCATCCATAGCAGTGCCAGCACGATTACACCGATTATCACAGCCGGCCATCCGTGCCCATAGAACGGTATGCCAAGCATGCCCACGGAGAGCAGAAATGCGATGTTGCCGCGCTTCTCGTTGCGGTTGGTATAGGTTTCGCGGATGGCCCAGATGATACAGGCTATGAGCAGTATGATGTATATGATTTCACCGGTATTGAACGGACAACCGAGAGTGTTGACGAAGAATAGTTCAAACCATCCTCCCACCTGTACTATGCCCGGTACAACACCGTAGAGCACGGCTGCAAGAATGACCACCGATACGGCCAAAGCGCCTAATGAACCGCGCAGGTCGGCTTTAGGATTCTTGTGCGGGAAACGGCGGTAGTAGTATACCAATACCAATGCCGGAACACAAAGAAGGTTGAGCAGATGGACACCGATGGACAGGCCCGTCATGTACATGATGAGCACTAACCAGCGGTCGCTGTGGGGCTCGTCGGCATGGTCTTCCCATTTGAGCATCAGCCAAAACACAACAGCGGTGAACAGTGACGAATAGGCGTAGACTTCGCCCTCGACGGCGCTGAACCAGAATGTGTCGGTGAAAGTGTATATCAGTGCTCCCACGAGTCCGGAGGCTTCGATGGCTATCAGTTTGCCTGTGGTAAGCTCGCTCCAGTCTTTTACGAGCAGCCGGCGCGTGAGGTGTGATACTGTCCAAAACAGGAACATGATGGTAAGGGCCGAGAACAGTGCGCTCATCGTGTTCACCATGTATGCCACCTGCGACGGATCGCTCGCGAACTGTGAAAACAGATTGGCTGTAAGCATGAAGAACGGTGCTCCCGGCGGATGGCCCACTTCGAGCTTATAGCCCGTGGTGATAAACTCTGGACAGTCCCAAAAACTGGCTGTCGGTTCAATCGTGGAACAATAAACAAAGGCCGCTATAAGGAATGACAGCCAGCCGAGAATATTGTCCACTCGTCTAAATTGTTTCATTCTTAGAGTGTATGAATTAGTTTTTATTATTTATAGATTCTTATATTATATAATGTTTGCAAAGTTAATATAAATCGGTTTAGATACGGCGTATTTCATTATTTTTAACTTGAAAAGACTTTTAAGTATATGTCCGTCAGCTCATGGCAGAACTGAAACAAGTTTCGTTCTGCTCATCTGGCTTGACGAAAACGTTCGTTTAAATTGGACGGAATGTTGTTCTTGATTTTCTAATATGTTTATAATCAGATGTTTATATATATATTCTTCCTTGCTAAACATAGCGTCAACACCCTGTGGCAGATTTTTATTGTCGGTTGGATTTTATTGTTATTTTTGCGACAGAAACATTGTTTTTTGATATAAAGACGACGTTTTCCTGATAACTAAAAACCGAAATAAAATATGGCTGATTCTAACAATGTAACATCCCGCAGGGGAAAACTTGTTGCCGGAATATATAAGATGTATTTCAGCGATGTGAAGCTCTATTTCCTGAAATACACGCATGACGAGATGCGTGCGGAGGATATGACTCAGGACTTGTTTGTCAAGTTGATGAATTATGAGGATATGATTGTTGAAGAGACGGCAAAGAGTTTTGTTTTCACCATTGCACGGCGCATGGTGGTCGACGATGTCCGTCATTGCGAGTTTGTGCGCAGGGCTATATCGGGCTATGTGCAAGCAATGGATGGAAAGCGTTTCTGGCAGGATAGCGAGACACTTGAGTGCAGACAGATAATGGACATGGAGCAGAAACTGTTGGCCGTACTGCCTAACAAGATGGCCCAGGTATATCGTATGACGCGTTTTGACGGATTGTCAGCCGACGAACTGTCGGCAGAACTCGGAATAAGCAAGCGTACTGTAGAGTATCATCTCTTCGTGTCGCGTAGGGAAATACGCAGCAAGCTCAAGGCTGCAATGTCATTGTAGATGTTTTTGTATAAATTCGGTTGGGGTCATGCCTTCCACTTTTCGGAAGGTTGAAAAGAACGAAGTTTTCTTGAAACCGCACTGTTCGCTCAGTGCCATTATGGTGAATTGTTTGTGTTTCCCGTAATTTATGAATTTCTTGAATTCTTCAAGTCGGTATTTGTTGATATAGTCGTAGTACGGTTCTTTCAGGTAAAGGGTGAATACTTGGCTGAGAAGACTTGGCGAAACGCCGAGCGCTGATGCTATGTCGCTCATCTTAAGGTCTTTGTCGAGATAAGGACGCTTCTCTTTCACATATTCGTCCATACTGTTGAACAGCTGTGCCAATTCCTGATCGGTAACTCTCGATTTTCTGTATTTGCCGTTGTCCATGCGTTTTGTATTGTGGTCGGCGGCATCAGATTCTTCTGTGTGGTGTCGTTCTTCTTCTTGTTTGGGTATGGTTGGATTTGTCAGTTCTTCTATCAGTGCGTCTTCGGTCTGTATGTGTTCCCGCAACAGTATGTTGGTATTACGACGCCATCTGTTCCACCACCACAGTAACAATACCATAATTGTTGTGAGGAGTATTTCTGCGTAAAACAATGGGGCAGGGTAGGTGCTGATTGTATAGGAAACGGTGTTCGTCGTGATTCCGGCCATGCGTATCTGCAATGAGTGTTTTCCCGGAGTAAGGTTGTCTATGGTTATGGCTTGCCCCAGCGGACAAATATTCCACCTGCCGTCGTCGAGCCGGTATTCATAGAAATCCCGGCCTTGTTTGCTGTAATCTGTCAATACCGGCATTATAACCATTCGCGGTATCGTTATGTTCCATTTTACCGACAGCTCGCGAGTGTCGTTTATGCGCATCATGTCGCCATATCCGGCGGAGTGCTCTCCTGTCGTTACATAGTCAAGTTCCAATTTCGGACGGTAAGAAGAGGCGATATCGTTGTGCAGCTGTTTTTTTTCGGCCATCATCAGACCGTTGTATGTTCCCACCCATATATACCGGTTGTCTTTTCCAAGACATCCTTCGTTCATTATGTTACGTTCTATTCCGCTACCGGCTCCGAAGTGTATTGTCTGCCGCTGTTTGGCATCGGTAAGGAAAAGACCTTCTTCGGTCACCATCCACAGACTGCCGTCGTTGTCGGCTTCAAAGTCTATAAGGCGCTCTGACAATACACCGTCCGGTATGTTTATTTCCTCGAAGCGGCTCATCCTGAGATCGGTTTTGAACAGTTTTGTTTCCGACCATGCGTATATAGTGTCGCCGCAGCCTGTTACGCGCAGTCCGTTTGTCTTGTCGAAAAAACCTTTTGGGAAGCCGTCGGTCTTGAATGCGTTCTCACGCGACAGATACAGGCACAGACCGCGTGCCGAGCCTATCCATCCGTTGTTGTTGCTGTCAAACCATATGGAATATATGCCTTCGGGTATCTTCGAGTTCTTTTCAGTATAGTTGTGGGTCACTTCGTCATTTTCTATGACAAACAGGCCTTCGCTTGTTGCGGCCCAAAGGCGGCCGGTGCGGTCGGTGCTGAGACATCGTACGGTGGCGTAGTTCAGTTTCGGACAGTCAGGCAGTCGTCCCAGTTTCATTGTTTTTACGTCCAGCCTGAGCAGTCCGCCGTCGTAGGTGGCTATATAGTAGTAGTCTCCGTGCCGGCAAAAGTCGGTAATGGTGTGGCAGCCCATGTTGCCTGTGTCAAAGTACATGGATGTCTGGTTTTGTTCGTCGGCAATCCAAAAGCCGTTGCCGGTGGCTATGAGTCGTTTGTTCCTGTCGGTATATGCAGTCTTGACCTTCATGCCGCGTGTGGTGAAGTCGGCGAGTTTGTAAGGCCGGAAAAAGTTGTATTCCTTGTAACTGTATGACAGCCCGTTTTGTAACAGCCCGAACCAGTCTGTTCCTATCCTCGTTCTTATGAATGTGGTCAGTGAATTGTCCGGCAGAGCGAATTTGTCGTTGCCGTTTGCTGAAAAATGTTGTTTCACCGTCTCCTTACGTGCGTCGAGCACATAGCCGCCATCTCCGTTCACACTGATGCATACCGCAGAGTCTCCGCACGCGTTGACATCACTTATGATATTGCCGATACTGCTTATATGCCGGAAATTGCCGTCAGCCGGATTGAAAACGTAAAGTCCGTTGTTTTTTGTGCCTACAAAAAACTTTCCGTCACATATGTCAAATCTGCTCAGACCCGACGGCAGTTCCATCCTGTGCCGTGTACTTTTGCCTGTGGCCCGGTTCAGTCTTACGAGGCCGTTGCGCATGGTCAGCCAAACGTTGCCACCGGCCAGACGCAGACATCTTATGCTGCTGTTTTCAGTGACGGTTCCACCGGCGATGTCTATCTGTCTGCTCCGTCTGTTGCTGTCGATGACAAACAGGCCTGTTCTTGTGCCTATGTATATAGTGTCGCTGGCACATGCCACGCATTCGGCTTTGGTGATGTCGCTTATGCGTTCAAAATTGTCCGCATATCGGTCGAGCATGAACACCCCGTCTCTTGTGGCGGCCCATAAGTTACCTTTTGCATCGATGTCTATGTCAAAGCAATAGTTGGCCGGTCCGTTATGGAGGCGAGGCAGGACATAGTTTTTGAGCGATACACCGTTGAACAATGAAATTCCGTTGCTTGTCCCTATCCATATTTTTCCTGACGGATCTTCTTTTATGGATGTTACCGTCAATCCGGGCAATCCGTCGTAAATAGTGAGCCAGTGTTGGCGCCATATCTCGGTTGCCGGTGTGTTGAGACATAGCATAAAATATGTGAAGGTAAGCAGAATATATCGCAGGTATGTTGTAGCCATTATGTTTCAGTCAAAGTTTCATTGTGCAAATATAGTAAATATGCTTGAAAAAATGATACTTTGACCGGCGTTTTTGCTTTCCTGACGTTTCTGTGGGCTATGTTTTGCTGCCTTATACACACTGAGACAGATAAGTACGTATGTATATGCGTGCCTTGCCGAGCCGATGTTCGACAGACCGGTAGTTGTCGCCCGTTTGTCGGGATATTTCTCCTGTCTTCATTCCGGCATAGATGTGCATGCGGTAAATTTCGCGGCAGTTTTCCGGAATGCCGGCCAGTCCGTGTTCTATGTGCTCTGTGATATCGCGCATTGCCAGCCGCGATTCTGCCGGGCTGTATATGGCTGTGCCGTTTGCATTGAATGTTGCGGAATGTTCGAGTTTTGACGCGTTTTCATATTCCCTGTAGATGGCCATACGGCGGAAACGGTCGGTTATCCGATTGCGTATCATTGTATATACCAATCCCGACAGCGTTACTGTGGATATGATGTTTTCAGTGGTGAGCAACTGTAGGAACACATCGTGCAGCAAGTCTTCCGCATCGGGTACAGAGCCGAGCCTTGCCGCGATGAACTTTATCAGTTCATCGCGGTGGCCGGCATAGTACTCAACTAACATATCATTATTACGATTATTCATTGACAACTTTCATTATCGTTCCGTCACTATTATGATACAGGCGCTGCACTTTGACGCTGCGCAGCCATGTAACACCGTCCGACGGGACACAATCATGATAGAACAGGTACCATTGTCCTTTGTATTCCACTATGGAGTGGTGGGTTGTCCATCCTACAACCGGGTCGAGCAGCACTCCGCGGAAAGTGAATGGCCCGTACGGCGAGTCGCCGGTGGCATAACACAGCAGATGCGAATCACCTGTAGAATAGGAGAAGTAATAGCGTCCGTTGTATTTGTGCATCCACGAGGCTTCGAAGAAACGGTGCGGATTGCCTGCTTTCAGTGGATTGCCGTCGGCGTCCAATATGACGATGGGTTTCGGCTCTTCTGCAAACTGTAGCATTGAATCGTCCATTTTGGCTACTCTCGACGGCAGTGCGTCCTCATCGCCGGCCGGCAAATGTGCCGATTCGAGCGCTTTGTTGTCGCGATAACGTTGCAACTGCCCGCCCCACAGGCCTCCGAAGTACACATATATTTCACCGTCGTCGTCCTTGAATGCGCATGGGTCTATCGAATAAGACCCTCTGATTGGGTCTTGTTGGGGCCGGAACGGACCTTCGGGACTGTCAGCCACGGCCACTCCGAGACGGAATATGTCACATTTGTCCTTGGCGCTGTATATCAGATAATATTTTCCGTCACGTTCTGCCACGTCATTGTCCCACATTTGGCGTCCGACCCAGTCCACGTCGTCCACGCAGAGTATCTGACCGTGGTCGGTCACCTCACCGTTTTCCACATCATCGAGTGACAGGACGTGATAGTCCTTCATTTCGAAATGCCCTCCGTTGTCGTCTTCCGTAGCTCCGCTGTCCCAGTCGTGTGACGGGTATATGTAAAGACGGCCGTTGAAAACGTTGGCAGACGGGTCGGCCATATAGTCTTCAGGAAATAGATATCTTGGTAACTTGTTCATAATGTCTATGCTTGTTTGGTTTATTTATACATATTGATAATATCGTCAACAACGGGTTTCTCGTTGTATTTTCGGTCGAACAGCAACGGGTAGTTGGTACGTCCGGGTACAGGCCAGTTGTTCAGCCACGAATTGGCATCACTGATTCCCCATAGTGTGATTCGTGAAATCTGTCCGCTGTGTCTGCGGTAGATGTCGAACAGTGCCTTATACCTTTCACGCAGTTTTTCGGCCATATCCTCCGGCAGTCCGGCCGTGTAAGGATTGTATTTCTTCTGATATTCGAAATTCTGCTCGACGGCGGCTCCGCCGAATCCTCTCGGATTTGGCAGCACGTTAACGTCAAGTTCGGTTATCATCACTTTCACTCCGCAAGCGGCAAACGAGTCAATCGATGCCTCGTAGTCGGAAAGGTCCGGATAGTCAAGTCCGTTGTGCGACTGCATACCTACTCCGTCAATGCGGCATCCGGCATCTTTCAGCCGCTTTACCAGGCGGCACACTGCAGCACGTTTGCCCGGTTTGGACATGGAAAAGTCATTGTAATACAACTCTACGTCAGGGTCTGCCTCATGGGCCGCCTTAAAGGCAATCTCTATAAAGTCTTCACCTACAATCTCATAGAAAGGCGAGCGACGGAAACTGCCGTCGTCTTCGATAGCCTCGTTTACCACATCCCATCCTTTTATGCGGCCTTTGTATCGTCCCACCACCGTCGATATGTGCTTGCGCATGCGTTCTATCATCACTTCCCGGCTCACTCTTTTCCCTTCGTCGTCAGTGAAGAACCAGCGCGGTGCCTGTGAGTGCCATATAAGACAGTGGCCTATCGGCACTTGTCCGTTTTTCTCGGCATAGTCGACAAAGCGGTCGGCCGCCCTGAAGTCAAATTTGTTCTCGCGTGGTTGTAGCAATCCTGATTTCATGCAGTTTTCGGCCACTATCGTGTTGAAGTGGCGTTTCAGCACCTTTGTGGCATTTGCGTCTTTCCCGTCAGATTGTCTCTGGTTTATGGCGGCTCCTATCAGGAAATGCCCGGACACGGCATCTTTCAGTCCTGTCTGCTGTGCCGAGAGCAGGCCCGGCAAGGCTATACATGCAGCCACAAGCAAAAATGTTCTTTTCTTCATAATATCGTTCTGTTTTTAGTTATTTATGGGTTTGCCTCCTGGCCGGCTTGCCTGCGGCGTTCCGCCAGATCGGCCTGCATCCTTTCATTATATTGCTTGGTAATTGGATAGAAGAACAGTGCGCCGACTCCGATACCGAACAGCAATGCCGGAATTATCGACGATACAAGTCGTATTCCGTCTACAGCCATGTCATTTTGCGTTGTAACATTACCTGATACGTAGCCGAACACAGACAGTATCACACCGGCAAAGGCACCGCCGAGACCGAGACCGGCCTTGAGCGCAAACACTACTCCCGAGAAGCAGAAGCCCGTGGCACGGCGGTGGTTGACATATTCCACGTGGTCGGCTACGTCGCCTATCATGGCCCATAGCAGCGGCACTGTAGGGGCGTATGCCAGACTTTTGAGTATGCAGAGCACGAACATCAGTTCTACGTCGGCCGGCGTGGGCAGATAGAACAGTGCGGTGAACAGTGCGGTCAGTGACAGGCAGACAATGAATGTCTGCTTCTTGCCGTAACGGTTGGCCAGATAGCTTGACAGACAGATGACTCCGATGAACTGTACCACGGCTCCTATCATATTGAACAGTGAGAAACCGATGGAGTAGGCGTCGGCCTGTCCGCGTGCGATAAGGTTGAAGGAACCCAATACGGTGGCCCATATTCCGGTCTTCTCATTGCCAGGGTCCGTCAATCCGAGCATGTCGAGGAAGTTGTACAATGACTTTTGGTCTACGGCATACTGGAAATAGAAGTTCATGGCGCTGCCCCACATGGCCAGAGTGATGAAGATGAACAACGTGAGCACGAACATGGCCCGCCACGGCACGCTTGACAAAGTGTCCTTCACATCTTCTTTGATGTTCATCTTCTGAGCCGGAGGCGGAGCGATGCGCTCACGGGAAGAGAAGAAAGCTATCACAAGGAAGACAAAGGCTATGGCGGCAAACAGGCTTATCGTGTACAGCCATCCGCGTTGGGCGTCGCCGTTGCCGAACTTGTTGACCAACGGCAGTGTAAGGCCCTGAACCACAAACTGTGCTATAGTGGCGGCGACGAATCGTATCGACGTGATGCTCGTGCGCTCCTTGATATCGCCTGTCATAACACCGCCAAGCGACGAGTATGGAGTGTTGTTCAGCGAGTACATTGTCATAAGCAATATATAAGATAATGTGGCATAGAGGGCTACCATGCCTTTGTCTTCTATTCCGGGATTATAGAAAGCCAGTACGTAGAAGACACTGAACGGCAATGCCGTCCACAGCACCCATGGCCTGTATTTTCCCCATTTCGTGTTAGTGCGGTCGGAGATTATTCCTACAGCGGGGTCAACAAACGCATCGACAATGCGGGCTACCAACAACACGGAGCCGGCTATGGCACCGTCCAAGCCGAACACATCCGTATAGAACTTCAGCTGGAAGATCATCATCATCTGGAACACGAGATTGGCCGAAGCGTCACCCAGCGAGTAGCCGATCTTCTCGCCAAGGGGTACTTTCTGAGACATTATCTTATTCATGCTAATTTGTGGTTTTTAATTAAATTGGTTTATGGTTTTTAATTAAGTTTTTGCAAAGGTAGCACATCTTCAAACAACATTTTATAATTTGCCGTTACAGATTGTTTTCTTTTCGTTTCATTATAATCGAAAAGTGTGAAATAGCACCAGATTGTTGCTTTCAAATGCCATGATTATATTTTCAAGAACCGTAGAATGCACGCTATGTCCGACATGTCGCTTTCGTCGGCTTTTGTATGTACGGGATGTGAGTCGCATATGAAAATCTGGCATTTGCAGATGATACATACGGCTGTACGGTCATGACCAAATATATTTACTTTAACGTATGTTAAGCGGCATCTGAATCGCGATTTCCGGACAAGGCTCTGAAAAACGCGATTTTTGCTTCAAACGGGAAGCGCTGATATTCAGAGTGTTACAGTAATTCGGATTTGTAAATAAAGCAGAGAGGGCCTTATCACCTTGCAATAAGGCCCTTATTGCATTGCGGCGGCGGCCTTATTGCAATGCGAAACGGCCCTCGCGGGAGTGTCGGGAGGCCCTTACGGCAAATTTTCCATGCAAAAAACGTGTGTCGATACACCAGAGAGGGCCTTTCTGCTTTTCCAGTCTGGAAAAAATAAAATGTGTTTTTTTCGGAATAATACGTACATATTTCATTGGTGTTTGTCGAATGTAGATTTGGCTTGAATATCATTATATTATAATGTAATGATAATACATTGTGATTCTTTACATGGCGTCAATAAGCAAAATGGAATGTTCATACAATCCGTAAATTGGCATTTACAGCCTTTAAAAGGCTATATGACTGCATATCATGCCAATTTGAACGGACATGTGGAAGCGTGATGTGCGCACGAAAGCACTTCTTTTTCAATATATTCGAGTTGTTGCTGTAATTTATTGATATTCAGGATATTGTGACGTTGAATAGAATTGTTGTGAAACAAGGAGTGAATATAATGAGATAAAAACAAAAACCTTGTAACAATTAGAAAAGGGCTATAAACATAGGAAATAAAGCATATATCAAAAATATGTTAACTTTGCCGCAGAAAACCTAAAATTGCAATAATTACAAAATTAACAATTTAATATCTATGGCAATCAAGTATTTTTCACTGTCGTCAGGCGGTACGTCATTGGCAAGGCACACCAGGAAAAGACTGGGTGCATTGGCGTTGGTAATGGCCGGAATGACAGGACTCGGACTCAGTTCATGTTCTGAGTACGACTTGGACGAGAGGACTCCATCCAACTGGGGTAACTCCATTTACAGTTATCTTGCCGGTAATGGGAACTACACCAACATGACCAGAATTATCGATGATCTGGGCTATACCGCGGTGTTGAACAAGACCGGTTCCAAAACTCTTTTTGTGGCCGACGACGATGCTTTTGCACGTTTTTATGCCAACAACAGTTTCGGAGTGCGTTCTTACGAGCAGCTGTCCGAGGCGCAGAAGCGTATGCTGCTGTTCGGGGCGATGATCAACAACAGTTATCAGCTGAACTATCTCTGCAACACGGAGGGCCCGGTAGAGGGAGCCTGCATGCGTCGCCTTTCGGCACTCAGCCCCTATGACAGTGTTCCAAGGCTCAGGCCGGAGGACATGCCTGACAACAAGTATTGGAAACATCTGAAAAGTCAGCCTTTTACGTATTGTTTCAAGGATCTCACATATATACCCATGATTCATTTCATGGAGAAGTTCCTGGCCAATAACAAGATAACCAACGAGGATTACGATTTCCTATATAATAATGAGACAAACCGTAAGCCCGGACAGGCCAGCGTCAACGGTCTGCAGGTAGTGGAAGAGGACATCCGTTGCTCAAACGGATTCATCAACCGTACCGAAGAGGTTATGACTCCGCTGCAGAACATGGCCGAAATAATATCCCAAAAGCCTGTGGCAAGCCGTTGGAACTCGTTTCTTGAGCGTTTCAGCGCTCCTGATTCCGTGGAGGAGGCTTCCATTCGTCTTGGACTGTCATGGCCGGCAGAGAAAGCCTACCAGAAACGCTTCTTCTCCGAATGGTCACAGGGTGGGAGACCATATTCCACCACCGCAGACGGAACAGTGATTGACGATGCGGAACTGTTGACGTTTGACCCGGGATGGAACGAATATTATGCCGGGCAGAACACTACTGCCGATGTAGAGTTGCAGCGCAACATGGCGTTGATGATGGTGCCGAGCGACGAGGCATTGGATTATTACTGGAGAGATGGTGCCGGAAGCATTCTGCGTGAGCGTTATGGAACATGGGAAGCCGTGCCGGACAATGTGATAGCCGAGTTGGTCAACAACAACATGCAGAAATATCTCACTTCGTGTGTGCCGAGCAAATTCCCTACCATGCTCAACAAGTCGAACGACCCGATGAATATAACGACGAATGATGTGGATTCGGTATGGCTGGGATGTAACGGAGCTATTTATCTGACAAACAAGGTGTTCGCGCCCACGTCGTTTGTCAGTGTGATGTATCCGCTCATCGTCTTCAACGACAATTATAAGATATTGTGGTGGATTATCAACCAGCACCGTTATGATGCGCTGCTCAATTCGCTGACCTCGACTTACAGCCTTATGGTGCCCAGCAGCAATGCCGTATTGCAGTATGTGGATCCTTGTTCGTATGGCAAGACTGATCTGGAAATGCTGCGTTTCCATTATGACAACGCTACCAAGGAGCCGTATGCGTCTGTTCATAAATACGATCCGGCAACAGGTGTGGTGGGCGACTCCATCGATGAGAAGCGCGGTTACTGGGGATTGGACCGTCGTCTGGAATTCCTGCTGAAAGACCATGTGGTGGTAGGCGACATCGAGGATGGCCACGAGTATTACAAGACGATGGGCAACTCGATAATCCGTGTGAAGGACGCGTCGAAAGGAGCCGGTGGCATGACCATCGAGGGTACATATCAGATGAACGACAACCTGCGGCCGATACCTGTCAGCCATATATATAACCAGACCAAAGAGCAGACCGGCGGTAACGGAAAGACATATATCCTCGACGAACAGCCTATTCTCGGAACACGTCAGAGCGTTAAGAAGATTCTTGAAGCCACGCCTGAGTTCAGCGAATTTGCAGGACTGCTCGAGGCATCGGGGCTCATCGAGAACAACTATAAGGACAAGACCTGCGGTGACAATTATATAAATGTGTTCAACAGTTATCAATATACTGTATATGTGCCCACCAACGAGTCAATACGCAATCTGATAAATGACGGCAAATTGCCTGACCCGGAGCAGATCGACGAGAAGCGGGAGGCCGGCATCAACGTTACTGCCGACTCGACGAAACTGGTGAACTTTGTGAAATACCACATACAGGACAACGCCCTTGTCATAGGTGGCAGAAACGAAAGCTCGTTGTATGAGACCGCGCTTATCGACACGCGTACCAACAGTTTCGTGCGTCTGTCTGTAACTGCCGACGACAAGGAAATCTCCATAAAGGACGGCAAGAACAATACGCGTCGTGTAGTGAAGACCAGTCCCGCCGTATACAACCGTTTTGCCCGAGAGTATATCTATCCCGGCAAGAGCGCGAAGGATGCCACTGACATCGAGACGAACTCATCTATTGTCATCCATCAGATAGACGGACCGTTGATGTATGAATAACCCTAAGAAAACTGAATAATCATGGAATATATAACCAACAACAGATGTATAAGACGCATGACTTCAGCGGCACTCGGATGCCTGCTGACTGTCGGCAGTGCTTTTGCACAGCAAGCCGGGCAAATCATCAGCGGTCAGGTGTTTGACAGCATGGGGCCGGTGATTACGGCCAATGTGGTGGAGATAGACGCGGCCAACCGTATCGTGACAGCCTGTATAACTGACTTCAACGGAAACTTCTCGTTGAAACTGAAGAACCCAAAGAACCGTTTGAGGGTTTCTTTCGTGGGATACAAGACACAGACGCTGCCTATCAACAAGACCACATATCGCATCAATCTTGTGGATGCCACACAGATAAGCGAACTCACGGTGAAGTCGAAAAGACGCACGCAAGGTTCGGGACTTGCCATTCCCGACCGTGAGGTCTCCACATCCCGGCAGACCATCAGCACGAAGGAATTTGAGGGTCTGGCCCTTACCACGATTGACGAGGCCCTGCAGGGACGTATCGCCGGTCTGGACATTGTGGCCAACAGCGGAAACCTGGGTGCCGGTACATCCATGCGCTTGCGCGGTGTGTCGAGCATCAACGGCTCAAGCGAACCGCTAATCGTGGTGGACGGCAATGTCTTCCAGACGGACGAGAGCGTGGACGCGAGCATGAACGACGAGAAATTTGCCGAACTGCTCAATGTTAACCCCGACGACATCGAGAGCATCGCAGTGCTGAAGGATGCCGCCGCTACTGCAATATGGGGTAGCCAGGGTGCCAATGGTGTCATCGAAATCAAGACAAAACGCGGTGCGCGCGGCAAGACAGCGGTGACCTATTCTTTCCGTCTCACTGCCACTCATCAGCCCGAAGGCATGAAGATGCTCAATGGTGACGAGTATACCATGCTGATGAAGGAGGCGTTCTTCAACCAGAAACTGAGTGATGCAGCCAGCAATATCAAGGAGTTGAACTATCTTAATCCGATGGAGTTCAGTGAGGCACGCATGTTTGACGACAACACCGACTGGGTGGATGCCGTAAAGCAGACAGGATGGCGTCAGAACCATTATGTCTCGATATCGGGAGGAGGCGAGAAAGCCAATTTCCGTATCGGTGCAGGTTACGACCATGAGACTGGTTCCATCATCAAGCAGCAGCTTGACAGATTCACTACACGTGTGGCTCTCGACTATTTTGTGAGCACACGCATCAAGTTCGAGTCGAACCTGTCGTTCACATACACCCGCAACCAGAAGAACTACAGCGATCTGCTGGGTATTGCCTACAAACGCATGCCTAACCTTTCTATATATGAGGAGGATGAGTTCGGCAACGATACCGACCGCTTCTACAACATCCAGTTCGACCATTCAAAGGAACTGGACGACCAGTACATGCTCGACAACCCTGTGGCTTTGGCTCATCTTGCCAAGAACAATCAGTCTACATACAAGATACAGCCCGAGTTCAAAATCAATTACAAGCTGTTGGGTACCGACGAAGGCAAGACGCATCTCGACTACGAGGGAAAGATTATGTTCGATATATACAATGAGTATAACGACACATTCCGTCCCTCGGCAATCAACAACGGCGGATGGTATGCAGGTGACGACAAAACCAAAAGTTACCCCAACAAGGCTGTGTCCAACAGCAGCAAGCAGCTGGGTATTTCCACAACACATACTCTGACTTTCACACCGCATTTCAGGAACGAGGACCACTCGCTGATGATGATGCTCCGCGGACAGGTGAACAGCGGTTCGTCAAACTATCAGAGCACAGGTGTGTTCCGTCTTCCGTCGGGTAGCATCCAGAGTCCTTCGGCCTCTGCACCCATTCAGGAAATGAGTACAAGCAGCGGACAGTGGCGAAGCATTTACCTGACATACTCGGCACACTATGCCTACAAGGGACGATATATGGCCGATTTCTCCATACGTCGTGACGGCAGCACCAAGTTCGGACCGGACCAGCGGTGGGGTAACTTCCCCGCATTGTCACTCAGGTGGAACATCAGCGACGAGCCGTTCTTCAAGAAGGCATTGCCGTTTGTCTCGATGCTTTCGGTACGTCCGGGATGGGGTATCGTGGGTAAACAGCCCAACAAGGAATACCTGTTCCTGAGCCGTTATGTGGGAAGTACAGGCTACATAGGCAACGGTGGCACTCATCCCAACAACATACAGTTGAAAAACTTGAAGTGGGAAGAGAAAGAGACTTATAATCTTGGTATAGACTTCGGTTTCCTTGACGACAAGATTACCGGAAATGTGGAAATATACAAGCAGGTGACACGTGATCTTCTGCTTGAGAATTACGGTATTCCCACTTCTTCCGGATATCCCACACTGACATGGGCCAATGTCGGAAAGATGGACAACGTGGGATGGGAGTTCAACATCAACGGCAACCAGATTATAAAGGCCGGAAAGTTCTCGGTGGATTTCAATGTCACGTTCGCCAACAACAAGAATACCTTGAAGGAGATGAGTGAGAGTTGCTTGTCGAGTCTCAATAAAGAATGGAACGGAGCGAACGGCAATTATATGACCCGTGTTGAGCTGGACCGTCCGTTGGGAAGTATCTATGGTTTCCGTTACAAGGGAGTCTATCAGTATTCGGAATATTCGGATGTGGAGGAGCCTAAGGTAAGTGGTCCGAACGCTCCGGTAGCACGCGACGAGAACGGTAATGTGGTTCTCGACCATCGCGGACGTCCTATTCCAATGACATTCCGTTATGGCAAGGTAGGTTACGAATTCAAGGGTGGTGACGCCATATATGAAGATATAAACCACGATGGAACTATCGACGAACTGGACATTGTCTATCTGGGTTCGTCACTTCCTAAGATTACCGGCGGATTCGGATTCAAGCTCACTTTCGGGCGTCTTACATGGAACAACCAGTTCAACTTCCGTTACGGCAACAAGATTATCAATGCCGCCCGTCTCAATGCGGAGAGCATGAACAATGTCAACAACCAGAGCCGCGCGGTCAACTGGCGTTGGCGCGTGGAAGGACAGTCGGACGCTCTGATACCGAGGGCTCTCTACGGCACTTCAAACTATAATGCGTTGGGCAGTGACCGTTTTGTCGAGGACGGCTCGTTCCTCCGGCTCAACTATACGCAGCTGTCATATTCGTTCCCAAAGAAGATGCTGAAGAAAATAGGTCTCACAGGACTTCGATTCGATGTCTCGGCCAACAATCTCTTCTGTCTTACGGAATATTCAGGAGCCGATCCTGAAGTGGGTTACGGAGGGCTGAGTATCGTTACGGACTATGCGCAGACACCGCGTTCGCGTTCTTTCACTGCCGGTATCAACATACAGTTCTAACATCTTAATACAATATATATCAAGATATGAAAACAATCAAGCATTATATAATGGCAGGGTTGGGGGCGGCCGCACTTGTATCGTGTAGCGACTTCCTCGAAATCAAGCCGCAAAATGAGATAGTCCTCGAAGACTATTGGACTGAAAAGGCCGATGCCACGAGTGAACTGATGAGCTGCTACGAGGCATTGGGCAGCGTCGAGTGTCTGAGGCGTATCGGATTGTGGGGTGAAGTACGCTCTGACAATATGAAGTCAGGGACAAACCCGCCTTTCTGGTTGCAGGACATTCTGAAGGAGAACCTGCAGCCGGACAATGAGATATGCAATTGGGAAGCTGTTTACAAGACCATCAACTACTGCAACACTCTCATACAATATGCTCCTGGGGTAAACGAGATAGACCCTAATTATAAGGACAGCGAGCTGAGGGAGAATATTGCCGAGGCAAAGGCTATACGGGCTATATGCTATTTCACGCTTATCAAGACGTTCCGTGACGTGCCTTATACTACAGAACCGAGCATTGACGATACTCAGAATTACCAGATTCCTGCAACTGACTTCAATACAATACTCCATAGTCTTATACAGGATCTGGAGGGCTGTAAGGATGATGCTGTACGCCGTTATTATCTCGACGACAACAGCAATGCTTTTGTGAACAGCAGCCGCATAACGCGTTGGGCCATACGTGCCATTCTGGCTGACATGTATCTGTGGGCAGGCGAGTATGAAAAGTGTATACAGGCATGCGACGAGATTATCGAGTACAAGAAGAGCCAGTATGAAGAGATGCTGACCGATCCGGATTTGCGTGCGAAGGCTCTGCGTAGCATAGCCTTGTTCAACGGTGTTCCGCTGATATTGGAATCTCCTCTGAACTCAAGCATTGAGACTTCTCGTGGAGACGCCTATGACGCAATATTCGGCGAAGGCAATTCGTTTGAGAGCCTTTTCGAGTTGTATTGCAATAGCAGATACGGTAATAAGAACGAATACTTGTCTTCGTACTATTACAATGAAAGGAATGACAGTTATTTCGGTTTCCTGAGCGCACCCGGTCATCTGTACGAGAATATATCCAAAAACCAGAATAAGATATTCATCAGCAAGAATGACTGTAGGGGATATGAGAACATCATCGAGAAGGGTGGACGTTATGCCATAAGGAAATACACCCGTGAAGATGTGGATCTCAATATGAAGAACATTCAGGATGAGAGCGGTGTGCAGTCCTATGAGGAATTGCGCAAAGACGACAAGAGCAACTGGATTTTCTACAGACTTACGGACGTGATGCTGATGAAGGCTGAAGCCGAGCTGCTTCAGGGCGAAGAGCATTTCCCAGAAGCGTTCTCTATGATAAATGCCGTCAACAAGCGTGCCCGGAATGTGCTGGGTACTACCGATGGCGACACGTTGAAGTACGACGATTATTCAACTTCTGTCAATGTAATGGAGGAGCTGGTGTTCAGTGAGCGCCATCGTGAACTGATGTTCGAAGGAAAACGTTGGTTTGACCTTGTGCGTATGGCCCGCCGTGACGGAAATACGGCACGTCTGGTGAACAATGCCATTGAGAAGCATACCAGCAATACTGCCGCCATACGTATCAAGCTGGCCGACCCCAACATCATCTACTATCCTTACTCTCGTGAGGAACTGAAAAAGAATCCTTATCTGAAGCAGAATCCGGCTTACAAGGACAATAACGCTCAGTTGGGAACAAATTAATGAAAACAATAACCTACGAAATACGAGCTATGAAGTATCGAATGAAAAAGACATGGATGCTGCTCGCTGCAGTTGCATTCATTGCCAATATAGTGGTCAGTTGCAATGATGACGATTTCCCTGACAACTATTATACAGCCACAGAAGTGACCGCTGCCGGATTCCTGCAGCAGAATCCGGAACGTTTCAGTTCGTTCACGCGTATCTTGCAACGTTCCAATTTCCTGAGCACGCTTTCCACATATGGAGAGTACACATTGTTCGCACCTACCAATGATGCCGTGAGCACGTATCTGAGCAGTTGCGGGTATCAGTCTGTGGAGGACATCCCGCAGAATGTCTGTGATACTATCGCACGCACTCACATTGTCAAGGACGGTGCCTATTTCACATATAGTGAGACTACAACTGAAGGTGCGTTGCCGCAACTCAACATGGACGATCGCAACATTACGATATCATGTTCGGCTGACGAAGAAAACGAGAATGCCATCATCTATTATGTCAATGAGTCTGCCAGGATGATCGAGCGCGACGACTCTGTCACCAACGGTGTGGTTCATGTCATCGACCGTTTGCTGGTGTCAAGCAGTGAGCTTCTGCCGGATGTGATAAAGAAAGATACAGCTTCCAGGCTGTTCGCTCAGGCGCTTGCTCTGACCGGTCTTGAACTGAAAATGCGCAAAGTGGAGGACTATGCTTACTTTATCGGCCGGGATTCGGTTGAAGAGGGACTGCCCGAAGTGTTTTTCGGTGCTGACGGCGAGAAATGGACAAAGGTGAAGTTTCCGGAGCGACGTTATTTCAAGTATACGGCTTTTGTCGAGACGGATGAAGTGTTCAACAAAGCCAATATATTTACCATAGAAGATTTGTTCAGGGAGGCGAAGAAAGTCTATGACAAGGCATTCCCGGCCGATGCCGGTCTCTATGATGACGATTTTACCGATCCGAGGAATCCCTTGAACCGTTTTATGGCTTATCATGTTATTCCGATGCTTCTGAATTATGACCAGTTGGTCATTACAGGCACCATCAAGGACTATTATTGTTTCCTCGACAAGGCAGATCCTGAGGATTACTACGAGACATTGTGTCCCGGCGCTATAATGCGTTGCAGCGGTCCTAAAGACGGAAAGGTCTATATCAACCGCAAGCGTATGGAGACTTTGCAGGTGAGAGGTGTGAGAGTTTATTCTCCGTCGGAAGCGCGAAGTGAACTGAATCTGGTGGCTAAGGGCAGTGCCAACGGTGTATACCATTATGTCGACCGTGTGCTCTATTTTGACCAGGAGGCACTCAACAACCGTCTCCGTATCGATGCCACGACGATGTTTCCTGATTTCCTCAATGCCAGCAAGGCACGTGTGCAGTTCCCGGAGAAGACGATGACTATGTTCAAGCCCGGTTTTATGACAAATGTGAAAGATGCCAATGAGGCGTCTCTTGTCGGTGTGCGCGGTAATGAGATATGGACAAACTCATGGGAAGGCAACATGGTGGCTTTCTGTGGTGAGTTTGATCTTACGATAAAGCTGCCTCCGGTACCTAATTACGGTACTTACGAGATTCGCGTCGGTTACAGTTCGCAGTCAACCCGTGGTATTGTGCAGTGCTATCTTAACGATGTCGCCTGCGGCGTGCCTTTGGATTTGCGTGTGGGGCCTGACGGCTGGAAGGAGGATACTGATGACGAGGAGGAGAACCGTGCTCTCGACAAGTCGTTGCACAACCGTGGTTTCATGAAGGCTCCGGATTCTCAAGGCGGTGGAGCCAACAATGGTGAACCGTCGTTCCGTACTCTCGGTTGGGTGATGCGTCGTGTATTGGTGACACAGGATATGGACCCCAACAAGGAATACTGGTTGAGGTTCCGGCAGTTGCTGAAAGGCAATTATTCCATGTCATTCGACTATATAGAGTTCTGTCCGAAGAATATTTATGCAAGCCCCGAAGGCGAGGACCAGCATTGATGTCTGTACGGGAACAAACGTTTTCGTAAAGCCAGATGAGCAGAGTGAAACTTGTTTTCAACTATGCATGGCAAGAAAACGTAGGATTAAATCCAACATATTTGTAAAGCCGGTCGGGGGCTGCGCCTATTTTAATACAGCCCCCACGGCAAGAAATAAAGAACGAAAATCAACAAATTATGAAAGCAATACATTATATATTAGGCGTAGCCATCTGCTCGATGGCGGCATGTACCGACTGGGATGACCACTATGACGGTGAGTTGGCCGAAGGAGGCAGCATGACACTTTGGGAGCAGATGCAGCAACGCCCTGAGCTGAGTGATTTTTGTGAGGTACTGGAGCATACCAAACTGTTCCGTATGCACAAGAAGACAAATGCCAGCTATGCCGAGATTCTCAATTCAGGTCAGTCGTTTACAGTGATGGCACCTGTAAACGGAACATTCGACAAGCAGGCGTATATAGACCAGACAGCCACAGATAAGGGAGACTCTATTGTCGAGAAGTTTTTTGTGCTGAATCATATCGCACGCTCGGCCAATTCTGTTACATCTGCAGAGAAGAACATCCTGATGATGAACAACAAGAGAGCCTCTCTCAGTCTGGACGGCATCAACAATGTGAAGATAAAGGAAAACAATCTTCATGCAAAGAACGGTATATTGCACATTGTCAGTGAAAAACTTCCTTATTACTATAATCTGTATGAACAGATGACCGACCGTGAGGAGTTCAAGGCTATCGGCGATTTCATACGGTCGTACGACCGCGATGAGTTTGATGAGAACAACAGCGTGCAGAACGGTACTGTCGACGGTGTACCTGTATATATCGATTCTGTGATAATCGAGCGTAACGATTTTCTCAACAATGTGCTCAGGGCCAAACTCACCAGCGAAGACTCCACTTACTGGATGGTGGCGCCCAAAGCTGAAGGCTGGAGAAAAGCTTACGATGAGGCTTGTTCCTATTTCAACTATTCATCGAAAGAGGAGAAGCGCGACTCGCTGCAGCGTCTCTATGCTACATACGCGCTGCTTTTCGACGGTATATACAGCATGACCACCCAGGCCGCTCCAAACGACTCGCTGTGTTCTCTGACATACACGCAGTCCGAACCTCAATACAGCGTATTCCATAAGCCGTTTGAACCCGGAGGTATATTGAGCACAGCCACAGCTACGACGAGTAGCAACGGTATTCTTTATGAGACTGAGGAGTGGCCTTTCACTCCCTTGCAGACTTATTTCCGCGAGTTGGAAATAGAAGGTGAGTATACAAGCTATATCATAAAAGCGGAAAAGTGCACGTATACTTCGCGCCAACTTGATGCAGACAGTATATCGAATGGTGCTTATCTGGATATAGAACCGAGCAGCAACACGGCCAACTGGAGCGTGACGTTCCGTTTGTCAAGCACACTTTCGGCCCGTTATGATGTCTGTGCCATCATTCTGCCACGCTCAATTACAGACCCCAATGCCGAGAAATACACGTCTTGTCAGTTTAAGGCAGAGGTAGGTTACATTGATGCCAACGGCAACAAGAAGACATTCAATTGCGGTAACAAGAAGTTCCACAACGACCCGGTGCGTGTCGACACAGTGGTGCTGGCCGAGGACTTTGAGTTCCCTGTCTGCAATAGATACGACACTGCCAACGATGATATCACACTCAAGTTGACATGCCAGATGACTGCTTCGGAAGGAAAGAAATATACCCGTCCTATTTATATAGACTGCATTTATCTGCGTCCTAAGACTAAAGAGTAGTTTTTTAATTCTTAAACCACAATACAGATATGAACAATCTCATTCAATATATCAGAAAAGCGATGCTGTTCTCTCTCTGCATAGGTAGCTGTACGGTAGTTGCCGCTGCAGAACCAGAAGACGGGAGAAACGTCACTGTGAGCGGTACTGTGACCGATGCTGCCACCGGACTGCCTATTGCCGGTGTGCGTATAGAAGCCTACGGCAATAACCATTATTCGGCAATGACCGATGATAAAGGTAAATACCAGCTGATAATGCCCGATTATGTGACATCCGTCTCCATGATTGTAGATGGTTACAATATCCAGCAGAAAGCCATCGGCACAAATCCTGCAAATACAGATGGACGGCTTTATCCTTCGTCATTCCGGTCTGACTATACCCGTACAACTGAAGCCGGCCGCAAGGCTGTTACAGGAGATTTCAACAATACGGCCGATCTTAGCATCGACAATCTTATCAGCCAGCGCTTGGGCAGCGACGTGCGTTCTGTCTCGCGCGGTGGCAATCTGGGACTTGGAAATGCCATGTTTATGAATGGTCTCAACTCGTTTCAGGCCAACGCACAGCCGCTTATCGTGATCGACGGGGTAGTGATGGACATGCAGTATGGCCGCAGTATGATTCATCAGGGATACTACAACAATCTGCTGGCCAATATCAACGTCAACGATATTGAAGACGTTACCGTGCTCAAGAATGGAACAGCCATCTACGGTGCAAAGGGGGCAAACGGTGTGATACTTATCAACACCAAGCGTAACAAGAGCATGGCCACACGTATAGACGTGAACATCAACGGCACATATAAGATGTTGCCCAAGCTGCCCGATATGATGGGAGCTGAGGACTACAGACTGCTGGCGTCGGAGATGCTTTACAACCAGACCACCGACATATCACGTCTCAACTTTCTCGTAAACGATCCGGACTACTATTATTACAAGCAATATCACAACAACACTGACTGGACCAAGGAAGTCTATCACGACACTTTCGTGCAGAATTACGGTATCAACGTGCAGGGTGGTGACGATGTTGCCAACTATAACCTGTCAGTAGGATACAGTCAGGGCAACAGCACCCAGCGCGGCAATGACTATAGCCGTTTCGATATGCGTCTGAACAGTGACATCAATGTGGTGCGCGGACTGACCATACGTTTTGACGCAGCCTATAGTGATGTTAACCGTAACCTGCTTGACGACGGCACTCCGGACAATATTAGCACCTCGCTTGTCACTTCGACCAGTCTGCTTGGTCTTATCAAGTCTCCTTTCCTGTCGCCTTACGCCTACGATACCGACGGCAATTTGAGCCGTTTCCTGTCACAGGCCGACGACTATCTGGCCAAAGTGCCCAACCTCAATGAGAATGGGAACCCACGTGCCGGAACATCGCTGATCAACCCTAACAGTATTCTCGAGTATGGCGACGGTGAAAACCGCAATCATTTCGGAAACCGTCTTGTGATGCTCTCCATCACTCCGCGATACGAGTTCAACAAGTATCTGTCGCTGAGCGAACACTTCAACTTCACGCTGATAAATACCAATGAGAACTATTATCTGCCTATCAACGGAACACCAAGGTTCAAGGAACCTTCAGTTTCATTGACAGAATATTTCAACAACAAGCTCGGTTCGATGACAGCACGGCAGATAAACATACAGAGCGATACCCGTGTGAACTGGCACAACCGTTACGGAGCACATGCTGTCAATGTTTTCGGAGGAATGCGTTATCTGAGCTACAATTATAAGCTGAATGCACAGAAAGCCTATAATTCCGGTAATGACAAAATTCCTGTGATGTCAAGCGGTCTTGCCATGAAATCTACAGACGGAGCTGATGACAAGAGCCGTGAAATAACATGGTACGGACAAGCCGACTACAATTATGCCGGTAAGTATTATCTTACGGCAAGCCTCTCGGCACAGGCTTCGTCACGTTTCGGAGACGAGGCTGACGGCTTGGATTTGTTCAATACCGTGTGGGGTATATTCCCAGGAGTACAGGCTTCATGGGTGCTCTCAAATGAGAAATGGATGGCAGACGTACCCGGGATTGACTATCTGAAACTCAATGTCGGTTTCGATGTTACAGGTAATGACGACCTTGACTTTACCGCATCGCGTACGTATTTCATTGCAAGGCAGATGTTTAATGCACAAGTGAGCGGAAAACTGATAGGCAACATCGGTAATGATATGCTCAAATGGGAAACAACCAAGCGTCTCACAGCCGGTATGGAAGGCAATTTTTTCGGCAACCGTCTTAACCTGCGCTTCAATTATTTCAAGAGCTGGACATCCGATCTCATAACCCTCCAGCAACTCTCATGGGTGAGCGGATTGCAGGAGAACTGGGGTAATGGAGGAAAACTGCAGAACGAGGGCTTTGATGTGCAGGCCAACATCAAGCTGTTGAATACCAAAGACTGGCAGTGGGAAGGTGGATTCTCTGTCGGACACTACAAGAACAAGGTTACGGCTCTGCCCGGCAACAAGCCTATAGAGACCAAGTTATACGGCGGTACTGTACTGACACAGGTTGGCGGTCCCATCGGACTTTTCTACGGTTACCGTACCAACGGTGTGATAGCCGGCGAGGCTGAGGCTGCCAACGAGGGCCTGTATCAGTTGAGCGGCAACGGCACTCCCGAATACTTTGAAGCCGGTGACATGCGTTTCGTCAGCACCAACGGTGACAAGTGCATTGACGAGAGCGACCGTGTTGTGATAGGCGATCCCAATCCGGATATCTACGGTAACATATTCACCTCATTGCAGTGGAAGAAATGGCGTCTCGATGCAACATTCAACTATTCGTTGGGCAACGATATCTACAATTACCGCCGTTCGGTGCTGGAAAGCGGAAGCATGTTCTACAACCAGACCACAGCCATGCTGAACAGATGGACCACAGAAGGACAGCATACTGACGTGCCACGCGCAAGCTATCAGGACCCCAAAGGCAACGCACGTTTCAGTGACCGTTGGATAGAGGACGGCTCATATCTGAAACTGAAGAACATTACGCTGAGCTACACATTGCCCGTGCAGTCTACCTATCTGCAGGGAATTACAGTGTGGGCCGGCGCAGAGAACCTTTTCACCATCACCCGTTATCTCGGTTCCGATCCTGACTGTATCACTGCCGGATCGCAGTTGCTTCAGGGCATCGACACCGGTCTGTTGGGTAATAGCCGTTCAGTATCGCTGGGTGTGAAGATAAACCTTTAATCATCATTTTAAATCAACGAAATATGAAATATCGCAATATTCTTTTTGCCGTGACTGCCGTGCTGCTCACAGCGTCGTGCGGCGACATGCTCGACACGGATTCGGAGATTGTCGAGTTTGAAGAGAACAATCACCTCAACTCCGTTTCCGATACTGTATACAGCGTGCTCGGCATCATTAACAGGATACAGGTCATCGCCGAGCGCAACGCACTGATAGGCGATGTGCACTCCGATCTCATAGCCACCACCGGAAAGACGTCGACCGACCTCAAAGCCTTGTCCGACTTCACGGCCGGCATCGGCAACCGATATAATCAGGTGAGCGACTATTATGCCGTAATCAATAACTGCAACAACTATCTGGCCAAGGCTGACACAATGCTCACACTGAAAGGCGTGAAGGTGTTCAAGCGCGAATATGTGGCAGTGAAGGTATACCGTGCATGGGCATATCTGCAGGCTGTGCAGCTTTACGGCAAATTGCCGTTCGTGACAGCTCCCGTGTATACTGAAAGTCAGGCGCAGGCTGAGTTGCAGAAGCCGTTTTCAGATATCCACAGTATCTGTAATTCACTTATCGACGATTTGAAGCCCTATGTTGACGAGCGTGTGCCTGTGCTCGGTGGAAATGTCGATCCCAAATACTTCATCCCCATCCGTGTAATGCTTGGTGACCTGTGTCTGTGGGCTAATCGGTATGAGGAAGCTGCCCGGTATTACTATGATTACCTTACTCTGCGTGAGGCTCCGAAAACCGTTGGAACATATCAGATATATTGGGGCAATATAAAGGATTTCAGTCCGGAGAGTAGACCTTATTATAATAACAGCTATAACCTCTTGTTCACTAAATCCAACTCAGAGGTAATATCATGGATTCCGTTGGAGAGCCAGCCTTACTACGGAAACACCAGTCAAGTATACTATCTGTACAACTCCGATGCCACACGCAACAACTATTATGTGGAGTTGTCTCCGTCCAAGGGTATGAGGGAGTTGTTCCGCAAACAGCGCTATACACAGGTATATATCGACAACAACAACAATAGGGACACCCTTAGCGGTCCGGATGTAGACCAAATCCTCAATATGGCTTACACGCAGGGCGATCTGCGTTATACATTCAACATCGTATACACTGAAGGTATCAATAGAGACGAGTATTCGCCTTATTCCACCACAACGCAGAATATCAGGAAGATGACGAACGATGCGTTCATTCTCTATCGTGTGGGTATGGTCTATCTGCGTTTTGCCGAGGCCCTCAACCGGCTCGGATACACTCAGACCGCCATGGCTATCCTGAAGTACGGTCTGTGTGACAAGAATATCAACGACCGTATCGACGAGACCGAGCGTGCGGCAGCAGCACGCTTCCTCGTATGGGATCCCGTCGTATTTACCACGAGCAACAGTATCGGTATACACGAACGTGGTTGCGGATTTGTCGATTGCGACACTATCTCGTACATCATGCCGCAGCCTGCTACAGCTTTGGCCACCCGTCAGGATACTGTCGATTATCAGATTCCGCTTGTAGAGGATATGATAATAGAGGAGATGGCGCTCGAGGGTGCTTACGAAGGCAACCGTTTCTATGATCTTATGCGTGTTGCTCTGCGTCGTGAGGATAATTCTTATCTTGCAGATCGCGTGGCCTTGCGTAATGGAACGGAGGACAATGCCCTGCGTGAACTGCTCAAAAACCGCAGCAATTGGTATCTGCCGTTGAAGTAACACTGCAATTGTGATGTGCTTTTTACCACATCACATTATGTCATAGTGCATCAAATGCTAAAAGAGCCGCGAGACGATTTTATATATGTCTCGCGGCTCTTTCGGTTTGTTTACGTTTTGAAAGGATGAACTTTATTTGTTATAATGACTCCACGTCTTGCTTTGAGAGTCCTGTCATCATGACTATTAAATCCGGGTTCATGCCATGCTGCTTCATGCGTTTCGCCGTTTCCGTAATGGCTTTTTCCATACCTTTCTCCATGCCTTCTTCAAGTCCCTCTGCTCGTCCCTCTGCTCGTCCTTCTGCTCGTCCTTCTGCAAATCCTTCCAGTTTTGCTGTGTCGATAACATCGTTCTGCACCATTATCGCGTCGATGTGCCTGTCATATGCAAGGCGGTCCTGTTTGTTCATAGATATATATTGCAGACGTTTGCTGGCTTCTCCGAGACCGGGAGCAGTAGTGCCATCCTTGATGTGTCCGTTTTTCAGATAGTCGAGCCACTCTTCGAGCGGTGTGGTGGCCACTTTGTTGAACTCGTTCACACGGATAATGAAATATTCCGGGAAAATGTCTTCGGGTGCCTTCATTCGGATGGTATCGCGCTCTTTAGCGTTGACTACGAGTGTGTCGTCAGTATGTACACCACGGAATGTAGTACGACCGTGATAGAGATAGTCGGAGCCTTGTCCGAGATCGAAATAAAGTATGTTGATGGAATAGACTTTCTTCACTTTGTCATACTTCTCACCGAGTGAGATATGTTCCGTTATGGCCTTGGCCACACCGTAGAGTATTCGCTCAAGGTAATACAACTCTCGCGTGAGCTGTATCTCGACAATGATTATCTCGCCTTTGCTGTTGGTAGCCTTGATGTCTACACGGTTGAACTTGTCGTACATATACTCCTGATTGCCTTCGCTCTCGAGTATTTCGGTGATATGTATCTGTTCGTTGAGAAGAACGGTTACAAGTCCTTCGAGCACGCCAAAATTAGCCTTGTCGCGTAGCATGCGCTTGGCGGCCCAGTCGAAACGTATGTATTTGTTGTCGCACATATATTGAATAAATTTCGTTTATACCGAATTAATGCAGCCCACGGTTCTGACAGATTTCATTTGTGATGGAAAGAGGTCGGAAACGGTCATGACCGTCTGGTGTTGTCAAAATGTGTGGCTGTAAAGTGCAAATATAGTATCTTTAGGTGAGACGGCAAAGCGTATCACAAAAAATCTTCTGTATTTTCTGTGTGCCATTTGATGTTTTAGCCCAAACGGATTGTCTGAAAAAATATAACAATTTACTTCGTCGTCCGTTGCAAAAATGTTTTTTGCCACCGACGGGCCGAAAAACGGCAAATTTGCGTCAAAATAGGAAGCGTTGATAATCAGTGTGTTATGCGATTTTGCATTCAATGACACCGTGTAATAAAAGCAGAGAGGCCCTCCCGACCTTGCCGTGGCGGCCTCCCGGCTTTCCAACGAGGCCGTCGCGGAGAGCCAACTACGCCGTAACAGCGATGCCGGGAGGCCCTTACGGCAAAAATCCGATGTCCGAAATGCGTGTCAAGAAAGCAGAGAGAGCCTCCCGGTTTTTCTATTTCGGGAAAAAGGAAATGTGTTTTTTTAAGAATAATCTTTATCTTTTTATTGCTCCATGCCTTGTTAAGGATGAAACGTTTATTGTGGCTGCTGTTTGGACGATAATAATGCAATAGTTTCTGTATATATCTGGGATTGGATTCGGCCGATTGCAGTGCTCGAACCTTTCTTGTTCCAATACCGTTTGGCTGTCATCGGTTATGAAAAAGGATTATGGCGTATCAAGAAATAGCCCTGCCTTTGAAAAGAGATGAAACACGTATATATGCTTATGTCTTAATTTACCTTTTTAGGAGCAAGTTTCCGTAAGAATGTACTCCAATGTTGATTGTATACGGAAATAAAACAATTTGAAACAGATGACAAAGTGTATTAGATATAAATGAACTACTTTTGTCGGCGAATTTCAATACATAAGAAATATAAACTATTAATTACTATAAAATAATGTTTACAGTTAAACCAACTATTTTAAAAAGAATAGTGTTGTTGGCTGCAATTTGGCTGATAACGGGCACTTTGGTTTTCGGTCGTATTACATTTACCGAGAATGGTTTTGAGTGCAAAGTGTTGCCCAGTTCCAATGCTGTGATGATATTGGAATACAAAAACCGAGTGTCTATGTCAGTAGACACAGTGTTTCATATACCGTCGATAATAGTTTATGATGGCAAGACTTTTAAAGTGGAAAGCATAGGCGAAAACGCATTTGCCGGTCTTGCCAGTTTGTGCTCTGTCGTGATAGACGAAGGAGTGGAGGTTATAAATGATAAAGCTTTTAACTGTTGTGTCAATTTACGGTCTGTTCGTATTCCTTCGACATTGACGGAGGTTGGATATGGAGTTTTTTCAGGTTGTCACAGTCTGACGGAGATAATTGTAGACCCGCGTAACAAATATTTGGATTCGCGTGAAAACTCAAATGCCATTATAGATTCAGAGGAGGACAAACTATTAACGGCTTGTTCCGCAACAAGAATACCGAATACGGTAAGGTCAATCGGTGATTATGCTTTTTCGTATTGCAGTGGTATAAAGGAGCTTGTAATACCCGAAGGAGTAGAGACGATAGGGGATTGTGCGTTTCTTGGATGCAGTTCGCTGTGCCGTATATCATTGCCACGGTCTCTCCATGGGATAGGTTATGAAGCATTTGTGGGCTGTAGAGCTTTAGAGGCGTTGTTTATACCGGAGAATGTCACGACAATACATGAAAGTAGTCTTTTTGGTGGGTGCGATAGGCTGACTTACGTTGCAGTGGATGCAGCCAATACCGTGTTCGATTCGCGTTCCGGTTGTAATGGCATTGTCAGAAAAGCCGACTCGTTGCTCATTGCTGCCTGTCCGGGTACTATAGTTGTAGATGGTATTGCCGGACTTGGCAACGAGTGTTTTGGCAGACAGAAAATCCATAATGTCAGTCTGCCGAAGTCTGTTGTCCGTATATCTTCAAGTGCTTTTATGGGTTGTAATGAAATAGAATCCGTTTCTGTAAGTCCGGCCAATCCGTATTACTCGTCTCCTTCAGGTTCAAATGCCATTCTTACCAAAGATGGCAAAAACGTTGTACTTGGATGTCGCAACACGATTATTCCTGAAGGCGTTGTCGAGATATCAGAGAATGCTTTTTCAGGCAGAGTTTCGGATGAGGTGTTACGTTTGCCTGAAGGTTTGCTCACAATAGAACCTTATGCCTTTTCCGGTTGCGACGGTATTTACCAACTCATAATTCCACAATCGGTCACATCAATCGGTGAGGGAGCATTCTGCAGATGCCGCAACCTTGCCGTGGTGCAGATGCTTTGTCCGTTGCAGATAATACGACCTTATACATTCGGCGACTGCAATAATTTGCGTGTAGTCAGCCTGCCGGATGGAGTGGGGAAGATTTGTGATACGGCATTTAAAAATTGCGGGAAATATCAGACTATACGAATATGAAACTGATATTGTCAGGCGCAGAAAATATGGGGATGTCCTCGTCCAATTTAACTTGTCTATGTTAGCATTTGAAATACATATAAATGACCGTGAACCGTTGGTTGTCGCGGCAGAGAATCTTGCTTTTATAAGTTTGAGCTATGGTGTTGGAGTAAAGAATCCGGATTATATTTTAGTGGCAGGGGCAGATGACTCATTCTATTATACTTGGTTTGACGATAAAGTACGGGCCGGAGATAATGTTTTTGTGAGGGTTGTCAATGTCACTAAATCCAATGTTTCATATCCCCAAACAGCCACGGAGCGGAATCGTGACCAAATGAAGCAGGAGTTTGAACGTCTGAAACAAGAACTCAAAGACAAGCACTTGTTATGAAAGGAATTGTTGTTAAAAGTAATATTGCGGGGAAAAAGGATTTTTTTGAAATAGCTATTCCCGATGGTGTTGTTGACGTAATGATTAATTTCGCACGGTATAACGGGGCATATTGGAGTGTTGGAGGTTTGAAGATGCCGGATTGTGTAAATTTGTCATGGACAGGGGGACATCTTGCAGTTGGTGATGAAATACAAGTGGAGTTTGCCGATATTGACAAGATGATACCTCCTGTACATCAGGAAAGCTTCTCTACTATTAAAGAACGTATGGCTGCAGTGGCGGATGAAGATGATGATGTTGTGGATTTGCAACGCAAACTTGAACGTTATTATCGCTTGAAGGCTATATTGGAAGATGAAAAACTGATAGAAGCGAGTGATGAAGATTAAGCATATTTTAATGATAAATCAATTGACAGTTCGCTTGTTGGCGTGGTGGTTAAGTTGTCATATTCAGGCAGAATTGGAATGGAAATAGGTCTCCAAGTTTGTTTTAACGTGATAAACGGAAAGGGCATTGTCCAAGTTTTCCAAATTGGCAAGTTTGTTTGTTGCCAATCCTTAATTTCTTAATAATGCCGTTATACTGCATGAATGCGATTGTCATATAGGAAGCCGGGATATACCATGCTGTCCGTTGCTATTGTTTTTCAAAACGCCTGCTGCTACAAAAAGAAAACAACTTGCGACAAACGGAAAATCCATTATGAAACAAACAATTTACCTTTGCCGAAAACAAGCCGCATTCCGGTATGTCGCTCAAACGGGCTTGGCGGTCTTGCCATAAATTTGCGTTATATTTATAACCGTAAGCAAACTGTAGTACATTCAATAAACATCTATAAGCAAGAATGAAAAGAATAAAGAAAAGACTGATATTGGTAGCTATGCTGTTTGCCGCCGTTCATACACAGGCGCAGGAAACAGTTGTGCGTCCGGAGACTGATCCTACGCTGACCACTCTCCAGCTCACAGTCAACACAACCCGATACCAACGTGTCACAGGATTTGGCGCGGCAGCCTGTTTTGGCCTCATGGAGCCTATACAGGATCCTTCTGTCATTGACAAGCTTTACGGCCCGGACTCGAAAGTGGGACTCAACATCTTGCGAATGGAAATATCTCCCAATATGGTGGGCGATGTGAAAGAGCAGTGGTGGGACACTCCCTACGATTGGCACGGATATCTGCCTGTGACAAAGCGCGCCAAGGAACTCGGGGCCATCGTGTTCGGCACCCCATGGTCGCCACCTGCCATATACAAGACGAACAATAGCGCGAGCGGTGGGCAGGTGACCAATGAGGACGGAACTACAAGCGGTGAGCGTGGCAAACTTAAGACGGAGAACTATAAGGACTTTTTTCCTTGGCTCAACACGTTCCTTACATATATGTCCAACAACGGGGTGAATGTAGATGCCGTGGCTTTGCAGAACGAACCCGACTGGTGGGTATCGTATAGCGGTTGTCTTTATGAACCTGCGGAACTGCATGAGTTGGTGCTTAAGTATGCCAAACGCCTCAACAAGAGCAAATTTGGTGTGAAAATTATAGGAGGCGAGAGCCTGTGCTTTGATACGAGATTCACCGATGCCCTGCTCGACGACCCCGAGACAGCCAAGCACATCGAGATACTTGGCGGCCATATTTACGGCAATCCTCCTTTGAAAAATATGAAGACCGTGGCTACCAAGGGCTTGAGTATGGGCAAGGAGACATGGATGACAGAGCACAGTTTCGATCCGCGTGGCGAGAGGCCTGGTGATGAAAGGGTTATCGATCTGCCTACATGGCATGAGGAACTGCTGTTTGCCGAAGAACTCAACGAGTCGATGCTGGCCAATGCCTCAGCCTATATTTATTGGTATATGATAGCCCATTGGTCGTTCATTGGTTCGGGAGAACAGACATTGCAGCCGGGTAACGAAAAGGGAAAACTGCTCAGACGCGGACTTATCATGTCGCACTTTGCAAAGCATCTTCCGGGTGCTACACGACTCGGCTATTCGTCGTCTGCGGCAGAACGCACCAATGCACCGGTGGAATTCTCTTCGTATATCAAGGGCGACTCGCTCATAGTGCTGGCTATAGACACCCTGCCGCGCGACTATAATCTGAAGATGAAACTGCCGTACAAGGTAAAAGGCGGCAAGCGTATACAGAGTACGGAAGATGCGGTTGTGGCAGAGGCTACACTCGATATCAGTGAGCCGTCGGATGAGCTGACGTTCCGTTTCCCGGGCCGGAGTCTTTCCACCTATATATTTACCATTGACAACGGCACCAATGCCATTGAAACGGTGGAGGCCGAAGAACAAGTGGTACGTGATGACGAAGGATGGTACAACATGAAAGGACAGAGGGTGGAGAATCCGAAAGGCGGAGTGTTTGTACATCGTGGAAAGAAAATTGTTAGATAAAATATTATAAGCCAGACCTGTTAGTCGGATATTGTTGTTCCGATGAACTTTTTAAAGCAAGTCCGCCGGAGGCGGTGACGTTTTCGGCGGATGTTTTGACGGCAATACGGTGACAGAATGTTCAGGATGCTAGTCAGGTAGGGCATTGATTGATGGAGTTAGTAAATTTCATATACAGTTGTTAGTTAGTATTATGTAGTCAGTTTAATGCGGAAGGATACAGTCTGTTGTGTAGACATGCTGTTATTCCCGAAACATATGGATTGGATATGCAGGAAGGTGAAGATTAAAAAGTATGTAGGTGAGTGAAGTCCGTTGGCTGCTGTTGCGGCTTGGCGGGCTTCATTTTTTATTTATTTGATTTGGAATTAATTGTGCTTTGTTTATTGTAGACAGGTATGGGGTAAATATAGTATTCTAAGTTAGTCAACAAAATTAAACTACATTATCGTCCGGATATAGGATGAATGCGCTTTGGATGGATGCGCCCCAACGGGGCAACAAGCACACAGCCCGGGGCAGAGCGCAGCGGCACCCCGGGATTAAAACATTGCCAATCTTCGCGCCCTGAAAGGGCAAAAGCATAAAAATATATGGGATATAAAAGTGTAAGTATTTGATAATGAATGCTTTTGCCCTTTCAGGGCGGATTGGATAATTGAACATGATACCCGGGGTGCCGCTGCGCTCTGCCCCGGGCTGTGTGCTTGTTGCCCCGTTGGGGCGCGTTCTGTCCGTACAATAATGTAGTTTAATTCGATCGGTTAACTTATTTTATAAACGATAGTAAAGATACTCTCCGTTGTCGATTCTTGATTTTCAAATTCTCAATTAATGGAAATGCCGGACTGTCAATGTATGAAACAAATGTAAAACGAACTTAGACGTATTATAAAGTGGTTTCATTGGAAAAATGTTACTTTTGTACTGTTGATGAATAAACAGAATTTAAAACCAATAAACTAATCAACCTCAAATGAAACTACAAGTAAAAGAAGTCTTATTGGCCATGATGCTGGCGGCAGTACCTGTCAGTCTGTTGGCCGACGATATTTCAGTGGGTGGTACTACACGCACTTATCTGAAATATGTGCCCGCCGATTTGGGCGAAAATCGTCCGTTACTCATTTCCTGTCATGGTATGAATCAAGATGCGGCATACCAAAGCGGTATGCTGAAGATTGAGAGCGTGGCCGACACGGCCAAGTTTGTAACGGTTTTTCCGCAGGGCGTAAACAAGGCGTGGGATATCTCCGGGAATACCGATGTCGATTTTGTCAAGGCCATCATCGACAAGATGGCTTCAGACTATAAGATAGACCGCAATCGTGTGTATCTTTCAGGTTTCTCCATGGGTGGCATGTTCACTTATCACTGCATGAACCGGATTGCCGACTATATAGCGGCTTTTGCTCCTATAAGCGGCTATCCGATGGGCGGCATGGAGTTCACAAGTTCACGCCCTGTGCCTATCATTCATACTCATGGCACTGCCGATGATGTTGTTCCTTTCAGCCGTGTACAGAGTTTCATCGACGGTTGGGTGGCCCGTAACCATTGTAATGCTGCGCCAAAGGTGACGCACAACTATCGTGGAGCGGCTCATATCACACGTCATGTTTACGGTTCGGGCGACAATGGTACTGAGGTGGTCTTGATGGAAATGGCCGGTAAGGGCCATTGGATTTCCAATGATAACGGTGTATTGACGGGCGATGAGATATGGCGTTTCTGCAGTCGTTACTCGCTTGACATGAAGGTGCCGCGGGTGAGTCTTTCCGTTCCCGTGTCCGGTACAACCCTATATACCATGGGCACTTCAGTGGGTGAGCATAGTCTGCGTATAGCGGCCAATGCTGTGTCCGACAACAGTGCAATAGCCAAGGTCGCATTCTATGGCGACGGAAAACTGATAGGTGAGGTTACGGAAGCGCCTTACGAAGTGGTATGGACAAAGAAATTTTCCAAAGGACAGCATAGTCTGAAAGTGGTGGCTACCGATGTGGATGGAGGTTCCGCCTATTCTACAGCTTCGCTCTCGTCGTTGATTAAGGTGGGACAGCTCAATCTTTCCGCCGATTTTCTTGCTGGTGGCGTGCCCTCGGGTTGGGTGACATTCGACGGTGAAGAGCGAAGGATTGGCAAGAAGACCAATCTTGCTTCGGGATGTCGTGTGCTTGAGATGACTGGAACTCCGCGTGATTTTGACCTCGGTCTGTATATCCGAAACAAGAACGGGCAGGCCGGTGAAGGCCATGCTGTATATGGCGATGAGACATCGGCGGTCCGCCTGCTGCTTACTCCTGCCAATTATTCATTGGACTATACCGTGTGCAACTGGAATATGGCGGCAGCGTCGCCGGTTACGGTACGTGTGACAAATGCCTCTACCGGTGAGATTGTGGCTACCGAGACGGTGACACCTTCATGCAATATCGGAAATTCAGCCGTCAATGCTTTCAGTGGAGCGTCGGTAAGGTCGCTTGCTTTTTCCCTCGGATCCGATATGCCGGTAAATATTGGTTTTTATACAGCCGATGCACCTTGGGCAGACGCAGTAATAGCCGATGTGAAACTAATCCGCACCGATATTACGGGCATACGTGATGTTGAAGCCGGTGTAACAGGTGATAATGATGCGTTTGATGTCCGTTCTGTGGAGTGTTATGACCTTGGCGGCCGGTCCGTAAATGGGAATTCGCGAGGTGTTACCATTGAAAGGAGGACAGGAAAAGACGGAAGAATAAAAACAATAAAGAGAATATGAGAAAGACTTACATCGTAATTTGGGCTTTAATCATGACTGTAACGGCTTTTGCCCAACCGGAAGGTATGAGACCGTTACACGTTGATGGCAACCAACTGGTGGACGACGAGGGGCAAGTGCATGTATTGCACGGAGTGATGGATACCCCCAGTCCTTATTTTAACAATTATCGGTGGGGAAATGTTTGTAATACATCAACGGTGGGTGCATGCCGTGAATATTTCAACAAACTGTTCACCGCCATCACCGACAATGGACAGGGCGCCTATTGCAATCTTTTCCGCTTGCACCTTGACCCTTGCTGGACCAACGATCCCAATCTGCCGAGCGACGGCAAGGAAAGTGGAGAGGCCGATATATCGCGTTTCAGCGAACAGCGTCTGACCACTCTTATGTCCACTCTTTATTTTCCGATAGCCCGCTCAGCCATCAACAAGGGATTGTATGTCATCATGCGTCCGCCCGGAGTATGCCCGCAAAACTTAAGGGTAGGCGATTACTATCAGGACTATCTTGTAAAGGTGTGGGATATCGTTACGAAGAATGCCAATGTCCGTAAGGACAGCTATTCGGGCTATCTGAGTATAGAGTTGGCCAATGAGCCTGTCAATGTGGCCAATGCTGACGGCAGTGTGACCGACAATACCCTGCGTGATTATTTTCAGCCGGTGGTGGACAAGATTCGTGAAAACGGTTTCAAGGGCATCATCTGGGTACCGGGAAGCGGATGGCAGAGCAATTACAGGTCATATGCCAATATGCCCGTGATCGACCCGCTTGACAATTTCGGATATGCAGTTCATGACTATCCCGGATGGTATAGCAGTAGCGACGACAATCCTAATTATCAGTATGTATGTGCGAAGTTTAAGGAAAGTGTGCCTGTGGTGATGGACAAACCGATAGTAATCACCGAGGTGGACTGGAGTCCGGAGGTGGAAGGCAAGGGACACTACAATGAACATGGAGATTGGGTGCCGGGCAACATGGGAACATGGGCCACAGCAACGACCTCGTTGTGGGGGCGCGGATTCAAGGCTATGAAGGATTATTTCGGCAATATATCGATGACCCTTTCGGGTACATCGTGCTATATTGATATTGATACATATATAAGAGAGGGTAGGGTGGTTCCCGCTTTCAATGGTGACAGTGAGGCTTGTGCCAAGGCTTGTTTCGAATGGTATGCCGATTATGCCTCGCGTCTGCCCATCATTCAGGACGGACTGAAAGAGCTGGCCTCGCCTGTAGAGACTCTCGTCATGACTCCTGGAGAGAAGGCCAAGCTGACTGTAGATTTCGTATGTAACAACGGTAGTCGTTGGGATGTGGCTTTGTTATGCCGCAATGCCGTTATGAACACTAACATAGCCAGAATCAGCGGTGACAGCATCAGTGCCCTGAAGGAGGGGAAGACGGAGTTGCGCTTTTCTCTGACCGACAAGAATGGTACGACAAAGATGTTGAAACTACCGTTGACAGTGACTTCGACAGATGCAATCCACGGTGTTTCCGATGGCTCGCCGTCGACTGTATCTGTGTCCGAATTTGCCATTGATGGCAGAAAGCGTACGGCTTCAGGAACAGGATTAACAATTAGAATAGAAAAAAAGGAGGACGGAACGTATCGTATTATCAAAAAATATAGTAAATTTGCCAAAGAATAGCAAGTTTACCTAATGAAACGGATTATATTATATATAATATCTATGGCTTTACTCGGTCTTCCTGTTTCAGTTTCAGGTAAGACCGGGTATTTTTTTACGTCTGTAACCGACCAGTTGACGAGCAGTATGATTCAGAATGTCCTTCAGGACAGTCGTGGACAGATGTGGATAGCAACGGAGTTTGGACTGAACAGGTTCGACGGCTATCTCTTTACATCCTATTTCAACAATCTTGACAACAAGGGATCTCTTTGTTTCAACTCGGCCACCACCCTGTTCAACGATAGCGAAGGCCGTCTGTGGGTGGGTACGGTGAAAGGTCTTGACCGCTATGATCCTGCTACTGACAGTTTTATACATTATCCTTCGGGCACAGACCAGCAGCCCCGTGTGAACTGTATAATGCAGTTGCGCGACGGACGTCTGCTTGTGGGTACGGCCGGTTACGGACTGATGGTTGCCGATCATGAAGAGCAGAAACTTCTGCCGGTGACCGGTCTTACGATACCGGATGAAGACGGTTATTGGGTACGCATGATGGAAGACAGCCAGGGCAATCTGTGGAAGAGCGGCATTGGCAAGGTGGTGACGGTGAAGAATCTGAAAAAAGATTCTGCACCGCGCAAGCTGGTTTCCTCGAAAGGCATTGTTATGGATTTCATAGAGCGTGACGGAGAGATATATCTTGTCTGTCAGCGCGGTATATTGGCATACAGGGACGGTGCGCTTACGGATGCCGGCATCGACATGTCTGAATTTGGCAATCATGAGTTGTTGTTGAACAAAGGTTTCATTGACAGTAAAGGCGCTATATACATCGGTACTCGTGGTAATGGACTTTTCCGCATCAAGCCCGGGGGCAAACGGTTGGAGCGTGTCACTTTCCAATCGTTGCAGATAGATCTGGACAAGGCAAAGATCGTAAGCATAGCCGAGGACAACCATCATAACCTGTGGGTCGGTTGTCAGTCGAAGGGCCTTGTGGTCATTCCGGCACAGCAGCCTCAGTTTGAATCCTTCAGTTTTGCCATGCAGAACCGTCGTTTCGGCACTTCTGTATCGTCGGTGTGTGAGGGTGATGATGGCATAATATGGTGTACGGTGCAGGGCAACGGAGTGTTTGGTTTCGATGCCGAAGGCACTGTGGTCGCTCATCCCAAGTGTCCGGCCGATGTGGAGTTCATTTATCGCGACTGTAACCGTGATTATTGGCTCGGTACGGACAATGTGCTCTATCGTTACAATCCTCTCACGGGAAATGCGGAGTCGGTATTTACGTATGACTGTGACCGTATGAACGACATGACCGTAGACAAATATGGCAATATTTACGTGAGCACATTCGCCGACGGACTGTGCATCCGTCATGCATCCACCGGAAAGTGGAAGAACTATAATTTCTCAAAACGCGATTCCAAGAAAGGCTATATCGGCAACAACTGGGTGATGAGCCTTATGCCGGACAGTCATGGATACGTATGGATTGCAACATCATCGGGAGTTTCGGTATACGACCCGCGAACTGACGGTTTCAACTCACAGGGATGGCACAAACTGCTCAATGGTGTGATGTGTCTGTCGCTTTGTGAGACACGCGAAGGCAATATACTTATCGGTACCAACTGTGGCCTTTATCTCTATGACCGGAAAACGAAAAAAGCCGGATTGTTTGAAGGAGGAGAGTTGCTTGAAGGAAAGTCGGTGGCGTATATCGTTCAGGATAACAGCGGCGACATATGGTGTGCCACCTCGTTCGGTATATGGCAGTGGCAGGCATCCAAGCGTCAGTTTATCAGTTATGTGAGCGGCAACGGACTTGCACAAAAAGAATATGTCAACTGTGTTGGACTGCACACCGGTTCGGACATGATTTATTTCGCAACAAACAATGGTATCACTGCGTTTCTGCCTGCGGATGTAAGAAATACGGCAGCTCATGTAGATTCTTTGCAGCTTACGGCTTTCCAGCTTGGCAGTGTTCCGGTGAACACCACGACACTTTCCAACGGTTCTCAGGTCACCGATACAGAAGTGATGTTCTCACGTCATTTTACCATCTCGTATATGGACAACACATTCTCTATGTGTTTCTCGCAACTTAATTTCTGCAATCCCGAGAATATCGTCATCGAATACCGTCTCAATGGCAGCAACGTGTGGACGCGCAATCGTGAGGGAAACAATACCATCACGTTCAATCATCTCCAGCCGGGTTACTATACCATTGATGTGCGCGCGCTTTCCTACGGATCATATTCACCTGTCACTACTCTTACCGTGACCGTGCTACCGCCGTGGTATCGTTCGACTGTTGCAATTCTGTTATACATCATTACAGTTTTATTGTTGGCATGTTATATATTTATGACCTATGCCCGTCGTAGACGCGAGCAGCTTGATGAAGAGAAGATGAAGTTCCTTATCAATGCGACTCATGACATACGTTCGCCGCTGACGCTGATTCTCAGTCCGTTGCATAAGTTGCAGAAACGTGAGCTCGGAGAGGATGTGTCGCATGAACTGACAACCATAGAACGTAACGTGCAGCGTATCCTGACGCTTGTGAACCAGATTCTCGATGTGCGCAAGATCGACAAGCAACAGATGCATTTGAAGTGCAGGGAAGTGGATATGGTGCGGTTTGTCAACGGAGTGTTCAAAATGTATGAATACATGGCCAAAGACCGTGGCATAACCTATCATTTCAACCATCGTATGGAACGTCTGCCGGTTTGGGTGGACACAGTGAACTTCGACAAGGTTGTGTCCAATCTGCTTTCCAACGCTTTCAAGTACACCCCGGATGGAGGGAAAATAGAAGTAAATGTAGTCGATGGTGACGGAAAGTGGGCTGTCATAGAGGTTATAGACAATGGTATCGGACTTGGTGCTGACGGGGGAAAACGCATTTTCGACCGTTTCTACCAAGGGGAGAACACTCGCCGCGAAGGTGTGGCTGGCACTGGTATAGGGTTGAATCTTTGCAAGATGGTTGTGGACATGCATCATGGAATCATCACGGCCGAAAACAGGAAAGACACTCAAGGCAGTGTATTCACTGTGAAAGTTCCGCTTGGAACGGCTCACCTGTCGGCAGAAGAGATGGAGCGGGCACCGGCAAGGCCGGCAAAGAAACCGACCGGTGAGAAGAGTCAGACGCAGAAGTGCACATGGCGTGTGCTTGTGGTCGACGACGACGAGGAAATAGGACAGTACATATGTTCCGAACTGGCTCATTTCTATCGTTTTGGCGTTTGTCGTAACGGTCGCGATGCCATCAAGGAGTTGCTTTCCAATCCTTACGATGTCGTGGTGAGCGATGTCATGATGCCCGAGATGGACGGATTCTCTCTTCTGCGTCTTGTCAAGACCAATGTCAATCTTAACCATATTCCTGTCATCCTGCTCACCTCCAAGAACGATGTGGGCAACCGTTTGGAGGGTCTTGAAAAGGGTGCCGATGCATATATGACCAAACCCTTTGACATAGAGGAACTTCACGGCACGATAGACAACCTCATGGCAAAGGCCCTGTTGTTGAAAGGCAAGTTCTCCGGTATGCAACAACAGAAGGACAAGGTGCAGGACGTGACTGTGAAAGGTAACGACGAGGCACTGATGGAGCGGATAATGAAAGTCATCAACAAGAATATGGGCAACAGCGACTTCAACGTCGATATGTTGGCAGAGGAAGTGGGTATATCCAGAGCACAGTTGCACCGCAAGATGAAAGAGCTTACGGGTATTCCGGCCAGTGAGTTCCTGCGCAACATCCGTCTTGAGCAGGCTGCCCGTCTGCTGAAAGAGCGGCGCGTCAATGTCACGCAAGTGGCCTATGCGGTGGGATTCAGTAATCTCGCACATTTCTCTACCGTTTTCCGCAAACATTTCGGCATGTCTCCAACGGAGTATACTGAGAGGAATGTGGGGGAGAGCCCCCTATAATCCCCCAAAGGGGGATGCTGGATGCATAGCGTATTTTTCTTTACAAAACACTTCGTCGTTCGTCACAAAATCGCGTTTTTCCGGCAAGAGCCCGAAAAACGCGATTTTTTTGCGAAAATAGGATGAGCTGATAATCAGTGGGTTACGTTCATAAGGCCGCAATATGACCGTGTAAAGAAAGCAGAGAGGCCCTCTCGACCTTGCCGTAAGGGCCTCCCGGCTTTCCCGCGAGGCCGCCGCGGGAAGACAACTACGCCGTAATGGGAACCTCGGGAGGCCCTTACGGCAAGACTTTGGTACCCGAAATGTGTGTCAAAAAAGCAGAGAGGGCCTCGCGGCTTTTCTATTTCACGGAAAAAGAAGTGCGAAAAATTAAGAAAATAGCGGACAGCCCCTATAATCCCCCCCCCCAAAAAAAAAGGGGGATATCAAATGCACAGGATATAACAATGCCACGCAAGTAGTTGGGACGTACACATCACCGATTTTGGTTACTATTCGTTTTGCCATACTTTCTTTTTATTTCACCCGCACAAGTTGGCCGTCATCGAATCCCACCGTAACCACTCTGCCTGCAAAAACAGAGGTGTTCGCGTTGGCTGATGTACCGAGATAATCGGACACTATTTTCACTATCATATCCTGAAACTCCTGCCACTCCATAGCCTTTATGCCGGGGCCTGACAATTCCAGATACT
>NZ_JABKKE010000040.1 GCF_013166575.1 Xylanibacter rodentium
ATAGATATCAAATTATTATCCCAACCATAATCGTATATAATAATCTGTTTTACAGGATATATACCTCTTTGGTTGGGATAATAATGAAGTTGGGATAAGTTCTTTTATCCTAACTTTCGGATAACAGGATACTGTCACGCCCGAACTTGCGGAACATGGCGCAGAACTTCCGCAAGTCTTTCCGAAGGAGTGCGTCCGCCTGCCGCTTCGTCATGGTGCGTGCCGAATACCTTTCCCCCGGCTGCACCTGATGCCCCCAGCCCACATATGGGTGGTGCTTTTCCGAGTGCCAGCCCTCAAAATATTTTGTGCAGCGCACAGCCCTCTCGAAAAGTGGCAGTCGGTAGATTGCCGCCTGCCCGTCCGTCCCCTTCTGACGGCTGTCCCGTGCGGACACGGAGCAGACCGCCAGCAGCGAACAGAGGATAGCCATGAATACACGCATCATCTTGGCAGAGGTTTGAAATTGCCCATAGGGATGACGGTCTGAATGTCGTCCTTACCGTTCCGATTATTGAAGTCAAATTCCAATTCATAGGAATTTTTGAAATTGTCCTCCACCACCACGATGAAGTTGTGCGCCTCGTCGCCCTCTGCCGTGTAGTACAGCCGGAACTTCTCGTTTTCGAGCAGGTAGCGGTCGTTGGGCAGGAACGTAATGCCGTTGTCCATTTTCAATGTACCTTCCCCCTCAAACTGGAAATACCGGATGGTATAGAGGGTGTTGGCGAAGTCGCCCGTCTTTTTCAGCTCACAGCGGATTTCCACCGTCTGCCCCTTCGTCACCTTGTTCGGCACGGGCATGGTTTCCACCGTGAAGGGATAGGATTGCTGGATGTCCATGTCGTCGTCACACGACACGAGCGTGAGCGACACGGCGGCGAACAGGCAGAGTGCCAACGCCTTGAAGATGGATTTTCTTCGGTTCTTGTTGTTCAGTATGTTCATTTCAATTTGATTTTTAAGTTATTGTTCATTTCTTTTTTCGTTGTCAGTTGCAGATACTCGTTCAAGTCCTTGCAACCGTCATAGAGGGCTGAACGGTCACAGGCACGTCTGCCATAGCGTTTGCCAAGAACGTCAAGCGTCCTCCGTCCGGCTTCGTCACGGTCAAGGAAACAGTTGATGCGTCCGTAAGCGTCCAGATGCTTCATCGCCTTTTCCACGTTGGAAACGGAGTTCAGCACAAGACTGTCGCCATTGCCGACTATGCCGAGTGTGGCAGCGGAAAGGAAATCCATAAATCCCTCGAACACGCTGCACACGTCGGCAGCGGTATTTTCCAGCTTTACCAGTGACACATCTTTCGGTGGTATGCAACCCTTGAAATGGCGGCTGCGTACCTCATAGCCGCCAGCCATGTTTGGAAAGCCTACGGCGAAATACCGCTTGCCACGCACTCCGTAATTCAGTCGGCAGCAGTAACGTGATGCGACAGCGTAAGGTATGTCCCGTTCCGCCAGATAGTCCGTCAGCGGTGAGCGGAGCAACGGGACGGCTTCCACTCCTTCAAAGGCAGGTTCGGCAGGCTTCGGTTGATAGGTCGGCTTTTCTGACCTATCAACCACCATATTTGCGGCTTTCGCTATAAACCTCGCCTGTTCCATGAAGTCGCCGCTTCCGATAAACTCCCCGGCAAGCGTGAAGATGTCGCCGCCCTTGCCCAAGCCGAAGTCGTACCATAGCTGTTTTGCCACGTTCACACGGAAAGAGGGCGTGCGTTCGCCCCTGTACGGGGCGATATACCACAGCTCGTTTCCGCTCCTCCTGACAGTCTCATGTCCCAGCCGTGCGAGGAAGTCCGCCAACGGAATCCGCCTTATCATGTCGATGTCCGTCTGTTCCATGTGGCGCGCGTCAGTTGATGATTATCTTGATGCCCGCCCCGAACTGGCAATGGAACTTTCTCGTGTCGCCACCCCACAGGCAACGCTCCCGGAGGTTGGCGAGCAGGGTGATACGGTCAGCCACGTAAAACTCCACATCGAGCGTCAGCGCACCGCCGTAGATGAAGGCGTCACGGTCATGGAGCGTGGAGCCGTCAGGCAGCACCTTCTCGCCCCAGTTCACCGATTCATACCCGGCGAGAGCCGAAGCACCCGCATAGACGAAGACGATTTTACGCGCGTCGGATAGTATCTTGAAGTAGTAGCCGCCCTCTGCCGTGAACTGAGCCACGGGTATCTTTGCGTCCTTGTAAGGGTTGTTCTTCAGCAGGTACTCGCCGCCGAACACCCATTTGTTACCTTTCTTCGTATAGGTGGAGAGGGCCGCCCCGAAACTATACCCGCCGTCATTGCCGCCGGGTTTGAAGCCGTCCGCCAGATTCGCCCTTAACTCGATGCCCTGCATCTTCGGCAGGCACCGCTGGGCGTTCGCCCGCCCTGTGAACAGGGCAAGCGACGCGATAATCATAAAAAGGTACTTCTTCATAGTTAGCGCACTTGAAGTTCGTTGATGGTATTGGCGCGCACCAAGTCCTCGTTCTCAATCACGAAGGACTGGTGGCGGCCGCCGTTCTTCTCGTTCAGCTCCACCACGAGGCACTTGCCGTCGGGGATGGTGAACTTTGCCATCGTGAAGACCGTGCGCTCGCTCTTCCTGCCCGGCACGAGCGTGGCGTAGTTCTGCGCGCGGAGCGGCAGGACGATCTGCTCCTGCACGGCGGTACGCTTCGCTACCTTCTTGTCCACGATTTTCCACGTTATGTAGTCCACGTCGAAAGGAATGTTGCTCTGGTTCTTTATCTCCGTGTGGAAATACAGAAGCCCGCTGTGCGTGTAGATACCTTTCAGCAGGTACTGGATGCCGAAACGCTTGCAGCCGATGTGCTTCACCTCGCGCTTGTTCTGCCTGTGGATGGACTTCATGATAAGGCGCACCAGCATCGGGCTTTCGCTGCCCAGCTCCTTCAGATAGATTTCCTGCGCGTTGTTAGGACGGTTCACCGCCGAGCCGTCATGGATGAAATCGCACATCTCCACGTTGAGCAACAGCGGTTCGGCGGCGTACTTCACGTTGAAGGTGTAAAAATTTCCGTCTTCCGTGATTACGGACATATTGGTTTCGTTCGGAAAGTCCCTCACGGTAGCCTTCACGCGGATGACGTTCTCGGCTCCGTCGGCTTTGCCCGCAATCAGGTCGGGCGAGCCTAAATCGACATAGCGCACTTCCGAGGGGAAAATGACGTGGACGGTCTTGTCGTAGGTCACTTCCAAACCGTGCGGCGGGACCATGCGGTCAAAGCCCAGCTTTCTTGTCAGACCGTGGTACAGGTCGCCGTCCGCCTCCTTCTGCGGATAGACCTCCTTTGTCAAGGTCGGCTGTTCTGTCGTCGGCTGTTCTACACTTCCGTTGTCCGTTCCAACGGTTACGTTCTCCTGCGCGTTGGCAGTTACGATGCCCATAGCGAGGGCAAACATGATGATTACTTTTCTCATTTTACTTTGGATTTTAGTGGTAAATTAAACATTGGTTGTTGTTACTTTTTCTGTATTCTGTTTTCAGTCTTTCTCCTGATAGAGCATGACCATGTACCCGGCTTTCAGATGCACTTTCACCGTGCGCATCTTCTTGGCGATATACTGGCTCGTGCCTTGTATCAGCCCCTTGCCCAAGTCAGAGGCGAGTTGCGCCCCGGCGTTGGTGGAGATATTGATGCTGCTCCCCAGCGAGCCGCCCATGTTTGCGGCAACCTCACGGACAGCGCTCATTTCCATCGAATTGGGGATGAAGATGCCGGGTTGCCCGTCCGTGTCATACACTGCCAGTTCCACCGGGATAATCGTACCTGTGTACTCCAGCGATGTAATTTCAATATCAAGCCGTTCGCCCTGAATCTTTGCCGTGCCGACCACCACCGCATTGCGGGGAATAATTTTGTCAGCCACCGCCATCGGTTCCAGCAGCCGTAATCTTACCGCCTGCCCGTCGGTCACGCTTTGCGCCCCATAGACGCACGCCGATATGGTGTTCCTGTCCGATACGGTCGTGACGCCCACCGCCGTGTTGAAATTGCGGTTACGCTCCTGCGAGAAGGAGGCGACAAACTCGGCGTTGCTCATCGGTTGTCCAAGCGAGGACACCACCTGATGTACTACCTGCCTGACGGGTTTCGCCGTGTTCTTTCCGGCTTTCTGCACGGGGTAAGGCTCAGCCGCCTGCACCGGTTCCGGCTTGCCGCCGTTCTGACCGCCCATGTATTTCGCCGCCAGCTCATAGGACTTCTCCATAAGTGCCACTTGGTCATCCATAGCGGACGCCTTGCCCTTCTCGCTTTCAAGTTCCGATTCCAGCGATGCGATACGCTCCAGCAGTTCGTCCATTTCCGCGTTGTCGTTCTTCGGCGGCTCGTAGAAGTTGCCGAGCGTGGCATTGAGGTCGCGGTAGGCGGCTGCGGAGGACTGGATGGTCTTCGGGGCAGGGTTCACCGCCTCTTGCGTGCCGCTGGGATTGGCAAGGTCGAAGTCCCTGCCACCGTCCGTTTCCGCCACCTCGCTGTCGAACATATCGCCCAGCTGCTGCATGGCGCGGCTGCGGTCCGCCTGCCGTTCCTCCATCGCCCCCTGTTCGTAGGCTTTCGCCTTGTCGCCGATAATCCGGCGGTTCTCCTTGTCCGCGTCGGGCATTTCGATGTTGTAGCCGCCCGTTCCCGGCTCCTGCTCCTTGCCGGAGGACGGTGCGAATATCAGCCACATCGCACCGAGGAATACCAGCACCATAGCGGGCAGCACTATCATCTTCTGACGTTTCAGCCGTTGGGCTTCGGTCAGCGGCTTGCGTACCTTCTTCGGTTTCCCGTTATCGGGAGCCGCCTTGTTCTCGTTTTTAGGTTCATTCTTCGTCTGTTCCATACATATTATTATAATAAGGTGTAAAATTGTCGCTCACTTCAGGCTTCACGGACAGTTCCACCTGTCCGGCATGGTCGATTTCCATACGGCTGCCGTCATTCCTGCCGATGTCATGGACGGCTTTGCCGAAGGTGTAGAGGGCAAGCGCGGCGAAGGCGGCGAGCATTGCCAGCACGATGCGCCTGCGTGTCTTCGGCGGCAAACCGTCCAGATAGCCTTTGAGCCTTGTCCTTAATTGCTTCCGTTTGTCGTGGAGCTTCCAGTACGCGCCCCACATTGTCCTTTTGATACTCTTCATACCTTGTTACCTTTTGATTGTCTGTAAATCCTTGTTCTCGATGATGGTGAACCCCTCGATGGTGAAGCCGTTGGGGTTGTCGTCCGAACGGGATGAGTTCAAGAGGCGGCACGTTGTCACGAGGCTGCGCTCGGTGACGTTGCTCTGCCTGATGATCTTCTGCGTGGCATAGGTCACGGCACGGTAAGGATAGCCGTTGAAGTCGCACACCACGCTGTCCACCTTCAGCACTTGGTTGATGTTCCCGGCGATGATGCGGTTGTAGTACCCCTTCTCGGCGAAGTCCGAATAGTAGTTGTACACGCTCCTGTCCGCTAATAGTAGGGCACGCTTCACGTTATGCTCTATCGCGCTCTTTTCGGGCGAGAGCGTGAAGAAAAGCTCGTGGAAGCGACGCACATGCTCCCTCGCTTCTGCCGGACGGTTCTGCGACAGGTCCTGCGAGAGAGCCAGCATCAGCGACTTGCCGTTGTCCAGCACGTAGATCTTCTCCCGCTGCCGCTCCGCGAAGCGGTAGGAACTCCACACGCTCCATACCGTTATCACGGCGCACAGCGAGAGGAAGACGATACCGAACAGGCGTATCTGCCTGAACGATGATTCGATGTTTTTGAGTGACTTGAATTCCATTGTTATTTATTCGTTTTTAATTGTCAGTTGATTATTTCAGCAGCTTGCCGATGCGTCCCACGGCGTTGCCTGCGGTGGCGCCCGCCACGCTGCCCGCCATGCCTCCGGCGCGTCCCGCCATCTGGTTCACGTTGCGCCCGTAGCCGCCCATGCCCCCGGCTTGGATGATCCAGCCCGCCACCGTCGGAATGGTGAAGTAGCCGATGATGCCGATTATCATGAACACGATATACACCCCGTCGCTGGAATCCAGCGAGAAGTTGGGGTCGGTCTGCATACGCTCGATGTCGCTCTGGAGCATCAACACCTGAATCTTGGCGAGTATCGTGCTGAATATGTCCGACACGGGAAGCCACAGATAGACCTGTATGTAGCGGCAGAACCACTGCGTGAGCGTGCTTTGGAAGCCGTCCCACACCGAGATGGCGAAGGCTATCGGACCGAGTATCGCCAGCACCACGAGGAAGAAGGTGCGGATGGTGTCTATCACGAGGGCGGCGGCTTGGAACATCAGTTCCAGTATCTCGCGGAAGAAGTCGCGGATGCCTTTCTTTATTTCATACATCTTCCGGTCGAGGTACATTTTCGCCATCGTCACCATGTCGGCGGGCGACCAGCCCAGTTCCTCCAGCTGCTTGTCGTACTCCTCGTTTGACACGAGGTAGGCGGTTTCGGGGTTGCGCACCATCGCCTCGTATTCCAGCCTGTCCTTCTGCTCACGGTACCGGTTCATGTCCAGCGTCTGCGTTTCCAGCAGTTTCGCCGTGCCCTGCACCACGGGCGAGAGGACGCTGTTCACCGTGCCAAGCACCACCGTGGGGAAGAACATGATACACAGACCGATGGCGAACGGGCGGAGCATGGGGAACACGTCTATCGGTTCGGCTCTCGCCAGTGATTGCCATACACGATATGCCACGTAGAACAGCGCGCCCAGCCCGGCTATCCCTTTCGCCACGCCCGCCATGTCACCGCACAAGGGCATCATCTGCCCGTAGAGCGAGCGCAGGATCTGATGAAGGTTGTCGAACTCCATAGGCTACCAGTATCTTTCGTTCATACTGCCGTACAGCCCCATGATGCGGTCGAGGTCGTTCCTCTTCTTTGCCCGCAGGTAGCTCACGCCGATGTTCTTGTTGGTGTAGTAGCTCACGAGGTTGCGGTAACGCTTCATCTTGGAATGGCAGCGTTCCACCACGTCCATACGCTCCTTGTCGGTCATGGAGAGCGTGGTGATGTTCACCACATTTTTCAACTCCGTCAGCACGTCGTTACTCTCCTCCAAGAGCTTCGTGTAGCCGAAGGCGATGGCTCCCAGCTCCTCCACCGTGAAGCTGTCGTCGCGCAGCATCTTCTGGAAGCTGGTCACGTAGATGTCGGTGATGTCGCCTACCATCAGGATGGTCTGCTGCACCTTGCGGGCATCTTTCACCAGGTTGTTCACGGATTTGAGGGCGTCGTAATACTTCTTGCCCTGCTCATAGATTTTCACCGTTTCCTGAAAGTTCTTCACCATATTCTGGGCGGTGGTCGAGGTATGCACCACGTTCTTCGAGGTGTTCACGATGCTCTGCGCGATGTTGGACGGGTCTATCACCGCCCACTGTGCGCTTGCCCTGCCGGCTGCAAACAGGCACAGGCAGATAATAAGTGTCATTCTTGTTCTCATGTTACTTTGGATTTTAGTGGGTTTCATTATTTATTCTCCGCTTGCCGGATGGTCCGGTTTCGGGGTCACACGCACGTAGTCCCCGTTCGGCGAGAAGGTCAGGACGTCCGTCGCCTCGTTGTAGGACACGTCGATGCGGAAGCCGGTATTCATGAAGAGGTTGCCGTTCTCCTCCTGCAAGAGGTAGGTTTCCGGCTTCAGCCTGCGGCGCAGCCCGCTACGGCGGAACACCGTCACCTTGTAGGCTTCACCCTCCTTGTAGATAAGCACGTCGGGCTTCCCCTCCACGCTCTCCCAGTTCCCGCAAAGCAGGTCGCGGCGGTTGTCCACGGTTTCGCAGGATTGCAGCACCATGACCGCCAGCCCGATCAGACACTTGCTGACTTGCAGCATTTTCGTTCTTGATATACTCATACGCATTTTCTGTTTTTAGTTGATGAATCTGTTTTACTTATTGCCTATTCCTTGTTTCTCCGTCTTTCGGCAAGCTGCCGGATGGCGGCTTCGATGTCGCCGCCCAGCTTTTCCGCCAGACGGTAAACCTCCACCTTCTCCGTTTCTTCGGTGGTGTACGCCAGATATTCCTCCGCGCTCACTTCGGTGGCATAGACAGCCGACTGCGTGCCGCCCAGTCCGATCCACACTTCCTTGTAATTGCGGTTCGGGTTGATTGCCATGTTGATGGAGAGTATCTGCGACTTCTCCTTCTCCGTCAGACCTAAAAGGGACTGTATGGCATCAAACTTGTTCATATATTTCCTTTGGTCGAGGAGTATCTTGCAGTCGGAGTTGTTGATGATGCTCTCCTTGACCACGGGCGAGGAAATGATGTCGTCCACCTCCTGCGTCACCACGATCGCCTCGCCGAAATACTTGCGCACGGTCTTGTACATATAGCGCAGGTACTCAGCCATGTTCGCTGAAGAGAGAGCCTTCCAAGCCTCTTCCACTATCAGCAATTTACGCACGCCTTTCAGACGGCGCATCTTGTTAATGAAGGCTTCCATGATGATGATGGTCACCACCGGGAAAAGCTCGCGATTTTCCTTAATACTGTCAATCTCGAAGACGATGAACCGCTTGCCGAGCAGGTCGATGTTCTCCGTGGAGTTGAGCAGGAAGTCGTAGCGTCCGCCCCGGTAATACTGCCGCATGGTGGTAAGCATGTTGTCGATGTTGAAGTCGGACTTCTCCACCTTGATGTCACGCTGTGCCAGCTCGCGGCGGTAGTCGTCGCGCATGTACTCGTAGAAGGTGTTGAACGAGGGGACGATGCTCCGGTCTGCCCTGATGCGTTCGATGTAGGCGTTCACCGCGCTGCCCAGCTCGCCGCTCTCGGTCTTCGTCACCTTGTCGTCCTCCGACTTCCAGAGCGTCAGCAGCAGCGTCTTGATACTGTCCTTCTTCTCCACGTCGTACACGTAGTCGTCGGTGTAGAACGGGTTGAACGAAATCGGTTTCTCCTCCGTATAGGTGAAATACACGCCGTCCGCGCCGTTTGTCTTGCGCCGTATCATTTCGCACAAGCCCTGATAGGAGTTTCCCGTGTCCACCAGCACCACGTGCGCGCCCTGTTCCCAATACTGCCTCACGAGGTGGTTCATGAAGAACGACTTGCCGCTGCCCGAAGGACCCAATACGAACTTGTTGCGGTTGGTGGTGATGCCGCGCTTCATCGGCAGGTCGCTGATGTCGAGGTGCAGGGGCTTCCCCGTGAGCCTGTCCACCATCTTGATGCCGAAGGGCGAGAGCGAGCTGCGGTAGTTGGTTTCCTCCGTAAAGAGGCATACCGCCTGCTCGATGAACGTATAAAAACTTTCCTCGGCTGGAAAGTCCGCCGCGTTGCCGGGCATCGCCGCCCAGTAGAGTGTCGGGCAGTCGATGGTGTTGTGGCGCGGTACACACTCCATGCTCGCCAACTGGCTGCCCACATCGTTCTTAATATGCTTCAGTTCCTCCGCGTCGTCGCTCCATGCCATGACGTTGAAGTGCGCCCGTACCGAGGTCAGCCCGTAGGAATGGGCTTCGTTCAGGTACTGGTCTATCCATTCGCGGTTGATGCTGTTGCTCCGGCTGTATCGGGATAGCGACTGCATATTTCTCGCGGACTTCTCGAACTTCTGCAAATTTTCCTCGCTGTTGTCGATAATCACATACTGGTTGTAGATGTGGTTGCAGGAGAGCAGCAGCCCCACCGGGGAGGCGAAGGAGAGGCGGCAGTCGCTTCGGTCCGTGGAGAGTTTCTCGTAGCGGATGTCGGTAGCCACCTTTCCGGGCATGTCCTCCGCGTCGGAGAGGGTGTGCAGGCACAGGCGGTTGTCGCCGATGCGCATTTCTTTTGCCGAGAGGTCGATGTCCTGCAAGGTCGTGTCGCCTTCGGGCATGAGCGAGAAGTATCGCTCTATCAGCCCGGCGGACTTCTCCGTGCCGACAATCTCGTCGGTGGAGAGCCGGCGCAGCCAGACAAAGCCGCTGTCGTTCATGATGCGCTCGAACTGTTCCGCAGCCTCCATGAACTTCGCGGCGGTTTCCTTGTCCAGCTCCTTCGGGATGATATGCCCCCGGCACAGCGTGCTGAAATTGCTTTGCATCCGGTTACGCTCCTTCGTCGTCTTGGTCAGGTAGAGGTAGCAGGTGTGCTTCAGGTACGGACGCTCGTTGAAGTGACGCTCGAAAGAGCGGCTTAAAAAGCTCATGTCCTCCTTCTGCAATTCCGGCGTGTACTTCTCCTTGATGAACCAGTCCTGCTTGTGGACGACGGAGAAGTCCGGCAGCACCTTGATCGCCTTGCACCAGCTGCCGTGTATCGCCTCGTACTCCGCGCCCGTCACGGTGTAAAGCTCCGGCAGCTCCACCTCGAAAGCCACCGTGATGTCGGCGTCTTTGGATATGATACAGCCTTGCTCCACAGCCAGCAGCGGGAACTTGTTTTCCAGTGTTGTCATTTTGGATGTATTCCTCATGTCATTTCTTCCTTTCGTTTCCGTTTGAATAATCGGGTGATCCGCCGCCGGTTGATAAGGTATCGGGGATGGCTCCGTGCCGCTCCCAATTTCATAAGCCCGTGTTCGCCGTACCGGGCGTTCAGCGCGAAGGTCTGCCATACGAGGACGGAGGACGATGCCGCGCCGAAGCCGATACATACCCACTGGTCGATGCCGACCATGTAGAGAATGACGAACAGGACGAAGAGAGCCAGCAGACCTCCGCAGAAGATGAAGAGGTACTGAGCCTTCAAGCCCTTGAACTCTACCGGACGACCGATACCCTTGTTTATCGGGTATTCAGCCATACATTAGTTTATTAAAGGAAGAATGAGCGCAGGATGGTGGCGGCGACAATCAGGAAGATGCACGCCCCGAACCACGAGGCGGCAGTCTTGGAGGTGTCGGGGTCGCCGGACGAGAATTTCCCGTACACTTTCACGCCCCCGATAAGACCGACTACCGCGCCGATGGCGTAGATAAGTTTCGTGCCGGGGTCGAAGTACGAACTCACCATAGAGGTGGCTTCGTTGATGCCCGCGATGCCGTTTCCCTGCGCGAAGGCGGAGGCGGTTGC
>NZ_JABKKE010000041.1 GCF_013166575.1 Xylanibacter rodentium
CAATTACCCATTCGCCCTGAAAGGGCAAAAGCGTTAATTATCAAATACTTACAACCAACACACCCATATATTCTTATGCTTTTGCCCTTTCAGGGCGAATGGGTAATTGAACATAAAACCCGGGGTGCCGCTTCGCTCTGCCCCGGGCTATGTGCTTGTTGCCCCTGCGGGGCGCGTTCTTCCAGGGGCGTTCTGTCCGTACGATAATGTAGTTTAATTTTGTTGACTAACTTATTTACAAGAAAACATCATATAACAGAACCGCGGTAGCAAATTCTTCATTTATTTGGCATTAATCTCCTTGATCAACCGGTCGGCATGTCCCCAACGGTCCATCATGAAGATGACGTAGCGTATGTCTACACCGATACAGCGGGCCAGATGGGAATCGAAGAGCAAGTCGCTCGACAGGCTGTCCCAGTTGCCGTCGAAGGCCAGACCTATGAGTTCGCCCTTGCCGTTGAACATCGGTGAACCGCTGTTGCCGCCGGTGATATCGTTGTTGGTGAGGAAACAGAGGTGCATGTCGCCGGTGGTCTTGTCGGTATAGTTTCCGAAATCTTTGGCTGAGAACAGCTCGTGCATTACAGGTTCGGCATAGTAGTCTACTACCTTGTCACCTGTCTTCATCTTGCTTACGATGCTTGGTGCTGCGGTGTAGTAACCCGATGGCTTGCCGCCGAGAAGGAATCCGCCCACCTGACCGTAACTCAGTCGCATTGTGAAGTTGGCGTCGCTGTAGTGAGGCATGTCTTCTTCCATACGCAGTTTGGCGGCACAGAGGTATTTCTCCTGCTCGGCTATCGAGTCCATGCTGCTCTTCAGACTGCTTGTCAGCGTGTGCATCACTTCGGTAATGTCCATTCCCATCACCACGCCACAGTCTTTGAGGAAGTTTTTCTTGTTGGCATAGAGTTTCTCTCCGCTTTTCATAAGCATTGAGTTGGCATAGATATAGTCAACGTATTTGGTGCAGTCTCCGCCGAACTTCTTGTCGATGGTGGTGTAGAAAGCCGGCAGATATTTCGAGTCGACCTGTTCGCGGTAATTCTTCAGCAGTGCGGCGTATACGTCCTTGTCCGTGGCTTCGTCCCACTCTTTGCTGTTGTCTTCAAATACGATGTACTGTTTCTTCGGCTTGTTGTCAGGTCCCTGATATTTTATACCGTTGTGCACGCGGATGGCACGGGTGGTAAGTTCGTTGGTGCGGAAGAATGTCTCCGTGAACAGTGTGTATGCCTTACGCACGTCAAGACGGGCATCGTAGAGACGTTTCATCAGTTCGAAGTCGAGCTCTTTTTTCAGATATCCCGTAGAGTTCTGGTATTGGCGTATTTTCTGTTCGAAGGCGGCCTTCTGCTGTATTAGTCCTATACTGTCGATACACTTGTTCATGCCGATGGAGTTTTTCCAGTAGTTGGAACTTTGGGCGTATTTCGAGTCGTACTTGATACGTACGGCCTCGTCGGCACGCATGTGGCGTATCATCTGTTCCTGCTTCACGCCGCGTACCTGTGCGCGGGGAGCGTTGATGGCATCGCGGCGTTCGCGTATGCCGTATGACGAGAGATAGCGGTTGGTGCTGCCCGGGTAACCCATGGTCATCGAGAAGTCGCCGTCCTTATATCCCTGCATCGACACGGGAGCCCACGACTCCGGACGGTAGGGCACGTTTTTCTCGTTGTAGTCGGCCGGACCGTTGGTCTTTGGATCGGCATAGATGCGGAATACGGAAAAGTCGCATGTCTGTCTCGGCCACATCCAGTTGTCCGTCTCACCGCCGAACTTGCCCATAGACTTCGGTATGGTGAAGACGAGGCGCAGGTCGCGGAAGTCACGGTAGGTGGTGGCATAGTACTGGTTGCCCTCATAGTACGGCTTGATTTCGAGACGCAGAGTGGAGTCTTTGGCTTTCACGTCTTTAGACCATGCGTTCTCTATCGAATCGACAAACTCTGTGCGGCGCGATGCCGTCATCTTGTCTATTCCCATGGCTTCGAGTTTTTTGGTCACGTCTTTCTGCTCAACCATGAAACTTACGAACATGTCCTTGTTGGGAAGTTCTTCTTCGTATGATTTGGCATAGAATCCGTTGAGCATGTAGTCGTGCTCCACGGTTGAGTGGCTGCGTATGGCCTCGAAACCGCAGTGGTGGTTGGTGAAGACAAGTCCGTCGGGCGATACTACCACACCCGAGCAGAAGCCGCTGAAATTCACCACAGACTTCATTATGGCATTGTTGCCGCTGTAAAGTGCGTCGTAAGGCAGTTCGAAACCTTCCGTCTGCATTTGCTGATAGACAGCTTGCGGCAGATTGTAGAGCGTCCACATACCTTCGTCTGCCTTTGCTGAGGCTACGGCGAGTATTGACGCCAGTGCTAATGTGATTTTTTTCATAAATGTTTTGTTGTTATTTAATCGTTCAATTGTGATTCAATTGTTCTTGTCGGAAGCGGCTGGTCATCTGAAGTACTTGCCCACGACGGGAAGTGATTTCAATGGGAAGTCGCGCCTGACTATCACGGCTGCGAATACGGCTATCAGAAGTGTGTTGGCGCTGATGGCTGCAAGTTGCGGCAGATGGCTGTTGGCGGCTGTCATGGCGGCAAACAGCACTGCGGCAAGTGCCGTATATGCAAAGATATCGCGGAGGGGATAGGCAATCGGGTAGTATATTTGACCTACGAAATATGATATGACCATCGATGTGCCGTAGGCTGCAAAGCCGGCCCACGCGCAGGCCGTGTAGCTGAACCGTGGTATGAGCAGCACGTCTATTACGATGAGAATGACGCATCCTATGGCCGAGAACCATGCTCCCCAGATGGTGCGGTCGGTGAGTTTGTACCAGAATGACAGGTTGAAGAACACGCCGAACATTATTTCTGCGGCCATAACGATGGGCACCACTTTCAGACCGGGCCAGTAGCTTTGTCCTATAATATGGCGAAGTACGTTGATATATCCCATGACGACGAGAAATGCCAGCAGAGTGAATATCACGTAGTATTTCATTGCCATGGCGTATGTCGCGCGGTTGTCGCTGTCCTTGGCTTTGCCGAAGACGAACGGTTCATAGGCGAAGCGGAAAGCCTGGGTTATCATCACCATTATCATGGCTATCTTGATACATGCGCCGTAGATGCCGAGTTGCGTGCTTGCCTCATGAGGCGTACCGTCGTACAGGTAAGGGAATATAATCTGGGATATGCACTGATTGAGCTGTCCGGCCAGTCCCATCACGAGTATCGGCCATGTATAGCGTAGCATGCGCCGGCAGATGCCGGGGTCAAAGCCTGCCGAAATGCCGCGCAGCTCTTTATACAGCATGAGCAGCGTGGCCGCGGTGCAGAAGAAGTTGATATAGAACACCCATGCCACGTCAAGGTGGAAGCTGTCATCGTATATACCCATCGGGTTGAGATTCAAGGCAGGCAGTACTATGAGATACAGCACGTTGAGTATCACGTTCATCAGGATGTTGACAATCTTCAACATGGCGAATTTCATGGGACGGTGCCGGTAGCGCAGATATGCGAAAAGTATGGCCGTAAAGGCATCGATTGCTACAGTTACGAACAGCACCCACACATATTCAGGATGGTCGGCATAGCCTAACAGTTCCGCTATCTGCTGTCGGAATGCTATTATGGCAGTGCAGAATAACAACGATGTGATTCCCACCATGCGCAGTGTGGTGGAGTACACACGGCTCGGGTTTTCCCCCTCCTTGTTCATGAAGCGGAAGAAAGTGGTCTCCATGCCGTATGTGAGCACGATGATAAGCAGTGCCGTATAGGCATAGACATTTGTTATCACGCCATACTGTCCGCCGTCGGCGGTGAACTTTGCCGTCTGTATCGGTACAAGCAGATAGTTGACGAATCGTGCCACTATGCTGCTAAGTCCGTATATGGCCGTGTCTTTGACCAATGATTTCAAGTTTGACATTGTTTTTTTTCTTTTTGGACTGTAAGTCTTTTAAGGTGGGTACTGTTGATGTGGCGGTACTTTATGTCTTTATGAGAAGAACAAATACGAGATAGCCACAGCAGCCACGACTCCTGCCAGGTCTGACAGCAGGCCGCAGGTCACGGCGTGGCGTGTGTGGCGTATGCCCACGCTGCCGAAGTATACGGCGAGGATATAGAACGTGGTGTCGGTTGAGCCTTGGAATATGCAACTCAGACGTCCTGCGAACGAGTCGGCGCCGTAGGTAGCCATGGCATCGACCATCATGCCGCGGGCGCCGCTGCCCGACAGAGGTTTCATCAGTGCCGTCGGCAATGCACCCACGAAGTCGCTGTCCATGCCGCACGATTCCGCGCCGATGCGTATGCCGTCGATAACGATGTCCATGGCGCCCGATGCCCGGAACACCCCCACGGCCACAAGTATGGCCACGAGATAGGGTATGATGCGTATGGCTGTGTTGAAACCGTCTTTCGCACCGTCGATGAAAGCGTCGTACACGTTGATGCGTTTTCTCATTCCTGCCACGATGAATCCCGTGATTATTGTCATGAGCAGCACGTTGGCCACGCTCGTGCTTACTGTGTTCATTGTGTCCTTGTCCATCTGTCCGAACGCCCAGATGATGGCTGCAATGACGGTACACAGTCCTCCGAGAAATATGAGCATTGTACGGTTGACGAGGTTGATGCGCTGGTACAGGCTTGTTACAATGATGCCGGTGAGGGTGGAGAAGAATGTGGTGAGCAGAAGCGGTATGAACACGTCGGTGGGCTGGGCCGCCCCCATCTGTGCCCTGTATACCATGATGCTCACGGGGATTAACGTCAGTCCGCTCGTGTTGAGCACAAGGAACATTATCATCGGATTGGTGGCTGTGTCTTTCTTCGGGTTCAGCTCTTGCAGCTGTTCCATGGCTTTCAGTCCGAGCGGTGTGGCGGCGTTGTCAAGGTTGAGCATGTTGGCGGCTATGTTCATGAAGATGCTTCCCGTGGCCGGATGTCCCTTTGGTATGTCGGGAAACAGGCGTGTGAATACCGGACTGAGCAGCCGTGCAAGTACGTTCACCACACCGCTGCGTTCGCCTATCTTCATGATGCCGAGCCAAAGGGCGAGAATGCCCGTAAGTCCGATAGATATTTCAAATGCAGTCTTGGAGGATGCGAACGTGGAGTCCATCATTGCCGGAAAAACCGTAGTGTCGCCCGTTATCACAAGCCGGCCCAGGGCGATGACAAAAGCGATGATGAAGAATGCTATCCATATATAATTGAGTATCATTGGTGTTGAATTTACCGGCAAAATTAGTCAGATTGACTGAACTCACCAAATATATTACAATCTTTTTCCGATTTTGCATATGAGTTGCCGTGCGGATAAAGAAGAAGTGGGAATAGCGACATGAAAAATTGCATGTCAGGCCATTCCCACCTTCTTTTTTATATTTGTATCCGCTACAAAGTATTGTCGTGATACGGGTTATTTGCTTATCACATTTTTTTCATCGGATATGTTGTTGTACCATGTATTGTCCTGCCAGTTGGCGCCCCACTTGCCGAAATCGGGATATGCATCCGAAATGCTCACACGCTCCTTGGGCCATTTCCATGTGCCCGGCACGCATATTATCTGCGGCACCTCACCTTTTCCGGGAGCGTTGACGCTTACCACCGATGTTTCGTTGTTGGCCACATATATCTTGAATCCGCCCATGTTCTCTGTCATAGAGAAGTCGGCCGGTACGCTTATCTTCTTCGGTTCGCTTACAGTCGTGTTCTTCTCTTCGGTTGTCATTACGTTGGTTGCCACGCCAAGCATTTCATGGGCCTCGCCAATCTCCGTGTCACCGCGGAATATGGTTGCGGGCAGTATGCCGCCGGCATCGAGCACTGTCACTTCTGCTTCAGTCTTTCCTGCTATATGGGAAACTCTGAATACTACATCGTTGAAATCGAAGTCGTCGGTGCTTCCAAGGTCTTCACAGGCGAGAATCCATTCTTGCGGAGCGGGGTCGTTGCCAATGTCTGGAATGTCGTGTGACTTGAATTTGCCGTTTACGAAGAACAGGATATCGTTCATGTCATCGTCTCCTCCCTCATCTTCCATTCCGAGGACAGTCTGTCCGTTCCAACGATAGGTAACGAATGTTTGTGCGGCATCATATTCTTTCCAACTCGGATGATTCTCATTTCTCTTGTAATAGAAATCTCTGTTCATCCATGGCAGAGAGTAGCGTATATTAAAGCAATATTGGTCTTCGTTCCACCATGAACCGTTATTGCCAATAATCTCGAAGAATACGATATGTGTGCCGGCAGGGAATGTGAACGAACTGTTGCCATTCTCGTCGAAGTAGGCCAGCTTGTAGGTCGTTCCCGTAAGAGTGGCGTCGGCTCCGTCATATTTTTCATAAGACTCTACCAAGCCTGGAAGTTTCATGCCGTCTTGCTCTCCCATGCTTGTTCCGTCTATGGTTACATTGTGCTGTGGGCGGGCATCGTCCATAAGCAGATATCGCGGTGATCTCAATATTTCATCCTTTGTCGCACCGTCTTTGTAGCAGATGTAACCGAGTTTGTTGAACTTTATTGTTCCGCCATACATGAATGTAATTTCCATCGGACCATCCTCTTCCATTACATACTCTGCACCTTCAGACGGCTTCAGGTCTTCTTCCCATTTGATAAGGTTGCATTCGCCTTTCTCGTTGTATTGTTGTTCTGCGAAGACGCCACCTTTTCCAACGATGTCGACAATATCGGAAATCTTCCATGAAGAGCCGGTTTTGGTTGCCACATTGTTAAGTTTGTACAGGTCGAAAACGTCATTGTACTTTATTGCCGGATTATATTGGCTCTCATATAGGTCGGCCGGCCAATACCCTTTTTCGTCTCTGAAAACATTGTTGGTTTTGATCGTCTCTCCCAACGAAGTTCCGCATCCGTCTTCAGCTCTTGTTCCTCTTGTATTGAGCGCGATGTTGATTTCTCCGTTGTCGATGCTGAAATAGTTGCCGAGGAGTATCCTGTCGTTCCGGTCCGTTATCAGTACGTAGGCGTCTTTGGCCGATTCTTCATAGTCGAACGAGAAAGTACGGGTCTGTGCCGGATATGCTGCAACCAGCCTGCTGTTGAGCCCACCGGGCAGTCCGGTGTATACCATGATGTTTGCCGCGTCCTGCATGCCGTCGAGACTTACAGACGCTGTCACTTTGGCGGCAACATTCCAATCCTGTTCCGGATTGATGTCTCCGAACGTGTTTTTCCAATTCTTTTCATACTGTGCCTTGTTCGGGTTCAGATCCGGATTGTAGTAATCCGTTTCATGAGAGCATGCTGAAAATACGATTGCGCCTGTGGCTATAGCCATGACAGCGCTTTTATCAAAAAACTTCATGTTGGTAAAATTTATATTTATTTCTTACTAAACTCACTGATTTTATTTCAGTACTATGCCATTATGGATTTGTGTTGCACAAGACGTCATGGTAGTGTTCGTGCTATTATAATCCGGTAAAGATAAAGAATGCGCTACAAAGATATTTTATTTTCTTTGTAATTATGTATTATATATGTGTAAAAAATGTTAATCAAGGCTTGCTTTTCCACCTTTTTATATTGTAAATCCACCTGTAGCCTAATTTTTTTATACATTTGCAGATTATGATAAGGTCATTCGTATTTATGTTCAGTCGGCTCGTGGCTCGTATTTCCGTAGCCGCGGCACTGATTTTTGTCGCGGCCTGTGACGACGATTATTTCGACAAGTCGCATTATGAAGAGATAATAGGCCGTGCCTTTCCCGTGGAGAATGTTGCCCGGGAACACCGTTGGACGATAGTGGATTCAGCTTCGGTCGAACCGTTGAGATATTGCTTTGAAGACAATTTTCCGCAGGAAGGCGACTACGATTTCAATGATTGCGTGCTAACTGTATCGCCCACTGTCGACGGCCGTACGGTTACGTTGCGTGTGAGTCTTGACGCCGTAGGCACTGTCAAGCAGATTGCGGCCGCCATGCGGGTGAAAGGCGTCAGGGCTGACGATGTGGTGCCGGTGGCGGTCGAAGGGGATTTTGACACCGACAGGCCTCAGGCTTCGTTCCGTATAATCGACACCGATGCCGTGCTGTTGCCACCGTCCCACCGCCGTACGGACGACTTGGTTGTCAGGCTTTTCAACGATGCCCATTGGTCTATAGGCCGCACGTTGGAACGGGACGGCAGTGTGCGCCGTCATATGTACAACACGGTCGGTACGTCGGCCACAGACAGCCGTATACCGCATTCGGCAGTCCGACCGGCTGTGGCCGTCTATACCCTCCGTTGCTCCACCGAGGCCGTGGCGGCGGCGTTTGTGGCCGGTAACATGGACGTGTTCATAATAGAGAATTTCAATGGCACATATATGGAAGTACACACTCGTATGTTCAAGACCGACGAGGTGATATACCATTATATAGCCTCGCCGTCCGATTATGACGACCCTTACATATGGGCATTGCAGCTGCCGGCAGAGTTCCTCTATCCTACTGAGGGCACAGCTATAGGCACAGGCCGCAACGGAGTCTTTTCGGGCGCTTATCATACCCCAGGACATTCTTTTGCCGAGTGGGCCGCAGATCCGGTCCGTGCCACCGACTGGTGGCAGTATCCGTCGAAGCAGATGGTATATCCGTCGGGACGGAACCGGTGACTGTATAAATACGCGGTTTCATTTTCGGTACAGGCTCCGGTTCATGCGGTTTGACGGGAATGTCGGTTTTATTCTGAAAAAAACGCATTTTATTTTTTCCGAAATAGAAAAGCCGTGAGACCCTCTCTGCTTTCTTTACATGCGTTTTTTGGGGGGCCAACTCGCCGTAAGGGCCTCCCGACATCGCCATAACGGCCTTATTGGAGTGCAACGGGGCCGTCGTCGCAATGCAATAAGGCCGTTATTGCAAGGTCAAACGGCCCTCTCTGCTTTCTTGACAAAGCTCCGCTGTCGTAACATGTTGATTGTCAGCGCTTCCCGTTTGAAGCAAAAATCGCGATTTTCGGGCATTGGTGCGGAAATCGCGATTCGGATGTCGCTTAACATACGTTAAAGTAAATATTTTTATAATCCCATGGCATGGAGTATGATAAAGAGTTCCGGGTGTGGTGACCTCCGTATTGATAATGGCCGTAGGTATAGTTTTTTTTGATACATTTGCCCATTTGTTTGTGCTAAGACGGATTCTGTAAATTGACCGCCTGTGATTTTAATGGTTACATATCGGTTGCCTTAAAGTCAGAATACGGATTTTTGCAATATAGAGAATGAACTCTCTCTGGAAGAACGCGCCCCGCAGGGTAGGGTGGCCATAATTTGTGGTTCATTTTTAGTATCAAAATAGCATTAAATTTAGCAATAACTGTATGATATTTAAATAATTGACTTTTTATATT
>NZ_JABKKE010000042.1 GCF_013166575.1 Xylanibacter rodentium
ATTATCCCAACCATAATCGTATATAATAATCTGTTTTACAGGATATATACCTCTTTGGTTGGGATAATAATGAAGTTGGGATAACTGCTCTTATCCTAACTTTCGGATAATAGCAGACTGTCACGTCCGAACTGCCGGAACATTGCGCAGAACTTCCGTAGGTCTTTACGAAGAAGCGCGTCCGCCTGCCACTTCGTCATGGTTCGTGCCGAATACCTTTCGCCCGGCTGCAACCGATGTCCATACCCTACATACGGATGATGTTTTTCCGAGTGCCAGCCTTCAAAATACTTCGTGCATCGCACAGCCCTCTCAAATGGCGGCAACCGATAGATAGCAGCCTGCCCGTCCGTTCCCTCATGGCGGCTGTCCCGTGCGGACACGGAACAGACCGCCAGAAGCGAACAGAGGATAGCCATGAATACACGCATCATCGTGTAAGGGGCTTGAAGTTTCCGATGGGGACAACAGAGATAGCCCCGTCATCCTTCACGTTTCGGTTGTTGAAGTCAAATTCCAACTCGTAGGAGTTGCTGAAATTGTCCTCCACCACTACGATGAAGTTGTGCGCCTCGTCACCTTGCGCCGTGTAGTACAGCCGGAACTTCTCGTTTTCGAGCAGGTAGCGGTCGTTGGGCAGGAACGTGATGCCGTTGTCCATTTTCAACGTGCCTTCTCCCTCGAACTGGAAATATCGGATGGTATAGAGGGTGTTGGCGTAATCGCCCGTTTTTTTCAGTTCACAGCGGATTTCAACTGTCTGCCCCTTCGTCACCTTGTTCGGCACGGGCATGGTTTCCACCGTGAAGGGATAGGATTGCTGTATGTCCATGTCGTCGTCACACGACACGAGCGTGAGCGACACGGCAGCGAACAGGCAGATTGTCAACGTCTTGAAGATTGATGTTCTCTTATTCTTGTTGTTCAGTATGTTCATTATCATTTGATTTTTAAGTTATTGTTCTTTTTTGGTTGTCAGTTGCAGATACTCGTTCAAGTCCTTGCAACCGTCATAGAGAGCGGAACGGTCATAGACACGTTCTCCATAATGTCCTTTCAGCGTTTTCAACGTGCGCTGTCCGGCTTCGTCATGGTCGAGATAACAGTCTATGCGTCCGTAGCCGTCCAGATACTTCACCGCCTTTTCCACGTTGGAGGCGGAGTTCAGCACAAAGCAGTCACCCGTTTCCAATCCGAGCGTGGCAGCGGAAAGGAAGTCCATGAAGCCTTCAAAAACGCTGCACACGTCAGCCGGAGAGCCTTCCGCCTTGACCAGCGACACATCCTTCGGCGGCACGCATCCTTTGAAAAAGCGGCTGCGGATCTCATATCCACCCGCCACGTTCGGAAAACCGACGGCAAAATATCGTTTGCCACGCACACCGTAATTCAGTCGGCAGCAGTAACGTGATGCGACAGCGTAAGGAATGCCTCGTTCCGCCAGATAGTCCGTCAGTGGAGAACGAAACAGCGGGACGGCTTCCACTCCCTCAAAGGCAGGTTCGGACGGTTCCGGCAGGTACAACGGCTTTTCTGCTGCGGCAAGCGGCATACGGGCGGTTTCCGCTATGAATCTCGCCTGCGCCATGAAGTTGCCGCTTCCGAGAAACTCCCCGGCAAGCATGAAGATGTCACCGCCCCTGCCCAAACCGAAGTCGTACCAGAGCCGTTTCGCCACGTTTACGCGGAAAGAGGGCGTGCGCTCATTGCGGTACGGCGCACGATACCACAGCTCGTTTCCGCTCCTTCGGACAGGCTCATGTCCCAACCGTGCGAGAAAGTCCGCGAGGGATATTTGCCTCATGGTGTCTATGTCCGTCCGTTCCATGCCACGTATCAGTTGATGACGAACTTGATGCCCAGCCCGAATTGGGTATGGAACTTCCTCGTGTCGCCACCCCACAGGCAACGCTCCCGGAGGTTGGCGAGCAGGGCGATACGGTCAGCCACGTAAAATTCCACATCGAGCGTCAGCGCACCGCCATAGACGAAGGCGTCCCGGTCATGCAGTGTCGAGCCGTCATGCAGTACCTTTTCGCCCCAATTCACCGATTCATACCCGGCGAGAGCCGAAGCCCCCGCATAGACGAACACGATTTTACGGGCATCGGAAAGTATCTTGAAATAGTAGCCGCCTTCCGCCGTGAACTGCGCCACAGGTATGGCGGTATCCTTGTACGGGTTGTTTTTCAGGAGATACTCCCCTCCGAACATCCATTTGTTACCCTTCTTCGTGTAGGTGGAGAGAGCCGCCCCGAAACTGTACCCGCCGTCGTTGCTTCCGGGTTTGAAGCCGTCCGCCAGATTCGCCCTGACCTCGATGCCCTGCATCTTCGGCAGGCATCGCTGGGCGTGCGCCTGCCCCGTGAACAGGGCAAGCGACGCGATGATGATTGCGATGTACTTTCTCATGGTCAGCGCACTTGAAGTTCGTTGATGGTATTGGCACGTACCAAATCCTCGTTCTCAATCACGAAAGACTGATGGCGACCTCCGTTCTTCTCGTTGAGTTCCACCACGAGGCACTTGTCGTCGGGGATGGTGAACTTCGCCATCGTGAATACCGTGCGCTCGCTCTTCTTGCCCGGCACGCAGGTGGCGTAGTTCTGCGCACGGAGCGGCAGGATGATCTGCTCCTGCACGGCGGTACGCTTCGCCACCTTCTTGTCCACGATTTTCCATGTGATGTAGTCCACATCGAAAGGCACGTTGCTCTGGTTCTTGATTTCCGTGTGGAAATAGAGCAAACCGTTATGCGTGTAGATACCTTTCAATAGGTACTGGATACCGAATCGCTTGCAGCCGATGTGCTTCACCTCGCGCTTGTTCTGCTTGTGGATGGACTTCATGATAAGGCGCACCAGCATCGGGCTTTCGCTGCCCAGTTCCTTCAGATAGATTTCCTGCGCGTTGTTCGGGCGGTTCACCTTCTCGCCGTCATGGATGAAGTCGCACATCTCCACGTTAAGCAGCAGCGGTTCGGAGGCGTACTTCACGTTAAAAGTATAGAAACTCCCGTCCTCCGTTATCACGGACATATTGGTTTCGTTCGGGAAGTTCCTCACGGTAGCCTTTACGCGGATGACATTCTCCGCTCCGTCGGCTTTGCCCGCAATCAGGTCGGGCGAGCCTAAATCGACGTAGCGCACTTCCGAAGGGAAAATGACGTGGACGGTCTTGTCGTAGGTCACTTCCAAGCCGTGCGGAGGAACCATGCGGTCGAAGGTCAGCTTCTTTGTCAGACCGTGATACAGGTCGCCGTCCGCCTCCTTCTGCGGATAGACCTCCTTTGTCAAAGTCGGTTGTTCACTTACGTTGTCCGTTCCAACGGTTACGTTCTCCTGCGCGTTGGCAGTTACGATGCCCATAGCGAGGGCAAGCATGATGATTACTTTTTTCATTTTACTTTGGATTTTAGTGGTAAATAAAAAATGGTTTGTTATTACTTTTTCTGTTTTCAATCTCTGTCCTGATAAAGCATGACCTTGTATCCGGATTTCAGATGCACCTTGACGGTACGCATATTCTTGGCTATATACTGGCTCGTGCCCTGTATCAGCCCCTTGCCCAAGTCGGAGGCGAGCTGTGCCCCGGCGTTGGTGGAGATATTGATGCTGCTGCCCAGCGAGCCGCCCATGTTGGCGGCAACCTCCCTGACGGCATTCATTTCCATCGAGTTAGGAATGAAGATGCCGGGCTGTCCGTCCGTGTCATACACCGCCAGTTCTACCGGTATAATCGTACCTGCGTACTCCAGCGAAGTAATTTCAATATCGAGCCGTTCGCCCTGAATCTTTGCCGTGCCGACCACCACCGCGTTGCGGGGAATGATTTTTTCCGCTACCTCCATCGGCTCCAGCAGCCGTAATCTTACCGCCTGCCCGTCCGTCACACTCTGCGCCCCATAGACACACGCCGATATGGTGTTCTTGTCCGATACGGTCGTGACACCCACCGCCGTATTGAAACTGCGGTTACGCTCCTGCGCGAAGGAGGCGACAAATTCAGAGTTGCTCATCGGCTGCGAGAGCGAGGATACCACCTGATGCGCCACCTGCCTGACAGGTGCAGCCGTGTTCTTTCCGGCTTTCTGCACGGGGTAAGGCTCTGCCGCCTGTCCGACAGGTGGCTGTGTACCGTTCTGACCGCCCATGTACTTCGCCGCCAGTTCGTAGGACTTCTCCATGAGTGCCACTTGGTCATCCATAGCGGACGCCTTGCCTTTCTCACTCTCCAGTTCCGATTCCAGCGAGGCGATACGCTCCAACAATTCGTCCATATCCGCGTTGTCGTTCTTCGGCTGTTCGTAGAAGTTACCGAGCGTGGCATTGAGGTCACGGTAGGCGGCTGCGGAGGATTGGATGGTCTTCGGAGCGGACTTCACGTTCTCTTCCGTGCCTCCGGGATTGGCAAGGTCGAAGTCCCTGCCGCCGTCCGTTTCCGCCACCTCGCGGTCGAACATATCGCCCAGTTCCTGCATGGCGCGGCTGCGGTTCTCCTGCCGTTCCTCCATCGCCCCCTGCTCGTAGGCTTTCGCCTTGTCGCCGATGATCTGACGGTTCGCCTTGTCAGCGTCGGGCATCTCGATGTTGTAACCACCCGTTCCCGGCTGCTGCTCCTTGTCGGAAGACGAGGCGAATATCAGCCACATCGCCCCGATAAATACCAGCACCATAGCGGGCAGCACTATCATTTTCTGACGTTTCAGCCTTTGGGCTTCGGTCAGCGGCTTGCGCTCCTTCTTCGGTTTCCCGTTGTCGGAAGCCGCCTTGTTCTCGTTTTTAGGTTCATTCTTCGTCTGTTCCATATAAATAAGGTATTACATTATGATTGTTGTCCGGCTTTACGGACAGTTCCACCTGTCCGGCATGGTCTGTTACTATCCGGCTGCCGTCATTCCTGCCGATGTCATAGACGGCTTTGCCGAAGGTGTAGAGGGCAAGCACCGCGAAGGCGGCGAGCATCGCCAGCACGATGCGCCTGCGTGTCTTCGGGGGCAAGCCGTCCAGATAGCCTTTGAGCCTTGCCACCAGCATTTTCTTCTTGTCGTGGAACTTCCAGTACGCGCTCCAAAATGATTTCCTGATTTTCTTCATGTAGTTACCTTTTGATAGTTTGTAAATCCTTGTTCTCGATGATGGTGAATCCCTCGATGGTGAAACCGTTGGGATTGTCGTCCGAACGGGACGAGTTCAAGAGGCGGCACGTGGTCACGAGGCTGCGCTCGGTGACGTTGCTCTGCCGGATGATCTTCTGCGTGGCGTAGGTCACGGCACGGTAGGGATAGCCGTTGAAGTCGCACACCACGCTGTCCACTTTCAGCACTTGGTTGATGTTCCCGGCGATGATGCGGTTGTAGTACCCCTTCTCGGCGAAGTCCGAATAGTAGTTGTACACGCTTTTGTCCGCTAATAGCAGGGCGCGTTTCACGTTATGCTCTATCGCGCTCTTTTCGGGCGAGAGCGTGAAGAACAGCTCGTGGAAACGGCGCACGTGTTCCCTTGCCTCCGCCGGACGGTTCTGCGACAAGTCCTGCGAGAGAGCCAGCATCAGCGACTTGCCGTTGTCCAGCACATAGATCTTCTCACGCTGCCGCTCCGCGAAGCGGTAGGAACTCCACACGCTCCATACCGTTATCACGGCGCACAGCGAGAGGAAGACGATACCGAACAGGCGTATCTGCCTGAACGATGATTCGATGTTTTTGAGTGATTTGAATTCCATTTTACTTTTTCCGTTTATAATTGCACATTGATTATTTCAGCAGTTTCCCGGCACGTCCGACCACATTTCCTGCGGTAGCACCCGCCACGCTGCCCGCCATGCCTCCGGCGCGTCCAGCCATCTGGTTCACGTTGCGCCCGTAGCCGCCCATGCCACCGGCTTGGATGATCCAGCCCGCCACCGTCGGAATGGTGAAGTAGCCGATGATGCCGATAATCATGAACACGATATACACCCCGTCGCTGGAATCCAGCGAGAAGTTGGGGTCGGTCTGCATGCGCTCGATGTCGCTCTGGAGCATCAACACCTGAATCTTGGCGAGTATGGTGCTGAATATGTCCGACACGGGGAGCCACAGATAGACCTGAATGTAGCGGCATATCCACTGCGTGAGCGTGCTTTGGAAGCCGTCCCATACCGATATGGCGAAGGCTATCGGACCGAGTATCGCCAGCACCACGAGGAAGAACGTGCGGATGGTGTCTATCACGAGGGCGGCGGCTTGGAACATCAGTTCCAGTATCTCGCGGAAGAAGTCGCGGATGCCCTTCTTCATCTTGTACATCCCCCGGTCGATATACATCCCCGCCATCGTCACCATGTCGGAGGGCGACCAGCCCAATTCCTCCAATTGCTTGTCAAATTCCTCGTTGGACACGAGGTAGGCGGTTTCGGGATTGCGCACCATCGCCTCGTATTCCAGCCTGTCCTTCTGCTCCCGGTACTTGTTCATGTCCAAAGTCTGCGTTTCGAGCAGTTTCGCCGTACCCTGCACGACGGGCGAGAGGACGCTGTTTATCGTGCCAAGCACCACCGTAGGGAAGAACATGATGCACAGACCGACGGCAAAGGGGCGGAGCATCGGGAAGACGTCTATCGGTTCGGCTCTCGCCAACGACTGCCATACCCGGTAGGCGACATAGAAGAGCGCGCCCAGCCCGGCGATGCCTTTCGCCACGCCCGCCATGTCAGCGCACAGCGGCATCATCTGCTCGTAGAGCGAGCGGAGAATCTGGTGAAGGTTGTCGAACTCCATAGGCTACCAGTATCTTTCGTTCATACTGCCGTACAGCCCCATGATGCGGTCGAGGTCGTTTTTCTTCTTCGCACGCAGGTAGCTCACGCTGATGTTCTTGTTGGTGTAGTAGCTCACGAGGTTGCGGTAACGTTTCATCTTGGAGTGGCAGCGTTCCACCACGTCCATGCGCTCCTTGTCCGTCATGGAGAGCGTGGTGATGTTCACCACGTTCTTCAGTTCCGTAAGCACGTCGTTGGATTCTTCCAGCAGCTTCGTGTACCCGAAGGCGATGGCTCCGAGTTCCTCCACCGTGAAGTTGTCGTCGCGCAGCATCTTCTGGAAACTGGTCACGTAGATGTCCGTGATGTCGCCCACCATCAGGATGGTCTGCTGCACCTTGCGTGCGTCCTTGACCAGATTGTTCACCGATTTGAGGGCGTCGTAATACTTCTTGCCCTGCTCGTAGATTTTCACCGTTTCCTGAAAGTTGTTCACCATGTTCGTGGCGGTCTTCGAGGTGTGGATGATGTTCTTCGAGGCGTTGATGATGCCCTGCGCCAGATTGCCCGGATCGCTCACGACCCATTGGGCGGAAGCCCTGCCCGCGAAAAGCAGACACAGGCAGATGACGAATGTTATTCTTGTTCTCATGTTTCTTTGGATTTTAGCGGTTGTTATTTTTCTGCCGGAGTTTCCGGCTGCGGCTTCACACGCACGTAGTCCCCGTTGGGTGAGAAGGTCAGCACGTCGGTGGCTTCGTTATACGCCACGTCGATGCGGAAGCCGGTGTTCATGAACAGGTTGCCGTTCTCCTCCTGCAAGAGGTAGGTTTCCGGCTTCAATTTGCGGCGGATGCCGCTCCGTTTGAATACCGTCACCTTGTAGGCTTCGCCCTCCTTGTAGATAAGCACGTCGGGCTTGCCCTCCACGCTTTCCCAGTTCCCGCACAGCAGGTCGCAGCGGTTCTCCGCCACGTCGCAGGATTGCAGCACCATGACCGCCAGTCCGATCAGACACTTGCTGACTTGCAGCATTTTCATTCTTGATATGTTCATACGCTTTTCTTTTTTCGTTGATAATTGGTTTATTGATTGTTCTTGTTTCTCCGCCTTTCGGCAAGCTGCCGGATGGCGGCTTCGATGTCGCCGCCCAATTGCTCCGTCAGACGGTACACCTCCACTTTCTCCGTTTCCTCGGTGGTGTACGCCAGATATTCTTCAGCACTGACCTCGGTAGCATAGACCGCCGACTGCGTGCCGCCCAAGCCTATCCACACCTCCTTGTAGAGCCGTGAGGGGTTGTTCGCCATGTTGATGGAGAGTATCTGCGACTTCTCCTTCTCCGTCAGTCCGAGCAACGCCTGAATCTGGTCGAACTTGTTCATGTACTTGCGCTGGTCGAGCAGGATTTTACAGTCCGAGTTGTTGATGATGCTCTCCTTGACGACTGGCGAGGAAATGATGTCGTCCACCTCCTGCGTCACCACGATTGCCTCCCCGAAATACTTGCGCACCGTCTTGTACATATAGCGCAGGTAATCAGCCATATTTGCCGAAGAAAGAGCCTTCCAAGCCTCTTCCACGATAAGCTGCTTGCGCACCCCTTTCAGACGCCGCATCTTGTTGATGAAGGCTTCCATGATGATGATGGTCACTACCGGGAACAGTTCGCGGTTGTCCTTGATGGAATCGATCTCGAAGACGATGAACCGTTTGCCCAGCAGGTCGATGTTCTCCGCCGAGTTGAGCAGGAAGTCGTAGCGTCCGCCCCGGTAATACTGCCGCATGGTGGTGAGCATATTGTCGATGTTGAAGTCCTCCTTCTCCACCTTGATGTCACGCTCCGCCAGTTCCCTGCGGTAGTCGTCGCGCATGTACTCGTAGAAGGT
>NZ_JABKKE010000043.1 GCF_013166575.1 Xylanibacter rodentium
GTCTTATGTTATATATCGGCGGCGAAAGGCTCCCCAATCGCCGTTTACCTTCAAATGTTCATGCAAAGATAGCTAAATTCAGTGAATTACCGGTTATGATTGCCTGAATTTGTATTTCAACCCATACTCTTCCAGCTTGCTGTACAGCGTTGTACGTCCTATTCCGAGCAGTTCGGCGGCAACCTTACGGTTCCCGTTCGCCTGCTTCAACGCACGCAAAATCCGTTCCTTGTCTTCCGCATCGTTACGCAGGGCAAAGCTGACGGGAGAGGTCGGTTTTGTCACGGCAAGTTCCAGATGCTCTTTCGTGACAAGTCCGGTCTGCGCCTGCAATACCGCACCCATGATTTTCTGTCGAAGCTCACGGACATTGCCCGGCCAAACATGGGTCAGCAATGTCTTACGTGCTTCTCCGTCAAATCCGATAACGTCACATTCCAGTTCTTTGTTCGCAATCTCGCGGAAAAACTCAGCCAGCGGCATGATGTCCTCCTGACAGTCGCGCAACGGCGGGACGGTTATCTCGAAGTCATGCAGACGATATAACAGGTCTTGCCGGAATCGCTTTTCGTTCACAGCCACCTCCAAATCTTCGTTGGTGGCGGCGATGATGCGGACATTGAAACTCTTGTCCGTTTTATCACCTATCGGGCGGTATCTCCGTTCCTGTATAGCCCGGAGCAACATCTGCTGGGTTTCCGGTGCGAGGTTACCTACTTCGTCTAAGAACAGCGTACCGCCTTCCGCCTCATGGAAATAACCTTTCTTGCTATTGTCCGCACCCGTAAACGCTCCTTTGACGTGTCCGAAGAATGCCGACGGCGCAAGTTCTTTGGTGAGTGAACCGCAGTCCACCGCAACGAACGGTTTTCCTGCCCGTTTGCTTTTGTCATGCAGTTGGTGTGCGATATGCTCCTTACCAGTCCCGTTCTCTCCGAATATCAGCACGCTCATGTCGGTGGGGGCTACCAGCCTTATCCGCTTCATGATGGCTCGGAATGCCGAGCCGTCACGCGAGAATATAGGCATACGGCTTATCCCGATACTCCGTTCTTTCAATATGGTGCGGAGCAGAGGGACGAGTTTGTCTTCTACAAGCTGTTTGGGGATGTAGTCTAATGAACCGAGTTTCATGCTCTCGACTGCCGTATGCACCTCGGCGTAGTCAGTCATGATGATGAACGGCTGCATCAAACCTTCCTTGCGCATCCAGCGCAACAGGTCGATGCCGTTGCCATCAGGCAGACGCAGGTCGGAAACTATGATGTCTTCTTCTGTCGCCTGTTGCAGCAGTTTCTTTGCTGTCGAGAGGTGGAACGCCTGCACGGGACGGAAACCTTCCCTTACCAGCAGGTTGCAGACAAACTCGCAGTACACGATGTTGTCCTCCACCACGATGATTTTTGTCTTATCGTTCATTATCGTATTTTCTCCTTTCCTCTTTTGCCAATCGGGTAATCTCCGCACCCATGTCAAGCACGGCATTCACGGCACTGCGGATTGCCTCGCCGTCGGGCGTGCTTTCTCCGTGAAGCAGCCTGTAAATTTCCCGTAACGGCCGGTCTGCACGGAGTATCTCCCACGAGCTGCGCAGGTGGTGTGTCATGGCATCCAGCGTTTGCAGGTCTTCCCGCAGCTCCGCATCCCTGACCGACCGCATCTCTTTTTCTGTTTCCGCTATCAGTTTATCCAGCATGACGGATTCATTACCGTAGGACAACAGGGAGGTGAAATCCGGATTTTCGTTTTGCGCCACATTCAGGGCGCATTTGTCTGAAACCTCCATCAGCTCCGATATGGAGAACGGTTTTGGCAGGCAATCGGCGAATCCACGTTTCATAAGTTCCTCCTTGCTGCAACTGCCCGAAGCGGTTGTCACGACTACCGGGATATTCTTCGAGTTACCCACATTGGAGGAGCGTAACAATTCCAGCAACTCGAAGCCGTTTATCTCCGGCATATTCAAATCCGTAAGCAACAGGCTGTATTCTTTCCGGCGTATCATTTCCATCAGCTCCGCAGCATCGGTGCAGGTGTCGCAGTGTATTCTTTCCTGTGCATACATTTCTTTCAGCATAAGTAGCAGAACCTCGTCATTGTCAATGGCAATCACCTCATGATATGCCTCATTATGGCGGACATATCCATGGCGGAATTGTTCTGTCCGTTCATCAGCTGTCTGCATAGGTATTTCCACCGTGAAACGGCTGCCTTTGCCTTTTTCGCTCTCCAGCCGGATTGTGCCTCCGAGCATCGCTGCGATACGCTGCACGATAGACAATCCTAATCCGAAGCCGTCTTTTGTGGCAGCGTTTGACAGACGTTCAAATGCGCCGAATACCCGTTGTTGTTCACTTTCGGTCATGCCCGTTCCCGTATCTTCGACAATAAGTTTCAGCATACCGTTATCATAATCCATTGTCAAGGATACGCTGCCGTTATCCGTGAACTTGATTGCGTTTGACAGCAGGTTGTTTCCGATTTGCAGGATACGTTCCTTATCGGTCAAGACGACTGCATCCGTTTGATTGGTTATGGCAAGAGCCAGCCCCTTGTTCATGGCGATTGGCGTAAACTCCGTTTCAAGAATGTGCGTGATTGCCGAAATTCTGCACGGGGCAAAATTCGGTTGTTCCTTTCCGTTGTCCAGACGGAAGAAGCCCAGCAGGGTGTCGAGCATGTCGCGCATACGCCCGGCGGACTGCCGTATGTTGCGCAGGTACGCCGCAGCCTTGTCCGCGTCGTCCTCTTTCGCCATCAGCCCGGCATAGCCCGTGATTGCCGTCAGCGGTGTGCGCAGCTCATGGGTGACGGTGTGCATGGCTTTCTGGCGGGACGCTATCAACTCCTCGTTCTGCCGGACTGTCCTTTTCAGTTTCCCGATAAGTTCCAGCGTCTTGTGCCTGTACTTCCCGATGCGGGCGGCATCACGGCGTATGACCGTGTAGGAAAGAACGAGCAGCAGGACAAGCACCCCCGTGAGGCATCCGGTCTGTAACAGCGAACGCTCCCGCGAAGCCGCCATACGTGTGTCGGCGGCCTTGATGTCATCCTGCACCTTGCGCTCAATCCGTGCGACAATCCCTTGCAACCTGCGGTTCAGTCGGCGGTTGTCAGAGGCGAGGCTGTCGGAAAGTTCCGACAGGCGGTGGTTCTGTTCCTGATGGACTGCTATCATGCCGTGGCGGGGATCACGCTCCTGTGCATGTTCCGGCGGAGATTGCTGTTTCTCTTTCTTGCCGAACAATCCCAGAAAGCCTCCGCGTTTTTTCTTTTTGAGTGGTTCCGCCGCTCCCTTCGCAGGCTCAGGGACATGGCGGGTTATCCGCACGGCCACCTTGTCACGCTCTCCCGACAGCCGCATGATGGAGAGCAAACGCTCTTCCTTGCATTCCAACAGCCCACGCACGCTGTCCGTTTCCGACCGGGACACGATATTGCCCAAGCCGTCAAGCGACCGTTCTATGTCCATGCGCTGCCGCCGGTATTCCTCCGCGTCCTCCGGTTCCCACTCCGTGGCTGTCTCGCCGAGCAGCGACAGCGACACCAGCCGGGCATAGAGGCCGAGGGCTTCCTCGCGGCTGCGGTTGATGCGGGCATACTCATCCTCCCGCGCCCGGTAGTCCCGGCGCTCGTCAAGCCACACATAGCCGATGGCAGCCATAAGCAGCAACGCCGTCAGGTAGCCCGACAGGAGTTTCACCCGCAGTCCCGGACGGAGGCGCATAATTCTTTTTCTCATAAGCCGCATTTTTTGCGGCGCAATTTAGCGCATCCCGGTGGGACGGCTGTTCCAAATCCTGCTGAAAAGTTCAACGGCGGTCGCCGTTCCACCATTCCAGACGCCTCTCGCGCCATTCCTCCTCGCCTTCCGCCTTCAATTCCTGCGGGCTTCTGTCGAACTGCCGTCGGCAGAAGTCGGAGAAGTTGCTTGCCGACGGGAAGTCGTTGCGCTCGGCTATCTCGCCCACGGTCAGCTCCGGGCGGTACGACATGTCCGTGCGGATGCGCTCCATCCGTTCACGGCGTAGCCAGTCGGCGGGAGGGCAGCCGTAGTATTTCTCGAAAAGGCTACGGAAATGGGAATGGCTCATGCCGCACATGTCGGCAAGCTCCTCGGCGGTGAACGTGCGCCACTTGTACATCTTCACCTTCAGGCGGAATACAGCCTTCTCCAGCTCCTTCATGCGGCTTTCGGCATACTGCATCTCGGATTCTTTCAGCGGCGTGGGTTGGTGGCGCAAGGTGTCGCGGCGGGCGCGGAAGAAATAGTCGCACACACGGTTGATGACGCAGTTCAGGTAAAACCGCCCTCTCATGCGGCACAGCAGGTCGCAGAAAAACATCAGCTCGGCTGTCATGTACTTCCGTTCATAGACCGCCACGAGGTCGTTGCACAGGTAGCGGAAAGCGAAGTTTTCCGGCGAGCACGCTATCAGCACCATGCAGGGGCGGTAGTCGCGCAGCGTCAGTGCGGGCTGCGGGACATGGCTCTTGAATGCTTCCACCACCAAGCGCATCACCTCCCGGTCTTGGGCGAGGGGTTCAAGTTCGCTGACCATGCGACGCACGGAGTACCTCCGGCGCACGAGCGTTTCAACCGTGTCGGCTATTGTGTCCATTATGGCGGCTTTTTCGGGGTTTTCCGCCGCTGTCTGCCGCAACAATGATGTGAGTGTCGTTGTTTCCATCGTTTTTTCGCAAATATCCGTCGTTTTATCACATGCTTAGTTCCAAATCTTGCTGAAAACCGCAACACGAGATTAAATTAAAATTGCGGCCCGAACGGGTCGGGGCTGTCGTCCGGGTCGGGAAGGCTGTCGAGCAGGATGAACTGCGGCAGGTTTTGGCGTTGCCGCCACAGACATGTGTTTTGCAGCCACCTCACGGGCATCTCCTCCGGGTGGTACACATAGATATACCGCCGTGTTTCAAGACGGGGATAGACGGATATGAGTGCGCCGTTGCCGTCCATGCTCGGATGGTGCAGGAAGCGGAAACACATATAGGCGTAGGCGGGGCGACCGCCGTGCGCTTCTATCTCCAACGAGGTGCTTACGCTTTCCTCGTCGGGCTGTGTGCCGTCGCTGTCGCCGCCGTCATCGTCGGGCAGTCCGCTGTCGTTGTCGAATGTGAGTTCGGGGAACGTCAGCACCCCCTCGGCGGTGGATAGCCCGATGTCGGCATGGTAACGCTCGCGCTTGCCGATGGACTTGTCGGGGACGGTGATGCGGAGTATCACCAGACAGGAATCCCCCTCCACCAGAGCCTCCTCGATGGAGTAGCGCACCTGCGGACGCTCCAGCGGGCGCAGTCTGCGGTGTATCTCCCGGTATGCGTCAATGGTCTCGGAGTTGTTCGTTTCGGTCAGATAAAGGCGGTTGTCGGTCTGCGCCGAAGCGTGGCGCACCGACGAGCACCCGGCGGTCAGCAGGACCGTCAGGGTGGCGAATGCCGTTATGATTGGATTGTATGGCTTCATGGCGCTGTCATGGTTTGTGTGTCAGAAACTCCTGCGGGTGCTGTTTGATATATGTGCCTATGAGCGTGTAGAGCCGCCGGTCGCCTTTCATCAGGGCGTAATACTCGTCGTCGAAGGCATCTTAATACACCGATTAAGTTATTCCGCCGTTTTTATATAAACCTCTGTATATACATTTTTATGGCGTATAAGCAATTCATGATTCATTGCGTCATAGTATTTCTCTCCTATCCAGTAGAAACAAAGAGTATTGCCTTCTATTGAATACGATATGACATCTGAAGTATTGCTGCCAAAAAACAGTATTTCAATATCATTGGATGAAAACGACAACGAAAATTCTTTCGCCCTGTCATTATAAAAATCCCATCCTAAAGTACCTATACAGCTTTTCCATGCCGGCATTTGATTATTTTCATCCTGAATCGGTTTGCCTAACAGGAAATATACATTCGCACCGATTTTATCCCCGTTTTTGTCCTCAATCCACGAATCGACAAACACCCGATAGACATCTGCATTTTCACGAATGGCTTTCTTCCTTGAATCAAAAGTCTGTACATCATAAGGGGAACAGAATACATAACCATGTTTTGGAAGTACGGCAACTTCTGGAGCCATATTGATGAAATCCGGCAAACCAATATCGCTTATACCTTGTTTCTTTCCCATATCGAAAATCGGGAAACCGACGCTTTTGAAATTTCCCTCGTTTGTGATATACACATCAGAATTTCCCAAAGTTACTTTTCCGTTATTTTCATTCATCATACGTAAAGACGATGTTCCATCCGGGAACGGATTAAGTTCTTCATTATCATCACTGCAACTGCTGATGCAAAAGACGCAAAGGAATAACGTCAGTATCCCAAATAATTTTTCAGTTCTCATATTATCTTTTTCTATTTAATGATTATTTCTAATGGTTCGGTGAGGAACAGCGTTTAGCTGTTAACTCGACCTTGTTATAAGCTAAATTTTTCTGTTATTATATTCTTTATCATTTTAGCATCTGTGCTATTCAGCATATAAATACTACATAGTTTACTAAGAGCTTGCTGTATCTCTGCATCCGTTATCCCTAAGTTGAACATTATACCTAAAGGAAGAAACCAAGAGTTAGGAACTTGCTCGTCCTCAATCCTTACCTTTGGTATATGGCATTCTGCGTCATTTTCACAACTTAATACACGTCCTCTGTCTTCTTCTTGTAGATTTCCGGTAGCATCTAATTCGGCACTATAGAAACGCTTTTCTTGGCTTCTCTCATAATAGCCATAAGCGTAACGATATTCCCATAAATCTATCGAGAAGTAATAGACACCACATTTAGCCGAAAGCCTTTTACCCAATGTTTCGTAAATATATCGCAAACATTTCCCTTCAACGATATAATATCCGTTAATGACTGACGAAATCAATATCTTATCCACTCTCGGTAAAAGGTCATTAAGATAATTGTCTGCATTTTCATAAGTAGTACAAAGTATCGAGTTGTTATCCCACTGCTCATTTTCAGACAAAAGGGTTAGTCCCAATATGTCTGCAACATCTTTTCTAACGGATGCAGGTATTAGGAGCCAATCAGCACAGCTAAAATGTTCTTGTACTTGTTCGTTCATAATTTGGTGTACTATTAATGTTTTGACAAGAAGCTGCGTTTAGCAGCTAACTTGGCTTGTTATCAGTGATTTATTCAGCAATACCTGCACAGGTAAATTTTAATCCAGTAATTGAATTTTGTTTCACAAAATCTATAAATTCATCTGTACAATAATAACCATCATCAAATATACTATCTCGAAATATGATATATGGTCCGATATTTTTTTTATTAAAGACACAGTTATTTTCTCTCACCATCATCAAGATTTCTTCATTGCTTTTAGACTCTGTATTTAAGGATTTTATTGTATTTAGTACATTTATAAAATAATATTCTGAAGTGTTTCCAACCACATTGACTGGTAAAACTTCTATCTGGTCTTTCAGCTTTTCAGAGAGCAATAAAGAGGTTCTTTTATTTACTATCAGATGACCTGAAAAAAAACAAGAAGCATCAAAGTCTTCACTTCGCTTGTCTTTCTTTTTTCTTTTATCTCTAAATAATTCTAAGTTAAGACCTTTCCATCCACTAATGAGTGATTGACCTCTAAAATCCCATATACCTTTATTCAATTCATCATTTTCCTTGAATACGAAGAACTTATAATTATCAAAGTCTTGTCCAATTTCATATATTTTCATAATGTCATACTATTTAATTACTGATAATGGTTAGCAGGGAACGGCTCGTCCGTTATCCTGCGTTGTTAGCTGTATTTTAGTCAAAAGTCATGTAACACAAACAGACTTTTAACAAGATAA
>NZ_JABKKE010000044.1 GCF_013166575.1 Xylanibacter rodentium
AAACTACATTATCGTCCGGATATAGGATGAACGCGCTCTGGATGGATGCGCCCCAACGGGGCAACGAGCACATAGCCCGGGGCAGAGCGAAGCGGCACCCCGGGAATCATACATCGACACTCCGCGCCCTGCAAGGGCAAAAGCATAAAAACATATGGATATAGAAATTGTAATTATCTGATTGCTAATGCTTTTGCCCTTTCAGGGCGAGTGTGTACAATCGTGTTGTTCCCGGGGTGCCGCTACGCTCTGCCCCGGGCTATGTGCTCGTTGCCTTTTCAAGGCGCATCCATCCAGAGCGCGTTCATCCTATATCCGGACGATAATGTAGTTTGATTCTGTTGACCAACTTAATATATTTATTTGACTATGATTTCAGAAATGAGCGACAAGTTTTGGACACCCTACCCAACAGCCCTCAGAGAATCCGTTGCACCGGCTTTCTTGCCCGTTTTTCCCCTCCTCTGCCAGCAGGGCATGTTGTGAAGAAGTGCCAAAAACATCACTCAACAATACCATATTACATTCCAAAGTGCCGGTTTCGCATCTCCAAACCGGCACTTTCGCAGTCCCGAAGTGCCGGTTTTGCAGTCCCAAAGTGGCACTTTCGTAATGCTATATGTGCCGCAGTGCAATATAGTGTTGCAGAATCTGGAACTTGCCGCGACACGATATGTATGCGGAGTGCCGCGTCGCACAATATTTACAGACTGGGAATTTTTCCGTTTAACACCCGTTAACACCGCCCCGACACCCGTTTTTCAGGCTTTATGGTACAAAACAAGTATCTTTGCAAGTGTCATCCGGAAGACATCAGATAGTTAAACAACAAATTGAACAAAACAACAACAAAACAAAGGAGGAAAGAAAGTTATGATTACTTATCGTCTTTATCAGAACAACAACACCGAGAGTTCACAGTATAAGAAATGGTATGCACGCGCGGTGACCACTGAGACCGCAACCCTCAACAGTCTTGCCGAGCGCATCCAGCGCAACTGTACCGTGAAGAAGAGCGACGTACTGGCCGTACTTACCGAACTGGTCGAAGTAATGCGCGACGAGCTTCAGAGCTCGCACAAGGTGAAGCTCGACGGCTTCGGCTCGTTCAAAATAGCCCTGCGCAGCACCGGGGCAGACAGCGTGAAGGAGTTTGCTGTCAAGAGCAACATCAAAGGCATGCGTGTACTCTTCCAGCCCGAGCTGAAGATTTCGGCAGACGGCCGCCGTATACGCACGTTCCTTGACGGCTGCAAGGTGGCCGAACTGCCCAAGAACGACGTGAAGAGCGGGGCGGACACCGGCACCACAACACCCGACCCGCAGCCTTAACACGGATTGCGCAGTGACGTGGGCGTACACACTTAGTGGCAGAGCGCTGCCGGAAGGAGGACAACAACAGCGCTCTGCCATAAGCACCTACTACACTACATGACAGACTGTTATATTATTGCAGTTAAAGCATCACACGAATATAAAAAAATGAACAGCAACGGAAAGGAGGAGAACAGAACATGAAACGCGAGACATGGAAATTCGTGATACAGCTGATAACAGCCGTACTCACAGCCATCGCAACCACACTGGGCGTGACAAGCTGCATGGCACTTTAAGGAAGACGACGAGCCGCATGGCACTCTGAAGCGGGGCTGCATCAGAAACAGAATCCGTCCGGCCTGAAGGCCGCGGAGACACTGTATCACACATGATGCAGCCCCGAACTATGTTCACCAGGCGTGAAACATATATTATGGATGAAAGGGAAAAAGTGTAGGCCATACATCATATTTCATGATAAAGCCGCTTGATATTTCATGAAAATGCACTACCTTTGCAGCCTCAAACACAATTCATATTAAGACACATGGGTGGTTTTTTCGGTACAATAGCAGTGAAAGAATGCGTAAACGACTTGTTTTACGGCACTGACTATAACTCACATTTAGGTACAAAGAGAGCAGGACTTGTCACGTTTGACAAGGAGAAAGGATTTACACGCAGCATTCACAGTCTGGAACGCGACTATTTCCGGTCGCGTTTTGAAAGCGAACTTGACAAGTTTGCGGGCAACGCCGGTATCGGCGTCATAAGCGATACCGATCCGCAGCCTATTCTCGTAAACTCGCATCTGGGCCGCTATGCCGTGGTGACGGTGGCAAAAATCAACAACATGCGCGAGATTGCGCAGGAGCTGATGGACAACCGCATGCACTTCAGCGAGATGAGCGCCAACAACATCAATCCTACTGAACTCGTGGCATTGCTCATCAACATGGGCGACACGTTTGTAGAAGGCATCAATCTCGTATACCGCAAGGTAAAGGGGTCGTGCTCGATGCTCATACTCACGGAAGACGGCATCATAGCCGTACGCGACCCGCTGGGCCGCACACCTATAGTGATAGGACAGAAAGACGGGGCATTGGCAGCCACAAGCGAAACCACGGCACTGCCCAATCTTGACTACAAGCGCCTGCGCGATGTGGGCCCCGGAGAGATTGTGCGCCTCAGGACAACGGGGCCGGAGGTGCTGCAGAAACCTATGAACCACTGCCAGATATGCTCGTTCCTGTGGGTGTACTACGGATTTCCTGCAAGCGACTACGAGGGTGTCAACGCCGAATATGTGCGAGAGTATGCGGGCACGGTAATGGGAAAAGAGGACGACACCGAAGCCGACTGCGCCTGCGGAGTGCCCGACTCGGGCGTGGGAACAGCCATAGGATATGCCGAGGGGCACGAAATACCGTACAAGAGGGCCGTGCTGAAATACACGCCTACATGGCCGCGCTCCTTCACACCGGGCAACCAGAGCCGCCGCGACCTCGTGGCAAAGATGAAGCTGATACCCAATCCGGCCATACTGAAAGACCAGCGCATCGTGTTCTGCGACGACTCTATCGTACGCGGCACGCAGCTGAGGGACAACGTGCGCACATTCTTCGAATATGGTGCCAAGGAGGTGCATGCACGCATATCGTGTCCGCCTCTGGTATACGGCTGTCCGTTCATCGGTTTCACCGCATCCAAAAGCGACCTTGAACTTATCACCCGCCGCATAATACAGGATTTCGAAGGTGATGCCGACAAGGATCTCGACAAGTATTCGGCTACAGACAGTCCGCAATACAAGCGCATGGTGAAGGAAATAGGACGCAGGCTCGGGCTGAGCAGTGTGAAATTCAACAAGATAGAGACTCTGATAGAGGCCATCGGACTGCCTAAAGAGCGTGTCTGCACACATTGTTTTGATGGCAGCAGCTATTTCTATCAAGATATAATGAATGGCGGCAAGGAGGATATTACCGCGTCCGGATGTTAAATAAACGTAAATAAGCATGCTTCCGGCTGCAAAACCTGTCACAATATAATATAAAATAGGTACCTTTGCAGCCGATTTTTGCAATTAACATAAAGTCAAACTTTATTAATTAAACAAATTTATGTCAGATTTAACAAACAAAGTTCAGCCGTTGGACGACTTCAATTGGGAAGAGTTTGAGAACGGCACTGTTGCAAGCGTCAGCAAGGAAGAGCTTGACAAGGCTTACAACGAAACACTAAACAAGGTCAGCGAGCATCAGGTCGTTGACGGAACCGTAATTTCGGTTGACAAGAAAGAAGTAATCGTAAACATTGGCTACAAGAGCGACGGTATCATCCCCGCCAGCGAGTTCCGCTACAATCCGGAGCTGAAGGCAGGCGATATCGTAGAAGTGTATGTGGAGAATCAGGAGGACAAGAAGGGTCAGCTGATTCTGTCACACAAGAAAGCCCGTCTCAGCAAGAGCTGGGAGCGTGTCAACGCTGCTCTTGACAATGAGGAAATCATACAGGGATACATCAAGTGCCGCACTAAGGGCGGTATGATTGTTGACGTATTCGGAATCGAGGCATTCCTTCCCGGAAGCCAGATTGACGTTCACCCGATCCGCGACTACGACCAGTTCGTAGGAAAGACAATGGAGTTCAAGATTGTAAAGATCAATCAGGAGTTCCGCAACGTTGTCGTTTCTCACAAAGCTCTCATCGAGGCTGAGCTCGAGGCACAGAAGAAAGAAATCATCTCCAAGCTGGAGAAAGGTCAGATTCTCGAAGGAACAGTCAAGAACATCACTTCGTACGGTGTATTTGTCGACCTCGGCGGTGTGGACGGACTCGTGCACATCACAGACCTGTCATGGGGCCGCGTTGACGATCCCCACAAGGTGGTCGATCTGGATCAGAAAATCAATGTGGTCATCCTCGATTTCGACGACGAGAAGAAGCGCATAGCTCTTGGTCTGAAGCAGCTCACTCCTCATCCATGGGACGCATTGAGTTCAGAGCTCAAAGTGGGCGACCATGTAAACGGTAAGGTTGTAGTGATTGCCGATTACGGTGCATTCGTTGAAATACAGCCCGGTGTCGAGGGTCTTATCCACGTTTCGGAGATGTCTTGGAGCCAGCATCTGCGTTCGGCTCAGGAATTCTTGAAAGTTGGCGACGAGATAGAAGCTGTTATCCTTACACTCGACCGCGACGAGCGCAAGATGAGTCTTGGCATCAAGCAGCTGAAAGAAGATCCGTGGGAGGCTATCGAGGTTAAGTATCCTGTTGACAGCAAGCACACTGCAAAGGTTCGCAACTTCACCAACTTCGGTGTATTCGTAGAGCTTGAGGAAGGTGTTGACGGCCTGATTCACATCAGCGACCTCTCTTGGACAAAGAAGGTTAAGCATCCGTCAGAGTTCACACAGGTTGGCGCTCCTATTGAGGTTGTCGTTCTCGACATCGACAAGGAGAACCGTCGTCTGAGCCTCGGTCACAAACAGCTTGAGGAGAATCCCTGGGACGTATTCGAGGGTACATATACCGTAGGCAGCATACATCAGGGCAAGATAACCGAACTTCTGGAGAAGGGTGCCGTCGTTTCTTTGGAAAAAGGCGTAGAGGGCTTTGCCACTCCGAAGCATCTTGTCAAGGAAGATGGCACACAGGCCGCTCTGGGTGAGGAACTTCCGTTCAAGGTAATCGAGTTCAACAAGGACAGCAAGCGCATTATCCTGTCTCACAGCCGCACATTCGAAGATGTACAGCGTGAGGAAAGAAAGGCAGCAAACAAGAAACCTCGTGCAAAGAAAGAGGACGCTGTCAAGATTGAGAATCAGCCTGCCGCCACAACACTTGGTGACATCGACGTTCTGGCTCAGTTGAAAGCTCAGATGGAAAAGGGCGAATAAGAAGAAAATCATTTTATTCACGCGGGATATAGTCGCGTGATACAAAGAAAGCAGGAGACAAACATTGATAAGATGTTTTGTCTCCTGTTTCTGTATTTATATGGCCGGCTGGTGGGAATGGTGTTATATTTCCGGATGACGGAATGTATATATTCCGATATAGCAGATAGCGGATAATATGTCGGGGATGGAGGATGTGGACATGTCCGAATGACGGAATGTATATGTCCGGATGGAAAATAGTGGATATTGCCGGGGATGAAGGATGTGGATATGTCCGGATGACGGAATGTATATATATAGATGCATATATATTCGAAATATTTTACGTTTATGAGTATATAATAAAAGACACAATGCCAGAAACTGAAGACTATTGCTACCATATTATGATGGCGCCCTGCAAGGGCAACAAGCGCATAGCCCAGGGCAGAGCGTAGCGACACCCTGGGGAATAATCACGATGGACTCAATTCGCCCTAAAAGGGCAAAAGCGTTAGTTGTCAGAGGCTTACCATCTCCTCCCCGTTTGTTACATTTAACGCTTTTGCCCTTTCTCTAAGTTTGCAGAAGATTGCGACGCAGTCGCATATTTAAAAAAAACAGGAGTTATAATTATGACAACTCAAGACTGTTTCTTAC
>NZ_JABKKE010000045.1 GCF_013166575.1 Xylanibacter rodentium
AATCTGTTTTACAGGATATATACCTCTTTGGTTGGGATAATAATGAAGTTGGGATAACTGCTATTATCCGAAAGTTAGGATAAAAGAACACTGTCACGCCCGAACTTGCGGAACATGGCGCAGAACTTCCGCAAGTCTTTCCGCAGGAGTGCGTCCGCCTGCCGTTTCGTCATGGTGCGTGCCGAATACTTTTCCCCCGGCTGCACCTGATGACCCCAGCCCACGTATGGGTGGTGTTTCTCCGTGTGCCAGCCCTCAAAATACTTCGTACAGCGAACCGCCCGCTCGAAAGGCGGCAGGCGGTAGATTGCCGCCTGCCCGTCCGTCCCCTTCTGACGGCTGTCCCGTGCGGACACGGAACAGACCGCCAGAAGCGAACAGAGGATAGCCATGAACACACGCATCATCTTGGCAGAGGTTTGTAATTGCCTATGGGGATGACGGTTTGAATGTCATCCTTCACATTCCGGTTGTTGAAGTCAAATTCCAATTCGTAGGAATTTTTGAAGTTGTCCTCCACAACCACGATGAAGTTGTGCGCCTCGTCGCCCTCTGCCGTGTAGTACAGGCGGAACTTTTCGTTTTCGAGCAGGTAGCGGTCGTTAGGCAGGAAAGTGATGCCGCCCGCCATTTCCAACTTGCCTTCCCCCTCGAACTGGAAATACCGGATGGTGTAGAGCGTGTTGGCAAATTCGCCCGTTCTTTTCAGCTCACAGCGAATTTCCACCGTCTGCCCCTTTGTGACCTTGTTCGGCACGGGCATAGTTTCCACCGTGAACGGATAGGATTGCTGGATGTCCATGTCATCGTCACACGATGCAAGCGTGAGCGACACGGCGGCGAACAGGCAGAGTGCCAACGCCTTGAAGATTGATATTCTCTTGTTCTTGTTGTTCAGTATGTTCATTGTCCTTTGATTTTTAAGTTATTGTTCATATTCTTTTTTTTGCTGTCAGTTGCAGATACTCGTTCAAGTCCTTACAACCGTCATAGAGGGCGGAACGGTCACAGACACGTCCGTCGTAGTGTCCTTTGAGGGCTTCCAGCGTCCTCCACCCGGCTTCGTCACGGTCGAGGAAGCAGTCGATGCGCCCGTACCCGTCTAAGCGTTTCACCGCCTTGCCCACGTTGGCGACGGAGTTCAGCACAATACTGTCGCCATTGCCGCCTATGCCGAATGTGTCAGCGGACAAAAAGTCCATGAAGCCCTCGAACACACTGCATACGTCAGAGGCGGTATCTTCCGGTTTTATCAGTGACACATCTTTCGGCGGCACGCAACCCTTGAAGTAGCGGCTACGGATTTCATAGCCGCCAGCCACGTTCGGGAAACCGATTGCGAAATACCGCTTTCCACGCACGCCGTAGTTCAGGCGGCAGCAGTGGCGGGATGCAACGGCATACGGGATGCCCCGTTCCGCCAGATAGTCCGTCAGTGGTGAGCGGAGCAACGGGACGGCTTCCACTCCCTCAAAGGCAGGTTCGGACGGTTCCGGCAGGTACAACGGCTTTTTCGCTGTGACAAACGGCATGCAGGCGGTTTCCGCTATGAATCTCGCCTGCGCCATGAAGTCGCCGCTTCGGGCAAACTCCCCGGCAAGCGTAAAGATGTCGCCGCCCCTGCCCAAACCGAAGTCGTACCAGAGTCGTTTCGCCACGTTTACGCGGAAAGAGGGTGTGCGCTCATTGCGGTATGGCGCACGATACCAAAGTTCGTTTCCGCTCCTTCGGACAGGCTCATGTCCCAACCGTGCGAGAAAGTCCGCGAGGGATATTTGCCTCATGGTGTCTATGTCCGTCCGTTCCATGCCACGTATCAGTTGATGATGAACTTGATGCCCAGCCCCCATTGGCAGTGGAACTTCTTCGTGTCGCCACCCCACAGGCAACGCTCCCGGAGGTTGGCGAGCAGGGCAATACGGTCAGCCACGTAAAACTCCATATCGAGCGTCAGCGCACCGCCATAGATGAAGGCGTCCCGGTCATGCAGTGTCGAACCGTCATGCAGCACCTTTTCGCCCCAATTCACCGATTCATACCCGGCGAGAGCCGAAGCCCCTGCATAGACGAACACGATTTTACGGGCATCGGAAAGTATCTTGAAATAGTAGCCGCCTTCCGCCGTGAACTGCGCTACGGGTATGGCTGTGTCCTTGTAGGGGTTGTTCTTCAGGAGATACTCACCTCCGAACACCCATTTGTTCCCCTTCTTCGTGTAGGTGGAGAGAGCCGCCCCGAAACTGTACCCGCCGTCGTTGCCGCCGGGTTTGAAGCCGTCCGCCAGATTCGCCCTTACCTCGATGCCCTGCATCTTCGGCAGGCATCGCTGGGCGTGCGCCTGCCCCGTGAACAGGGCAAGCGACGCGATGATTATTGCGATGTACTTTCTCATGGTCAGCGCACTTGAAGTTCGTTGATGGTATTGGCACGCACCAAGTCCTCATTCTCGATCACGAAAGACTGGTGACGGCCGCCGTTCTTCTCGTTCACCTCCACCACGAGGCATTTGCCGTCGGGGATGGTAAACTTCGCCATAGTGAAGACCGTGCGTTCGCTTTTTTTGCCCGGCACGAGCGTGGCGTAGTTCTGCGCGCGAAGCGGCAGGATGATACGCTCCTGCACGGCGGTACGCTTCGCCACCTTCTTGTCCACGATTTTCCACGTGATGTAGTCCACATCGAAAGGCACGTTGCTCTGGTTCCTGATTTCCGTGTGGAAATACAGAAGCCCGTTGTGCGTGTAGATGCCTTTCAGAAGGTACTGGATGCCGAAACGCTTGCAGCCGATATGCTTCACCTCACGCTTGTTCTGCTTGTGGATGGACTTCATGATAAGGCGCACCAGCATGGGACTTTCACTGCCCAGCTCTTTCAGGTAGATTTCCTGCGCGTTGTTCGGGCGGTTCACCGCCTCGCCGTCATGGATGAAGTCGCACATCTCCACGTTGAGCAGCAGCGGTTCGGCGGCGTACTTCACGTTGAATGTGTAGAAACTCCCGTCCTCCGTGATTACGGACATGTTGGTTTCGTTCGGAAAGTTCCTCACGGTAGCCTTCACACGGATGACGTTCTCCGCACCGTCGGCTTTGCCCGCAATTAAATCGGGTGAGCCTAAATCGACATAGCGCACTTCCGCCGGGAAGATGACATGCACGGTCTTGTCGTAGGTCACTTCCAAGCCGTGCGGGGGAACCATGCGGTCAAAGCCCAGCTTTCTCGTCAGACCGTGATACAGGTCGCCGTCCGCCTCCTTCTGCGGATAGACCTCCTTTGTCAAGGTGGGTTGTTCACTGCCGTTGGTCGTTTCAACGGTTACGTTTTCCTGCGCGTTGGCAGTTGCGATGCCCATAGCGAGGGCAAACATCATGATTACTTTTTTCATTTTACTTTGAATTTAGTGGGTTGTTGTTATTGATTGGATTTCTTATGATTATACATCAGTCCTTCTCCTGATAGAGCATGACCCTGTATCCGGCTTTCAGATGCACTTTGACGGTACGCATCTTCTTGGCGATGTACTGGCTCGTGCCTTGTATCAGCCCCTTGCCCAAGTCGGAGGCGAGCTGCGCCCCGGCATTGGTGGAGATGTTGATGCTGCTGCCGAGCGAACCGCCCATGTTGGCGGCAACCTCCCTGACAGCGTTCATCTCCATTGAGTTGGGGATGAATATGCCGGGCTGCCCGTCCGTGTCATAGACCTCCAACTCCACCGGAATAACCGTACCGTCGTGTTCCAGAGAGGTGATTTCGATGGCGAGCCGTTCGCCCTGAATCTTGGCTGCGCCGACAACCACCGCATTACGGGGGATGATCCGGTCTGCTACCGCCATCGGCTCCAACAGCCGCAACCTGACCGTCTGCCCGTCCGTCACGCTCTGTGCCCCATAGACACATGCCGGTATGGTGTTCCTGTCCGATACGGTTGTAACGCCCACCGCCGTGTTGAAACTGCGGTTGCGCTCTTGCGAGAAGGAAGCGACAAATTCGGCATTGCTCACGGGCTGTCCGAGCGAGGACACCACTTGGTGCGTCACCTGCCTGACGGGTTTTGCCGTATTCTTTCCGGCTTTCTGCACGGGGGACGACTCTGCGGTCTGTCCATCTGCCGCCTGCGTGCCGTTCTGACCGCCCATGTACTTCGCCGCCAGCTCGTAGGATTTTTCCATGAGTGCCACCTGCTCGTCCATCGTGGAGCTTCTCTCTTTTCCGCTTTCCAGTTCGGATTCGAGCGTGGCGATGCGTTCCAGCATCTCGTCCAACTCCGCATTGTCGTTCTTCGGCTGCTCGTAGAAGTTGCCGAGCGTGGCATTGAGGTCACGGTAGGCTGCTGCCGAGGACTGGATGGTCTTCGGTGCGGGCTTCACCGCCTCTTCCGTTCCGCCGGGATTGGCAAGGTCGAAGTCGCTGCCACTGTCCGCTTCCGCTGTGTCGCGGTCGAACAGGTCGCCCAACTGCTGCATGGCACGGCTGCGGTTCTCCTGCCGTTCCTCCATCGCCCCCTGCTCGTAGGCTTTCGCCTTGTCACCGATAATCCGGCGGTTCTCCTTGTCCGCATCGGGCATCTCGATGTTGTAGCCGCCTGTTCCCGGCTCCTGCTCCTTGCCGGAGGACGGGGCGAATATCAGCCACATCGCCCCGATGAATACCAGCACCATAGCGGGAAGCACTATCATTTTCTGGCGTTTCAGCCGTTGGGCTTCGGTCAGCGGCTTGCGCTCCTTTTTCAGCTTGTCGTTGCCGGGAGCCGCCTTGTTTTCGGGCTTGCTCTCCGTCTTGTTCTCAATCTTTGTTTCGTTCTTTGTCTGTTCCATATAAATAAGGTATTAAGTGATTTTCCGTTTTTTGCTGTATGGACAGTTCCACCTGTCCGGCATGGTCTGTCACCATCCGGCTACCGTCATTCCTGCCGATGTCATAGACGGCTTTACCGAAAGTGTAGAGGGCAAGCGTGGCGAATGCGGCGAGCATTGCCAGCACGATGCGCCTGCGTGTCTTCGGCGGCAAGCCGTCCAGATAGCCTTTGAGCCTTGCCACCAGCATTTTCTTTTTGTCATGGAGTTTCCAATAGGCGCCCCAAAATGATTTCTTGATTTTCTTCATATCCGTTTACCTTTTGATGGTTTGTAAATCCTTGTTCTCGATGATGGTGAACCCCTCGATGGTGAACCCGTTGGGGTTGTCGTCCGAACGGGACGAGTTCAAGAGGCGGCACGTGGTCACGAGGCTGCGCTCTGTGACGTTGCTCTGCCGGATGATTTTCTGCGTGGCGT
>NZ_JABKKE010000046.1 GCF_013166575.1 Xylanibacter rodentium
GACATACGACCTTTTCCAATTAGCCGAACTCTCCGCAGCAGCGAGAGATACCGCATACAACGAATGGTTGCGCACCTTTGAATACGGTTGGGACAGCGACAACCGCAACACGCTGGAAGCATTTGAAAGTGTGTTCAAGGTCAAAGTGAACGATTGGAGTTACGACACGTGCCGTTATTCCTACCGCTTCACCTCACGTTACAGCGGAGAGGAAGAGGCACTCTGCGGCATACGGCTTCTGAAATACATCGTCAATAACTATTGGCACACCCTATTCAAGCCGAGAACCTACTACCTCAAAGGCAATTACAAGAAAAGGCGCAAAAGCAGGATATTCACGGACAACTGTTGCGTACTGACAGGCTATTGCGCAGACGAGGACATCCTGCGCCCAATCTACGACTTTCTGAAAGCACCCGACACCCGAACCACTCTGTACGACCTCATGGACAAGTGCCTTGACAGCTTCTTCAAGTCGTGCCGTGACGATATGGAATTTCAGTGCAGCGAGGAGAGTTTCGAAGAGAGTTGCGCAGCCAACGACTACGAGTTTTTGGGAAACGGAAAAATGTATAACTGATAAAACGACAGCGATATGAAAGGAACAGACCTGATAAAACGACAGCGATATGAAAGGAACAGACCATTTCAAGAGAACGATACAGATGTATTTGGAGCAGCGTGCGGCGGAAGATACGCTCTTTGCCAAGAACTACCGCAACCCTGCCAAGAACATAGACGATTGCGTCACCTACATTCTCAACTACGTGCAGCGGAGCGGTTGCAACGGCTTCACGGACGGGGAGATATTCGGGCAAGCCGTCCACTACTATGACGAGAACGAAATAGAGGTAGGCAAGCCTATCCAATGCCAAGTGGCGGTGAACCACGTTGTGGAACTCACGGCAGAGGAAAAGGCGGAAGCACGGCAGAACGCAGTCCGCAGATACCAAGAGGAAGAACTCCGCAAGTTGCAAAACCGCAGCAAGCCGAGAACCGCCACCAAAGCGACCGCACAAGAAGTACAACAACCCAACCTATTCAATTTCTGATTATGAAGCCGAGAACACCCATACAGCAGGAAGTCGCACGATTGAGCGAGCGACTACCGAAATTGACCGCCACACAGAGGGCATACGCTTTCCGCCATTGCTTCAAGCATTACGCCATCAAGAGGGCGGACGGCACGAACATCTGCACCGAGTGCGGACATTCGTGGAAAAGTGAACACGACCTTGCGGACACCGTTTGCGGATGCACCTGCCCCCATTGCGGCATGGAGCTGGAAGCGTTGCGCACCCGGAAGAGCGTGTTCAGCGAGAACGAGTATTTCTGCATCATCACCACCTGCAAGCAGTACCAAGTGATACGCTTCTTCTTCGTCAAGTCCCGATACAAGGCAGGGCAGGCAGCCGGGTATTCCATTTATGAAGTGGTGCAAAGGTGGATTTCGCCAAAAGGCACAACCGTCACCATCGCCCGACTGCGTGGAATGTCCATACTTTACTACGACCTATGGGCGGAATACAGCGACATGGAGGTACGCAAGAACAACAAACTCCGTGCATACGATATAAACCCCGTCTGCACCTATCCCCGACAGCGTTTCATCCCCGAGCTGAAACGCAACGGCTTCAATGGCGAATACCACAACATACTGCCTTACGACCTTTTCACGGCTATCCTTTCCGACAGCCGAGCCGAAACGCTGTTGAAGGCAGGGCAATACCCCATGTTGCGCCACTACATCCGCAGTTCCTTTGACATGGAGAGGTATTGGGCATCCGTAAAGATATGTATCCGCAACGGCTACACCATTTCGGACGGCTCCATGTGGCGTGACACCATAGACCTCCTGCGGCATTTCGGCAAGGACACGAACAGCCCGAAGTACGTTTGCCCCTCCGACCTAAAAGCCGAACACGACAGACTTATGCACAAGCGCAACAAGGAGATAGAGCGCAAGAAGTTGGAGGAACGCATCCGCCAAGCGAAGAAACACGAGAAGGCATACCGCAAACTCAAAGGCATATTCTTCGGCATCGCCTTCACGGACGGCACTTTGCAGGTGCGTGTGTTGGAGAGCGTTGCGGAGTTTGCAGCGGAAGGGACGGAACTGCACCATTGCGTGTTTTCCAACTCCTATTTCCTTGAAAAGAACTCCCTTATCCTATCCGCCACCATTGACGGCAAGCGCATAGAAACGGTGGAGGTTTCCTTGAAGACATTGGAAGTGGTGCAAAGTCGTGGCTTGCACAATTCCAATACCGAGTACCACGACCGCATTGTAAACCTTGTGAACAGCAACGTGAACCTTATCCGCCAGCGGATGGAAGCGGCATAGTATCAACCTATAATACCCAATAGTATGGAAGTAAGAATTGAAAGCATGGTTTGTCTGTGGGACGATAAAATCCCCACGATGTTCCTTGAATTTGTGAACCTCCTCACTCTGGCAACGAGTGAGGAGCAGTTAAGACGGAGTGTAAAGGACTTTGCCGAGAAGCACGAACTTGACAGGTTTTTCCTTTACGGCTTCGGCTCCCACCATTTCTACCTGCACCAACGCTATACGAGCGACCCCGAAATGGTGATGCGCAACAGAGTTTTGTCAGTACATTTTTAACCACCCTAAATAAAATCAACGATTATGGCAACACGGATGACCATCAACGGAATAAGCACCTGCACAGAAGCAGGTACGGAGAAATACGAGCGTTTCCAATTAGGTATCGGCAGACGCAAGCGGACACTTGTGCAGTACGACTACCGTCACCCCACAGACGGAGAGTTGTTCTCTTGTGTCAAACCCACATTGGACGAGTGCCGAGCCGCACGGGACAAGTGGCTCACGGCAAAGGATGGAAAGGAGGACAACCGATGAACACAGCCTATCAAACGCTGATAGTGAAGTTCAGCGAGCCTATCAAAGTATTGGACGGCATCTTTGACGATGCCGAAGCGTGGGGAGTTGATACCCTAAA
>NZ_JABKKE010000047.1 GCF_013166575.1 Xylanibacter rodentium
ACTTTCTACGAGTACATGCGCGACGACTACCGCAGGGAACTGGCGGAGCGTGACATCAAGGTGGAGAAGGAGGACTTCAACATCGACAACATGCTCACCACCATGCGGCAGTATTACCGGGGCGGACGCTACGACTTCCTGCTCAACTCGGCGGAGAACATCGACCTGCTGGGCAAGCGGTTCATCGTCTTCGAGATTGATTCCATCAAGGACAACCGCGAACTGTTCCCGGTAGTGACCATCATCATCATGGAAGCTTTCATCAACAAGATGCGCAGGTTAAAGGGCGTGCGCAAACAGCTTATCGTGGAAGAGGCTTGGAAGGCTCTCTCGTCGGCAAATATGGCTGATTACCTGCGCTATATGTACAAAACTGTGCGCAAGTATTACGGGGAGGCAATCGTGGTGACGCAGGAGGTGGACGACATCATTTCTTCGCCCGTCGTCAAGGAGAGCATCATCAACAACTCGGACTGTAAAATCCTGCTTGACCAGCGCAAGTACATGAACAAGTTTGATGCCATACAGTCCCTGTTGGGTCTGACGGAGAAGGAGAAGTCGCAGATACTCTCCATCAACATGGCGAACAACCCGTCAAGGCTCTACAAGGAGGTCTGGATCGGACTGGGTGGCACACAGTCGGCGGTTTATGCCACCGAAGTTAGTGCTGAAGAGTATCTGGCATATACCACTGAAGAAACGGAGAAGGTGGAGGTGTACCGTCTGGCGGAGCAACTGGGCGGCGACATCGAAGCCGCCATCCGGCAGCTTGCCGAAAGGCGGAGAAACAAGGAATAAGTAAAAACGATTTATCAACTAAAAAAGAAAATGCGTATGAGTATATCAAGAACGAAAATGCTGCAAGTCAGCAAGTGTTTAATCGGGCTGGCGGTCATGGTGCTGCAATCCTGCGATGTAGCGGACAACCGCCGTGACCTGCTTTGCGGGAACTGGGAGAGTGTGGAAGGCAAGCCCGACGTGCTTATCTACAAGGAGGGCGAAGTCTATAAGGTGACGGTGTTCAAGCGGAGCGGCATCCGCCGTAAGCTGAAACCGGAAACCTATCTCTTGCAGGAAGAGAACGGCAACCTGTTCATGAACACCGGATTCCGTATCGACGTGTCCTACAACGAGGCGACGGACATCTTGACCTTCTCGCCCAATGGGGACTATGTGCGCGTGAACCCGAAACCGGACCATCCGATAAGCGAGCAATAACGATAACCACTAAAATCCAAAGTAACATGAGAACAAGAATGACATTAGCCATCTGCCTGTGCCTGTTTGCAGTCGGCAGGGCAAGCGCACAGTGGGCGGTGATAGACCCGTCCAACATCGCGCAGAGCATCGTGAACACCTCGAAGAACGTGGTACACACTTCCACGACCGCTCAGAATATGATAAAAAATTTTCAAGAGACGGTGAAGATTTACGAGCAGGGCAAGAAGTATTACGACGCACTGAAATCCGTAAACAATCTGGTAAAGGACGCCCGGAAGGTGCAGCAGACCATCTTGATGGTGGGTGACATCACCGACACCTATGTGACCAGCTTCCAGAAGATGATGCGTGACGACAACTTCACGGTGGAGGAACTGGGAGCCATCGCCTTTGGCTACACCAAGCTGTTGGAGGAATCCAACGACGTGCTGACGGAACTGAAGAACGTGGTGAACATCACCACGCTCTCCATGACGGACAAGGAGCGCATGGATGTGGTGGAACGCTGTTACTCCAAGATGAAGCGTTACCGCAACCTCGTGAGCTACTACACCAACAAGAACATCAGCGTGAGCTACCTGCGGGCAAAAAAGAAGAACGACCTCGACCGCATCATGGGGCTGTACGGAAACATGAACGAAAGATACTGGTAGCCTATGAATTTCGACAACCTTCACCAGATTCTGCGCTCGCTCTACGAGCAGATGATGCCGCTATGCGGGGACATGGCGGGCGTGGCGAAAGGCATCGCCGGGCTGGGTGCGCTGTTCTACGTCGCCTACCGGGTGTGGCAGTCGCTGGCGAGAGCCGAACCGATAGACGTGTTCCCCATGCTCCGCCCCTTTGCGATAGGCTTGTGTATCATGTTCTTCCCGACGGTGGTATTAGGCACGATAAACAGTATCATGTCGCCCGTCGTGCAGGGCACGGCAAAGATGCTGGAGGCGGAAACGCTGGACATGAACCAGTACCGTGAGCAGAAAGACAAACTGGAATACGAGGCGATGATGCGCAACCCCGAAACCGCCTACCTTGTGTCGAACGAGGAGTTTGACAAACAGCTGGAGGAACTGGGCTGGTCGCCCGGCGACATGGTGACGATGGCGGGGATGTACATTGAGCGCGGAATGTACAACATGAAGAAGGGCATCCGCGACTTCTTCCGCGAAATACTGGAACTGATGTTCCAAGCCGCCGCCCTCGTGATAGACACCATCCGCACGTTCTTCCTCGTGGTGCTGGCGATACTCGGTCCGATAGCCTTCGCCATATCGGTGTGGGACGGCTTCCAAAGCACGCTCACGCAATGGATATGCCGCTACATACAGGTCTATCTGTGGCTGCCCGTGTCGGATATGTTCAGCACCATACTGGCGAAAATACAGGTGCTGATGCTGCAAAGCGACATCGAGCGGATGCAAGCTGACCCGAACTTCTCACTGGATTCAAGTGACGGGGTGTACATCGTCTTCATGATAATCGGCATCATCGGCTACTTCACCATCCCGACGGTGGCAGGCTGGATTATCCAAGCCGGAGGTATGGGAAGCTACGGTCGCAACGTGAACCAGACGGCAGGACGAGCCGGAAGCATGGCGGGCAGCGTGGCGGGCGCAGCCGCAGGAAACATGGTCGGACGTGCCGGGAAGCTGCTGAAATAACAAATCGGGATGAGATTGTCAAGGTAGCTACAAAGGCAGGCTAAAGGTAGCTACCTCGACCACCACAAGGTAGCTACCTTGACAGAACATCCGTAAAACAACGTATTTGACAATTAAAAACGAATAAACAATAATGGAATTTAAGTCACTTAAAAACATCGAATCATCGTTCAGGCAGATACGCCTGTTCGGTATCGTCTTCCTCTCGTTGTGTGCCGTGATAACGGTATGGAGCGTGTGGAGTTCCTACCGCTTTGCGGAGCGGCAACGGGAAAAGATTTACGTGCTGGACAACGGCAAGTCGCTGATGCTGGCACTATCGCAGGACCTCTCGCAGAACCGTCCGGCGGAAGCGAGGGAGCATGTGCGCCGCTTCCACGAGCTGTTCTTCACGCTCTCGCCCGAAAAGAGCGCGATAGAACACAACGTGAAGCGTGCGTTGCTGCTGGCGGACAAGAGCGTGTACAACTACTATTCGGACTTCGCCGAGAAGGGGTACTACAACCGCATCATCGCCGGGAACATCAACCAAGTGCTGAAGGTGGACAGCGTGG
>NZ_JABKKE010000048.1 GCF_013166575.1 Xylanibacter rodentium
GTATCTGGAATTGTCAGGCCCCGGCATAAAGGCTATGGAGTGGCAGGAGTTTCAGGATATGATAGTGAAAATAGTGTCCGATTATCTCGATACATCAGCCAACACGAGCACCTCTGTTTTTGCAGGCAGAGTGGTTATGGTGGGGTTCGATGACGGTCAACTTGTACGGGTGAAATAAAAAGAAAGTATGGCAAAGCGAATAGTAACCAAAATCGGCAATGTATTTTGTGCCGAGATTGACGATAAGTACAAGTGTTTCTTTCAGTATATCATGAACGACCTGGTACAGCTGAACAGTTCCGTTATACGTGTGTTCAAGCGGCGTTATCCAATGGACTACAAGCCTGATATGGAAGAAATAGTGAATGATGAGGTGTTGTTTTATGCCCACACAATTCTGTATGCTGGCATAATGTACGATGCCTGGTATAAGGTGGGCAAGTCGATGAATTTGGGAGAGGAAGAGTGCAGGAATGTACTGTTCGGATATACCAATGATACTATATTCGACGAATCAGGACATCCAAGAACTGTTAATCGGTCCGATAATTGGATGGTTTGGCATATTGGAGAAGAATTTAATTATATAGGAAAACTGCCGGAAAAATATTTTGGTAATATAGAAGATGGTGTCGTGATTCCATATATTGGAATTATTGACCGAATGAAGTATGGCTTTGACCCTGCTTATTCTGATATATATGAATTTGATATACGCCGTCGCATCCCTCTGCCTTACGCAAACATATACGTAAAGAAAGGATACGATGGGTATAGCACGTTGACATATTTCTATTTCCATGGCAACGACATAGTAAGGCTTGTGGAGATTTCTGATGAAGGCAAGGCTGTACGCATGACTGCTAACGACATTGCAGCGAACAACCACAGAATGAACGGTGTGGCTTTCTCTGATATAAAATGGTGTTATAGTGACTTTATAAGTGAAGAAGAGTTTGACCGTGCATGGAACGAAGAGGATGTAAAAGTATGGCAAAGCGAATAGTAACAAAAATCGGCAATGTATTTTGTGCCGAGATTGACGGTAAGTACAAATGTTTCTTTCAGTATATCATGAACGACCTGGTGCAGCTGAACAGTTCCGTTATACGTGTGTTCAAGCGGCGTTATCCAATGGACTACAAGCCTGATATGGAAGAAATAGTGAATGATGAGGTGTTGTTTTATGCCCATACTATTCTGTATGCAGGCATAATTTATAATGCATGGTATAAGGTGGGCAAGTCGATGAATTTAGGCGAGGAAGAGTGCAGGAAAGTACTGTTCGGTTCAACTTTTGACTACATAATGGACTCTAAAGGAAATATGGAATATGTTGATCCTATGGAAAACTGGCGTGTTTGGCATATAGGAGAAGAACAGTTTCATATAGGTAAACTACCAAAAAAATATATTGATGAGATAGAGACTGGTGGTGTGTATCCATATACTAGTATCGTTGATCGCATGAGATATGGTTTTTATTCAGGCTTTTCTCATTTATACAACTCTGGCAAAAGGAAACGCATCCCCCTTCCTTACGCAGATATTTATGTAAAGAAAGGATATGACGGCTATAGTACGTTGACATATTTCTATTTCCATGGCAACAACATAGTTAGGCTTGTGGAGATTTCAGATGAAGTCAAGGCAGTACGCATGACTGCTGACGACATTGCAGCTAACGACCACAGAATGAACGGTGTGGTATTCTCTGACATAAATTGGAATCCGGATGACTTTGTCAGCGAAGAAGAGTTTGAACGTGCATGGAATGGAGATGAAGATATATATCGCGAATGTTAGTATGCGGAATATTGTGTAACTGAATTATCATGATTATAGAAAACAACAAACTTAAATGAATAAAACGATATGGAAAAGTCTAAGCGAATAGTAACAAAAGCAGGCGATGTGTTCTGTGCCGAAATCGACGGCAAGTACAAGTGTTTCTTTCAGTATATCATTAACGATGTGGTGCAGAAGAAGAACAGCAACGTCGTCCGTGTGTTCAAGCGGCGTTATCCAATGGACTATAAACCGTGTATAGAAGATATTGTCAGCGATGAGGTGCTGTTTTATCTGCATACCGATATTCGCGACGGAATAATGAACGACGCATGGTATAAGGTTGGCGATTCGAAAAAGTCAGGGGAAGAAGATTGCCGGAAAATACTGTTCGGAGCGACCTCGCCTGTAAGCTATGGTCCCGGCAGGAGTATCGAATGTGTAGAGCCCGAGGAAAACTGGCGTATATGGCACATCGGGGAAGATGCTGTTTTTTTAGGCAGACTGCCGAAAGAATATGCAGGCAAGATAGAGGATGGGGCTATCATTCCGTATTATTATCTGCTGATGCGTATGAAGTTGGGCTTTGACACCGACTGGCATTCTTATATATACGAGTTCGGCATACGCCATCGCGTCGCACTACCTGGTGCCGATATATATGTGAAGAAGGGGTACGACTATTACAGCACACAGACCTTTTTCCATTTCCACGGCAAAGGCATTGCAAGACTTGTTGAGATTGCCTACGACGGCAAGGTGACACGCATGACAACCGACGACATTGCGGCAAGCAACCACAAGATGAGCCGTTTGGAATTCTCTGATATAAAATGGATTCACAAAGACTTTATCAAAGAAGAGGAGTTTGAACGTATATGGAATGGAGAAATGAAAATACAGTGATACTAATAGAATATGGAAGAGTTCGAAGTCAAATTATTCACCACAATTTTGGAAAAGTTGCCACAGTCATGCCGGTGGTATGTAGACCAGTATCTTGATGATGCGTTTAAAGATGGGCAACTTTTGGAATTGGAAAAATACGCTTCAGAACTGCCCGAGGCGTATAACTACTATTATTCCCATTGCATAGAATTGACAGATGAATGTATATCATATCTGATACGGGAGTTAAAGAATGATGATTCACTTATTAATTATACATACCAGCATGCCATTGCACACGGTGACGAGATGCTGATGGTAGTATTTGATCAGACTCTGTTCTCTATCCATAAATCTTTCGGCTTTTCTGATGAATTTATACGCCTGTGCGAAGAGAATTTCGTTTATATAGATGTTGAGGACCATATTGTATTATAATACTTTCAGCTATGAATATAATTAAATCATTGATAAACAGCTTGTTTGGCGAAAAAAGTGATAGCATGAAAATGCGAATTCATGATTGGCTCACAGCCATTGACAGCAAAGAGACTGTCCCTTCGGAAATAACAGCTTTCAATATCGGTATTTTCGAGCAGGATGAAGGCTATAGTATCTATCTTACCGGCTCGGAGGAGTATGATGCCGATGGCGACGACTGGGCCTGCGACGTTGACT
>NZ_JABKKE010000005.1 GCF_013166575.1 Xylanibacter rodentium
ATATAAAAAGTCAATTATTTAAATATCATACAGTTATTGCTAAATTTAATGCTATTTTGATACTAAAAATGAACCACAAATTATGGCCACCCTACCCAAAGGGGCGCATCCATCCTAAGCGCGTTTATCCTATGTCCGTACGATAATGTAGTTTAATTTTGTTAACCAACTTAGTTTAATCTGTTGACTGTCTTATCTGTCCAAAAAACCGGAATTATATTTGGGAAAAGGCTGAATTAAATAGTAAAATAAGTTATGTTATATGATAATATAAGTTATGTTAGTCATCAATATAACTTATTTTACTAAGTAATATAACTTATTTTACTAAGTAATATAACTTATTTTACTAAGTAATATAACTTATTTTACTAAGTAATATAACTTATTTTACCTCATAAAATTCATCCCATGGAACAATAATATGCCCGCTCGGACGTTATATAAACTAACGGCATACATCTTAATGAACAAAGATTGACCATATTTTTTAGTAAGTTTCAATACTGACATATTTAATATCATGGCATTACAAATAAGATTATTTCAGAACAAGGACAGCCGCAAAGAATATGGCGGCAAGTGGTACGGACGTGTGGTCAGCACAGGAGAAGTGGACACACGCACACTCGCACGAAACATCAGCGAGAGTAATTCAGTGACCGAAAGCGATGTAAAAGCAGTGATAGCAGCTCTTGTGGCGGAAATGAAACGCCAGATGCAGAACGGAAAGACCGTGGTACTTGACGATTTCGGACGGTTTCACCTGACGGTGCAAAGCGAAATGACCGACACAAAGGAGGAATACAATCTGAAGAAACACATCAGGCGGATAATATGCAAGTTTACTCCATCGGCCCGACGAAACCAGCTTACACATCGGCTGGAACGTGAGATGTGCGACGGCGTAAAACTCAAAAGATGGCAATTTGACGAATAAAAGGTAAGATGGCGTGCAAATTTAGAATCTGCACACCACCCTGCCATTTGACAGTCATACACAATATGAAAGTCACAGCCTCATAAAACCTGATGCTCCATAAGGCGCTTTTCGGCCAACTGCTCATATTTGGTGCCCGGCCGGCCGTAGTTGGCATAGGGATAGATGCTGATACCGCCACGCGGAGTGAAGATGCCCGTCACCTCTATATATTTCGGATTCATCAGTCTGACAAGGTCTTTCATGATAATGTTCACGCAGTCTTCATGAAAGTCGCCGTGGTTGCGGAAACTGAACAGATAGAGCTTCAGGCTCTTACTCTCCACCATACGCTCACCGGGCAGGTACATTATCTTTATCTCGGCAAAGTCGGGCTGTCCGGTGATGGGACACAGCGATGTGAACTCGGGACAGTTGAACTGCACCCAGTAATCATTTTCAGGATGTTTGTTCACGAATGTCTCGAGCACCTCGGGAGCATAGTCCATGAGATACTTGGTTGCGGAACCGAGAGCGCTGAGGCCCTCGGATTTTCTGTTATCGGTCATTGTTTTTAGTTTTGTTATTTGAGAAGTCATATTCAAGACTAAAGAAATCTTTATCTTTCAGAATGGTATCTTTTTCGGAAAGTGCAGCAAAATACAAGTTACATGAATCACGTTTTGCCACACTCTCATGATTACCCGCATAACATCCCTTTTGGGGATTAACTAGGAGTGCCCTACTTAAAGGAAAACACATTATAGTCTATGTCCTTATCGTAAACATCCTCGCCCTCGTAGCGCTTTGTGTGACGCACCACACGTATGGTGACGGGCAGCACAACAATCTCATACAGCGTCTTGAGCACCACCTGCGATATGATGAGCGACGGCATTTCGCCAAGCGGCACAACTCCCGAAAGGGCCAACGGGAAGAATATCAGCGAATCGGCCGTCTCGCCGAACACCGTACTGAGGATGGCACGTGCCGAAAAATTACGGCCGCCCGACGACACCTTCATACGGCTCATTACATAGGCATTGATGAACGATCCGACGAGAAAAGCCACAAACGAGGCTGCGGCAATGCGCGGTGCCAGGCCGAATACGGCATGAAATCCCTCGTCGCCATCCCAATACGGAGCACCGGGGATGGCATCGGCCACAGCTCCGAAGAGCACAAAGAGGAAGTTCATGGCAAATCCCGTCCATATCAGCATGCGTGCACGGCCATAGCCCCACACCTCGCACACGCAGTCGTTGATGATATAAGAAACCGGAAATACGAGCAGTCCGCCGGTAATGTTTACCGGACCTAATGAGATTTGCTTGGTCTCAAGTACGTTTGCCGTAATCAGGCAAACGCAAAAAAGTATGCCGAACAACATGAACAGCACACTGACGTGTTGATTGTCTGTTTTCATTTTCTTGTTTTTTTAAGGAGGTTAGACAAGCACTCCATCATTACTTTATATTCCCACCGGCTGCCGGAAACAGGAAGCTCGTAGGAAATGCGGCTGCAAAGTTACATAAAATAAGTCAAATAAAGACCGAAAGAATGTTTTATCATATACTTTTCTTCTTTATTCTCAATATTTTAGCTGTTTCAAGTATAAACTCAAAAATTATCGTTATCTTTGCAAGATAAAGCATACCAAATGCGATAACATAATTTTCACGTAAACAATGACCATGACTGTAACGGAATTTACTTTCAAACAAGCAAAAGATTTAATCGCCACTCCGAAAGTTGTTTTGGAAAGCGACGGAAAGACAGCATGTTCATTCAAACAGATAGACTGTATTCCCGGATTACGGGAAAATATCATACTACGCTCCATTGATGCAGAATTTTTCTTCGTATGGACTATCAACAGAAGTGCAAAAGAGTTGATAAAACTTAGCCTGCACGTTTTAGAGAAAGATTCTCACATTGGTATTTTCCGTGTCGATTATGTATCAGATGAATCCATACATCACAACCCGACAATATCTACCGAAAATGTCCCTGACGAACTGAAACCGTTTACAGGCAAAGATATTATCGGTCCGCATGCACATTTCAACGTGCTTGGATATAAAACTTTGCAGTGGGCTGTGCCTTTGGAAGACATCGACTTTAAAGTAAAGTCAATCGTAGACAGTCTGAGTAATATAGATATTGCTTCGGCAATCAAATGTTTTGCTAAATATATAAATGTAACAACGCCTATAGTGGCACAACAATATATTATATGAGTTGGATAGAAGACAGAATTACAGACTACTACAAGTGGGTGCGTGAACGTGTAAAGGTTCGCACAGATGAAACCACAGGATGGAGTGTCATATCCACTCCTTTCTTGGGGGCCTACAACGACCCTATCGAAATTTTTATTCGTACAAATGGCGAGAATATAGAATTGAGCGATGACGGAGTCATATTTGACAATTTACGCCAGTTGGGAGTAAACGTTAACCGCTCCTTAAAACGCAAAGAATGGGTTGAGTATATTCTTCGCAATTATGGAGTGACCATTGAAGACAACGAGCTACGCGCAACTGCCACTTTGGAAAATTTCCCGCAAAAGAAACACAGTCTGCTATGTGCCATGTTGGAAATATCTGAAATGGAAGTGTTGGCTCAAAATAATGTTGCTACAATATTCAAAGAAGATGTTAAAAGTTTCTTCGACAAAAACGATCTTGTATATACTCCACAGTTCATCATGAAAGGAAGCACCGGCATCGAATTTACGTTTGATTTCCAGTTTGCCGGTAGAAAAAAAGAGACCGTCGTAAAGTCTTTCAATACTCTTAACAAAATAAACGTACCTAATTTCCTTTTCACTTGGGAAGACATCAAGCCTGTACGCGAAGAACAAACCGGAAAGGAAGTTAATAGTTTGGCTATAGTAAACGACGTGGCCATGAAATTGAAACCTGAATATATTACTGCTTTGGAGAAATACGGATGTATATATGTTCCATGGAGTAAAAAGGATTCTTCCGAAACAATAAAACTGTTTAAGGAGTTGGTGGCTTAAATGCTGCTATATGACTACACCAAAAAGACTGCATCTTAATTTTGCATTACGATGCAGTCTTTTTGTTTCGATTGAACAAGCTAAAAAACAGTTAACACGTATTTAGCTATCATTTTACCAATATCTTTTTTATTGCTCCATTTTTAAATTTCACAATATTCAAACCTTTTTGTGGCTTAATAAGTCGCAACCCATCAATAGTATAAAACCCATCCACTTGTTCGTTATCGGAAATATTGATATTTTCTATACCGGACAAAGTCGTAACATTAACAGTACAAACCGCAACAAAACCACCGTCAACAGTTGTAGCTATAACAATAGAAACACCATCATCTAAAGCCACAATCGTACCATTGTCAGATACGGTACATACATTTTCTTTTGAACTACTCCAACGTACTTCTTTATTTGAAGCATCTTCCGGTTGTATCGTAGGTATTAGCTTAACAACCTCACCAAGTTTACTTAATACCACATCATTCTTATCCAAAATAATACCTGTCACAGGTTGAATGACTGTAACTTGACAAACATCATTTATACCTTCGTTTTCTTCAGATTTACACATTATCATTGCCACTCCTGCCTTCTTGGCAATGACAATACCATCTGTACTTACAGTTGCAATATCCTCATTGTCTGAAGTCCACACAACCTGTTCATTATCAGCATTATCTGGTAATATTGTGGCTTTCAGTTGTACACTATTTCCTGTTTTAACTGTCACTTCATGTTTATCCAACTGAATATCAGTTATAGGTTGCAATACATTAACCGTACAGTTTGCTGTATAACCGCCATTGATACTTGTTGCGGTAATTACACAATGCCCTTGTTTATAGCCACAAACAACTCCATTCTCATCAACTGAAGCTACACTCTCATCATTGCTTGACCATACGACAAAACTATCCGACGTTTCTAGCGGTAAAGTTTTCGCTATAAGCTGCACATTTTCACCTATATTTATTTCCACTTTTTCATCCATTACCACTCCTGTTGTTTTATCGTAAACAATAATATCACATGAATCTTTCACACCATTGTTTGCTTCTGCTATTATTTTGGTTCTTCCATAAGCTTTTGCTGTAACAGTGCCATTTTCATCAACTGTAGCAATATTCTCATCTTCACTTCGCCATGAATATGCCTTATCATATGCTTCATCTGGATAGATTGTTGCTGCCAAATTGGTAATCTCTCCCACATGAAGATACATCATTTCAGCATCTATTGATATAGAGTCCACATCAAGCATTTCTTTAATTGTCATATGTCCAAAACATGACTCCTTGTATTTATCAACAGTACCCTTCGGTACATAAATAGTACCTTTCCATTTGGTCAATGGATATTTAGGATTCGTTGTCTCATTTCGCACATTTTGCGGTTCTTTAATATAACTGACAACAATCATATTTACATCAGAAATCGCATCTGTTTCTACAGCCTCCATCGTACTTGGGAATGTTACAAATTCAAGTTTTCGTCCTCCTTTTCCAATAGGATACCTTGATCCTGTCTGCAAATCCTGAAGCAGAAGACGTTTTAAACCTTCTGGAAGATATAAATTTGTGGCTATAGATTTATATCTAGATGCATTAGAAATCAGACTCTGACCCAGCCATGACATATCAAATTCGGTAATTGAACCATTTACAATAAGAGTATCAACTTCCAATGTGCATTTTCCGGTAGTACTTCCAAAAGTAGACCAATATGTATATTCCTTTACTGAAGGCAAAGATAATTTTCTAAAATATCCAAAATCACCCCACATATTCTCTCCAAGCACATCATCTGTCGTTTTGTATTTTGGATCATCTCCATAAGTTCCACCTCCTGCGACTATACGTGTACCTGACAAATCCAAATCCACCAAAGCACGGTTTGTATTTAGAACACGAAGAAAAACAATATCATCTGCATTTATAAAACCTGTAACTTTTAGTTTCTCAACCGTCTGTTGGTCTCCATAATTTATTTTACTTGACAACCCACCGGGAGTCTGGTTATCTATTGTCATTGATATCGGCTGAGCTTTCATGCAAAGCACAACAAATAAGAACAAGAACGAAATTAATATATTCTTTTTCATTACCTTATTTTTCTAATTCAAAAAATTGTGATAAAACCCCACTTAACTGCTCTTTGGCACAACTTACTCCTACACCCGTTCCATCCCTAAGCAAGGCGATATAGGTGTTATAACCTAATGACCCGTCCTTGTCTGTAGGATAATTTGACAAGTCTTTAATTTTCATTACACTCTCAGGCAACACCATTTGTGTAATGTCAAGGTCTGGAACCGCATTTAAACGTTCTACCAATTCTGAGGTCAGTAATAGTTTCATATTTATAAGCATTCAAATTATAGTTCAACCAAGAATATCAACAAACAAAACCTTTCGTTGTAAGCGCAGCAAGAATATTATCTACATCAGCGTCGGTAAAAGTCTTTTTATCATCTATTTCTTTAGCCATACCCAGAAGTTCGGCACGATGCTCTCCTTCATATTTTTTATAAGCTAAAGTAATCAGTGCACATATTACATAGGCTTTAGTCTCCGGATGCTTACCAATCCCTGCATCATAAAAACTTGCATTTGCAAAACCGAAATCGGCTCTGGCACAACTGAAAGCATCACACATCAGATGCTCAAAAATCAAACGGTAGTTCATAACTATTACTATTTAAATACTCGGTAACTCCCAAATCCGACCTTTTAATTTAAATTTGGATTACATATAATAAAAAAAGACGTGGGAATTCTTACCATCACTCGCTCCACATTCTGAGGCTCTCGCATTGCCCGGTACAGTTGAACGAGCAACGCAGAAGCCCACGCCAGATATGTAAAGCTACACCTTTCCATCGGTATACTATAAAAGTACGCCAAATAGTAAAGTGTGCATATAACACATCCCGTTGGGCATCTACCGCTGCCATGTCCCTGACTGTACCAAGAAATTTGCGAGATTTCAGAACGTCAAGCACAAAGCGTAGTAAACGCCTTATCTATAATATGTGTCGTCCCCACCCTTTCACCTTGTAGGCTTCTGCTGTGGGAATAACAATGCAAAGGTAACAAATTTATCTTTTACCACCAACATATTCGTTGATGTTATTCTCTTTTTTCTCCTTTTAGTCACAATATAGTTGATTTTACTTTTATATGACAACAATAAAATATAACCAATCTATATATTATTCTCACCAATTTACCACCGAGCCATTATCACCAATCAAACACACCTTGTCACATAAAAAAAGCTAAAGATTATTCTAAAAAAAACGTGTTTTATTTTTCTCGAAATAGGAAAGCAGGGAGGGCCTCCCTGCTTTCCTTACACGTCACCATTGCGGCCTTATGAGCGTAACTATCTGATTATCAACACCCCTATTTTCACATGAAAATCGCATATTTTGCGTCGTCGGGCAGAAATGGCGGCTCGGATAGCGTTTAATTATTATTAAAGTAAAAATGTTTCATATGACACTAACATCACATATCCTCCAAAGTAAACAGACGTGGTTCAATCTTATACTTCGACAGGATGCTCGCCTTTACGCACTCTACCTTCTCCATAAATACTTTATGGTCGTAGTTGCGGCGCTGACGCTTCACTTCTGCAACCAGCGCTTTCTTACCCTCGGCAGAAATCCCGATTATATCTATTTCGTTCGCTTCCTTACCTCTCTTGCGTTCCCACCATGAGCCGATGGCAGAATATTGGAAACTCTCCATCATCTTCAAACGGAAATACTTTTCAAGCATCAAGCCGGAGAATGTGGTGTAATCATCCTCGATAATCTTGCGAAGAAACACAAAGTTTCTGATTTCCACTATCGACTTGTTCTTGTCATAGTACCGGAACCAGAATTTCAGAAAATTATCGTCGATGTCATACCGTATGCTGTGCGTTCCCTCCTTCGACATAATAGGCCTATGCCGGGTGATGAGCGAATAGTCTTCGATAAGTCTGCGCAATTGCCCGCCGGTGCTGATTCCTCCCAACGCCGCCTCTATCGCGGTCTGAGTGTTTATGCCGTATGCAATGCAACTGAGTATGGAAAAATATACTCCATAATCCTTTCCGAACTCCTCGATAAGTATATTCTTCCCCTCGTCAGTGAAAGGAGAATTGTCGCGCACCATATAGTCAAGCATCCCGCTGATGGACAAATCAGTATTCTCACACAGCAACTCGATATATTTGGGCACACCTCCGGTAAAGGAATAAAGCGCAAGCAACTCGTCGTTATCGTATCCGGGACGATAGTCGTGCATTATTTCTTTCAATGTCTCGGTGCCGAATCCCGTCAGACGGATTATGTTATCGGCACGGCCAAACAGCGGTTCCTTGTATCCCTCGAAAATCTTACGCATCATCGAGAACACCGAACCCATGAGAATCAGATTAAGATTGGTCTGCTTACGGTATTGGTCCCATAGGTTCTGCACGTCGCTATATACCGACGGATTGACGTATTCAAACTCCTGAAACTCATCAATTATAAGATTGAATCTTCGTGTTTTGGCCAGTTCCAACAGCATCACAAACAGCGAGCGGAAAGTCTTTATCTCTGATGGCACATAAGTACCAAGCACCGAAGATATAAGCTGAGAAAACTCTTCGCACAGCGCCGCCTCGTTCTTCCTGCTGACAAAAAGATATACCGACGTCTCCCCCTTGGTCGCCTCGACCGCAAGAGACGTCTTGCCGATACGCCGCCGGCCCGTGATGACTGTCATTCGTGAATGACTGTCGAACGAGAGCTTCTGAATACGTTGCAGCTCCTTTATCTCGGATGTACGATTATAGAATTTCATAAGATTCAATTTAGTTACCGTCGTAACTGTTACGGCGGTTACAAAAATAATAAATTCCGTTGGATTGACAAAACAAAAGCCTGTTTTTATCCATAAAGTATCACATTTTCAGCTCTTTTGCCCCATCCCAAACGCGCTTTATACGTCCGGCGATGCGGTAATCTCAAGAATTTCATGTAACTTTGCATGTAATAAAAACAATCTGTAATCTACTAAAAAATCATCAATTATGCGCAACATCACACAACGCATCGCCTTGACCGCCGCACTCACTTTAGGCCTCGGCATGCAGGCCGGAGCGCAATCATCTTACCGTGAGGACTTTCTCAACCCGAAAGACGAGCACCGCTCGCTGATAATATGGCAATGGATGTTCACCGCCGAATCACCCCTGCTCCCATCGGGAATGATGGGGCCGGTGACGCTGGCACTGGAATGACAAACCTATTTAAACAATCATAACCATAACAATGATGAACAAGACAATGTATTCTGTAATCACCTGCGCATTGTTGCTTACGGCCAACACGGCACAGGCACAGGACTATCAGTTGAAAGTGAGCGAGGCACAGCAGCCGATGGACAAGGGAAAATATGAACCCACGTGGGAATCGCTGCGACAGTATGAGACGCCCGAATGGTTCCGCAATGCCAAATTCGGCATCTGGGCACACTGGGGCCCGCAGTGCGTGGAGGGCTCGGGCGACTGGATGGCCCGCGAAATGTATATGGAAGGTACGGCCAAGTACAATCACCACCGCAAGCATTACGGCCACCAGTCGGAATTCGGATTCAAGGATGTGCTGCCGCTGTTCAAGGCCGAGAACTGGAATCCGGAGAAGCTCGTACGGTTCTACAAGGATATAGGCGCCGAGTACTTCTTTGCATTGGGAAACCACCACGACAACTTCGACTTGTGGGACAGCCAATATCAGGAGTGGAACTCGATGAACATCGGTCCCAAACGCGACATCCTCGGCGAATGGGCGGCAGCAGCACAAAAGGCGGGCCTGCCTTTCGGCATATCATTCCATGCCGACCATGCGTGGATGTGGTATGAACCGTCGCGACGCTTCGACCTGAAAGGCGATATGCGCGGTGTGAAATACGACGGATGGCTGACCAAAGAGGACGGATACAAGCCCAATGCCGACGGTACGGAAAAGTGGTGGAAGGGCCTCGACCCTCAGAATCTGTATGCCCAGAACCACGACATGAGCAGCAAGATGTGGGATAACGGAGGCATACACAGCCAGTGGGGATGGGCCGGCGGCGCCATAATGCCCACCGAGGAGTATGTAACCAACTTCTACAACCGCACGCTCGACGCCATCAACCGCTATTCGCCCGACCTTATCTACTTCGATGTGACGGTGCTGCCGTTCTATCCAATAAGCGATGCGGGAATGAAAATCACAGCCCACATGTACAACCACCATCTCAAGACCAGAACCGCTACAAGGATTAAAAACGGAAACAATCCCGACCCGGGAGTGGTATTCGGCAAGATTCTCAGCGATAATCAGAAAGAGGCACTTGTGTGGGATGTGGAACGCGGAGCGCCAAACAAGATTATGGAGCGCCCGTGGCAATGCTGCAACTGTCTGGGCGACTGGCACTACAACACCTCTACATACGAACACGGAAGGTATAAATCGGCCGCCACAGTGGTGAAACTGCTTGTAGATATCGTCAGCAAGAACGGAAATATGCTGCTCAGCGTGCCGCTAAGAGCCGACGGAACGTTCGACGAAAAGGAAGAAGCCATACTGAAGGAGTTCGGCGCATGGATGAAAGTCAACAAGGAAAGCATAGTAGGCACGCGGCCGTGGCGCACCTTCGGCGAAGGTCCCATCGCCGACAGCGACATCGCCATCAATGCACAGGGCTTCAACGACGGGCAGTACACCAAAGCCGGTGCCGACGAGATACGGTTTACGAGCAAAGGAAACGTCATATATGCTACGGCTTTGGCTTGGCCGGACAACATGACAGTAAACATCCGTAGTCTCGCAACCGAGAAAATAAAGTCAATAGAACTGCTCGGCTACGGTAAGGTGAAATTCACCCAGACAAACGACAAACTTACCGTTCCTCTGCCGAAGAAGGTCAACACTATTGCACCGGTACTGAAGATAAGATAACAGAAAAGGCAAAATGTATGGTTGCGACGATATGCCATAGCCCGCAACGATACATTTTGCCTTTCATCTTATCTTTCACTTTGCATTTCCACCGCCATCTCTTCCGCTCTCTTCCTCGCAGGCTTGCCTGTCTCCGTCATCGGAACGGCGGCAACAGTGATGTAGTGCTTTGGCTGCCAATAGCACGGCAGTACACGACAGCATATATCGCGCGCCATATCAACATCGTCCGACTGCATGAGCAGCACTATAACCTCGCCGAATTTTGAGTCGCGGCGACGTGTTATCATATACGGAAACGGCATATGCGGCTTCAACGCACGCTCAACTTCCTCTATCTGTATCTTAACTCCACCGCTGCAAATCACGTTATCGCGCCGGCCGATGATGCGGAAACGGCGACCGTCGGCATGAATCTCAGCCCGGTCGTTGGTCTCCAAAACTGTAGAACAAACCTCGGGAGCGTCTATCACCAGACATCCGTCAGCGTTCAGACTGACACTGACCGTGTCAAACGGCGTATACCATTCACCGGCTTCCGAACCGCTTAGCCGGCGCAATGCTATGTGCGACAGGGTCTCGGTCATGCCGTATGTGCTCCACACGGCATTGGGAAACGCACGGAGTTCTGCCGCCATGGCTTCGTCAATGGCTCCACCACCAATTATCAGATTGCGCACACGCATGAGCCGCTCACGTTCCTCCGGCACTCGCAGGGTATTGTAGACCTGCATCGGAACCATGGCAGCAAAATCCAAGTACATGTCCGGTTCAGGTAAAGCTGAAAGCGGATGTCCCGTCGGTTTCACTTCTACAAGCCGCAAACCGCATGTCAGCGCCCGCACCACCATCATTTTGCCTGCAATATAGTCGAGCGGCATACAAAGCAGGGCCGTGTCGCCCGGTTTAAGATCAAGAAACGAGCACGTAATGCGCGCCGAAGCCTCCATGCGTCGTTTGTCCACCCACAGCGGTTTCGGTGAGCCTGTCGATCCGCTCGTGTGAACGAGCACACAATCAGAACCTTTATTCCATTCAATCAAAAAATCCTCAAGCCGCATAATTACTGATGTATGTTGAAGAGATACGGATGGTGAATATATCGGACCATTTGTATCATTTCACACACCACAATCTTTCACCTCTCACTTCGAGCGGCATCGGGATGTTGTCTGTGAAAAGCTGTCCCGTGCCCAATCCCTGCGGCATTCGGATATCACGGCCATAGACATGTGCGGTCAGCTGAGCTATGGCGTTGAGACCCACATTGCTTTCGAGCGCGCTCGTTATCCATGTGCCTATATCCTTGGACCGTGCGGCGGCAATCCACTCCTCCGTACCGCGCATTCCGCCGTGCAGCGACGGTTTAAGAACGATGTAGGCCGGCTTTATCACATTGAGGATATGTGCTTTCATGTCAGGCTGATTCACACCTATAAGTTCCTCGTCGAGAGCTATAGGCAACGGAGACTCACGGCACAACTCGGCCATATTGCCCCATTGACGCGGCGCGATGGGCTGCTCGACGGAATGTACGGCATATTGCGACAGCAGTTCCAGCTTGTAAAGAGCCTCGTCAAACTTGAATGCACCGTTGGCATCAAGCCGTATCGTCATCTCACGGTGGGAGAAACGCCCACGTATGCGGCGCAGCAAATCCAGTTCGCTTTCAAAGTCTATCGCTCCTATCTTGAGTTTGATGCAGCGGAATCCCTGTTCTATCTTGGCTTCCATACGGCGCAACATCTCATCATGACTGCCCATCCATACAAGGCCGTTGATAGGTATGCCCGCCTCGCCACGGGCGAACGGAGTGTCAAAGAGCGCCGTGCTGCCGCTCTCGAAGTGGCACAAGGCCGTCTCCAGTCCGAAGAGCATCGAGGGGTAAGGGCGCATCAGAGCATAATCTATCCCGCCACGCTGCTCGAACATGTCGCACAGCGCGCGCAGCGTCTTGCCGTATTCCGGAATGTCGTCGCAACTCAATGCCGGCAACGGCGCACACTCGCCCACTCCGCGACGGCCCGGCTCATCGGGCGATGTGAGCTCGACAAACCACGACTTGCGTGTGGTGTATACCCCGCGCGACGTGCCGGCAGGCTGCTTGAAACGGAACACACGCTCTGTAATGTCTATCTTGTATTTCATATCTTTCTTTTATGCGGCGGTTTACGGCATCTTGGGATATTTCTTGAAGTCGGGCTTGCGTTTCTCAAGAAAGGCACGGCCGCCCTCTTGAGCCTCGTCAAGGAAGTAATAAAGCATCGTCGCGTCACCGGCCAGCTCCTGTATGCCCGCCTGACCGTCAAGCTCGGCATTGAGTCCGGCCTTTATCATACGCAATGCCAACGGGCTTCGCTCCATCATAGTCTCGGCCCACTCTACACATTCGTCTTCAAGACGGTCAAACGGCACGACCTTGTTCACCATGCCCATGCGCTCGGCCTCCTCTGCTGTATATTGACGACAGAGGAACCATATCTCGCGGGCCTTCTTCTGACCTACTATGCGTGCGAGATATGAAGCGCCGAAACCGGCATCAAACGAACCTACCTTCGGGCCGGTCTGTCCGAAGACGGCATTGTCGCTGGCAATGGTAAGGTCGCACACCAGATGCAACACATGGCCGCCACCGATGGCATAGCCGTTGACCATGGCTATGACAGGCTTCGGCAGGCGACGTATCTGCATCTGCACGTCGAGCACGCTAAGGCGGGGCACACCGTCACCGTCGATATATCCGCCGCGCCCCTTAACGTTCATGTCGCCGCCCGAGCAGAAAGCTTTGTCGCCGGTGCCTGTAAGAAGCACCACGCTGATGTGCTGCATCTCGCGGCAGAGCGAGAACGCCTGCGACAGTTCCCATGTTGTCTTCGGGGTGAAGGCGTTGCAATAGCGCGGACGGTTGATGGTTATCTTTGCTATTCCGTTGTATTCTTCAAACAGGATTTCCTCGAAATCACTGATTTTCTTCCATTCTCTGTTCATCTCAAGACTAAATTAAGTATACTATTATGATGCAAAAGTAATATTTTCGATTGACAATAAAGACATGAATACATGTTTTTCTTTTGGCATAGGGACATGTGTTTGTATAGAAAAAACATGTCTCTATGTCAAACACAGCTTGAAAAGGGAATAATACTCACGCATCACCGCCGCGTCCTCCTCTGCATCGGTGAAGACCTCGAACAGAAGCGGACGGTTGGTACCGCTGTACAGGAATGTCTCCATGTGACGTGAAAGCTCGCCGGCATTGCGTGCCGAAAGATAACCGATATCGTGAGAGTCGCAAATGCCATGGGCACTGGCATTATGACCGGCTGCGATGAAACTGTCACGCACGGGCGAAGTGTCAAGTCCCGGCAGCTGGTGAAAGATGCCCCCGCCACAGTTGTTGAGCAGAAGAACGCGCAAATTGCCGCGCAGACACCGGTTCCAAAGAGCGTTGCTGTCGTAAAAGAAGCTCAAATCGCCTATGACACAAAACGTCATACCGGCATTTGCCACAGAGAAACCTGCCGCTGTCGACAAAGAGCCCTCGATGCCGTTGACACCCCGGTTCACATATATATAATGGTCGGCATAGATGTTTCCAAGACGCACTGCCGAACTGTTGGCATAATGCACATGGCAATCATAATCAACATCACCGAGCATTGACTCAAACAGCCGTACGGCCATCATCTGCGAGTAGCGCGGCTCAAACGTCGCGGCATGGCCGGCAGCGGCAGAAAGCGCAGTCCGCCAACGGTCAATAAACATCCCCCGGCGCTTTGAGACACCGGCACCTTCGGTCTCCTCACAGAGAATACGGGCATCCTTGGCACCAGCAATATAAGAAGCCACAGCACCAAATACGACCTCCGCCGGCAAAGCCATTACAACAGTCTGGTTCATGAACGTGTCGTGAATCTTGCCGTCAGCGCTCACCGCCCATGTCTCCGCTCCCGACGCACTGCGCAGGAATCTTTTCAGACGTTTGCTGACAATGGTGTCTCCGGCATATAAAATGAAGTCGGGCATATAGTCGGGATTCGTCCCCACAGCATGCAGAACTTCGTCAAAATGCACCACCCCGTCACCCGGACAGAGCGGCTCGCGCAACACAACGGCATGGCGGCCCAACACTCTCAGCGCATCAGCCAGACCGCCACAGCAGGCATGACGGCCGACAATAACCATCGGACGCGCAGCTTCAAGAAGCCTTCCGGCCACCATGCTCACCTGTCCGTCAGACATGCCGCAAGGCTCCAGAAGCCTGACGGCATGCACATCGGGCAATTCGCTGACAGAAAATTCAAACAGCGGTTCGCTTACCGGAACGTTGATATGGACAGGACATCCGACAGCACGCCCCGCAGCCATCATGGCTTCGTTGACCAAACGTCCGCAATACCAACAGCCGGCTTCGTCACGATGCGGTTCCGGTCCGCCCGACAGAGGCTCGGGCAGAGTAACACTACAGCCGACGAAACATCCCAAGGCGCCTGCCTGCGGCAATGTCTGCCCGTCGAGCTGGCCTATCCACGCCTGCGGGCGGTCGGCCGATACGACAACGAGCGGAACATGCAAATGGAAAGCCTCGGCCACGGCGGGCATCAGATTGAGCAACGCCGTGCCCGACGTGACACATACAGCCACCGGACATCCCGTAGCCAGAGCCATGCCGAGAGCATAGAATCCGGCCGAACGCTCGTCGGTGACGGGAAAGCATTGCATGTCGGGACATTCGCTGAAATTGTGCACAATAGGCGCGTTGCGCGAGCCCGGGCACACCACTGCCCTGACCACACCATGCCTGACGAGCAGCGATGTAAGTATGTTTATGTTATCCTTGTTGCTGTACACTGTTGAAAAGATATGTGGTAAGAATTAAAACTATATGATAATGTCAAGACAGAACGGTGCAGAACTACAGACAAGAACCGTCGAACAACCTCAACATCGTTTCCATCTTGGCCTCCGTCTCACACCATTCCTGCTCCTCTACGCTGTCTTTCAGCAGTCCGCCACCGGCATACAGGCGATAGTGGCGGCCGTCAACTATCTGCATGCAGCGCAGAGAGACGTACAGATGAGTGGCCCCGTCGTGGCACAACGGTCCCATGAAACCGCTGTAATAACGGCGGTCGGTATGCTCATGGTCCACGATATGACGATACGTCTCAGTCTTTGGCAGTCCGCAGACGGCCGGAGTAGGATGCAGAATATCCAGGAGACTGCCGATGCGCGAGGTGTCGGCAAGCTCAAAAGTGAAGTCACTGCGCAGATGCACAATGTTGCCCGCCCGCACTGTCCGCGGACCTTCCTCACGGCAGGCACCGGCAAAACGCTTCAGGACATCGGATATATACGTGGCCACATAGCGCTGTTCCTTTATGTTCTTGGTGCTCCAGAATATTCCAGACGCAGCATCGTCAACCGATGCCGACGGAGGATTGTCGAACCCGAGCTGACTTTCATCCAGTTTCATCGTGCCGGCAAGAGCCACCGTGCGCCCCGTGCCGCAACTGCTTTCAAGCAGAATCTCGGGTGTGGCAGCAAGCCACATGCCACTTTGCGGCGTGGACACAAGCACGACAAACATGCGGGGATACATGCGGCAGGCACGCAGAAAGAGCCCTTCTGCATCCATTTCGTCAACAGTCTCCACACCGGCACTGCGGGCAAGCACTATCTTACTGAACTCACCCGAAACCAACATTGAACGGCACGATTCAAAATCCTTGGAATAAACCGCCTTGTCGCTGTCCATCCCCGACACACCGGATGCCGATCCGCCCGCCTGCCGTGATGCCGTACAATGACCCGTGCGGATGTGCTCCTCCTCAGGCACGGCCCTCTCCTCCACCCTGTCGGGATGAATGAGCAGCACCGGACAGCCGGACGATACGCTGAAAGGAGCCAGCACAAAACCGTTGCGTCCGTTGAGCCCGGTACAGGAAGCCAGCCGTTCGGGCTCACCTTCGGTCTGTACCATGACGGTATAGCGGTCGGCATATGGCAGTCTGTAATATGCAAAAGATGCCATGCTCACACCACTCTCGGCTTTATTGAAACGGCATAGTTGGTCACGCTGACCGTCGATATTATCTCGCCTGCCGTGTTGGTCACTTCAACATTCCACACATGGAACCTGCGGCCACGGTGCACTATGCGCGCCACGGCAGTAATCTCGTCGCCTTCCGATACAGCCTTGACATGGTTGCCGCTCACATTCACACCCACGTATTTCTCGCCCGGACACAACGCCAATGAGCCCAACCCGGCCAATGTCTCTGCCAATGCCAGTGTGGCACCTCCGCTGAGCACCCCGAAAGGCTGGCGCGTGCGCCCGTCAACGGCAAGGCGACCCATACAGGTATCGGGATCGGATGTGGAAAAAAACTTCATGCCAAGCGTGGTGTCAAGTGTCGGCCCGCCACGAAAACCTTCCAAAATATTGTCTATGTCCATACACTTCCAGTCAGGAACTGAATCAACAGCCATTGTGAAAAGCCCCGTTTTTATCAGCTATTACTTAAATAATGAATATTCCTCAACCTCCCATGCCATAACACTTGCACCAAGAATATCGCGCTCACGGTTGTCCAACGTCGAGATAATAAGACTTACCTTGCCACGTATATTGTGGAAGACATGCGAATCAAACGATTCCTTGGCCGGCCCCATAAGCCACTTTCCGGCCCTCGAAACCCCACCGGTGATGATTATGGCCTGCGGATTGACCAATGTTGCAAAATTGGCCAGACCGATGCCAAGATAATATCCCGTACGGCGATATACCTCAATGGCCATTTCGTCACCCTCATCACAGCATTGAGTGATGATTTTCGGTGTAAGTTGTCCGACACTCCTCATCATTGACGGCTTATCGCTCCCGGCCATAAGTTCCCGAGCTGTCTCTACTACGCCCGAAGCAGCCACATAGCGCTCCAGACATCCACGCAGTCCGCAATTGCACGGACGGCCTCCGTCCTCCACGCATACATGGCCTAACTCACCCGCAAAACCACTGTATCCCAGATGTATCTTCCCGTGCGACAAGAAAGCGCTGCCCAATCCGCTGCCGATAGTAACCACACCGAAATCGGACAACCCATGACCACTGCCGAAAGCCTGCTCGCCCAATGCCACGGCATGACTGTCGTTACCCAAAGCCACAGCCAGACCGAGCCTGTCGCGCAACATGGCAGCAAGCGGTATCACACCATGCCACGGCATGTTGGGGGAATTTTCTATGCATCCGGTCTTGAAGTTTCCGCTCGGCGCTGATATCCCGATGGAACGCACTTCGTCCATACTGCAATTATCCTGTATCAGGTTCACAATCCTGTCACAAAGCGCAACCACATAAGAATTGACGTCGGGGTAGTCTATTGTACTGAAAACATCCTTGGCTATTATGTTGCCACGAACGTCTATTATGGCATAAGTGGTGGTTTCAATACTTATATCGATTCCTATTACTTTGTTTTTCTTTGCTCCGTATAACATATTTCAAATAAGCAAGATTAGTTAACAACCATAGTTATCCGTCTGCTATGACTGATTACAAACGGACTTCAAAAATAATTAATTCTCCTGATATAAAGAATCACACATCTGTTTTTTGTATTGTTTTAACAGAAATTAATTGTTCGCACCGATTCGGCCGAGCCTCTGTCTGACGGGAATCAAAAACAATACCGGCCTAAAGACCGTCAATGCAGTCATTATATACAAGAATGTCTGGCAGCATGCCGGCCACCATACCACACTTGACGATACTATTAGGAATTATTCCGACAAAACACTTCGTCATACATCACAAGGCCATCTTTAGTTGTATATGGGCCGAAAAACAGCGTTTTTTCATTAGAACAGGAAACACTGACTATCAGACAGTTACAGAAGCATAGGCTATAAGTGCCTTTTCTGGAATGCAACCAAAGCGCTTTCGGAATGCGATATAGGCCATATTGCATTCCAATATAGGCCATATAGGGTTGTCATTTGGGCCGTTTCGCATTGCAATAAGGGCCATATTGCAACCCGATATGGCCTATATCGCATTATGAAACGGCCCGAAATGCAGTACAACCACCCTGTAACGGGCGTAAACAAAGCCTGATTAGACACTATATTTTTCTATTTGAAGAAAAAAGAAATGCGTTTTTTTAAGAAAAAGAAAGACAGCGAACAAGAATACATATCCACCGACATTCACAATACAGGCACAAAAAACTTTCGCAGGCATCAAACAAATAATAAAACAAGTTGTAAAATAGTGCTTATTCAGAATTATTTATTAAATTTGCACCCACAACGGAATATATATTCGATATTTTCAAGACTTATGAACGTTTTAGAGTTAAGTGAACAGGAAATTGGCAGACGCCAAAGCCTTCAGGAACTGCGCGAGATGGGCATCGATCCGTATCCCGCAGCAGAATATCCCACAAACGCTTTTTCCATTGACATAAAGAATGAGTTCAATGACGGGGACAAGCCGCGTCAGGTATGCATAGCCGGCAGGCTGATGAGCCGTCGGGTAATGGGCAAAGCCAGTTTTGCCGAACTTCAGGACTCCAAAGGCCGCATACAGGTTTATATCACCCGCGACGACATTTGTCCTGGCAACGACAAGGACATGTATAATAAGGTGTTCAAGAAACTGATGGACATAGGCGATTTCATCGGTGTGCGAGGATTTGCATTCCGCACCCAGACCGGTGAGATTTCTGTGCATGCACAAGAGCTTACCCTGCTGTCAAAGAGCCTGAAGCCGCTGCCAATCGTGAAATACAAGGACGGAGTGGCCTACGACAAGTTCGAAGACCCCGAACTGCGCTACCGCCAACGATATGTAGATCTGGTGGTCAACGAAGGCGTGAAAGACACTTTCGAGAAACGTGCCACCATATTGCGCACAATGCGTCGCGTGTTTGACGATGCAGGATTTACCGAAGTTGAGACGCCAATACTCCAGCAGATAGCGGGAGGAGCCAGCGCCCGTCCGTTCATCACTCACCACAACGCGCTCAACACAGACCTCTATCTGCGCATCGCCACGGAGCTTTATCTCAAGCGTCTCATCGTAGGCGGATTCGAGGGTGTATACGAAATAGGCCGAAACTTCCGCAACGAGGGCATGGACCGCAGCCACAATCCAGAGTTCACCTGCATGGAACTGTACGTGAGTTACAAGGACTACAACTGGATGATGTCGTTCACAGAGAAGCTGCTCGAAGAAATCTGTATCGCTGTCAACGGTTCGACAGAAGTGAAGATAGGCGACAACGTGGTGAGCTTCAAGGCGCCCTACCGTCGTCTGCCCATCCTCGAAGCCATCAAGGAGAAATCAGGCTACGACCTCGAAGGAAAGAGCGAAGAGCAAATCCGCGAGATAGCCAAGTCGCTTGGCATAGAGGATACCGATATTATGGGCAAGGGCAAGCTGATTGACGAGATATTCGGCGAGACTGCCGAAGGCACGTTCATACAGCCAACGTTCATCACCGACTATCCGGTGGAGATGAGTCCGCTGACAAAGATGCACCGCTCCAAGCCCGGACTGACCGAGCGTTTCGAGCTTATGGTGAACGGCAAGGAACTGGCCAATGCCTACTCTGAGCTGAACGACCCGATAGACCAGGAGCAACGCTTCATCGAACAGATGCGACTGGCCGACAAGGGCGACGACGAGGCTATGGTTATCGACCACGACTTCCTGCGCGCACTGCAGTACGGCATGCCGCCCACAAGCGGTATCGGAATCGGAATCGACCGTCTGGCAATACTCATGACCGGTCAGCCAACTATACAGGAGGTGCTGCTCTTCCCGACAATGAAGCCGGAAAAGAAAGCCCCACGCAGTTCGGTGGCCGAATGGACAGCTATCGGTGTGCCCGAGGAATGGGTGCCGCTGTTCAACAAATGCGGCTACTATCTTACGTCGGACATCAAAGACCTTAACCCGCAGAAACTCCAACAGGACGTATGCGGAGTGAACAAGAAATACAAGCTGGGACTGGAAAACCCGAAGGTTGACGAGTTTGCGGCATGGATTGAGAATACAAAATGACGGATTAGGAACTTCGGATTACGTGACAAGACGGCCTGATTCAGTAAATATGTGATTGGCCGCATGAGGGAATCACACACATAAGACAAGGTCTGACACGTAATCCGCAGTTCAAGACTCGTAACGAATATTTATGTTCAACTGCGGAAAAATAGCGATAATCGGAGGCGGAAGCTGGGCTACAGCCATTGCAAAGATTGTGGTGGGAGACACGCGCCACATCGGATGGTACATGCGTCGGGATGACCGTATCGAGGATTTCCGCCGGCTGGGGCACAATCCGGCATACTTGCAAAGCGTGCGGTTCAATATCGACGAAATATTCTTCTCGAGCGACATCAACAAGATTGTGCAGAACTATGATACACTGGTGTTCGTGACTCCGTCGCCATATGTAAAGAATCACCTGAAAAAACTGAAATGCAGACTTAGGGACAAGTTTGTGGTGACAGCAATCAAGGGTATCGTTCCTGATGAGAATCTGGTCGTTTCGGAATATTTTCATCAGGTATACGATGTGCCTTACGATAATCTCGCTTGTCTCGGCGGACCGTCACACGCGGAAGAGGTGGCACTCGAACGATTGTCATATCTCACCGTAGGATGCGGCGACAGGGAGAAAGCGCAGGCTTTTGCCGACATTCTCACAAGTAACTTCATCAAGACCAAGACGAGCAGTGACGTGATAGGAATAGAATATTCGTCGGTGCTGAAAAACGTATATGCCATCGCTGCCGGAATATGCAGCGGCCTTAAGTTCGGCGACAACTTCCAGGCCGTGCTAATGTCAAACGCCGTACAGGAGATGTCGCGGTTCCTACAGGCCGTATATCCGATAGAACGCAATGTGTACGACTCGGTTTATCTCGGTGATCTGCTCGTGACGGGCTACAGCAACTTCTCGCGCAACCGCACTTTCGGAACCATGATTGGCAAGGGATATAGTGTGAAAAGCGCGCAGATAGAAATGGAAATGATTGCCGAGGGATACTTCGGCACCAAGTGCATGAAAGAAATCAACCGGCACATGCATGTCAACATGCCCATTCTCGATGCCGTATACAACATATTATATGAACGGATAAGCCCGCAAATTGAAATCAAACTGTTGACCGACAGCTTCAGATGACTACCTCTATGCCGTGTAAAGATAGAAAATGGTCTGCTGATAAACTTCGACAGTAACAAAATAGAAATAAAAAGAAAATGCAGAATGTATAACAAGACATTTTAGCCATACCCGAAATAAAAACAGCAACTCTTTATACAACAAGACACTTATCACTTATGTCTTTATGTCGAAAAGAAAAAGGAATATGTTATTTATGTCTGAAGAAATGAGGAATATGTCTGAATAAAGAATCCGTCTTTATTTACAATGGCTTTATGTCAAAAAATCAAATCAATATGAAAAATATCAGCTTAGACATTACCAAAGCCGCCCAGTTCCTTACGGAAGGCGCAGTGAAAGCGTATGAACCCAAAGTAAAGGCCGCTCAGGAAGCCCTCGAGAACGGGACCTGTCCGGGCAACGACTTCCTCGGATGGTTGCATCTGCCGTCGTCAATAACACCGGAGTTCATCAAGGAAATACAGGATTGCGCTGACGTACTGCGCGCAAACTGCGAAGTAATAGTAGTAGCCGGCATCGGCGGCAGTTACCTCGGAGCACGCGCCGTAATCGAAGCATTGGGCAATTCGTTCGCATGGCTTGTAGGCGACAGCAATAATCCGACTATACTCTTTGCCGGCAACAACATCGGCGAAGACTATCTTGCAGAACTGACAGACTATCTGAAAGGCAAGAGATTCGGTGTAATAAACATCTCGAAGTCAGGTACCACGACAGAGACAGCACTTACATTCCGCCTGCTCAAGAAGCAGTGCGAGGAGCAACGCGGCAAGGAAGAGGCCAAGAAAGTAATCGTGGCCGTGACCGACGCCCGAAAAGGTGCAGCCCGTACATGCGCCGACAAGGAAGGCTACACCTCGTTCATCATCCCCGACAATGTCGGCGGACGCTTCTCCGTGCTCACCCCCGTAGGTCTGCTACCCATTGCCTGCGCAGGCTTCGACATCGCAAAACTCGTGGCCGGAGCCACCGACATGGAGAAGGCTTGCGGCAAGGACGTGCCTTTCGAAGAGAATCCCGCCGCCATATATGCCGCTGTACGCAACGGACTGTATGATGAAGCCGGCAAGAAGATTGAGATAATGGTAAACTACCAGCCCAAACTCCACTTCATCAGCGAATGGTGGAAGCAGCTCTTCGGAGAGAGCGAAGGCAAGGACGGCAAGGGCATATTCCCCGCTTCGTGCGACTTCACCACCGACCTGCACTCAATGGGCCAGTGGATCCAGGAGGGAGAGCGTACCATATACGAGACAGTCATCAGCGTTGAACAACCCAACCGGAACCTGCTTTTCCCCAACGACGATGAAAATCTGGACGGTCTGAACTTCCTCGCCGGCAAGCGAGTAGACGAGGTCAACAAGATGGCAGAACTCGGAACACGTCTGGCACACGTTGACGGTGGAGTGCCCAACATCCGCATCAGCGTGCCCGAACTGAACGAATACTACATCGGCCAGCTCATCTATTTCTTCGAGATAGCCTGCGGAATAAGCGGCAACCTACTCGGAGTGAATCCGTTCAACCAGCCTGGCGTTGAGGCTTACAAGAAGAACATGTTCGCACTGCTCGACAAACCGGGATACGAGGCCGACAGCAAAGCCATCAAGGAAAGACTGGCAAAAGAGGCATAAACATATCGGGAATCCGCTTGATTCGGCTATTTGATTCGGCAAACAAACCTGAAAAGATCCAAAAACCAAGCAAATCCGATTATTCCAATCAACCGACAGGAATATAATGTACGAAAAAGAAATCAACAAATACTTGGAAAGACACGGCTTTAGGACATTCAGTCCTAAAGCCGTTCTTTTTGATATGGACGGCGTCCTTTACGACTCCATGCCCAATCATGCATACAGCTGGCACACATCGATGAAAACCCTCGGGCTCGATATGCCTCCTGAAGACGCTTATAAATATGAGGGAATGAGAGGCGTGGAGACCATCAAACTGATAGCACGCGAACAATGGCACCGCGAACTCAACGACGATGAAGCCAAACGCATGTACGAGGAGAAAGCCCGTGTGTTTTCCTTGTGTCCGGCAGCCGGAATAATGGAAGGAGTCCGCGACTTGCAACACAAGATAAAAGCCGACGATATGAAAATAGTTGTGGTGACAGGAAGCGGCCAACGCTCGCTGCTCGACCGGCTCGTCATGGAATTTGACGGTCTCGTCACACCCGAACTGATCGTGTCGAGTTTCGACGTCACACACGGCAAACCAAATCCCGAACCTTATCTGAAAGGCCTTCAGAAAGCGGGCGTCGAGCCATGGGAAGCCATTGTGGTTGAAAATGCTCCGCTCGGAGTGCGGGCCGGAGTGTCCGCAAGGGTTTTCACTGTAGCGGTGAACACCGGGCCCCTGCCCGACCGCATGCTCACCGAGGAGGGGGCAAACGTAGTTTTCGGCAGTATGCCGGAATTCCGGGACAGTTGGGAAACATTAAAGGCGGACTTCCATAAATAAAAGTCCGCCTTTAATGTTTCCCGACTTATATCATACGCCATCCTCATCCGAATCCACATTGCCCTCGTCCTGAGCGCTGATATCCATCTGCGTGTCACGCGCTATGCTGATATTGCCCGTCCGCGACACACGCACCAACAACGGAATATACTCATCTGTCTGAGGATGACTGACACTCGCTGCAAAAACAAGCGACTGTCCGTCGACCTTGTCAAACACCAGCCCTTCAAGAATACCCGTAGTACGATAGTCATCATCGAGGCAAGCGTCAAAGTCCTTCTTGACGAATGATTTTTTGAAAAACACACTTCCGTCGGCACGCAGTATTTCCAAGGAAATCCTGTTGTCCACAAATCTCTGCCCGGTCTCGTCCTTCACCATTGCCAGACTGTCGTCAGCCGTGCGCACTATCTCACACCTATAAGATGTCCCAAGCCACTTCACATCGCCCTTGGACTGTATATAATCCTGCATCCTTATCGGTCCTAACGGTGCCTTTGCCACAACTTTCCGAGCTATTATATGGTCAGTATTCTTCTTTTCACCGCATCCGGTCACTGACCCGACAACAATTCCTGCTATCAGGAACATCAATATTCTTCTCATATCATTATCTTCTATCCAAGGTACAAATGTACAATAAAATAGTGAGATTATACACCGACTGGATAAAGAAAATGATTTTATTTAGAGGAAAGACAAGGAAAAAATTGAGAATTAAGAGAATTGAGAGTTGAGAGTTGAGAGTTGAGAATGGATAATTATGATTACCTTATTTGGTGGATACATAAGTCAGTCAACAAAATTAAACTACATTATCGTATGTACAGAACGCGCCCCAACGGGGCAACAAGCACACAGCCCGGGGCAGAGCGCAGCGGCACCCCGGGAATCAAACATCGACACTCCGCGCCCTGCAAGGGCAAAAGCATAAAAAAACATACAATACATAAACTGTAAATATTTGATAATTAATGCTTTTGCCCTTTCAGGGCAAGTGCGTACAATCGTGTTGTTCCCGAGGTGCCGCTGCGCTCTGCCCCGGGCTGTGTGCTTGTTGCCCCGACGGGGCGCATCCATCCAAAGCGCATTCATCCTATATCCGGACGATAATGTAGTTTAATTTTGTTGACTAACTTACTGTAAATATATCAAATCATAATTCTCCATTCTCAACTCTCAATTTTCAATTCTCTTAATATTCTATTCCTAATCTACCAATTACAGGAAGAGGTGAAGAGCATACGCTCCCCACCTCTTTGTTACCCTTAAATCTTTTACATCAAAAGAAATGCTTTTACCAATTAAAACCCAAAGGCTCGCCTGCCTTACATAATCTATGTTAACCTAAATCACTATGATGTTCATTGTCTCATACCGTTACGCGGACGTGCCTGACGCTGCATGCGCTTGTTCATGTCCTCGGTATATTTCTGATACTGTTCGGACGTCATGATGCCTTTCAGCTTCTCGTCATAACGCTTCATCGCGCCTGCCCTCTCCATACGTCGTGCAGCATCAATCTTTCGCGGTTGTCCGGCCGGCATACGCCTGATTGCCACCGAGTCTTTTACGCCGCCCTGATGTCCGCCTATATGGCGTCTTCCATCATTTGTCTTCATACGGTCGCCGGCCGGCATCCTGCGTCCGCCCTGAACTCTCATTCCCACTCTAATGCTGTCAGCATATCTTGTGTTCAATTCGAGAAGTTTCGCTTTCTGCTCCTCGTTGAGTCCATATCTCGCAGCCACAGCTTCGGTACGTTTCCTGACCATTTCAGTTTTGTCCGCCGGCTTCTTCTCTCCGTTGCCGCCGGTCTGTGCCATTGCTGCACAACTCATCACCAGTGCCGCTGTCAGAGTCATTATCATTCTTTTCATATCACCTTGTTCTTTAAAAGTTATCGTTTCTATTGTCAGTTCACTATTCAAGTTGCAACTATCAATATGACGATGAAAAGATTGAAAAGTTTAAAGATTCAATAAAATAAATCTGTTTTTTCTGCAGAACACCTTTTTTTTCGTACTTTTGCATACATATTAATATAACGACATGAAACAATATTTATTGCATATCACAATAGTTTTTATTGCCATAGTATCATTTTCGTGCAGCAATAATACCGGATCCGAAGCTCCGTCAAAGAGTATCGACACCATACCTGCGCTCATCATGCAGGTGAAACAGACATCCCGCCTGTATACGGCCGAGTACAACATCCGGAAGATAGTGACCCACGACGATGTGATAAGACTGAAAGGCACACTGTTCAACAAAGACTTCGACATGCCGGTACCCATCGGCGACCGGAAGATAGCGATACCGATGAACGCCAAACTCAAAGCATACATCGACTTCAGCGAGTTCTCGGAAAAGAACATCGAGCGCAACGGCAACAAAATCACCATCATACTGCCCGACCCGAGAGTGACGCTCACCGGCAGTAAAATCGACCAGAAGAACATCAAGGAGTTTGTCTCGCTGACACGTTCCTACTTCAGCGATGCCGAGATGTCCGACTACGAACGTCAGGGACGCGCGTCCATAATAGCCAGCATACCGCAGCTGGGCATCATCGAAACCGCCCGCGAGAATGCAGCCCGCGTGCTGATACCGATGGTAGAGCAGATGGGATTCGGCGAAAAGGACATCACCGTAACCTATCGCAAACAATTCGGCAACGGCGACATCAACACTCTGATAGACAAGCAAAACATTGAAACCAATACGTCAACCGCAACAAGCATAAAGAAATGAAAAAGACACTCATAACACTCAACAGACTACGAACCACGGCCATTGCCGTGGCCATAATAGTAGTGGCTGTCATGATATTCTGGTTGGTCCGGGTGTCGAAGAACAACGAGATTACGATTACCGCCGACAACCGGATAGACATCACTCCGGAACAGATACAGTCGATAAAGGCCATCGGCGAATGGGAATTCCTGTCCATTACCGACGAGGAAATGGTGGACACCACACGCAGCCGTCTCTTCGGCAACGACCGTCTGGTACGAATATACTACGGCACCATGCGGCTCGGAATAAACATGCACCATACCAAACCCGGATGGATAAAACCATCGGGCGACAGCGTCAGCGTGACATTGCCGCCGGTAGAACTGCTCGACCACGACTTTATCGACGAAGCCCGCACCCGCTCTTTCCACGAGAGCGGACGATGGACAGCCGAGGACCGCGAGGCCATGTACCGCCGTGCCCACAGAATGATGAAAGCCCGCGGACTGACACCGGCCAACATCAACACCGCCCGCAACAATGCCGACGCCCAGATGCGCAGCATGCTGCGTGCCATCGGTTTCAGGCATATCACCATCAGGTTTGAGAACCGGGCACCACTTCTACCACCGTCAGCACAGCACCGTCTACCCTGAAACGTATGTCGCTGCCGCCAAAGGACATGCCATAGACACGCGACGGGTCGTCATGAAAATGAGGCCTCGGGTCGAGTTCGAGCACACCGGCAAGCGTACGCCACTGCTCCGGTGGCAACACACGCCGGACATCATCCGGTATGTCCACCCTCAGCGTATGCCACTCTTCACTGTCGGCAAATCCGCATCTCACTCCCTCATGGCAATCGGCCTGCGCCACATAAGGCTTGATGTCGTATATCGGCGTGCCGTCCATCAGATCGGCTCCCGACACATGTACCACCGGGCCGGATGCTTCCGTATGCTCTATACTTTCTATCCTCACCGACGACAGCCCCAGATTGTTGGGACGGAACGGCGAGCGCGTGGCAAACACCCCCATCCTGACATTGCCGCCCAGACGAGGCGGACGCACCGTGGCCGCCTTACGCGCCCCGATGTTGGCCGAAAATCCCCATATCATCCATAAATAATCGAATCCCTCAAGTCCGCGCAACGCGTCGGCACTGCGGTATTCCGGCTCGAAGACTATGCGTCCGCGCAGTCCTTCCACCAGCCCGCTCTGCCTCGGTATGCCGAATTTTGTGGTAAACGGCGAATGAAAATGCGCTACAGGTATTATTTCCATGCATCTTTATTTTTAAAAAGTGGATATATACAATCGGCTCTCTGTATTTTCCTTTGCGCCAACTCCTAATAAGACTGAGAAGACGCCCGGCACGACAAGCCATATGCAAATGTACGTATAAATCGCGACATTTCCACAACGGCAGGATAAAGTAATTGGCCCATCAGGAACATTCGCCTTTTGACAAGCCGGCGCAATGTACGGATTATTCTGAAAAAAACGCATTTTATTTTTAGCAAACCAGAAAGGCCGTAAGGCCTTCTCTGCTATTCCAACACATGGTTTTAGTGCCTTCAACTTGCAATAAGGGCCTCCCTGCATTCCCGTAACGGCCGTTTCGCAGTGCAAGGAGGGCCTTTTCGCAATGCAACGGCGGCCTTATTGCAAGGCGAAAAGGCCCTCTCTGCTTTCTTGACAAAGCCATATTTTCGTAACACACTGATAATCAGTGCTTCCCTTTTGACGCAAAAATCACGATTTTCGGGCCGTCGGCCGGAAATTGAACATACGATGCCGCTTAACATACGTTAAAGTAAAGAAATTTACGAGTTGCGTAATCGAATGGCATTATCTTTCACTGCCGTCCCTAAAGAGTTCAAACCTATACCGTCATAAAGGATTCCCATACCTTCGGAACATTAACTACCAACATGAAACAAGCCACGTTTTTGTTCTCTCCCGCACGGCATCCGTATTACGAACCCCGATAAAACACTTTTTCTGGAATCCGAATATACCCGAATAACGACGTTTAAACCGTTTTTCTCACCATGTGTAATAATATGTAATAGTTTGCTTGCCGTAAATCGCTTTTTTTAATACATTTGCATCGCTTTGCTGTCACGGCCATACCATCCGGCCAGACAGCACATACACATTCATGGCAAAAATACATTATATAAACAAGTGAAATGAAATCAAACATCAGACAAATGAAAATCAAAACCATGATTATGATGATGGCCGTGGTGTTCATTATGGCAAACCCGCCAACGTCTGTTTCACGCTTCCTGTGACTTTCAAGCTGAAATGACAATGCGGCAAGTCATGACAACAGACATCAAGGCAACACCAACAAAAGACAACCACCATAAAACCAAAGCATACACATAGATCAAAAATCAGAAGATACAGTATATTTGGATTATTATTAGTTGTATCTCTGGTAATTGCGGGCTGCTCAAAAGGGCAGTCACGCAATTCGTTGTTGAAACGCGCCGAAGAGGCATCGCGCTTCTCTCCATACAATGCCGTCAACATGCTGAAACACTACACGGCCGACAGTTTCCGTGTGGAAAGAGACCGCAATCTCTACACCCTACTGATAAGCGAAAACATACACCGCATGGGAATAACCGAAGCCGACGACAGCGCCATCGCGGAATGCAGGCTATACTATGGAAAGCACCACGACAAGAGATACTACGGACGGGCCTTGCTGCACAACGGCATAACCCTCTACAGCAACGGCATGCGCTACAGAGCCATAGAAATGATAAAACAAGCCGAACATGAAGCATCGGGCAGCGACAACCACAACTTCGTCTACGACCTCAACGATATCCTCGGAATGATAAACAACCAATCGGGCAACAACAAGCTCGCCACAAAATACTACCGAAAAGCCCTGGCGGCAGCCAAGTCTGCCTCGAACCCTACACTGACCGTAAAAGCCCTGAACAGACTCGCAGACACCTTCGATGCGGCCGGAATGCCGGACAGCATGTACAAATATATAGAGGAATGCAGGAAAATACATATCGAAGACAATGAGCAATATGCCGCCATGCTTACCAACGACGCCGCCTACCGCCTGTACATCAGAGACACGGTGCGGGCCGAAAAGCTGCTGAGAAAGGCACAGGCCGTGTTTACGCTTTACAAGACACAGAAACTCACGGGCGACATCTATGCCGGACAGGGCCACATGGAGCAGGCGTGCTCGCTATGGTACGAAGCCATATTCTCACCGCAGCCCGACATAGGGATTGCGGCCTGCCACAATCTGACAGACCATTTCAACAAGAGCGGACAGTACAAACGTGCCGCCTATATCAGCCAGAAGCTGAACACGATATACGAAAATACATATCTGAACAACAACACTCTGGAAATCGCCTACGTACAGACACGATACGACAACATGGCAACCGAGCGGCAAGCCAGACGCATACAGACCGTCAACCTGTCTGCCATGGCGCTGCTGGCAATATTGATACTCACATTCATCGTCTACCACCACAGGCGGATAAAATCAATCAACAACCGCTACTCCTCTGAACTGCTGCTCTACAACATGACATGCGCCGAACTGGAGAAACTGCAACACCTGAAAGAGAAGGACAATGTACTGATTGCAGACAAGATGAAAGAAATAGACCGCCTTCAGCAACGGCTGGCCGAATACCACGACGACCGATGCCGCCCCGACAACTGGAACATGAAGGAACAAATCCTGCAAGCCCCCGAAGTGATGAGGCTGCACTCCATGGCGGCACGCAACAAGAAGGCCTCAGACGAAGACTGGGCCGGACTGTACCGCCTGGCAACGACATGGCTTCCCGAACTGATGTCACGCCTCAACAACACCGACAGCCTCAACATCAAGGAAACCAACGTATGCCTGCTCATCCGCCTGCGCTTCATCCCGTCGGAGATAGCCATACTCACGGACATGTCGCCACAACTCATCACCAACATGCGCGTGCGCATGCTGTTCAAGATATTCGGAGAGCGCGGGGGAGCACGTGATTTTGACAGCCGCATAAGGAACATATAGACACATAAACCCGGAAATAAGAGGACGCAGGCCGTTGAAAAAGAGTAAATTCGTTTCCTGTTCTCATTATTAATTCGTAATTTTGCCGTCCGTTAGACATACAGAAAGAAAATGAAATATGCAATAATCGCCGCCGGAGAAGGCAGCAGGCTGGCCGCCGAGGGCGTGGAATCGCCCAAACCGCTGGTCAAGATAAGACACGAACGGCTGATAGACCGCCTGATAAGGGTGTTCATGGACAACGACGCGGAAGAGATAGTCGTAATCTGCAACGACATAACGACAGAGGTAAGTTTTCATCTTGTCAAGTTACAGCAAGACGGACTGGAGGGGCGCCCGTTGCCGTTGCGCTTCATCGTGAAAAGCACACCAAGCTCCATGCACAGTTTCTTTGAAATCAGCCGCATGCTCGGCGACGGACCGTTCTGCCTCACCACCGTAGACACTATATTCCGCGAAGAGGAGTTCGCACGTTATATCGCGGCTTTCAGCGAGGCTGTTACATCGGGCAAGTGTGACGGAATGATGGGAGTGACCGACTATATCGACGACGAGAAGCCGCTGTATGTCGACACAGACGACAGCCTCGGCATCACCGGGTTTCTCGACCGTTCGGACACATGCCGATATATTTCAGGAGGCATCTACGGCCTCACATCAACGGCAATAGAGACATTGTGCGGCTGCATGGAACGCGGCGAGAGCCGTATGCGCAACTTCCAGAGAGCGCTGATAGCCGACGGACGGAGACTAAAGGCATGGCCATTCTCCAAAGTTCTCGACATCGACCATGCCACGGACATAAAGAAAGCAGAAGATTTCATATTGGAAGAATAAAGTTATGGAAAAGAGTTTCAGCGAATTGCTTCGCGCTTCGTTCAAGTCGGCCGACACCGAGGAGTGGCTCGACATATACTTCACACGCCCCATCGGCCTTGCCTTCGCGCTGCTTTGGGCACGTCTCGGGGTGCATCCCAACACTATCACCATCCTCTCTATGTTTCTCGGAATAGGAGCAGGATGGATGTTCAGCCACACAGACCTGTGGCACAATATCGCAGGAATAGTGCTTATGATGTTCGCCAACTTCTGCGACTCCACCGACGGACAGCTTGCCCGACTTACAGGCCGGAAGACTCTCATCGGTCGGATGCTCGACGGAGTGGCCAGCGACGTATGGTTCACTGCGGTATATCTGGGCATCGTATTCCGTCTTTGGAACGACAACATGCCTTTCATCGATGTGAAATGGGGAGCATGGGCATTGCTGCTCTGTGCCGTCGCCGGATTCGTGTGCCACACCATGCAGTGCCGGCTGGCCGACTACTACCGCCAGATTCATCTTTATTTCCTGCTCGGCAAGAGCGGCAGCGAACTCGACGACTACGAGTCGCAGCAGGCCATCGTGGACGGTCTGCCCAAGAAAGGCGCTTTCTGGGAGCGGGCTTTCTATACCAACTATGCCAAATACTGTCGCGCACAGGAAAAGAGCACACCTGAGTTTCAGGCTTTCTATCGCAACATACGAGCCAGATATCCCGACGTCAGCGATATGCCGCAGCAGTTGCGCGACGACTTCCGTGCCGGTTCGCTTCCGCTGATGAAGTACACCAACCTGCTCACCCACAACTCACGCGCCATAACGCTATTCATAGGTTGTCTGCTCGACATACCTTATATATATCCGCTCTTCGAGATTATCGTATTGTCAACTATATATTGGCACATGCACAGAAGTCACGAAGCTCTGTGCCGGCGCCTCAACACCACGTACGGCCTATGACAAGGCGGCTGTTGTTGTTACTGGTAATGGTGGCATGTACCCTGACTGTAAACAGGGCACACGCCACCATTGCCGGTTATAACGGCCGGACGTACGGTGACAGCGTGAGATGGTACGAAAGGGTACAGCGTCTTGACGAAGTGACAGTGACCACACGACGCAAACATTACAGCCGTAAAAACAACCCCGCGGTAGAGCTGATGAAGAAAGTGATAGCCGCCAAGCGCCGCAGCGAACTCTCGCGCCACGACTATTACAGCTACGAAAAATATCAGAAACTGACGCTTGCCACCAACGACATACATCCCGAAGACCTTACAAAGGGGATGCTGGCAAAGATTCCCGATGTATTCCGCCAAGTGGAATTATGCCCTTACAACAACAAGCTGATACTGCCCGTGATGAAGACCGAGACCCTTACACAAAAGGTATATCGCAGGCAGCCGCACAGCGAACGGGAAATAGTAAAGGGCGACAGGGCCGACGGCGTGAACAATGCCTTCCAGTCGGGCGACCTTCTTGTTGCCGCACTGAAAGATTTCTTTACCGACGTCGATATATATGACGAGCAGATCGCCCTGCTCCAACAGCGGTTCACATCTCCCATAAGCCGCGATGCCATCGGATTCTACCGTTTCTACATCATCGACACTCTCAGCATAGACGGCTACAGATGTATCCGTCTGAGCTTTGTACCCAACAACCCGCAAGACTTCGGTTTCAGCGGAGACATCTGTATACTCGACGACTCGTCGTATCAGGTGAAACGTTGCGACCTTACCATCCCCAAGCGCAGTGACGTGAACTTCGTGGACGATATCAGAATAGTACAGGAGTTCACAAAACTGGAAAACGGCGAATGGGTGCTCACTACCGACGACATGATTGTAGAGATAAGGCTGTTCGACTTTCTGCAGAAAGGTGTAGTGATACGCAATACACGAATGGGCGGCCATTCTTTCTCGCCACTGTCCGATAGCATGCTGAAAGACGAAACACATACGGAAACAGCGCACAAGGCCCAAAACCGCAGCGAAGCATTTTGGGAAGCCCACCGCCCGCTCGGCCTCACCACAAGCGAGCGAAGGATGGACGAGTTTGAAGAAAACTTCAAGAACATGGGAGGGTCTAAGATTCTGACGTTCATAGTACGCGCGTTGGTGGAAAACTATATCGAGACCGACAGACGGAAGGAATACAACAAACTGGACATCGGTCCGGTTCTAAGCACAGCATCGGTCAATTCCATAGACGGACTGCGCACACGCATAGGAGGACAGACCACCGCACATCTGCATCCCCACCTGTTTTTCAACGGCTACTACGCCCACGGCTGGAAAAGCAGGCAAAACTACTACAAAACGGAACTTACCTACTCGTTCAACCGCAAGGACTATCTGCCACATGAGTTTCCGATGCGCTCCATCACATTTGCGTCGGCATACGACATATGCACACCTACGGACAAGTTCCTATCTACGGACAAGGACAACATGTTCTCGTCGATAAAATGGGACCGCACGGACAGACTCGTATTATACAACCGTCAACAGCTGACGATAATCCGGGAAGAAGAATGCGGGCTGCGCTCCACCATCTCGCTGAAGACGGAGAAGAACAAGGCCGCGGCCGGACTCGGCCTTACACCCTACTCTTTGCGTACTACCGAACTGCGTGCCGAACTGCGCTACGCCCCAGGCGAAAATTTTGTGAGCACCAAGCAACACCGACGCATGATAAACCTCGACGCCCCCGTCTTCACTCTGAGCCACGCCACAGGCATCGACGGATTTCTGGGCGGACAATACCGATACAACCTTACCGAGATGTCGTTCTTCAAACGCTTCCGGGCAAAGAGTTGGGGCAAGGTGGACGTAAGCCTGAAAGCCGGCGCACAATGGAACCGTGTGCCTTTCCCGCTGCTCATCATGCCCGCATCGAATGTTTCGTACATTGTACAGCGCGACATGTTCGGGCTGATGAGCAACATGGAATTTCTCACCGACAGATATGCCTCAGCCCATTTGTCGTGGGACCTCAACGGCAAGATATTCAACCGTATTCCGCTGCTTCGCAACCTTAAATGGCGCGAATGTCTTGGCATAAGGACTATGTGGGGAACACTCACAGACAAGAACAACCCGGAATCGGCCTCCAACACCGGAGGAAACATACTGATGCCTTTCCCAGAAGGGGCGCATGCCATGAATCCCGACAAGCCATACGTTGAAATCATCGCCGGCGTGCACAACATTTTCAGATGCCTGCATGTAGAGTATGTGCGCCGACTCACATATCTTGACTTGCCCACTGCAAGCCGCCACGGCGTAAGATTCAAACTGAGTGTGAAGTTCTGATTACACGGAAAAGACATAATCTGACACTGATATAACAATAAGGACTACAGAATAAAAACATCATATTATATAATTATTGCCTATGAAAAAGATAAAGAACCCATGGCTCTCGAAGCCAGGTTACGACTGTTTCGGATGCTGCCCCGAAAACCCACAGGGAGTGGCAATGGAGTTTTTTGAGGATGGGGACGAGATTATATGCTTCTGGAAACCGCAGAGCCACTACCAGGGATGGATAAACACACTGCACGGTGGCATACAGGCCACACTGATAGACGAATGCGCCTCGTGGGTGGTTTTCCGAAAACTACAGACAACCGGTGTCACAAGCAAACTTGAAGTGAAATACCGCAAGCCGGTGATGACTACCGAACCGCAAATCACAGTGCGTGCCCGTCTGAACGAAATGCGCCGAAACGTGGCCTACATCAACGTATGTATAGAAAATTCTCACGGCGAACTGTGTGCCGAAGGCGAAGCCGTGTATTTCACATTCCCTGCCGGCAAGGCCCGCGAAATGGGATTCACCGAATGTACAACCGAAGGGGAAGAGATGCTCAGTTTCTGATCGGTAATTGTTCTCAGATTCTGATTATACCGGGAAATATCAACGCATGAAAAAGGGTTAAAAGTGTCTCCCGACAGTTTTAACCCCCTGTTTTCTAACTAACTTATTATCAACTATTCATTACTCATTCTGAATTCGTAGTGCAAAGATAAGCACTTTTTAAGAACTTTGTATCACTTTTCACTAAAAATATAACGTAAACGTTTGCGCTTTTCCACCATTTTAAGTAACTTTGCATTATACTGAAACTCATACTATTAGTCAACTGATACAAATCAATGGCCGTAAACAAGCATCGAACATCACTTAAAGACCTTGCCCGCGAACTGGGCGTAAGCATAGCAACCGTGAGCCGGGCACTGCGCAACAGCCCGGAAATAGGCAAAGACATGCAACAGAAAGTCAAGGAACTGGCCAAGCAACTCAACTACCGCCCTAACCCATTTGCACAGAGTCTGCGCCGTGAGGCACCCAAAATTATCGGTGTGGTTGTGCCCAACCTCGTAACCCACTACTACGCAGCTGTGCTCGACGGTATAGAGAACGAGGCCGCACGAGCCGGATATTCCGTGATCAGCGCCAACAGTCACGAAGACTTTGATACCGAAGCCCGCGTGATAGACAATTTCATAGGACTACACGTCGAAGGCATAATAGCATGCCTGGCACAAAACACTACCGACTACTCACACTTTGAGGAGATAGCCCGCATGGGCATACCGTTGGTTTTTTTCGGACGCACCTGCCTGCCAGACCTGTTCTCCTCCGTCACAGCCAACGGTGACGAAGCGGCACAAATGGCCACACAGCATCTTATAGATACCGGCAGCCGGCGCATAGCTTTCATAGGCGGACCTAACCATATCGATATGGTGCGCCGACGCAAGCACGGCTATCTGGAAGCGCTGCGCGAAAACAGTCTGCCCATAGACCGAGACATGGTAATATGCGACAGAATAGACTATGATGTGGCGTTGCGCTCCACGATAGAATTGCTGAGCCGCCCCAATCGTCCCGATGCCATATTGGCCTTTAACGACATCATCACTTTCGCTGCTTTCACCGCCATAAAGCAGATGGGATTGACCATCCCTGATGACGTGGCACTCATAGGCTTCACCGATGATGCCCACGCGGCATATGTCACACCACGCATGTCGGCCATCGAAGACCAGTCGCACGAGATGGGCGCCACGGCCTGCCAACTGCTGCTGAAGAGTATCGGCGGCGACAAGACCATATACCGTGAACGTGTGCCGCAGCAACTCGTCATACGCGAGACATCGGCAAAAATACGTCTGTAATCACAATACCAACTTGTTACACAGGCCGCTTGACTATATTAAATAACCCGTATAACGGTACCTTAAAAGGTTAAAGATTAATTGTAACCAAAATTAAAGCAGCCACCACATATATCCGGCATAACCGCATACGAGAACGGCGCCCTCCCAACGCTCCACGGTGTAGCGGGTGAATGAGAACATCCACACAACGGCAATGCTCATAATCATCACCAAAAGGTCTGTAATGGTGATGCCGCTGATCTGCATGGGACACACTACTGCCGTAACACCGAGGATGGCAAGGATATTGAAGACATTGCTGCCAAGAACATTGCCAATAGCCAAAGCCGATTGACCCTTGCGTGCTGCTACGACACTTGTGGCCAGTTCGGGCAACGACGTTCCTCCGGCAACAATGGTCAGACCGACAACGCTTTCACTAACCCCAAGCGTGGCGGCAACAGCAGATGCGGCATCGACAAAAAGATTGCTGCCGAATATAAGACAAGCCAGGCCGACAATGACAAGCAGAATACATTTCCATAAACTGACAGGCGTTTCCGTAGAGACGGTATCTGCCACGACATTACCGGTGACCGGAGTGGCAGATACATCACCCGCAGCATCACAGGATGTGACGTGTGAAGCCACAGGAGCTTCCTTTCGCGCCAACCTGATGGTATAACCCATGAAAGCCGCAAATCCTGCAAGCAGGACCAAACCGTCTGTGCGGCTTATCATGTTGCCTTTCAAAGACAAGGTGCCGAAACCATCCATGCACAACACGAACAGAAGCAGCGAAGCTGCCACGGCAAAGGGAATGTCCTTACGCACGGTGGAGCGCGATATGACCATCGGGGCTACCATGGCAGTACATCCCACGATGAGCATTGTATTGAGGATATTGCTGCCAACGACATTGCCTACTGCAAGGTCGGGAGTGCCTTTCAGTGCCGAAACAAGACTTACAAAAAGTTCCGGAGCCGATGTTCCGGCGGCCACGATTGTAAGTCCGATAAGAATCTCCGGAACATTCATACGGCGGGCAAGCGACGATGCCCCGTCCGTCATTCGGTCGGCTCCCCACAAAACGAGAACCACACCTGCTATTATATATATAATATTAAGAAACATTCTTCTTTATCGTTTCTTCTATGACTTTCGGGAAATACTGTTGTTCAAGAATACGGACTGAATCCGCGATATCATCTGGCGTATCATCTGGCGATACAGAGGTGACGGCCTGAAATATTATCTCGCCGCCATCACACACTTTATCGACATAATGGATGGTAATGCCCGTCTCAGTCTCGTTGTTTGCCTTCACCGCCTCATGAATATAGTGTCCATACATCCCCTTTCCTCCATATTTGGGTAAAAGGGCAGGATGGATATTGACAATACGATGCGGATACAGCTCTATAAGAAACGGCGGCACCATAAGCAAGAAACCTGCCAACACAATGAAGTCGATGCCATATCGCTTCATCATGTCCGGCAGGTTTGTGCCATCGTTAAATTCCGTTTTAGCCATCACCTCCGTCGGTATACCAAGCATACGGGCACGTTCAACAGCATACGCACCGGCTCTGTTGCTGAGAACCAAAGATATCTTTATCTCACTGTTTCCACTAAAATGGCGTATGATGTTCTCGCAATTGCTACCTGTACCGGAAACGAAAACGGCTACATTAGTCATATATAAATATATGGGAAGGAACTACTTCTGATTTCTTAATAGCTGAACGTATATGTGGTCTTGTTGCCGGCTTTGTCCGTAACGACCATCGTTTTCACACTGTTATCCTGATTGTGGGTTGTCTCGACGATGAAACTGCCGTTGTCGGTCGCAGCCTTTGATATCATCTTGCTGCTACGCGCATACCGGTAGAGAGAAAGAAGCATGTAAGGATTGCACTCCTTGACGCCAAGCAGAAGCTGGTTGGCATCGACAGACTGGCTTCGGTTGCTCTTGTCGCTGTAGCTCATCTTCATCTTCTCCACATATCGCGTGCCGTCGGTATATATGTGAAGATATTTCACACTGTCAGCCGTATGCTCACTGTCTGGACTGAGATTCTGACTTACCAACAAAATAGCCTGAGCCGTCGTTTCTCCACCGCTTTTGTGGTGTTCGACATTGAAAGCATATTGAGACGACCCGATGTTCAGTTGTTCGTAATATCCCACGGTATCGGTCTCAGAGACAAGTCTGCCCGGCTGATAACCTGTACCGAACTTGGAAGACAATGTGCTTGAACCGGTATTAACATACATAATGCTGTCACCATAGGTGAACTTCATATTGTGAAGAGTGGCCTCACCGTCTTTTATCACAAGAGACAGCGGACGACAGACCCTGTCATATGTTATGTCTATGCTGCTGTTTCCAATGATCCTGCCGCCGGCATCCTTTGTTTCACCGACGATGGAACTGACAAGCGAAGCGTTACCCAACGAGCCGTCACCACGTGTGGCATACTGATAGAGACTGAAGTTGATATAAGCATCGTCCGTCCGTGTATCGTTAATCTTAAAAGCAGCCGAACGTTCGGCTCCCGTCCTGTTCTGCTCAAAATGAACGGGGATATAATATATGGCATTGCCCGTTCCCGACATTGTGTGCATCTTGCACCAACCGGCTCCGGAATTCTGTGTCATCGCCCACGGCCCATAGCTGGCAAACGATATGCCACCCAAGGTGTCATTGGCGTATTGCATCGTTACAGACACTTGTGAAAAACCGGCATTGCTGACGTCATCATTTAAACATGCCGAAAACATCGGAGCCACGGCCATACCTATCAATAATGTTTTTAATGTCTTCATATAAATATTCTGTTTTGATAGTTAATGAATAAACCAAATTAATCTTCCTCGTCATCATCCCAGTCACCAAAGCCTTCAAACGAAGGTCCGATAAACGCATCGAGCGAACGGCGCTCTTTTTTTGTAGGACGTCCCGTACCACGGGCGCGGTCCACAAATCCGCCGATACGGTTCATCTCCAACAATTCATACTGATCAGGTGATGTGACATTTTCATAAACCTGTGGTATCAACTTGGCCCCCACCCTGTTCTCAATGGCCTGAAGAATCTTGAACGAATAGGTTACAGGCGACTTGCGTACGCTCACAGTATCACCCACCTTGACCATGTGAGCAGGTTTAACGTTGATGCCGTTTTTTGTCACACGACCATTCTTACAAGCATCGGCAGCAATAGAGCGTGTCTTGTATATACGTGCTGCCCACAGCCACTTGTCGACTCTTGCCTCGTCTGCCATCTTATTTCTTCTTGTTGAATGCATTCATCGTAAAATCCACACCGGCAAGCACGAAACTCTTTATTATCTCACATGCCGTTTCCAGTTTGGGCTCAAGAACTTTCATGTCGTCCTCACCGTAACGTCCGAGCACCCACTCCACCTGCATTCCCCGAGGATAATCATTGCCTATGCCGACGCGCAGACGGCAATACTTATCAGTGCCTATGACAGACTGGATGTTTCCGAGCCCGTTGTGGCCGCCGTTACTGCCAGATGGTTTCAGTCTCAAAGTGCCAAGTGGCAACGAAAGGTCGTCGACGATGACCAAAAGATGCTCTATGCCGATGTTCTCCTTATTCATCCAATAGCGCACCGCGTTTCCACTGAGATTCATGAACGTGGTTGGTTTGAGCAGAATCAGTTTGCGCCCTTTCACACTTGTCTCTGAAACAAATCCGTAACGACGGTCGTCAAAAACAATATTGGACGCCTTAGCGAAGGCGTCCAATACCATAAATCCTGTGTTATGGCGGGTCATGTCATATTCCGAACCGACATTCCCGAGGCCAACAATCAAGTATTTCTCCATTATTTCTTACCTGCTGCCTCCGCTGCGGCTGCCGAACGAGATGCACGTGTAGCCTTAACCGAGCATACGATAACTTCGGGAGATGTGGCTATCTTGAGACCCTCAAAACTCAGCGAACCTACCTTGATGCTCTTTCCAAGACCAAGGTTTGTAACGTCAATGTCGAGCTGCTCGGGAATGGCCTGATAAGGAGCCGTCACATTAATCTTACGGATAGAGAGGCTGATGCGACCACCATCGCGAACACCCTGTGCCAAACCGTTCAACTTAACGGGAATACCGATTGTGATAGGCTTCGTCTCGTTGATCTCGTAAAAGTCAACATGCAGCAAAGCATCTGTGACTGGGTGGAACTGAAGCTCCTTGAGCACAGCCTTATGCTCTTCACCGTCGATATTGAGATTTACAACATAGATATGCGGTGTGTAAACCACCTTGCGGAGTTCTGCCATAGGAGCTACGAACGACATGGCTACAGGCAGACCGTTCTCACCTTTTGCCTCACCATAAATGTTACAAGGAATAAGTCCCTCTTTACGAATAAGCTTTGAAGCCTTCTTGCCAAGGTCGTTACGTTTCTGACCCGATACGCTGATTTCTTTCATACTTTGTGTTACTCTAAATTAAGTTTTTAATAAAAAAATGCCTAATTCACCATCACACGAACATAAATATAATATTCTGTCAATGTGCTTGAAAAAGCGGTGCAAAGTTACTCTTTTAAATCCAATTATGCAAATATTCTAAAAAAAAAGCACAATATTTCATTCCGTTTCTTGCATTGTATAAGATTTTTGTCTAAATTTGCAGTCAAAAGTTTATAATTGCAATTAAAGATTAGAGAATCGACAAACGAATAAACGAGCATTTATGATAAACCGAGAAATTATAAGGATAAAGATTGTCCAGTTAACCTATGCCTACTATCAAAACGGCAACAAGAACATAGACTCTGCTGAAAAAGAATTGTTTTTCAGTCTTTCCAAAGCCTATGACTTATACAACTACCTTTTATCGCTGATTGTCGAACTGACACATGAGTCGCGACGGCATCTTGAAGTAGCACAAGCCAAAGCCAAACGCGAAGGCACAGAAGCACCTTCACAGAAATTTGCATACAATAAGTTTGCCATGCAACTTGAAGAGAACAAAATGCTCAACGAGTTTATGGAGACTCAGAAAAAGTCATGGAACTCCGAACCGGAATTCATCAAAAAACTGTTTGTACAGATAACGGAAAGTCAGATTTATCAGGAATATCTGACAAGCGAAGACGATTCATATGATGCCGACCGCGAATTGTGGCGCAAGATTTACCGCACACTCATTCAGAACAACGAAACTCTCGATTCCATATTGGAAGAGCAAAGCCTGTATTGGAACGACGATAAGGAAATCGTTGACACATTTGTAATCAAGACCATAAAGCGGTTTGAAGAAAAGAACAAATCCAAACAGGAACTTCTGCCGGAATACGATAGCGAAGAAGACAGAGACTATGCACGCAAACTGTTCCGTGCAACCATCATGAACGCCGATGAGTATCAACGCTTCATGGGTGAAGCCTCACGCAACTGGGACTTCAACCGTCTCGCATACATGGATGTCGTAATTATGCAGATAGCCATTGCCGAGATAATGACTTTCCCGAGCATTCCAATCAGCGTGACAATCAATGAATTTGTAGAAATAGCAAAACTGTACAGCACTCCGCGCAGTAGCGGATATATCAACGGTATGCTCGACGCCATCGCACGCCATCTCATTCAGACAGGCCGCCTGATGAAAAGCATTGACGAACCGAAAAAGAAGTATTGACATTTTAACAACTAAAACAGAATATGACAACAAACTTGATTTTAGCTGCACAAGCAGCACAGGGCAGTGGCTCAAGCATGAGTTTCATAGTAATGATGGTTGCAATCTTTGCCATCATGTGGTTTTTCATGATTCGCCCGCAGCAGAAAAAGCAGAAAGAGATACAGAAGTTCCAGAACTCCCTGACAGAAGGCACATCTGTAGTAACAGGCGGCGGCATATACGGAATCGTAAAGAAGATAGACCTCGTAGCCAACATCATAGAAGTGGAGATAGCCAAAGGTGTAGTGATACGCGTTGACAAAGGCTACGTGTTCAAAGACATGGCAAGTACTCCAGTACAAGGCAAATAAATGAAAAAGCTGCAAGGCATATTCCCGATAGTCAGGAATTTCTTATTCAGTACTGTGAATAAGGAATTTCTGATTTTTTTGTTCTTTCTCGCCCTATCGGGAGTTTTCTGGCTCATGATGACCCTCAACGAAACATATGAGAAAGAAATGAGAATACCGGTACATATCGTCAATGTGCCTCAGAATGTTGTGCTGACATCAGACAGCGTCGACACCGTTAAAGTATCACTCAGCGACAAAGGGTTTGTCTTGCTGGGATACATGTATGGCGACGGATTACGTCCGTTGAAAGTCAATTTCAAAAACTACATGCGCTCCACCGGTACCGGCTCTGTTACAGCTGCCGAACTACAGCGTATGATGTATCAGCAACTGTCAGCCTCCACAAAAATAACAAGCACCAAACCCGACCGACTGGAGTATTTCTTCAACTACGGCCTGCACAAGCGCGTGCCACTGAGATGGAGCGGCCGCGTCATTCCCGAGCACCTCTACTTCATTTCGCATACCGAATACGAGACTGACAGTGTGGACATATATGCATCACAGGAAAAACTTGACAGCATAAACATCGTATACACCGAACCACTCAACTATGCCAATTTCCGCGACACACTCTCCGTGCGCTGCAATCTACAGAAGATGCGCGGCGTGAAATCAGTACCTGACAATGTAAAGATTACATTCTATACCGATGTTCTCACCGAAGCAAGCATTAAAGACATTCCCATTCAAGGCATCAACATGCCCGAAGGCAAGGTACTGCGCACATTCCCGTCGAAAGTCACAATAAAATTCGTAGCAGGCGTGAGCCTCTACCGCACACTGAGCGCCAAAGACTTCACTGTCGTTGCAGACTATAAGGACATAGCCAGCCATCCTTCGGACAAATGTACGCTTCATATAAAGAAAGTGCCGCAAGGCATATCACGCGCCACACTTGACATCAAGCAAGTGGACTATCTGATAGAAGAAGAATGACCCTCAAGCCTTCAACTTACTTGATTTGCCAAACATACATAAATAAAGCAGACAATAATGAAAATAGGTATAACAGGAGGTATCGGATGCGGTAAAAGCTACATATGCCGACGACTTGCGACAATGGGAATCCAGGTGTACGACTGTGACAGTGCCGCAAAAAGAATTATAAGGACATCTGCCGAAATCCGCAACGCCCTTACACAACTTGTCGGTCCCGAAACCTATCAAGACGACGGACAGCTCAATAAGGCCGCCATCGCCTCGTTTCTGTTGGCATCAGAAAACAATGCCCGTGCCATAGACAGAATCGTACATCCGGCCGTAGCCTCTGATTTCACCCAAAGCGGGGCTGAATGGATGGAATGTGCCATCCTCTACGAGTCCGGTTTCGACAATCTGGTAGACAAGATTATAGCAGTGTCCGCTCCCGACGAACTCAGAATACAACGTGTAATGCAACGCGACGGTATTTCCCGTGAAAAGGTTCTGGAATGGATGAAACGCCAATTGCCACAAAACGAAATACTCAGACGTGCCGACCACGAAATAAAAAACGACGGCATACACAACATCGACGCACAGTTGGAACACCTGCTGGACAAACTCGAGATCTCCGGAAACACAGCCGAGTGAATATCACGGCTTTCGTGGCTATCTGTCATGAATCAAAAAGAAATAACACAACTGAAGTAAAATACAATAAAAAAACAACTGAAGTAAAATGTTACAGACAATTTTAGCAATCTCGGGCAAACCGGGACTTTACAAGTTAGTATCAAGAGCAACCAACAGTCTCATTGTAGAAGTACTCGACGAGACACACCGACGTATGCCGGCTTTTGCAACAGACAAAATAACATCATTGGCAGACATCGCAATGTATACCGAAACCGACGACGTGCCACTATACAAAGTACTCGCCAATCTGAGAGACCTTGAAGAGGGCAAGACAGTAAGCATCGACTTCAAAAAAGCCGGAGGTCAGGAACTGCGTGAATATTTCGGCAAAGTTCTGCCCGAATTCGACCGTGACCGTGTGCACAACAGTGATATAAAGAAACTGTTGCAGTGGTACAATATCCTTATTGCCAACGGTATAACAAACTTCGAGGAAGAAATGCAACCTACCGACGGTGACAACATCGACGACCGTAAAGAGGAATAAGCGGACAAACGGAATAGAGAATATACCAAACGAGCCATACGGGAAGTAATTGGAAATAAAAAAAACGGCATCGCTCAAAGACATTGCACAACGGCTTGGCATCAGTATCGCCACAGTAAGCCGGGCACTGCAGGGGCACTCTTCTATCAGCACAAACACACGCAGAAAGGTGGAAGAAGCAGCCCGCGAGATGAACTATTCCAAAAACTTCATTGCCGACAGTCTGCGCAGTGGCTCGCTGCCCATCATCGGAGTGATAGTGCCACACGGAGTTACGCTTTTCTATTCCTCAGTTCTCGACGGCATCGAGCATGTGGCAGCTCAGGAAGGATATGCAGTAATCTGCATGAACTCACACGAACGATATGACGAAGAGCACCGTAATGTGCAGAGTCTGGCTGGACTCCATGTGGCCGGCATCATAGCCAGTGTGACACAGGAGACAGCCGACTCTGCACATTTTGATCTATTGTCGGAAGAAGGCATTCCGGTTGTCTTCGTCGCACGTGACATCAACACCACACGCTACTCATCGGTCGTGGCCGACAGTGTGGATGCCGCCCGCAAAGCAACACATCATCTCGCCTCGCAAGGCTGCCGGCGCATAGCCATATTGTGCGGTCCGGATTGTCTGCGCATGGTTGCCGAACGCAAACACGGATATATCGAGGCTCTTCACGAACTGCACATTCCCGTGCGACCCGAATATGTGGCATACAGTGACATTGAAATGCCGTCAGCCATAGACGCCACCGACACCTTTTTAGACTTGCCGCAACCTCCCGATGCCATACTTGCACTCAACGACACCCTGCTCTTTGCCGCCATGCGTGCCATCCGCAGCCGTGGCCTGTCCATGCCCTCAGACATAGCACTGATGGGATTCAGCGACGTTGAATACACCGTTGATGTCAGTCCCACACTATCAACCATCGAGGACCAAAGCAGACTGATGGGCGAAACGGCATGCCGCACACTTATAGCGCATATACGCGACAGCCGGCAAAAGCCAAACCGGATAATAGTTCCAACAATACAGAGAATACGCGAAAGCAGCAGAAAAACCTTTAAGAGATAAGAGTGAAGAGTTTAGAGAGAAGAGGTAAGTTGGTCAACAATACTAAACTACATAATCGTCCTAATATATAGAATGGATGCGCCTTGAAAAGGCAGCAAGCACATAGCCCGGGGCAGAGCGCAGCGGCACCCCGGGTATCATGTTCAATTATCCCATTCGCCCTAAAAGGGCAAAAGCATTAATTATCAGACAATTACATTTTTCATATCCCCATGTGTTTTTATGCTTTTGCCCTTGCAGGGCGCGGGGATTGTCGATGTCGATTCCCGGGGTGCCGCTGCGCTCTGCCCCGGGCTATGTGCTTGTTGCCCCGTTGGGGCGCGTTCTGTCAAGGCACGTTCTGTCCGGAGGATGATATAGTTTAATTTTGTTGACTAACTTATGATTAGCTTTGGTTGATAGTTATTATCAGATATAACTTCAAAAGCTAATCATACCTCTTCTCTCTAAACCATCAGGAAGTAGTCCCACAGTCGCTATCGATCAACAAAAGCTAATCATACCTCTTCTCTCTAAACTCTTCACTCTTACCTCTTAACTACTCTTCTTTTCAGAATCTTCCGGGACCACCGAATCCGCCACCGAATCCGCCACCGCCGCGACGTCCGCCGCGTGGTCCGCGCTCACCTCCACCATCAAGACCTGGTCCACGCCTCATTTCGCGACGTGCTTCTTTAGTTCCGAAAAGGTTCAGACGATAGATTACATGTAGCATGGCATAGTTGGTTATCGAGTTGTACTCAGTGTCCTGACGCCTCATGGCATCTATAGCCCGGCTTATGTTGGACTGCTGATGCAACAGGTCATACAGTTGCAGTGACACTATAAGATTTCTTCCCTTCAGAAAGCTGTGGCTCACCTGCGCGTTCCATATCAGTTCGTTCGTGTTAAGTGCCGCATCGTTATATCCGCGGCGGCTGTGCATGTTGAGGTCTGTCGACAAAGACGTCCCCCACGGCATCGTCAGATTAGTGTTGAATCCGTACGAGAAGCTCCATCTGTCGAGATTGCTCGAAGGTTGCAGTTCGTTGCTCGAATGCGCATAGTCGACACTTCCGTTGATCTCAAACTCGATCCATTCATTACGGTAGCTTGCTGCCAGACGCTCGTTGATCTCCATCGTCTTCGTTATCGACTTGACCGAGTTGCCGTCACGCCGCATGTCGATATACCCGACGCTGTTCACATACCTTGCTCCCGTGGTGGTATTCACATTGAAATATCCGGTGGTGTCGATGGCAATGTTATAGAACATGTCTCCCGCGATGTTCCAGTTGCCGTTGATGTTCTCAGGCCGTGTGGTACGTCCGCCCGTCACGGGATCGTATGTCACCTTGCTTGAGATACTGTTGCTTACGGTCTGGAACCGCAGGTTTGCGCCCATACCCTGCTGATGGTTCTGTATATAATTGTTATAGCGCAGGAAGAAATCGTTCGAGAACGACGGCTTCAGTCCCGGATTACCCTTGGATATGTTCAGCGGATCGCTGTCGTCGGTGATATCAAGCAGATTGCTCATACTGGGCTGGCTTGTACGTCCGCGATAGTTGAAACGCAGCTGGCTCACCTTGGATATCTTCCAACGGAAGTCGGCTGTAGGCGTAAAGTTGACCACCGTACGTGTCGTGTCGGCATTGTGTCCCTGATAGTGCTGCACAAAGTGTGTCTTCTGCGGAAGAAGAGTCAAACCGACATTGAAGTTATACGCCTGACGTATGATGCGCAGCATAACCTGTATGTCGTGTATATAATTGGTATACTCCGAGAACCGGCTCAGATTGTCGTCAAGATAGCTGTCCAACGGATTGTCCAGACGCGAGAGATAACTGTGCCAATCACGGTACTGAGGTCGCAAGTCGGCAAACATACCCTCGCCGAGATTGCTGAAGTCAAACGTCGAACGGTCGCTCTTCGAGTACTTATACTGGAATTCATAACTGAATTGCAGGAATGTGGCCTTGAATATCGGTTCGCTGTAAGTGGCCCTTACACTGTAGTTCCAATTCTTCTGCGGGGTAAGATTATACCGGTTGGTCTGATATGTAGAGTCCTCACCGGAGATATTCTTTTTCTGGAACAGATGCACGTTGTTCGTCTGCAGGCTGTTGCTGCCGCTCTCACCGTAGTTGATGTTCATCTGCAGGGTGACGTTACGGCCTTTGGAATTAAGTCTGCGGTTAAACTGCAACATACCGCCGAAATTCTTCGAATCGCTATAGCTGATAGAGTTGTTGTAGCGGCTGTTCACCATAAGTTCCCTATCCGCCATCAGATCTATCGACTCCTGTGCGAGCGGGTCTGTCACGTAGAGATACGGATCTTCATTGTATGTCGCCGAACGCCGTGTCGACGTGCCGTCGCTCGTACTGTAACTGAATGTCGGACGGAACATGATGTTGGTCATCGTATCGGGCATCCACTCCAGACGCATCTGTCCGTTCCATGAATTGCTGCGCGAGAAACTCTGGTTGACACTGTTGGAAAACGACCCTGTCGTACTGACAAAATTCTCCGTCGACGAGCGTGTCCACGTGTCACCGTCACTATGGTTCCAGCGCACGCTTCCGTCCAGTTTCAGCTTGTCCTTCTTCTCATAGTTGATATTGACACCGGCCATTTTCGGTGCCGTAAGCCCGCGACGGCCGGCACCGCCACCGCGACGGCCGCCGCCGAACCCCATGTTGCCGACATTATTGGCATTCACCATTCCCATCACACGAAAGTCACTGTTCATACGTGCCGCCATCAAGCGCGCGGCATAGCGGTCCTTCGTGCCGGCGGCAAGGTCGGCATTGGAGAACAATCCCTTGTTCATACCTTTCTTTACACCGAAGTCGAGCACAGTCTGATCGTTGCCGTCGTCGATTCCGGATATGCGCGACAGGTCGCTCTTCTCGTCGTAAGCCTTGATTTTCTCAATGATGGAAGTGGGCAGGTTCTTCAATGCCGTCTTGGTGTCGCCGGTCATGAACTCCTTGCCGTCTACAAGTATCTTCTTGACTTCCTTGCCGTTGATTTTTATATTTCCGTCGTCGTCCATCTGCGCGCCGGGAAGCCGTTTCACAAGTTCCTCGACAACAGATCCTTCGGGCGTGCGGTATGCCGCCGCGTTATATACAAACGTATCCTCCTTTGTCGTCACCTTTGCCGCATGGCCCGTTGCCACGGCACCCTTCAGCATTATGGCATCCATGGCCATCTCTATCGTCCCAAGCGGCACATCCTTGCCACCGTCGACTGTCAGATTCTTGATATAGCTCTTGAATCCCACACTTGTCACCTTCAGTATATACCGCCCGTCGGCAGGCGCCTTGACTTTGAAGTTGCCGTTCTCGGCAGTGAGCACACCGGCAGCCACGGTGCTGTCCTGCCGGAGCAGCTGTACGGTGGTCATGGCCATGGGTTCCTTTGAGTCGCCCTCAACTATCTTTCCCGTTATGGAACGCTGGGCAAATGCAGAGATTGTTGCAGCCATGGAAATGGCAACCAACAGTAGAAGTCTTTTCATTTTGTCGCTTTTTTGATTCAGTTTACAGTCTTATGACGTTGTTCGCTCTGAAAAGTTTAAAGACTGTTACACAAATATTCTCCCGAATCGATTATCACGCCAATGGAAAAACGCAAGAATGCCACCATGCCGTGACCAAACAATTCCCCCACACGGCTTGCCCGATACACGGTTCGGGCACAGCATCCATGGTTCGCCGTGCCATCGACGCCCGCATGACAACAATCCCCCAAACGACATCATTGAACGACAAAACCGCTGACTATAAAAATATTTACTTTAACATATGTTAAGCGACATCCATATCGCTGTTTTCGGCCAAGGCTCCGAAAACAGCGTTTTTTGCTTCAAACGGGGAGTGCTGACAGTCAGCACGTTACGCAGGCGGGGCTTTGTCAAGAAAGCAGAGAGGGCCGTTTCACCTTGCAATAAGGCCGTTATTGCACTGCCAAACGGCCCTCGTTGCATTGCCAAACGGCCGTTACGGGAGTCCCGGGAGGCCCTTACGGCGAGTTGACCATGCAAAAAAGGTATGTAAACAAGGCAAAAAGACCATCATTGCTTTTCTATTTCACGAAAAACCGAATGCGTTTTTTTCAGAATATATCGGACATAAGCCATGTATGTCGATACCTATAATAAATCTGTCTCTTTCCTGTTCCACCCTGTTATTGCCGACATATATTCTTTTGTCAATATAAGTTGGTCAACAAGATTATCTGATGTAACCGATTTAAATATCGGTCAATTGCATATAAGTTGGTCAACAAAATTAAACTATATCATCCTCCGGACAGAACGTGCCCGGACAGAACGCGCCCCAACGGGGCAACAAGCACATAGCCCGGGGCAGAGAGCAGCGGCACCCCGGGAACCGACATCGACAATCACCGCGCCCGGCAAGGGCAAAAGCATAAAAACATATGGGATATAAAAAAAATGTAATTATCTGATAATTAATGCTTTTGCCCTTGCAGGGCGAATAGGACAATTGAACATGACACCCGGGGTGCCGCTACGCTCTACCCCGGGCTATGTGCTTGCTGCCTTTTCAAGGCGCATCCATACTATATCCGGGCGATTATGTAGTTTAATTTTGTTGACCAACTTAACATTCATTACCATTCATAACATAATGCCGCATATACCTGATTATCTGACGCCCAAACGGATAAAAAACCGATATTTTGATGTATCTTTGCAGAAGATAAGCGGCACTCGGCAATCTTAAAACAAGTTTTAATTGCACTCGTTTGCATTATCTTTGCAGAAGATAAGCGGCACCCGGCAATCTTAAAACAAGTTTTAATCGCGCACGGCTGCATTATGTTTAAACCAAGGATTATGGAAAAGCAGAAAGTTATAATATCAGAAAATCTGGAATCCGCACTTGACGGGGCGATAGCCGAATGCGGATACGACAGGCTGTTTGTCCTCGTGGACGAGACAACCGAACGTCTCTGTCTGCCGCTTGTGGCCGGCATGGAGTGTATGAATGGAGTGCGGAAGATAACAATCGGAGCAGGCGATACCGCCAAGACGCTCGACACGCTGGCACACGTGTGGACCGAACTGGGACGCATGGGGGCCACACGCCACTCGCTTATGGTGAATCTCGGCGGCGGCATGGTGACCGACTTGGGCGGTTTTGCGGCGTCGACATTCAAACGGGGCATCAGCTACATCAACATACCGACGACGCTGCTGTCGATGGTAGACGCGTCGGTGGGCGGCAAGACTGGCATCAACTTCGGCGGGTTGAAAAACGAAATAGGCGTGTTCAACAATGCCCGTTCGGTGATTCTCGACACACAGTTTCTGCGCACCATGGACTCCCGGAACATGTGTTCGGGATATGCCGAAATGCAGAAACACGGGTTGATAGACAACGAAAAGATGTGGACCGAACTGATGAATTTCGACATAAGCGGCAAACCGGACCTGACGGTATTGCAGCGGATGGTGGCCGAATCGGTGGCCGTTAAGCAGCGCATAGTCACTGAAGACCCCACGGAACGAGGACTGCGCAAGGCCCTCAACCTGGGACATACGGCGGGCCATGCTTTCGAATCGCTTGCCATGCGCCGCGGAAAACCGGTGCTGCACGGATATGCCGTGGCGTGGGGACTGGTGTGCGAGCTGTATCTGAGCACCGTGAAAGAGGGATTTCCAACCGACCGTATGCGGCAGACTGTCGCTTTCATCAACGAGCATTACGGCAAAATGTCCATAACATGCGATGACTATACGGAATTGATTGAGTTGATGACACACGACAAGAAAAACGTGGCCGGTGTCATCAACTTCACATTGCTCGGCGGTATAGGCGACATACGCATCGACCGGACGGCAACGGAAAAGGAAATGCATGAGGCATTCGACTTCTACAGAGAAGGGGCCTGAACGGACTATAGGCGGCAGGCCCGCTTCACGTCAGACTTATCTCTTGCCGTTACGGACACTCAGACGGGAGGTATGATAGTCGCCACTGCCCACGGAACGCTTGGCAAACGACTTGACGGTGCCGCTCAGACTGATGTCGCCCGACCCTTTAAGCTCGCTATCCACTGCTCCGCAATTGGCGAACGACATGGATATATCGCCTGAGCCCATCAGATTTATCTTCGTCTTCTTCGTGTTTTTCTGTCGGATGTCGATGTCTCCGCTGCCTACAAGACGTACCTCAGAGTTGAGCGCATCCACATTTTTCAGGTTTATATCGCCACTGCCTACAAGTTCGGTGGATATATTGTCGCAGATTATATCATTGAACGTAATGTCACCGGAGCCTCTCAACAGAATGGAGAGATTGTCGGTGTCAAGATGTCCCGGGCATACGAAATCACCGGAACCGAGCAGGCTTATGCCGACAAGATCGGGAGAAGTGACATATACTTCTATCCTGTCGTCATTACGTCTGCTGCCAAAGATGCTCCATACGTTGACGTTGTTTCCACCCAGCGAAACGACAAGCGTCTGTCCTTCTACATGTGTCTTCACGTCTTTCATGCGTTCTGCCGGCGCCTTGACCTTAACCGATATGCTCCGCCCCTGAGAGTAGTGCACAACGACAGATCCCTCCTGCCTGATTCCGGTGAATCTCTTCACCTTGCGTACTTCTATTCCGGAGCCGGAGCCCTCCATATCGCCCGCCGCACTTGCGCAACCGACCATCACAACAATAGCTAAAATCGATAAAAAAAACTTTTTCATATTCTTTCTGTTCGTTTGGTTTATTTTCCGTTAGACGGTACAAAAGATGAGAAAGTTGCAACGAAACAGGAGTTTTTCAAAAGATATATTTATCACAATGCAGATATTGTATAGATAAAGACATAATCTTGTCTTTGTCCGCCAAAAAAGTATTGAATACTTATTATACTATAAACGGACGAAAGCACAAGATTATGTCCATAAAAAGTCCGGAAAATCGGATTTTAACACATCCGGTAAACCTCCAGGAAAACCAATCAGAACGTCATTCTTATCATGAATCTTACACCATGCTTATGGGCGGTAGGCTGATTCAGATAGTTGAACCGGCGGGTATACTCAACGTGAACTATCTTGAAGATATTATGAATACCCACCGAAGCCTCAACATAAGGCTCTTTGGGATTCATCAGATATGAACCCGAGGGGAACATCATCAACATTCCGTCGTTGGCATTCTGGGCCAGATAGGGATTGTTCTTGTCACTCAAATCACCCCAAAGACATCTCACTGCCAGATACTCGCGCCACTTCAATTTCTTAATCAACGGTATACGGTTGAACAGCTTTCCATTGAAATCCCAACTGATCTCCGCACTTGCAAAGCGGTCGTTGAGGAACTCCATGTTGTTTATCAGCTGGAATGTCTGGTCCTGAATGATGTACGACAAGTTGGTTGCAGGCATGCAAAGCAGCGGGAAAGGAACTTTGTCCCACTGTATTCCGCCGCGCACATAACAGTCTATCTTTCCCCAACTGTTCATCCAAAAGCGCTTATATATACTGGCCTCGGTATAGTTGTAGCGATAGTCGCCTCCCAACACGTTCTTGAGTCCGAGAGTGTGGCTCACGGTAAAGACCGGAGCATCGAGATTTATCTTCAGACGCCGCTGCTTGGTGTTGATGTACGTCTCGCCAGGAGCAAACCTCAGCTCGGCACGCAACTCCGTCGTGCGGAAGTAATGGGACGGCCGGACGGCAACATCAGGCGCACCGTCATTCGTGGCATTCCAAGATGTCCACTCGTTCATAGGAGTAAAATACAGATTGCCTACAGCCTGATTCTCCTCTGTCTTCAACGCAACCGTAGTCTTGAAGCCCCAGTCCTCCTCGCGTTCATATGTGAGTTCCTGGCGGTTGTAAAACATCATCGCGTCCACCTTTGCCCACTTGAACGACGTAAAAACATTGTCCTTGTCCGTACGCATGAACTTGTCTGACGGCGAACACACATCGTAAGTCGACATCAACGACAATGTGCGTTTGGGAAATTCGCGTGGCAGATACTCTTTCTTGTTGAACGAATAGATCAGTTCGCCCTTATAGTAATTCTTGTGACTGCCCCATCCGTGTGCGTAATAGCCGGCCGCAAACAGCCGGTTGTGCAGCTTGGCCGTCGTCTGCGCACTGATACGTGTTCGGAATCCGTCAACGAAGTTGCTTGTAAGCATGGTATTTATGGGTCCTAAATCGACTTTGCTCGGATTGCCGGTCTCCACAAAGTTCTCTATGAATGCCTTGGCACCGAAGATGATGTACTTGAATCCTTTTATCTGCTCAAGATTATGCACAAAGACATCCATCTTGCTTTCACTCTTGGTCAGGTCCACCTGGCGGTAACGACTCCAAAAGTCATCGTCACGCATCATGGCATCAGCCTCTTTCACTTCACGCGCCTTGCCTTTAAACAATTGTTTTGGCAAATCGTCAAAAGCATAGTCACTGAGACGTGTGGTACGTATGACAATAGCTTTCTGCAGGAAACTTGCCACCTTCAACTCTGCTATCATATCGTCAACACTGAGCACCCACGTGCTATCGGGAAGCATTGTGAACTCCTGCTCCACGCGCAGGTTTTCCACGAAATTGACATCGCTCTTCTTCGGTATAGTAAGCTCGCAACGCTTCACCTGATAGGACGAATCGGCCAATATATATATGTCGCCACGGAAACCGAAGTCCTGCTGATTGTTGGGAAGGAAATGCAGGTGTATGCACCGGTCACGATCTACAAACACGGTATCTTCTATATAGAATCGATAGAAACCTATTGCTCCTTTACCGATCGGGGATGTAAACGGATATTGAAGCAGGCGCACCTGATCGTCGTATATATCTACATCGGTAAACACATCTTTAAGCACGGTGGTAAGAATGTCGCCTGTCTGAAAAAGCTCGTTCACTCCCGACGAGTTCTGACCTTTTATTATATTCTTCTCCGTGTGCGGGCTCTTGCGGTATATCTTCTGCGTCACGGTCTCGTCAACCGAAAGAGGAAGTATCAGCTTCTTGTTGTACTGACACATCTCCACCTGATCTTTCAGCCATGCCGCCTTACTGAACTTCGGAGAATTAAGCTTCTCCTGCGTTATATCATTTATGGCCAGCGTAATCTTTTGATACTTGTTGTACTGGTAGAAGTCTTTGTTGTCAAGATCCGTCTGTTTCTTCCTTTCTATCACCTTCCTCATCAGCTCCACCGCCGGATTGTCCTTCCGGCTGTAACGCTTGCGCTTCGTCTTCACCGTCACCTCTTTCAGCTTTCTTGTGTCCGGTTTCAATCTTATGTTGAGTGTGCTTTTGGTAGCCGGACCTATGATAACCGTCTTTTCCACATAGCCCAAGGCACTGAATGTGAGCTGCCATCCGTCGTGACGCGCCACCGTGTAGCGTCCGCCAAGATTAGAAACCACGGCTACCTTATGTCCCTTATACACCACACTGGCATAAGGAATACTGTCGCCCGTAGCATCGTCAATAACATATCCCGATATATGCTGGGCACGCAATGGCAATGACATCAGCAATATCAGAAACAAAAGCAGCAGATATTTAGTTCTGTGATTATCCAAATCTTTTTATCTTTATTTATATAAACAAAGCCCCTATTTGTGAAGTGCCATCCAAAAGTTGGATTCTCCAAACGGGAATGAAGAAAAAATCAAACCTTATCCAATCAATCCAATACAATTAGATTGGCAAGATAAAACAATCCAAACCAATACTTTAAATTGGAAAGATAAGGTCACCGGATGCTGAAATCCAAGTAAAAAAGCCCCATAATCCCCCAAAAGAGCGGACTGACGGAAAGTATTATTTATGAGCTGATACCATCTCTCTCCGCCGCATTCCACCCTATGGGAGACTACAGGTCATTTTCTTTTTTAGTCAATCTCTTCGTCAGCCTCATAGCCTCCCATCTCGCGGATGGCATTCTTCAGCATAGTGTACTGCTGATAGAGATGGTTTACAGGCTCCTCGCCACGAGTATAGTCATGCTGCGGACTCTTCAGGAAGAAGCTGAGGAAGCGCTGTGTGCCATAACGTCCGGCACGGGCGGCAAGGTCGCTCAGCAAACAAAGGTCAAGACACAGAGGAGCGGCGAGGATAGAATCGCGACAGAGGAAGTTGATCTTAATCTGCATAGGATAACCCATCCATCCGAAGATGTCGATGTTGTCCCATCCTTCCTTGTTGTCGTTGCGCGGCGGATAATAGTTGATACGCACCTTGTGATAGTACTGTGTGTCTTCGTCGTTGCCGTGACCATAAAGGTCGGGCTGGGCCTCGGGCTTCAAGATTGTCTCCAGTGTAGACAGCTTGCTCACCTCCTTTGTACGGAAGTTGGCCGGCTCGTCGAGTACCAGACCGTCGCGATTGCCCAGGATATTTGTAGAGAACCAGCCGTTCAGACCCAGACAGCGTGTTCCTATAATGGGGGCAAAACCGCTCTTCACCAGTGTCTGACCCGTCTTGAAGTCTTTACCGGCTATCGGCAGCTTTGTCTTCTCTGCCAATTCCCACATGGCAGGAATGTCAACCGTCGTGTTGGGGGCACCCATGATGAAAGGCGCACCTTCGGTAAGGGCGGCATAAGCATAGCACATAGATGGAGCGATGTGCTCACGATCGTCGTCTTTCATGGCCTGCTCAAGAGCGGCCAAAGTATAATGTACAGGCTCGTAGATTGGCACATATATCTCGGTAGAAGCGGCCCAAAGCACTACAACACGCGAGCAACCGTTCTTCTCCTTGAAATCGCGGATATCCTTGCGCAGTTCCTCAACCATCTCCCAACGTGTGGCACACTGCTTCACGTTGTCACCGTCCAACCGCTTGGCATAGTTCTTGTCGAAAGCAGCCTTCATAGGCACTATTTTCTCGAGTTCGTCCTTTACCGGGTTGATATCCTTTTCTTTCAGAACCTCGGCATACATGGCTGCCTGATAAGAATTCTGTGGATATACATCCCATGTACCGAATACTATATCATCGAGCTTTGCCAAAGGCACCACTTCACTGTATGACAGATACTTCTTGTCGTCACCCTTGCCGATACGAATCTTGTCATACTGAGTCATAGAACCTACAGGCTTTGTGAGTCCGCGGCGCGCCATTAGCACACCTGTCATGAATGTTGTGGCAACGGCACCGTTACCCACAACGAGAATTCCTAATCTGCCGTCAGCCGGCTTAACATTAGTCTGTTTCATTACTTCTTTTTAAAATTGAAATATATTATATGTTATAATTTTCTCATGTCTTACAGCAACTCTCTCAAGTCGGTTATTATCCTGTCGGCTGCCGACTCGTCGGCAACCGGTTCGTCCGTCCAGCCCTCTCCCCGCATCCATACCGTCCGGCATCCGGCCTTTCGAGCCGGTACAATATCCTTGTCATAGCTGTCGCCCACCACCATTACATTGGCAGCATCCAGATTCAGTGCCTCCACCCCGAGAGTGAATATGCGGTGATCGGGTTTGCGCACACCTACTACGGCACTCTCCACTATACCGCCGAACAACCTTTCAAGCCCAAACTCGCCCAAAACAGTGGCGATATTTCCATAAAAATTGCTTACAAGCACCATCGGACAGCGGTCTTTCAACACCGAAAGCACCTCGCGGCTACGGGATGTCTCACCGACGGTCTGCTCATAAAGCCGCTCCAAAACGGCGTCATGCCACTGAGAAGCATCAAAACCGCCACCTATATGTTCGGAAATATATTCCATCTCAATGCGCAACTTCACCGATAACGTCTTACGAAACGTATAGTCAGGCTGTATGATGGGATTGCGCCCCAATTCACGTTCGGCATAAACATAAGCTTCACGAAACAAGACCTCGTCCACGGGCACGTTCTCGTGCTCATAGGCGTGCCATATCCTTCTCCCCCAATGACAGCCTCCTGTATCAAGCGTCCCGCCATAGTCGAAAATATATCCTTTTATGCACATTTCCATTACGTGTTAACCATCAATTTACTGGTTTCGAGATTAGTTTTAAAATACATTACACGCTCAGCCATACGCATTTCCACGATATCAGCAATAGCCACCGCCGCATCTTCACGACAGCGTGAGAAACTAGGCCAATCGTTAAAGTCGATTATACAGAAACTGCCGTCAGCTCTAACTATGCAGTCACCTCCATAAACGTCGACACCGACAGCCGCCGATGCACGCTCTGCCGCTGAACGCAAACCGTCCATACTGAACGCATAATGATGCGGACGGCCGTTACGGCGCTCATCGTCAAACTTCCACTGTCCGTCGTCACCGGGATAGCAGATATGAAAAAAACCAGTGCTACGCACGCCGTAGAACTTCACCAAATCGCCTGGAACATGGGCACTTACGATAATATCATCCACACCACGCCCACGCATGCCATGAATAACAGCATCAAGTTCGGATAAGTTAGCGGCAAACTGTACATCACATGCACCCTCTGCCACCCCATCAGCCCGTTTGGCCCAATATCCGTGACTGCCATGTTCTGCCGGCAAGGGGATTCCCGCTCTACTGAGTGTTTCGGTAACCTTGCGGCGATTGCAGCACAAAGCTACACCGGCAGAGGCATTGACTACTGCTTTGCCGGTATTGTATGCCCACTTACCGAGCAAAAACAACGTTGATTTTTCACGTCCCATAGAGATACAACATGACACATCGTCGGATATTCCAGCAACAGTCATGCGACCAAGCTCCCCCTCGCTCACGGCCTCTACACTATAGCCACGCTGCGTGAGCTCGTCGCACACACAACGCAGAACAGCCGCGTCTTTTTCTATTGAATTCGGCGAAAAACGCTCTGCCCTGTACACTGCAAATATCTTACGCAAATGCATGCTTCTTTTTGATTATGCTAAATCAACTCACGGCAAAGGTAACATATTATTATAATATAAGAAAACTTTGTGGCTAATTTTATTTTTTCTTAAACAATTCTTTGCACATATCGGACTAAAACGTGCAAAAAAGCATATTAAATCCTTTAAAATAACGAAATAATCAAAAACATACTCAAATCAATCACAGATAATTACTGTTCCGGTAAAGTACATTCCTATATTTGAATATATGTTGCCACATATTATTTGAAGTACTGAACCAACCGGATGACCAAACTATTGCGGATATTGGCAAATCACTCCGAATAATCATGACAAAAAAAATGCCTGATCATCTGTCACGAAATACTTTCTTGTCAACAACTGTATAAGAACGTTTTCGTCAAGCCAAATAAGCAGAGTGAAACTTGTTTCAACTCTGCCATGGCGAGAAAACGCGGGATTAAATCCTATATATTTTTTATCCGAAACAGTAAGAACAGACTGTCAGACTTACATCAACATTAAGATTTCTTCTTGTAGTAAGCTGAGAAAACGAGCGGCATGTGCTCCATCCATCTGAGTATGGTGAAATTGGAATGATACGGTAAGAATGGTCTTGAACAAACTTTTTCGGTATCGCCCCCAAATCATAAACGGATTATTGAAGACACCGCTATACATTCCGACTGCACCGTCGATGTCAAACTGAGCCAGGGCCGAAGTGCCGATTACCATACAATCTGTAAGGTCGTGATTTTCGCACGTTCTACCGACCTGCCTCGTAAGCCGAAGATAATCTGTATTGAATGTCGCCAAGCTATCTGAAAACGGTATGTCGCACGAACTGACCTCGCCATTTTCATTGGCAACGATTGTATTTACCGCTATTGAATCATATCGAATCAGCTTATCGGCAACTGGAAGCATATAGAACTCTTTAACCTGACTTGCTGCTCTACCGATGCACCAGCACATCAGCATATTGAATTTCAGATGTTTCTTTCGGCTGATTTTTACAAGATGCGAAACATCAAGCGTCTTGAAAAATGTCACCATTGGCATAGGTGCTTTCATCCACATATCAAATGCATATGCACGGGTGGTTTCTTGAGGATTTAATTCTATCATTTTTTGCTGCAAAGTTACGATCTATAATATCAGCCGGATAGAAGAAAACAGACATTATGTCGGGGTTGTGAACAGGTCGGAATAAGGATTGACTATCCGAGCAGGGGTAACACTGCTGTACTGTCGGAAATCACGGATAAAATGTGACTGGTCTGAGTATCCGCACAAATAAGCGATGGCGGCATAATCGCATTTACCGTTCTGCAACATCCACATGGATTTCTGAAAGCGGACAACTCGTGCATACTCCTTTGGCATCATACCTAAATGGCTGTTGAATACACGCCCGAACTGTTTGGGACTTAAACAAGAGATATCAGCCAATTCATTAACAGATACGGACGGGGTTGCCATAAGGATGTTGACAGCATTTCCCGACCTTTTCATATTGAGCAAGTCTTGGCACTGATTCAGTCTTGACAATAGCCAGTTCTCTATTACTTTGATACATCCAACAGTGGTTTCGCAATCAAAAATCTGCCTGGCAAGAACATTTAGATTCTTATTGCCAATGTCAAATCCCGATATTTCAGAGTTATAGAATTCCGATGGCGGAATGTCTATAAACATACCGATAGTATGAGGATAGAAAACTGCGACAATCATCTCCGTATCACCATCAGATGTTATATGAGCAGGAAAATTCACCTGTCCACTAATGGTGAATCTATCTTGCAAGGATGACAATTCTGGAATAAACAGCGGTGTCAGCCTATGAAATATCATTTGCGGGCAACCGATTGGAAAGGTCAGGATATTAAATTGCTCCGGACTTTTCAGCACCCAATAATAACGCACATAAGACTGCAAATCAGCACATGGTTTAATCACTCTCAGATTCATATGCTGCTATGATGTAACAATAACCAAACCTTTGTCGTATTCGCAATTATTGTCATATTACTGTAAATGATATGTTTTATCCCGCTTACTCTTCATTTTCCTGTTCCGCTGCCTTGGCATACCATGCGGCTGCCTGCTTCGCATTTTTTCTTACACCTATGCCGTTGGCATAGCAATCCCCGAGACTGCGCATGGCTTCCGGATGTCCGTAATACCTCTTGTTCTCGTTGATATTGGTCGCGGCCTTTTTGTAAAGGCGCACAGCCTCTTCCATATCCTGTTTAACACCATGCCCCTCGGCATAGCAGCGGGCAAGGAGGTATTGCGATTCAGGGTCATCCGCTCTTGCCGCCCGACTGTATAACTCAACTGCCTTGTTCCAGTCCTGTTCCACGCCATGCCCTGCTGCATAGCAGTTTCCGAGACCGCGCAGAGCATCGGGGAAAGCATTCCCGCCCAAATCCACTGCCTTGCGATACCAAACGACAGCTTTCCCACAATCCAGTGCCATGCCACTTCCTGTGGCGTAACAATTGCCAAGCTCCACCCACGCCATAGGGTTGTCATGCTCCGCAGCTTTCTTGAACCAGCCAAAGGCTTTTTCATCATCACGCTCCACTCCGTCACCATCTTTATAGCACAATCCAACGGAGAAATAATCCTTGAAATATCCGCCTTCGGCTGCTTTCAGATAGTGTAAGAAAGCCTGCACCGCATCTTTTGGCAGGCCGCCTTGCCCATGACTATAGCAATATCCCAAACGGTCATTGGCATAAGCATCGCCCATGTCGGCGGCTTGCTGCCACCATTCTACAGCAGAAGCCAGGTCGCAGTCCACGCCCCAGCCGTGCTGATAACAGCATCCGAGCATACACATCGCTTCCGCAAGGTCAACACCGGCCAACAGCTTGCCGTTCACCGCCTTTTTCAGCCATTTGACAAGCTGTCCCTGATAACTGTCCTTGTCAAGTCTCTCTTTTGCCGGGCGGCAATTATCTGATGCGAGCCAATACAATTTGAAAGCCTTAGCCAGATTGCGCTCTACGTCTATACCTTCCTCATAACATTGTCCGATCTGGTATTGCGCCGAGGCATAGCCCGACAGCGCCGATTCCCGACACTTATCAATGTCAAATGACTTGTCTGTATATTTCTTTTCGTATTTTATCATGATTCTATGATTCGTTTTCAGGCAGTTCCACTGTTTCTGTCCAACTTGGACTTCTTCTGTAAAATGTTACATTAAAAGCATCTCCATCCCAAGCGGTTTTGGTGACAGCCCCTGCCATATCAATGGTGTTGGGCAGTTCATCATGCAGCCACTTCGACACAACAACTTCTCTCGTAGCGCAGTTGACCAAATCAACTCTTATCGCGTCGCCTATACCATGACCGATACACCGGTACACCATAGCCCGATACTTCCTGTCGCGGCTGAGCTTCGAGTATTTTTCGAGCAGGATTTCCTTCTCGCACCCGCACTCCTTCATCCGCTCTAAAATGTCATTACGTCGCTCTGCAAGGCGATTTTTGCCGCCTTGCATCCGGTCAATCTCCACAAGAATGTCCATGATAATGTTAGCAACACAGTCTTCAAACTCATTACTGAGTTCTTCACTGAACGCCTTGCAGAACCGTTTAAGGTTATAAAGTCTGCGGGAGGTCTCTATGTCAAGATTATACCACGACACGCCCATTCCGGGAACGGTATGATAGCCGACTTCATATGCCTCATTTTGTGGCTCAATGTTAGCACAGACAGTCAGTTTGCCGCATCCGTCAAGGTCAATGGGCATCAGTTCTGTCAGGATATACTGGGCGATGCCGAATGTGACGGCATACAGATTGACATAGCAATAGTTGGATTTCTCCTTTTCTCTTTTTTCAAGAGTATAATCGCCCTCGAAACACAATGTTTGCAGTTTCATTTTCTAAAATCTCTGAATTTCTTGCTGTTGAGGGCATTTTCAGCGGCAAGGTTGCAATTCCCGGCGGCGAGTTTGAGCCAGTCGTATGCCTGACGTAAATCAACATCCACGCCCAATCCTTTCATATACATATTGCCTATTTCGTATTGTGCCGTCCCAAGCTCATGTATATACTTCTTTCGGAGATCGCTCCGGGAAGCAATCTGCCGATACATATCCATTGCAGCGGTGAAGTCTTTCTCTCCACCGAGTCCGCGCTTGTAACAATCGGCAAGCATCAACTGCGCCGACACATCACCGGCATCCGCTCCGCAGCGATACCATTCGCGGGCTTTTGACAAATCCTTCTCCACGCCGCGTCCCTCGAAATATGCGCCTCCGACACAGCGATAAGCCTCTCTATGGCCCAACGCAGCGGCTTTCATGTAGCAGTCCAAAGACTTCTGCCAATCCTTTGCTGATTGGCTATAAATCTGTCCGAGATTGCACCATCCTTCCGCATCATTTTCCCCGACAGCTACTTCGGAATACAGCGTTGCAGCCTCATCTTCGGATGTGTCGGTATCATCATCTTCAATAAGTTCCAAGACTTCATCAGGGACACCGGTTCCATAATAAAGAATGTCAGCCAACTTCTTCTTGACCGACATACCCCCTTTACCCGCTTTAGCCTTCAGTATCTCAATCCAGCGGTCATACCACTTACAAGCTATAGCCAAGCCATCTTCGGGGTCTATGTCTTCAGGGCTGTCATCGGCATAAAGGTTCATCAATGCCTGTGCCGCACCCGCCACGCCTTTGGCTGCTTTCTCCTCCAGGATTTCTATCCACTTATAATGCCATTTATGAACAAACGCCCTTTTCCGGTCTGCATCTATCTCATCGTCAGGAAAATCGTAGCGATAGAGATTTACCAATGCTTCCGCTGCCTTTTCATTTCCTTTGTCGGCTGCTTTCTCAAACCAATAGACAGCCTTTTGATTGTCGCATTCCTCGCCGTAGCCCCACGAATAATATTTGCCGAGCATGTATTGAGCTTTGGCGTTTCCTTTCTCGGCAACAGGCGTAATCGCGGCTACCGCTGCCCTTGCTTGTTCCAAATCGCCTTCGCCCGCATATTGGCGCGTGAAGTGTTGTATGATTTTATATTGTTCTGACAGTTGGCTCATATACCCGTTGCTTTTTATGATTATCTTATGAAATCCTTGAATATCTCCCCTTTGAGCGCGTTCTCTGCATCAAGACAGCCTTTCTTCCCAGCTAATTTGAAATAACGGGCTGCACAACGACCGTCACAAATATCTCACCACTCATCCGTTCTGAACGGAAAAAGCGGAAGCCCGCCGAGATTGGCAGCATTGCCAAGTGCGAAATTCCGGAAACAATAGCGCACTGCAACGGGATGTTTCACCCTGTCACTGCTCACCATCACACCCTTATGCCACTCATATTCGGCCCGGGCGGGATAGAACACCCTGTCCTCCCCTGCCACCTCGAAGCCTTCGATATCCTGCAGACGGCTCAAACCGTCGTACAGATTGTCGAGCTTGACATAGCACGTGTCGTTGCTCACCCTCATGCTTGCATACGACGGGCTCTCACATATCAGACCGCCACAGCCATAATAACGGCTGAGAGCCATGTATGCAAGCCGCTCACCCACCTGCCGCTTGCGGCACGGATGAATCTGCTTAAGCTCATACGGATATGCCAGGTCGTTGGTGCACACAAGTCCGCTATTGGGTATGATACGCGATGCCCTGAACTGCTGTTCGCGCAGACGCGCACCACCATCACCGTCGGCACCACCATATATATAAGGTGAAATCTGTACAAACAGGAACGGCAGCTCGCCCTGACGGAAATCCCTACGCCACTGCTCCACAAGCATCTTCAGACGCTCTGAATATCTGTTGCCGGGATCGCCAACGTTTGAACATCCCTGATAGTAAAGTATGCCCGCAACACTGTAGTTGAGTATAGGATGGAACGTGCCGTTGCCCCATACCAACGGACGTAGAAAGTCCCAGGCAAATCCTTTGACCATGGCCATGGAATCGAGAGACTCGTCGGTATGACGGCTCAGATTGTCACGGTCAAGCCAGCTTTCAACACGCGAGCCGCCCTTATTCGCCATTATCAGTCCCACAGGCACATTGACCGCAGACGTAACCGTCCTTGCAAAATAATAACCCACGGCACTGCACTCCGCCACCGCATTCATGTCGTCACCATGCTTCCATTCACACTGCGCGTCGTCAAGCGGTGTCATACTCATCACCGACGGAATCTTCACAAAACGTATACCGGGATGATTGGGCGCTTCGGCCACCGTCTCATTGTAGCCCTCTACGGGACATGCGCCGAAACCACGCAGAGGCATCTCCATATTGCTCTGCCCGGCACACACCCACACTTCGCCCGCAAGCACATCGCTCACAGTGACGGGCTCACCGTCGTCAAATGTTATCGACAGCGGTGTAAATCCTGACTTAGGGCTCTTCACCGTCGTTTCCCAACGGCCGTCTTTGCCGGCTTTCGCCTTGCTCACGGCATCCGTCCACGACACCGTCACATTCACATTCCGGCCCGGTTCGGCCCATCCCCACAGCCTCACGTCACTATTTTGCTGAATCACCATTCCATCGCTTATCAGATGCGGCAGTCTCACCTTGGCATCCGCATCCGACATAACAGCCAGCAATGCCAACGTCGAAAAGAATAATTTTCTCATCATTGTTTTCATATTTTATTGTTATTCATTGATTGTCTTATATTTCACCAATTATAATAATATTATAACGCAGTCATCATATTTATATTATATAAGTAAATCGTAAAAAATTAACTTTTCTGCTTAATGAAATGTGGTTTTTAAGAAGTTTATGCCATAAAGGTTTTATCATATGTTGATTGAAGTGACCAGCCTTAACTCTCCTACTCTTAAAAATATTTACTTTAACGTATGTTAAGCGACATCAGAGACGCAATTTTCGCATAACGTTCCGAAAATCGCGATTTTTGCTTCAAATGGGAGACGCTGATTATCAATACGTTATAACAGTATGGCGTTGTAAAGAAAGCAGAGAGGGCCTTTTGACCTTGCAATAAGGCCTCCGTTGCAATGCAACAACGGCCTTATTGCAAGGTCAAAAGGCCGTTACGGGAGTGTCGGGAGGCCCTTACGGCGGATCAGCATACCGAAAAACATGTATAAAAGTAGCAGGAATGGCCTCACGGCTTTTCTATTTCGCAAAAAACAAAATGCGTTTTTTTCAGAATAAAACGTACATATGCCATAAGCCGGTTTTAATATCATGTGAGTTAGGTACAGGATAGTTTCCTGTTGTGACAGTCGCAGAACATCGTACGCGTCCCCCGCCCGCAGAATTATTACTTTGCCTTCACTCTGAAGAAAAATCATTTTCTTTATCCTGTCAATGTATAATCTCGCGATTTTGTCGTATCTTTGTAACTGTTATCGGGTTATACCCGAACATAACGAAACCATGCTGATACATAACAAATCAAACCGCTAAAACTATTTATTACATTGAGAGTATGTCGATATGGAGCAAACTCATAGGAATCAAGAAAACCGAGGATAAAGACAATATCATTGGCAGCAAAACCATCTCCGCACCATGCGGCGACCACAATTATGCGATAGTAGATGTTGAAGTGGGCTTGAAAGACCATAAGATCCATGATATAGGAGCACTCAAGCACGATAACACTGCATTCCATAAAACCTCGAAAGAAGAACTCTTTGTTTTCTTAAACGATGTAGACTACATCTGCGGTCATAATATCATTCATCATGACGCCAAGTATCTGTTTGCAGACAATACATGCAGTCGGATTCTGGTTGATACGCTTTATGTCTCGCCTTTATTGTTCCCTGAACGTCCTTACCACAGGCTTGTGAAAGATGACAAACTGATGAGCGAACAAATGAACAATCCGGTAAACGATTGCAGGAAAGCAAAAGACCTGCTGTTGGATGAAATAGCATGCTGGAAATCATTGCCGAAAGAGAAGCGTATGCTATTCGCGTCATTGCTGAAAGGCAAGAAGGAATTTGAGGGATTTCTCTGCATGGTAGGTGCGGAGTATATTCACCAAGGAGTGCCGGAACTTATTAAAGAACTTTATGCCGGAAAGATTTGCCAACATGCCGACCTTGACATGCTTATCGAACGATATCCATGCGGATTGGCATACGCTCTGGCACTGATTGATACCACCGATTACCGTTCCGTCACTCCCGGATGGGTGCTTCACAACTATCCCGAAGTGGAATTCATTGTAAAACTCCTGCGCCACACCAATTGTCACGAAGGTTGCGAATACTGCCGTAAGCAATTGGACGTGCGGCATAACCTGAAAACATTTTTCGGATACGAACGCTTCCGTACATACGAAGGCGAACCGTTGCAGGAACGGGCAGCCCGAGCTGCGGTGGAAGACCAATCGTTGCTGGCGATATTTCCTACCGGCGGCGGCAAATCACTAACCTTCCAATTGCCCGCGCTCATGGCCGGGCACTCCGTCCACGGGCTTACGGTTGTCATCTCACCCTTGCAGTCCCTGATGAAAGACCAGGTGGACAACCTTGCAGACAGAGGCATCACGGATGCCGTAACCATAAACGGAATGTTAGATCCCATCACCAGATCGCTGTCCATACAAAGAGTGCAAGACGGAGATGCCTCGCTGTTGTATATATCCCCCGAAATGCTCCGTTCAAAAACAATCGAGAAAATATTGATGGCGCGGCATGTTGTCAGGTTCGTGATAGACGAGGCTCATTGCTTTTCTTCATGGGGACAGGATTTCAGGGTCGATTATCTCTACATCGGCAAATTCATTCAAGAATACCAGCAAAAGAAAAAATGCAAAAGCCCGATACCTGTATCCTGTTTTACGGCCACGGCAAAACAGAAAGTGATACAAGACATCTGCGACTATTTCAAGCAGACTTTGAACCTGAACTTAGAGCTGTTCGCCTCAACGGCCTCAAGAACAAATCTGCACTATTCCGTCATACATGCAGAGAGTGACAATGACAAGTATTTAAAGCTGAGAGAGCTTGTCGCGGAATCCGACTGTCCGACAATCGTTTACGTATCACGCACCAAACGGACCGAAGAGCTGGCCGGGAAACTGACCCGCGACGGATACAAGGCGCTCCCATTCAACGGCAAGATGGAGGCCGATGAAAAAATCGCCAACCAGGATGCTTTCATGAACGACAAGGTACACATCATCGTGGCTACCTCTGCATTCGGCATGGGAGTCGACAAGAAAGACGTAGGTCTCGTGGTGCATTACGACATTTCCGACTCTTTGGAAAACTACGTTCAAGAAGCCGGCAGGGCCGGTCGTGACCCAAGCCTCAACGCACGTTGTTATGTGCTTTATGGTGACAATGACCTGGACAAGCATTTTATACTGCTCAACCAGACGAAGCTCAGCATCAATGAAATACAACAGGTATGGAAGTCTGTCAAAGCCCTTACCAGACAGCGCATGACAGTAAATTGTTCGGCATTGGAAATAGCCCGGCAAGCAGGATGGGACGATTCGGTATCCGACATTGAGACCCGTGTGCGGACAGCATTGGCGGCTTTGGAACAAAGCGGATACTTGACAAGAGGCAACAATGTGCCTCATGTATATGCCACAGGAATCACGGTAAAGAACATGGACGAAGCCAGAAAACGCATATCGGCATCGATGCTCTTTGGCAGTGATGAAATAGAGAAGTCAGTCCGCATCATCAAGTCATTGATATCCCGAAAGAACATTGCCAAGGCGCAGGACGCCGAAGCCGAGTCGCGTATAGACTATCTGGCAGACACATTGGGATTAAGCAAAAGAGAGGTAATATCCGTAGTGGAACGTATGCGGCAGGAAGGCATCTTGGCAGACAGCAAGGATATATCCGCATATCTGCGGGATGCAGGTGACTCGGAACGAAAGTCACAAACTCTCCTCGAACGCTTTGCAAGACTTGAACAATACATCCTCAATCATATTCCCGATGGATCTTTACGGATATCATGCAAGCAACTGAATGAGAACGCTGTGAACGACGGAATCAATACATCCAAAGAAAAAGATATCCGGACGCTGCTCTATTTCCTCACCGTCAAGGGATATACACGCAAGAAAGAGGACGCGGCTCATAATATGGAGATAAGCCGCCTGGCAGACTTGGAATCGACCGTCAGACGCTTTGAGAAACGATTGGAAATAAGTCGCTTTACCGTGGAATGGCTGTACCAGCTGGCTTCTGATGCAGAAAAGGAGAATACACCCGGCAAAGCCATCCGGTTCTCCGTAGTGGAACTTCTGAACCGGATAAAATCAAGCTCGCAATCCATTTTCGGAGGACTTGACGACATTCAGCTGGAAGATGTGGAAGAGGCACTTCTATACTTGTCGAAAATCGGTGCGCTAAAACTTGAAGGTGGCTTTCTGGTGCTTTACAACGCCATGAATATCCAAAGAATAAAGGACAATAAGTCGAGATACAAACAAGACGACTACCGGATGCTGAACGAATTCTACAAACTGAAAATCCAACAAGTGCACATTGTAGGCGAATATGCCAACCTGATGGTGAGAGACTATCATGCAGCACTGCAATATGTCCGGGACTATTTCCAAATGGATTACAGGAAATTCGTAACAAAATATTTCAAAGGAGACAGAGCAGGCGAGATACAACGTAACTTGACACCGCAGAAATACAAACAATTGTTCGGACAACTGTCCGGACGGCAAATGGATATCATCTCCGACAAGGTTTCGCGCTGCATTGTAGTTGCAGCCGGTCCGGGTAGCGGAAAAACACGTGTGTTGGTTCACAAACTGGCCTCGCTGCTTCTGCTTGAAGATGTTAAACACGAACAACTACTGATGCTGACATTCTCAAGGGCTGCCGCTACCGAATTCAAACAAAGACTCATGGAGCTGATAGGCAACGCTGCCCATTTTGTCGAAATAAAAACATTCCACTCCTATTGCTTCGACCTATTGGGGCGTATAGGTAATCTTGAAGACTCAAGAAATGTTGTTGCAAAAGCAGCCGAAATGATATGCCAAGGGGAAGTGGAACCAAACAAAATAGGCAAGACTGTGTTGGTCGTTGATGAGGCCCAGGATATGGGAGCTGAAGAACATGCACTCGTAAAGGCACTAATGAACAACAACGAAGATATGCGTGTGATAGCTGTGGGAGACGATGACCAGAACATCTATGAATTCCGAGGTTCCGACTCCGGATATATGTACCGGCTGGCACAAGAAAGCGGAAGCGCATTTATTGAAATGACCGAAAACTACCGTAGCGCGCACCACCCGGTTGAATTTGCCAACGACTTCTTGAAAAACATCGACAAAAGGATAAAAAGCACGCCTATCATCTCCATGAGGAAAGAGGATGGCCGGGTGGAAGTGACACGCCATCAATCAAGATATATGTATCAGCCGCTCGTTGAAAACTTGCTTCAACATAGGGATAACGGGACCTCGTGTGTGCTGACCCAGACAAATGAAGAGGCCGTTATCCTTATGGCTCTTCTACGAAAACGCGGTATAAACAGCAAACTGATACAATCAATGGACGGCCTGCGCTTTTGGAATATGGCCGAGATGAGGTATCTCTTGAAGTATATAGACAAACGGATAAAAACACCGATAATCACTGAAGAGCTATGGGAAGAAGCCAAACACGCAACCTATTCTACTTATGAAAGGAGCCTAAGCTTGGTGTATGTAAAGCGTTGTGCAGACCTATTTGAACAAACCAACAAGGCGAAATATTTCAGCGACTTCAAGGATTTTGTATTTGAGTCGTCAGTGGAAGACTTCTGCGATATATCAGGGACAGACGTTGTGGTATCGACCATCCACAAGGCCAAGGGCAGAGAGTTTGACAATGTATATATGCTCATATCCGACAATTATGTGAAGGATGCCAGTCTGATGCGTCGGTATTATGTAGGAATAACCCGTGCGAAAAACCGGCTGTTCATACATACAAACGGTGATTGCTTCAACAGTTTAAGTGCAGACCGATATTTTATCGACCGGCAACAATATGATATGCCTGAGGAAATAGTACTGCAACTGTCTCATAAAGATGTCTATTTGGGATTCTTCAAGGAACGGAAACAAGAGGTCCTGGCATTGCAAGGAGGAGACTCTTTGACTTACAGTAATTTCCTTTTATATAATTCATTGACCGGCAGACCTGTGGCAAAGCTATCATCAAGAATGCAGGGTACATTGTCCGAATGGGAACAAAGAGGCTATAAGGTGAAATCAGCATCTGTACGCTTCGTTGTGGCATGGAAACCAAAAGATGCGCCAAAGAATGAACCGGAAACAGCTGTTCTTTTGGCAGACCTGATGCTTTCTTTATAAGCCAAGACGTTTGAAATTATCATATATCCAGCGTGTTTGTTCTTGGATTATACATATCCTTCAGTTCATGTACATTCCGCGTGGTTGCCCTTTGATCTTCCTCACTCACGACTCGGGATAGTCCGAATAAGTTCGGCTCCCCGCTCGCTGCTCGTTCGGTTGCCATATAATTTTCTTCCATTTTGTCCCGTTTTTAATTTATAAATCACATGTTAGTTGAATTAAATTCGTAAAATATTTATGCTTAGAAAGTTGTACATCTCATTGATTTTTTAGCAACTTAGTGGTGCGTACAAGACAGTTGAAACAATTCCTGTCCATAAACTGGACTAATTGGGCGAAAACGAATGGGTCTCTATGCATAACGGTCTGATTATGACCGCAAAGATAAATTCAAATCCGTTGACTTTAAAATCGTTTATAACAAATTGAATATCAATAATATCAAAGAACTCTTATAAGTTTTTAGTGGACACTAATGTTCGAAAATATATAAGAATATATGCTTTTTTGGGTCAAATTATGTAACTTTGTAGCCTAAGGTTGCTACACAACCATTTTAAAACGTACAAAGAAAGCTGTTAAGGTGGTATCATAAATGCAACCCTGGCGAACAGATTGGTACTTAGATAAAGAGAGTGACACTCTGCGTGAAAAGAAATACAAGAATTAATCATATAGCAAATACTTATCACATGATTCTCGACATAAATAAGAAAAACGAAACAGCACAGGCCGGCGACCGTGAGATGAAAGTTCTGAGAGCCTTCTTCCCACAATGTTTCAATGCTAATGCTGAGTTCGACATTGAGGCTTTTAAGGCAGCGTTGCCAAAAGGAACAACTATTACAGATGAGACCAGTGGTTTCAACTGGCTTGGAAAGAACTATGCCCGTATGCTCACCAATATGGACACCACAACCTTGATTCGTCCGGATGAGGAACATAATGAAAAGCCGGAGAATCGTAACAGCCGGAATGTATATATCAGTGGCGACAATCTGGATGCCCTGCAACATCTGGTGAAGTCGTATAGCGGGAAAGTAAAGGTTATCTATATAGACCCACCATACAATACGGGGTCTGACGGATTCGTATATAACGACAAATTCAACTTCACCACCGAAGAACTGGCCAAGCGGCTTGATATCAGTCCGGAGCGTGCCGAGCGTATTCTCTCTATGACCCGCCGTGGCAGTGCCAGCCATGCGGCTTGGCTAACCTTTATGCTGCCTCGTTTGTCGTTTGCCAGAGATCTTCTGACAGACGATGGAGTAATTTTTATATCCATTGATGACAACGAACAGGCGAATCTGAAGAGATTGTGTGATGAGGTGTTTGGTGAGGAGAACTTTATTGGCAATATAGTTCGACCAACAGGTCAGACAACAGGTCAGGATAGTGGTGGGCTTGGTAGTTCATTTGATTATATTCTTGTGTATTCAAAAAATGAGGAGCTGGAGTTGAATGGTCTAGAGCTCACAGAGAAAGATAAATTAAGATTCCAAAACCAAGATGATGTTGGCTTTTATGCTTATGATCAATTGCGTAAAACAGGTTCTAATGATAAGCGTGAAGATCGTCCAAATATGTATTACGGTATAGAGAATCCAGACGGTGAGATACTATATCCAATAGCAGCTGCCGGATATGATAGTTGTTGGCGAGTTGAACGAAAGACATATGATAATCTTGTAAAAGAAGATATGATTCTTTGGAAGAAAACCAAACGCGACAATGGGGAAATATGGTGGCCATACGTTAAATATTATTTGGACGGAAGAACCAAACGTCCTTCACCATTGTGGACTGGTTTAGAAGGCAACAAAAAAGCTGCACGAGAAGTGCGAAACTTATTTAATGGGAAAAAAGTCTTTGACTTTCCCAAACCTGTAGATTTGTTACTTCGTGTATTCAAATTGCTTGTGAAAAAGACTCTATTATAATTGACTTTTTCGGTGGTAGCTCTACAACTGCTCATGCAGTAATGCAAAAAAACTCTGAAGATGGAGGCTATCGTAAATTCATCCTCATCCAACTTCCAGAAGAATGTAAGCCTGATAGCGAAGCTGCCAAGGCCGGCTACAAGACCATTGATGAAATCGGCATGGAGCGAATCAAACGTGCCGCAAAAAAGATAAAGGCAGAGAATCCTCTATTTGCTGGTGACCTCGGCTTCAAGCACTACACATTGGAAGAGCCTCAAAAAGACGCGCTGCTACAGATGGAGAAGTTTGACCCTACCTCAAACCTCATCAGTAGAATTACTGTGGATGACTTTGGGCTGGAAACTGTTCTTCGCACATGGCTTGTGGCTGATGGTTATGGCTTGACAGAGGACGCAGAAAAGATAATGCTCGGCAAATACAAGGCTTATTGGAAAAATGATCATCTCTACATGATTCACCCTGACCACGACTTTGATGCCACAAGCATTGTCGCCCTAATGGACAAGTATAACGGCGAACCTTTCTCACCGCACAACATAGTCATATTCGGCTATAGCTTCGGTTTCACTCATCGTGAGGAATTGCAAAAGAACCTCCGTACACTGAAAGATGGCAACAAGACTTTGACAGTAAACATTGACGTTAGATATTAAAAAACGAAATACTATGTATCCCAAGAAACTACATATCGAAGTTGTTTAAACTTATTTTGAGATGTTAATGATTCAGTAAAATAATCAACATCTCAAAATAAGTTTAAACAACTTCAATTGGAATGCAGCATAATCATGGAATTAAAACTCGAAAACAACCTCCCTCACCAGACTGCTCCAGTAGAAGGCGTTGCTGCCATCGTGGAGGCATCTATACAGGAGCCGGCAAAAGCCAGCCATCAGAATCCACTGCTGAAGAATCAACTCAGCGGTGAAGCACTGCATGCGGTACGCCAGAAAGTGAACATTTTGGACAAGGTCACCAAACATCGAATAACACACTATATGTTGCCGGACAAGATAAAGGCTTTACCTCACCATCGGATTCTTGACATCAAGATGGAAACGGGTACAGGTAAGACATACGTCTATACCCGAACCATCTTTGAACTACACAAGCGTTGCGGTTTCAACAAGTTTATCATTGCTGTTCCAACCTTGCCTATCAAGGCCGGTACTGCATCTTTTATCAGCGAACCAGAGGTGAAACGTCATTTCAATTCCGTATGTGGTTATGATACAGAAATAGAACTATGTCTGCTTGAACCTCAGAAACAGAAAAAGAAAGGACGACAGAATATGCCATCTTCGGTAGGCCATTTCTTCTATGGTACACATCATGCCAAGCACAAGATATACGTACTGCTACTCAACACTCAGTTGGTTACCAATGGTAAACTGTTGACACGTGAAGACTATGACCAGATGCTTGGTGAGTTCCATCGGCCTGTTGATGCCATTGCCGATACAAAGCCTGTGCTTATCATTGATGAGCCACATCGTATGGAACGTGGCAGCAAGTCGTATGCAGCACTCGTTGAAAATTTCCGACCTCAACTAGTGTTGCGCTATGGCGCTACTTTCCCAGAACTTACAGTTGGCAAAGGCAAGAACAAACATTTGGTGAAAGACTATCAAGAACTGATCTATGACCTGAATGCGGCTGACTCCTTTAACCAAGGACTTATAAAAGGGGTGGCAAAAGAACACCTTGAGTTGCCCGGCGGAAAGAAAGCGGAGAAAAAGGTTAAGGTTCTTTCTGTCACAAAAGGCGATAGTGCAAATCTGAAGTATACAAGCCATGACAATACAGGAAAGACTTTCACTCTTCATGTAGGAGATAGTTTGGGATTTATTGACAGTGATCTTGATGGTGTTATGCTTGAGGCCGTAAGCAAGAATACCATTACTTTGAGCAACGGTCAAGAAAAACAGACTGGTGAGGACTTCTTTCCCGACCAATACGGAGTGTCTTATCAAGAAGGAATGATTGAACTTGCCCTGATGCGGCATTTCGAAACGGAGCGTGAGAATTTCTGTCGTGAAGGTCTGCCCATCAAGACACTTGCATTGTTCTTTATAGACAGCATTGACAGTTTCCGAGGTCCGGAAAGTAAAAACGACGGGTGGCTGCGAAAGAAGTTCATTGAAATATTAACTGCGAGGGTAAACAAGGAACTTGCACGCGATAACACACCCGAATATAGGGATTATCTTAAAGCGACTCTCGATAATATTGAAAATTCGTGTGCCGGATATTTTTCCCAAGACAATAATGACTCTGACGAGAATATTGCCAACGAGGTAAAGGTAATCCTTCATGGCAAGAAAGACTTATTGAGTTTTACTGACGATAAAGGGAAACCTAATGTGCTGCGTTTCCTCTTCTCGAAGTGGACTTTGAAGGAAGGTTGGGACAATCCTAATGTATTTACCATCTGCAAACTCCGTTCGAGCGGTTCGGAGATCAGCAAGTTGCAGGAGGTGGGTCGTGGATTGCGTTTGCCTGTTGATAGCGCAGGAAACCGTATCAGCGATTCTTCTTTCATGCTCAACTATATTGTAGACTTCACAGAGAAGGACTTTGCCAATAAACTTGTTGCAGAAATCAACGGAGAACTTGAATTAGAACAGAAGAGTCCTCTTTCAATCACGGCAGAAGATATTATCAAGGTTGCCGAAAAACGCAACATCAATGTCAACAAATTCTTTATTGAACTCATGACGAAAGGCTATGTTGACTTTGACAAGAAGGTTGTATCTGAGAAGTTCGATGACATGTTGGTTAACTATCCTGAGTTCAAAGATGTGACAGATGGTGTGAATACCAATCGCATTATCAACCGTAACAGCAACCGCAGTGACAAAATACATATCCGTAAAGCCAAATTTGAGGAATTGCGAGAACTATGGGCACAACTGAATAAAAAGTACGTTCTCTATTTTGACAAGGAGATAGACCAAAAGATTGAGGCCGAGCTACCATTCTTAATTAAAGATAAGCATGTATTCTCTCTTCAGAGTATCGAATCTTCTCGAAAGGTTCTTGAATTCGAGGGTAACGTGGCCGTTGCCAACGAAGGCTCTCATGCAGAACTTACTTTACACAACCGCCATTATGGATATTATACATTTCTGAAGCATGCTTCAAGATACACCAATATTCCTGTTCATACAATGCACAAAGCAATATGTGAAGCGGCCAATAGTGGCTGTCAGCTCACAAACGAAATGTTCAATGAGAGTTCGTTGACCAGACTAATCGGTGCTGTAGATGACTGGAAATGTAATCAACTGGTGGGTTTTGTGCGCTATAAGCAAGCCAATTACAAGGTAAAAGAGACCAAACTCACCAATGCAGATGGCACAGTGAAAGACGAAGTTGTCCAGGCCTACATCGGCAACAAATGTGCACCCGGCAATCCTCCTTTGAAATATCTCTATAATGCTTATGCTCACGATTCCGAGCTGGAACTTCAAAATATCAAGACGGAGATTGACGAAGTGATCGTGTATGGAAAGATTCCATCACATAGCATCTGCATTCCAACTGTGGCATCAAGTAACTATAGTCCAGACTTCATATACGTGGTTAAGAAAACTGATGGCACAAAGGAACTGAACATCGTAATTGAAACAAAGGCATACGACAAAGAGTCGAACATATCACCTGATGAGAATACAAAAATTTCCTGTGCCGATGAGTTTTTCAAAGCCATGGCTGCAAATGGATATAACGTTCATTTCCGCAAACAAATTAATAGTACAGGTGTCAAAAACATTATTGATGATTTAGTAACCGGATAATCGTTAATTTACAAAGGATATTTATATAACTGAACAAGATATGGATGCAACGTCGCATTTTCATTCACTCGAAGAGTTAATTCGCGCTCTTGACCGAGAGCGCAAGTTGCTTCATGGACTGTTCCAAGATCGTAAGCGACTGTCATTCCGCTATGACCTGGCACGTGAACTGGCTGCCAAAAAGGATGAAAGTTTAGACTTTCTACGTAAGTTTGGAGTAATTCACGAAAACGGCGATTTCGTGGAACTGGAGGATGTCTATCTGCGTTTCTTCGAAGAAGTATTGGAAGTAAATGAGGAAATCAATGTAGCAAGCGTGAAAGAGAGCATCAGCAATCTGAACGCAGCCATAGATTACTATAAGAGCGAAAACGAGCCAAATCGTAAGTACGGCTATATGAAAGATGTGAAGCGTATTCTCCGCAACATTGCACTCACCTCTTTGCGAAATGTCATCGACCTGAAACGCAACATTGACAACACATACAAGAATGAACCCACATTCGCCATAAAAAAGAAAAAACTGGTTCATTTGGACGAAAAGCGCAAGGATATAGCTGTTCTTATCAGCGAATGTGAAAAGGTGATAGACGAGAAACAGTCAACCTTCTTCATGGTGGCTATGGACGTGCAACTCAAAGATACGGTGACCGACGTTAAACTACAATTGCGCGAGGTGTACCACAACCTGCTGGAACTTGACCGTCAGATTATCAACTATCTCAACCTCATAGAGTATCAGAACCGCCTGTTTGCCAAGGTACAGAAACTGAAATACCTGCGCGACCAGATGTTACTCGACACAAATACCGACATAAGGGCCAAGATGGCCTCTAAGAATCCTGTATGGATGGAACCGCGCCCGAAATACACTCTAAAAGTGTCACTCTCGATGCTCCGCAATTCGGATGAAGGCCTAAAAATACTGCAAGATGTAGCCACGGGAAAGGGTAATGCCCGTCTGAGTAAAGGAAGTATGGCAGAACCGCTTACCGAGGATGAACTTAAAGAACAGCAACATGTGTTGCCAATGGTTGATATAGACGAAGTAAAGAATGCCTTTATGGCATCGGGTGACAATCTTTTCCACTTTGTGATGAATTATTCCAGCTATCACAAACCAATGACTCATGAGGAGAAACTGGTGCTCTTCTGTCAGCTGACAGCCCAGTATCTTGACGAACTTGCCATAAGTGACGATTACCGCTTGTACGAAGGCATTGAATACCCGTTGATTTACCCCAAAACAGCATAATCATGGTACGCTATACAAAAGAAATATTCGATATACTGAGTAAAGGTGGATTTATCTCACAGAATTCCATCTCTCAGCAACGTACACACCTCTATGATGCCATTGAGGATGATTTTCAGAAATATCAGGAATACTATCAAGGCATCGGCTTTCTTCTCGAGGGAGGCAATGGATATTATTATTTCTCGCGAACAGAAAACAAGGTGGAACTGTCCGAAAAAGTGCAAAGGCTGGCATTATGGATTGACCGTGTGGATTTTCTCAAAACATTCAATCAGGCGTTCGGCTCCGGATTCACTTTCCGCAAGTCGAACATTTTGGAGAAGTTTTCAAGTGACATAGAACTAAAAGAAAAGGCTCGGAATCTATATACCGAATTCAAGACTCACGACGAGAAAATGAACCGACTCATCAACGACTTGGAGCGTCAGGGATTTATAGAACTGGAGAATGAACTGGACGAAACCTACAAGGTGACAGCCGCATTTCACTATATCGAGGAACTCATTGATTGTCTAACCATTATCGAGACAGAACAAGTATGAGAGCATTACGCAAAATTATCTTTATAAATAGCGCACACATACGTTATGCTGAGGTTAAGCTGGATGGCAACGTGCATTTTATAGGTACTCAGGGTGTCGGCAAGAGTACATTGCTTCGCGCCATACTTTTCTTCTACAATGCCGACAAGCTACATCTTGGCATTCCGAAGGAGATGAAGAGCTTTGATGAGTTTTATCTGCCCTATGCCAACTCGTATATAATATATGAGGTGGAGCACGAGCATGGTCCATTCTGCATCATCACTTTCCGCTCTTCTGGCAGAGCCTGCTATCGCTTTGTAGATGCCGGATACAACAATGAGTGGCTGGTGGATGCACATGGTGAAGTGACGGCAGAGGGCAAGGTGATACGTGAGCGGATTGGAGGTGCATACATGAGCAAGATAATCGACCGCTACGAACTCTATCGCGACATTCTGTACGGCAACCGTCAAGCGGTGGGTAAGGAGTACGCCCGTTTTCAGCTGATGGAATCCAACCGCTACCAAAATATCCCAAGAAGTATCCAGAACGTATTTCTTAATTCCCGACTGGATGCCAATTTTATCAAAGACATCATAATACGCTCGATGAGCGAAGAGGAGGCTTATATCGATTTGGGATATTTTCGCAGGCAAGTAGCCGATTTTGAACAGGAATACAAGGATATTTCATGTTGGTACAGGCTCAATCAGAAAGGCGAATCGATAGTCCGCAAACAGGCAGATACTGTAATCAGCTCCTACCACGAACTGTTGTATATGAAACAGCAGATAACCGAATTGTGCGGCGAGCTGAACTACGCCATACGCATTTCGCACGAGCGACTACCACTTATAAACGAAAAGATTACAGAACTCCAGCAGGAGCAAGACAGACAGAAGCGATTACTCTCAGAAATCCAACAAAAGCATGATGCTGAGAAGGCAACGCTGAATCAGGAACAAGGCGTTGTCAATGATAAACTGAAACGCTTGAAGGAGCGCAAGAAACATTATGAAGTTCAGCAAATAGAGGTTGTGATGAATCGTTGTGCCAAAGAACAAGGTGTAAAAGCAGAACTTGAGGCTCTCAGAGAGAAACTGGCTGATCTTACAGCTCGTTTCAATGACGTTACAACCAAATACAAGGCTCTTTGTCAGAACATTACCAATCAGCTTGAGACGTTCCGTCAGGCTCAGCAGCAACGTATTCTTGCCGTTGGGCAGGAGAAACAGAATACTGATGAACGACTGCTGAAGGAGTATAATGCAGCCAGAACTGAGATTGAGCATGCTTTTGCTGAGAAGATTGCTTCTGCAACTAGTGCAATTGATTCAGTGAAGACAGAACAGAATGATTGCGATAAGGAACTTCTGAAACTGAAGTATCTCACACCTTTCAAGGAAGAACGGGATGCGTTGAGTCAGCAGCTCAACGAACTGCAACTCAAGGAGAAGGAACTTGAAGGAAGGATTGGTTCGCTTGCGTCTGAGATTAACCGTGTTCAGGCAGAATATAATAAAAAGGAGACTGAAATCAAGGCAGATTACAATCATCAGTTGGATGAAAAGCAAAAGCGAATAGACACTATTGCTGAACAGATTCGTGCCATAGATGTGCTCCTCGACCGTACGAAAGGTTCACTGTACGAATGGCTTGAAGAGAATAAGCCTGATTGGGAACAGAACATAGGTAAGGTCATAAATGAGGAGAAGGTACTCTATCAGACAGGACTTCATCCGCAGAAGACTGATGGTGCCTCTTTGTTTGGCGTAAAACTTGACCTCGTGGACATTCCGCTCAATGTGCGTAAGCCAAAGCAGTTGCAAGAAGAAAAGGCTGCATTGGAGAAGGAACAGAAGCTGGCAAAGGCAGAGTATGCAGAGATTCTTAATCAGCAGGATAAGTCTATCGAAGAATTGAAACGTCAGTTTACGCCAAAGATTAAAGAACTTCGTCAGCAGAAGTCACTTGCTGAAACTGAGTTCAATATGATTCCGCAGAAGCGTAAGGGTATCATTGTAAAGATTGAAGATTTTGAAGCCCAAGCTAAGCAGATAATCGAAGCAAGCCGGCAGGAGCTGATGAACCGTCAGCAGAAGTTGGCTCATGACCTTACGTCTGCTCAAAATGTTCTGGACAAGGTTAATGCTGACAAGCAAAAACAGCAGAAATCTGCTGAGAAGAAATATGATGATGCCAAGGCTGAGAATGTGAGACTCCATGCCGAACGTGTTGCGTCAATCAATGCAGAAACGAAGATTCGTGAACAAGAGGCTGATACTGAATTGCAAAAGCTGAAGCAGCAAGAGCATGACGAACTTAAGGGACGTGGTGCTGATACGACTTTGGTGGAAGAGTGCAAAACGAAGATTGGCAAAGCTGAAGAAAAACTGAGGTACATTGAGCAACATCGCAAACTTGTCTATGACTATCAGCGTGATAAGGAAGAACTTTTTGATCAGGAGGATAACCTAAAGAATCAGAAGAAGAACCTCGCTGACAGAATTTTGCAGTTGGACGAGAAGTATAACCAGCGCAAACAGAAACATGAGCAGCAGATTGCTTCCCTTGGTAAGGAACTTGGCGAACGCAAGGAAGAGAAGAAACGTCTTGAGGATGAACTGCAGAAGGCAGAACGCTTTGCAAATGACGAGAATCTTTGTCCACCAATGCTTGCTGAGGCAAAGGAGCGACAGACACTTCGCACTCCGGAACAGGCAGTTGATGAACTTACAGGTATCATCGTGTCGCGTCAGTCGAAGCATAATCAGTTCAAGCAGAGCATCGATGTGTTCAAGGGGAATTTCTCTGCCAAGAACACGTTCTGTTTCCGCACCGAACTGACCATAGACGAGGATTATCTTGACTTTGCCAACAATCTAGATGATTTCCTCATCAACAACAAGATAGAGGAGTACCGTAGGCGTACCAGCGAGCGCTATGTAGATATATTGGCACGTATTTCCAAGGAAATAGGCGAACTCACCCGACATGAGTCAGATGTAGATAAGATTATTCGCGACATTAACAACGATTTTCATAAACGTAACTTTGCCGGTGTAATCAAACTCATTGCCCTTCAGTCGGTTCCATCAGCAGATAAAATGGTCCAACTGATGAAACGCATCAAGGATTTCAATGACGAAAATCTGTTTGCCATGGGTGACTTAAACCTATTTTCAACAGTCAATCGCGATGAAGTAAACCAAAAGGCTGTAGGGCATTTGCTTGACTTCATGAAATCACTCTTAGATAATCCTCAACGTCAGTATCTTACCTTATCTGATTTGTTTCAGCTACAATTCCGTATCGTTGAAAATGACAACGATACCGGCTGGGCCGACAAACTCTCACATGTTGGTAGCGAAGGAACAGACACGTTGGTAAAGGCCATTATCAACATCATGCTCATCAATGTGTTCAAAGAGAAAGTAAGCAAGCGTTTCGGAGATTTCCGTATACATTGCATGATGGACGAGATAGGCAAACTACATCCACAGAATGTGAAAGGCATACTCGATTTTGCCAATGCCCGTAATATTCTGCTCATCAACTCGTCACCAACCACCTACAATGTTTCAAACTATCGCTACACCTACCTGCTAAATAAAGATGAAAAATCTCAAACGGTGGTACATCCGTTGATTTCACAAAAATAAGTTCATTCTTATAATTACACTACAAAATGAAGATAACCACAGCTCTCATTGATAAATTACTCCAATTACGTAACGGAGAGTCGCTTCCTGCCAGCACTCTTCGTGGCGAATGGGTGGATGAACTTATATACGACGGGGTACTGATAAGCCATTCACATGGTAGTCGATGTACCATAATTGCTCCATCCCCTCAACATCTTGAACAGGCTTTGAAACACATTGACGAACGATTAGGAAATCTCGAGCAAATGCGCACACTCATGACTAAAGAGATTTCTCGTGCAGACCAAGCTTCTAACTCTGGTAACTCAAAACTTGTAACCATCCGCTCTTGTCCTGGATTCCTTATCAACTCATACGAACAAATTTCATGTCAATTGAACGGTCATGAATTTACAGTCCATCCACAGGACGGATGTTTTTTGTTTGTGGCAAATTGGCAGCAATTCCTTATTCCTGAAGATGTGGTGGTTGTGGGAATAGAGAATATGGAAAATTTTAGATTAATTCGCCAGCAGAAATATCTGTTCTCATCATCATTGCCTGGCAAGCGTTTGCTATTCGTGTCTCGTTATCCTCAATCAACCGACTTACGATTATGGTTGCAGACCATCCCCAACGAGTATATCCATTTTGGGGATTTCGATCTTGCCGGCATCCACATCTTCCTCACAGAATTTTATAAGTATTTGGGAGAAAAATCCAAATACTTGATTCCTTATGATATAGAAGAAAGATTACAACATGGCTCTTCGGAAAGGTACAATGCTCAATATCAGAAATTCAAAAATCTGACTACCGAAAGTTCTTCTCTCCAAAAACTTGTCGACCTGATTAACTTTTATCATCGTTGTTACGATCAAGAGGGATATATTGAAACTAAATAATTTACGGACAGCAATAATACATATACAAACAACAGCGTGCAGTTATATATTCTGCACGCTGTCGTTACTATTTATTCCTCTCGGATAGTTATCTTTCTTACTTCACTTCCTCAAAGTCGGCATCCTGAATAGTTTCATCAGTCTTTGCACCACTGTTCTGTGATTGCTGGCCTCCGTTGAAACCCTGATCAGCACCGGGCTGCGCTCCCTGTGCGCCCTGATACATCTGCGCACTGGCAGCCTGCATCACCTGATTGAGGTTGTTGATAGCACTGTCTATAGCCGCTGTGTCACCATTCTTATGAGCATCCTTCAGAGTCTGGAGAGCTGTTTCGATAGCCGGCTTCTGATCTGCGGGAATCTTGTCACCATTGTCTTTCAAGAAGTTCTCAGTAGTGAAAATCATAGAGTCAGCCTGATTCATCTTATCAATACGCTCACGCTCCTTCTTGTCGTTTTCTGCGTTTTGCTCAGCCTCAGCCTTCATGCGGTCTATTTCCTCCTTGCTCAAACCAGACGAAGCCTCAATGCGTATGGCCTGCTCCTTACCCGTAGCTTTATCCTTGGCAGACACCTTAAGAATACCGTTGGCATCTATATCAAATGTTACTTCAATCTGAGGTATGCCGCGGCGTGCAGGAGCTATACCGGTAAGGTTGAACTGACCAATACTCTTGTTTTGTGCAGCCATGGGGCGTTCGCCCTGCAATACATGGATGGTCACCTCTGTCTGATTGTCGGCTGCGGTAGAGAACACCTCACTCTTCTTGCAAGGAATGGTGGTGTTGCTCTCGATAAGCTTGGTCATAACCCCGCCCATAGTCTCGATACCCAATGTAAGCGGAGTAACGTCGAGCAACACAATATCGCCCACTCCACCTTCCTTATTGAGTATAGCACCCTGAATAGAAGCTCCGACAGCCACTACCTCATCGGGATTAACACCCTTTGAAGGCTCTTTGCCAAAATAGTTTTTCACAAGGGTCTGTACTGCCGGTATACGGCTCGAACCGCCAACAAGAATCACTTCATCAATATCGGCCGTTGAAATCTTTGCATCACGTATAGCGTTCTGGCAAGGCACAAGACAAGCCTGAATAAGGTCATGGGCCAACTGCTCAAACTTGGCACGTGTAAGACTCTTCACCAAATGCCTCGGCACACCGCCAACAGGCATGATGTAAGGCAGATTTATCTCTGTCGATGTAGAGCTTGACAACTCAATCTTAGCCTTCTCGGCAGCTTCCTTAAGACGCTGCATAGCCATTGGGTCCTGTGTAAGGTCAGCCCCCTCATCATTTTTGAACTCCTGTACGAGCCAGTCGATAATTACCTGATCGAAGTCGTCACCGCCAAGATGTGTGTCACCATTGGTAGAAAGCACCTCGAACACACCACCGCCAAACTCGAGAATCGAGATATCGAATGTACCGCCACCAAGGTCGAACACAGCAATCTTCATATCTTTATTGGCCTTATCCACACCATATGCCAATGCAGCGGCTGTAGGCTCGTTTACGATACGACGAACGTTAAGTCCGGCAATCTGTCCGGCTTCTTTCGTTGCCTGACGCTGTGAATCTGAGAAATATGCCGGCACTGTAATAACAGCGTCCGTAACTTCCTGTCCGAGATAGTCCTCAGCAGTCTTCTTCATCTTCTGAAGCACCATGGCCGAAATCTCCTGCGGAGTGTATTTACGGCCATCGATGTCTACACGGGGGAAACCACCCTCATTTACAACCGAAAACGGCACACGTCCTATTTCTTTCTCCGTCTGCGCCCATGTCTCACCCATGAAACGCTTGATGCTGTATACGGTTTTGCGAGGATTGGTAATGGCCTGACGCTTTGCAGGGTCACCCACTTTACGCTCACCGCCCTCAACGAAGCCTACCACAGAAGGTGTGGTACGCTTACCCTCACTGTTTGCTATTACTACCGGCTCGTTGCCTTCAAACACGGCAACGCATGAGTTTGTAGTACCTAAGTCGATTCCAATAATCTTTCCCATAATCGTTATATTTTTTACTTTTTAATTATTCTGTTATTTAATTTGGTTTATCTGATTCGGCATCTGCCGTTTCGCTGACAATATAGCAAAGCATGTGCCAAAAGATTTTTTTGAGTAACACAGACCGATTATTACGTCATTTTGTCACAAGTATAAAAAAAATATCTTACCTTTGCGATTGTAAAACAACAAATCGTTAATAACTGCTATTCAAATGAAGAGAATTGCTTTTTTTGCAGGAATGACCCTCGCCGTTATCACAGCAACAGGCCAGAACTCATATATAGTAAAGACAAAGGGAGCCAAGAAAACCATTACGGCAAAGACCGGTACCGAAACCAAAGAAGATTCCAAGGAGAAAAAGGCACGAGACTTCGTGGACGACAACTTCAGGTATCATAGTATGTGCGACTGGAACGAAGGAATGAAATTCATGGTTCTGCCGGAAAAATACGATCTCATTGTCAATACTTTCTGTAATGCCGCAACAGGCAAGGAAGTGAGTAGCGGACGCCTGCGCTACAAGATTATGATATACAAGGGGCACAGCGAAGGACTGGACGGACGTGCACGTGTGGATTTTATATGTCAAGACGATAGCACGGCATACTATTATGAAGTGCCCAACGGCTCATTCGAAGACTATTGCTACGGCAAACTCGGAGTGCCCACATTGGCATATTTGGGCGATGTAGACATAGCACGTACCAAACTGATGGGAGTAAAACTATACACCAAGACCACACTCTACCGCGTTGACACCCAAATGGACGGTGATGGATATGAAGAGATTACCGTACCGAAAAACGAAGAGGTGACGGTAAAAGCCATAGGTGTGGGCACACGAAGTTTCCCTGTGAAAATAATCGTGGAAGACAAAAACGGAAAACAGTTCTATCAGAACGTAGCCATGAGCAAGACCAACAGCGGCATGCGCGATGACGAATTCATCATGGACAACACAAAATTTACATTCAAAGGCTCGTTCGAACTCATAGATGCCAATGTGGCAGCAACAGGAGAATATGCCCAATACATAGGAAAGCAGGTTCACACGCGCTACGCTACAGATATGGAAAACACTGATGGTGAGCAGGTTCGAATTGCGCGTCTGTCATCGTTCACGATAGTGAGAATACAGCCGCAAAGCAATACGAACTATGTCAAAATGACACTAAAAAGCCTCAGCAGCGGCAACGAATATACCAAACAGGTTACTTTTGTCAACGACAACGTAACCGGCGATATCGACGGATACAAGGAAGACTACTACAACTATCTGTTTAATGCCGGTACTGCCAACCTGTCGAAGATACCGGCCGAACGACGCAAAAAGATACAAATGGGAAAAGTGGAAAAAGGATTCACCAAACAGGAAGTACGTCTTGCCAAAGGCGAACCATACCGTACTGCTTCGGCAAGCAACGGACGGACCGATTGGATATACGAAAGCGGACTTATAGTGAAATTCTCAAAAGAAGGCAAGGTGATGGCTGTAGAGAAACACTGATGCACGCCCCACCCGTGCACCAGTACCACAGAATGTTATCCACAATTAATATAAATTTCTGAATATCTTAAGATATATATGTATTAAAAAACTGCGCGATGGATTGAATACAGCTTTATTCGTCTATTTTTTAGACGATAATAATTTTTTGAACTTTTATAACCAAGTTAAACTCTCTTATAGAAAATTTTACAATGATTTCAATATTGTTTTTTATATTTAGCCTTTGGGGGACACCGTATACAGTTGCGACAACGGAAATTCCAACTAACAATCGAGTGGAGGAAGATGCTTTGTTACAGTATCAGCAGTTTATCCGGGATGATGCAAAAGAGCATAGATTGTTCCTTGAGAATTCATTCAATAAATTGCTAATGCTTATTTCAGGAGGCACCTTTCTGTTCGGGTCAGTCTTGGCATGGCTGAACTATAGAACGAAGACTGAAATTAAAGTTGCTATAAATAAAAAATTCGATGAAAAAATCGACAACTTGCTGGAAACAAGAATTAATGAACTTCGACATAATCTGGAAATTCAAAGTAAAGAATGGGAGAAGAAGATTGAGACTGCCGATAAACTGATTCGAGAATTATCCAGCCGCCTTTCCAAAACTTCGCCTCAAAGTGATAAAGAAACTGTAAACGAACGAGATGTGCAGCACACACGTTATGCAGGAACCGAAATCAAGCGAATTTTATGGGTTGACGACAATCCCGAAAACAACAAGAGCATTGTTAGTATGTTTACTGAAAACGAAATTGTTTTTGATATTGTAAAGTCTACTGACGAAGCAATCAAAAAATTGGCAAAAAATAATTATACATTGATAATCTCCGACATGAAAAGGGCCGAGTCTCCAGATGCGGGAATACAGTTACTCAAGTTGAGGAACAAAAAATACAGCAATACACCAATCGCCATATTTTCCTCATCAAGGTCTCTAGTAGGATATGCCCACACTGCAGAATCAGAAGGTGCCAATTTGGTGACCAATAAGGTTACAGAACTTTTGGGATATATCCAAACAATAATTGGATAATGACCATCGAAAAGAATGTAAATGATGGAAAAAACGCAAAATATAGATGGAGGAACACCAAAGTATAGTGGATTCAGCCATTTGTCAAAGTAACAATTCGGACAGAGCTCCTATAAGGAAACCTGCCCGAATCGTTACTTTGTATTTTACTACTTACCTCCGTAAACACTTAATGACAAATATATATATATCAAAAGTGAATTCATATCCAACATTTAGCCAGACCGCTTGCATATCAAAAACACTTGACATTACTCATTAACCAAAATATTCCAAAGAAACAGCGCATTGCCAATCAAATACCGTCGCCACATCCGCCGCGGCTCTTTCAACAGACGATACAGCCATTCCAAAGAATGATCCTGCCACCACAAAGGTGCGCGCTTGTACGTGCCGGCAAAGAAATCGAATACAGCACCAATAGTGCCCACATGGCAGCGGATATTCAACCTGTCCCAATTGGCATATGCCCACTTCTCCTGCTTCGGCGCCGTCATCCCTATCCAAAGCAAATCGGGGTCGGCATCATTGATGGCACTGATGATGGCTTCGTTGTCCTCGTCACTGAACTCAGGCTTGTAGGGAGGCGAATAGGTCACCACTTCCCACTGGGGATATACCTCGGACATGCGTTTGCGGATGAGCGAGAGAACCTTTTCCGAAGATCCCATGAACATAACTCGACGCCTTCTATTTTTCATACCATCAGACTCGCCCCCAGGTTCACATACAGTTCCCTCCACCTTGGGGAAGCCAGCGGGGACTCCCATCTCAAACTCAAACAGGTCCCAACCGGCAACGCGTTCCGTCGGCCGCGACTTCGCCTTAAGCCAACGGCAGGCTTTAACTATGCTCGCACCGTCGGGAATAAGATAGTCGCCATTCTGCAACGCCTCGGCAAAAAGAGCGTCTTTCTGTGCCGTATTATAGGAATGGGCGTTTATAGTGTTTATAAGAATTTTGCCGGGAGGGATGCGTGACAAAGCATCGAGACTTTCAATAATATTTAAATCTTTAAGTTTTATCATATTAATACATATTTCAATTTTTTGCTTCTTGTACTTGAATACAAAACATCAAATTGACATGAATGAATATTTTAGCATAAACATAGACAAAATTTAGGAAATGGAAGAACAAATCGATCTGATAAACGTTTGTAGACATTTGCAAAATCTTTCCTCAAACCGTTGCAATGTAAACTCCTGCTTGTATCGTTTCAGTCCCTCTTGCCCCATGGTTCTGCATTTGTCCATATCATTCAAAAGAGCCTCTATAGCTAATGACAATTCCTGGATATCCGGCTTATAATCCAAAGTCAAAACGGCCTCAGTACCTCCTATTAAATATCCGGTCAACCCATCAGATACTTGTCCGCAAACTCCCCCAACATTTGATGCAACGACAGCCAATCCGTATTGCATAGCTTCCAACACTGTAAGCGGAAAAGCTTCCGTATATGATGGAAGGACAAAAATATCCGCTCTTTTTAAAAAAACATCCTTATCCATTCCATATTTGGCTCCATGTGCATATACACAATCAGACAGTCCATATTCACTCACACGTGCACAAAATTCCTCTTCATGTATATCTTTCCAGCCCCCGACAAAGTCGCATACGAAATTCTGTCCTTTCCGTTTAAGGATATATAATGCATCGAGCAACTCCCACACACCTTTTGTTGTCATCATATTACTCAGGAAAAGTAAATGTGGCAATTCCTTTTCATATGATTCTTTTATGGGAACAATATCCTCTGTAGAATAATCCGGAATACCATTACCACAAATAACAACATTATTCCGTTCCACGTATTTGGAAATATCCCCATAAAGAGATTCTGCCAACAGCATAACATCTACACCTTTGAAAAATCTTGTGTAAAGTTTGTCGTCAAGCCATCGTTCTTGCCTTGTACTGACACCCTTATTATGAAAATGTAAAATTACATTCACGTCTTTGCGTCCGCACTTCCTCATAGCTCGTTTTACGGTTTCCACCACTACAAAATCCTTATAAAACGCAGCTCCCGCCGAATTAGGTGTGATATATACTGTATTAGGGCGCAACCGTTTTATTTCCTTTTCTATACTGTTCAGAAGCTTTACAAACGACTTTACTTTTCTCAGTCCTATTTTGCCTATATCTGCAAGAGTATCGGCCGTTGTAAGATTTATATAATGACAATCAAAAGCCTCATTAACGAGCTTGGAGTCATGGATATATTTTCCCACCATGGAAGCACCGTGCACAGGCGGAGGCATGTGCATTATAAAAATAATACGATTGTTCATTTGTTTTTATTATGAAAACTCAAAAATACATTCTCCATATAACAACCAAATCAAACCTAAAATAAAGTTTTTAATGTTTGTCCGATGAATAGATTAATGAATAAGATTAACAATATTAGAATATCATGACAGACTGAAAGTCGTATTATAAATATGTCAAACAGGCATATTAGTAACAATAAGGACTTGAATGCCTATCATTATTAACAAAAGCAGATATAAATCAACATTTCATCTGAATCTGTGCCCTTCACGATACTGCAAAAATTTGCCAAGCATCCACCATAACACCACAGAATGTCGGGCAATTTTCATCATTTTGCCAATGGCATCTAGCTTGAAATATATTCCATATTTCTTGGCTTCATTTCGCGACAAAGAATATCGTCCTGACAAGAGCTGACAATAAGTGAGATTGCGTGAAACTGAACCCTGCGCTATACGATAGCTATCATTTTCTCCTAAAGATGGATTTCTCATTATCAATCGTCGTTCCCAATCCTCTACTGTTGGGGCATTGTCCCATCTACATTTCATTCGTTTTATCCAGTCCTCGCGGTTTGTAACAGTCTGAGCACCGCATCCCACAAAAAGCACTTCAGGGATTAATCCCCACCTCCCATATAAAGCAGAGAATCCCCAAAATTCTAAGTCTTCTGTAATACGTAAATCCTCACGCATTCCTCCCATAGACTTTACAACAGACGTTCTCATCATCGCCCCTCCCGGACAAATATGCATCCGTTCTCCCCAAAAAGAGTAGAAATCATTTATCATATATCCACCAGCAACAGTAGTAATTCTATTATCTCGAAATCCATTTTCCGGTATTTCCGGAGATACATAAACACCCGAAACCGTATCAACCTTCTGCTGAACACTCACCCCGATACAATCCTCGTGGCATTCCATAAAATCCACCGTCCTACGAAAGAACGCAGGCTTCCAATAGTCATCGGCATCAATAAAAGCCAAATACCTGCCTTCTGCCGCCATAATAGCGCGATTACGCGCTTTCGACGGTCCGGCATTCATTTGTTGCATCAACAAAATCCGTCCTCCGGACTCTTTTAATTCCTTCGACTCTTGATACTGACGAATCACCTCCACCGAATTGTCCGTACTGCCGTCATCCACTAAGATAATCTCATACGAAGTCCCACCCTCTTGGGCTATAATCGCATCCAGACATTTGTTTATAAATGCCCCAGCATTATATACCGGGATTACCACCGAAATACCAACCATTATATTCTATTTGAAAACCTTTGCCAAAGAATGATTCCACGCAAATATTCTTATCTTGTCCAAGCAACATGCTGTACAGAAGAACAACACGATATAAATCACAGTAAAGCAGAACGGAACAGGCAGCGAATCATCAATCCACCTAAGTCCATTGCCATATAATCTGACACCATCCCACGAATGCATCAACAAAGCAGAAAAGGCTGAGGACGAAAAGAATAAAACCAATTTATGATACCGCTCAGATACATGAATCTTTTTGAAAAACAAGAACAGATATATAGTCTGTATGATTTGCAAAGGCGAAATATAGCTATACACATCCTTTTGAATCCCGATATAATTGGTCAACATGCTTCCAATGACACAGATTACTCCCACACCGAGATACATCATCATGTCAACCTTTGCCGGAAAGAGGAAACATTTCATGGAGCTTTTTCTTAGATAAGCACCCAAAAGATATAACCCAAAGAAAGACACGAATGTCAGCCCCTGTGTAAACTCCACGCAAGTCTTAAATATCCATCCAAACACCGTCTGGAACAAATAGAACACTAATACCATCCGGCCCAAATGTCTGGTGTCAACCTTCTCTATATAGGCATTCAATATAGGAGCAAACATATACAATCCGAGATAGGCCACAAAGAACCAGTTTCCATTAATCAGGAACATGAACATATTGCCAAGCATGTGTAGAATGGAAAAATCCGAACAATTCAACACTACCGCAATAACATGAATCATACCCCCCCAGAAACTTATCTGGAACAAGTAATTGCAAAATCCCTTACATTTCCATTTTATTCCAAAATATCCGGAAATTATGATAAAACAGTTCACACAGATAAAACTAAGACTCTTCAAACTTGCAATACCTATAGCTTTAATTGGTTCTGTCACCACCATCTCATGCGTAGTCTGTCCGTTGGTGCCCACATTGTAATGTATCACCAACACCATCAACATCGAGAAGATTCTCAGTAGTTCAATATTCAGCTGACGATAATTTGCTTTTCTTTTGTCTAATATTTCTCTTGCCATATAATATTCTTCCGCTTTTTCAAAAAATACCAATTAAGCCATTTTCTCGGTGCATGGTCCTTGATAAATTGTATAGGAGCTTTTGTGCAACGCCATCTAAGTTTCCTCAACCAATAAAAAGGTTTCTTGTCCAATCCCAAAATCCGGTCTCCCTCTATTGCTATCAGGTAAGGATTGTTCTCGCTCATCCCCTCTCGTGCATCATAATTAGACACGATGAAATTTTCGTAATGGAAAGCGCACCCGTTCTTTCTCATCCAATAAAAAAACTCCCTGTCCGCCAGTATCCGATAGGACAAATTGAAAGGATGCTCCATCAGCAACTTCCTTTTCACGATAACAGACTGATGAATGAAAGGCATTATCCAGTCTTGATGCCATTCCTCATTCTCATGACGTATACCTCTGCCCTCATAAAATTCCATCATGGTATTCCCGTAATAGGCATCGGCTTCCCGTAGAGGGATGATTCTTTTAAATGTGCTGATTACGTCATGGGCATAGAAACTATCTCCTCCATTCATGAATAAAACGAAATCACCATGTGCTGCTAAAACACCTTTATTCATGGCATCATATACGCCATTATCCTTTTCCGATATGCAGATAAAACGCTCTTCCGGAAATTTTATCTCGCTTACAATTCGCTGTACCAAAGCCACCGTCCCGTCTTTTGACGCCCCATCAACAAGAATGAACTCAAACTTACCATCGGATTGGGACAATATAGACCTAACAGTATGCTCTATATATGTCTCGGCATTAAAAGATATCGTAATAATTGAAATCATAAATTCTGCACTTAATTTCTATATCCTAAAGTTATGGGGAAATAGGTCGTAAAAAATTTTATCATCGGTATGAAAATCAATAACAGTAACACTGAGGCTGAAATAATACTTAGTTCAAAGCCAAATCCCTCGTTCCCGAATATGGAAACCAAATACGGACGAATCTTATTTACAAAACCTATATGAATGCCTAAAACCATAATGCTTCCAGTATTTACATATCGTACACACTTATACCAACTTTTGATTTTTGATAAGAAGATGGCGATAAAAAACATATAAATGATTCCTATTATACCTATTATCAAATAAAGTAGAATATTATTTCCGTATCCTCCATATACCATGTGAACAATACCATTCATTGGAGCAATCAAAACAACTGTTATTGCAATAAATGCCAATATAGATATAAAAATTACAAACGGATATTTATCAATTCTTGAAGCAATTTTTTTAATACCATCCTTATATTTAGACAAAGATTGACCTATGGCAAAAAACGGATAGGCTACAAAACTATTGAAAACACCAACTCCCCAATAAGCGATTTGTGTATTTGATATTAAATATTTGTATGCTACAGCACATAAGATTGATAATAAAACGAGTATCCATGTCATATAGTCTCTCTTATTAAACTGCATAATTATTTTCAGCCATAAAAGTGTTACTATAAACCAGAGTTCACCACACCCTCTTACACCCATAAAATTATTGCATCCCAAAAACAATCCTTCCAATGAGTAGAAAAAGATATCCATGCTTCTCTGTTGCAGATTGTAGAAAACAAGCATTAATCCACCCCATATATAGAATGGAATGAGCAAAGTTCGAAAGCATTTACATGCAAATTGGTTTAAGTTTTCTTCTCTACGGAAGAGAAAGCCCGATATAAAGAAAAAAAATTGTACACTGAATGAATATGTTATAATTTGTAAATAGGGGGGGGAGAAATGACCTATTATGATAAAGAGCATACCCAATGCTTTCATCCAGTCTATAAAGAGTAATCTTTCTTGCATTAGTGGTTTCCTACAATTATTGTCTCGTAAACACGATACGCACAATGCTCTGTATTATAAATTCGCTCTATTTCTACTGATTTCTGCCCCATTCTTTTTAGGTCTTGGTGATGAAAATAGTCTAAAGCCTCCACTATGCTTTCTTCCTTGAATGTATCGAAAGTTATGCCATTCACACCTTTCTTTACTAATTCCGGATGACAGCCGTTATAAATAGAAGTCGCAACCGGCAACCCACATGCCATAGCCTCCGGTATCACTAGACTCCAGTTGTCTTCTATGGTCGGCAGAACAAAAACGTCGGCAATGGCATAGTATTTATATATATCATCATAGCCTACCCGCCCCGTGAAAATAATAGTGTTATTAGAACCAAAGTTATTTCTGAACTCTTTAAATTGATTACCATATCCTACCAATAGCAAGACATCCAAAGGATTGGTTATAATATGCTTTTGCCATGCTTCCAACAGATATCTTATACCCTTACGTTCTGCAATTTGTCCGACAAACAAATAAAGCAATCCTTTACCATCAGGTACATACTTACTCTTTAATGATCGCTTCTCGTTTTCCATCATTGAATCTATACCTTTGCGCAGGAATCCCGCATCCGCACTCATGCCTCCGATATGAATTCTATCAGATGGTACACCGATAGATTCAAGATACTTACGGGTCTCTGAACCATTTGCCAAGAAGCCGGCAAAAAAACTATTAAAAAGTTTTCTCTGCCAAGTCTTAATTTTTCCGGTATTACGTTCGGTATGTAGTGTACGCTCATATCCAAGATATACAGGAATATGATGAATCAATCCATAAAGAAGCACCAATGGAGTCCATTGGAAATATCCCTCAGTAATCAGCACGTCGGGCTTTATTTTGTTGACAGCCCTAAATAGACCATAAGTAAATGGTATGCGTTTTCCTTTTTCTATGTCAGGCATCACATCCCATTTCTTAGAATTCGTATCAAACACATGATCTGTCGCCAACTCTATGGCATTATCTCCAAGTTCTACCTTTATCTGTTTGCAAAAATTCTCTTTCTTACATATCCTATAACGCACAGGAGAGTACATCACATAAAAATCACCTTCAAACAACCGCACAAGTTCCTTATAAAAAGGCAAACGATATTCAAAAAAAACAGGATTACAATATAATACTTTCATCTAGCTAAACTTTTATTTGTGATAACATCTTGCTTGATATAAACAAAGATGAAAATAATCAAAGCATATATTGGCGGAGACACCGGAGACCATTCAGACCCTATGACTGGAAAACTATTTGCATTGACAAACATCGCAATTATAGCAGGAAAACATGTCAAAGCATAAGAATTCTTTTTCAAAGAATAACTCCAACAAATCAGACACTGTTTCCAAAGAAAATACAGCCATATAAACAATCCAACCAATCCTGTGTTCACCAAAACAGAAATCATCATGTTGTGGGCTGTATTTGTCGCAAAAGCAATATACTTTGCAGCTATAGCACCTTTCTCACCAACAATAAAACCATGACCAATAACCGGACTTTCCAACCAACCTTTGATATAAGCTGTCCAAAGTTCACGCCTCCCTGAACCAGACTCTATCATTTCCTTACTCTTATTACCAAATACTATACTGTAAATGACATCACCCCATAATTGATAAGCCCCATAAAACAACACAGCAACTATCAATGCCAACCCTAAATTAATTCCTTTCCGGCTTGTACTAAAGAAAAAGAAAAGCCCGATAATAAGTGACATCCAACTGGCAGTCGATGTTCCAAATACAATTGTCAAGGCTGAAACCACAAAATGGTGCTTCACTTGTTTTAATTGAAGGATATTATACCGTACACATCCCAATAATAAAAGCATTTCTGTAATTGCCAATAAAGGAAACGCATTGTCATGCCCCAAACCTGATCTTAAAAACATGATGAGATATATCACATTGCAGAATGTAAGGCTGACCAAGATAAAAGTAAAACGCTCCCTTGTTGTTTTTAGACAATGCATTATATACATAACTGAAAAAAAACCGACAATCACTTCTACAGCTTTATATCCGGCAATAGCAAGAGACTGCATTCCAGCCCATAAAACACTTATTGCTGCAAAATAGTAATAAAAAAGAAAAGGAGAGCATCTTTTAATCTCTTGCTTAATCTTTCCCATTTTTGTAAGCATTAAGGCTCCCAAAATCATGGTCATAAGGATAGCGACAGAGGCATTGGCATCTACTGATGAATATGCATCCATATCTCTCGCTCTATTAAAAAGAGTCTTGCGTAAGATACAGACAATGACCAATGCCAAAAACAGTTTCTGTTTTTTTAGCGGTCTTAGCTCACTCTTTATATAAGACAACATAACTTTATTGTATCTTTTCTTTTAAAATTCCACAACAACGTTTTCTTTCCACACTAACTTTCTCATTCACAATTTGCCAATCTATGGTATCTATAGAATTGTCTTTAACTCTATCCATTAGACCGGTAAATTCCAAAAGACTATTAAACCTAGAGTTTCCTCTACTATTATTACCTAAGACATAAAAAGGTTTGTTGAAAAGTATGGAAAATACAGTTCCGTGAAAACTATCCGTTGTCACATAACTACTTTTTTCTATCAATTTCAACCAATTTTCTATGGACAAAACCTTTTGACCAGTTTCTGAGATCCCAATATTTATAATTTTCAGGTTGTATTTGCAAGCTATTTCTTCTACTTGATAATGCTTTTCCGTATCATTGTCAAGCAAATAGGCGAGCAAATACGGTTCCTTTTCATTTACATCGACTCCCCCCCCTACAAGCAATATCCCTATATACATGAGATTCTAAAAGCATTGTCGGGTCTATAACCCATTCCGCCTTACACTCCAAGATGTCCTTACATATTTTAATGCCATTTTTTTCTCTCGTTGAAACATAATCAAAATCTTTTAACAAAGACTTACAATATTCTGCAACATTACAAGAAGGTTTCCAGTCATCCACGCCAAAAGATGCCGCATATGCTATTCTTTTTATATTCCATCCCTTTGCAAAATCAAGAAAAAACACAAGTTGATCACTATAAAGTCCTCTCCATACTTGGTCACTTCCTACGACAATAGCATCAAAAGTGTCCTGATGCACATTCTGCAAAGGAACTTGTTGAGGTATGAGTTTTTGTATAAAAGGTATGATTATCTTCATTTTTTCTCTCAACTGCAATTGAGGATGGTTTTCCTTGTATAAGCCCAACATCTTAAAAAATTGCCATCTGGCTACCGATATTTTTTCCCTACAAGATGTCACTTCATACATTTTTCCATCTATCAGAGACACATTATGCCCATAACTTTGTAAAGTATAATACAAGGCAAAAGCCTGCAAAACACCACCATAATTTGTATGCAATGGCAATGTAAGTATTCCGATATTCATTATTTTACGATTAAATCCAACAACTTTTTGACATTCTTTTGTATGTGGTCAAACATAGTTATTTCCAATTCTTCATTTATTAAAGAACAGACATCATCCCTATATTGCAATTTTCTGAAAAATCGCTTTCTATGCAGATGTTCCTCCGTCGCTTTATAGAAAGCCCCATTATATTTTTTTGATTTTTCAAAGTCAGTTTGTATAGATTCTGTGTTTATCCTCTTGAAAGTTTTATACCCCTTGTCTGTATTTAACAATACTAGACTGACTCCATCATCATCATCAAATAAGGTATTTATATTCCTTATAGCCCAATGATCTCCTATTGTTAAATCTGAACCTGAACGTCCGTTTCTTGCCAGACAATGGTAACAGGATGGTCTTAAAGACATATCGGAAAGGAAAGCCTTCATGTAGATATTATTAAAAAAAGCGGAATCCACTATTATATGTTTTCCAACTTCTATGACAATGCCGAAATTCTTCCAACCTCTCTTTTTGCTGCGAAAAGATATATTAGTCAAGGAAGAAACATTATGTTGCGAAATTTCTTCCAAATACTTCTCCCATAAGAACGGACTGGGTGCACCATGACATAAATAGTCAACCAACAATAAATTGTCATAATTGTGCCCCAAATACCTTCTTAAGCCTGCTATCTGACATGACGAGCCTGTATATAACACTTTTCTGCCGGATTTAAGAAAATCTCTCGCTTGAGCATAAGAATCTCCTATGCTACATTGCACATATTTAGAACCACGAAACTTTTTGAGTCCATCCTTATTCTCCGTATAATCCATTACAACCTGCCAATTCTCATCAAACCTTGCACCAAAAACAACGCCATTTTGAGATAGGACATATTCTGCAATGAGAGTGAACATCCCCCCCGAGGAACTTTCTTTCCTTATTGTCTCATCACTACTTTTAGCAGCGTAGCAATCAATGGGGGAAACTATATCAAAAGGACTTATTTCCGGACAAGCCCTTTCGCACAATCCACAATATATACAGTTGTTTCTATTTATTTTAGGATAAAGGAAACCTTCATTGTCACGAACCATTTCTATGCAATTTTTCGGACAAATCTGTTGGCAAGCAGTGCAACCACAACACATTTTTTTATCTTTTATGATTATTGGCATTTTAAGATCTTTTTATCAACATTTTTAATGAACGCTTTACAAAACGAGTCCAGCTTCGCTTTAACAACTTACATATTGCAAGTATTGACACACAAACATTTGGTCTTCTCCTAAACTTATTCCGTTTTCAAACCAGATGTTTTCGTCTTTGAGTACTTTACGAAGAAAGCACTTATTAGTTACCAAATACACAGGGTTGCCTATAAAACTTTCACTAAAATATTCATTTACTATTCGTCTATTTCCTATACCCCCTCCTGTGTATCCCCATAAATACTTTACCGGTTGTTACTCCTGTAATCAGTAAATCGTACTGATATGTTACGGAATCACACAAACAACTCCAATAGCCTGGCATTACATAATCATCCGAATCAACAAATGTAACCCAAATACCGACACTCTTAAAAATTCCCATATTCCGAGCACTACTGACACCTCCATTATCCTTAATAGTAGTAATGAAAACGAGAATCCAATTGTTCATATGCCTTACATATATCACAAGAACCGTCAGAACTACCATCATCAATCAATAGTACCTCATAGTCTTTCATTTGCATGGCCAAAATGCTATCCAAACAATCTTGCAAATGTCTTTTCACGATTATAAATTGGTATTATAATAGACAACTTCATAATCTTTTCCCGATCTTTATGAATAACTTATTACATAGTCTCGACACAAAAAATCGATTACAAAAATCTAATGAACGAGATTTCATTGCACTATTGAAAATGTCACTCCATTTTAAAGTTCCATTATTTAAACACGTTTCCAAGAATCTTGACATGTCTTTATGACATTTATCCATATCCGAAGACACACCACCATTTTCCATATATGACACGGTTAAAGGCAATATTCTAATAGAGCATTTTTTCTCAATCACAGATTTTATCCAAAACACCCAATCTGCACAGACTATATAATGTTCATTGTATCCGCCACATCTGTCAAACAAGTTGCGTTTTATGAATGTAGCTTGATGCGGAAGTGTGGAACTGAGAAAAAATTCCATATTAATCTCGCTAATATGTAGTTTTGGAGAAATTCCTTTTGTTTTATTTTTAATGTCGATAAACCGCTGCCTGCCTATCAGCAATTCTTCATTTAAATCCAATCCGTTTTCAAAGATATTTGATAAAACATCTTTATCTGCAAAATAATCACCGGAATTTAGAAACAACAGATATTCACCATGCGAAAAGGATACACCTTTGTTCATAGCATTATAGATGCCATTATCTTTCTCACTAACCCAAAATGATATGATGTTTTCATTCTGTTTGATTATATCTACACTCTTGTCTGTTGACCCACCATCAACAACAATATATTCCACGTCTGTATAAGTTTGTCGGGCAACGCTATTAACCGTTCGCTCTAACCCTTGACAATTATTGTAGTTTACTGTTATAATTGATATTGTCTTCACGCACTAATCTATTACCATTCGTATTTTTCTTCCACGCAATCTTTGCAGCAAATGGAACAACCTCACATACACGCCGTAAAAACTCCAATTCTCAATGAATATAACATTTTTCTTTGGTGATAGCCCTTTCAGCCAAAGATTTTCTTTCAATAGAAGTATTATCTCCATGTAATATTGTTGTTTCATTTTTACTTCTGGAAACAACAATGTTGACGTATAATCAATAAAACGATGTAGAGTTAGCTTGTCTTTCAGTTCTGGACAATATGGAAGTATCAAATTTTCCATTTCATCATTGAAATCCCTGATATAGTTAAATCCCCATATTTTTGTATGCATAGCAGACTCTTCATTCATTGAATAGACATAAAACCTTTCTGCAATACTTACAAACTTACGACATGAGCTCATTACCTTGATGTTAAAAAGCAAGTCTTCGCCTATCTTAAAACGAGGATTGATGTCAAAGCATTCTTCCGTAATAGCCCTTTTTCGGAAAAAAGCACTATGTATATAAGGGAGCAATTTACCCTCTAATACCAACGTGTATGCAGAGACAACATCTGACACTTCGCCTATGTAACCATTACCGTAATCAACACGTTGACAGTTCTTCGAATACCATCCTCCTGCTTTTATAATGTCATATTTCCCTGAAAGCCAACCTAAAACATTATCATTTAACACCAATTCATCATCAGCATCAACAAAACAGACATACTCTCCGCTTGACTTACTCCAGCCAAGCTTGCGGGCCGCATTGACTCCTTTGTTGCATTGGCTATAAAGTCTCACTGCATTATTCAGCCTGATTATTTCCATAGTCACATACTCTGTTTCATCCGTACTACCATCGTCCACGATAATAATCTCATATGGAACCGAACATGTTTTCTCTATACTTGCCACTGTTGACTGCAATGTCTTAGCTGCATTGTAACATGGTATGATAAAAGAAACATCCATAACTATTTAGATTTATATAGCTCGAAATACTTTGGCATAACATCCTTTTGGTCAAACTGCAAAGCGAAAATCCTGCTTTTTGTCCCTGCATCAACAAATAAAAAATTTAATATGGCATCACGCAAAGCTTCGTAGTCTTTTCTCGGAACAACCATACCGGCATTTGGAGCAACAGTCTCTTTTGTTCCATCCGAATCAAAAGCCACAACAGGTGTTCCACAAGCCTGACATTCCAAATTTACCGTAGGAAAATTATCAGCTAATGTCGGATTAACGAACAAATCCGCAGCAGTATAAAATTGCAACAACTCCTCTCTGTCTACTCTTGGAAAAGCCAAGATCCGCTTATTGTCTTTATACTTTTCCACATCACGGTCTATGCATCCTATCCAAATAAAATAGTATTTGTCAGGAAGTTCATTAAACAAACGATGAAGATATGCACGACCTTTAAGCTCCCAAATAGGATTTCCTACAGAAAGAAGTATGATTTTATCTTTAGCAATACCATATTTCTGTCTCACATCCTGCTTAACAGGATGAAACATATCCAAATTGATGCCATTGTTTATGACAACACATGGCTTATCCTTAAGATACGACTTTGCAACTAACGAACTCATCCATTTTGAGGGAGTCGCTATAGTGAGGTCCTTAAGGCTTCCTATTGTACTTTTCCGGTACTTATGCGTTAAACCGACAAGGTAAAGATATCTACATGAAGGTACTATAAAAGTATTCTTACAGTTTTTTCCGCTACACTCTTTCTGCCATTCTTTACACCCAATGTAGTTAGGATAAGGACAATTCCCCGTCATTACACGAGCATCGTGAAATGTCCAAACTGCCTTTATATTGTGCTTGTTGATATACTTGCATAGCAATCCCATATTAAGGAACCAGTCATTAGTAACATGTAAATGAATGACATCTGGATGTATCTCATCCAGTTTACTTAAAAATCGTTTGGTCGCAAACCATGAAAACATATCCTGCAATCCAAAATAGTCGAACATGCGGCTATGAATACCACAGGAAATAGTGTCACCGACAACAATGTCATGCTCTTGAAGTGCTTTTCCCTTTACATATTTAATAGCAAAATAAGCCTTTCCGCCATGCCTTTCAACCATTTCCTTTGTTGCAACGAACCATTGACCGATAAGATCATTGGGTTTATATGAAGAGTGTATATATACGATATTCATTATTGTTTTAATTTACAAATTTTAGCCTGCGCATTAATGCAAGTTGTATCCTATCCAACCAATAGAATATTATTTGCGGAAAACGTGGCTTATGACGAATTTCAAATGACGCTGTGTCAAAATTCATCATGGCAAGTCTTTTCAAGTCACCTTTCCTTACAGCACGACCAAAAAGTAAGCCAGCTTCACGTAATGTTCTCAAACACCGTGACTTAAATATGACCGGATGATGTGCCATACAGTAATTTCCGTATGTCTCAAATTCACTGAATGCCTGCTGATCTTTTCCACTGGTGGCGTTTATAATTTTCTCAAACCAAAGATCTCCATCAACATCCGAACAAGCTATTGCATGTATAAGTTCTTTCATCACATCCACGTCTATCGGCATATGTTCGGCTATAAACGAAAATCCAGCCAAACGACGAAAACCAAGAAGCCGTTCAGTCGTATCAAAATATGGTGTATGGTTTTCATCTTTAACTGTAAAAAGATACCTCCCGTTTTCGTAATAAGAAAGCTGATGCAAGGGTATTGTGTCCGAGTCCCAAATCAAATATTGCATAGTTGCATATCTGCTCAATGCAAATCCCATTTTCAAGAATTGCTGCAAATACCAACTGGGATATTTTTGACAAGTGAAATGCTTTTCCATGACGGAACGCACGGCTTGCATAGAGAGCCCTTCAACCATACGGTCTTCGTCTATGAAAATAACGTGATGCCTTGTCAGCCATTTCTTTGAGAAGAAAATTTTATTCTTTACATTACTAATTATATATATATATTCTTCATCAGATTGAAGATATTTGCGAATACATTTTATATTCGTCTTTACAATATGATGGTCTTTTGCTGACAAACAAATAACTACATCCATATTTTCTATTGAAATTGTTTAAACTAAGTTGATTTGTGAATTTTTTATCAATAAAGGCAAGGAAATTCCATCCTTTCCAGCTGGAAACGGTGGTGTCGAAGCGGGTCAGAACCGCTTTGAAACCATCCATCCATGCATTGGTTCTTTCTATTTTCCATCTTTCCCTATACATTTTCTCATCGAAAAGCCTTTCCTCTGTCTTTTCCCTTCCGTTTCTCGGATTCGGGCAGACATTGGATATGATTCCATGATAATCAAGGGCTCGTCTGAGTTCCTTGCCATCGAAGCCGGCATCGAGATCGCAGAAAAGACCATCCACCGGAATGTCGGAGGCCTTGAGCTGCCCGACTATCTCATCTATTCTGTTCTCTATATCATAGAGGTCGGCATGATTGCCGGACTGAGGTTCGGACATCGCCAACGGTATTCCCTGATTGTCGGTAAAGAAGAGGGCATTTGTCGTGCTTCTCTTCTTCCTGCCCTGATACTCAACCTTCTCACCGCCACGATATGCAGGAGTATGGGACCCGTCAATATGGGAAAGCGACAGATCAAGGCATATCTTCCCCTTGTTGAGAATCCAGGAATATACAGCCTGCCATTCATCCTTAGCACTCCATTTGCGGTAATGATGGAATACTGTGTTCCAGCTCGGAATTTCACCGCTGAAGAGATGGCCCATTGGAAGAAGCCGCCACTGGCAACCGCTTTTCAACTTGTAGAGAATGGCGTTGACAATCTCCACAAGATCGAATTTGGGGATAAATCCCTTCTTTGCAACAGAAAGATGTGGCATAATTTCAGATTTTATTGTATCTTTGTCGAGTACAGCGTATTCCGTCATTGGTACAATATATTATACTGTGTGGTAACTATAATATAAGTGCGTCCTTTGAGGAATGCGCTGTATTTTAATGAATCATTAACATCTCAAAATAAGTTTAAACAACTTCATATTTATATGAGATATTCTAATCCCATTTTTATTCTTAAATTCTCACACAATTCAACATCTTCTTTACATTCTTCCGTCCATGGTTCGCATGCTTTCAAAGTTTTAGCCGGAACACCTCCTATAAGCATATTTTTTGTATCAAAGCTTTTATTTACGAAACTACATGCAGATATTTTACAACCATCCGATATCCTTACGCGATGTGCCACTACAACATTTGTCGCAATATATACATTATTACCTACTTCTTTAAAATCACCATCCGCAAATGTTGTCAGATTCATAAGGCAGCAATAATTTCCAATTTTAGTAGCTCCATTCAAAACGATACTGCCATGATGAGGTATACGACATCCATACCCAAGAGTATATAGAGGTATTTCAAATCCTAACTTATATCCTAAACGGTCATAGCGTATCTTGTAAAACAAATATGCAAAATACCAAAAAGGACTTTTCTTATAGGGGGGGTAGCATAAAACTCTAACTTTCTAAGTGTAATCATATATTGTCGAAGTTTGGAAGGGTAGAAGATCCGACCAAACCACGAACGATGCCAAGCAACCTTGTTCATTATGGCATCCGCCTTGATATAAAACTCGGTTTCTTTTCTTGTCCTCATTTTTAACATAAATTTTGTTAGATATATCTGATATCCTGTTTTATGTAACAATTCATGATATTCCCAATGACATGATGAACATTGAAAAACAAGCCAATACGGCATGATTCACATAAAGACTATGTATTGGGCTACATAAAACAATGAAAAAATGACAACATAATGAAGCAAAAGGTATATTGTAAACAAACATCTGTTGATACTTAATAATATGCCACTCTTGACTTCTGATTCATTAATGATATTAACATGAGATTAAAGAAAAATATGTAGAAGGATTGAATGCCTGCAATTACTGTAAACAGCCATAAACATGCCAAGGATATAACAATCGGTCTTTTGCGCAACAAGCAATATAATTTACACCCCCAATAAAGAAAGTGTAATAATCAAGTAAATATTCCACTATTTCATTTGTTTCAGTCCCAAACTTTCCACTTACGATATATAACATATATGCTAATATACCAATTAGCAATAACCAACTTTCTTTTACCTAATAGCAGGTCAAACTTCTTACAAAAAGTCTTTTGTCTTTGTCTATCAGAATAATGTTCCTTGTAGGTGTAAAACAACATACTGAAATCATAAAGAATGTAAGAAGCATCGTATTACTTAATATTTGTAAGAATACCAAATCCACTACAACTTTAGCCTCTTTAGCATCACCAACATATCCTGTCCATTGCCACATATAAATATGGGCAAGCACAATGATATGCCACAATAATCAAAGTTGCAAGAACTCTTATTCTAAGTATTGAATTAGACATCATACAAATCCTAATAGTTGTTTTAATTTATATTCAACCCCAAGCCATTTTCTTATTATGAGATAAGCATATTTCCAATAATATGATAATCCATATCTCGCTTTCATAGAATTCACCCCATCTGTATATGTGCGACTTCCCTCATTTATATATTGTCCCATCTTGATTTTCTGCCAAAATGTTTTATGAGCGAAATCTATATTAAAAATAAAATCTTTCTCTTTTTTATTATTAGGTATTTTACTCAATTCCGCAAACTCTCCATGGTGTATAAAAGAAACCTTAGGTGTCATGGCAACAGCACTTTTGACAAACAACTTTAGTTCAAAATCTGCATCCTCATATCTAGACAAATTCTCGTTGTATGGCTTCGTACCCAATAGACTTCTTTTATATATGCAAGCTCCACTTGCAAAAATTGCCTTATTCCCAATAAGAGCCTTTATAAAATTATGAAAAAGCATCTCATGAGTTATTCGTAAATCTATATTACGAATATTACCATCTTCTTCCTTGACACAAATATTTGAAGATGCTATATTGACATTGTATTTTTCGGTTAATCCAATGAGAACTTCTAAGTTATTTGGCATCATTTCATCGTCTGCATCCAAAAATACAATCCATTCTCCAGACGCTTTTGAAAGACCAAAATTTCGTGCAGAACTCACACCTCCATTCTTTTTATGAAAATATTTGATTCGTCCATATTCCGAAGCGATCTTTTTTACTATAGAAGCACTATTGTCTGTTGAACCATCATCTGCTATTATAATTTCAAGGTTATTATATGTTTGGTTGAGTACAGACATCAAGGTCTGACTTATCGCTTTTTCCTTATTGTACAGAGGAATTATAATAGAAATTAGTTCATTTGTCATATTAAAATCCAATTTTGTTTATAAATATCTCTCACTAGCTGTTTTTCGTTGCGCCATACCCTTGGTGTCATTACCATTTTGTCTTCATAAGTAAGCCGTATAAATTAATCTTTATGACTTACTTAATGTCATTGTCTGCTCTAATAGAACCATTTGAAGAATTTATACACATACAAGTAAAATCAAATATCATTTTATCCACCTAATTTCAATTGGAGTGCTCTTGCAAAAGCATATTGGAACATCTGATTACCATGTTTTCATTCTTATAGTTTTCATTATTTTCAGTTTATGTTTTAATAATTCAATACGACAATACATTCATTTTTTCTATTTGCTTATATTTAACATCTTGGCTATCACGAATGCTATTTTTTCTTTTACCAAATTTTGCTCATTTTTCTGTAAGCCAATAAAGAATACAGAAAGAACAGTAATAATAGATAAAACAGAACAAACAAGTAGTGAAGTTATAAAATATGCCGGCTTCACCAACTCATGCAATACAAAACCGACAAGAGTTGTCCCAACAGTAACTATAATTATTGGAAATATAACATACCTTAAATATGTTTTCAAAGACAGATTAATCATTTTGCGAAGCATAATTGCCCGAGCCAGCACTGCCACTATATGTATAACTAAATAAATATAAAACGCAGACAAAGGTTCCAAGCCAAACTTCAATACCATCCAAGTAAAAGGAAGTATTGACAATAAGGTAAAAGACTCTACCATTTGAAACTTCTTGATGTTGCCTGTAGCTTGGGCTGCAATCACCTGTGGGTTGCACAACGCATTAACAGCTGTTGTCAATAATAGTAATCTCACAAAACCAATAGTATACTTTGGCACCTCTTTTAACCAAAAGCCAAGTATATTATCTGCCTCAATTATGATTGGCAAGGATATTATAAAGATCAAGAAATATGAAAACTTCGAACTTGCAAAGATAAGTTTATGCATATATTCCATGTTCCCGGTTGCATAAGACTTATATATCTGGGGATTCAAAGCCATCTGAAAACTATTACTCAAAGAACCTACTTTGCTAAGCACTGTATTAGCAATACCTTTTGCAGCATTTACAAGAGGACCAAAGAATTGGTTCAAAATAATACTATGTCCGGTCGTCATTACAAGAGCAGATCCTGACCCTATCAAATTCCAACCGGCAAAAGCAAACATACTCGTAAATATCTTTTTGTCATACAAGAAGTGAAATGTTATCTCGGGCAATTTGACCAAGCCGTATATAATGTAACACCCTTGAACAACAAACTGCGTTGCAAACATCAAAACGGAATACATAACAAGTCTGTCTGTTGATCCCAAATCTAAGGCAAAAACTACCACCAATTTTAAAACAACATCCAATATAGAAATGTATGAATAGACAGACATCTTCTCATAAGCTACAATGGCAGCATTAAAAGGTACGCTCATTACTGATATCACCATACTTAATATTGATGTTTGATAAATCCATTGAGCAGCAATTATTCTATCAGACGGTATATTCAACTGATTACATACAAACCACAAACCTATTGTCTCTCCAATCAACAAAATGACAAATGACAACAGACCGTGGATAGAGAGAGCATTCCCAAATACCTTATTTAATTTTTCAAAATTTTCACAACCCAATTCAATTGTTATATTACGGGTGGTAGAGGATTGTAAGGCTCCATTAAGCATCCACATCATCGCAACTACTCCACCAACAACATTGTAAATACCATAGTCTTCTGCACCTAACTTATCTAACACTAATCTTGCTGTATAGAGGCTTATAAAAACCGTAAACAGCATTCTTACATATAGGATAAAGGTGTTTTTTGCTATTCGTTGGGTCTTCTGTGATTCTTCCGACATCTTCTATTTTATGATAATGATAGTGTGAGATAACCTATTCTACTAAATTATTTATCACAAAAACAATTTATAACAAATATTGAATATGCTGTAGGCATCCTCAAAAGACATCTATTCATATGTTTTCATTTATAACTTTCCAGATCTTTTAATATCTTCTCCTAAATCATGAAGTTGAGAGAATCCAGACTTTAATAGAAGATTACTCACGAAAGTGAGACCTTTTCCCATGGATATTTTAAAGAAACCTTCTTTGTAATATGTATTATAGGACTTTATTCCTGAAGACAATGCTTCATGAAATATTGACTGATTTCTTTGAGATAAGGCCACTCCCGAAATTACTAACGGCACTTTTTCTTTATAAATGTCTAAGAGTTTTTTTCTTTCTTTTGTAATAGATGTTTTTTTCTCTTTCTGTTTCCTCTTTTTGTTCATATATTTTATATTCTAAAAATATTTCATATAATAGATGGGCTATCAATCCCATCAGTTGAGCACATTCTTCTTCTACAAAACATCCAGTGTTTTCTGTATCGAATATAAGAAGTCCTTCCGGTATAGCCTCTTTTTTAAAAGGTGGTACAATTTTGAAAACAGCCATTGATTTGTAATGTCTTGGATAGTTCTCACTCGATGTAAAGAATATTTCATCTGCTTCATCCTTGGATAAGTCGTTTGACATCCAATACCGAGTATTCGAATTAAATAAATAATTAAAAATGCTATTTACCTGGTATATTCTTTCCTCGTTATGCTCATGATAATGCTTTGCATCTAAAAAAGCCCTTTTTTGATCAGCATCTTTGTCAGGCAAAACAATATATTTATGGTTAAGATTTCGTTCTTTGCTCACATCCCTCTTAATACTTTCTCGTTGAACTTGAACATAGGGGGTAAGAAATGATTTATTGTCCGATGAATATGATAAAAGCTTTATATTTATGGATAATGTCAAATTGAAAACGTCTTTTAACGATGGACCTGTTAAGTTTAGAAGATCTCCAATTCTCTCTTGTAATTGTTCCCTATTAAGAATAAGCCCTTTTCTTATTTCATTTTTCAATTTATAGGAGTGGTGATATAGTTTGCAATGCACCAATTTCAATAGCTTACCATTTTTATTAAGCAATCTATAAACAAAGAAATTTAACGGACTACATTCTATATTGTGTGTTCCTATTTTTTTTCTGCGCGATAGAGTTACATAAATTGTCAACAAAATAGGACAATAAAATATTAACAAAATAAGTAGCAATATATTTATTACAATGATTAAATAGGGTGAAAAGAAAGGCAAATATTTATTCAATATATTCAAAACATTGTCAATGCCTGTTATGTAGGTAATGAGGTTTGCAATAAAACCATAAATCCCTAATAATATGTGTAATACTTTCCTCATGGAACGTACTTAATATGCTTTAAAATTGTTCTCTTTTATGGAGTGAAATTCTTTAAATTAACATCCAAATTTAACCTATGAAATTAAGGCGCAGAATGAGCTCATTCTGTAATTACTAGTCAAAAGACAGATAATCCTTTAATATGTGCTTTTAATACGATGCCCGATGCAACATCCAATAGAAAACGTACAGCTGTCGCATAACTGCTACACATTGATGGTAAGCCGATTCTTACAAATACATTATAATAAATTAAGATTTATACATATAAGTCTTCCAAACGTATGAATAGATAAAACACTATATCACTATACAATAGATTTACAAAAGCGTTCTATTTTGGCATGTAATTTTACAGAAATGGCCGAAATAAGATATATGATCTACAAAAAATCTTTGGGACACTTAACAACTTTCCAAAAACTCTATTCCAAAACCTGTATGGCAAAGTTTAGCTTTCTTGGTAATTATTTCATTAGAATATTGTGTTTCAATTATATTTTTTATCATCTTTTCATTTCCAGATGAAACACGTGCTCCAATATATACACAATCTATAGCTTCATTTGATAATTTGATAACAGGATTGTCATTATGGTCATACCAAATGATTAAATCCTTATTTTTCTGCCCATCAAAAATAAAACGGCATTCATTTTCATATTTCCACTTATCACTTTTAGTTAATAATGTAGACTTAATATCTTCCCATATATCATTGTCACATATTCTTTGTTCGTCCAGTATAAACCTTTGTTGACTATATTTCATACGCAAAGGAGGATTGTCTTTAAACGGCTTTTGATTAATTCTAAAACCAATTACAACACCTTTGTGTGAATCTGCATAGTGACTCCACATAAGGAGATTATCATTAGTAGTCGAAAAGCAAGATGTATACGTTTCCGCAGACAAAAGAAGAAACTTTTTCATATATTTCTCGATCTTATTGACAGTCTGACTATCTGCTTTATTCAAAAATTTTGAAGTTAATTTCATTGACCCCCCTAATAAAACCAATGCACCAATGAGGGAAATAGGAGATGTCAAAGCTAAACCTGAATTAACTACAGATGTTGCAATAGCCCCAATCGCTGCATTATTTATGTTTACTTTTCCACAAGATTTATCCTCAATCACTTTTGTTACTATATTTTGAATTTTCCCATAATCACCAGATGTAACTATATTTTTCAATTCTTCATAATATACACCTTCTATTGAGCATTCATAAGGATCATTATAACGTGAAAAATGACTTAACGGCAAACATTTGTTACGTAAAATATATCGCGCTTTATCAAAAGACATGTATTGATATCTTGTACTCATAAATAAATTTTTATAGGTAATGTTTATACTTTTGATTCTCAAAAAATCAGTTTATAATTCTAATACATTATTTATCTACCATTTTCTATAAAAATATGGATGATAAAGATTTACTAAAATAAACCTACTCCACCGTCACGCTCTTCGCAAGATTCCTCGGCTGGTCAACATTCAGACCCTTCGCAACAGCAACATGATAGCTCAGAAGCTGAAGCGGAATGACACTTAGCAACGGGGCAAGACATGCCAGTGTTGGCGGTACCTCAATGGTTTCATCAACCATTGCCTTTACCTGTTCGTCACCTTCGGTCACAATTGCCAAAATTCTGCCTTTACGACTTATCACTTCCTGCATATTGGAAACGATTTTCTGATAAAGCTGATGATGTGTGGCAAGGAACACCACAGGCATTTCGCTGTCTATCAGGGCTATAGGCCCGTGCTTCATTTCAGCGGCTGGATAGCCCTCAGCATGTATGTATGAAATCTCCTTCAGTTTCAATGCTCCTTCCAAAGCTACGGGATAATTATAACCTCGACCGAGATACAGGAAATTCTTAGAATAAGTATATCTGCGCGCGATGTTCTTTATCTTGTCATTCTGTTCCAGCACTTTCTGAATCTTATCTGGTATCATGACTAGCTCATGCAACACCTCGCTGTATTCTTCCTGCGACACCGTGCCTTTGGCCATGCCGAGAGCGAGGGCGAGCATCACCAAGACTGTCACCTGACCCGTGAATGCCTTAGTGGAGGCCACACCTATCTCGGGACCGACATGGATATAGATTCCTGTGTCACTGATACGCGATATGCTGGAACCAACGGTATTGACGATACCGAAGACAAGTGCCTTATTAGCCTTGGCCATCTCCATGGCTGCCATCGTGTCGGCTGTCTCACCGCTCTGCGATATCGCCATGACAACATCGTCGGGTTCGATTACTGAGTCCGAATAGCGGAACTCGCTCGCATAAGCCACCTCGACAGGAACCTTGCAGAAATGCTCTATCAGCTGCTTGCCGATCAAACCAGCATGCCACGATGTGCCGCAGCTTACGATGATGATTCGTCGGGCACGCAGAAGCTCGCGCCTATGGAGTGTGACAGCGCTAAGGATAACGCTCAGACTGTCGCATTTGTCACCATGCCAATGCGGTGACCACGGACGGGAATAAGGCGCATTGACAATGCGGCCGCGCATGCAGTCCCTCAATACATTGGGCTGGTCGAATATCTCCTTGAGCATGAAATGCTCGAAACTGTCCTTGCTAAGCATGTTCAGGTCAATATCAACTTCCTTGACCTCAGGACTTATCTTCTCATTGTCAAGGTTGAATACCTGTACGTCCATGCCACGCTCACAAACGGCTATCTCACCGTCGTTGAGATATATTATATGCTTGGTATATGCTGCTATCGGAGAGGCATCGCTGGCGATGAATATCTCCTTGTTACCCTCAGTAACACCGATGGCAAGCGGAGACGACTTGCGGGCACACACAAGACGGTCCGGTTCTCTACGGTCGATGACGGAGATGGCGTATGCCCCGATGATCTTTTTCAAGGCAAGCCGCACTGCCATTGCAAGATTACAATCCGGAACAGAATCTTTTGTGTACTGAATAAGTTGAACCAGAACCTCCGTATCCGTTTCGCTCTTAAATGTATATCCTTTCTCTATGAGTTGTTCTTTTAGCGTGGCATAATTCTCGATTATACCGTTATGAACAAGCGTTATGTCGCCAGACCCACTGATATGGGGATGACTGTTGGCTTCCGACGGTACTCCGTGAGTAGCCCAACGGGTATGTGCGATACCGACGGTTCCGACACAGTCCTTGTCTGACACGACTGACTCCAAATCAGAAACATTACCCTTGGATTTGTATACATTAAGGTTGCCACTATCCGAAACAAGGGCAACACCGGCACTGTCGTAACCTCGGTACTCAAGGCGGTGAAGGCCATCCATCAATATCGGATAGGCCTCACGAATGCCGATATATCCTACTATTCCACACATAACTTTTTATTACGTATATCCTAACTTAATAAAATATGAATAAAAATATCAGACTATATTATCAACGTACATCCCATTTCTCAAAAGTGAAAACGACATGAAAAAATATCAGTTCGGGATAAGGAAGTCTTAAAAAAGTTGATAATCTGATATTTATTTTGTTACTGTATAGTAGACTTTCATGTGCGGAGTATTGATTTGCGACTCCATACAAGGAATGCGGCATGCCGCATTATCGCCCATGACAATAAAACTTTCTTCTTTAGTACACGGCATACAACATCTCTGTTATTTTACTATCTACGGTCTCCAACTTCTTACAATCTTTGTATAAAAAACATTTCTAAAATATCTACAAAGAACAATACATAACCCAACAGCAAGCACCACAATTAAGACTTACTATTATATAACATATTCACCTTTCTCTATACTTGCCTTGTATTGCCAATATCTATTTTCATACGCCAATAGTCTTTCATAGAGCCAATACATTTAAATTTTATACAAGCTTTAAAACATTCTGTTTCATTACTCATAGAATCGGCTTTTGTATCCCCTTGTCCGGGTGTATTAGAAATATTTGTTTCTATTTCTTTTATTTCATCTTTTTCTTCCCTTACAATAGCATCCAATCGTATATCGGCACCATCGCACTTAAATAGTTCTGAGATGTTGTCAATATTATATTGTATTATCTCACTTGGAGAGATATGCTCAGCAAAACGTTCCAAATACAATACTATACTATTTGTATCTGCCTTATCCCTATTTATACAGACAACATTGTCTGCCAATGAACAAAGTTCTTTTGTCAATCCGGCTTTCTTATCACATAATATTTGCAACTCCACATCATTCTCTCGACACAACGTTACTAAAGCTGTCAAAAAAAGATGTTCATCTTTCAAAAGCGGGAAACTATAATCTATCTTTTGTAAATCATCTATAACAATCCTGCTTACTTTCTTTTGATTTATACCATCAAAATAAGGAACGTTTATTTGCTGTTTCAACACTGAATATAACTCATCTGCCGATATACACCCCATCCTTACATTAAGAAAATGTATATATTTGTAGCATCGAAGACAACATTCTTTCAATTTACATTTGTAAGAACAAGTAGAACAACGCCGGTTATTGATTGGATATTTTGGGTATACATTTTCACGTTTGTCTTTATTATTAGAATTCAATTCATCAAGCTTATCCTGCTCACTCAAGTCCATAAGTTCCAAGCACGGCAGAAAATCCGCCTCATATGTATTGAATCCCGGACAAATGAATTGTCGACGCATTTCGTCTTCTTCCTTGTCAAAAAGAATCACCAACGTATGCTCTTTATGCTTTGAAGCTCTGAAAGTACGGGCTATGGCAAGAAAGCGCTTGAAACTGTTTGGATTTCCTATTAATGCCGTCACCGACTTATATTCCCGCCATCTGGAAGAACTTCCTAAGGCGTGCATTTTCCTATCATCCGTATGATAACAATTCTCATCTAAAGGTGATTTCATAGGACCACCCAATAATACTGCCTCTAAAATATCAGTCGCATAATGCTTTGGAATTATTTTTTTCGTCAGTCGTAAGCGAGCTTCCTTTCCTTTTCGGTACATTTCTTTAAGCAAGTCCATCTCCCTATCGGATTTTTCAGCCTGATAATTATCATAAGAAATATTCGGATCTGCTATATTGTGATACTGGAGACGTTCAGTCCTCATAAAGCGTTCATACGATTCATCCAATATATTAGCATGCGTATGTGTCAATATCTTTGACATATAATTTCTTCGTTGCAAGAGGCGATGTATGCTTGGATACACTTCTATACCACAGTTACGGATTTTATACTTATGCCACCCGAATGCTGCAGGCTGAAATACACTTTTTGATATCTGCAACTCATGAAAAGCATAGTCTTCATCAGCATACTCCTTTTTCCTCATGTCTATGACAATATCAGCATTACAAGTTATATTATTTGCTCTCTCGTCAAAGACTAGAATCGATACCATGGACAGCCGCCTAAGCACTTTCTCTATATGCGGAAACGACAGTCGTTCCAATTCATCGGTATGTAGTTGAGCAAATCCGTCAATGACAATACACGGACTATATTGCCTTGCCCATGACCGACTACAACCATTCTGTTTGTCTCTATCATTATCCTCTGCCACTTCTTGCTTCTCAGCATTCTCCATTTCTATATTCTCAAGACAATCCAAAACCTTTTGAAATTTCTGACCTGCGGAATATGAATACATCGTATTGTCACAATCAAAGAAGTCTTCACCAGACAGACGTTCGTTAAACCGTACATCAAAGAAATCATCCCGCATATATTGCGGAAGAAACCTTAGATTGTCCTTGCCTTTTCCCCAATAATACGTAAGGTCATCACTACGGCGGTGAAATAGAAGGTTATCATCATCATCACCCTCATAATCCCTAAGAAAATGAAGGGCATTTGTACGATTATTATAATATATAATCCTGTCACATAGATATTTGTCCAAACAATTCCGGTAGTCTTTCGGAAGATAGACCGAGTGATTTGCATTCTGTACACATTGTTCTGAGCATCTATCCACTGTAAAAAGACTTTTAGCCAAAATATCCTGTTTCCATGAAGCATCTTCTCCACTGGCACTCTTCCGAATGATAATGTCTATTTGTCGTGTTATCAGATAATCCAAGAAAAAATCAGAGAGATCTTCCTTTGTTTTGTTCAAAGAAAAGAAATATGGAACCGATGCATATTTAGACAAACCAGGGATACTGTATATAGATCTTGATATACCATGAAGCATCTGCATAGCCAAATGCATTTTGTTTATGCCTCTGACTCCCTTAAGCATAATTATCAATCCCTTCTCTTTGTTTCGCGATTTATTTTCCGAAGAGGAGTCTTTCTCATTGAAATTCTGCAACTGTAAACCATCATAAAACAAAGAGTCCAATCCGCATACTCCGGTAGGAACCTTTTTGGCATTATCAAATACTCCCATGACATTAAATATTTAAGTTGTCTACTATTGTATTCAATTCTTTGTATAATTGAAAATATCCCTCCCTATTATATATTACATTCAATCCGCACTTTGCATGGTAGACATTCTTCACCTCGCGTATCGAACTATATGCTTTAAGATATTGCTCATTCTTAATATTAGGATTGCCATTTGCCGACAAATAATAAATCTTATCATCATTTCCACTACGCTTTACAAAATATAGCATTCTTTGCGGCGTCGGGTCGGTTAGTGACATACCTGCAAGTATACAAGTATAATGACTAAGAAAATGCAATTGTGTTGCTGTAGGCCATGAATAGATATTCTTCTCATTCTCATGATATTCATCAAGAGACAATACTATTTGATTATTATCTGCAATAAATGATTCCGATGGTGGTTGAATATAACCATGCACATGATAGATTGACAAAATATCATCCGTCATCTCCTGAGCGTATACGAACCCAGAAACATCTTGAATCACAAGATTGCGTTTACCTATCCGCTCCAACTCATCAAGTGTAAAATACTCCTCTCTACTTTCCAATAAAATTGATATAGCTTCTTTCAAAAAATTATCATAGTTGTATGTTACTACGGCCTTGATATACGGATACAGAATTATCATCCTTGCCATTGTATAAAGCGTATAAAAAGGATATGTTTTTTTCTCTTTCTCCTTGTTTTTCAATGAATATGCTTCTTGAAATTTCCGCCTTATCAGTCGCTTATTACACTGACTATACAGAAATTTCTGAATAGCCATGATATAATTGTCTCCTAAAATTTCCTTTACTATTGAAGCCTTAATCTGTTGTGTTAATTCATAGTCAAGAGTTTCATTAATTCTAAGCAAATCGCTAAAAAACTTATTTTGATTGTCAAGTGATTTTTTATTCAATCCTTGCCTGATAATGTTCATTTCCACAGTAGAGATATCTTTCTCTATTGCCAAAAATCGCAAAGCGTCACTAAACAACATGTCCATAAGCGAATTCCACGACATGTCTATGACAGGATCTGAAGTAGCATTTATTCCAGCACCGACAAATAGAACAATCTGCTTTTTCCTTTCAAGATCATGCTTAAGATCATTAAAACCACAACAAACAGCCATTGTAATCTTTCTTAATTTAAAAAATTGATGAATAATATCGGAAACAATTCATAATATGGCGCTTACCTTTAACATTTATCTATTACTTAAAAAATCCCAAACGTATATCCAACGAAAAGTTGCAAAAGCGGATATAGTTTCTTTGACTTTATTATATCATTCACCCCACCACCTGCACATACTCCGGACTCACCTCCACCCCTACTGCCAGCAGACGTGGAAGTTCCACAAGCAGACGCTTGACGCGCGAGCCGCGGGTGGTGATGAGGCTACCCTCGTAGCCGTCAAGCGGGCCGCCAACGATGCGGATGCGCCGGCCGTACATGGACGGAGTTATTTCTTCGGGAAGATAGAAACGCGGAGATTCTGTCGTGCCGATAGCATGAATGAAACGCTGCATATCCCTGTCGGGCACGGTCACGGGTTCACAATAGGCACCACCTTTGCGGTAACGGTACTGCAATGTCGGTGTTTTGGAAACAATGGGATTCAGAGCCTCCGCCGTGTCATGAACGAAGAGGAGATCGGAGATAAACGGAATCTGCTCGCGTACACGCTTGCCGGCACGGATTCTCAACACCCATTTCATAGGTGTGAAAACCTCCACTTGCATAGATGCAAGCAATAAGTATGCGGGAACCTTGGCATTGGAACGCTTCAGATCACGCATTACAAACCATTGTTTTCGTTCAGATGCAAACCGATTCTCTGTACAGAAACAACGGCTCGCATCGTCAAAAAAATGTGATTGCGGAACGTCCGGCTTATCCATTGACATCAAACGAAATACATGATTAAAACTTAGACTGAAGACACTTCTCCTAATCCTGCGAGATTACAAACTTCATTGTAAATCAAGCAGTTACAAAATTTACTCATAAACATTACAGGAGAAATCCCCATGCAATCCGTTTTGTTTTTGTATTCATTCGGACAAAGGGCATTACCTTGTCTTCTGAAAGTGTTGTCTTCTGTAAAAAACTACCGGACTTTATCCTTATATCAGGATCTCATCTTTCATTTTCTCGTCATGGCAAAATTCAAGCGAACTTGCTCTGTTCCTGTCGGCTTGACGAAAACAACTCTTCTTTTTTGATATATCTCTCCGCATGAGAAAGATTGCGGGTGCAAAGTTACTAAATAATATTTAATATAATGTTATTTAGAGTTGAAAATAATTATTCATTATAATAACAAAATTAGTAAGTCAGCCAACAAATCAAACTGCATTATCGTCCGGGCATATGAAGGATGCACCATGGATGAACGCGCCCCGCCGGGGCAACGAGCACATAGCCCAGGGCTGAGCGCAACGGTGCAGCGGGAATCAAACATTGACAATCCACACGCCCTACAAGAGCAAAAGCATTAAAACATATGCAAAGCATAAATAGTAAGTACTTGATAAATAACGCTTTTGCCCTTCCAGGGCGGATGTGTGCAATCGTGTTGTTCCCGGGGTGCCGCTGCACTCTGCCCCGGGCTATGCGCTCGTTGCCCCGGCGGGGCGCGTTCATTCAGGGCGCGTTCATCCTATGCGTGGCACATCCATCCTATGCCCGAACGATAATACAGTTTAATTCTGATGACTGGCTTATTGAAAAATAAAGGCGGCAATATGACATGTTTATGAAAACTATTGGCTATTTTTGCATACGAATGAAAAAGTATCCCTAAATAGATATGAAAAGAATATTCACACTTACCGCAGCAATACTGCTGATAACAGGTTATACGGCAAAGGCACAAAGCCGACAAACAAAAGATCACGAAGAAAAGACACGGACCGAAGTGACACTTGAGACCACCGAGGGCAACATACGCATAGCACTGTATAACGAAACACCGCTGCACCGCGACAATTTCCTGAAACTTGCCGACAGCCACTTTTACGACAGTCTGCTCTTCCACCGCGTGATACGCAATTTCATGATTCAGGCCGGCGACCCTGCAAGCCGTCATGCCCAAGCCGGTCAGGTGCTTGGTGAGGATTCGTGCGGAAACACACTGCCGGCCGAAATCCGTATACCGGGAATATACCATAAGCGTGGAGCCGTAGCCATGGCACGGGAAAGCGACGACGTCAATCCGGAACGACGCTCAAGCTATAGTCAGTTTTACATAGTATGGGGCAAACGCTTCTCTACGGCCGACATCGAGCATATGGCCGAACATCTTGACACTGTCAGCGGCGGACGCATAAAAATGACTCCCGAGATGAAGACCACCTACCGCAAGACAGGCGGCACTCCGCATCTTGACGGCACATACACTGTGTTCGGAGAAGTGACCGAAGGGCTCGACGTGGTTGAGAAGATACAGCGTGCATATACAGACTATGACGACCGGCCTGTGAACGACATTAGAATACTCAGGACTGTAATCACCGGGCCATACCGCCCTGCCGGCAGCAATGCCGACTGACAGACGCTGTGAATGTTTTTTTAAAGGGCCGGCTCATCTGTTGCGATATGTTTTCAGAACCGGACATACGGTAATAAATGTCCGGTTAATTCCGAAAATTTAACTTTTCTTTTTTCGTGAAATAGAAAAGCAGTAAGGCCGTCTCTGCTTCCTTTACACGCGTTTTTTGCCATACAGACTTGCCGTAAGGGCCTCCCGGCACTCCCGCGAGGGCCGTTTCGCAGTGCAACGAGGCCGGTTTCGCAATGCAATAAGGGCCTTATTGCATTGCGAAACCGGCCCTCTCTGCTTTCTTGACAATTCTCCATCAGCGTAACAAGCTGACTATCAGCACTTCCCATTTGAAGCAAAAATCGCGATTTTCGAGGTATCGGTTGAGAAACGTTCGGCCGATGCCTCTTAACACATGTTAAAGTAATGATTCTTGTAAATGTCACACATTTACCGAGCATACAAAAAAAAGATGCAGCTATCGTGTCGCTCTTGACCCGAAGCCGCACCGGAATGCTATTAATAACTAAAAACCTTCATTTTATGCATGTCTTGTCCAACAATCATGGTAGCGGGCACCTCTCTTTTCATTCGCCCGTCTACCTTCTCTCTCTTTTTTTCATGTTACCTGACAATCCTTACCTCTACCAATACCCAGACTTTCCGTTATCCTTAATCGCTCACAATCTCTTACCTCGCTACAATTTCTATCTTCCTGACCACAATCTTTTACCACTTAATCATATAACCAAATACTATTTATATCAAACTACTGACTTACATTTCTACTGACTTTCATCCAAAATCATCTTTATAATCTGTTCCGATTCTCACGGCTCGATCATTATCCTTTTGACGATGCAAAGATAATGCGAATATTAAAATCAGGCAATAAGAAAACTTGGAATTTGCACTAAAATATAGTTACTATTTGACATAAATCAATAACACAGTGTGCGCACACAATGTATTTGTGTGCGCACACATCTATAGACAGACGTTTAATATAAGTTAGTCAACAAAATTAAACTATATTATAGTACAGATAAGATGGATACGCCATGAATGAACGCGCCCCAACGGGTAGGGTGTCCAAAACTTGTCGTTCATTTCTGAAATCATAGTCAAATAAATATTAAGTCAGTCACAGCATTAAACTAGAACGCGCCCCAACGGGGCAACGAGCACATAGCCCGGGGCAGAGCGAAGCGGCACCCCGGAATTCAAACATTGCCAATCCCCGCGCCCTGCAAGGGCAAAAGCATAAAAACATATCGGATATGAAAATGTAATTGTCTGATAATTAATGCTTTTGCCCTTTCAGGGCGAATGGATGCAATCGTGTTGTCCCCGGGGTGCCGCTTCGCTCTGCCCCGGGCTATGTGCTTATTGCCCCGTTGGGGCGCGTTCATTCAAGGCACATCCGTACAATGTCCGGAGATAATATAGATTTATTTTGTTGACAACTTTATTTTGTTGACAACTTATATATTCCATATTCTGCCGCAACCTTCGACCGACATATCAATATCAGTCACTTGTCTTTAGCTGCCAGGACACAAGATTTGTCAGTTCGACAAACTGAGCCACAGAGAGCTGTTCCGGGCGGCATGTCATCAATTCGCGGTCAAAAAATCCCGGAGAAACACTGTCTGCACTGAGCAACTGGCGCAGACTGACGCGCAACATCTTTCGACGCTGGTTGAACACCGTCTTCACCACACGCCGAAACAACTGCCAGTCACATCCGAGGTCGGTCACGCTGTTGCGCGTCATGCGTATCACGGCACTCTTCACCTTCGGTGGCGGATTGAACACATTTTCGTCTACGGTGAACAGGTACTCCACGTCGTACCATGCCTGTATCAGCACACTCAATATGCCATAGTTCTTGTTACCGGGAGCCGATGCCATACGCAATGCCACCTCACGCTGTATCATGCCCGTGCAGCATGGTATCAAGTCTTTGTTGTCGAGCATCTTGAAAAATATCTGCGACGATATATCGTACGGATAGTTACCCGTGAGTACAAACTGCCCGCCGCCGAACAGTCCTTCAAGGTCCATATGCAGGAAATCCTCACCTATTATATTATTCGCCAGCTTCGGAAAATGCTCATGAAGATAGGCTACCGACTCGCGGTCTATCTCCACTACCCTCACCTCGCGCGGTTTCTCCACAAGATACTGCGTGAGCACTCCCATACCCGGCCCCACTTCGAGCACCGGCAGCGACGGACAGACATCCACCGTGTCGGCTATGCTCTTGGCTATGCTCAGATCGGTCAGAAAATGCTGGCCGAGATTCTTCTTTGGTCTTACTTGCTTCATAATCATCGGCAAAGATAAATATAAAATCCAAGATTCATACACCGGCAGGATAAAGATTTGAGTTTTTCTTTAGAGGAAAGTTACAAAAAAATAAAAAATTGCATTGCTGCCCGACAAAGAAAATGATTATAGCACGGCTGAAAGACATGCGATTATTTTGTGTTACGCCCAAAATGATGTATTTTTGCAGATGATATGGAATTTAGAAAGATAGCGAATATCATCGTTAAGATAATGATGCCGCTGACACTCGGCGGAGCCATTCTCTATTGGATGTACCGCGGTTTCGACTTCAATTCCGTCGGCCGGTTCATGCTCAATGATATGAACTGGACATGGATGTTGCTGTCGTTCCCGTTCGGTATATTGGCACAGATGTTACGCGGGTGGCGCTGGCGACAGACACTCGAACCTGTCGGAGAACATCCGCGCCTGAACACATGCATCAACTCGGTGTTTCTTTCATATGCGGCCAGCCTCATCATTCCGCGCGTAGGCGAATTCACACGGTGCGGCATACTCAAGCGTTACGACGGAGTATCGTTTGCCAAAGCATTGGGCACTGTGGTCACCGAGCGAGCCATCGACTCCATCGTCGTGGCTATGGTAACAGGACTCACGCTGTTGATGCAGTTTCACGTGTTCGACACGTTCTTCGAAAGGACAGGGACAAGCCTCGAAACCATAATGCGCGGTTTTTCTGCCACAGGTTATGCCGTGACGGCCATATGCGGTGCGGCCGCGCTCGGACTGCTGCACATACTGTTGAAAAAGCTCTCCATATATAATAAGGTGAAAGCGACGCTCAGCGGAATCTTCCAAGGAGTGACGTCGCTGCACAAGGTCAGAAACGTGCCGTTGTTCATCATTTTCACCATCGGTATCTGGGTCAGCTATTTTCTGCATTATTATCTCACGTTCTTCTGTTTCGGATTTACGGCAGACCTTGGTATAGCCTGCGCACTGGTAACATTTGTCGTTGGCAGCATAGCCGTACTCGTGCCCACCCCAAACGGTGCCGGTCCGTGGCATTTTGCTGTGAAGACCATGCTGATACTCTATGGCGTGGCCGAATCCGATGCCCTGTATTTCGTGCTCATCGTGCATACGGTGCAGACAATATTGGTGATACTGCTTGGCGTATGGGCATGGGGCATACTGTCCTTTACAAAACGCATTAATACAATAAACCTAAAAAAATAACCGATTATGACAACAGAAATCAAGAATCTCAACCCTGAGTGCATCTGGCGCAACTTCCACGCACTTACACAGATTCCACGTCCTTCCGGACATTTGGATAAAGTACAGCAGTTCCTGCTCGATTTCGCAAAAGAGGCCGGTGTCGAGGCATTCAAGGATCCGGCCGACAACATCGTGATGCGCAAGCCCGCCACACCGGGCATGGAAAACCGCAAAGGCATCATCATGCAGGCACACATGGACATGGTTCCGCAGAAATCGCCCGAGATCGAACACGACTTCGTGAACGATCCGATACAGACATACATCGAAGACGGATGGGTCAAGGCCAAAGGCACCACTTTAGGCGCTGACAATGGCTTGGGCGTAGCCGCCATCATGGCTGTAATGGAAGACAAGACACTGAAACACGGTCCTGTGGAAGCACTCATCACGGCCGACGAGGAGACAGGCCTGTACGGTGCCAACAATCTGCCGGAGGGTGAACTTCATGGCGACATACTGCTCAATCTCGACTCAGAGACATGGGGCAAATTTGTGATAGGAAGTGCCGGAGGCATTGACGTAAATGCCACACTCGATTACAAAGAGGCCGACACAGACTCCGAAGATGCAGCCGTGCGCGTAACATTGCAGGGACTCAAAGGCGGTCACTCCGGACTGGAGATACACGAAGGACGCGGCAATGCGAACAAACTGATGGTGCGATTCGTGCGTGAGGCCATCGAAGAGTGCGAGGCCCGTCTGGCATCATGGCACGGAGGCAACATGCGCAACGCCATCCCATTCAAAGCGGAAGTGGTGCTCACGCTTCCGAAGGAGAATGTAGAAGTGCTGAAAGAACTGGTAAGCGAGTGGGAAAAGGATTTCGTCGATGAATATAAAGGCATAGAGAACGGTTTGACTTTCCGTGCTGAAGACGTGGAGACACCCAAGACAGAGGTGCCTGTCGAGATACAGGACAACCTTGTCAACGCAATCTATGCCTGCCACGACGGTGTGATACGCATGATAACATCATATCCTGACGTGGTGGAGACATCGAGCAACCTCGCCATCATAGATATCGAGGGAGGAAAAGCAGCCATCAAGCTCCTGCCACGCAGTTCACGCGAGGACATGAAAGAATATGTCACGACAATGATTGAAAGCTGTTTCAGCATGGCCGGCATGAAGGTCGAGACATCAGGAAGCTATTGCGGATGGGATCCCAACCCGCAAAGTGAGATACTGCATCTGCTGCTGCGCATATACAAGGAGCTCAACGGTGAAGACGGAATCATACAGGTGGACCACGCCGGGCTGGAGTGCTCCATCATCCTCGGCAAATATCCTCACCTCGACGTTGTGTCGCTCGGTCCGACAATGCGCTCTCCGCATACTACAAATGAGCGTGCCCTGATCGAGACAGTCGAGCCGTTCTGGGCTTTGCTTAAGAAGACACTTGAAGAAGTGCCGGTGAAATAAGAATCACCGCAGCAATCCTTCGGAAAACCTGAAACAGGAAAACAAGCACATTGCAATGTCCGTCAGACACACGCAATGTGCTTGTTTTTTCATATACCATAACATAATACTTTATATGTTTTATCCATGTTTCAAACTTTTTTCTTACCTTTGCAACGCAAAATATAATTTCAAAACAGAATTATGGACGATTATCACGCGGAGAACTTAACATTGTAGGTGCCGTGGATAGCCCGCAAGGTTAATCCACCGTACCTGTTGTTTGCCCACAGAAAAAACGGAGGATTAGCCATTATGAAAACTTATTGGAATACTATCGGAGGGCTCAGCACACTCGAGGAGTGGCAGCCCAATTGCTGGATACAGGTGACATGTCCGACGGAGGAAGATCAGGACGAACTGGAAAAGCGGTTCAAAATACCCGACTACTTCTTCTCCGATATCAGCGATACCGACGAGCGTGCCCGTTACGAATATGACGACGGATGGATGCTCATCATCCTGCGTATACCCTACGTCAAGGAAATACGCTCACGAACCCCTTACACCACCGTTCCGCTTGGCATAATCCACAAGCGCGACGTTACTATCACTGTATGTTACTACGAAACAAACATGATGATAGACTTTGTGAGTTTCCAACAGAAGCGAGGCGAAGGATTTACAGACCATGTGGACATGATATTCCGTCTGTTCCTCTCATCGGCCGTATGGTATCTGAAGCGTCTGAAACAGATAAGCAGTCTCATCGAAAAGGCCAAGCGCAACCTTGACCGCGAAGTGAACAACGAATCACTCATCGGTCTGAGCCGTCTGCAGGACTCGCTGACATATTTCATCACCTCAATTCGAGGAAACGAGACACTGCTGTCAAAGTTGAAATTCAAACTACAGATAGACGAACTCGACGCCGACCTTATCGAAGATGTAAACATCGAGATAACACAGGCACGGGAAACGACCAATATCTACTCGAACATTCTCGAATCAACCATGGATACCTACCAAAGCATTATCAACAACAACATGAACACCGTGATGCGTACGCTTACCTCCGTGTCCATACTTATGATGTTCCCCACACTCATAGCAAGTCTTTTCGGCATGAACCTCGTCAACGGAATGGAAAACAGCCGTTACGGCTTTGCCATAGCAATGGTCCTTTCTGTAGGCATTTCAGGCATATTCTGGTGGATTTTCCGTCACAAAAGGCTCATTTAAGAATAAATTTGAAAAAAAGCGACTGAAAATTAGGCGTTTACAATATTTTTAAGTAAGTTTGCGCTTGATTTTACATGAAAAATCCTCGCGGACAGAATTGTGTACAAACATAGACACCATACGTGCATGATACGGAAACGACGGATAAAGAGATATTGAAAAAACCGAATCATTAACTAAAAAGTTTAAATGATGGACTCTCAAGAAAACGCCATTGAAATGGGCAAAAAAGAAGAAGTGAACAAAATGGAAGAGACTGCGGTTCCTACAGCTGAAGCAACAGACCAGACCGAACTATCTCAAGTAGAGAACACCCAAGAGGAGACAACCGAGACACCCGACAAGGAGACCGAACGCAAGGTGTACACGTCAAAGAAAGAAGTGCTCGAAAGAATAAGAGAGATCGCGCACAGCGATGAAGCGCCACAGAAAGACGAGATTGACCAGCTGAAGACCGCATTCTATAAAATACACATCACAGAGCGCGACGCTGCGCTCAAGAGCTATATAGACGGGGGCGGTGATCCTGAGAACTACCAGCTTGTGCCCGACGATGAAGAAGAGGCATTCAAGGCTGAAATGACCATCATCAAAGAAAAACGCACAAAAATATTCAAAGAGCAGGAAGCTGAAAAGGAAGAGAATCTCAAGAAGAAACTCGACATAATAGAAAAGATAAAAGCCATGGCAACCTCGCCCGAGGATGCCAACAAATCATATCAGGAATTCAAGGCTCTGCAACAGGAATGGAAAGAGATAAAGAATGTTCCGGCTACAAGGGCCAACGAATTGTGGCGCAACTACCAATTGTATGTAGAACAGTATTACGACCTTCTCAAGCTCAACAGCGAAGCACGCGAATATGATTTCAAGAAAAACCTTGAACAGAAAATACGCATCTGTGAGGCTGCAGAGAAACTGGCTGATGAAGAAGACCTGATAAGTGCTTTCCACCAGTTGCAAAAGCTACATGCCGAATATAGGGAAATAGGCCCCGTAGCCAAAGAACTGCGCGAAGAGATATGGATACGCTTCAAGGCTGCATCTACTGTAATCAACAAGCGCCACCAGCAGCATTTCGAGAATCTGCGTTCAAAGGAAGAGGAGAATCTTGCCCGTAAGACGGCTTTATGCGAGAAAGCCAAAGCCATTGCGGCAGAAGAGAACAAAGGCTCGGGAGACTGGGAACGCCACACGAAGGAAATTATAGCCATACAGGCAGAATGGAAGACTATCGGTTTTGCTCCGCAGAAGATGAACGTCAAGATTTTCGAGCGTTTCCGTGCCACATGCGACGATTTCTTCGGACGTAAGGCCGAATACTTCAAGACGCTTAAAGATACATTCAAGGAAAACGCCGATAAGAAACGCGCACTTGTAGAAAAGGCAAAAGCATTGCAGGACAGCACCGAATGGAAATCGACATCAGACAAACTCATGGCTCTGCAAAAAGAGTGGAAGACCATCGGAATGGTTCCAAAGAAGTTAGGAGACCAGCTTTGGGAGGAATTTCTCGGAGCCTGCAACCGGTTCTTTGAAGCCCGAAACGCCGCCAACGCAGGCCAGCGCAGCGAAGAACACGCCAATCTGGAAAAGAAACGCGGAGTGATTGAAAAGTTGAAAGCACTGAAGGAAGAGCCGGGAGACAATACACAGGAAGCCGTGCAGAAATTGGTGGAGGAGTACAACGCCATAGGCCACGTACCCTATAAAGAAAAAGACAAACTATACGAAGAGTATCATGCCATTATTGACAAGATATACAAGGAACTGAATATCAGCGTGGCACGCCGCCGCCTCAACAACTTCAAGAACAAGTTGAAGAATGTGGCAGAGCAAGGCGAAAACGCACTCGACAACGAACGCGCACGTCTGGTACGCCAATATGAGGCCATTCGCAGCGAAGTACAGACATATGAGAACAACCTCGGATTCCTAAACGCATCGAGCAAGAAAGGCAACAGCCTTATCGACGAAATGAACCGCAAGGTACAGAAACTCAAGGATGACATGAATCTGGTACGCGAGAAAATCAAGGCTATCGACGCAGAAAACAAGTAACAGAAGTCTATCACATTAACAATAAAGAGCCATATCATATACTCCCACAACGGGTAGAGTGATATGGCTCTTTTCATTTTCATACACAAAAGTTTGTGCTTTTCATCAAAAAGCACTATCTTTGCACCCGTCAACAGGTTCACACACCATTGTGATTAAAAGGGAATCAGGTGAAAATCCTGAGCAGTCCCGCTGCTGTAAGTTGTCTTTTATACGGACGGACACGATGCCACTGACATTTTTTCGGGAAGGCGTCCGCCGCAGACAACGAAGCCAGAAGACCTGCCGTTGACATACAATGTTTTTCCACGGCTCGAGGAAAGCCCGGAGAATACAGACAAGCTATGAGAGAGAAAATTAAGATCAAAGCAACGGCATTCGTGTCGACGCTGTTGGCGGGAATGGCTTTCAACAACGCTGCAGCACAAACAGACAGCACGAACTCAACCGCACACCGGTTGGACAATGTCGACGTGATAGGCACGCGCAAGATACGGGAAGTGACGAGCACCGCACCGGTACACATGCTTACACAGGAACAGTTCGGCACATTCGGCATCACCGACATTGCCGACGCGCTGAACCGTCTGCCCGGCATAACCCTGCGCGACTATGGCGGTGCGGGCGGCATGAAGACCGTATCCGTGCGCGGATTCGGCACACAGCACACAGGCGTATCCTATGACGGCATAATGCTGAGCGACTGTCAAAGCGGTGACATCGACATATCAAGATATTCACTGGACAATGTGGCCCGTATCTCGCTCACCATCGGTGACAACGACGACATATTCGTTCCGGCCAAAAACTCGGCATCGGCCGCAGTACTGTCCATACAGACCTTTCCCCCACCCTCATCCTATACACGTCCACGTCTCACGGCGCAAGTCAAGACCGGCTCGTTCGGATATGTCAGTCCATTCATAAAATACGAGCAGAGCCTGTCGGAGAAGTTTGCGATATCGGCTACAGGCGAATATATATATGCAGAAAACGACTATCCGTTCATACTCCGCAACATATCAATCGTGACACACGAACGCCGCACAAACAGCCGGATGAACCAAGGCCACGGCGAAATGAATTTCACATGGATGCCTGACAAACGGAACATGCTCACAGGAAAGGCTTACTACTATGACAATGACAGGCAGTTGCCCGGTCAGGTCAGATACTACACCAACATCAGCAACGAACAACTGCACGACCGCAACGCCTTTGCACAACTGCTATACAGCACGCGCCACGGTGAGAAGCTGTCAATGAAGTGGTTTGTCAAGTACAACTATGCCGAATCGGTATATACCGACGGTACTTACGGTGGAGGCGTGAAAGACGCCACATACAGGCAGCGCGAGGCATACACATCAATATGCGTGCTATATGCACCCGCATCGGCATGGGCCGTTGACTACTCCGCCGATTACAGCTTCAACAACCTTTCAAGCAGCCTGCCGACCGACATACGCCCGTTCCGACACACTGTTCTGCAATCGCTCACCGGAAAATACCGCACAGCGAGAGTCACTGCTACGACACGCCTGCTCCACTCGCTATATCTCAACGATGCCAAGGACGGCCCCGGAGCACGCAACACACGCAGACTATCGCCGTCAGTATCGGTATCCTACAAAATACTCAACGGACATGAACTGTATCTGAGAGCATCATACAAGAACATTTTCCGCAGTCCGACCTTCAACGAATCCTACTTCTTCCACTACGGCAGCACAGACCTTCTGCCCGAATCGACCGATCAATACAACATCGGTGTGACATGGAGCACATCGTACGGCAACGGTTCCGGCATTCGGATTATAGCCGACGGATATGTCAACCACGTGAAAGACAAGATAGTGGCCGTGCCGTACAACATGTTTGTATGGACCAACATCAACGTTGGCAAAGTGCTTGCCAGAGGATTTGACGCCACATTGAATGCAACCCACCGCTTCGGAACAAGCCGTCACTCATTGTCGGCATCGGCAAGTTACAGCCATCAACGGGTGGAGAACCACACCAATCCGGCGTCAAATTACTACAAGAATCAGCTTGCCTACATTCCTATACACAGCGGCAGTGCCGCCATCGGCTACGACAATCCATGGATATGCCTTTCACTGCACGCCACGGGCATGAGCAGCCGCTATGCCAACAACGAGCACTATGACGGAACAAAGGTGAACGGATACGTTGAAACGGGAATCACGGCATACCGCCAAATCCCCATAGGACACCATCGTATCGAGATAAGGGCCGATGCAAAGAATATCTTCAACAAACAGTACGAGCTCGTAGCACGCTATCCCATGCCGGGCCGTAGTTATACGTTATCATTAAACTATAAACTATAATATCATTTTAAAACTTGGAAAGAATATGAAAAAGTATTTGTTGAGCATTGCAGTGCTACTCATGGGTACAACCGTACTGACATCGTGTGACGACGATGATGATGACAATGTCAATCCGCCTCATGTAACATGCCCGGTGGATGTGAATCTTGGCGTATATGTTGTCAACTCAGGAAATCAGAGCGGACAGATTGACGGAGGCCTGACATATCTGAACGCGGAGACATGGGCTTCGGAAAAAGACGTGTTTGCCAAAGCCAACGGCCGCAGCCTCGGCATCACAGCCAACGACGGCATCGTATACGGCACGAAACTGTATATAGCTGTCACCGGCGAGAACACCATCGAGGTAATGGACAACAGCACACTAAAGTCACTGAAGCAGATAAACACAGTCAACGCCATAGGTGAAGGCAAAGGCAACCAGCCGCGCCATTTTGCAGCCGGCAACGGATGTATATATGTGTCGACATTTGCAGGATATGTGGCAGCCATCGACACCGCTACCTACGAAGTGGTGAAGACATACCCCACGACACCCGAAACAGAAAATGTAAACAAAGTGTATCCCGAAGGAATGGCCGTGAATGGCAATACGCTCTATGTGGCAAACTCAAGCTATGGCAACGGACAATTCCCGTCAATCGGCAAAATAGACCTGACAACCGGCAATGTGACTCTCTTCACCGACGAACTCATAAACAACCCCAATGCCGTATACGCATCGGGCAATGACCTCTATGTGCTCGACTACGGCAAATACGATGCAAGCTGGAACCAGGTGGGCGCCGGAGTTAAGAAAATATCGGGCGGCAAGGTCAGCGACGTTGTTCCGGCCACCAATATGGCTGTTGCCGGAACGAAGATTTACACATACAATGCCCCGTACACCACTCCTGCCACAGTTCCGTCATACAGCGTATATGACATGACAACCGGAAAGACAGCCGAATTCATTGCAGCCGACTCCAACGACGCACCGTTCTCGGCAGCTGCAATATCTGCCGATCCCATCCGCGGATACGTGTACATAGCGTCGTACATAAAAAATGAAGACACCGGTTATCCTGACTACAAAGCCAACGGCTATCTCAATGTATACGACTTGAACGGCAAGCTCGTGAAAACATGTCCGACGGGTGTTGGTCCGACGGCCATAATCCAAAACACAACCGTAGTGTATGAATAACATTGCCATTGGCATATGCCGGATTATTGCTGCGGTCCTGCTTTTCTGCTCATGCGGCGGAAGAGGCAAGACCGCAGCTTCTTCAGATTGCACTACCGACTCTCTAAGCCACTCCTCACTACTCAAGATAAGCCGTGGCGACGGCTTCACCCGTGTGGACATGGCCGACCCGTGGAACAGCGGACGCACACTGCACACATACCTTCTAATCCCCGCAGATAACGACATGCCCGAAACATTGCCGCAAGGCACTGTGGTACGCACTCCGCTGCAGCGCGCCGTAGTGGCCACATCGGTACATTGCGGTCTGATTTCTTCATTGGGATGTATAAAATCCATCGCCGGAGTATGCGACCCGCAATACATCAATCTGCCAGAGATTACACTCGGCATCACCAGAGGTTCCATCGCCGACTGCGGCAACGGAATCACTCCCACGGTAGAGAAGATAATCGACATCGATGCCGACGCCATATTGCTCTCACCGTTCCAGAACAGTGGCGGATACGGCAAGATAGAGAAGACAGGCATCCCCATCATCGAAGCCGCCGACTATATGGAATCGTCGGCCCTTGGCCGCGCCGAGTGGATGAAGTTTTACGGCATGCTATTCGGAGCAGAAGAACGTGCAAACAACATGTTTGCCGATATAGAACAGCGTTACGGTGAACTCAAAATCATGGCCGCACGTGCCAAGGAACGCAGTTCGGTACTGTTCGACCGGCAGAACGGTGCGGCATGGTATGTACCCGGAGGGCACAGCACCATCGGAGGATTGCTGCGCGACGCCTGCGCAGACAATCCCTTTGCCGACGACAGACACAGTGGTAGTGTGGCACTGCCATTCGAGAGTGTTCTCGAACGCGCAGCACACTGCAACGTATGGATGATACGCTATAATTCTCCACGCGACCTGACACTTGCCGACCTCAAGACCGACAAGGACGGGTACAGCCGTTTCGACGCCTGGCAGACAGGAAATGTATACGGATGCAACACCAATCACAGTACGTACTACGAAGATACTCCGTTCAATCCCGACAGGCTGCTGCGCGATCTTATCATCATCTGTCATCCCTCTCTCGCCGACAGTCTCGGCCAACCGGAATATTTCGTCAGAATGAAATAGAAACACCGAAAGCCCCATATTACACTGCTTCAAAGATGTTCCGGATTATATCAATGGTATGCTTGTGTTACCTCTAATAAAAGAAAAGAAATGAAGCCGACATTCATCTTGATGCCATTTTTGGCCGCCGTTCTCTTTACGGCAAATCTTCTCGTAGGAGCCGTAAACATTCCTGCATCCGAAGTGTTTTCCATACTTGCAGGACATACCGGCAGTCACGCCTCGTGGCAATATATCGTCATGGAGTCGCGTCTGCCACAAGCCATCACGGCCACACTCTGCGGCGGCGCGCTCGCTGTGTCAGGACTGATGCTTCAGACGGCTTTCCGTAATCCCCTGGCCGGACCGAGTGTCTTCGGCATCAACAGCGGAGCCAGCCTTGGCGTTGCATTGGTCATGCTACTGCTCGGCGGCAACATCACAGCCGGCAATGTATCGCTATCAGGCTTCATGGCCGTACTCGCGGCCGCTTTTGCCGGAGCCATGGCCGTGATGGGCCTGATTCTCTTCTTCGCCAACATCGTACGCAGCAACGTAATGTTGCTCATCATCGGCATTATGATTGGCTATATAGCGTCGTCGGCCATAGCCCTGCTCAATTTCTTCGCCACCGAAGAAGGCGTACAGTCGTACATGGTCTGGGGACTCGGAAACTTCGGTGGTGTGTCCATGTCACAGATGCCGTGGTTTGCCGGTGTCACCGTTGCCGGACTCATCGGCTCGTTACTGCTGGTCAAGCCGCTAAATGCGTTGCTGCTTGGCGAGCGATATGCCGAGAATCTTGGCGTGAACATCACTCTCGTACGCAATACACTGCTCTTCACCACCGGCCTGCTCACAGCTGTTACCACGGCTTTTTGCGGTCCTGTGGCTTTCATCGGACTGGCCGTGCCGCACATCGCACGCATGATAACCGGCACCGACAATCACCGACACCTCATGCCCGCCACCATCTTCTGCGGTTCCATAGTCGCTTTGACATGCAATATCATCTGTGTGCTTCCGGGCAATATAGGTATCATTCCGCTCAATGCAGTCACACCAATAATGGGTGCTCCTGTAATAATATATGTAATAATGCACAGCAGGAATTAAATGAGCATGTCTTTTTGTATAAAAAGCAGAAAAAAGAGTAATCATAAACACATTTTTTCACTAAAAATTTTGCAGTTTACGAAAATTCCGCTACCTTTGCACTCGCAATTCGGAAATATACCGGACGGCAATAAAACAATTGGGATATGGTGTAATGGTAACACTACAGATTCTGGTCCTGTCATTCTTGGTTCGAGTCCGAGTATCCCAACAAGTAAAAGAGGCAAGTACACCGTAAAAGGTTGCTTGCCTCTTTATTTTTTATCACCCCTTTCCAACCGTATCATAAATGCTAATAAATCCCAATTTATTTTGCCATTATGCTGATTTGCAGTAACTTTGTCCGAAATTTACCGAATATACAAACGTAATATAAATATAAATGGAACAAACAAAACAGCTTGTAGAAGCAATAACAAAGGGTATACAGGAGAAAAAAGGAAGCAATATCGCAATAGCAGACCTCGGCGGCATTGCCGGAGCCATCTGCCACTACTTCGTAATATGTCAGGGCTCGTCACCTGCACAGGTTGAAGCCATAGCCGACTCCGTGGCAGAGTTTACACGCATAAACGCCAAGGAAAAACCAATCAAGGTCAACGGTCTTGGCAACGCGCAATGGGTGGCCATGGACTACGGAGACGTATTGGTGCACATATTTCTGCCCGATTTACGCGAATATTACGACTTGGAACACCTTTGGGAAGACGCACCTATAACGCGCATCCCCGACCTCGATTGAAAATAAACCGACGAACAGGACATAATGGACAAAAAGAATCAGAATAACCCGAAGATGAACATGCCGAGATTCAACATGAACTGGATTTACGGCATCGTCATTGTCACGCTCATCGCGCTCTACATGAGAGGAGGAGGAGCCGCAAACTCGAGCGTGACAACCGAGACATCCTACGACCAGTTCAAGACAATGGTGATGAAAGGCTATGCGTCGAAAATCGTTGTCAATAAAGAACAGAACAAGCTACGGATGTATGTAAAGCCGGAACATATACGTGATGTGTTCAAACAAGGCTCGGACAAGACCGGCAAAGACCCTGCCGTAAACGTGGAGTTCGGCTCGGTAGACAAAGTGGAACAGTTTGTCGATGAGGCCCGCGCACAGAAAAAGTTCACCGGCGAATATCAATACGACAATCAGAAAGAGAACAACATGATCAACATGATCATATACAACCTCTTGCCCTTCGTATTGATAATAGGCATCATCATGCGCCGCATGAGCGGAGGCTCCGGTGGCGCAGGAGGAGTGTTCAACGTGGGCAAGAGCAAGGCCAAGATGTATGAGAAAGGCGGCGAACTGAACGTTACGTTCAAGGATGTGGCCGGACAAGTGGGAGCCAAGCAAGAAGTTCAGGAGATTGTTGACTTCCTGAAAAACCCTCAGAAATACACCGAACTTGGCGGAAAGATACCCAAGGGTGCACTGCTCGTAGGTCCTCCGGGCACGGGTAAGACATTGTTGGCAAAGGCCGTAGCCGGTGAGGCAGGAGTTCCTTTCTTCTCGATGAGCGGAAGCGACTTCGTGGAGATGTTCGTAGGTGTGGGTGCAAGCCGCGTACGCGACCTTTTCCGTCAGGCCAAGGAGAAGTCGCCATGTATCATCTTTATAGACGAAATCGACGCCGTGGGCCGTGCCCGCAGCAAGAATCCGGCCATGGGAGGCAACGACGAACGCGAAAACACACTCAACGCGCTGCTGACGGAGATGGACGGATTCGGCACCAACAGCGGTGTGATAATCCTCGCAGCCACAAACCGCGCCGACATGCTCGACTCTGCACTGTTGCGTGCCGGACGATTCGACCGCCAGATACACGTCGACCTGCCCGACTTAAGCGAACGCAAGGATATCTTCCGCGTACACCTGAAACCGCTGAAGACCGACGAGACACTTGACATAGACTATCTGGCACGCCAGACCCCGGGATTCTCCGGAGCCGACATAGCCAACGTATGCAACGAGGCCGCACTGATAGCAGCCCGCCACAACAGCAAGACAGTGGGCAAACAGGACTTTCTTGACGCTGTAGACCGCATCATCGGCGGACTGGAGAAGAAGACCAAGATAATGACATCCGCCGAAAAGCGCGCCATAGCCATACACGAGGCCGGACACGCCACCATCTCATGGTTTACGGAACACGCCAACCCGCTGGTCAAAGTGAGTATCGTGCCACGCGGACGCGCCCTTGGTGCCGCATGGTATATGCCTGAAGAGCGCGCCATCACGACAAAAGAAGAAATGCTTGACGAGATGTGTGCCACGCTCGGAGGCCGCGCCGCCGAAGAACTGTTCATCGGCCGGATATCGACCGGCGCCATGAACGACCTCGAACGCGTCACCAAAAGTGCATACGGAATGATAGCATATGCAGGTATGAGCGACAAGCTGCCCAACATATGCTACTACAACAACAACGAATACAACTTCCAGCGTCCTTACTCCGAGACCACTGCCAAGATTATGGACGACGAGGTGCTGAAGATGATAAACGAGCAGTATGACCGTGCCAAAAGCATCCTGACAGAACACAAGGAAGGCCACGCCCAACTGGCCGACCTGCTCGTGAGCCGGGAGGTAATCTTCGCGGAGGACGTGGAACGCATCTTCGGAAAGCGCCCATGGGCAAGCAGGGCCGAGGAACTGCTCGAAGCACAACAGCGGGCTGAAGCCGAGGCTATGGCCGAACGGCGCGCCAAGGAACTGGAACGCGAGGCCGCAGCCAAAGCTGAAAATGACAGTAAGGAACAGCAAGCACAGGAAGACGGTGAGACAAGTGCCCAATGACAGGTTTGCCGCATCCCGATGTATGATTGAAAGAATATCATCCGAGTCCTAAAATAAGCCCTAAAAGTTTTTATCAGACTTTTAGGGCTATTCTTTTGCCATTATCACGATTTGCATTACCTTTGCAAAAGAATAATAAACATATCTGATGAAAAATTTCATAATACGTGCCATAACCGGCATATTCTTCGTGTCAGCCATTGTCGTGTGCTTCATCAACCCCATAGCAATGGCAGTGTTGTTTGCCCTTGTCACAGGTCTAACCGTATGGGAATTCACCGGACTTGTCAACATGCGCGACGGTGTGGACACCAACCGCTTCATATGCACCGTGGCCGGAGTTTACCTGTATTTTGCCATGACTGGCTTCTGCGGCAGCATCACCCCTCCCACCGTATTCATACCATATCTCATCACGATCATCTATCTTCTCATATCGGAATTGTATGCCAAAAGCAAAGATCCCATAAACAACTGGGCATATACAATGATGACACAGATGTACATCGCCTTGCCTTTCTCTCTGCTCAGTGTATTGGCATTCCGTGCCACTCCCGACGGCGTGGCCTATATATGGCTTATGCCGCTCAGCGTTTTCGTTTTCCTGTGGATAAACGATACCGGAGCCTACTGTTGCGGTTCGCTCTTCGGACGCAACAAGCTGTTCCCGCGCATCAGTCCGGGAAAGAGTTGGGAAGGTTCTGCCGGAGGCGCTGTATTCGTAGTAGCCGCATCTGCGCTTATATGGCATCTCACGGAATACTATGGGATAAACGACCTCGGTCTCAGCATTTACGAATGGATGGGTCTCGGACTTGTAGTCGTGGTATTCGGGACATGGGGCGACCTCGTGGAAAGCCTCTTCAAACGCACACTCGGGGTCAAGGACAGCGGCTCAATCCTGCCGGGCCATGGCGGTATGCTCGACCGGTTCGACTCGTCATTGCTCGCCATACCCGCCGCTGTAGTATATCTGTATACGCTCACACTGTTCTGATTACCGACAGGCTGTACAAAAAATAAAGACGACAAGACCAATAGCAATATACACTAAAGACGGTTAAAAGGGCATTATCGATTCCTGTATGCAGATTTCAATAATGCCCTTTTAACCGTTTATACACCGTGAGGACCTTGCTTCCATGTCTGCCGAAGAAAAAAACCACGTCACTCCGGCTGCACCTCGCCAACCGAAGGCAACTGCTTCCAACCTTCGCCAAACGTATCGTAAGCATCGGTAACCACGACAAAGGCCCTCGGATCGACCTCCTTTATCTTATGTTTCACGGCCGTCACCTCCTTGTGGCTCACCACAAGGAAGAGCATTTCCTTCTCCGCGCCCGTATACAGTCCGCTGCTCTTTATGAGTGTTGCCGAACGGTCAAGGTCCTTAAGGATGAAGCGATGCAGATCAATCATCCTCTTGTCACTTATCACAAACAGCAGCTTGTCGTCCTTGGCACCATTGAGCATATATGCCAGCACGCGCGAAGACACGAATATGGCTATAAGCGAATAGAACGAAAGATGCCACGACGGCGACGAAACATCGTCGGCACTGCCTATACCGAAACCTATCACCACCAATCCGAAAGCCACCACGGCCGCGTCGACCAGCAATATGGCTGTAGAGAAACGCATATGGAAATACTTCTGTATTATCATTGCCACTATATCACTGCCCCCGGTGGTGGCCTGATTGCGCACCACGATACCCTGCCCTATGCCTATCACCGTGGCACCGATGATGCTCGTAAGCATCAGATGGTCGGTCATATCCATGCAACCGCCGAGCAACATCGCCGGATCGAGACTGTGCAGAGCATCCCGGGTGGGATATACCGCCATGGACATGACGTTCATAATAAGCGGTGTGGTAAGCGCCGCCACCGTTGTACGCGCCCCCAGCTTGGCACCGAGCAGCAGAGCCGACAATATGAGCAACGGGATATCGAACATGTATCCGAACGTTCCCACCTGTATCGACGGGAAAAGATTGTGAAGAACAATGCTTGCACCATACACACCGCCGGGCACAATGTTATAAGGGTTGATAAAAAAAACGAATCCTGCCGCCATGACCGTACAGCCAGCGAAGATGCCTATCCACGACAACCACCATTCAAGCCGGGACGCCGGCATGCAAAGACGTTTCAGTCGTTCCGTAAAGTTTTCCATTTCTTTTGTTGTTATTTTTATACAGCAAATATACAAAACTTTAGACAGACAGCAAAGCCTTGCGCCGTATTTTTTTATTCTACGGATAAAAAAACAATCAATTTACGATTATGCCGCCATCCAATCCATCACGGCATAAGGCATGATACAGTATTTCCGTACGGTGGCATCATTGACTTTCAAGGCACTTGGCAGACTTGTTCCGCCCGTCGGCACCGCCAAGCAAACCCGTAATTATCCGTGCAGCATTGTCGGGAGCCTTCTCCGTACCGAGACGACGGCGCACCTCGTCATAGCCGCGCAACATAGCCTCACGTGCCGGCTGCCCCGGCAATATGCGCCGCAGTTCGCGGCGTATGTTGTCCACTGAAAACGTATCGGCAACGAGTTCCATCACAACCTCGCTGTCGGCGATGAGATTGACAAGCGATATATATCGTACTTTGAGCAAATGTCTGCGCAGAAAAGCCATGACCTTGGGTATAGGTGTCTCGTAACATACCACCTGCGGCACGCCGAACAGAGCTGTCTCGAGCGTGGCCGTGCCACTGGTGACGAGAGCTGCCGTGGAGCAGGCCAGCAACCGGTAGGTGCTGTCGTACACCACCTCCACGCCCGTACCGCTGACAAAACTCCCGTAATACTCCGCCGGAATGGACGGAGCACCGGCCAGCACCACCCTGTAATCGCCCATAAACTCACGCACGGCCTCAATCATTGCAGGCAGATTGTCCTTTATCTCCTGACGGCGCGACCCGGCAAGAAGGGCGATAATGCCCTTTGACGATGCCCCGACATCACCCGAAGGCAGAGCCAAAGCGTCGGCCGACGGCGAATATCCGGACAGGAACCCGCCCACCTCTTCGGCCGTGGGATTGCCTACATAGTGTATCGGATAGCCGTGCTTCTGCTCGAAAAAAGGCACTTCAAACGGCAAGATGGAAAACAGTTCGTCCACATCGCGCTTTATATTCTTGATGCGATACTCCTTCCACGCCCATATCTTAGGTGATATATAATAATATACGGGGATATCCGTGCGGGCTTTCACATACTTGGCAATGCTGAGATTGAACCCCGGATAGTCTGTCAGTATCACCGCGTCGGGCCGCCACCGCACTATATCATGCTTGCAACGGCGCATGTTGCCGAGTATGGCGGGCAGATGCAGCAGCACCGGAACAAACCCCATATAGGCCAGCTCACGATAATGCCTGACCATCGTACCGCCCTCGGCTGCCATCAGGTCGCCTCCGATAAACCGGAACTCGGCCTCAACGTCATATTCCTTCAGTGCGTGCATCAGCCGCGACGCATGCAGGTCGCCGCTCGCCTCGCCCGCTATCAAATAATATTTCATCTCTCGCCTCCGCTCTTTGTCCAGATTGTCACATTACGTTCAAGAATGTCCATTCGCTCTTCATCCGCTCCATCATCCCATAGTCCGTCACGTCCACCTGCGTCGGCGTGATGGCCACATATCCGTTAGTGAGAGCCCAGTTGTCCGTATCGTCGGCATCCGGCTCGTCGTTGGTATATTCGCCGGTCATCCAGTAGTAGTCATACCCATGAGGATGGACACACCGCACGACCTCGTTGCCCCATGTGCCGCGCGCCATACGGCATATGCGCACACCCTTGAACTCTTTCAGCCGCGGGAAGTTTACATTGAGACACACTCCCCGTGGCAGCCCCTCGCCGAGCACACGCTCCGTGATGCTGCGCACAAATGGAGCGAGCGGCGCGAAGTCGGCATCGTCACTATGGTCGCAGAGCGAAAAGGCCACAGAGGGGATATACTTCATGCAGCCCTCCATCGTGACACCCATCGTGCCGGAATAATGGCTGTTCACCGACGCATTGTCGCCATGATTGATACCTCCTATCACCATGTCCGGGCGTCGCCCGCCGCACAACCGGTCGAGAGCAATCTTCACACAGTCGACGGGAGTGCCGCTGCACGACCACACATCCACGCCCTCCCATCGGCGGCGCAACTTCAGCCTGAGCGGTTCGACGGCCGAGAATGCACACGAGAATCCGCTACGGGCCGACTCAGGGGCACACACGAGCAGGTCGGCCAACGGACTCACCATCTCTATCAGGCTTCTGAGGCCCTTGGAATGGTATCCGTCGTCGTTTGATATCAGTATCAACGGTCTTTTCTTTTCCATAATCGTCTTTGTATTATCGTTCCGCAAAATTACTAAAAATCCGCGTAACAAACGAAAGAAGCAGGCATGTATTCAAAATTAATCATCGCCAGATTGCCCGTCATATATGCCCTCATCACTATCATGTCTGAAAAGGGAGAACACCCACTTATGATAAAGAATGAAAGCAAATGCCACACGGCATCTCCACCATGAAGTCATGCCGGGCAAGCTGCAAGCAGGTCCGGGCATATTCCGCAATTGCCGGACAGACTACTCCAAGAGCTATGTCACATATCCGAATAATCATTACAAACAAGCTCTCATACGTCGATTATTCTGAAACAGAGAATCCGTAATGCGAAATTCGCGAGTTTTGAGCATGCAAACACAACACTCTGTATACCACAGCGTTACGTCACTCTGTATCGAAGTGTGCAATTTCCCAGGCTCTTTCAAGACGCGATAAGGGCCATATTGCATTGCAATAAAGGCCGTATTGCATCGTGATAACGGCCTTATGACATTGCAATAAGGCCCTTATCGGAACCCCAAACGGCCGCCGCGACAGGCCAACCGCCATTATTTGTAAACAAAAGAGACAAAAACCGATAAAACGACTCACATCTTCCATTTCTCCGTTTCTATTTCATTGTTTTTCATGCATGGAAATATTGGCAATATTTATGTACATTCTCAACAGTCCCGACATAACGGCTGAAGATATATTCAGCCCCTGTCACAGTCAAAAAAAGGCTCATAAATAACATTTTCTCGCATAAATTTAGTATCTTTGCGGCAAAATACAGCGAAATCCGGCGGCTCACCGAGACGAGACACACCGCGTGTTCCGACATTGAAACGGACTTCGAACATCGGGAATACCGATTTAAACCTTGGGAAAATCGAAAATGGGAAAAATCATCGCATTAGCAAACCAAAAAGGAGGGGTGGGCAAAACCACAACAACCATCAATCTGGCAGCATCGCTCGCCACACTTGAAAAGAGCGTGCTGGTGGTAGATGCCGACCCTCAGGCCAACGCTTCGAGCGGTCTCGGAGTAGACATAAAGATTGTAGATTGCTCTCTGTACGAGTGTATCATCGACCGTGCCGATGTAAGAGACGCCATTTATACCACCGATATCGAAGGTCTGGACATCATCCCGAGCCACATCGACCTTGTGGGCGCGGAGATTGAGATGCTCAACCTCAACGACCGCGAGAGAGTGCTCAAGAAGATGCTTGAGCCGATACGCGGCGAATACGACTACATTCTGATAGACTGCAGCCCGTCGCTCGGACTGATAACGGTCAACTCGCTCACGGCAGCCGACTCGGTGATAATACCCGTACAGTGCGAATACTTCGCCCTTGAAGGCATCAGCAAGCTGCTCAACACCATCAAGATAATAAAAAGCAAGCTGAACCCGAGGCTTGAGATAGAGGGATTCCTGCTGACGATGTACGACTCGCGCCTGCGTCTGGCCAACCAGATTTACGACGAGGTGAAACGCCACTTCCAGGAACTGGTGTTCAAGACCGTGATACAGCGCAACGTCAAACTGAGCGAAAGCCCGAGCCACGGTCTGCCCGTGATTCTCTACGACGCCGACTCCACCGGCAGCAAGAACCATCTGGCACTGGCCAAGGAGATAATAAACAAGAACTGACGAGGACACCTCGGCTGAGCCAAACCCAAGGCTGACGGACACGAACAAGAGGACGGGAAACAGTCACGACCGACAATCAATAATCATTCTTCAACGAAAAAGAAATGGCAGTACACAAGAAATACAACAAAAGCGTATTGGGACGCGGACTTGACGACTTGGGCAACGGGCGCGGACTCGACGCTCTGATTGACACCGGCGAGGTGCAGACACAGGGGTCGTCTAATCTGAACGAGATAGCCATTGACCATATCGAGCCTAACCCCAACCAGCCACGACGCGAATTTGACGAGGAAGCGCTGCAGGAATTGGCTGCGAGCATACGCGAGATAGGCATCATACAACCCGTCACGCTGCGTCAGACAGCCGACGGCCGCTATCAGATAATAGCCGGCGAACGCCGCTGGAGAGCGTCGCAGATAGCCGGACTGACCGCCATTCCGGCATATATACGTACTGTCGAGGACGAAAACGTGATGGAAATGGCCCTCGTCGAAAACATACAGCGCGAGGACCTGAATGCCATCGAAATAGCTCTGGCATACGAACATCTGTCGGAGACCACCGGCATGACACAGGAGAAGATTTCGGAACGTGTGGGCAAGAGCCGCGCCGCCGTGACCAATTACATGCGGCTGCTCAAGTTGCCGGCACAGGTACAGATGGCTCTTAAGAACCGCGAGATAGACATGGGCCATGCACGGGCACTGCTGGCACTCGACAGTCCGAGCGTACAGATAAAGCTGTTCAGAGAGATTCAGAAGAACGGATACTCGGTACGCAAGGTTGAAGAGATGGTGAACATGCTGAAAAACGGTGAGGACGTGGTGACGGCCAAAAAGAAGATTGCCGCACACGCGCAGTTGCCCGAGGATTTTGCCGTGCTGCGCGAACGTCTGTCGGGCTTCTTCAAGACCAAAGTACAGATGACATGCTCGCCAAAAGGGAAAGGCAAAATAAGCATTCCCTTTGCCAACGAAGAAGAGCTGGAGCGCATCATGAATGCTCTTGACAGTGTGGGCAACAAATAAACAGATGTTTTGAAAAGCTACGGAATAACATATACACTACGCATGCTGACCCTTGGCCTTCTGCTGGCGGCAGGCCATATTGTCGCATCGGCACAGGAGGCGGCTGGCATGACCTATGAAGCGACGCCTGACACCATATCAGCCGACAGCCTCGAAAGGATGATGACAACGGCAGAGTCAGTGTCCGGCCACAAGGCGAAAGCGCTGAAAAAGAGAAATGGCACGGCCGATGACGACACACTGACGGTAATCAAGACGAAGCGCGACTGGGCCACATGGACACCCAATCCGCAACGGGCCTTATGGCTCGCCATGGTTTTGCCCGGTGCCGGACAGATATACAACAGAAAATATTGGAAGTTGCCTATATTCTACGGCGGAATGATGGGATGCCTATACGCCATGAACTGGAACAACATGATGTACAAAGACTACTCGCAGGCATATCTCGACATAATGGACGATGACCCTACAACGCAGAGCTACAACAAGTTCCTGCATCTTGGGAAGCAGATTGACAGTTCGAACGAAGAACGCTACAAGAAACTGTTCAAAAGCCGCAAGGACAGATACCGCAGGTGGCGCGACATGAGTTTCTTCTGTCTTGTGGGAGTGTACGCCCTCTCGGTGATAGACGCATACGTCGACGCCGAGTTGTCGGAGTTCGACATATCCAAAGACCTCAGTCTGAAAGTAGAGCCTGCCGTCATCGGCGGCAACCGTCCGTGCAGCCTGCTCGACGGTTCGGCAGCATTGGGATTGCAGTGCAGCCTTACTTTTTAGGCGAGAAAACGCGGGATGAAATCCAACGTTTTCGTTAAGCCAGATGAGCAGAGTGAGCTTGCTCAAACTCTGCCATGGCGAGAAAACGTGCATGAATATGAACAATTTGAATATCATACTGAATACAGATACTGACATATTATATAATGAACAAGAAAACGATATTGCTGGCCATCACGATGTGTATTGGCGGAAGCAGCACGATACTGGCACAAAACGATACTGTCACCGTTGACGAGATAACAGTGACCGACGACAAAGGCATCAAGGAAGTTGTGGCATTTCCGGAAGCAATGAACTACGACCTTGACAGTCTCATGAATCTATATATGTCGAAGACTTATCTTGACGAGGACAACGACTGTCAGATGAAGGATGTCAATCCGGTCTTTGCAAAAGAAGTGTACATAGAGCGGCTCAAACACATGCCCACCGTGATAGAGATGCCGTATAACGACGTTGTACAGAAATTTATAGACAGATACAGCGGACGGCTGCGCCATTCGGTGAGCTACATGCTCGGAGCATCCAATTTCTACATGCCCATATTCGAAGAGGCTCTCGAGGCTTACAACCTGCCGCTGGAGCTGAAGTATCTGCCGATAATAGAGTCGGCACTCAATCCTAAAGCCGTATCACGCGTGGGAGCAACCGGACTGTGGCAGTTCATGCTGGCCACCGGAAAGCAATACGACCTGAAAGTGAACTCGCTGATAGACGAACGTTGTGACCCCGTCAAGTCGTCATATGCCGCAGCCCACTATCTGAGCGATCTGTACAAGATATTCGGTGACTGGAACCTGGTTATCGCGGCATACAACTGCGGACCGGCACAGATAAACAAGGCCATACACAGAGCCGACGGAGAACGGGACTACTGGCAGATATACCCGTATCTGCCAAAAGAAACACGAGGATACGTGCCGGCATTCATCGCCGCCAACTACATAATGAACTATTACTGCGAACACAACATCTGTCCGATGACCACACGACTGCCGGCACAGACAGACACCGTGGTAGTCAAGCGCAATGTACATCTGGAGCAGATAGCCGCCGTATGCAATATCGACATCGAGCAGCTGAGGGCTCTCAACCCGTCGTACCGCCGCGACATCATACCCGGTACCACAGCCATAGAAGCAAGCGTAAGACTGCCACAGACAGATATAGGCAAATTCATAGACAATGAAGAAGAAGTATATGAATACAAGGCGGACGAGCTGCTCCCCAAACGTAGTGTGGTGATTGTGAACGACAATACTCCTGCCATATCTTCCCGCCCGAAGGCACGTTCCGGCAGATCGGCACGCAACCGCAAAGTCTCCGGCGGCAAGACAATAACCATCCGTAGCGGACAAACGCTGTCAGAAATAGCCAAGCGTAACGGCACCACCGTTGCCAAGCTGAAACGGCTGAACGGTCTGAAAAACAGCAATATCCGTGCCGGAAAGAAACTCAGAGTAAGATAAAACGATAAACCGATCCCCTGCAATCTCAATCTTCACACGAAGATGAGAAAGCAGGGGATTGTGTTTACTGTTTATAAGATAAAGAGATTTTTTATAACATAAACGACAAACAGCAGTTATACTTCAATATAAATAACTATACAATAGGAGGATATGCCCCATGAATGACGACCAGATAAAGAGAGAAGCCGACGACGCAAAACTGATAGACGATGCTTTCCAACACCTGATTGACACCTACATGGCATCACGCCACCGCAAAAAAGTAGACGTTATAACCAAGGCTTTCAACTTTGCCCGTCAGGCTCACAAAGGTGTACGGCGGCTTTCAGGCGAACCATACATATTGCATCCGATAGCCGTGGCCCAGATAGCCTGCGAAGAAGTGGGCCTCGGCTCCACGAGTATATGCGCGGCACTGCTGCACGATGTGGTGGAGGACACCGACTATACCACCGAAGACATAGAGAACATTTTCGGGGCGAAAGTGGCACAGATTGTTGACGGCCTGACAAAGATCAGCGGCGGCATCTTCGGCGATAAGGCATCGGCACAGGCCGAGAACTTCAAGAAACTGCTGCTCACCATGAGCGACGACATACGCGTTATACTGATAAAGATTTGCGACCGTCTGCACAACATGCGCACACTTCAGAGCCAACCTGCCAACAAACAGTATAAGATAGCCGGAGAGACATTATATATATATGCTCCTTTGGCCAACCGTCTCGGACTGAACAAGATAAAGACCGAACTGGAGAACCTCAGTTTCTGCTATGAGCACCCCGAGCAATATGCCGCAATACAGAAGAAACTGGAATCTACACAAGCATCGAGACACATCCTGTTCGACAGTTTCACTGCACCTATAGAAAAAGCAATGAAGGAGATGGGCATCAAATATGTGATAAAGGAACGTGTCAAAAGCCCCTACTCCATATGGCACAAGATGCAGACCAAACACGTAACGTTTGACGAGATATACGACATCTTGGCTGTGCGCATCATCTTCACACCACAGAACCGTGAGGACGAAATCAACGAGTGCTTCAAAATATATGTTGCCATAAGCAAGATATACCAGTCGCATCCGGACCGCCTGCGCGACTGGATAAACCATCCTAAGGCCAACGGCTATCAGGCGCTGCATGTCACACTGATGTCCAAACAGGGACGATGGATAGAAGTGCAGATACGTTCGGACAAGATGGACGAGGTGGCCGAACAGGGATTTGCCGCCCACTGGAAATACAAGGAAGACGGCAACATTGAAATGAGCGAGGACGACGGCGAACTGAACGACTGGCTGCACACAATCAAAGAGATACTCGACGACCCGCAACCCAACGCAATGGACTTCCTCGACGCCATCAAGCTCAATCTTTTTGCATCCGAGATATTCGTGTTCACCCCCAAAGGCGAGATAAAGACCATGCCCGCCGGATGCACGGCGCTCGACTTCGCCTTTTCCATCCACACATTCCTCGGCAGCCACTGCATAGGCGCCAAGGTCAACCACAAGTTAGTGCCGCTAAGCCACAAGCTGCAGAGCGGCGACCAGGTGGAGATACTCACCTCAAAGTCGCAGCACGTACAGCCGTCATGGATAAACTTTGCATCCACGGCAAAGGCCAAAGCAAAGATTGAAGCCATATTGCGGCGCGACAGCAGAGAAACACAGAAGCGCGGAGAGGAGACTCTGTGTGCCTTTCTCGAAAAGAACGACATACAATACACCAACACCACCGCCGACCAACTGGCCGCCATACACAACATTCCGAAACGCGAGAGTTTTCTGCAGGCATTGGGCGAAAGGACCATACTGCTCGGTGATAGCGACCTCAACGTGCTCAAAGGCAAGAAAGCCAAGTCGCAGAAAAGCAAGGGATGGCGCAAGTATGTGCCGTTCATCAAGTCGGACAAAGACAAGAACAACGAGCAACAACAGATGAGCCTGTTCGTCGTACCTGAAAAGTTCAACCGCAAGAAGCCCATCTTCATCACTGACGACAACATCGGACAATATAAGTTCATGCACTGTTGTCATCCGATTCCCGGTGACGACATACTCGGATTCATCGATACAAAGAAACAAATCGAAATACACAAACGTTCCTGCCCTGTGGCCGCAAAACTGAAAACCAGCTTCGGCAACCACATTCTCGACGCCAAATGGGACATGCACCGCAAATTGTACTTCGACGCCACCATACATATAGAAGGCATCGACCGCATCGGACTGCTCAACGAGGTGACAAGAATCATATCAGAGCAAATGAACATCAACATGCACAAGGTTGTTCTGAGCTGTGAGGAGGGAATATTCAAAGGTACTCTCGAAGTGAGGATACACGACAAGGACGATGTGAAAGCCATTATCGAAAGCCTGAAAAAAGTGGATAATCTGCAAAAAGTAACACAAATAATGTAACAATGAAACTTAAACTTACACTGCTCAGTCTGATACTGGCACTCGCCGCAGGCGCATCAGCGGCAGACAAATACGACAACCCCGACACCATCGTTGTGGCACGCGACGGTACAGGCGAATTCCGCACCGTTTCCGAGGCCGTGGAAGTGTGCCGGGCATTCATGGAGTATCACAAGGTGATATACGTAAAGAAAGGCATATACAAAGAGAAGCTCATCATACCGCAGTGGCTCACCAACATCGAGATACTCGGCGAAGACCGCGACGCCACCGTCATCACCTACGATGACCATGCCAACATCGTCAATCCGCTCACGGGCAAAGGCATGGGCACTTTCCGAACATATACGGTGAAGGTGGAAGGAAGCAGCATCACATTCAAGAACATCACCATCGAGAACAACTCGGCACGCCTCGGTCAGGCCGTGGCACTGCACACAGAGGGCGACCGCCTGATATTCATAAACTGCCGTCTGCTCGGCCATCAGGACACAGTATACACCGGCATAGCCGGCACGCGGTTGTTTTTCAAGGACTGTTATATCGAGGGCACCACCGACTTTATCTTCGGTCCGTCGACGGCATGGTTCGAAAACTGCGAGATACACAGCCGCGCCAACTCTTACATCACGGCCGCATCTACACCGCAGGACCGTCCCTACGGATACGTTTTCAACAACTGCCGTCTCACTGCCGACGCCGATATTGACAAGGTTTACCTCGGCCGTCCGTGGCGCGACTACGGCTACACCCTGTTCATGAACTGCGACATGGGCCGCCACATACGTCCTGAGGGATGGCACCACTGGCAGAAAGAACGTCAGCAGACCGCCCGCTACATGGAGTACAACAACCGCGGCGAAGGCGCCGCCACCGACAAGCGCGCCGCATGGACCCGCCAGCTCACAAAGAAAGAAGCACAGAAAATAACGATGGAAACGGTGTTCGCCATCAACGACACATGGGCCCCGTCATGCCCGAAAAGCAAATAAGCAGACTATAAGAAAGATAAGACATGGCGCAGATTGCACGGAAGGAATAATAATTGTGTGTCCGTGCAATCTGCGCCTGAATATTCAGAAATCGGAGACTGCCACCACCTTTATCATATAGCCGTCACGCTCTATCGTTTCCGTCGTGTCGTTTGTCACGATCAACAGATTGTCACAGTTCAATTCACCGGCACATTCGGTAAGCGATTCCGTTTCGCGCTTGCGTGTCTTTGCCGACGACAAGTCGTAACACACCTGCACAAGCATCTCCACACTTACACCACGACGCACCACAAAATCCACCTCCTTGTCATTGCGCGACCTGTAATAGAACAATGTCTTACCCACCTCACAACCACGGCGTAACAACTCAACAAAGACCTGATTCTCAAGCAGGCGACCGAGATTCTCACTAACGTTGAACGCCGCCGCACCCACAAAACCGTTATCCACCACATACACCTTTTGGGCGGCACGCAGCATCAGTTTCAGTTTGTTGTTGAAACGCGGCAGAAAATAAAACAGATACGGCTCGCACAGATAGTCGCAATATTTCCGCACCGTGGTAACACTGCCCAATCCCAATTCTTCCGCTACGCCATTGGCAGTGAAAGGGTTGCAGAAATTGGCCAGAAACCAACCCGCCAGAGTATACAAATCGCTCGTGTTACGTATCTTGTGGCGGTGCGACACATCTTTAAGCAATATCGAATCGAACAGTGTCGACAGATAGTTATGCGTTATTCCACGCGCCCCTATCGTCTCGGGAAACCCGCCGTTGCGCATATAGTCGTCCTTCACTGCAACAACCTTTATGCTCTGTTCCGGCTGTATGGCGGCATGGTCCAGCCCGTTCCACTCCATAACTTCATGCAAGCTGAAAGGCAACATCTCTATCTGAACATACCGTCCGGTGAGAACCGTCGCCATTTCGCTCGAAAGCATATTGGCATTGCTGCCTGTTATAACCAGATTCTTACCACGGCGATAGAGCTTTGACACCCACAGATCCCAGCCGTCCAGGTTCTGAACCTCGTCAAGCATCATAAAGTCGTATCCGCTGTAAACGTCGTCAAGCAGTGCCATAATCAAATCCTCATCCCACGAATCAAGCAACAGCTTGTCGTCGAAATTAAGATATGCGAAATTGGTGCCACGCAGCATGAGCAGGGCATACACCGACTTGCCCACCCGCCGCGGACCGGTTATCAGCTTTATCAACGGGTTAGCAAGCAACTCATGTGCATCGTACTTGCTATGACGCATAAGATAACTGCGTGACAACAGTTCGTCACGCTCCTTCTTCTGATTCATTATAACTGTCTTCATAACGCTCATCGTTTTGTTCTCCAACGGCAAAAATACACTTTTTTATCCAAAAACGCGCACTGTAATGGACAAAAAAACTCTTTTTTATCCATTACAACGTACATTATGCACAAAAAAGACAAATCAGTCTCGGATTTTATTGATGAGTTCTTTTGCCGTGATATCCCGCATAAGGGTAAATCCGAACCACTTTCTGCCCAAATCTTTAATTGATGCCCCTATGTGGTATACCTCATCGTCTATGAACAAGAAGCGGTCATGCGCCTTGTTAAACCGTTTTATCTCAATAAGCGGATATTGAACGTTGTGACGATCAACATCCAGCTGTAACTGTCCACTGATACGCTGCGTATAGACTGTGGCAGATACACCCTGTTCCCTTTTATCAAGTAAAGTAAGAACTGTGTCATCCAAATAGTTGTCAATCAGTACAATGGAGCACTTGGCTTTCCGTATCAAATCTGACACAAAACGGTATGCGTCAAACACTTGTCCGTCATAGAATATGCCCTGCTTTGGAAGGACATTGGCATCCAAACGCTTGAAAACCTCATCAATGCGTTTGTCGGCCATGTCCTGATGCTGTTTCATCTCCAGTTGATTATACTCGATAGCCTCAAGTCGTTGGAACAGCTGGGCGTTGGTGGCGATGAAGCGACGCATATACACAAAAGTCCTCATAATGCGGATGTTCACCTCTACAGCCGTCTTTGACTTCAAAACCGAACTGAGCATGGCTATGCCCTGTTCCGTGAACGCATATGGCAACTTTCGTACTCCACCCCAACTTGATGTCGCATTTTGCGACTTCAAGTCATCAAGTTCGTCTTTGCTAAGTTGGAACATGAAATCATCTGGGAAGCGGTCTATGTTACGCTTCACCTGCTCGTTCAACCTTCGTGTTTCCACACCGTACAATTTTGACAAATCACTGTCAAGCATTACTTGCCGGTCTCTTATAATACGAATCATCGGTTGGATATTGATTACTTCGAGTAACTGACCGCCATTTGCGACCTGTTCTTTTGCCATGTCGCTTCTATATTCCCTTTCTTTCGCCATATTTCTGCTCTATTGTTCGTCATCGTTCAAGAGTTTGATAACCTCAAATATCTCCATTGCGGGCATTGCAGCCAATCTTTTTTATCAGGCTTGACTTCGGCTGTCTGAGGTCTGTTTCCAAAGCACCACGATTCATGTATGCCACGTATTCATTGAAATGATTATATTGTCTTGTTTGAATGCAAAGGTAGCACAAATATTCGAGACTGTACAGCTTCAAAGTTATATTTCCGTAAAAACAACTCTATCCCAACCTCGATAAAAATACAGAGAAAGCCCCATATTACCATATTTCATATGTCATGTAGCGAGACACACAGTCACTTCATATAAATAGTCCTCTTTTTTCTTAATGAAGATTCCAAATCGAAGTGCAAAATTTTGATTTAGGAATTACCTCTTTCAGATTATTGTCCGTCCTCTCTTGGGGGCGCGCCCCCAAGAGAGGACGGAGCCAAAGTTTTTAACTGACAAAACAAAAAAAGGAGACCGAAGTCTCCCCGAGATTAACTATCTTTGTTTTGTCATATGAAGTATAAACAATTAACCTCGCAGCAAAGGTCGCAAATTTTCGCCTTACTGCAAAGAAAAACATCGAAAAAAGAAATCGCCCTGATAGTAGGGTGCAGTCAATCAGCGCTCTCACGTGAAATCAGACGTAATTCCACGGCCACGGGTAACTATCTGTGGGACAAGGCCCACGCAAAGGCCTTGGAGCGTCGTAAACGAACCACAACGAACAAACGTCTTGACCGTCTTCTCGTCTGGCGCATCAAGCAGATGATTCTCAATAACCAATGGTCACCTGAACAGATCCGCGGCGTGCTGTCCAAAGAAGGCATAAGCATTTCCATACAAAGCATCTACAACATCATCAATGCCGATGAAAGCGGGGAACTGCGCAAGCACTGCCGCCATCCCAATTTCAAACGCAGACCCAAAGGAGAACGCAAACCCACTAAAGCGACTAACATAGCCGACCGCACAAGCATACACGACAGGCCGGCCGAAGCTGACGGGAAGCGGTTCGGAGACTTCGAGATGGATCTCATCGTTGACGCTTACGGACATGCCATACTCGTGTTACTCGAGAGGATGACGGGCTTTGTCATGATGGAAAGACTGAAGCATGGAAAGAAAGCAAAGCCACTGGCAAAAGTCGTGGTGAGAATCTTGTTCGCATATCGTAAATACATCAGAACAATCACTACTGACAACGGCAGCGAGTTTGCTGCACATCGGGACATAACCGCAGGATTAAGGATGAAAGGACTTGAGGATGTGACTGTTTATTTTGCCGACAGCTACTGCTCATGGCAGAAAGGAGCGGTAGAGAATGTTAACAAACTCATCAGGCAATATATACACAAGAAAGCAAATTTCAATGAATTCTCGGACAACTATATCAAGAAAGTGGCAAAGAAATTGAACCTCAGACCGAGAAAGAAACTAAATTTCTCAACCCCGAAAGAAGAATTCTTCAAACAAATCATTAATTTTGCACTTGCCAGTTGAAACTACCGGTAGGTCTCGGTCAAGGTATACGCAAAGTACGTATGGCCATAACATACCCCAGTTCGGGATAAAAAAACTAATATCCATCGATAATATTGTATTTAGCCTAATGGCATGAAGCATTTACCATCCTCGTTAGTTGAAGATGGGATCAAGTAATGTTATCTCAAAGCTAAATACAAGAAATCAGAAGAAATTCCGTTGTCTCGTGTTTTCAATAGTATAACCAACAAGAGCCTTTGGCTTATTGTCAAAGAAGCAGTATGCTCCCAATGCCGATATGAGATTCATGATAAAGTTCGTAACAGACCTGTGACGTGAATGTACTATTTGAGCAGTATTCTTGAGCAGGTCATTAATAGTTTCAATGATGTATCTTTTGCGCAGCATCATCTTGTCATAAAAAGGCATCAGTTTGTTCTTCATGTTTACCCTAAGTCCCGTCACAAGTTGGATGCCGTCTTCAAAAAGTGAGTCAAAAAGTTTTTGAGAGACATATCCTTTATCAGCGAACAACTTCCCGTACAGCCGTTTAGCCAACACTTTGAACACTTCCGGATCTTTGTCGCTGACATTGGCACCGGTAAGCACAAATGCAATAATCTCCCCTCTGTCGTTGCATGCCAGGTGCAGTTTGAAGCCATGACACCAGCCCATAGTCCCCTTTCCGTCAGTAGCCATACCTTTAAATACCTTGTTGGCATAACGCCTGAGATTATGGCATACGGGTATCATTGTGGAGTCAACAAATGTGATGCCAGTGCATCTGCCGAATGCTTTAAGGTTAAGGAAGAACATAAGCGGGAAGAATACACGGCTCTCAATTTCTACAAAACGGTTATACGAAACCGCATCAGGGAAATAAGACTTTAACGTACCTTTTATGTAAAACAGATAGTAATGCTTGAAATTGCGGAAAGAGCCAAAATGAAAAAGCAACAAGATGGTCATAATCTCGCTGTCTGACAAAGAGGCCTTACGTCTTCTATGCCTTGTGCCATCATCCGCTAAAAGCAATTTTCCGGCATTCTCTGCCTCAAAAAGTTTGCAGAACTCATCAATAATACAAAATAATTCAGTAACTTTGTAACTGGTAGTCATAATCAATATTTTTGTAACTGTTTAATTTTCACCTATAAAGGTACAAAATATTTATTAGACTACCAATCTTTTTGCTTACTATTTTTGTGCTTTCTTATCCCGAACTGGGGTATAACATCCAAAGGAAAAGGTAAAAGCGGCGTAGCCAGAGTGATTACGTACAATGTTATCGTAGCCGCTTATGATACAGAAATAAAACTTCTAACCATTTATGACAAATCAGAAAAGTCGACCATTACAGACGCCGAAATACAGGAATTACTACGAGCAAATGGCATATAAATAAAAATATGACTCTGTAAGAAATACGAAATACCCACAGAGTCACTTTTTGTTCTTTTCCTCCCATCACTCCAAATAATCGAGCTGTTTTTTCAGCATCACCAGCTCATCCCTGACAGACATCAGCCTGTCGAGAACCTCGGCCGTCCTTTCGGCACCGTTGCGGTTGCTGTTTATTATCTTCTTCGCGGCATCCAGCTTAAAGCCGCGCACCTTCACAAGGTTGTGTATCAGGCGAATCTGCTCTATGTCCTTTTCGCTGTATTGGCGCACCTTACTCGGTCCTTTTGTCTTTGGCTTCAAGTAAGGGAACATCTGCTCCCAATACCGCAAAGTGCTTTCGTTGAGGTCGAACATAGCGGCAACCTCACTTATGGAATAATACAATTTCAGATTCTTGTTGGTGTTCAAAGCCATTACTTCAACGGTATTTGTGAAACAATATGAAAAATGTTTTGCAAAGATACCAAAACGGCATTTCTCTGCAAAACATTTTCAAGTGTTTTTTATAATCCACCTTACATTCCCTGTGTCAAGCCGACATGTCAGTCCATGTTCCAACTGTCACGCCACCGTATCACAGGAACTCCGGCCGCATCAAACTCTATAGGCAACCATATATATCGCGCGTCGCTCGGATGATTGGGCCGCCATATGTCGGCCATGAATATGAATTTGTCCTTCACCTTTAATATATACATGCTCTGTCCTCCGAATGTCAGTTTGGCATTGGGTCCGACACACGGACTGGGATGCTGTGTCCACGGACCGAAGATATTGTCGGCGGAGAACATGCGCGCCTCGTTGGGGTCCCATCCGGTGCACCCGGATGTTATCATCCAGTACTTACCGTCTTTCTTGAATATGGCCGGTGCCTCGTTCTGCCCGCCCGGTGCCACACGCACATAGCGGCCGGTATGGAAAGTGTAGTCGGCACTCAGCTCGGCAATCTGCAATGTCAGGTTCTCTTCCGACGAATATATATGATACGCCTTGCCGTCGTCATCAACAAATATTGTCATATCACGGGCCATCTGGCCCCCTTCGAAGTCGCGCTGCATGAATGCTCCACGCTCCACCACCTTGCGCCACTCCGGTGTCCACCATTCGTATTCGTTAAGCCTTATAGTCTCCAATTCGGCAATGTCGTCCCTGGTCACGCCCTCTGCATACCTATACGCATTGACACGACCCGAACGGATAAAACGGTACGGGCCGGCCGGCTTGTCGCTCACGGCTACGGCAGCGCGTGCAGCACGATATCCAAGACCTTTCAATTCGAGATGAAACCACATGACAAACTTCTTCGTTGCCGGATTGTACACCACCTTGGGACGTTCGAGGGTGCATCCGCGCTCAATGTCACTCCCCGGTTCGTCGCTCACGCTCAACGCCACACCCATGTTCTTCCAATGCACAAGGTCTTTCGAGGCATAACATGTCACCCCGACGAGAGCCGCTGACGTATTGTCCGACTTATGCTCGCCAAACCAGTAATACATGCCCTTATATTCCATCACTCCGCCACCGTGGGCATTGATGTGCACACCTTTGTCATCGGGCCATATCTCGCCCGGACGTATGGTATTGTCAAGCCCTCCCTTGGCCTGTGCCGCCACCGCCATGACAATCACCATCACCGATAATATTGCTGTCTTCATCTGTTCTTATGCAAAAAATACATCATCAACCCGATTCACATTCACCACTTGTCCTTCGTCTGAATATCATCGCCCCAACGATGGTCCTTTGGAAACGGCTGTCCGCCCCAAGCCTTCACCTGTGTCCACGGCTGCGCCTCGTCGGCCCAAAAGGGATGCGACTCCGGAAGCCCAAGGGGCATGAATGCAAGCGACGTCATGTAAAGCGAACCGTTGTTGGTATACCAGTCGGCCGTTTCGGGCTGGCTGCCGCAGAATCCTATCGTGAGATATCCGCCGTCGTTGTAGTTGTTCTGATGGTCAAACATGCGGTGCATCACCTGTGTCAGTGCTGCGCGCACCTGTCCGTTTGTCAGTTCCTCTGGCAGTTTTCCGTACCATGCCATGAGGGCCAGCGGCTGCATGGCGGCCAGACGGTATGGCGTGCTACGGCCTACGACGGGGAAAGTGCCTTCGGGCGATATGAAACGCTCAAGAATGATGGAGAACTTCTGTGCACGCTTCAGCGCACGAGCATGATATCTGGCATAGTCAAGGCGCGTGTTGGCTTTGGCATCGACCATTGCCTGCAGCGTCTCAAGATACATTGCATGGAATACGTAGCTCGAATAATAGTCGAAAGCGAATACCGGTCCGTCGGCATACCATCCGTCACCAACATACCATTCCTCCACCTTGCGGCAGGCCGTGTTCACACGAAATTCATCATACGGTGCTCCGGCCTTGGCCATGAAACTCTCTATCACCGACGAGAAAAGGAACCAGTTGGTATATGGAGGATCTATCTTACGCAACTTTGTAAACTCCTCAATATACCGCTGCTTGGTGACATCGTCGAGCGGCATCCACAATCGGTCGTATGCTCTGAGAAAACTCTCCGCTATATAGGCGGCATCGACAAGATTCTGTCCTGCCACGCCCCAACACAGATAGTCGGGCGACTGCGGATCGACGGCATTCCTGTAAGCAGCCAAAGCCCACTCGCGCAACTGCTTACGCCTGGCTCCCTCTGCCGTCCCGTCGTCGGGCAGCGCTATCCACGGAGCCACTCCGGCCATCAGCCGTCCGAAAGTCTCCATGTATACCACCCTGCGGTCCCTTTTGTCGAACGACGGACTGAACTCCGTCTTCATGTTCTTGCGCAGCTCTCCCTTGGCCATATTCTCCAATACGGGCTGTGCCATCCTGTAGGCCTGTTCACACCAATACTCCCTGTCTGTCTGCCGAGGAGTTTTCTTCTTCGCATAGACGCCGGTGGCACATACGACCAACAGCACTACAATAAGCAGTTTCTTCATTACAGTTTCTTTAAGATTATATTATCAATTTAACGATGTGGCAAATATACGGAATATTTTTTATAACTACGAATAAAAAACAACCATTGCTTATCATTTATAAAAAAAGATTTGCACATAAACCAAAAAGGGCGTATCTTTGCAAAACTTTTAAAGGAAAATAACAAAGGACTTATCAAATATGATGACAGCAAATGAAATCCGCGACTCGTTCAAGAAGTTTTTCGAGTCAAAGGAACACGCCATTGTGCCTTCTGCACCTATGGTTATCAAAGACGACCCCACTCTAATGTTTACAAATGCCGGAATGAACCAGTGGAAAGACATCATTCTGGGCACACGCGAGCCCGAACCACGCCGCCGTGCCGACTCGCAGAAGTGTCTGCGCGTAAGCGGAAAGCACAACGACCTGGAAGAGGTGGGACATGACACCTATCATCACACGATGTTCGAGATGCTGGGCAACTGGAGTTTCGGCGACTATTTCAAGGAAGGTGCCATCGACATGGCATGGGAGTATCTGGTAGACGTGCTCAAACTCGATCCGAAAGACCTCTACGTAACCGTATTCGAAGGTTCGAAGGAAGAAAATCTCGAACGCGACAACGAAGCCGCAGCCATTTGGGCAAAGCATGTACCGGCCGACCACATAATCAACGGAAACAAGCACGACAACTTTTGGGAAATGGGTGATACAGGCCCATGCGGTCCCTGTTCGGAGATTCACCTCGACTCGCGTACCGACGAAGAGAAGGCCAAAGTTCCCGGGCGCGAACTCGTAAACAAAGACGACCCGCAGGTAATAGAGATATGGAATCTCGTCTTCATGCAGTTCAACCGTAAAGCCGACGGATCTCTCGAAAAGCTCTCTATGAACGTCATTGACACCGGCATGGGATTTGAGCGACTGGTGCGTGCCATGCAAGGCAAGCATTCAAACTATGACACGGATGTCTTCCAACCCATCATCAAGGAAATCGCGCGCCTCTCGGGTAAGGAATACGGCAAGGAAGAGAATGTGGACGTGGCCATGCGCGTGATAGCCGACCATCTGCGCGCCGTTTCGTTCTCCATCGCCGACGGCCAGCTGCCGGGCAACGCCAAGGCCGGATACGTAATCCGCCGCATCTTGCGCCGTGCCGTGCGCTACGCATATACGTTCCTCGGACAGAAAGAGGCCTTTATCCACCGTCTGCTGCCTGTGTTCATCGGTGAGATGGGCGGTGCCTATCCCGAACTGGTGGCACAGCGGGAGCTCATAGGACGCGTGATGAAGGAAGAGGAAGACTCGTTCCTACGCACCCTCGACAAAGGTATCACCCTGCTCAACGCCGCTATGGAAGAGACAAAGGCCAAAGACAGCACAGAACTCGACGGCACACAGGCATTCCGCCTGTTCGACACCTACGGTTTCCCGCTTGACCTGACCGAGTTGATATGCCGCGAGAACGGACTGACGGTCGACGAACAGCAGTTTGACGCAGAAATGCAGAAGCAGAAAGAGCGCGCACGCAACGCCGCACAAGTGGAAAGCTCCGACTGGACCGAACTCATGCCAGGCGAACAGCAGTTCGTAGGCTACGACTACACCGAGCATGAGTGCCGCATACTGCGCTACCGCAAGGTAACACAGAAAAAGAATACATACTACGAACTCGTACTCGACCACACACCGTTCTACGGTGAGATGGGTGGACAGGTAGGCGACTGCGGCGTACTTGTGAGCGAATACGAAACCGTGACCGTGGTCGACACAAAACGCGAGAACAACCAAAGCATACACATCGTAAAGGAACTGCCAAAGCATCCTGAGGCCGACTTCATGGCCTGCGTTGATACGGACAAGCGCGACGGCAGCGCTGCCAACCACACGGCAACCCACCTTTTGGACTATGCACTGAAGCAGGTGCTGGGCGACCATGTGGAACAAAAAGGTTCGTACGTCAGTGCCGACACGTTGCGCTTCGACTTCTCCCACTTCCAGAAAGTTACCGACGAAGAGTTGCGCCGTGCCGAACGCATCGTCAATGACATGATACGCCAGAACCTGCCGCTTGATGAGCACCGCGACACTCCGCTTGAAGAAGCAAAGAAGATGGGAGCTATCGCACTCTTCGGCGAGAAGTACGGTGACAAGGTACGCGTGGTGCGCTTCGGTCCGAGTTGCGAGTTCTGCGGAGGAATCCATGCCTCGGCCACGGGCAAGATAGGCATGTTCAAGATTGTCAGCGAGAGCAGTGTGGCCGCCGGCGTGCGCCGCATCGAGGCCAAGACCGGCCACGAATGTGAGGAACTGATGTATAATCTGGAAGACGGCATCAAGGCTATCAAGGCTCTGTTCAACAACACCAAGGATCTGCAGGGTGTCATTCAGAAGTATATCGATGAGCACGACACGATGAAGAAGGAAATAGAGCAGTTTCACGCACAAGCCGTAGAGCGCACCAAAGACAGCCTGTTACAGAAAGCACGTGAGGTCAACGGCGTAAAAGTCATCACAGCCGTACTCCCGATGGATGCCGCAGCAGCCAAGGATTTGGTATTCAAGATACGTCAGGCCGTACCTGAGCGTCTGCTCTGCGTCATCGGAACCAAATCTGCCGACAAACCCATGCTGAGTGTCATGCTGAGCGATGACATGGTTAAGGATTTCGGTATGAACGCCGGACAAATGGTACGCGAAGCGGCCAGACTGATTCTAGGTGGCGGTGGCGGACAACCACATTATGCCACTGCCGGAGGCAAAAACCCCGACGGACTCAGTGCTGCTGTTGACAAGGTTTTGGAATTGGCCAAACTCTGATATTCGGGAAGTAAATATCTTTCAAAAAGGATATATCTGAATCCAATTCTCCGAGTAAGGACATTTTCTTGTATTAGTCCGTTTTACAATATGTTGATAACAAATATATATGTTTGGCGACCAAATACAAGAATATGTCCTTATTTCGTATATATGAATCATCCCCACTCCACAAACTACTCAAAAAAGAAATATGCAGGAAGATCAACAATCACCGTTTCAAGTAATCCATGAGCCGTTCACACCGCTTGAAGCCATCACAGAGGCCAAGCGCTGTTTGCACTGCAAAGTACCGCAATGCAGAAAAGGATGTCCCATAGGCAACAATATTCCAGACTTCATACACCAGCTGTCGAAAGGCAATTTCGGCGAAGCCATGAATGTGATAAACGAAATCAGCAATCTGCCGGCCATCTGCGGTCGTGTATGTCCGCACGAAAAACAATGTCAAGGCAGCTGTGTTCTCGGCAAGAAAGGCGAACCTATACAGATAGGACGCTTGGAGAGTTTCGTGGCCGACTTCGACACAGAAATGAATCTTACCCGCGAAAAGCTACCGCAAAAAACACGCGGGCGTATAGCCGTAATTGGTTCTGGCCCTGCCGGCCTCACCGTCGCCGGTGATCTTGCCCGTCAAGGATTCGGAGTGACCATATTCGAAGGTCAGGACGAACCGGGCGGTGTGCTGATGTACGGCATACCCGAATACCGGCTTCCCAAACAAGTGGTACGCAACGAGATAAAGAAGATTGAAGCTTTGGGCGTCGAGTTCCGTACGGGTTGCATGGTAGGACACAATGACATGACCGTCGACAGTATATTTTCAGACGGCTACGACGCCATCTTCATCGGCACAGGCACCGCACTACCGCAGACCGTAGACACCAAAGGAGCACGCCTCAACGGAGTGATACAGTCAATCCACCTGCTCCATCAAGTGGCGGCATACAACGAGGGTGCAACCATACGCAGCCGTGTGCCAGTGCGCGACGGAGAACGTGTAGGAGTAATCGGTGGCGGCAACGTGGCCATGGATGCCGCCCGCACGTGCATACGTCTGGGTGCCGACGTCACTGTAATCTATCGCAAGACACAAGCCGACATGCCGGCAATAGAGCGCGAATACACCGAAGCAGTTGAGGAAGGAGTGAAATTCCTGTGGCAGACACAGGCCACCGAATTCATCGGCGATGCCCGCGGACGTCTGAAAGAAGTACGCCTCGTATCACCAGACGGCGAACGCACAGAACCATTCGACCGTATCTTCCTCGCCATTGGTTCGCGACCGGCCAACCGCATCGTGTCGACAACCGAGGGCATCGACGTCGATGAAAAAGGCTATGTCATCACTACCGAACGACCATACGGCATGACAACCCGCCGCGGCGTATTTGCCGGAGGCGATGTAGTTCACCGCCCGCAGACGGTAGTACTGGCCATGAAAGCCGCCAAACAGGTGGCCGAAGGAATAGCACAATATGTGGACGCCGTCAAGCTGCTCGAACACGTAAATGCCAATGTGACGAAGTAATAAAAGTAAAAAATATCAAGAATACAAACCAACCGAATTATATTTGATTTATGAAGAAGCAAACATTAGCCGCAGCCCTCTTGCTCGGGCTGGCATGCAGCAACACCGCAATAGCACAAAAAGCCGCCGGTACGCTTACACTCCAACCTAAATTCGGAATAACATTCAGCAATCTGACTGATGCCGATGCCTATATTCCGAACTTTCCAACAACCATAGGTCATACGACTGAGATTGTTCTCGAATCAAAAACGAAAACAGGCTTCGTGTTCGGTATGGAAGCCGAATATCAGATAAGCAAAATATTCTCAGTATCTGGCGGAGCACTATTCTCCATGCAAGGATGTACATACGACAAACTGGCATACAATGGCACTAAGGTTGCCGACCTGAGCGTCGAGCTCAACTATATAAGCATCCCCTTGCTCGCCAACGTATACGTGGCAAAAGGACTTGCCATCAAAGCCGGTCTGCAACCGTCGCTATGCGTACACGGAAAGCAGAAAATAGACATAATCAACGGTACCGGCATGTCTGTCTCAGAAGATATACCGGACATGAATGATATTGATTTCTCTATTCCAATCGGTATATCGTACGAACTTGGAAACATTATTGTTGACGCACGTTACAACTTCGGACTTACCGATATTGTCAAATCGGAGAACATAAAGAACCGTGTGCTGCAACTGTCCTTGGGATATAAGTTTGATATATAAATTTACTTAGAGAATCACAACAACAACTCATTTGAATACCTACTTATCCTTACTCCCAATCATCGAACTCCAAAAATCCCTCCACCCATTCTTCCATATGCATGTTTGCCTCCTGGGATGGATTGGACACAGCCAGACCTATAAGGCGGATGGAGCGGTCCGTTGAATAGTCCACCTCCTTCAACAACCGCTTTGACAAAGGCAGAATATCGTCCTTTGATGTCAGGATTCTCTGCTGGGTAAGACTGCGCGTGATCTGCGTGAAGTCACCGAACTTGATCTTGAGCGTGAGCGTGCGGCCCTCAAAACGGTCCTTATCTATGCGGTCGACAAGTTCGAGGACAGTGTGATAAAGCTCTATGATAACGGCCGAACAGGCACTTATATCCTCGGCGAACGTGTGCTCACAGCCCACTGACTTGCGCACATATTCCGTCTCGACAGGGCGCAGGTCGATGCCCCGGGCAAAGTCATAATACGTGCGCCCCATCTTGCCGAACACTTCAGTAAGATGACGCAGCGAACAGCGCAACAGGTCACGACCGGTAAAGATACCCATAAAATGCATGCGGTCAGCAGTACGTGGACCTACACCCCAAAACTGCTCTATCTTCAAATCAGCAATGAAGTCAGCAGCACGGTCGGGATGTATCACAGTGAGACCGTCAGGCTTGCGTATATCAGAAGCTATCTTAGCCAAAAACTTGTTATACGACACACCTGCCGAAGCCGTGAGTTGCAGTTCATCGCGTATCCGCCGGCGTATCTCACTGGCTATATCGGCAGCCAAGGAAATGCCACGCTTGTTTTCGGTGACATCAAGAAAGGCCTCGTCAATCGACAACGGCTCTATAATGTCGGTATAGTCGCAAAATATCTCATGTATACGCTTTGATACAGCCTTATACACGGAGTGACGTCCCGGAACAATAACGAGTTGCGGACACAAACGCTTTGCCCGTACCATCGGCATGGCCGAACGGACACCGAAGCGCCGCGCCTCGTAACTCGCCGTTGATACGACACCTCGCGGACCGTCATGGCCCACTGCCACCGGCAGTCCGCGCAACTCGGGACGGTCACGTTGTTCGACAGACGCAAAGAAAGCATCCATATCGATGTGTATAATCTTACGGTCAATCATAACTCAGCCCCTTATATCCGGATCAAGATCAATACTCCGATGAAATATTCCCCTCAAGCAAATCAGGCTCCGGACGCGGAATACGACGGTTAGGATTTTCTTTTGCACCGAGGTCCACAAGCTCACGCCCCTTCTTGAATACACTCTGTGCGCCCGTAGCCAGTTTGTTGTTGGCAAAATCGTAGTCCTTCTGCGCTTTCGCAAGCGTGTCGCCAAGTGCATTATAGCGCCTTACGAAGTCGCCAAGGCGGTCGAGCAGCTGTTCGGCCAGTCCGAACACCTTTTTCTGGTTCTCGGCCTGTTGGTTCTGCACCCACGCGATGTGTATCATGTGGAGAATGCCGAGCAGATTCTGTTCGCCGGTGATGAAGACCTTACGCTCGAAAGCCTCGCGCCAAAGCGTAGGATCGTTGACAAGAGCGAGCTGCAGCGATGATTCGAACGGCATGAACATGATTACGAAGTCGACAGCCTCGCGCGGTGCCTTGATGTATTTGCTGTAGTCCTTGCGCGACAGCTCATTGACATGACTGCGCACGCTTTTGATATGATCCTGCAAATGGCGGTCCTTATCCTCCTGAGTATCGGCATTGACATACTTACGATAAGCCACAAGCGACACCTTAGAGTCGATGATGGCATCCTGCCCCTGCGGATAGTGCAATATGACATCGGGCTGCATCTCGCGACCGGTGTCATCGTTCTTAAGTGCACGGCCGGTCTCATCGCGCAGCCGCGCCTGCACCTCATAATGTATGCCTTCGGTAAGTCCCTGCGAGGCAAGCAGATCTCCGAGTATTATTTCGCCCATGTTGCCCGCAGCCTTGTTATCACGACGTAACACATTGGTCAGCGACTCGGCCTTCTCGCCTATCTCGCGGTTGCTTTCGATTATCATCCTTATCTGCTCGCGGAACGACGCCGAGTTTTGCGCCGAATCCTTGATGTTGTCAGTGATGGCCTTGCGCATTTCGCTTATGGCATCTTTCAACGGCTGAGTGATATTACCGATATTCTCGGTGTTTTCCTCTTTCAGCTTGCGGGCGTTCTGCTCCATTATCCGACCGGCCATATTGGCAATCTGCTCCTTGGCCGTGCGCAGCTGCTCGGCAAACTGTTCACTGCGCATGTTCGCCTCCTCGACCGCCTGCCTGCGCAATATCTCTATCTCGCGGGCCTGCGACTCGGTCCGGCCCATGAGCGACTTGTTTTCTCGTTCGACTTCGGCCAGACGTTCGGTGACATGCTGCAACTGCTCGTTACGCAACCCGAGTTCCGTGTTCCGCTTCTCCAGTTCAATAGTCTGCTGCACGGCTGACCTCTCTCTGTCTGCCGCTTTTTCCGATGCCTTTCGGCCTGCGACTATCCATGCGGAAACGGCTCCGATAAGCATACCGATGATGATGTATAATATTGTCATGCTTGTCTTATGTAATTGATTGATGTGAAACTATTATTCCCTCATCCCGCGGCATACGGTACACACATAACCGCGGGCTGTATTTACAGTTGTTTCAAAGGCAGCTGTCGAGAGCGGGACTTTCTTCAAATCGCTGCGGATTCCCTCACCGGTCATTTTCAGATAGCTCTCCTTCATCGTCCATAGCCTTATAAACTCTATATCCGGCCTGACAGACGACTCTACCACCGCCAACTCTTCGTCACTGAGAACCCTGCGGGCCAGTTCCGGATTGTAACGACGTATTGTCTCCATATCCACACCCACAGGGGCGTAGTCCACAACACATGCCGCTCCCTTGCGACAATGGCTCAGACTGAAACAGATGTCCGGCCGGTCTGCAATGAAAGGCTTGCCACCCTCATAATAAGCGAAATGTGGCATAGCTTCGATGCCATACTCTACGGCCAGAGCCTCGCACAGCAACATATATGCCGCCAGACCGAGCCTGCGGTCACGCTCATTGCGCAGACTCATGATCTTCCCCCGCCGTTGTTGTGGAATACGGGTGATGAGTTTATCCCAATCAAGCGATTCGATGTCATCGTCTATATAAAGCATAATCATTATGTGTTATTGTCAAACTCACGATATCCTTTCTCATTGTTTTCCATATTCCATGACCGATGTTATTCTCCGGCAATCTGCGTCTTGGGCCAGTTGACAAGAAAGAGCCGTTCGGTGGCGCGGGTGAAAGCGGTATATAGCCAGTGGATATAGTCGGGCGTGAGCATGTCGTCGGTCATATATCCTTGGTCTATATATATGTGTGCCCACTGTCCGCCCTGCGCCTTATGGCACGTCACTGCATAGGCAAACTTCACCTGCATGGCATTGTAATATTTATCCTTCTTGAACATCTTCATACGTTCCGCCTTGCGCGGCACATCGGCATAGTCGGCCATGACGGCTGAGAAAAGCCGTTCGTTCTGCTCGCGTGTCAGCGCCGGTGCATCGGTAGTCAGTGTGTCGAGAATGACAGTCTCCGTCAGTTCGTAGTCATCATAATCAGGAAACAGAAGAGTGACATCGGCAAAGCGGAAGCCGTGCATCTCGTGGATATTACGCACGCGACGGACACTGGCGCGGTCACCGTTGGCGATGAAAAATGAAGAATCTTCTTTGAATGAAGAATTTGCCCCAGCTATTCCAGATGATGACAATGAGCCATCAAAGGCTGTACACGATTCCGCAGCCCCCGATGAATTTTCGGGACGATAATCAGGAACAGCGGCAGCAAATTCTTCATTCTTCATTCTTAATTTTTCATTTTTATTGCATTCTTCATTCTCAAAGTATTTGTTCTTCACCACCATCAGCATATCGCCCGAACACAATTCCTCCTCGCGTCCGAGCACCATAGCTCGTATGCCGCGGTTGTAAACGTTGGCACGCTTGTTGCTTCGCGTGATAACCATTGTCTCATTCTGGCCCACACGGCTGTAGCTCGTGGCAAGCGACTCTATCAGCTCGTCACCCGGCACCACACGGATGTCGGCAAAGCCACTCAAACGTACCTCCGGCAACTTCGTCAACTCGTCGTGCGTTATCATGCGGCGTATCATTGTGGCATTCCACAGTATGCCCGATTCTCCCGACTGACGTAACACCTCGTTAAGATCAGCCTCATAGACCGTCATCCCGTAGCCGCCGAGCACCTCGGCCGACAGCGCCGGACTCTCCTCCTCGCCCACCGGCGGCAGCTGCGCACGATCACCGATGAGCATCAGCCGGCAGTTGCGCCCGCTGTACACATATTCTATAAGGTCGTCGAGCAGACGCCCCGTACCGAACGACAGCATTTCCGAGCCGCGCCCGCTGTCGGAAATCATCGACGCCTCATCGACGATAAACAGCGTGTCGGAATGTTTGTTGAAGTTAAGGCCGAAATCCGCGCCCGCCTCGTCCATCGACTTCTGCCGGTAGATGCTGCGGTGAATGGTGTATGCGGCATGGCCCGCCCCGATCGAAAACACCTTGGCCGCGCGGCCAGTAGGAGCAAGCAGCACCATGCGCTGATGCAGTCCCGCGAGAGCCTTCACCATTGCGCCGGCCAGCGTGGTCTTGCCCGTACCGGCCGAACCGCGCAGTATCATGGCCACCCTGTCGTCCCTGTCAATCAAGAAACGGCAGAATGTGCCGATGGCTGCGGCCTGCTCTGCCGTAGGCGCAAAACCGAAGGCCTGAAGTATCTGATATGTAAGTTCGTCTGCAATCATTCAAATTGCAAACTTACAAAAAATCTTTTGTATTACCGATGGCTTTGTAAGTTTTTAACGGCATAATCCTTTTATTACTCACGCGAACCATGCTCCAAATCGGTTTATCCTGTGCGCTCAACATCCCCTTTGGAGGGATTATAGGTTGCCACCCCTCCCCTTTGGTGGAGGTTGAGAGAGTGCCTTGATTTATTCTTACAAATCACTTCGTCGCTCATCACAAAATCGCGTTTTGCCGCCGAGAGCCCGAAAAACGCGATTTTTAGGTAAAACAGGACACTCTGATAATTAGCGAGTTACGTGCATTACATCACAATAGCGCCATGTAAGAAAAGCAGAGAGGCCCTCCCGAGATTGCCGTAAGGGCCTCCCGGCATTGCGACGAGGCCGTCGCGGGAAGACGAAACGGCCGTAACGGGAACCTCGGGAGGCCCTTACGGCAAGAAAACCATGTAAGAAATGCGTGTAAAGAAAGCAGAGAGGGCCTTACAGTTTTTCCAGAATGAGAGAAAATATGTGCGAAAAATTAAGAAAAGAATGGACATAAGTGGTCCCTCCCGACCTCCCCTAAGGGGTGATCGACCCCCTATAATCCCCCAAAGGGGGATATTGAGCGCACAGGGTAAACCAATATAACGCAAATTGAGACAAATTCGCAATAGCCTATATATTCTCACGCGCGTTTGTTCTGTATCATGGCCACCCTGTAGTCCCTGTCAATCAAGAAACGGCAGAACATGCCTATGGCCACCGTTTGCTCGACTGTAGGCTCAAATCCGAAGGCCCGAAGTATCTGATATGTTTCTATGGCTTAAAGCGAACCGAATTTATTTTATCCATCCATTTTTAGTGAAGTTGTTTTTATAAATTGAGATGGCGACATTCCGTATACATCCTTAAAACAGTTACGGAAATATCCTACATCATTGAATCCACACGAATAAGCCGCTTCTGACACATTACATCCGTCTTTAAGCAATTCATACCCCCGTTTCAATTTGATTTTACGAATAAATTCATTGCCAGACATGCCTGTCAACCCTTTTATTTTCCTATAAAGGGTGGAATGACTCATGTTAAGAGACTTTTGCATATAGGTCATATCAAGTTCTGACAAAGTCAGATTGTCCTCCACAATCTTTGTGAATTTTTGAATAAACTCTTCATCAAGTTTACTGAGCCTTAATGCCTGCGAGTATGTTTTTACTTCCTGCGTCTCGGCAATGACAGTTTCTGGACCGGAATTAGTACCATTCGCATTCGCCGAAATGATTGAGGCAAGCAACTTTCTTGATTCAAGAATATTGTTTATCCTGCTTATTAGCAGCCTTGCACTAAACGGTTTTGTAAGATAGGAATCCGCTCCAGTTTCATATCCAGCCTCTTTATCCTGTATTGAATCTTTGGCAGTCAGGAGTATAACGGGAATATGACTTGTACTTATATCGTCTTTGATTAACTTGCATAATTCCATACCATCCATCACAGGCATCATTATATCACTTATAATAACATCCGGAATATGTTTTCTGGCGAGCACAATTCCTTCCTTTCCGTTTGTTGCTGTCAGTATACGATATTTCGATTGTAACGAATCGTCAATATATTCCCGTATGCCCTCATCGTCTTCCACGACAAGAATCACCGGCTGCTTGTCTGATGTTTCATCAGCCTGCGTATCTTCAGATTCCGCTATCGGCTTATTGGTGTTTTCCTTATGCAAAGCTGTCGGATAAGTATTGTCTACCTTCAATCTGAATGTAAAGACTGTGCCTTTTCCTACTTTACTGTCAACCGACAAAGTTCCCTCATGCAAATCAGACAATGCTCTTACCAATGCAAGCCCAATGCCAGTACCGGATGCCTGATGTTTGCCTACGACTTGGTAATACCTATCGAAAATATGAGGCAACGACTTCTCTTCAATACCATAGCCGGTATCAGAAACTGCGATTTCTACAAAATCTTCACCGTTAATGCTAACGTTTTTAGTACTAAGAGAAATAGAACCTTCGGGAGTGTATTTGACAGCATTGCTCAAAAGATTATTCAAGATTGTGTGAATAATATCACTGTCAAAATATATATCCGGAATATTATTGTCAATATTCAGTTCGATTGAGACTCTTTCATTATGTCCCAGTTCCTTGTATCTCAATCCTATTTCAGTCACAATAGGCACAATCTGACCTTTGGCGACAGACAATCGTCTGTTTTGCGTCTCGGTTTTGCGAAATTCAAGAATCTGATTGATAAGATTCAGAAGACGGCAAGCACTTGAATGAATCGTTTTGATCCTCTTTTTATAAACATCCGGGAGTTGTCTGTCAGCAACAAGGTCTTCCAATGGTCCAAGTATAAGAGTCAAAGGTGTACGGAGTTCATGCGTGATATTGGTATAGAAGCGCAGACGCTCGTTGTTCAATTGCTGTTCATCAACGCTTTTACGACGCTCCATTTCCAAAGAGCTCTTCAGCAACAGCCTGTGCTTATACACACGTATTATAATATAGACAATTCCAACGACTACAAACAGATAAAAAAGTTTCGCATACCATGTAAGCCATATCGGTGGAGTCACTATTATTTTCAATGCGGAAACATTGGCATCATTCCAATCTTGATTCCTCAGACGCACCCTTACTTTAAATGTATATGTTCCCGGTGAAAGATTGCGTAATGTCGCCTCATGTTCACGACCCGCCATTATCCAGCCATAATCAAGGCCTTCTACCATATATGAATATTCGACTACACGGCTTTGTGAATAGTCGGGCACAGAGAATATAATACGGAGAGAGTTCATGTCGTATGGAATCTTGATTTCATTTTCACCATTCGAGTCTACCATAAAATTCTGCATATTCTCTTTTGGTGTGATGATACTCTGACATTCCACAATCCGTACAGGGATTCTTTCTTCTATATCATGGAAATGTTCAGGATTAAACATGCAGATACCATTCAGCGAGCCGAAATAAAGGTTGCCATCAGGAGCTTTACATGCTGCCCTATCCATAAAACTGCTATGCGGAAGTCCGTCATGATAATCATAATTCTCTATTTTAGAGTTGTCCTTATTCCACTTGGACAGACCATTATTCGTGCTGAACCATATATTACCTTCAGAGTCCTCCTGTAACGCCCGAATATGAATGTCATTAAGCCCTGACTCATAATCATAATTGACTATAGAACGAGGATTACCTGTATCCTTTATCCGGCTCAAACCGTCTTGACCGGCCACCCACATCCATCCCCGTGAATCCATATAAAGCTGTTTTACCGCATTCGAGGACAATCCATGCGCATTGTCAAGATGAAATTTAACATTTCCCTCTTTATCAAATATAAAAATTCCGTTACCATAAGTGCCAATCCATAACTTTCCTTGCCTATCTACTTCAATTCCGTTAGGAATAAGATTGGATATTGCCGCAGATATTTTCTCAAGTTTATAAATTTGTCCTCCGGAATATTCAAATAAGCCTCCTTGCATACCCAACAATACCTTCCCATCCGGCATTACGGCAAATCTGTTGGCATAATTTCGGTCAATAGATGTACTTATTTGCCTGACATTCCCACTATTGACATCAAGGATAAATATGCCGTCCTCAAAAGAACTGAAAAGAATCTCATTATTAATTTTTACCAAAGCACATACATATTTACGAGTACCTTTAAGATAAGTCGAGAGATTATAGATTCGCTTTATCTTCCCATTATCAAATAATACTATTTCATTCTCTCCGCCGGCCCATACATTTCCATCATTGTCAGTGTAAATAGACCAGACAGGTTTTTCTTTAACACGACCATACTTTGTTGAATAATATGGCAATAGACTAAACGAAGGTTGTGTTCTACTTATAAAATCAAGTCCCTCGCTATAATTACCAATCCATATATTGCCGAATGTATCTTGGAAAACACGATGAACATTTACAGATGATATACCGTTACGGTCTCCGTCATATGGAAGCATGGTAAATTTAAGTCTATCCGAATTGGACAATGACAAATCACGGATATCAAGTATACACACACCGCCAATGTCGCTACCAATCCATAACAAACCGTCTTTAGACTCCATTATCGAATAAACATTATGGGCGGTCAAGTCCCCCAAGTCAGAGCTGCCATGTGAGAATGTAGAAAAGTTTTTCGCCCCGGGATTGAAAAGGGCCAATCCGCAATCGGTACCAAGCCAGATATTTTTATAACGGTCAATAAATATATCTTTTACATTATTACCGGGGAGACTGTTGATGCGACCCGGTTCATGAATGAAATTTTCTATTTTTTTCGTCTTAAGATTAACGACACTGAATCCATAATTGGCATGCCCGATATACAATTTGCCTTGTCCGTCATCGGCAATGCTTCTGAATGACATCGGCAATCCAGGTAAATCTTCTTGACGATATATAGTGTATTTGTTATCGTTAGGATCATAATGCAGAATGAAATCATAATGGTTAACTATATATATACCGCCCTCGGCAGATCTACAGAAATCGACAACATTTATGCTACCAAGATTTTCCGGCAATTTCAATTTCTCAAATTTCCATGTCTTGCAATCAAGCACATCCAGTCCTTTTTTAGAGCCTATCCAAAGTTTGTCTAACCTGTCGTCATAAAACAAGGCATTGATTGAATTACCTTTCAATTCAGTGTTACTCTCACTGAATAATTTGAAATTCTCTCCGTCAAATAGGTTCAGTCCTGCCTCGGTTCCAATCCATATAAATCCGTGTTTGTCCTGTGTTATGTCTGTCACAAAATTGTTCGACAGCCCATCCCTCAGTCCGATATGCTCGACAACAAGAGGGGAATCAACAGACTCTCCATTCACTGAAATCACACTTATAGCTGTAAGCAATATCAATAAAACGTATCTCATTGGACTACATGGTTTATTAACACACTACAAATGTACAATAAAATAGTGATATTATATACTGGCAGGATAAAGAAAATGATTTTTCTTTAGAGGAAAGATACGAAAAAAACTATGCTTAACTAACCTAAGACATTAGAATGAACAATTTATCATCTTATTTGAACAATCAGCCCTGATTTTGACTACAAAAACACCAAATTATGCCGCCAATGGCCAATGGCAGGGGATTAGACCTAAAAAACATATGAATAGTCCAGTGGAATATTTATCAGCTTTCTGCAACAAAGTTACTACAAAAAAGTGAAATGCGGAAAGATATAGTGATAGAATTGAGTTACAGGGTTTTCAGTTGTACTTCCGATTATTCGTGAAGCCATCGCAATCACCGCTGAAGCCAAATCAGGACGCCGCTACGTTACTTGTCCGTAACCATGCCCGCAAGGGCGACAAACGGACACGGATAGCAAAACAAGGCGTTAAGGATTAGTGAGTTACTGACAACCCACGCAACAAATCCGGTCACGGAAAAAGATTGCGCCGTTCCTCCCCGTTTTGCGTACCGGCGACGGACTCTTCACCAACTAATTTTGAACCTAAAAAAATTAAAGACGATGAAGAGTACATTTTCAGTAATCTACTACCTCAAACGTCAGGTAGTGAAAAAGGGCGGGACAGTACCCGTTATGGGACGCATCACGGTGGACGGCAGCCAGACGCAGTTCAGTTGCAAACTGACCGTCGATCCCAAGCTGTGGGACACCAAAGGGGGACGTGTCACGGGCAGAAGCTCGGCTGCACTCGAAACGAACCGTATGCTCGACAAGATGCGTGTGCGCATCAACAAACATTATCAGGAAATCATGGAGCGTGACAACTTCGTCACGGCGGAGAAGGTCAAGAATGCCTTTCTCGGACTGGAACACCGCTACCACACGCTGATGCAGGTGTTCCGCCAGCACAACGAGGATTACGCCAAGCAGGTGGAGGCTGGCA
>NZ_JABKKE010000049.1 GCF_013166575.1 Xylanibacter rodentium
TCCGTCGGGGACGGATTGGGGGAATGCCTTTCAAACTCCGGGCTGCGCCACCTGCGGCGAACCCTGCCGTTCGGGTGCAAAGTTACGCCCTTAAAGCGGTATCGGACAGAGGCTTGAACCGGACAATCAGAGCCAACCGGCGCAATATGCCGCCACTTGCAGGGGAAGTGGTACGGATTCAAAAATATCCTTGTTTATTTGCAGCATGATTCAAAAAACGAACGATTTGAAGATATGAAAAATGAGGCTTTCAAATACCCGGCAAACCGCTTCGGCGGATATTTGCCAGACCGGATACCCGAACCTTCGGATACCCGGTTTCCCAATGACGCGGTGATTCACGGATTCAATGACTTCATGACGCAATGTCGTCATTCATCAGTTATCCGAACCTCTGCTTCACCGTTGAAGCGGATACGTGACGAACCGGACAGGCGGAGATTCGCGGATGCGGATATACATGTCACCGATTCCGTATCGGAGCAGGAAAACAATTCATCAACCATTAAAACCAACAGAACCATGAGTAATGAAACATTCGTTGCATTCGCAACACAGAAAGGGGGCATCGGCAAATCCACCGTCACGGCACTTGCCGCCAATTACCTCCACAACGTGAAAGGACACAATGTCGCCGTCATAGACTGCGACGCCCCGCAGCACAGCATACACGGGTTGCGTGAACGTGAAACGGGACTTATCGGCGGGAGCCTCTATTTCAAGGCACTCGCGTGTGACCACTTCCGCAAGATAAGGAAGAACGCCTACCCGGTCATCGCAAGCGACGCCCTCAACGCCCTCGATGACGCCGAAAGGATGCTTGCCGCAGAAGAGGTGAAACCCGACGTCGTGTTCTTCGACATGCCGGGAACCCTGAAAAGCAAAGGCGTGGTCAAGACCCTCTCGCAGATGGACTACATCTTCGCGCCCATGAGTGCCGACCGTTTTGTCGTGGAAAGCACCCTGCAATTCGCCGTGATGTTCCGTGACAACCTCATGACGACGGGACAGGCGAAAACAAAAGGGCTGTACCTGTTCTGGACGATGGTGGACGGCAGGGAGAAGAACGGGCTTTACGACCTGTATGAGGATGTGATCGCCGAGATGGGGCTGCCGGTGCTGTCCACCCGCCTGCCCGACAGCAAGAAGTTCCGGCGCGACCTCTCGGAAGAGCGCAAGAGCGTGTTCCGCTCGACCATCTTCCCGATGGATGCGTCCCTGCTGAAAGGGAGCGGCATCCGTGAGTTCTCGGAAGAGATAAGCCGTATCATCAGACCTCAATAATCATGGGCAGCAGGAAAGTGAACACCGAAGGCATTGACGAGGAACTGTTGATAGCCTCCATCGGCAGACGCAGGCAGGACGGGACCCTGTACCACGCGCAGGAGCCGCCCGCGCCTGCCCCCGAAGAAGAAAGCGTCCCTGAAACGGAACCGCCGCCCGTGCAATATACGGCAAAGGAAAAACCGCAGAGGGACACCGTCCGCCGCAAACGGCAGGAGGACGACTATTCCGGGTTGTTCCTCCGCCGCAACGAGATAAAGACGCGCCAGTGCGTCTATATCAGCCGCGACGTCCACAGCAAGATTCTCAAAATCGTGAACGACATCGCCGGGCGTGAAATCTCGGTAGGCGGCTACGTGGACACCGTGCTGCGCCAACATCTGGAACAGCACAAGGAGAAAATAAACGAACTGTACAAGAAACAACGTGAAGACTTGATTTGAATATGGTGGAAAAGAACCAGAAAAACAGAAGTCCGCAGCATGACGGCGGCGGTATGCTTGCCCAAGTGCAGGCGAGTGTGGAAATCCTGTCCCCCGTGCCGTTAGGCGGCAAATGCGGTGAGAAGGACTATGAACGGCTGTTCATCCGTGAAGCCGAAGTGAAGGCACGCGAGGGAAAGATGGCGTATGTGCGCCCGGAGTACCACGACCGCATCATGCGCATCACCCGTGTGATCGGGCATGATCGGCTGTCGCTGTCCGCCTACATCGACCATGTGCTTACGCACCACTTCAACCAGTGCGAGGAGGCGATAAAGAGCCTTTACGCCCAGAATTACGACGCAGTATTTTAATCCTCAAAAAGAGAACGTGCATGAGTGAAACAATAAGCATGACTGATATTCTGCTGACCGTATCGGTCGGCTGCAACCTGTGGTTCCTGTTCCTGCTCCTTTATGACAGGATCATGGAAACCAGACTTGTCCGCTTCCTCAGAAGCATAGCCGGAGTGTGGCGGTCGTCGGGCGGCACGGCGGCAAAGCCCGAAACGGTAAGGGAAACACCGTTCGCAGACACCCCGGACATCATCGGCAAGAGCCGTTTCAGGATGGCATCGACCCGGACAACCGCTGCCATACCGACGCAAGAAGCCGCCACTTCGGAAAAAGGCATTGAGCTGACGGAGGAAGAGGCTACTTTTGACGACGGAAACACGGAAACCGTGTCCCGTCCCGCCCAAGTCCCGGAGGATAAACTCGACGAAACCTTCACGAGCCTCACGCCTTCGGAAATGGAGTTCGGGGAGGACGAGCCGGAGGAAGAAACGCCCGACGCGCCGAGGGCATCCGGAAGCAGCTTCGACGAGATAGACGATGCGGTCAGAACCGCCAAGAACCCGGAAGCGACAACAACGGAACGGGAGCGGGCGGCAAAGGTCTTCACCGACATGGAAGGGACGGAGCTGTACGAGAAGCTGATGACCAGCTCGTCTGAAATGAGCATCCGCATCAAGGGGCTTATCGAAATCCGGCTGAAGAAACCGAAAAAGGATTTTGTCGTCCCAGACAATATTGAGGACTTCGACATCCGAAACTATGTATAACGACTAAAAAAGAATGAGAATGGGAATGAAAACGTAAGACGGCATCATCCACGCACATGGCGGTACAAGGTACAGCCGGTCCGCAACGGACAGTCCCAAGTCCGTGGAAACAAAGGGAATTTCCACTAAACCAAAGAAAAGTAACCGAGTATCAACCGCCCGACAAAGGACCATCCATCCTTTTGACGGCACAAAACAAGAACAGTTTATGAACAAGAACAACAGACAGAAACTTATCCTCTCAGCGGCACTTCTGGTTGCCACAACCGCCTCCGCCTTCGCGCAGGGAAACGGCATCGCGGGCATCAACGAAGCCACCTCTATGGTGAGTTCGTACTTCGACCCCGGCACG
>NZ_JABKKE010000050.1 GCF_013166575.1 Xylanibacter rodentium
CTTGTTAAAAGTCTGTTTGTGTTACATGACTTTTGACTAAAATACAGCTAACAACGCAGGATAACGGACGAGCCGTTCCCTGCTAACCATTAGTTGCAAATTAAAAATCAAATAGAATGGAAAATGTTGATAAAATATGCCCTATTTGCAGAAAACATTCCATAACTCTACCAAACGGAGTATGCCCTGTCTGCTATGATAAAGTGAAAACACAAGCAGATTGGAATACTACCGAATGGGGTAAAATAGAAAATCATGGAATTGATGCAATTATAGTGTTGGCAAAGTATATCTTAGATGAAATAGAAGATGACGACCAACATCAATGGCATCAACGTCGAATATGTTTTATGCAAGATATGGTAGAGCATTTGGATAAACAATATTTTCCTAATGCTACTATCCAACAGATAAATGACTTTGCACACTCGGCTGTTGATTTTTGGAAAGGAAAAATAACCAGTCAAGAAGCAACAGAGCAACTTCAATCCATGCGTAAGGTTCTGCAAAAGGATATTATGAAATTATCTGATTGGGAACCGAAAGATTTTCTGCTTTGGATGATGATGCCGAAAGATGATTTTGATTGGATGTGGGACCAGTGGTTTGAGTGCATTCATGCTTGTATTCCCGACAAGTGTAACGATGAGTTGTGGATAAGAATGTTTCATAAACATTTTCCAAATGAAATCAAAGCATGGGTAGATAATAACAATAACGATGCAACTAACAAAGCGTGATAACGCTTCACAGCGTTCCCCGCTAAACATTAATGGTAATTAGGTATGATAGATTATTTATTTTTCAAATTTTATAGGCTATGGAAATACAGTTCTATTCCCGAAATAGCTGTTTATGCGGCTTTATTATTTCTTACCATATTTCTGAATTGCAATATTCACACAATATGGGGAGTATTGGAACAATATAAAATTGCGCCATATCCAACCGAAACGATGTATTATGTGTCTTTGGGGCTTATATTCATTCTTTTATGTGTTCGTTTCTATTGGCACAAAAGGTATAAAACAGTCATAGATAAGTTTAATGAAAAGCCTAATAAAAATAATCTATTGATACTTATATTATATATTTTCCTTTCGTTGTTTCTCTTTGTTTTAGAGGCTTTTTATAGCAAAGGAAAAATATAAATATACCATTAACGAAGCAGGATAACGGGCAAGCCGTTCCCTGCTAAACCATTACCAATAATATAGAACAGATATGGAAACAGAACTAAAAGAAACTATACAGAATTTATTGCTTCAATTCATGCAGAATATGCACGAGTGGGAAGTGATGTGTAATGATATTGCAAAGCAGAATGAACTTTCATTCGAAGAACAGTTTAACAAGCAAAAAGAATTGGTATCAAAAATCTTTTTGAACTACTGCACTTCTCGTGAACGCAAGAATAGCAGACCTACTACTATATCTTATGGCAATGAAGGTTCTTATGAATATGATATTGATGAAGAGAAAATAACCGATATTGTAGAAGAAGGAAAGGACAGAATTGTAGTTCACACATACAGAGAAGTGCCTATGCAGGAAAAGAAGCAATACATATTCTTGTTTAAAAAAGGCAAATGGCTTTTGGATTCTAAGAAAAGATATTCTTCATGGAAGCAAAAATGGCTATCTGTTTCCCTATAAATTATATTGGTAACAAGCCAAGTTAGCTGCTAAACGCAGCTCCTTGTCAAACCATTAGGCGCAAAATAGTAAAACAAAAAAATATTATGTTATGGATTTCTTAAAGTGCATGAGCAATTTTCCGTGGAATAGATTTGCCACAGTATATGAAACCAATTCAATCGGCTTAAAAGGCATCTTTATAAAGATGTTCAACAATACAGCTGAAATGTCGGATTATCAATATGTGATTGATAGGCTTGAATGTCAGGACACACTATATAGAATTACCCCTTGGGGACTTAAATTCTATATCTGTTTACTTATGGAAAACAAATCGAATCAAGACATATTGTTACAGAACATAAATGTGCTTTTTGAAGCTGCAAATTATAATATGCAGGTCGATATTGCAACCAATTATAATCCGACCAAAGGCAATCTGATGAAATATGAGAAAATTAAATCAAACCTCTTTGATAGAGATTTTGACGGAACAATGGATGCCGATTACATAAAAACATTCAAATCCATAGACCGAAATTTCATGCAGAGAAGTACAATAGATTTAATTCAACAGAATATTTCTTTGTTTGAAGATTTAGCAAAGTCAACGAATAGCAATATTGCCCAAAGTGCTTCTGTACTTGTTAATTCAATTCATAATCCTAAAAAGTATGACTTTGGTAAATCGTGATTAAATAATCGCCTAACAAGCACCTGTTCCGCCTAAACGGCGGCAAGCTGCATCCCATTAGATGTAATATGCAAGTGATATGAAAGCAATATTCAACCATTTCAATAGTCTTGGCGGACTATACAATGTAAGCCAAGAGAACTTATTAGATACTCGGATATTTAATGACGAGATTAAATTAATCGAAGAGTATCTGAAAAGAGATATTCCCAAACTCTTGTGGAATATCCTAAAAAAGTATCAGGGACATGGCTTTAATGATGAAGTTGGTTTTAATGTAACGACAAACATTCCTATACTGGGAAATTCCACATTCTTAGAGTTTGGTCAATTCCTCTCTTTATGTCAAGAAGCATCCTTATATCTACTGGATATATTAGAGAATAATTCGGATATTTTCGGACACGATTTCTTGCCGTTTGCGGAAGCTACTCCGGGTGATTACATTGCATTAAATATCAGTGAACAATCTGTGTATTTCATTTCACATGATTTTTCTGATAATGAACAATCACAGATTAAGATTGCAAATTCATTAAAAGACTATTTCCTACACCTATGTAAGCATACAGAAGAAAACAGGATATTAGAAAAAACACCAAGAATTACATCGGTTGAATATTCCAATGACTTGTTATCACTTATGCAAAAATGGAAAAACAAAGAAACATCTAACAAGGAAAGATAACCCCTGAACGGTGTTCCTTTCCAAGCCATTACCAATAACAGTGCGATAAGGTAAGCCAAAGATTTTATCATCATCAAAATTAAATACAATGGAGAAAAGTAGAGATTTTCAGTTATTTATGACT
>NZ_JABKKE010000051.1 GCF_013166575.1 Xylanibacter rodentium
ATAGGCAAAAAAGAAGCGGCACGCGCATTGGCCGTATTCGGAGTGAAGAAAAGTTCAGTCATGGCAAACGACGAGATTGAAATATCGTATGAAATGGGAAGATTGAATAAAAACACCAAAAACTCCCCTGCAGAATGGCGTTCAGATGTTTGGTGGATTGACCCTGCAATAAAATTCTTGGTGAAGAACAAGACAAGCAGAATACTGTATGTCGACCTCGGCACCACGTTCTTTATCCGGCTTGGAGAGACTATATGTTTCTACACCCCGTCTTCCACAACCACCTCGCATGGCAAAAGCGGCGGGGCCGGCGTAAATCTTGGCGCCGTAACAGGAGCATTGGGCATAGGTGGAGTGGCCGGGAATCTGGCAAATGGCGTAAACGTGGGAGGAGGCACCACAAGTTCAACCACAAGCACCACTTATTCACAAAGGATTGTTGCCGTTCCTCCCATGTCTTCCATAGAATTAACCCCGCAATATCTGTTCGGGAACGAGAGAAAGACAATCTGCCATGGAGCTGAATACGAACTTGAGTTCTCAAATTATAGCTATATTTTCTCTCCTGTTTTTTATTTCTTAAAGAAACAGGGAGGTACCATGCTTGTAGGAGACCACTACAAATACTCGGAAGAAAGTTCGCCTATCCAAATGAATTTTATGCTCTCTTACGGTACAGAAGAGAGCTGTGCATCGACCAAAACATTGGCATCACATTATTTTCTGAAAGACTTGGTGGGAAGGAAAACCTATAATGGACATTTAAACACCGATAACATTCCTTTCACGCTTGTTCGTATAGTAGACAAAGGCTCGAAAGCTGCATTTCCCAAACAATAATCCCCGACTTTGCTCTATCCACTTTTATCCGAGCATTTTCGTCAAGCCAAATGAGCAACTCGAAACTTGTTCCGGCTCTGCCGTGGAGAGAAAACGCGCATGAATATAAAGAAAAAAGGCGGATTAGAGCTTTCCCGGAAACGGCATGACGCCACAGGATGAAGCACAGACATTTCGTACAAGCCCTCTCTATCTCACCGGAATCTTATTCAGAAGCAAATCGCCACAATTCTGATATACCTCATCAAATATTTCGCGGCACCGGCCCGCGCTTATCTTGATTTTCGTGCCAACCGCCATAAAATCCTGAAGTGAGGGATTGCCGGTATTGTTCACCGATGTGGCGTGTTGCCCGTTATAGCCCTCGGTGCAAAGCGTCAGATCGTATGCAGGAGCCAGACACCATATATATCTGCCATTTGCATCCTTACGGACTATAAAACTGAAATTCTTGCAATGGTCATCCTTGTTGTCTGTGAGATAGTTGAACACCATCCGACGGTACATCTCTTCCACGTCGTTCGGATTTTGTGTGACAAAACCGGTCAGTGCCAGCAGATTATTATAGTCAAGTACCGGCTCCGAAAGCGAAACGCCGAGCAAGCCTCCTGCCGTTGCCACATGGCAGCGCTCACCTTTATCGGTAATGTCAAAACGCCGGGTTGTAAAGTACTTGCCGTTTGTAAGTTTGAAGTCGGGTACCTCGATACCGCACTTACGTGCCACCTCATTGTAATGGTATTCCTGCACTCCCATATCCATCGGGTCGTACGTATGCCTGAATTTTACAATCCAATGACCGCCGGCATCCGAAAACACTGCCTTCGGACGGCAACCGCCACTGTTCCCACTATTGTAAAGCAGAAGTCCGGCATCTGTATCCTGCTGCTCCTTAAGCACTTCCAGTGCCTTTCTTTGAATCATGTCAAAATCGGCAACTTCATCCCGGTCACCTATAACGGTTTCCGGCTCATAAGTCAGTGCCCCCATGCCGCCACTGCCCACAATGCCCAGCCGGTCAATGGCCGACAAATCCCTGTCGTCTACACCACTGCGCAGAAGAGTCTTATGCAAGAGATAACGGCCGTAACCATCCGGCAAACTATCCTCAAACACACCGAAGTTTCCATAAAACGGTGACGGTTTGGCAAGAAACAACCCTTTCCTCAACGGCAATTCCAGGGGTGAGATACTGAAACCGTCCGCTATCCAGTAAGGGTCGTACTCAAATGCCAGACTCCTGTCGTCGGGCGTAAGAGATAGTACCCCCACTACGTCGCCGTGATATTTTACCGTAAGTCTGTCCGTCTTCATCATTTCTTGTAAGCTCTGGTTTTACCTCTATTCTTGCGTATCTGTGCCAGCTCCTCCATAGTGGAATACTTCGGCTCGGCAAACAAGCTTTTCACCTCGTGAGTATATTCCATAGCCATTGCCATGCAGATGAGATTCTTTAACGAAATCAGCCCTTTCTGCTCAAATCGCGCGATGTTGCTCACGGCCACACCCGACTTTTCCGCCACCTGTTCTCGCGTCAGATTCTTTTCTATGCGCCGTTTGCGGAAATCATCGGCCAACGTCTTGGCTATGTCATCGGCATTGTCAAGCGTAAAGCCATCCAATAATGATAATATATTGTTCATAACTCCTTGTTTGTGTATATTACAGATAATATGTTATCACCTGTAAAGGTACGAATTATTTTCGAGATACGCACAACTATTTCCTTTTTTCGCGATGTCATCAACAGAAATATTGAAATACACCCATTGGCGGAATTAAGTTAGTATATACCCGATTCTGCCAATGGCGTGAACGTGGGATTAAATAAACATCCATTCGCCCCGCCACGGTACCGTCATTGGCAGCCGACGAATAATCCCGGAAAACATACGAACGAGCACAAATACATGACACTCCGCGAATATAAAGCGCAAAAAAGCGTTTCAAGTAATGAAAAATACATATTTTTGCAGTGTGTTTACGTTATAGAACGAAACAAACCAACTTGTCCGTACTCTGCCATGGCAAGAAAGAAATGGCGGGAAAACGCGCATGAATATGAATATATTAAAAACCGAAAATAGATTATGAAACGTACATTGATGTTTTTACTAAGTGCGGCAGCAGGGCTGTCGGCCTATTCGCAGGATGTGATTGTCACCAAAGAGGGTGACGC
>NZ_JABKKE010000052.1 GCF_013166575.1 Xylanibacter rodentium
TATAAAGTAGCTTGCGAGAAACTGACCTTTGGAGGGAAAGCATATAAACTCCGACCACGAAAGTGCAAAAAGAGGCATTAACAAAAGGTGCAGCTATTAGAGATTAGGAAACACACCTGCCGGGTGACGTTTACCACAATAAACAGCACCTACGGGTGATCTTACAAATACATTAATCGCTTGAATGAAAAATAACTAAATATGAAAAAGAATATTACTTATTTTGGAGAAGTAGAAATCAACTCTCCCCAAGAAACAAATGAAGTAAAGGTTACAATTGACAGTCACCAGATAGAATTAGATTTGAATTTCTATGATGGTGTGCCGGAATATGATTGGGTAGCTGAATACGAAAACTATACCAAGGGCTTAAAACAATATAAAGCAGATGTAGAAGCTGCCATTCGTTCAGATTACGAAGATGGAGGTGATGTAAAGGAGTATATTGATTTTCATCTTGAAGAATTGGATGCTTCTATAATAGATAAGGTTTTGGCAAGTACAGATGCTTCCAAGCCCAAAGAAGAAAGGTTACTCTCTGCCTTGAAATTAGTCCGCATCGGCTTCTATCCCGGCGAGGAAAACTATGCTGTATGGGATTATAGCATAGGACGCGAAATTGCAGATATGTTGGTGGTTGTCAATACTGATAGCACAGGCAAAATTAACTATGTAACATGGGAGAGTTGAAAAGCGATTAACAAGCGAATGAGCTGCCCTAACGGTCAGCTATTCGCATCCCATTAGCATCGAAAAACAAATAGGATTACAATGAAAATATTTAGTACAGCGCCAGAAGGTAATGAAATGGCAGAATTAGAAAATGCTCGATACATCAATTTGGCATTAAAGCAGATTGACGAAAATATTGAATGGCTAAAAACGGCTAATAAGCCAACTCAAGCAGTCTTAACTCATATAGATATATTAGTTATGTTAGCTAAAAGATTTACGGTTGATGCTAATTTGCTAATCAAAAAAGAGAAAGTTCAGGAATGGAAGAATGTTTTTAACGATTGGTTTGAACGTTGTGGCAGTAAAATTCCTGCTAAATTTAGAGATGGCATTAAAGCAAATGGAGATGAGCTTTTTAATGAGTTAGAACAATATGGGCACTAATAATTTTAAGGAACAAATAAAGCCGTTCTTTTGGGTAGAGCATGAATCAACAGTTTCAGTATGTCTGAATGTTGGTGAGTATAAAACAGAAATCTTCCAATCAAGAGAGGATGAAGGGTTTGAAGGAAACGGCTACGATTGGGAATCCTTAGCTCGTGTTTTTATCGAAGAACAAGCACCGAATTTCGTTGAAAGTGTTGATTTTGATTCAGAGGGAAGTATGTTTTGCGCTTACTCCGAAGATAAAGAAGCCTTGAAGGAGTTTATTCTGCAATTCAAGAAAGTATGTGAAAATGAGGTGCTGATTATGGATTTGTTCTCTCGTACAGAATTGGATTAAAAATGATGCTAACAAGCACCTGTTCCGCCTAACGGCGGCAAGCTGCAACCCATTACCGATAAATGTTAAACCAATAAATTTAGAGAAATGGAAGATTTAGAAATAAAACAGGAAATAGAAAGAACAATCATCGCATTTTTCACAGAAATGAATGGTTGGGAAATATATTGTGAAGATATAGACAATAATCCTGATTTGTCGGAAAAAGAAAAAACAGAATTGATGAAGTTGAAAATAAGTTCTATTTTCAGCCAATTCTGTACCTCAAAGGACAGAAAAATGGGTTTACCGAATTGCCTTTCATGGGGACTTGAAGGCAGTTATAAATATGACCCCAGTAAAGAAACTATCACAGACATAGAAAGAGTTACAAAAAACAAGTTCCATGTATATACATGTATCGAAAAAGGATTGATGAAGGAACTTCATTGCTATGTCTGTGTATGTAAATCAAATAAGTGGCTTATTGATAGTAAAAAAAGAAAATGGGGCGATGATACAAAATGGTCTAACATTTACTTATAGAATATATCGGTAACGAAGCGTGATAACGCCTAATGGCGTTCCCCGCTATCCCATTAGCTGTAATAGAAGCATGAAAAAGATTATTTTCTACATATCGGCAATTCTGTTTTGCTTGCCTATACAAGCACAACAGCGTTTCTTCGG
>NZ_JABKKE010000053.1 GCF_013166575.1 Xylanibacter rodentium
GACACCTCCAAGACTGCCGCCTCGTGGTTCGGGGCGTGCATCTTCCTGATTGTCGCCGCCACCATCCTGCGCTCATTCTTCCTTTAATATAATAATGTATGGCTGAATACCCGATAAACAAGGGTATCGGCCGTCCGGTAGAGTTCAAGGGCTTGAAGGCTCAGTACCTCTTCATCTTCTGCGGAGGTCTGCTGGGTCTCTTCGTCCTGTTCGTCATCCTCTACATGGTCGGCATCGACCAGTGGATATGTATCGGCTTCGGCGTGGCATCGTCCTCCGTCCTCGTATGGCAGACCTTCGCGCTGAACGCCCGGTACGGCGAACACGGACTGATGAAATTAGGGGCAACAAGGAGCCATCCCCGATACCTTATCAACCGGCGGCGGATCACCCGATTATTCAAACGGAAACGAAAGGAAGAAACGACATGAGGAATACATCCAAAATGACAACACTGGAAAACAAGTTCCCGCTATTGGCGGTGGAGCAAGGCTGCATCATATCCAAAGACGCCGACATAACGGTGGCTTTCGAGGTGGAGCTGCCGGAGCTTTATACCGTGACGGGCGCGGAGTACGAGGCGATACACGGCTGCTGGTGCAAGGCGATCAAGGTGCTGCCGGACTTCTCCGTCGTCCACAAGCAGGACTGGTTCATCAAGGAGAAGTACACACCGGAACTTCACAAGGACGACATGAGCTTTTTAAGCCGCTCTTTCGAGCGTCACTTCAACGAGCGTCCGTACCTGAAGCACACGTGCTACCTCTACCTGACCAAGACGACAAAGGAGCGTAACCGGATGCAGAGCAATTTCAGCACGCTGTGCCGGGGACATATCATCCCGAAGGAGCTTGACAAGGAAACAGCCGCGAAGTTCATGGAGGCTGCGGAACAGTTCGAGCGCATCATCAACGACAGCGGCTTCGTCAGGCTGCGCCGCCTCTCCACCGATGAGATTGTGGGGACGGACGGCAAAGCCGGGCTGATTGAGCGTTATTTCTCGCTCATGCCCGAAGGCGACGCCACATTGCAGGACATCGACCTCTCGGCACGGGAGATGCGCATCGGTGACAACCGCCTGTGCCTGCACACCCTGTCCGACACGGAAGATTTGCCCGGCACGGTGGCTACCGACACCCGGTATGAGAAACTCTCCACCGACCGCTCGGACTGCCGCCTCTCCTTCGCATCCCCGGTGGGGCTGCTGCTCTCCTGCAACCACATCTACAACCAGTACGTGATTATCGACAACAGCGAGGAGAACTTCCAAAAATTCGAGAAGTCCGCAAGGAATATGCAGTCGTTATCCCGATACAGCCGGAGCAACAGCATCAACCGCGAGTGGATAGACCGCTACCTGAACGAGGCGCACTCCTACGGGCTGACCTCGGTGCGGGCGCACTTCAACGTCATGGCGTGGAGCAACGACGCGGAAGAGTTGAAGCACATAAAGAACGACGTGGGCAGCCAGCTGGCGAGCATGGAGTGCGTGCCGCGCCACAACACCATCGACTGCCCGACACTCTATTGGGCGGCTATGCCCGGCAACGCGGCGGACTTTCCGGCGGAAGAGAGTTTCCACACCTTCATCGAGCAGGCGGTGTGCCTCTTCACGGAGGAAACCAACTACCGCAGCTCGCTCTCGCCTTTCGGCATCAAGATGGTGGACAGGCTCACGGGAAAACCGCTGCACCTCGACATTTCCGACCTGCCGATGAAGCAGGGTATCACCACGAACCGTAACAAGTTCGTATTAGGTCCTTCGGGCAGCGGCAAGTCGTTCTTCATGAACCACTTGGTGCGCCAATACTACGAACAGGGTGCGCATGTGGTATTGGTGGACACGGGAAACTCCTATCAGGGATTGTGCGAGATGATACGGGGCAAGACGGGCGGCACGGACGGCGTGTATTTCACCTACACGGAGGAGAAGCCCATCAGCTTCAACCCGTTCTATACCGACGACTACGTGTTCGACGTGGAGAAGAAGGACAGCATCAAGACGCTGCTGCTGACGCTCTGGAAGTCGGAGGACGACAAGGTGACGAAAACCGAAAGCGGGGAATTGGGCAGTGCCGTGAGTGCCTA
>NZ_JABKKE010000054.1 GCF_013166575.1 Xylanibacter rodentium
TCAGGCGAACATAAAAATCCGTCGGGGACGGATTGGGGGAATGCCTTTCAAACTCCGGGCTGCGCCACCTGCGGCGAACCCTGCCGTTCGGGTGCAAAGTTACGCCCTTAAAGCGGTATCGGACAGAGGCTTGACCCGGACAATCAGTGCCAACCGGCGCAACATGCTGCCACTTGTCGGAGAAGTGATACAAGTTCCGGAATATACTTGTTTATTTGCAGCATGATTCAAGAAACGAACGATTTGAAGATATGGAAAAAGGAACTTTCAGATACCCGGCAAACCGCTTAGGCGGACATTTGCAAAACCGAATATCCGCACTGCCGGATACCCGGTTTTACAACAACGCGGTGATTCACGGATTCAATGACTTCATGACGCAATGCCGTCATTCACCGGTTATCCGAATCCCGGCTTCACCGTTGAAACGGATACGTGACGGACCGCCCGGATAATGATTCGCGGACGCGGATATATACGTCACCGCTTCCGTACAGGAACAGGAAAACAATTCATCAACCATTAAAAGCAATAGAACCATGAGTAATGAAATCTTCGTTGCATTCGCAACACAAAAGGGAGGCATCGGCAAATCCACCGTCACGGCTCTTGCCGCCAACTACCTCCACAACGTGAAGGGCTACAATGTCGCCGTCATAGACTGCGACGACCCGCAACACAGCATCCACGGTCTGCGTGAACGTGAAACGGAACTTATCGACGAGAGCCTCTATTTCAAGGCACTCGCGTGCGACCACTTCCGCAAGGTCAGGAAGAACGCCTACCCGGTCATCAAGAGTAACTCACAGGACGCCCTCGACGATGCCGACAGGATGCTCGTCAGCGAGGAGGTGAAACCCGACATCGTGTTCTTCGACATGCCGGGAACGCTGAAAAGCAACGGCGTGGTAAAGACCCTCTCGCAGATGGACTACATCTTCACGCCCATGAGTGCCGACCGCTTCGTCGTGGAAAGCACCCTGCAATTCGCCGCGATGTTCCGTGACAACCTAATGACGACGGGACAGGCGAAAACAAAAGGGTTGTACCTGTTCTGGACGATGGTGGACGGCAGGGAGAAGAACGGGCTGTACGACCTGTATGAAGATGTGATTGCCGAAATGGGACTGTCGGTCTTGTCCACACGCCTGCCCGACAGCAAGAAATTCCGGCGCGACCTCTCGGAAGAACGCAAGGGCGTTTTCCGCTCGACCATCTTCCCGATGGACACGTCCCTGCTGAAAGGGAGCGGCATCCGTGAGTTCTCGGAAGAGATTGTCAGCATCATCAAACCGCGATGAACATGGGCAGCAGGAAAGTGAACACCGAAGGCATCGACGAGGAACTGTTGATAGCCTCTATCGGCAGGCGCAAGCAGGACGGAACCCTGTACCGCGCGCAGGAGCCGCCCGCGCCGGCCCCCGAAGAAGAAAGCGTTCCCGAATCGGAACAGCCGTCCGCACCGTCACCGGCAAAGGAGAAACCGCTGAAAGACAGCGGACGCCGCAAACGGCAGGAGGACGACTACACCGGACTGTTCCTGCGCCGCAACGAGATAAAGACACGCCAGTGCGTCTATATCAGCCGCGACGTACACAGCAAGATTCTTAAAATCGTTAACGACATCGCCGGGCGGGAAATCTCGGTAGGCGGCTACGTGGACACCGTGCTGCGCCAGCATCTGGAACAGCACAAGGAGAAAATAAACGAACTGTACAGGAAACAACGTGAAGACTTAATATGAATATGGATATGAATCAGGAAAAGAACCAGAAAAACAGAAATCCGCATCATGACGGCGGAAGTATGCTTGCCCAAGTGCAGGCGAGTGTGGAAATCCTGTCGCCCGTGCCGGTAGGCTGCAAATGCGGCGAAAAGGACTATGAACGGCTTTTCATCCGTGAACCCGAAGTGAAGGCGCGGGAGGGGAAGATGGCGTATGTGCGCCCGGAGTACCACGACCGTATCATGCGCATCACCCGTGTGATCGGGCATGACCGGCTGTCGCTGTCCGCCTACATCGACCATGTGCTTACGCACCACTTCAACCAGTG
>NZ_JABKKE010000055.1 GCF_013166575.1 Xylanibacter rodentium
ACCTGAACATAGCAAGGTATGTTTTCAGCCGCTCAAAACATTTTGAGCAGCCACGAAAACGCCTTGCCCTTGCAGGGGGCGGGCTTACCCTCCGAAGTCGGGAAGCCTCTCAAACCTGCGGTGCTGTGCCTTGAAGCGGCGGCTTATGCCGTCAGACTGCTAAATCCAAAGTAATATGAGTGAAAAAAGAAAGAACAAGACCGGGAGAAATCCCAAACTCGATCCGGCGGTGTTCCGCTACACCGTTCGTTTCAGCGAGGAGGAGCACAACCGTTTCCTCTCCATGTTTGAGAAGTCGGGCGTTTACGCCAAGTCGGTTTTCCTGAAGGCGCACTTCTTCGGGCAGCCGTTCAAGGTGCTGAAAGTGGACAAGACGCTGGTGGATTACTACACCAAACTGTCCGATTTTCACGCGCAGTTCCGCGCAATAGGTACAAATTACAACCAAGTCGTGAAGGAACTGAGGCTGCATTTTTCCGAGAAAAAGGCGATGGCGTTGCTCTACAAGCTGGAGCAACAGACCGTCGAACTCGTGAAACTGAGCCGCCGGATTGTGGAACTTTCAAGGGAGATGCAGGAAAAATGGTCGCAAAAATCAGTGTAGGAAACTCGTTGTACGGCGCACTTGCCTACAACGGGGAGAAGATCAACGAGGCGAAAGGGCGGCTTCTGACGACCAACCGCATCTACAATGACGGTACGGGAACGATGGACATCCATAGGGCGATGGAGGACTTTCTCGGCATGATGCCCGTGCGGTCGAAGGTGGAGAAACCGGTGGTGCATATCTCGCTCAATCCGCATCCCGATGATATTTTGACGGATACGGAGTTTCAGAACATCGCACGGGAGTATTTGGAGAAGATGGGCTTCGGCAACCAGCCGTATCTCGTTTTCAAGCACGAGGACATCGACCGCCACCATCTGCATATCGTGACGGTCAGGGTGGACGAGGACGGCAGGAGCATAGACACCCGGAATAACTTTTACCGGAGCAAGCAGATAACACGCGAACTGGAACGGAAATACGGGCTGCATGACGCGGAACGCAAGAACCGCCGTCTTGACACGCCGCTGCGCAAAGTGGACGCTTCTGCGGGCGACGTGAAGAAGCAGGCGGGGAATGTGATTAGAGAACTGAACCGCATGTACAAGTTTCAGACGATGGGCGAATACCGCGCACTCCTTTCCTTATATAATATGACGGTGGAGGAAACGCACGGTAATGTGCGCGGACGCGAGTATCACGGGCTGGTCTATTCCGTCACGGATGACATGGGCAACAAAGTCGGTAATCCGTTCAAATCCTCGCTTTTCGGGAAGTCCGCAGGCTATGAAGCCGTGCAGAAGAAATTTGCCCGTTCCAAGCAGGAGATTAAGGACAGGAAACCCGCCGGAATGACGAAACGCACCGTCCTTTCCGTACTTGAAGGCACGTATGACAAGGAGAAGTTCGTTTCGCGGCTCAGGGAGAAGGGTATCGACACAGTGCTGCGCTACACGGAGGAAGGGCGCATCTACGGAGCCACGTTCATCGACCACCGCACGGGCTGCGTGCTGAACGGCTCGCGCATGGGCAAGGAACTTTCCGCCAACGCCTTGCAGGAACACTTCACGCTGCCTTATGCCGGACTGCCGCCTATTCCGCTGTCCGTTCCGGTGGAAACAAGAGAGGATATGCGCGGACAGAGCGCATCCGACCACGAGAACACGGCGGGCGGTGTCGGTCTGATCACTCCCGAAGGTCCGGCTGTGGATGCCGAGGAGGAAGCCTTCATCCGGGCGATGCAGCGCAAGAGGAAAAAGAAAAGGCGCAAGGGCTTGGGAATGTAACCGGAAGTATCAACAATAAATATTTTTCAATCTATGTCACAACAAGAAGACGATTTGAGGGCATTGGCGAAAATCATGGATTTTCTGCGTGCCGTGAGTATTATTTTAGTGGTCATG
>NZ_JABKKE010000056.1 GCF_013166575.1 Xylanibacter rodentium
ATGGGTAAAGTTCAGATTCTTGCCGTCCTCACGATGGACGGGTGTCATTCTTCAGAATTATATGGCAAAGCGTATGAGGATTTACGCCTTGACCGCTGCGATATTGACAAAATAAGGGAAAACGCGCTTTACCATATCACGCCGGACTACTCCATCTCCATGTTGGACGAATGGCGGAAAGACAATACAAACATCTGCTATCTTGCCGAAGCCACTCCCGACAATTCGGACTATATCAACGGGCTGCTACGTATGCGGGTGGTGGATGAGATTATCCTATATACCGTGCCTTTCATATCGGGAACGGGACGGCATTTTTTCAAGTCGGCACTGCCCGAAGCACGCTGGACACTCTCCTCACAAAAGAGTTATTCCAACGGAGTGTACCGGAGCATCTACACACGTATGGAAACCATGAAATAGCCGGAATGTTCCATAGAAGAACACTTTTATAATCCGTTTAATAAAGCAATGTTCTGAAAAAGAACATTTTAAGAAGCTTATAATTCATGCCGGATAAAAAATATCAATTTTTATCGCATTGAAATCCAGTACGTTGTAAAGACTGTGCCGGATTTTTTGCTTTTTGGTCGCGATTTTTGCCAATACTATTCATGTGCGCATACCGAAAACAGAGTGTAAAATTTCAAAATTGACAGGACATGAATTATTTTCTATTGGCGGAAACCGATTTCTTCCGCCGGATAAACGAAGCCGGGGACTGCAATATGGAAAAAGCATACACGGCTTTCGCCACCCAAGTGATCGAACTGTGTATCGGCAGCCCGGACACGAACCGGACCATCATCGCGTTGGCTTACATCGAAATCGAATTACAGCATCATCCCGTGCGTAACCTTCCCGAAGAAAAGAAGGAAATAGCCAACTATGTCAGCAAGGCTCTCTCTTTCGTAAGGAAGATGCAGAAGTTTCTTGCCGCTCCCCAAGTGCCACCACTAACCCCTATTCAAACATCCACCGACAACACAAACGATAATACCGCCTCACCCTTGCAATGGACGGGCAACGCCATCGACCTCGTGGAGCTGATTTACGGCATCAACGAGATGGGCTGTATCAATAACGGCAATATGCCACTCAAACAGCTTGCTCCGCTCTTGTACAAGATATTCGGCGTAGAATCAAAGGACTGCTACCGTTTCTACATCGACATCAAACGCCGAAAGAACGAGAGCCGCACCTACTTCCTTGACAAAATGCAGGAAAAACTGAACGAGAAGATGCTCCGTGACGAAGAGATGGAGCGTATGAGAAGATAGACTATAAAGTCCCCAAAGAATAACGGGCGGAACAAAGTATCAAACTTGCTCCGCCCGTTTTCATTGTTACCCGTCAGCCCGGTTATTTCTGCTGTAACAGATGTTTCAGATTTTCGTCGTTGGCAATCCGCTCTAGTTCCTCCTGAACAATCTGCTTGACTTCCTCCTTGATGCGCCTGTAATTCGCCTGCACCGTTTCCTTCATGTGGTCGTTGCCATCCTCGTCCGTGAAGTCGGTAATGACGGGTATCTTCTTGTAGGCTTTTTCCTCGCGTTTCACCTTCTCTGCATCCACGACAATCTCGCAGTGAAAAATCTTCTGTTCAATGCGCTCGTTGAAGTTATCGGACACCGAACCGACAAACATTCCCTGCGTCAAGCCGGAAATCTTGCTCGGCGGGATAAGCGCGTCCATCTGCGTGTTGATGGAGGTGGAAACGTCCTGCCTGTTGATGGAAATGGC
>NZ_JABKKE010000057.1 GCF_013166575.1 Xylanibacter rodentium
ATTAGGAATAGAAATCTTTGGCTAATACTTAAAAAAATATTGGTAACAAGCCGGGATAACGGACTAACGCCGTTCCCCGCCAAGCCATTAGCATTAACGTGCAACTTAAAAAGTAAGTATGAAGATAGTAAATAGGACATTACTTTTTCTTGCAACGCTTTTTTGTAGTTTGGATAGCGTGAAAGCAAGCACATTGCTGCAAGATACTATACGGGATGCAACCTACCAGCTTTATCCGTTAGGGGTTGCTTGCCGCAACAATGATATGGAAACCATTAAACAGTTGCTGGCAGCAAAAGATGAACCTATGGCAATGGGTAACGATTGTTACGAGTTTGATATACTCTATACGGCAATCTACTTTGACAAAGAAGATGTACTAAAATATGCCCTTACCAGATACAAGGACATAAACGATAGAGTATATAGCGATGAGTATGGACTTACGCTCCTGACATACGCCTGCAGATTGTCTAACGTAAAGTTAGCCCATATCTTGCTGGAGCATGGCATTAACGTAAATGGTTGCCAAAGTCCATGCGACACCTATAGAGTATATCCGATTATGGAAGCCATTGCCAATAATAACATAGAACTGGTGAAGTTGCTTTTAGAATATCATGCAGACCTTGATATAAAAGATAGTAACGGCAGCACCCCTCTTGCTTTGGCTAAGGAGACAGGTGCAAAAGAGATTGAAAATTTACTTTTGCAATGGATGAAACAAAAAAATAATGCTAACAACGCAGGATAACGGACAAGCCGTTCCCTGCTGAACCATTAGCATCGAAGAATAAGAAAAATATAATATGAAGATATTTAGTACAGCACCAGAAGGAAATGAGCTTGCAGAAGCTGTTGGAGTTGATTATATAAAATTCTCCATTTCAATGATGGATGAATTTATTGATTGGATGAAAACAACCAAAGAGCCTTCTCAGCCAATATTGGCAATTATTGATATGCTGGTAATACTGGCAAAGAAATACCCCATTGATGCTAATCTGTTAATTAAAAAAGAGAAAGTTCAAGAATGGAAAAATGTTTTTAACGATTGGTTTGAACGTTGTAGCAGTAGAATTCCTGCCAAGTTTAGAAATGGAATTAAAGCAAATGGTGATGAACTTTTTAAAGAATTAGAACAATATGGACATTAATAATTTTGCAGCGGCTATTGAACCTTTCTTTTGGGTTGAACATGAATCAACAATTTCGGTATGTCTGACTGTTGGCGAGTATAAAACGGAAATCTTTCAATCAAGAGAAGATGAAGGATTTGAAGGTAATGGCTACGACTGGGAGTCACTGGCTCGTGTCTTTATTGACGAACAAGCACCAGAGCTATCCGAAAGCATTGATTTCGATTCGGAAGGAAGTATGTTCTGTGCTTATTCAAGTGATAAAGAGGCTTTAAAAAAGTTCATCTTACAGTTTAAAGAAGCATGTGAAAATAAAAAATTAATAATGGACTTATTCTCCCATGCTGAATTGGATTAAAAGAACGATGCTAACAAGCACCTGTGCCGCCTATAACGGCGGCAAGCTGCATCCCATTACAGACAACTTAATACAGAAATATATGGAATATATACCGGATTATCTGAAACCATTTATTATACACAAAGACTATTTTCCTGAATTGATAGAAGATTCATGGTTTAATAATCCTGTGTAC
>NZ_JABKKE010000058.1 GCF_013166575.1 Xylanibacter rodentium
CCAGATAGAAAGTTATCGGCTCCGAGCCTTATTAGAGTATTAGTCCATACAACTATCGACCGGTTCAAATATAATTAAGTACAAAGTTATGAACTATAATAAGAGAATTGAATACGGTTAACGATAATTATCATAATTATGCAGATTATCTCGCATGGAAAGCTCGTTGGGGCTGACTTCACATCCCGTTGGCGCATATCGTTCCCTCCTCAGATGAGTATCTATGGCCTTTTGGACTTGAACCCATCGACATACGTTTTTCCTTGCGTGACAACAGCGAAGGCTTGCCTTACAAGTTTGTTGGCGACAGCAACGACCGCCACCTTACCTGGCTTGCCGTTAGACCGCAGACGGTCGAAACAAGCCTTGCACTCGGTGTTGCACCTGAGTGACGAGAACGCCGCCACATAAAGCTGGCTTCTAAGGTTTGAATCCCCGTTTCGGTTAATGTGACCTTTGACATTGACTGACGTACCGGATTGTTGGTAAGTAGGCGACAAGCCCAGATAACGGGTAAGCTGCTTGGCGTTATCAAAGTATGTGAACCCGCCGGTGGCCACAATAAGCGCGGCAGCCAGTGTGACACCGATACCTTTGATGGAGGTGAGCAAGTCCATCTGTTTCTTGTACTCGCCTTGCGCCAATGAGGCCAACTCTTCTTCCATCCCTTTGATTTGCTTTTCAAGAAACGCGATTGTCTTTTCAATAGTCTTCTTGCATTTCGGATCAAAGAAAGGAAGGACCTCCATTGAACCTTGGAGGTTTCGGGTTGCCACAAGCTGCTTTTTGAGTTGGCGTAGCACCGTGCGCTTCTGTTTAAGGACGAGTATTGAATCGCTGCGCAACTTATAAGGTGCAGGTTGCATCCTCTCCCCGTACAGGGCAATCAGACGGGCATCAATCTCGTCCGTCTTGGTGACGGAGAGCATGGCACGGGCGAAGTTCTTTATATTCAGCGGATTCTCAAGGCTGACGGTTATCCCGGCTTCGGAAAGCAGATAGACAAGCAACGCGCTGTAATTGCCGGTAGCTTCCAGAACGCAATGGTGCTCGGCTGCTGAAATGGTTTGGATGAACTCATGGACACCTCTTACAGTGTTCTTGAATGTTTTTGTCCTGCCTGTCCTGGCGGACGAATAAGCGACAACGAAAGTCGCCTTGCTGACATCGATTCCAACGTAGGTCATAGTCTAAAACTTTTATTAAACAACATCATCACATCGTGAGCCATCATTGCGAATGCGGGGTCTAAAAGCCCATTGAACTATCCGGTTTCTGATGTAAGAATGTGGGGACGAAACATAACTCACGGTCTTCAGGACTAATGAAAAATCGGTCTTATTCCACACTTTGATGTTGAAAATTTATGCAAATATACAACGATTAAATAATATACAATGAAAAAAGTATTTGTTGGGATTGATTTTTCGAAAGAAAAATTTGATGTGGCCGTAATTTTTGCAGACGGCCTGTTGGAAACGGCTTGCAGAGA
>NZ_JABKKE010000006.1 GCF_013166575.1 Xylanibacter rodentium
CTATCAATTCAGGAAAATAGTCTTTGTGTATAATAAATGGTTTCAGATAATCCGGTATATATTCCATATATTTCTGTATTAAGTTGTCTGTAATGGTTAGCAGGGAACGGCTTGTCCGTTATCCTGCGTTGTTATCAACCTGTTCTAACCTCAAAGTTTATCAGACCGCTTAAATCTGCCGATTGTTTGCGTGCTAATATCAATGTATGAAAGTGTCTTGACTATCTCAATATTTTCAAGGTTCTCACTTCCACCCATTGCCAGTAGTGGGGAATACCCGAAACACTCGTCAAAGTCCGGTGTTCCGAGTTTCTCTTGTATTGTAAGATAATTTTCCAAATCAAACCAACCTTTCAAGGTGCTTTTATTGAAAATTATTTTATTCAGCAGTAATACAAGATTATCAGGGAGTATTAAATACGTTCCGTATCTGACATTCAAATAAACGATGTAGTTATTCAATTTCGGATTCTTTACATAAGCAAAGACATCACCGAAAGCCGTACACATGAACGGCAGAAACGATTTATCATACTCCATGACATAACAAGAGTTTAGCACATCTTGGTAATCAGACGGATTAATGATTTTAAGCATCCCGTCACAATAATTGCCGAACCCGACTTCCTGCCATAAAGTAGTCAGTTCGGGATAAGACAAATCGGCATATTTAGCAATAAAGGTATCATCTACTGCTTGTCTGATACTATTGAGGTTCTTTTCTAAAAATTTCTCGTACATATTTGTGCGCTTTATGGTTGATAATGGTTAGCAGGGAACGGCTTGCCCGTTATCCTGCGTTGTTAGCATCATATTTAACTATCAGCAGAAAGCGACATCTCCAGTTCCCACTTCGATAATATCATATTTGCCATTATCGACCTTTATCTTAATACCACAACCATGTTCAACGTCAAATTCAACTCTGAACTCTACTCCAAACAGTTCATCTTCATTTTGTTCAAACAAGACGAAAATGTTTATCAATTCTATATCTTGTACGTGTGCATCAATCTTGTAAGTATCTTTAGCCCATGCTATAATAGAATTACAAGCTCTACTATACCATTGTGGCATATTGTTTACAAAAGAAGCTATCTTTCCTTTATAATCTTCTGTCAGTTCTTCTTCTGATGCAGATAAACTATCTGATAAAGTGATACAAACCTCATCATCCAAGTCTTTCAAGAACACATACATTTCGAGGTCTTCATTAAAAATTATTTCTGTCGCTTTCATATCTTATTACTTTTTAGTTTGTTGATGCTAATGGCTGGACGGGGAACGGCGTTAGTCCGTTATCCCGGCTTGTTATGAACTTACTTTACCTCTTGTGCCTTTTTATAATTTGCATAGCGAGCATTTAGAGTGTCCCGCCATTCTTGGCTTGGGCAAGAGTTTATTAACTGAATATACTTATTCTCATCGTCAACACAAACAGACTCCACAAGTTTTAATAAACTCCATTGCAAATCATAAAAAGCATTCTCAGGAAAGATTTGTATCAACACCATAGCTTCATCAAATGATATGGGAAGTTGTATTTGTTCTAATAAGGCATCATAAGTATTTACTAATTCATCAATACTCTCTGTATCATTGATGCTTTCATTAGGCATACGACCCAAATCTTTCAACTGTAAAATTTCATTTCTCATATAGTGTACTCTAATTGTTCATAATGGCTTGGCGGGGAACGGCGTTAGTCCGTTATCCCGGCTTGTTACCAATATTTTTTTAAGTATTAGCCAAAGATTTCTATTCCTAATTATTAAGAGCAATCTCTTTACCAACAAATATGGCATCACCACATTTCATATAGAAACCATTTTGACCGTTGTATTTCCTAAGAGCATAGGGATATGCAACAATTCCTTTTTGTGGCTTTATACTAATTTCACAACATCCATGTGATGTTTGGTAAAGCAAAAAAACTTTTTCCCCATGCCTTTTTAAAATGTCATATACCTTATTCTTCCATTCTTTTTCATCCTTATCTTCAATGTTATATGAATCAGCAATACGACCATTTCTTAAAAAATGGGAATCATTAACATCCGGCTTAGAGCGTAAGAACTGCATTTGCTCCCTTGCAATACTACCAAAATGGTAATATTCGCCATATTTTTTGTATCTCGTTTTTAATTCTTCCATTGTCATCAAATCAAAATTTACGATAGAGAAGAAAGAACTTGATGAATTTACAACAGACGTATATAGTCTTTTGCTAATGTCAGCTTCCAAAGAAGGAGAAATATCTAAAAAGAATATATTAGGATTGTACCCTCGTAATTCATCACAAAATTGCTGCTCATCATTTTGAGTCATAAATAACTGAAAATCTCTACTTTTCTCCATTGTATTTAATTTTGATGATGATAAAATCTTTGGCTTACCTTATCGCACTGTTATTGGTAATGTATTTATAAGATCACCTGTTGGTGTTGTTTGTTTTGGTAAACGACACCCAGCAGGTGTGTTTCCTAATCTCTATTAGCAACAATCAAATCATTATCGTTATTATGGACATTTAAAGTAAAAAAGATATTCCTATAATGATTAAAGCAATAGATGCAAATATGTATCTATATCTTTTTGTAGAAAACATTGCACCTATACAGGAGATAGATACAGCAAATTGCATACATTTCAAACTTAACTCTGTAGTCTTAAATATACACATAGACAAAAAAGATAATGCCAAAACAAATATTATAGCATTCAATATATATTTCAGTTTCATATTACTTTGATTTACATTGACCTTATTATCAGTAGCATATAAATTGCTCATCCTATCCCAATAACCAATCCTATACAAGAGAACAAGGTGAATCTCTTTTCCTTGTATTTCAGCACATAGACCAGCCCGATAATAGCACATAAAGGAATAATAGCTGCACCTTTTGTTAATGCCTCTTTTTGCACTTTCGTGGTCGGAGTTTATATGCTTTCCCTCCAAAGGTCAGTTTCTCGCAAGCTACTTTATAGCCTTCGCTGTTAAAATAATACCGGTAAACATATTCTTCCTTGCCTTCTGAACCTGAATAGGATGTGCTGCTTGGACGGGTTGTTTCCCCGTTAATTGACAACAACGGAGGATTCTGATCGGGACGAGTATTGCAGGTAAGGGTGGCACAGTATCTCACGTAATCTCCGACCAGTTGCTCCACATTCAAACTGCATTTCAATCTTTTTCTGTCCACTCCGGCAGAATTTACATGCACACGACATTCAGGAGTGGTATAGGTACGGTTCCCTACCGTTACAGATGCGGCAGGGAGCTGAATCTCGCCGCTTTTCCTGAACCGCACAAGATAGCTGAAACAGGTTTCATCACTCTTGCTTCCCACTCCGTTCACAAGTGTGTAACTGCTACATTTATGTTGTTTCGGACCACTCACCACTTCAATGTTGTCATTGAATACCGGATAAGAAGCCGTGTCGAACTGGGAATTGACCAAAGCATACGTCAGTTCCACCACTTGTCCCGCACGGATTTCCCGTATTGTGTCTGCCTTTATGTGGAAATACACGGAGTCTGCGGTAGTCGAGGCGTACACTCGAACTCCCGAAAAAAATACATACATCCATATACAACAGATTTGTATGTTCCTGATTGACTTTCTTGTTATGTATCTGACCTCTTTTTTCATTTATTGATGTATCATATCAAACATTGCCGTAATCTATTCTTTCTTGCTCTCACTATAATAATGACGGAACAACATTCATGAATCGTCCAATGAATCAAGCGGATTCGGTATGCTCGACTTGTGGGCACTTGTAACATGAAGGTAGATGCTCGTAGTCTTGATGTCGTTGTGTCCCAACAACTCCTGTATGGTTCTCAGGTCCGTTCCCTGCTCCAGCAGGTGAGTGGCAAAGGAGTGGCGGAGCATGTGTACGTGTACCCGGTGCTTGATGCCTGCACGATCGGCGGCTTCCTTCAACACTTTCACCAATGCACTTGCCGAATATTGCTCTCCGGGTGTTTCGCCCTCGAACAGCCATTTTTGCGGGCGATATTCCTTGAAATATTCCCGAAGTTCGCACAATACCTTCTCCGACAGCAGCGAGTAGCGGCATTTTTTGCCCTTGCCCATAATGCGAATCAGCATACGTTCGCTCATAATATCCTGCGGAGTGAGGTTAAGCAACTCGCTCCTTCTCAATCCTGCGGAATAAATCAACGAAATCATACAGCGATGCTTGCGGTTTGCAAGGCATGAAAGAATGCGCCGCACCTCGTTGCGGCTCAACACTTCGGGCAGGCTCTTGTACTCTTTGGCACGGGTGATACCGCCGTAGTATTGCCGTTTGCCGCCACGCACCTGCTCATAGTAGAACTTGATGGCGTTGATGCGCATATTCTGTTGCGACACCGAGATTTTCTTCTCGTTCACAAGGTAGAGTATGTAGCGGTTGATGTCGGCAACCTTCAGACGGTCGATGTTACGCCCCTTGTGATATTCCATGAAGTCGCTGAAATAAGCCTTGTAGGTCTTGACGGTCGAAGGGCTGTAACGCTTCTGTTCCAGCAGTTCAAGATAGCCTTTCGGCAGCACATATTCCCGTTTTGGCTTGGGATGGCGTACATATACACGGCTGTAGTCAATATAGGCGTGCGGAGAATAGCGGTCATAGAAGGCGGGAAGGCGGAAAACGGTGGCTGGAATGTAGCCGGAGCCGTCCACGACCGCAGCCACGTCGGTGTCCTGTGTCAGCAGCAGGGTTATGGCTTGGCTGTCCGCGTAGTCCACCCGGATGCACTCCTCACCGTTGTACCTGTCTTTATGCAGGACGATGCTGCCACGTTGTTTTAGTATCTTATCCATAATTTCCCGGCTATAGATTCCATGACCCCAAAATTAGCGAAATAATCCGAAAAACAAACCGATTGGTTTGTTTTTAACACAAAAAAAAAGCGGCTGAAAACACAAAACCGCTCGAATTTTAACATTTCAGGCTTTTAACAGCGAATAGACGAAGCGCAGTTCCCTTGCAAGCCGTTGTATGTCAAGCCCCCTCAAAAAAGACTGCTCAAAAGACAGACCGAAAAACACCTGCCGGAACAGCATGGCTGTGTCCTCGATGTCCACATCCTGCCGTATCTCCCCTGTGTCCTTTGCCGACTGTATGGCGGCTCTCCAAAACTCGTAGTCCTGCCGGAACATGCCTGCTATCTTTTCCTCCACATCCGGATAATAAAGCCGTACCTGCATCATAAGATGGTAATAATAGAAATTGAAGCTGCATCCTGCCGGATTGTTGCCGTCATCAAGAAGCGATATGAGTTTCCGCATGGTCTGTTCCACACCTTTTATATATTGTTCGATAAATTCCGACAGGGTGGCAGCCTTGAACCGGAACTTGTTTGCCACCGACTGCATCCCGAACACGTATTTATCTATAACCGCCACGAAAAGGTCCAGCTTTATCGGATAATAGTACACCAGCCCGGCTTTCGTCAGCCCGCAGGCTTTTCCGATCTCTACCTGACTTGCCTTCTCATAATTCATCTTGGCGAAAACGCGCAGTGCGTTTTCAAGCACTTCTTCACGGTTGGTTATCATGATAAAATTAAATTGATTGATATTTATCTTCCAAAGATAGGACATTATCTTGAGATACAGGTAAGAAACGCTGAAGAATCTTCCATATTCAGATAGATAGACCGACCGCGTCTGCATAACAGTGCGGTCGGTCTGTAATGGCATGGGTCATATCTTTATCCCTTTCGGGCGGTTTTCATTCTTTAACTGAAAACCCGGACGTCCGATGATGACACGGTCGGCAATGAAGTTGCCTGACGGACTGCGTATCTGCGGGGATTCCCCGGTGTGCTGTGGCGGCACGTTCCGTACACCTTCCGAAACCGGCTTGACCTCCTGCCCGTCGTTCTCCTTTTCGGCGACTTCCGGCGCGGGCGGTGCAAGCTCCAACTGAATCTTTCGGTCAAGCGCGGCAAGTTCGGACTTCAGCTGTTTCAGCTCGTCCTCTTTCTTCCACACCTTGCCCGCTATCTCCTGCAACTGCGGAATCTCCTTTTCCAGCACCTCGTTCTTTGCCTTGTACTGGTCGATGGTGGAGGGTATCTTCTCCAGCGCGTTCAGGAAGTTGCGTGCAGCGGCTACCGGGTCAGCCATCGCCAGATGCCCGTTGTTGTAGGTGTACTTGTAGTTGCCCTCCACCACAAAGCGGTTGTCGGTAAACTCCAATCCTTCTTTGAGCATCCTTTCGCTGACCACCTTTATCGGGAATCCGTACAGCTCCCCGACAGCCTTGTACAGTCCGCCCGTCGTGGCATTCTTGGCTATCTCCTGCAAACGCTTTCCGAGAACCTTCTCGTCCATTGAATCCACGCCGTCCAGCTTGACAAGATTAAGGCGGCTACCTTCCTTATCTGTCTGCACAACGGAAAGAAAACGGTTCCAGTCTTCCGTCATGGCTTCGATGACCGCCGTGTTGTTGCGCAGTTCTCCTGTTTTGGATTCCAGCTTGAACTCCGAATCGCGCTTGCCCTTGTTGAACGACTTGCGTTCCCCTTCGAGCGAGGCGATACGCTTCTCTAATTTCGCCTTGTCGAGCAGGTCAGTATTGCCGGAGAGCAACGCCATATACTCCGAGAAGTTCATACCCGATTTTTCGTCCATCGCCCCCTCATCAATGGTACGTGCGCCCATAGCCCCACTTTTGAGCTGCGATATGAATGTCTGTTTACAGTGCAGCAGGTTGAACTTGTAGCTGTCCAGCGACTTCTCCACGGCATAGATGATGACATCCACGTTGTTCCCGGCAAAATGCTTGGCAATCTCGTTTCCGGCTCTAACTCCCCGTCCGTCACGCTGTTGCAGGTCGGATGGTCGCCACGGCGTATCAAGATGATGGATAGCCACGCACCGTTTCTGCGCGTTTACGCCCGTTCCGAGCATGGAGGTGGAACCGAACAGCACGCGCACCCTCCCGACGTTCATGGCATCTATCACCGCCTTGCGTGCCTTATCGGTCTTGCACTCCTGAATGAAGCGTACCTCGCTTGCCGGTATGCCGTAGTCCTCCGTCAGTTTCCGCTTTATCTCGCTGTACACGTTCCACCCGTCGCCCGGCTGGTATGTCCCCAAATCCGAGAAGACGAACTGTGTTCCCTTGTGCGCGTCGTATTTATGGTAATACTCCGCTATCATCTTGGCGCAGTGGCTCGCCTTGTTGTCGGGATGGTCTTCGTAATTGGGGTCTATCATACGCATATCCAAAGCCATCTTCCGCGCATAGTCGGTAGCGATAAGCATCTTTGCCTTCTCCTCCGTTTCAGACAGCGGCAACCTGCCCAACAGCGTGGCGTCGCCCGTCTTCGCAAATTCCATCAGCTGTTTGATGAAATACTCTTGGTCGGGTGTGGGCGGTATGTGGTGCAGTATCTCGTTCTTGTGCGGACGATCCACACCCACGTCCTCCGCCGTGCGGTAGTCGGTGATTTCGTTGTAAAAGGCGGCAAGCTCCGGCACTTTGATGAAGTAGCGGAAACGCTCCTTTTGAACCACGTTGTTCGTTACATTGAACTCAAAGTCGGTCGTCTTCTTTGCAAAAATCGCCGCCCATGCGTCGAAGCACCGAATATCCTGCCGTTCCAGTTCCTTCGGACGCAGGTACTTGAAGAGCAGGTACAATTCCGTCAGGCTGTTGGAAATGGTTGTGCCGGACAGGAACGTAGCCCCCAAGTCCTTGCCCGTACGCTCCTGTATGGTGCGTATGGCAAAAAGCATATTCAGGGCTTTCTGGCTTCCTTCCGAGTTTCCCAACCCCGCCACACGGTCATGCCGGGTGTTGAAAGTCAAGTTCTTAAATTGGTGGCTCTCGTCCACGAAGATATGGTCGATGCCCATCTGCTTGAAGTCCACCACGTCGTCCGTGCGCGATTGGATGGCGTGTTCCACCTTCTCCAGTTTCGCCACAAGGTTGTGTTTGCGTTTCTCCAATCCTTTCAGCATCGCCCGCGACACGTTCTTGCCCTGCTGCCGCAAGACTTCGAGGTTTTCCTCCACCGTGTCAAGCTCCGCTTGCAGGATGCGTTGCTGCAACTCCGGTGACTGTGGTATCTTGCCGAACTGGTCGTGTGACATGATGACGCAATCATAGTCATTGTTTTTGATGTTGTTGAAGAAACGCACACGGTTGGCGGTCGAGAAATCCTTTTCCGAAGCGTAGAGGATGCGGGCATTCGGATAGGCAGCTTGATAAGTGGCGGCAATCTCCGCGACATTGGCTTTCAGACCAATAATCATCGGCTTATGCGCCAAGTGCAGACGCTTCATTTCATGCGCTGCAATGCACATTATCAGCGTCTTACCTGTTCCAACCTCGTGGTCGCAGATCCCGCCGCCGTTCTGTTTTATCATCCAGACGCAATCCTTTTGTGACGGATAAACGCTCTGAATACCACGGCTTGCCAGCCCTTTGAGGTTGAGGTCGGGGAAGGTCTGGTGCGAGCCGTCATACTTGGGGCGCACGAAACAATTGAACTTGCGATTGTACATCGTCGTAAGCCGTTCCTTGAACTGCGGCGACTGCTCTTCGAGCCATTCGGAGAACCCGTTGCGAATCTCGTCAATCTTGGCGTTGGCAAGCTGGATACCTTCGCTGTCACGCACCTTGATATCGTTGCCATGTTCGTCCTTGCCTATGGACTTCATCATGTCCGGACAGGTGTTGTGCAAGGCGTGTTTCAACAGGTGCATACCGTCATAGTTCCGGTAATAGCCCTTCACCAGAAACTCGTCCGTGATCTTCATGGTGCGGTAGCCGCACGCCACAGAAAATTCGTCCATGCTGGCGGAATAGGCGATTTTCACGTCCGTACCGAAAAGATGGCTCATGTAGGCGGCATACACTCCCGTGGGAATCCAGCGTTCACCGAAGTTGAAGTCGAGATCTTCAAAGGCGATACGCTGCGGTTCGGCTTCTTTCAAAGCCTCCAAAGCCTGTTTCACATCCGACAATCTTTCGCTTTCCGTATTATTTTCCATCCATGCCTCTATGCGTTCCGCTTTCTCTATCACGTTCCCCGCAATGAAGCGGTCTTTAATCTCGTAACCGGTTACGAGCGGATTGTAGAAGACACGTCCTTTGAGGGCATTGAGCAGCTCCTCTTCCGTACTGTCGGTGATCTCCCGCATATAGTCGAGATTGACCGTACCGAACTTGTTGAGCGAAGCGGACAAGGCTTCTTCGGGAGAACCGACATTGGCGTGATTCTCCACCGAGAAGGAAACGGGACGTTCGAAGATGTCCGCCTTGACAAACTTGCCGTCCTCCGCACGTTCCAGCGAAAGGATGTCGCGCCCGCCGGCATCCATCATCACTAACTTCACGTTTTGTTTGGCGTTGAGGTTGCCATAACGCATGACAAACTCGTCGTAGCAGGTGTTCAACGCCTCACGTTGCGCCACCCCTTCATCGTGATACTCCGCTTCGTAGTTGTATAAACGCTCGTATGTGTCACGGAGCGACACATACAGCATAGCTTTCTCCTTCTGGTAACCGATCAGGTCAAGCGGCTGGAATGTCGCGCCGTAAGGCGTGATGTCTTTCAGGTAGCCGAGATTGCGTGAAGCGTCCAACACCATCGAGCCGTCACGATGGTGCGGCTCCAGCATACCATTAAACGGACGGGGAGAAAGGTCGAGAGGTTCTTCCTTCGGCTTTTCCGTTTCAAATTCCGGGAAAAGAGAAGTCGCCGGTTTCACACTTGCATTATTGTCTGTAACGTGATCGGGGGTGACTTCCTGCTGTGCTTCGGGCTGTTTCCTCGCTTCTTTTTCCGGTATGGCAGGAGCGGCTTTTACATCCGTGCCGTCTACCCGTTGTTTCTCCTGATGTTCCGCAGCCAGCCTTCGAAGCTCCTTTCGCCGTTCCGGTGTCAAACCCATCATCATCTCGTAAAAGCCGTTGATGGGAGGATTGGTTTCCCAGTCCAGTGTGGCATAAATATCGTCAGGGTCGCTTTGTTTAACGGTATTCTCCGGCTTTGTTTCCTTGTTCCCGTTTACAGCTTTGGCGGTTTCAACAGGAGGTACAGCCGTAACCTGCGGCTTGGGATTAGGTACAGTTCGTTTTGTCGTGTTTCCTTTCTTCGCTGTCTTTTTCTTTTTGACAGGTTCTTCTATGGGCATTCCCCAAAGGTCAAGCAGGGTGAGCTGCACGGCTGCCGAGTGATTTTGTTGGCGTGGCTCTATTTCCGGTTTTTCCTTTATTGGTTGTGTCTGCGGTTTATCCACGTGGATTTCTTCTACCCGTGCCGAAGATACCGTTTCCAGCTTTGCAGTTTGGGGTTCCACCTTTGCTTCAACGGCAAGCCGTTCCCGTGCCTGCCCGGTTACGCCAGAATACAGGCGCATGGCAAGCCTCATGTGGCAGTCCTCGTCAAGCATACGTCGCAAGTCCTCCGCGATACCTGCGGTTTTCCCCTCGTGCAGATAGACCATAGCGGGCTTGCCGTAAGGGTCGGTATCAAGTTTCGCGGTCGTATGCACGATACGTTCGGGATGGTGGATGAAATAGGCGTTGTCCGTCAGGTTTGTCTTCGTATCCGTCTGTATCACGGTCAGTAGCCGTTCATCCTGCGACATTTCCGTCTTGTGCAGGTTCTTTTGCAGAATTATTAGGTCGCTGCCCACCTCTGTCCCCGCGTTATCCGAAAACAGGTTGTTGGGCAGTCGGATTGCCGATACCAGATTCGCCTGACTGAAAAGTTCGTTGCGCACGGAGGTCTTGGCACTGTTCAGCACTCCCTGCGACGTGATGAAAGCTACGATGCCGCCGTCGCGCACCGTGTCCAGTCCTTTTAGGAAAAAATAGTTGTGGATGGCTTTCTGTGATGAGCGTCTGCCGAAAGATTCACTCCTTTGAAATTCAGCGTCAAACACGGCTATGTCACCAAACGGGATGTTGGACATCGCCAAGTCGAAATAGTTGTTGAACGGCTTTTCGATTTTCTCAAAACCGTCTATGCGCATCTTCTTGTCGGGGTGGAGCTGTCGCAGGATCGTACCCGTGAGCAGGTCTTTTTCAAACGCCATCACATCCGCGTCGGGATTGTGCCGCAGCACGGCGTCCACGAACACGCCGACACCGGCCGACGGCTCCAACACACGCGACGGGCGGACACTGTAATCCGCCAGCACATCGGCTATGGTGTCTGTTATCTCTTTCGGTGTGTAGAAGGCTGTCAGCACGGACGCTTTCAGCGAATCCACAAACCGCTTGTACTCCATGTCGTTCCGGCTGTTCTCCCGTATCAGCCTGTGCAGTTCCACGGTAGGGGCAAACAGTTCGAGGTCGGATTTCGCCCAATGGACGGCATCCGTCAGTTCCCTCGCAGGGTTCAGAATACATTTCAGGCCGCCGAAACCGCAATACTTCCGGAGTATCGCCTGTTCTTCGGCTGTCGCCGTTCTCTGTTCCCTCTCAAGGATGAATGCCGTTCGTATCGCCTCGATGTTGTCCCGCAACCTTTGTTTGCGGTTAAACGCCATATTCCTCTATGTAGAGGACGACAGCCCCCGTCAGTTCCGTGTAGAGCAGGTCATAATCGGGCGACAGGGCGAAATTGTCGTCCGAGAGGTCATAAATGGAGAATACGTTTCCGACAAGCGGCAGCAGTTTTCGGGTAAAGGGTTCACGCTCCGCTTCCGGCACTTCGTTGGCAAACTCGTTTTCCACGACTTCGCGCAGGATGGCGTACTTGGAGTAGCGAAGCCCCTCCAGCAATGTGTTCATCGCCAGTTCCTGCGCACCTGCGGCGGGATAGCCTTCGAGTATTGCCCGTTCATACGTTCCGGCGGCACGGTCGGCGCGTTCACGGATGAAGGCTTCGTCGGAAGCCTGTTCAAACCTGTTCGTGCGGAGATAGTCCAGCAGATACAGACCGTAGTAGGAAAAGTCGGTCTGCCCCTCGTTTTTCTTCTTGTTGTTCATTACTTTGGAATTTAGTGGATTGGTAAATCATGACCGGGATAATTGTCTGAAAGGAGAAAGAAAAGGCACTCGGTATCCCTCCGAGTGCCACCACTAAATCCAAAGCATGAGTGTAATCCGGTATCGAAGAACAATTCATTACTCTGAATCAGTGGCAAAGTTACTCATTATTTTCTTCTTCTCGCAGAGGTTGCCTTACTTTTCCTTTCGGGGAACACGAAAGTCGTGTTATACTCCCCGTCAAAGGCTACTATGGCATCGAAACTCTTGCCCTGCTTGCTCTTGAAGCCTTTGAGCAGCTTCGTGTGTCCGTCTGTAAGCAGGTCTTTGATTTCGTCATCGGTGAGGGTACGGTTTGCCTTCAGGCGGAACACGGGCAGCCCGCACTCCGCGTTGTCGCAGCGGACGACCTTGCCGTAGAACTGCATACTGCCCGTTCCGCACTTGGGACACTTGCAGCCGGAATCCTTGCGTGCAAACAGTTTGTCGCACGAGAGCAGTTCGGAGGTAATCTCCTTTGTGTACGCCTCTATCTCCTTGCGGAATGTGTAGGCGGGCAGTTCCCCGCACTCGATGCGTGCCAGTTCCTTCTCCCATTCGCCCGTCATGGCAACGTCGGCGATGCGCATCGTCTTCACGACCGAGTAGAGGGCAAGCCCCTTTTCGGTGGGTACAAGCGATTTCTTGCAGCGTTCCATATAACCCCGTTTGAAGAGCGTTTCGATGATGGCGGCACGGGTGGCGGGGGTGCCGATGCCGCAGTCCTTCAATGCCTGCCGCAGTGCGTCGTCCTCAATCTCCTTGCCTGCCGTTTCCATTGCGGACAGCAGGGTGGCTTCGGTATGCAGCGGCTTGGGTTTGGTCTTTCCCTCCGTGATGGAAGCGGCTTTCAGTGCCAGCGTATCGCCTTCCTGCCAGCCGGGGATGATGGTTTCCTCTTTCTCTTCCTCGACATAAACGGCACGCCACCCGGCTTGTTTGATGATGCTGCCTTTTGCCACGAACTCTACTCCGGCACACTCCGCCGTAACAGTAGCGGTGTCTTTGACGCATTTTTCAGAGAAAGCCTCAATCATGCGTCCGGCAATCATCTGATAGACGGTATTATCTTCTTTGGAGAGGAACAGTGGTTTCTCTCCCGTGACGAGTAGGGCATGGTGGTCTGTTACCTTGCCGCCGTCCACGCTGCGGCGTGTAGGCACTGCCTTCGGATTGACTTTGTCTTTCCATTCGGGCAAGTTGCCGATGAAGGCGAGCAGCTTGGGGATTTCCACGAACACGTCTTCGGGGATGTAGCGGCTTCCGGTTCTCGGATAGGTGATAAGTTTCTTCTCGTAGAGCTTCTGCGCGATTTCAAGTGTCTGCTCCGCCGTGAAGCCGTGTTTGGCGTTGGCCTCCTTCTGGAGCGTGGTCAGGTCGTACAGGAGAGGAGTGTCCTCTATCTTCTCCTTGCGCTCGGCTTTCGTGACGGTGGCTGTGCCTGCTTCCTTCACCTTATTATATAGTTCCGTCGCAGGCTCTTTTGCTTTCCATTTCTCGGAAGAGGAGAATTTCACCACTTCGCCGTTGCCATCGTCGGCGGCAATATGGAGCTGCCAGAAAGGTTCCACCGTGAAACGACGGTTCTCCCAGTAACGTGCGCATACCATTGCCAGCGTGGGTGTCTGTACCCGTCCGACGGAGTACGTGCCGTGTCCGGCGGCGATGGAGAGTGCCTGAGTGCCGTTGATACCCACGAGCCAGTCGGATTCGCTCCGCGCTTTGGCAGCAAGATAGAGGTTGTCATACTTGCTGCCCGTTTCAAGGTTGCGTAATCCCTCGCGGATAGCCTTGTCGGTAAGCGAGCTTATCCAGAGGCGCACGAAAGGAGTAGTACATCCGATATAATGGTAGAGGTATCGGAAGATAAGTTCACCTTCTCGTCCTGCATCGGTCGCCACGATGATCTGCTCGCTTTCCTTGAAAAGACGGGCGATGATTTTTATCTGCGACACCACGCCGCTGTCGGGTTTGTAGCCCTTCTCTGTCTTTTCCTGACGGGGAATGAACGTGAAGGTTCCGGGAATGACGGGCAGGTTGTCACGGACGAAACCGCGTATGCTGTATCCGTCAGGCATGGCAAGCTGGACGAGGTGTCCGAATGCCCATGTCACGGCATAGCCGCCTCCCTCGAAATATCCTTCCTCTCTTTTTGTCGCGCCCACGATGCGGGCGATTTCACGTGCCACGGATGGCTTTTCTGCAATGATTGTCTTCATGTTTTCTTGATTTTTAGTGATACTTTGGATTCTATTTTGGATTTAGTGGTGGACACGGGAGATTACATCTTCATGCCCTTGTTGTTTTTCTTCTGTGGTTTCTCCTGCTGCTGTTGCTGCTTGTCGTCCTTCGGAGCGGTCTGTCCCTTCTGCAACGGCTCTTTCAGGTTCTTGGTCGCCTCGTTGGTCTTGCCCTCGCTGTTCACCGCCACCTGTGTGCGGCTCTCGTTGGAGGGGGCTACCTTCTGTGCGTTGTCAGGATTGGTGTCGTAGCGATAAGGACGACCTTTCTCCGGGTTGAACTTGATATACATCGTGGCGTGGAAGCCCTGTTTGTCGGTCACGTTCTCTAACTTTATCGCCTTACCCGCAGCGTAGTCGGCTTTCTGTTTGTCGGTGAAGTTCACGCCGCTCCATTTGCTGATGGGGCGGATGCTGCCGTCGGAATTCGTCCACGTGTTGCGGCGTTGCTCTTTCTGTGGGGCTGCGGAATTTTCCATGCCCTGCGCCTGTTCCTGTGTGGGATTGTTCTTGGCTTCCTGCGTCTGGGCGGTACGGGGCGACCTGCCGGTTCCCGGTACGAACTCCACGCCTCGCTGCTCCACATTCACTTGCAAGGTGGTGACGAACTTCCTGCCGTCGTTGCGTTCGATGAGCTTGTCGCGCACAGGCAGCCCGGCACGCAGCATATCCTGTTCCTGCTTAGTGATTTCTGTCTTGCCGATACGTTCCGGTATGCGCACCCTGTTTGCGGGAATGTCAGTGATTTCATTCGTCTTGCGGTCTATACTGATGAACGAGGGGATGATTTCACCCGTTTCTTTGTCCACGATGTCCACGACCCTGCCGAGGTTGCCCGTTTCGCGCAGGTTCTTACGGTCTTCGTCGGAGAACTTGTGTTCCTTGTACTCGTCGAGTTTCTGCTCCTTGCGGATGAAGTGCGGCACGAGGCTGATATTGCCTTCACCGTCTTTCTTGAAGGAGAGGCGGGCATCCAGTTCAAAAGCCTCGCCGCCGAACTTGGGCGACACCTTTACCAAGTCGGACTTGCCGTAGTTGAGCATCTTGGTAAGGTCGCCGGACTTTTCAAGGTCGTCACGTTTCACGCCCCATTTCTCTTCCAGTTCCTGCCAGTTGATTTTGCTCTCGTCGATGGGCTGGTAGCCCCGTCTGCCCTGCGTCTGTTGTTGCGGGCTTCCCTGATTCTGTTCCTGTTTCTTTTCCATTTCTTCCTGTTTTTGGGTTTCTTTGGGTTGCTCTTCCTGCTTTTGTTCCGTCTTCTCCGTCTTTCCGGCAGTCTGTTCTTCCTTTACCTGCTTTTCGTAGCCGGAAGTGTCCACCTTGTGGGGCGCAAGCAGTTCCTTGTTGGCTTCGGGGTCTTTCAGCAGGTCTTTCATCACCTCCAGCAGTTTGTCGGCTTGGTCTGCCGCGACACGGTAGAAACCGAAGCGGCTGGGTTCCTTGCACTGCCGGAAGAAGTTTTTGAAGAAGTTGTCCAGCACGTCGCCGTGGCGGTCGAATTGCAGGAAACTCTGCGTGTTCTCCGCTTTCGCGGGAGTGCGCTTGGGGGAACCGTCGGCATCCAGCCCGGCTACCACGCTGATCTCGCCCGTCTTCTCGTCACGGACTATCAGCACGTCCTTTTCAGTTGTTTTCTTTGCCATTTGAAAAATGTTTTAATAGGTTATTTTTGAAAGAAATTATGGATACGAGCCTTGTAGAAGGCTATATCTTCTTTTTTGAAGTCCTTTACGTGTCCGGAAAGGAACGTCAGCACGTCCTCTTCGCTGTAATAGGTCTTTTTGCCGAGCGTCTTGTACGGCAACGCGCCGATGCTGCGGTAGCGTTGCAGGGTGCGCTTGCTTATCTGGAGCAGCATACAGAGGTCTTGGTTGTCGAACATCCTGATACGTTCCATCGGGTCCGGGGCTTTGCCGAACGGCTGCATGGACAGCAGCAGTTCATCCTGACGGTCGAGCCGTTCCATCAGTTTCTGCATCCAGTTCTCGAAATTGTTTCGGGTAAGCAGTTCCATACGTCATGTCCTCCTTCCTTTGGGTTTGCCACCCGTGCGCAGCGTGTGGTTGCGTTTCAGTTCCGTTGGTGTCGCCGCGTCTTCCACGACGGTGCAGTCCGCAAGCAGACGGTCGATTTCCGACTGACGGTAACGGCACTTGCCGCGCAGCACCACATAGCCGATGCGATGTTCGCTGCGCATACGCTGGAGGGTGCGGGTACTCACGTTCAACAGGTGCGCCGCCTCGCGGGTGGTCAGCAGCCTGTCCGCGGATTTTTCCTTCCTTTCGCCGGAAACGGCACGCACGTGTGCCGCTATCTCGGCTATCTGTTCCGTCAATGCGGTGAAGGCGGAACTTTCCATTGTTATTACTTTCATAATTCAGTCCTTTCTTTTGGTTTCTGCGGCAAAATTCGGCAATAAACAAAAGGGGCTTTAACAGCTCACTACGTGTCTCACGTAAGATTTTTATCGGAAATGGCTCCGTTACCCGGACAGACGGCGCAACATACAGCCTTTCAGCGGGAAACGATATGCGTTCATGAGGATGGCGTTACCTTTGCGGCAAACTCTAAAAATATTTTGAATATGGAAATTGTATCTATCGAGAAAAAGACCTTCGAGATGATGCTGGCGTCCTTCAACGCCCTCTCGGAGAAGGTTGCCGCCCTGAGGCACAAGAGCGACGGTGGGCGGCTGGAAAGGTGGCTCACGGGTGAGGAAGTCTGCGGGCAGTTGAGAATCAGCCCGCGCACGTTGCAGACGTTGCGCGACAGGCGGCTTATCGGCTACTCGCAGATAAACCGCAGGTTCTATTACAAGCCGGAAGAGGTCAGGAGGCTGGTTCCGCTTATCGGTACGCTCTATCCCGGCGGCAGGTAATCTTATTATTCACCCACTGAATCCGAAGTTATGATGAACGAGAACAACGATGTTTTTACACTGGAGGACGAGCCGCTTGCCACCGTGGTGCAAAATATGCGCAAAGGATCTAAATGGCTCTCCGCATTTTTGGAAAACTACCGTCCGCCGCTGGACGGGGAACGTTACCTGACTGATAGGGAGGTAGCGGAATTGCTCCGCGTGAGCCGCCGTACCTTGCAGGAATACCGCAACAACAGGGTGCTGCCCTTTATTCTTTTAGGCGGGAAGGTGCTTTACCCCGAATCGGGATTGCGTGAACTGTTGGAGGCGAATTATCGCAAGCCGCTGGAATAAAGGAAGTATGAAAACGAACAAAAAGGAAACGGACAATTCAAATTAGGCTGTCCGTTTCCTTTTTGTTGGCACGTATGCGTGTTCAGCAATACCCGGCTTTCCCGTTCTGTAAGAACATCACGTATGCCTGTCGCTTTTCTTTCGAGAGAGCTTTACCCACCAGCCATGTGCGGAACACGTGCGTGCAATAAGTATTCAGCCGGAAAGCAATGGGTATGATGATCTCAAGCGAGTAAACATCCGCATACAGACCGTTTTCAAGTTGAATGTAGCGGCATACCTCGTAGTCGCTCAATACGTCCGCTTTGAGAATGGCTTTGATGGCGGCGTTTACTGCCGGGACACCCGTGTGGAACAGTCCGGCGATTTCTCCGGCGGTCATCCATACATCGTTACCGGTTACGCTGACCGCCTTGTCCTCAATGATGATTATGTCACGTTTCATGGCGTCTCTGTTTTAGATGGTGCAACCTGCAAATTCCTCGATTTGGTTCAATCTCGCGGCAAGGTTCTCCATGTCTTGATTGAGCTTCTCTTTGGTTATTTTCGCGTATATCTGCGTTGTCTTTATGCTCTTGTGTCCCAGCATGGAACTGACCGTTTCGATGGGTACGCCGTTGGAGAGGAACACCGTCGTGGCTGCCGTGTGGCGGCTTTGATGCCATGTAATATGTTTGGTGATACCGCAACGCTTGGCAACGGCACGGATTCCGGCAAGACACGTGTTGTAGTGGGGTACAGGGAAAATCCTGCCGTCCCCGCACAGCCCACGGTATTTGTCGATGATGCGCTTCGCTATGTCGAGCATACGGATGTTGGACACCACACCCGTCTTCTGGCGGTTGATATTTATCCACTCGTGTTCATCAAAGTAGGTGCGGATATTCTCTTCCGTGAGGTTACGCATATCGGCGAACGACAAGCCCGTGAAGGTGCAGAACAGGTATAGATCACGATACAGTTCTTGCTTCGCATTCTTCAGCTTGCCTTCCATCAGTAGGCGGATTTCATCTTTCGTCAGAAAGCTGCGGGTCGTTTCCTCCTTCCTGATTTCATACTCGCGGAACGGGTCGCGCGTGAGCCACTCATTGTTGATGGCGATGAACACCATCGTCCGAAGCGGGCAGACATACAGCCACACGGTGTTGGTGCAGCAGTGTTTGTCCGTGCGCAGGAACATTTCAAAATCGGAAATGAAAGCGGGAGTAAGCTCTTTCAGGGCGATGTCCTTCACATGGTAGCGGATGGTGAGAAACTCTTGCAGGTGCTTGTAAACGATCTTGTACTTGTCAAACGTGCCTTTGGCTTTCATGCCTGCCTCCACCTGCTTGGCATAGTCCTCGTTGTGTTGCCGGAACACCTGCAACAGCGTGTGGTAGCGGTGTTCCAGTCCGAGAAAGGCGTTTTTCACCTTTTCCGCAGTGACGAAGTTATCACGCTCCATGATTTCCTGATAATGCTTGTTGATGCGTACGCGCATCTTGTCAAGCATACGGTTCGTTTCGAGTGCAGCCGTGCTTCTGCCCGTGACACGTCCTCCTTTGGTGTCCCACAGCTTGGGATCGACGGTCAGTTTGCAGCTGAACTGTGTCTGGCTGCCGTCCACCGTGATACGTCCCATGACGGGTACTGTCCCGTCCTTTTTCACTACCTGACGTTTGAGGTAGTAGATAACTGAAAATGTACTCTTCATCGTCCTTAATTTTTTTAGGTTCAAAATTAGTCGGTGAAGAATCCTTCGTCGGTACGCAAAACACGGAGGAACGGCGCAATCTTTTTCCGTAACCGGATTTGTTGCGTGAGTTGTCAGTAACTCACTATATCACAATGTCTTGTTTTGCCATTCTTACCCATTTCGTCACCTATATGGTGTGGTTACGAACAAGTAACGTAGCGGCGTCTTGACTTGGCTTCGGCAAGGATTGTGGTGGCGTTGGAGATAATCGGCAGATTAAATGAAACCTCTGTAAATCAATTCTATTACTTCATTCTTCCGTATTCCACTTTTTTGTAGTAACTTTGCACCATGATTATCATTATGACTATTCTATTATACTTTGCAGTGCTGCTGGGTGTAAGCCGGCTGACGGCAAAGAAGGCGACAAACGAGACCTTCTATCGTGGTGAGCGCCGTTCACCATGGTACGTTGTCGCGTTCGGCATGATAGGCGCGTCGATAAGCGGCGTGTCGGTGATGTCGGTGCCGGGCATGGTAACCGAAACCGGCATGACCTATCTGCAAGCCTGCATGGGATTCATACTCGGATATTTTGCGGTAGCATTCCTTTTACTTCCGGTTTACTACCGCCTCAACCTTACCACTATATACACCTATCTCGACCAACGGCTCGGGACAGGAGCATACAAGACGGGGGCATGGTTCTTCATGCTGTCCAAGATGACGAGAGCCGCCGTAAGTTTTTATGTGGTATGTGTCATTCTGCAACGCTTTGCGCTCGAACAGACCGGGATGCCGTTTGCCGCTACCGTTGTGTGCATGGTGGCGCTGATATGGCTGTACACCCGCAGAGGCGGCATAAAGACATTGGTATGGACGGACACTCTGCACACTGCATGCCTCTTGACATCGGTAGTACTGATATTGGCCGGAGTGGCCGATGCACTCGGTATGGACGCAGAGGAGGCCGTACGGGCCGTGGCAGCATCACCGATGAGCCGTATGTTTGTATTCGACGACTGGATGTCCACACAAAACTTCTGGAAACAGTTCCTGAGCGGCATATTTATCGTCATTGTAATGACTGGACTCGATCAGGATATGATGCAGAAGAATCTGACATGCAAGACTCTGCGTGAAGCACAAAAAGACATGTGCACCTACGGTTTCGCCTTTCTACCGACCAATCTGCTGTTTCTCTCGCTCGGTGTACTGCTCGTGATGTTGGCTGGCCGCCAAGGCATGCCGCTGCCGGCATCGGGCGACGAACTGCTTCCTATGTTCGCGGCAACGGGAAATTTGGGAACCGCCGTTGTCGTACTCTTCACCATCGGTATCGTGGCAGCTTCGTTCAGCAGTGCCGATTCGGCACTTACATCGCTCACCACGAGTTTCTGCGTGGATATCTGCCGACGTCCTGCCGACGAACGGTTGCGCTGCAGAGTCCATCTGGGCTTATGCGGGTTGTTTGTAATGTTTATCCTGCTGTTCCGCATGATAAACTCAACAAGCGTCATCAATGCCATATACATTCTTTGTTCATATACCTACGGCCCGCTGCTGGGGCTGTTTGCCTTCGGTCTGCTCACAAAGCGATGTGCCGACAACCGTTGTGTGCCGTGGATAGCCATAGGGGCGCCGTTGGCATGCTTCGCAATAGACAAAATGACGGTTGCCACCACGGGCTACCGCTTCGGCTACGAATTGCTTATGATGAACGGCCTGATTACCTTCGCGGGGCTTTGGATTACTGGAAAACGAAGAAAAGCGGCTTGACAACGGCTCTTTACAATCACCGCGAAAGTACAATCGTAAAGAACAGTCCCCCACCCGGCCGATTTTCAACAGATATGCTGCCACCGTGCAAAAGCACGGCATTCTTGACGATGGACAGGCCGAGTCCCGTACCTCCGGCCGTGCGCGAACGTCCCTTGTCTATGCGGTAGAAGCGTTCAAACAGACGCGGAAGATGTTCTTGCGGCACACCACAGCCATTGTCGGACACGGAAAGCACTATTTTGTCGTCGCCATCGAAACAACAACCGGATAACAACGGCATTATGCTGATTCTGTCTCCTCCACTGTAAGCTATGGCATTGTCTATGAGATTGCGGAATACAGACGCAAGGAGCGAGGCATTTCCTGTTATCAGCAACGGTCCGGTGACGCCATTGACAATCTCCATCCCTTTTCCGGCAGCCACAGGGCCGCAGTCGTCTACCACCTCGGCTATGATGGCGGCCAGGTCTATCGGCTCACGCATCACCGATGATGGGGCATCATCCATACGTGTGATGAGCGACACGTCGTTGAGCAAACTCCTCAAACGCCCGGTATCGGCAAGACAACGGCGAAGAAAGTCGTCGCGCTTCTCCTCGCTCAAGTTATTGTGTGCCAGCAATGTTTCCACACACAACTGTATTGAAGCCACCGGTGTTTTCAATTCGTGATTGATGTTGTTGGTGAGCTGTTTCTTTATACGCTCCTTCTCCCGTTGCTCGTGCAATGCCGCACGATGTTCGCGGTCGCGGTCGGCATTGGCTTGTTGCAGACTGGCATAGAGACGCACTATATGATTGGATATGGAACCAAGCTCGTCACGCGGAAACGGCTCAGTATCGTAAATGCGTTCACCACGTTCGGCCCGTTCGGCAAAACGGTTGAGCCTAAGGATATGCTGTCCCAACCGTCGGGTTACAAAGAACCCTAACGTACACATTACAAATGTCACACCGCCCATTATCCAAAGAAAGCCGAAATCAGCACGCAGCAGTTCGATGAGTGATACGGTATAGGGCACCGCGCTGCGAACAACATATCCGCCATTACCTCGTGTGGCAGAATAAAAATATGTCTTGCCCGTACTCTCACTATGTCGGCGTACTGTATAACCGGAACCTGTTTTGAGTGCAAGGGCTATTTCTTCTCGCGAAAGATGACTAGCATGAGGAATGGTGTCAAGGGTATTGTCATAGACAACATTTCCGGAAGTATCAATCACACTGACCCTCAGCTCGTCGAAAGGATGCAGCAATGATTTTGATATATGCAAAGCATCATCGCCACCGGCAAGGTCGTCAAGTATGTAGTGGTTTATCAATTGTAACTGTACATTCAGTTCACCGGTCTTGAACATCTTTTCACGATGATACTGAAAGCATACGAAACACCCCACAAGCAACACCGAATAGCCGAACAGCCACATGAAAAGTCGCTGCGAATATGTTATCTTATTCCATAAAGCCATAACCGTAACCTGAACGTGTAACGATGTTCTTACCGTAAAGACCTATTTTCTGACGTATACGTGTGATATTGACATCAACAACACGGTCGAGCACCACCACCCCATCAGTCCATATACCTTTCAAGAGTTCGGCACGGGTGAATATCCTGCCCCTGTTTGACAACAGTTTCAACAGTATCTCGAACTCCTTGCGTGGCATGTTCACTTCCTTGCCATCCACCATGCACACCTTTTTCGACGGGATAACCCTCAGCCCGAGATAGGATATTTCGTCGTCAGGCTCGTGGACAGCCGGTACTGCATGAATAGTGGCACGACGCAGCACTGCCCTGACACGGGCAAGAACGTTACGCAACGAATAAGGTTTCATGATATAGTCATCGGCACCGAGGTCGAGTCCGGCCACCATATCTTCCTCAGTATCCTTGGCCGTACAGAATATCACGGGCCGTGACGCCGTGGCCGGATTGGACTTTATGATACCGGCAAGCTGTATGCCCGATATCTCTCCCATCATGATGTCAAGCAGGAACAAATCATAACCGGTGAGGTCGAATGCCAGCGCCTCTTCGGCACTGCACGCCGTATCCACCTCATACCCTTCAGACTCAAGATTGAAACGGAGCGCCTCACAGAGCGTCTCTTCATCGTCAACTACAAGTATACGTGTTTTTGTATCCATAAAAAACGACTTTTTATATGTTGCAAAGATACACAATAGCATAATAATAACCACAATGTTACAATAAGTTTAATAAAAAATTATCAATATTTGCCATAAAACAAAGTCTGTAGGAAATTAGTGGGTAAAATTTTTCACGGCCACCGATATTCTTAAAATAGTCATAACAAACGATTATATACAACAAAAAAGGTTTCAAAGCATTTGCTCTGAAACCTCTTAAAAGTTGGCGGTGCGTACGGGACTCGAACCCGTGACCCCATGCGTGACAGGCATGTATTCTAACCAACTGAACTAACGCACCTCTGTGCTTTCTTGATTGCGGATGCAAAGGTAGGAAGTTTTTTCGGATTAACCAAATTTTTTACGAGAAAAATCAATGATTTTTTTAAATCCCATTATTTTTATCCTGTGGTTTATCTTTGTTTTCGTGTATATTTTCTTCTTGATTCAACTGTTCCTTATTTCCTGAATACTTACTTGGAACAACTCCGTATTTAGCCTTAAAACACTTGTTAAAATATGAAGCGTCTTTAATTCCCACACGATAACTAACTTCTGATACGGTAAGATTACCCTCCGCCAACAAGTCGGCGGCTATACGCATACGTTCGTTTTGCAGATACTTGTTTGGCGACATACCGATAAGCTCTTTCATCTTGGAAAAAACCTTTGTACGCCCAATTCCCATCTGAGCCGCAAGCACATCAACAGTAAAATCGGGATCAGCAACATGCTGTGCCACAATCGTTGCCACCCTGTCTATGAAATTCTTGTCAGCCGGTGATGTCAGTATGCACGTCTTTACGCCATATTGTCCGTCAGACCTAACATCAACAGGACAACAATCTGACGGAGAGGTCCCGGAAGAGACATCCGAAGAAGTGGAGGAAAAAGCAGAAGATACCGAAGAAGAATTTACGGCACGTGCCTGCCTTATCAACTGAACGGCACGTCCTATGAGCAGCCGGAAGTTGCAGGGTTTTACCATATAATCATCGGCCCCGGCATTATAGCTGCGCAGCTGATGGTTCTCGTCGTCAAGTGCCGTAAGCATTATCACGGGAATGACAGCCGTAACATCAGCGCTCTTCAACTGTTTCACAATGTCATACCCGCTCATATCAGGCAACATAACATCGCATATGACAAGTGCCGGCATTCTCTCTGCAATACCAGTGAGGGCAGCCAGCCCGGTGGTATAACAGTCGGTGCGGAAATACCGCCCCGTCTCACAGCTTATCTGCTCCATCATATCCGGGTCGTCCTCTATTATAGCTATACGCGTATCGTTGAGAGCCTCCGGACGAAGCTCACGTATTATATCCTCACAACCGTCATCATGCCGTTGACCAACCGATGTGTCCACTGCCATCCCCCGTTTACGGTCGGCATCGGAATAGGCATTGCCGTCAGCCGGCAACATCACCGTAAACACCGAACCACCTTCCGGCTTACGCCTGTATGTCATGGTACCATGGTGCAAAACAGCCATACTGTGAGCCACATAAAGTCCTATTCCCATGCCACCCTGCGATACATGCCCCTGCATGAACGGCTGGAACAGACTTGCCTGCTGTTCGTCGCTGATACCCGGTCCGTCGTCTTCGACAGCTATCACAATGCTATCTCCGTCAAGACGCACTGAAAGTGTGGCCATTCCATGCTCAGGTGCATATTTTATGGCATTGCTCATAAGATTATATACAATGGTCTCCACCATACGATGATCGAACTCCACATCGTAACGTTTGGCAAACGGTGTGAAAACGGTGCGCATATCTTTTCGTCGGGCTATGCTCCAAAAGTCCTGATATATGTTCCGGACAAAACCTATTATATCATCACGCTCCACTTGCAATCTGATATTGCCGGTGTTTACCCGCCTGAACTCCATCAGCATGTCCACCAGACGGAGAAGCCGGCGTGTGCCCCGGCGGGCAGTCTGCAGAGCCGCACGCGACGACCTGTCGTTGTTGAGCTTGTCCACAGCCCCCTGAATGATGGCCAGCGGTGTACGGAACTCATGTGTGATACTGGTAAAGAAATTCAGTCGGAATTCAGTAAGCTGCTTCTCCAACTTCATCTGTTGATGCAAACGTAGACGTTCACGCGCGTTCGTATATATATATAACCCAAACATCATCGACAATGCGGCATATATAAACCACGCAGGCCACGTGCTGTACCATGGTCGACGGATAATTATTGTAACGTCACGCTCCGGACTCCACTTGTTATTGCTCAATGCACGGATATGAAAAATGTATTTACCGGAAGGAAGATTGTTGTATTCTACATGGTTGATGCTCGTCACCGGACGCCACGTGCGGTCGCTTCCTTCCAGATAATACTGATAGAGCGAAGAGTTGATATCGTCATACTCAAAGTTTGAGAATGACAGCGAAATGGTATTCTCGTTATGTCCAAGCACAATTTCGCTTATAAGGCTTACTGCCTGATTCAATACGCTGTCGGCACTGACAGAACGACCGTTGACCAGTATATCAGTGACACACACCTCAGCCGGCCTGCGGCTGTCACTCTCGTAGCGTTGTCTCGGTGTGATCAAAGTAAGTCCATGGCGTGTACCGAACAACAGCCTACCGTCAGCCAGCCGCAAGGCGCAGTTGTCCGAATAGTCGTTTCGTTCGGGCATATTACCGAACATAAATGTCTTGACCTTCATGTCACGGTCGTAAATACGTGAAAGACCGTTTGTCGTGGCCACCCAAATATTGCCGAAACGATCGTCAAGAATCGAACAGACATTGTTGTCTGCCAATCCCTTGCCTGTGGTCAGTGCGGTACATTCGGTGATAGCCATATTCTTGTCAAACTTGCATCTCACCACCCCACTGCCCTTCCCACCGGCCCACAGATACCCTCCGGCATACCTTATCGTACGCATCTCGTCGAACGGGAAACGTCCGTTGGCAGTGTTGAAGCACAGAAAATCATCGTTGGTTATATTTTGCCGCTTGGTATCTACGGCATACAGGCCGTTGCTCGACGCTATCCACAGCCACCCGTCCGGTCCCGGTTCAAACTTATGCAAACGCGACTCGTTTATACTGCGGGTGAGAAGATTGAGGAAACGAAGATTGCCGTCAGCCTCATATTCAGTAACCACTATACCATTTTCATACGATGCCAGCCACACCCGGCCGTAACCATCTTGCCAAATGTCATAAAAATCATTGGTAGGGATATGCCGGCCAGCGTCATGCTTACTATACCGCCGGCCGTCGACATACAGACCGGCACCACGCGTGGCTATCCACTCATGTCCGTCAGTGTCGGTCATGTAGGCATAAGCACAGGCTTTCGTTTCCGTCGGTGTCCCAGGAGTCAGTGTCAAGGCATCCATGGTATACATCTTGTTATCCCGCGTGCTCATCACTATTGAGCCGTCGGGCTTCATAGCCGTCATCATCACATAATTGGCCCAGTCGCCTTTATGTCCTGGTGCCGGCATAATGATATCGGCCACCGGCTGTTCCGTAACCGATATACAGGACACGCCGGCCGACTCCTGCGATGCCCATATATTGCCGCGACGGTCGACAAACAAGCCTGTAAGATAGTTGCTTCCTATCACGGCCTGCTCGTCCGAGGCCGACAAGTGACGTATGGCACCCGTAGTATGGTCGTAGATGAATAGTCCGTTGCCGTAGGAGGCTATATAGAACAAGCCGTCATGTCCTCTCCTGACATTGTATTTCCTTTGACGCTCTGCCGTAAATTTCATGTCGGGCAACAGTGACAGCATCCTCACACTGCCGTCAGGAGCAAATATCCACAGCTTCCCGCTACTGTTCGACTCAAAGAAAAAACCGTCGGCAGAATCGAGCAACAGCCCGTTGGCTACCTGATATTGTTGCGGTTTGGAACATTCCCATGTATTCAGATCTACACAGTAAGTCTCGCCACTGAACACCATCCACTTGTCACGCCATACAAAATTGCTCCTTATCGTCCGAACATTTCCCAATGCCGGCGGTATGACGACAGAGCGCAACAATCGTCCGTCAGGTGCAAACATCTCCACAGTATTGTCTTCCGACAGACACAGCACATTGCCATGATACTCGTTTCCCATGATATATTTGCGTCCCGCCACCACGGTATGCACCTTTCCCGTACTGTCTATACGCAATAGTCCGCTTGAAGTAAAAGCCCAGATATTGTGCCGGCCGTCCTCAACCAGACGGGCTATGGTATCGCTCGGCAGCCGTCCACCGGATTTTGTATAGTCTGTACATGCAAATACGCCATTCTTATAACTCACATGTCTTATTCCCGACCGCGTGTCATACATCCACATATCGTCTCCCGAGAGCAGAAACCGGCGGTATGAACGGTGCTCGTCGCCACGTCCGGTATAGTCGGCAAAACGCCCTTTCTTGAGGTCGTAGCAGGCAAATGTAAACGTCGACGTGTGTACCCACAACAGCCCGTTGCGGCTGTCATGATACAGATTGCCGGGCGTGGCATCTATCTTTCGTGTCCGTTCGCTCCCCAACGAGTAGTAGTTTACGAATGAGTATCCATCGTAACGGCACAGTCCGTATGACGCCCCCATCCACATAAATCCGTCATTGTCCTGTACCATGTCGTATACGGTATTGCTCGAAAGACCGTCAGCCGAAGAAACTGTCTTTCCGGAGAATGCCATGCGATATATGTCTGCACCACCGGCAGAGACATGTATAATGATTGCGATTAGTAGTAGTAAAGTTCTTATGTACATGACATACAGTTTGTTATTTGTCTGCAAATATACTAATAAAAAAGTCATAATCGTACGATTTTACTGTTTTATGAACGATAATACTCTAATTTGAAGTCTGTTTATTGTAATTTTGTTGCGTGAATGTTCCATATCCACAAGGCCGGAATATACGGATATCAAATATTACGAAACATATATGACGATCTATTATAAAAAAACATTTATGAAAAAAGCATTCTTATATGCACTGTCATCGGTTTTCCTGCTCGTACCTGTCATCTCTTCGGCATCATCATATAACGACGTAAAAGCGAAGACAGTACAGTCACCGATAATGGGCTGGAGTTCGTGGAACACTTACCACGTCAACATCAGCGACTCGCTTATCATACGGCAGGCCGACGCTCTGGTCTCCACAGGCCTATCACGTGCAGGCTACCGTCAGATAAACATCGACGACGGTTTCTTCGGATGGCGCGACTCCACAGGCACTATGCATCCTCATCCACAACGCTTTCCACGCGGCATGCGCTTCGTTTCCGACCATATCCATTCGCTCGGCCTCAAAGCCGGCATATATTCGGACGCCGGAGCAAACACCTGCGGTTCGCGGTATGACGATGACGAGAACGGTTTTGGCGCCGGCCTCTACGGTCACGAGGAACAAGACGCGCGTCTCTATTTCGGAGAATGGGGGTTCGACTTCATCAAGATAGACTATTGCGGCGCAGGCCACGAGCTCAATCTCAACGAACAGAAACGATACACCGAAATAAGCCGTGCTTTCCGCGCTGCCGGTCACGGTGATGTGGCGGTGAACATCTGCCGGTGGACATTCCCCGGAACGTGGGCGGCAGAGCTGGCCGGTTCGTGGCGCATCAGTCAGGACATACGTCCACGGTGGTCGTCGGTGTCCGACATCATCGGCAAGAACATGTATCTGTCGGCCTATTGCAGCCCCGGACACTACAACGACATGGACATGCTCGAAATAGGTCGCGGACTGAGCGACAACGAAGAAGAAGTACACTTTGGCATGTGGTGCATAATGAGCTCACCGCTACTTATCGGTTGCGACCTCACCCGCTTGTCCGAAGCATCGCTGAATCTGCTATCCAATCCCGAACTTATAGCACTCAACCAGGATTCCCTCGGTCTTCAGGCCCGTGTGGTAGCACGTTGCGGCAATGGCTATGTGCTGGCCAAAGACATCGAACGGCGCCATGGGAAAGTACAGGCTGTAGCTCTATACAATCCGTCGGACTCTGCGTGCCATTTCTCCGTACCGCTCTCACAGTTGGGCATGGGCGGCCGTGTGAGTCTGCGCAACCTTATCCGCCGTTGCGACATGAAACCTGTACGCGACAGCATTGTCCACACCCTGTCTCCGCGCAGCGTCCTGATTATGCGTGCCGAAGCCACCCGTCGCATAGAGACATCACACTATGAGGCGGAGTGGGCCTATCTTCCGTGTTTCGACGCCCTCGGGAAACGCAAATACCAGGTTATCTACGCCCGCAACGAGGCGGCATCGGGCGGCATGGTAGTGTCATATCTCGGCGGTAGACCAGAGAACACAGCCCGATGGACCGACGTCTGGAGCGACCGCGGAGGCCGCTATCTACTCACTGTGAGATATGTCCCTGCCGTACGTCGTGCACTTGAGATTTCCGTTAACGGTGGCAAACCGACACGTCTTGACCGGCTTTCCTACACGGACAGCATGGCCGAAGTAACCGTTCCCATCACACTTCATCCGGGATATAACACCATCGAGATGGGCAATCCATACGGTTGGGCACCGGACATAGACTGCTTCAAACTGTCCAAACTATAACCGATGAATTGTTACACGGCCCGTATAATAAAAGAAAAAAAACAACTCAAACAATATATGAGAACAATAATCATATTGCTTGCCGCGATAGTACTGACCGGCACTACTGCTCAAGCCAAGATCTCACTGCCCCGCCTCACCGTCGAAGGACAGACACATCCAGTCGGCATAGATGTTGCGACACCACGCTTCGGATGGCAGATATGGTCAGACCGCAACAATGTTGTCCAACGCTCCTACCGCATACTTGTTGCCTCTTCCATGGAAAATATAGAGCGCAGTGTAGGTGATGTATGGGACAGCGGCACAGTCATATCCGGCTCATCACAGTGGGTTGCCTTCAAAGGCCATCCACTGCGGCCCAACACCGAATACTTCTGGAAAGTGCAGGTGGCCACCAACCGCGGAACAACAGAATGGAGCCACGTGTCCAGCTGGAGCACCGGACTGATGTGTCCCGGCCAATGGCAAGGCCACTGGATAGGTCTCGACTCACTGCTGCCCGACGAGAGCGACAGCCGTCACAGCCGCATAGCCTCGCGATACCTCAGACGCGAGTTTGAGACAGCCGGCTGTAGCGTACGCCGCGCCACAATACACATCTGCGGTCTCGGTCTATATACATTATATATAAACGGACACCGCGTAGGCAATGGCGACGTACTGACACCGGCACCTACTGATTATACCAAGTCCGTCATATACAACACATACGACGTAACGACACTCATCAGCCGGCGCAATGCTTTGGGTGTAGCACTGGCCGGCGGCCATTATTTCGCCCAGACGCAGAATTATCATACAAACGTGCGCGTCACTTACGGATATCCCAAGCTCATGGCAACACTGTTTGTCGAATATACCGACGGCCACACGGACACCCTGTCGGCAGACAGCACATGGCGCATCAGTGCCGAAGGGCCCGTACGCTATGCCAACGAATACGACGGAGAACTCTATGATGCACGCAGGCAGCTTGCAGGATGGACGGAATGGGGGTATGACGACAGCAAGTGGATGAAAGCCCGCAACGTGGGTGCGCCCGGCGGACGGCTACGCGGAAATGTAACACCACCGATGGAGGTCTATGAGAAAAACCGTCCCGTGGCTTTACGGCGATATGGCCGGCGGTATATCGCTGACTTCGGGACCAACGGCGCCGGTCGCATACGCATGATGATGCGAGGCCAAGCGGGCGACACCATTGTCATACGCCATGCCGAACGGTTGGACCGCGGCGACAGTACGCTATACACCGACAACCTGCGCAGCGCCGAAGCAACGGTGCGCTATGTCTCCGACGGGCAACAGCGGGAGTGGGCACCGGAGTTCACATACTACGGATTCCGTTATGCCGAGATAACGGGTACAGGACCATTGACCGAGAACGACATTGTGCGCGAACTGATAGCCGACCGCATGGACGACACCAACACAGACTTCCATGCCGGGACCACCGACGGCAGCACCATGCTCAACGACATCATATCATGTGCGCGCCGGGGCATCAGGAGCAACTACAAGGGCATGCCCGTCGACTGCCCGCAGCGTGACGAGCGCATGCCTTGGCTGGGCGACCGCACTACGGGATGCTTCGGTGAGAGCTACACGGCCGACTGCCACAGTCTTTACGCAAAATGGGTGGCCGACATATGTCAGTCGCAACGCAACGACGGATGCATCAGCGATGTGGCTCCGGCCTACTGGCGACTGTACAACGGCAATGTGACATGGCCCGCGGCACTGCCTTTCGCCTGCGACATGCTATACCGCCAATACGGAGACCTGCGCCCCATGCAGGAGAGCTACGAACCGATAAAGCGCTTCATGGAATATGTCGAAAAGAAGCACCAGCGAGATGGTTTGATACAGTACGACCGCTATGGCGACTGGTGTGTGCCGCCGGAATCGCCAACGCTTGTCCACAGCAAAGACCCTGCAAGACAAACCGACGGCCGGCTGATTGCATCGGCATATTATCTGTATCTGTGCCGTATGATGGAAGGCTACGCATCGTTGCTGGGCCATACGGCCGATGCAAAGTATTTCCGCCACAAGGCCGATGCCATGACCGTGGCTGTCAACGACACTTTCTTAGTCAACGGACGCTATGCCAACGGCACCGTCACGGCCAATCTATTGCCGCTGGCTATGGGAATCGTTCCGCAGAACCACGCCGCGGCACTGTCCGACAGCATTGTCAGCACAATCACCAAGCGGCACAACGGACACATCGGCGCCGGAGTAATCGGCATACAGTGGCTCATGCGATGGTTGTCCGACTCCGGTCATGGTGACATGGCTTATACCATGGCCACATCCGATACATATCCCGGATGGGGATATATGGTACGGCAAGGCGCCACAACCATTTGGGAACTATGGAACGGTGACACGGCCAATCCGTCTATGAACAGCGGCAATCATGTGATGCTGCTCGGCGACCTTCTCCCCTGGTGCTATGAACGGCTGGGCGGAATACGCCCGGATATCAGCCGGCCCGGCTTCCGTCATATCATTCTTAAGCCCGACTTTTCTGTCAAAGAGCTGGAAAGCATCACAGTTGCCCACCCGTCACCATACGGTATCATACGGAGCAACTGGAAAAGAGATGCCGGAAAGATAGTCTGGAATGTCAGCATTCCTGCCAATACCACGGCTGAAATACATCTGCCGAACGGTCGGGTCAAGCATATCGGCTCGGGAGAGTACCGGTTTAAATGCCGTAATGGATTGTAACATCTATAAGTAAGTGAACAACATTATTATTTTATATAAGTTAGTCCAAACAACTACAATGAAAAGATTATTTTATATTTTAGGATTGTTACCCCTCATAACGATACAAGTAGTAGCACAGAGTCTGACGCTTGGTCCCATATTCTCTGACAACATGATTCTGCAGCAAGGACAACCGTTGCCTGTATGGGGCAAAGCGGCACCAAAAACAAAAGTGACCGTAACCTTCGGCAAATTCAAGGCGAAAGCCGTAGCCGACGGCAAAGGCCACTGGCAGGCCATGCTACCATCACAAAAAGCATCTTTCGAAGGGTGTGTGTTTACCGTCAAGGCAGGCAAGCAGCAGCTGACACTCGACAATGTGGTAGTGGGCGAGGTATGGGTGGCCGCCGGACAGTCAAACATGGAGTATACAATGAAGAAGTATCGCACTTACCAAAAACCATACAAAGGCAAAGATCTGGCCGCAGAAGAGCTGACAAAATCCGAGAACACCAAGATACGCGTGTTCACGTGTCCGCGCAAAGGAAATGATACAGGCTGGAACAATGCCAATAGTGAGAGTCTGCCTATGGTCTCGGCTCCCGGCTATTTCTGTGTACGCCATCTGCAAGACTCCCTACAGGTGCCTGTTGGCATCATCAGTACAGCAGTAGGCGGTACGATGGTTGAGACATGGCGTAAGGGAGGTGAGTGGTACAACAAAATGATTGCACCTTACGTGCCTTTCGCCATACGCGGCTTTCTGTGGTATCAAGGCGAGAACAACTGCACTAACCGTGAGCGCAATTACGCCTCAATGTTCAAGGCGATGACAGAAGAGTGGCGACAGGAATGGGGTGTCAGCGAAGCCCCTTTCCTTACTGTAATGCTGGCTCCTCATATATATAGCGACCGTCACCATAGGCGCGGTGTAGTGGATGCCGAGGAACTTCCGCGTTTCCGGCAACAGCAGATGGCCTGCCTGGACAGCGTCAGCAATACGGAAATAATCTTCAACCCCGACCTTGTGGACGACCTCTTCGATATACACCACTCTTATAAATGGGAAGTAGGCCGGCGTCTTTCCGTACTTGCACTGAACAAAGTATATGGCCGTACGGAATTGGAGTGGAGCGGTCCGAGAGCCGACACCATGACACGTGAAAAGAACAGATTGACAGTACACTTCACACACGTAGGCACCGGATTTGAAAAAAAGCAGAAAGGCCTGGAGCGTAAGTCGGGAAGCATGCTCCGATGGTTTGAAATGGCCGGTAGCGACGGCGTGTGGCATGCCGCCAATGCAGAAATCATCGACAACAGTCACGTCAGCGTATGGTCGGAAGCCGTACCCCACCCCGTCAGCGTGCGGTATCTGTGGCACGAGACCGCCACATCTGTCGATCTGCGTAACTCCGAAGGTCTTTGCGCATTTCCTTTTCTTCTACAATAGTTTCATCATAGATACGCAGATATTCGTCTGCCTCCGACAGAAAGCCGACAGCAGACGATTTTTTTCTTTGTTTGAACTAGATGAATATATATTATTTAATTAAAGAAAGAGGCTTCTGCAGTATAAACCCAAGATTATATTCACTTTATCAGTATACAACAATAACTTAAAAAAACAAATAACAAAATGAAAAGAATACTTTTACTGTCAGCACTCATGATGAGCCTCGTCATCAATGCCGCGACCGATTATGACGTGAGAGACTTCGGAGCCTTGGGCGACGGCAAGACACTCGACCACACGGCCATCAACCGTGCCATAGACACTTGCGTGGCACATGGCGGCGGTCGTGTGGTGCTGCCTGCAGGCACGTATCTGTGCGGAAGCATACGTATGAAGAGCAATGTAGAGCTGCACATTTCGGCCGGTGCCACTATCCTGGCCGCACCGGCATCCATGAAAGCATATGACGAGGCCGAGCCATGGGAGGGGCCGGCCTATCAGGATGGCGGCCACACCTATTTCCACAACAGTCTCATATGGGCCGTGGGACAGAACAACGTTTCTATCACAGGCCGCGGAATGATAGACGGCAAGGGGCTGACCAAGAAAGATACAGAGAAAGGCGGCAATCTGCAGGGCGGCAACATAGGCACCGGTGACAAGGCCATCGCACTGAAAGAGTGCCGCAACGTACTCATACGCGACGTGACGATATATCGCGGAGGTCACTTTGCCATCATCATGACCGGTTGCGACATAGGCACAGTGGACAACGTGACGATAGACACCAACCGCGACGGCTTCGACATCGACTGCTGCAAATATCTCACAGTGAGCAACTGCAAGATAAACACTCCGAGCGACGACGCGTTGGTGCTCAAAAGTTCGTATGCGCTGAAACGTCCTGTGCTATGCGAACACATCGCAGTGACCAACTGTGTCATCACAGGTTACAAGATGGGTACGCTACTCGACGGAACTTACATACCGGAAAAGGTGAACTGGGTGTGCGGCCGCTTCAAGCTGGGAACGGAGTCAAACGGCGGCTACCGCAACATCGCTCTGAGCAACTGCACGTTCATGTACAGCAGCGGACTGGCATTCGAGGAAGTGGACCAGGGACTGATGGAAAACATCGTTGTCAGCAACATCACCATGAGCCACGTCCACCACTATCCTATATACATCACTACAGGCTGCCGAAACCGAGGACCTAAGGAGCGCAACACAGTGTCTTCGGGTGCCGACATACAGATAAGCAATGTCATAGCCGACGATGTGGACTCATTGGCAGGCATCATCGTGACCGGCATGCCGGGCCATCCGCTGCGCAACATCGCACTGAACAACATCCGTATAAAATACCGTGGCGGCGGCACAGCAGACCTTGCCAAACGCGAATACCGTGAACAAGGCACCAACTATCCCGAACCACGCTTCGCCGGTCCTACTCCTGCATACGGCCTGTATGCCCGGCACGTGGACGGACTTGACCTAAACCACATCACGTTCTACACCGAACGTCCCGACTATCGGCCTGCAGTGATGCTGGACGATGTCAAGAACGAGAGCATCACCGATCTGAAAGCACCTGAGGTGAAGGGCGTGAAAAAGGTGGTGAAACTGTCCGGCAACAACCGAAACAATAAATGAACTGAACTCCAGGCTACCTGAAGAACAAAGATAAAATCGAAGAATCCGAACGGAGAGTTGACACTATGAATATGCCGTCTCTCCATTCGGATTCTTTAATTTCGGGATGTTTAAGAAGTGATTCCCGAACGTTTTTCCTATCGCTTAGGAATCACTTCATCCGATATATTCACTACTTGGTGAATGTAACGTTCTCCACATGCTCGCCCAAAAATATGCCGGCATAGTCGGAAGTCTTATACCACTTCAGTTTTTCCGGCATGTCGTCATATATGGTCCGCCCGTTGATTCGCAGATTCTCAAAGTGTATGTTCTTCACCGTACGCTCCTCGTTATATCCTGCAATAATGGACATCTCCGGCTTCACACCGTTATATGATATGTCGCGCAAGTAAATGTCATGTATGCCACGGCCCGGAGCAGCACAATATTTCTTGTTGTAGCACACACGGAAATTGAACAGCATACCACCGCGTGAAAGACTCTCCACCCTTATGTTCTGGAATGTAACGCGTCTGACAAGATTGTTGTCACCGTTGTTAATGCCTATACACCCCTTGTAGTCTATCTGCCGCTCGGGATTTTCCAATATGTCAATATCCTCGTATACCACGTTCTCTATCACTTCGTTCTTGTTTATATCACCGTGCAAACCTATCATTATGGGATGGGCCACGTCCGCCCAGTACACGGCATCCGTCACACGTATGTCACGACAACCGCCGGCATACCCCTTGCGGGTGCAATATATGGTGGAGCAGTCGTCGCTGGTGCGGCAGAACACATGTTCATAACTGACATGGTTGCTCGCAAACACATTCATACCGTCACCCCAACCGTACCACGACATAACCTTGGCATTGCGCACTCTCACCGAACTGCTGCCACCGACGGGAATCTGCGTGGTAAACGGTCCGTCGATAACGACATTGTCAGAATAGCGCACCATTATGCCTTCGTGCTGACGTTCAGGATTGACCATGCCGTGGCCTATAACTTTCACATTGCGGGCTCCATACACCGACATCCACCCCTTGATATAAGCACCGCCGTCGATATATACGGTCGCTCCGGTAGGAATGCTTATGGAATCGCCACCAAGGTCATAATAACCAGGACCGTAATATATGAAACTCTTGCTTTTGCGCATCTCCTTTGTCACCACAGGAGCAGGATTGTTGGCGAATATCTGCAGATTATGGAAAATATCACCGTTCACCTCTACCGACACATAACGTGATTCTGTCAGCGAAAAACGTATGGTATCACCGTTTACGGTATGCTTTATGTCATAAGACAACGGGCGTACACGGCAACTGTCCACCCGTTGGCGGCGGCTCACAACTGCAAGTTCAACAGCCTGCCCAGTGGAAAAATCAAAGTCGAACGAAGCTACGGAAGTGTTCTCCACACTATGCTTACCGCTAATGGCGTTGTCGACCTTCCACAAATACGTGGGAACCGTCTGCCATGTTCCTCCCGGCTGACGCACGAGCAAAGTAAAGTCATCGTTCAACGGAGCTCCGTCGGGAGCCGGATAGGTCTTCAGTCCGGCGGCATAGCCGACCATGGACAGCATTGTCAAAAGCATCAATAATGATAGTTTGCGTTTCATTGTATTTTATTTAGTTTTAGTAATGCTTCAATATAATAATAGTCTGCATAGACGATACTCGCGTCAATCTCGCTCCCCGCCGGATGATGACCGGTGGAATGCCTGAGAAAAGCCACATTACGCTTGCCGCTCTGATATCTGTCGGTACTCAAATCGGACAGCATCCGTATTGCCGCATCACGATAAAAGTCGCCTTTGAATCCGCCGACATATCCACTCAGTTCGAGCAGGGCGGAAGCTACGACACAAGCAGCCGAAGCGTCCTTGGGAGCATTGGAACGCAGGTCGTCCATATCCCACAACGGCACCCAGTCGTCACTGGTCTCTTTCAAACGCTTCAGATATATATCGGTAACCTTTTGGGCAAAGTCGAGAAACAGCTTGTCTTTGGTATAACGATACACCATCGTATAGCCATAGACGGCCCAAGACTGCCCACGCGACCACATGGAACAGTCGGACAAACCCTGATGTGTCTGTCCGCGGAGGAACTTGCCGGTCAAAGTGTCATATACAGCCACGTGATAACAAGAACCGTCGGCACGGAAATGATGACGCATTGTTGTCACGGCATGGCTCACAGCCAAATCTTCCAACAACCTGTTTCCACCGTTCCGGGCTGCCCAAAACAGCAGTTCAAGATTCATCATGTTGTCCATGATTGTGTTGTGTCCTTGATAATCGTTGACATGACGCGGCCAACTAAGCATCGTGCCGGCCTTGGGATTGAAAAGTGTCGCCAATGTATCGGCCGCATCCAATATCACCTTTTTATAAGTTTCGCTCTTGGTCTGCTCATATCCTTTCATAAAAGAGTTGATGATAATAAAACCCAGATCGTGGTCATAGGCCGGCCTACCTGACAGATATGCAAGCTGACCGGTATAGCCCTCGGCGGCTTTGCGCACTTCCTTGTCGCCGGTATAGGCATAATCCATCCACAGTATGCCCGGCCAAAATCCCGAACACCATTCCTCAGCCACTGCTTTACGGCAGTTCCACCCTTCCTGCTTGTCGGTGGCAAGAATATTGCGTGGTGCTATTTTGAAATCATACGGTCTGAGCAACCTCAATGCCCTGCCTACCTGCGATGAGCAATACTCCAGCTGTTTGTCCGCATCAAATGTTCCGGCATTCGCATACATCGAAGCGATACATGCCAGAATAAATACAATCCGTTTCATCTGCACAATATTGTTTTTCCATTGGATATTATAGAATATACGGCATCAACCTTCATGCCGTCATATTTCATCTTCGTCTTTTGCGGGGCCGAGAAGATATAGTCCGTACGTCCGTTCTTCAAAACGACCTTTATACCGACGGCATCCTTGCCCGACGGCTTGAAAAACTCTACGGTCCGTATCTCTGAAGGCTCATCGGTGTCGCTCGGTTCGAACACGGCTACAAAAGGCTTTGTCCATGCTTCGCCGCACTGCCGGGCCACATAGGTCAATACAGGCTGCTCCCCGACATTATACGGCATAAACTTGGGCAACCGTTCATACTCGAGATTTACAGGCGACAACGCCTTGAACACCTCACGGTCACGGTATCCCTGCATCCACATCGTCATGTCAATCTTCCTCCCGTCAGGGCACTCTGTGGTGAAGGTCGCCTTGACGTCGTTGCCCGTACGTGCGCTTTTCTTGTCGTATATATAAGAATAAGCATACAGATTTCCACCGGCAAAGGCCAGCTCTTCACTCGGTTTCAGTGCCAGGTCCCCGTTGTCTGCACCCGTCAATGTCATCGTCTGTCCAAGGTTGTGATAGAAGTAATCATGAAACTGTCCGTCACCGACGGCCCTGCTTCGGAATATGTCTATATAGTATCCGCCGGCATCGCTTGTCCTGACAATACCGTTGGTACGCATCTGACGCGCCTGTGTCTCAGGCTCGACAAAGCTCACCTGACTGAATGTCGCCGGGCCGAATCCTACCTTGTCATTGGTATCAGGATAACGCGCCTCAACCTTGAAAGCATGGTTGGACATCATCACGGCATAGCCCGACTTTCCGTTGACGCACACCGTATTGTGGGCAGGAAACTGCGAATAGTACTCTTTATAGTCGTCACCGCTATACAGCGTACGTCCGATACCACCGTCAGGACCAAGCACAAACCCCTTGCCATACAGTTCCATTGATATGCCATTGGCGTGCATATGGTTGCCCAACGAGCCGTTGAGGGATATGGCAAGATCGTGACGCTCGTCCATGCCTGTACGCTGCATGAGCCACGACACGTTGGGAGCATAGAATGACGGAGACACATATTGCTCGATCTTCTCTTTAGGAGCATCTGAGGCTATTGCCTCCTTAAGGCCAACAAACTCCTGCTCAAGGGCTTTGTCTCCGTGTCTGCGGGCATAGTCGAGCACCTGGTCGGCAGCCCTCATACTAAGATAGTTGGGATGTGTGTCGCCAAAACCACATATCATCCGGTTGGGCATCAGATACTGGGGCGATGCCATAACAGCCCTTTTCAGCACAGGCAAGTCCTTGAACATATCCATTCCGGCCTCTACATCCATGCGGTTGGCAAAGGAGGCGAAGTCGTTAAGCACAGTAGTACTATATCCGGGAGACTCGTACCATATGGCTGTGTTGTGGTCAAAACAATAGTCAGTCATGCGCTTCATGCTCCATTGGCGTATGCTCGACTTATTTAGCACCCTGTCCTGATAGTATTCCCTGCCCTTTCCGTCACTGTAGGCACTGTTCGGCTGCAACGCTGAAGCTATCTTTGCCACAAACTCGGCTTGAAACAGGTTCCAGTTGTTATGGGGTACACCGTTGGCAATGATGTTTTCCGCCCACTTCTTCATGGCAGCCTCATGCAAATCCGACCGTCCGTAACGCGGCACAAGCAGCCTGTATGTCTCCGTGACTTCGTTCACGGCATCTTCGTGTATCACCTCGAACGTCGTCATTCCGACGAGTGTCTGCATATGACCGTGCATCAAGTCTGTCGGAACGTTGCGATGGTATATACCTTTCAGATAAGTGTCGAGCACAGGCCTCGCGAGATTAGCATAAGCCGTATCGCCGGTGGCGGCAAAGATGCGGGCCGCATCCCGGGCAATACCGAGAATCTCACGGTTCACACCGGCTATGTTGCATCCCGTCTTCGCCGGACTTACCTTTTCCTTAATGCCTGTTGCCTTGTTGATGTACGTGACGTTCGACTGTGCGTCGTCGTCATACGGAACAATATCCTCCAATTTAGGCCGAGAATAGGCCGCACCGTTGCTCCGCGTACCGTTAAACCTGACCGTAGGAACCGGTGCCCGGTTGCCGCCCGCATGGTCAAAAGTCTCACCGTTTACATATACATCCGTAGCATGCGAATGCCAATACATCTGCAAACGCGACGTGAGCCAGTCGCTTTGTACGGCCACTTTGTTCATATACACGTCTACACGCTGTTTCAGTTTGCTTGCGTCATAGTCTTGCGCGTGGCCCGAGAACTGCATGCACAGGCAAAGGCACAGACTTATCATTGCCTTTCTTTTCATATTTTGAATTCGTCGTTATTAAATATGAGTATGACAGATTGTTCCTACAGGAACACCTTTTATATAAATACGGATAAACAACATGTCTTACTCAAACGAACGGGATGAAATTTAGACCAAACATCAACTTTTTACAGACAAAAATGCCGCATGGCTTCGGAATCGTACCAAAGTTCCAATACCGGTATGGACTTTGATGTGACTCCGAAGCCATGCAACACTCTTATTAAAAACGTCAAGAGCAGAAAACCTTAACGGCCCGCGCCCGTTCATTTCAGGAATTCCACGACCGTATTGTCTGGACCGAGATAAAATCCTGTCCACGGCGGCTGGTTGTACGCCACATTCTCCGTGGCCACGCCAAGACGATATGGTATGTCTTCCATAAGACAGTTGATGCGGTAGTCGGTAGGTATGGGCGACACGTATATGCGCAACTCGCTGCTGTCATCGGTGCGGGTGACGACCTCCTCACGCCAGTCGCCGAGTATATCGGCACTGACACAGGGGTTTGACTTGGTGCCGTTGTTGAACTGACATCCGTCAAACTTCACTATCGGATAAACCTTTCCCGTGGTCCAGTCATACTTTGATACTGTGGCATGATCGAGCATCTCGCGCAGCAGGTCACCGTCCCACCATATACCGAAATTGGTAGGCAGACGCATACCGCGCATATACAGAGCCGTATCGTCCGAATTGGAAGAGTCCTGATTGTCATTTTCAGATGCTTTCTTGACTGCCGGCTTGGTCGGCTTTGACGCTGCTCCGTCAGAATGGCCTTCAGCGTTACGCTGTGACAGAGGCTTCAATATCTCACCTTTTATCGTCCTTATCCCCTTGCTGTCTGAGCTCCACATCTCCAGTCCAGGGTTTGTCGGGTCAATATCGGCAGCCATGCAGCGGCCGACATCTATACCGCTCTTTATCTGGAAGAGTATCTTGCCCGTCGCGGCATCGCGCAATTCGCTGCCGTCACGTCGGTTTTCATGACAGTCCCACAACTGCAAACGGTCGGACGAAGGGTCAAATACAGTCAAATGCATAGCGTCGCCATGCCCCATACCCGTATTATATAATCCCGTGCCGTCATTATCTACAGCCATCGAGCCGTATATAATCTCGTCGCATCCGTCACCATCTACGTCGGCTATGCGTATGTTGTGGTTGCCCTGCCCGGCATAGCTGCGCCAACGCTCGTCGTCGGTGTCAAAGGTCCATCGGTTTTTCAGTTCCTTTCCGTCCCAGTCCCATGCCGCAATGACGGTGCGGGTGTAGTATCCGCGACAGAAAATGCCGCTCGCCCTACGACCGTCAAGATAGCCTACAGCGGCCAGATAGCGCTCCGAACGGTTGCCACGTTCGTCGCCCCACGCCCTAAGCTCGCCACGTTCGGGAACATAATCCACCGTTGCCATGGCCTCACCCGTCAGTCCGTTGAACACCGTGAGATATTCCGGTCCGTCAAGTATGCGGCCGGACTTTGACATGATTCCGGGCCATTGGTAGCGGTTGGCGTTTCTGTTGGCATTGCCACGTCGGTTCCGCTGCTGTCCGCGTCGGTCTTGCTGTCCTTTCATTTGTCCCTGCCGCTTTACCTGCCGGCTGTCACGCTGCCTGCCGTTCTGCCATTGCTTGCGCATCTTCTCGCGTTCTGCGGCCTCCTTCACGGCATAGGTACGGTTTTCCTCGAAATGTTCCATAGCCTCCTTTATTCCATACCGCCAGTCGGCTTTGGCGTCACCGATAACCTTGCCACGCCCGTCAACAGTGCCGTCGGCTGTCTTTACCATCATCTCGGCACGGCCGTCACCGTCGAAATCATATACCATAAACTGCGTGTAGTGTGCACCTGCACGGATATTCGGTCCCATATCGATGCGCCACAGACGCTCACCGCTGATACGGTAGCAGTCGAAAAGTACCGGACCTGTAAATCCGTCGTGCGAATTGTCGTGCGCGTTAGACGGTTCCCATTTCAGTATTATCTCGTATTGTCCGTCACCATCGACATCGCCCACGCTTGCATCGTTGGCCGAATACGTGAATGCACGGCCATCGGGTGTGATGCCTCCCTCCGGCTTGTCGAGCTTTATCGGCAGATAGCCGACCGGAGCATCGGCCCTGAGAGTATAGATGCCGTTACGGCTGCCGCCGCGAATCTCGTATGTCACGTCGCCCCCGCCTGTGTTCCTGTCGATGAAAAACGTACCGCCTTCGGTGAGCGGCTTGTCGTTCAGCTTCACTCCGTTGCGGTATATGTCGAACGGTTCTCCCTTACGGTCGCTCATCAGTGTGCGCCACGTAACCACGGCCGAGCCGTCCGATTGTCGCAAAGCCACAATACCACGATCAAGCCTTTCGCGGCTTATCCGTTTCATGTCATAGCGCGGCTGGCACCACGATGCCGTAAAGGCGAGTGCGGCAACGGTTGATAAAAGTATCTTCTTCATTATTTATTAGTAGATTGTTTTTATATATAATAATAGATGTGGCCGTGTGCCACCCTCCTATTTGTTTTGACGCATTGAATACGGAAAGGTTTAATGTCGGTTGAATTTATCGATATGTTTTCTAATATCCATATTGATTGTATTCCAAAAACACTGTAATTTTGCAGAGAATTTTGAATAAACAATAACAAGGTTAGTGCTGCAGAAAAAATAGTTCTGAGCTATTAAGTTGGTCAACAAAATTAAACTACATAATCGTCCGGATATAGAGTGGATGCGCCTTGAAAAGGCAACAAGCACATAGCCCGGGGCAGAGCGAAGCGGCACCCCGGGAATCAAACACCGACACTCCGCGCCCTGCAAGGGCAAAAGCATAAAAACATACAATATATAAACTGTAAATACCTGATAATTAATGCTTTTGCCCTTTCTGGGCGAGTGTATACAATCGTGTTGTTCCCGGGGTGCCGCTTCGCTCTGCCCCGGGCTGTGTGCTTATTGCCCCGTTGGGGCGCGTTATAGTTTAATACTGTGACTAACTTATATATTATTTGACTATGATTTTAGAAATGAACGACAAGTTTTGGACACCCTATCCGTTGGACACGTTCTGTCCGGACACGTTCTGTCCGGACACGTTTTGTTCGGAGGATGATATAGTTTAATTTTGTTGACAAACTTATCCGTATAAGGTTGACTGTTTTTATTTTTAGAGAATATCATGTCATATGTCTTGATAATTCCGAATTTCGCACATCACGAAATAGAAACGGAAATGCACCGGTTTCTCGTTTCCGGCTCTGCTGAATCGCCAAAATTCCATCAAAGTTCTGCCGTAAAGGCCTTATTGGGTTGCCATAACGGCCTCTTTACCCTCCCATTACGGCCTCGTTGCAATGCAACTACGGCGCCGTTGCAACCTCGGGAGGCCCTTACGGCAAAACCCGCAAAGCAAAAATGAGGTGATTTTATTGCACACTTACGTTACAAACACGACTATACCTCTGATAGACAGGCTATTAAAGATACACGCTCAAAACTCGCATATTTGCACAAAAAAAATATTCTGTCGAGAATTTGCGAGTTTTACGGGCTATAGGTAAAGTATTTTCAGTACAAACATTTGATGATGTTCCAACATATCCGCAATGCCTCATGCTTGTACTGCTCCTACAGTAACTGCCAACGACACGCTTTCATGTCAACGAAACCGGATTTCCGGAACACCACCCCCTCGACTTCGAGCAATGCCTGTTGCTGCGGCCAGCACGGGGCCGTGCGCCCTTGGGAGTTGACGACACGCCACGCCGGAACATGATGTCCGGCCGGCAATGAAGACAAGGCACGGGCCACAAGGCGCGAATGGCAAGGATAGCCTACGAGCCGTGCCACATCTCCGTATGTGAGAACCTTGCCCTCGGGTATATGACACACCACCTCGCAAACTTCCTTATAAAACTGTTCGATGTCAGGTCTAAGCATTAATACCGGTATTTCAATTTCCAAATGGCGGTCAAAACCGTCTGTCTGCCGAGCAGCCTGGCTGCAACTAATCTTTCAGACATCCCACGGGAACAACATACACCCCATCTTCGCGCCGATAGGCATAAAAGCCTACCGCTGTAAGCACCATAAGGAACGACGGCTGTTTCATTCGGCCGGTATCTATCTTGCCAGAAAGTTCCTTTAATGTCTTTACTCCTTCATTTATCAAATCGTCCCCCCCGAGCTTGATTTCCACAAGTCCGTATGAGCCGTTTCGGAGATGCACCACCGCATCACACTCCAGTCCATTCCTGTCTCTGAAGTGATAAACACGCCCGTTAAGAGCCTCGGCATACACCCGCAAGTCCCTCACACAGAGCGTTTCGAATATCAATCCGAATGTATTCAGGTCGTTGATAAGGTCGGACGGGCCCAGTCCCAAGGCTGCCGTTGCTATCGACGGGTCGGTGAAATAGCGGGTATCCGACGTTCTTATAGCCGACTTTGAGCGCAGATTCGGATTCCACGCCTCCGAATCCTCGATTACGAATATCTTCTTCAGTGCGTTTATATACGATGCTATCGTATCTTCGGCAAACGAGTCGGACTCGTTTGCCATCAAGTCGGCTTTGATAGTGCCATAAGAAGCCTGCGCCCCCTGATGGCGGGCATACGAACGCAGAAGCCGATGGGTGCGCGCCGGGTCGCGGCTCACGCCATCGACCATCGATACATCGCGCTTTTCCACTGCATCGATATAATCGAAAGCCTGGTCGAGAGCTATGTCACCGCTCATGTTTACGGCCAACGGCCATCCGCCACGGCATGCGAGAAAAGCCATCTTTTCAAGGTTCATCGACGACATCCCGCCTATAATCTCGGGGGTAGTAAACAGCTCTGCCAGCGACACTTCGCCCGTTGATTCGCCTGATTCCCACAACGACATAGGCCGCATGCGCAACCATCCAATCCGCCCCGTGCCGGAATGAACGACCTCACTCATGTCGGCCGGAACCGACGAGCCTGTAAGAATGAACAATCCCAAATGCGGACTGTGGTCGGCCTCGAACCTTATACTGTCCCACAGGGCCGGTGCCACCTGCCATTCGTCTATCAGTCGCGGTTTGTCGCCCTGCAGCAATATAGCCGGATTTATCTTGGCCAACTGCTTGTTCTGCTCCACCTTTCCCGTTTCAGACATATAAAGAACGCTCTTGGCTATCTGTTCGGCGGTTGTTGTCTTGCCGCACCATTTGGCACCTTCAAGCAACACGGCGCCCTTGCCTGCCAATTTGCGGGCAAGAAGTCGGTCGGCTATTCTATTTTTATATGCTTTTTTCATCTTCTTATGCTGTTTACAGCGGCAAAAATACAACTATTTTTTCATCCGAACAAATATTTTTGAAGATAATTCGGCCGTTTGACGTAATTTCGTTCGGTCATTTGACGCAATTTCGTTCGGTCGTTTGACGCAATTTCATTCGGCTATTTGACACAATTCTGTTCGGCTATTTGACGTAATTTCGTTCCGGCGTTTGACGCGATTCCGTTCCACCGTCTGGCATTTTGCAACGCTGTGTAACAATAAATACATATATATCTTGTGTAATTCGCGGTAAATCGTTAATTTTGTGGCGAATTATATATATTAATGTATATTGGATGAAAGAATTTGTAATATCCGAAGCAAAAACAGAAACCGCCGTGCTCGTCGGCCTGATAACCAAAGACCAGGACGAGGCCAAGACCAAAGAATATCTCGACGAACTGGAATTTCTGGCCGATACCGCCGGTGCCGTCACCGTGAAACGATTTACACAGAAGGTGAACGGACCGAGTTCGGTAACATACGTAGGCTCCGGAAAGCTGGAAGAAATAAGACAATACATAGAGGCAGAGGAAGACGCCGAACGCGAAGTGGGCATGGTGATTTTCGACGACGAACTGTCGGCCAAACAGATACGCAACATTGAGAAAGAACTGAAAGTGAAGATACTCGACCGCACAAGTCTGATACTCGACATATTCGCCATGCGGGCACAGACGGCCGAGGCCAAGACACAGGTAGAGCTGGCACAACACCGCTACATGCTGCCGCGTCTGCAACGCTTGTGGACCCACCTCGAGCGTCAGGGCGGAGGCTCGGGAAGCGGCGGCGGAAAGGGAAGTGTAGGTCTGCGCGGACCGGGCGAGACACAGCTCGAAATGGACCGCCGCATCATCCTGCAGCGCATCACACTGCTCAAACAGCGCCTTGAGGAAATCGACAAGCAGAAGACTACGCAGAGGAAAAATCGCGGACGCATGATTCGCGTGGCCCTTGTGGGATATACCAATGTGGGAAAGTCGACGATGATGAACCTGCTGTCTAAGAGTGAAGTGTTTGCCGAGAACAAGCTCTTTGCAACGCTTGACACGACGGTCCGGAAGATGGTGATAGACAATCTGCCGTTTCTGCTGGCCGACACAGTGGGTTTCATCCGAAAACTGCCCACCGACCTTGTCGACTCTTTCAAGTCGACACTCGACGAGGTGCGCGAGGCCGACCTGCTGGTGCACGTGGTTGACATTTCGCATCCCGACTTCGAGGAACAGATAAAAGTGGTGGAGACGACACTTTCCGAGTTAGGCTGTGCCGACAAACCGTCGATGATTGTATTCAACAAGATAGATGCATATACATGGGTGGAGAAGGACGACGACGACCTGACGCCGCCTACGCGCGAAAACGTGTCGCTCGACGAGCTGAAAGCAACATGGATGGCCAGGATGGCGGACAGTTGTCTGTTTATCTCGGCACGCGAGAAACAGAACATTGACGAACTTCGCGACGTGCTATACAAGCGCGTACGCGAACTGCATGTGCAGAAGTATCCGTACAACGACTTCCTTTACGAAAATTATGAGCAGTAATCCCGATACCATCCCCGACGGATATCGCAGTCTGACCCTCGACGAGATAAGCTCTCTCGAGAAAAGCGGATGCCACGCAGAAGACTGGGGAGACATCAGCGTGGCGGCCGACTTCACACCGGAACGCATAACCGGTGTGTCGTTCTTCGGCAGCGTGTGCCTCGGAATATTCGACAAGAGGATAGAGACGGAAGAAGGATTCCGGCGCCCTACCGGTATACACAATGCCGTTCTGCGCGACGTAACCGTGGGCGACAACTGTCTGATAGAGAACATCGGATGCCATATCAACCGCTACGACATAGGCGAGGAATGCTACATAGCCAATGTTGGACGGATGACAACCGACGAGGCTGCGACCTATGGCGAGATGAACATAATACCGGTGATGAATGAGGCGGGCGACGGCAACGTCATCATCTACGACGGACTGACATCGCAAATGGCGGCATTCATGGTGGCCCATGCCTCCGAACGCGATGTGTGGCCGGCACTGAAATCGGCCGTAAAGAGACTCACCGACGGTCACCAGCGACAACGGGGCATGATAGGCAGCAGGGTGAAGATAGTAAACACACAAGAGATAATCAACACCATCATCGGCGACGACTGCGAGGTGAGCTGCGCATCGCGGCTGAACGAATGCACACTGACGGGCAATGACAATGCCGGCATATACATCGGCAACGACGTAATATGCGAGAACACCGTGATTGCGGCAGGCGCATCTGTACTCGGCGGAGCAAAGACCGACAACTGTTTCATCGGTGAGGCCTGTCACATCGGAAAAGGCTTCTCGGCCGAAAACAGTGTGTTCTTCGCCAACTCATACATGGACAACGGTGAGGCTTGCGCGGCTTTTTGCGGCCCGTTCACCGTCAGTCATCACAAATCGACACTGCTCATCGGCGGCATGTTCTCATTCTACAACGCCGGTTCGGGCACCAACTACAGCAACCATGCCTACAAGCTCGGCCCCATACACCACGGTACATTGGAGAGAGGGGCAAAGACGGCAAGCGGAGCACATCTGCTCATGCCGGCACATATAGGGGCATTCTCCATGCTTATGGGCAAGGTGCAGAATCATCCCGACACGCGCGACCTGCCTTTCTCCTACATAATAGCCTCCGGAGACACCACGTTCGTCGTTCCGGGACGCAACCTTGTAACCGTGGGAACATACCGCGACACGGAGAAATGGCCCAGACGCGACATGCGGCCGCGGACAAACCGCACCGCCATTGTCAACTTCGACTGGCTCGGTCCCTATACCATACAGGCTGTGATACGTGGAAAACATACGCTCGAAAAACTGAAGAAAGAGCAGGGCGAGGACGCTGCAACATACGTCTATGGCGGATGCACAATACGCAACAGCGCCCTGCAAAAGGGCATCAAATATTACGACATGGCCATACGCCTGTATATGGGCGAAGCCGTACGCGACCATTTCTGCGAACTTCCCGAAAGCAGCATCGGCACCGGCGAATGGACAGACATGGCCGGACTGATGGTTCCGGAAAGCGAAGTGTCGCTATTGGCAAACGAAATAAGCAGCGGAGCCGTGGACGATATCCAGACTATTGAAGAGCGTTTCGGCACGATGCACGCCAACTACGATACTTACAAATGGAACTGGACTTACAGTGTAATCCTCGACTACTTCGGCCTCGACACTCTTACCGAAGACGATATTATAAGCATAGGCAGGGAATACGAGACAGCACGCCGCGAATGGCTCGGTGCCATCCGTCACGATGCAGAACGGGAATATGCATTGGGAGACATGGACGAAAATCTGCTTGGCAGCTTTCTGGCAAAACTTGAACAGGAACAGATATGAAACTGTATGTCTATAGATAGTTTCCTTATGTCAGAAAGAAACGCGATATACATATCATACTGACCATTTTACACGAATAAACATGAAATAATGCAATTTTTCATTTGTCTTGTTGATAGAAAACATTAACTTTGCAGACAATTTAGATTAAACTTATAAAAAATCAATAAAACAATAAACAGCACAATGAGGTTAAAAACATTTATTACAACCTGTATGTTCACGGCTGCCGCACTTACGGCACAAGCCAAGGACTACAAGTATCAGACCGTTGAAGGCGACCTGATGAACACACGCATCTACACACTCGACAACGGACTGAAGGTCTATCTTTCGGTCAACAAGGATGCACCGCGCATACAGACTTACATAGCCGTACGCACCGGAAGCCGGAACGATCCGGCCGAGACAACAGGACTGGCACACTATCTGGAACACCTGATGTTCAAGGGCACAAAATCGTTCGGTACAACCGACTACAGCAAGGAGACTCCACTGCTCGACGCCATAGAGGCACGCTACGAAACATACCGCAAACTCACCGACCCGCAGGAACGCCGGACGGCATATCGGGAGATTGACAGCCTGTCGCAGTTGGCCGCACAATACTTCATCCCCAACGAGTACGACAAGATGATGGCATCTATAGGTGCAGAGGGCACCAACGCCTACACGTCAAACGACGTGACATGTTACACGGAAGATATTCCGGCCAACGAAGTCGAGAACTGGCTTAAGGTGGAAAGCGACCGCTTCCAGAACATGGTGATACGCGGTTTCCACACCGAACTCGAGGCCGTATACGAGGAGTACAACATTGGTATCGCGAAAGACAGTTACAAGATGTATGACGCCCTTTTTGAACTTGCTTTCCCCGGACATCCCTATGGCACACAGACCACAATCGGTACGCAGGAACACTTGAAGAATCCTTCGATAACAAACATCAAGAACTACTTCAACCGTTACTATGTGCCCAACAACACGGCCATCTGCATGGCCGGTGACATGAACCCCGACGAGGTGATAGTCTTGATAGACAAGTATTTCGGCACATGGAAACCTAATCCCGCCCTCTCACGTCCGGAATATCCGGCGCTGAAACCGCTGACGGCAATCAAAGACTCTACCGTAATAGGTCAGGAGGCAGAGAGGCTGATGATGGCATGGCGGTTCAAGAATGCTGCCGATGCACAGGCAGACACGCTCGAAGTCATATCAAAAATGCTCGCCAACGGCAAAGCCGGACTGTTTGAGGTGAATCTGGAACAGAAGATGCTGAGCGGTGGCATAGGAGCTTTCTGCTACGGACTGACAGACTACTCCGGATTCGTTGTCAGCGGGCAGCCTAAGGACAACCAGACGCTCGAAGAGCTGCGCGGACTCATACTCGGCGAAATGGACAAGCTGAAAAGCGGCGACTTCTCGGACGATCTGCTGCCGTCTGTAATCAACAACATGAAACTTGAGTACTACAAGAACTTGAAGCAGAACGACTACCGTGCCGACGCTTTCGTAAGCGCATTCGTCAACGGAGAGCAGTGGGCCGATGTTACTGGCAAATACGGACGTATAGAGAAGATGACCAAACAGCAGATTGTGGATTTTGCCGGCAGACACTTCGGTGACAATTTCGTTTGTGTATACAAGAAAATGGGCAACGACACCACACTCAAGAAGATAGACAAGCCGCAGATAACGGCAATACCCACCAACCGCGACCTGAGCAGCAAGTTCCTTATGGAAATAACCAACACTAAGACCGAACCGATACAGCCGCGATTCATTGATTTCAAGACAGACATGACTGTTTCGAAAATTAAGAACCTGCCGCTGCTATACAAGCACAACAACGAGGATGATCTCTTCACTTTGGCTTTCTGCTACGACTTCGGAACGGAAGACGTAAAGGGAATAGATCTCGTGGCCGACTATCTCTACTACATCGGCACCGACAAGAAGACATCGGCTGAAATAAAGCAGGAGTTCTATAAACTGGCATGCAACTATTCGCTTTCCGTCAGCCAGAACACATTGTGGGTATACCTCAACGGTCTCAACGAGAATCTGCCAAAAGCCCTCGCTCTGTTTGAAGACTTCCTGAAGAACGCAAAGGGCGATGCCGAATCGTACGAACAATATGTCAACCTGCTGAAGAAGAACCGCGATGACCAAAAGACCAACCAGAACTACAACTTCGCCTATCTGCGACAGTACGGACAATACGGGCCTTACAACCCCTACCGCAACACTCTGAGTGAAAAGGAACTGCGCGAAGGCGGGGCACAGATGTTGCCGGATATGGTGAAAAACCTCAATTCAATGGAACATACTGTGATGTACTACGGCCCATACACAGAGAAACAACTGGCCGCACTCATCACCAAGACCCACAAGACACCGAAGAAGCTCGCTCCCTTACCCTCGGGAAAGAAGTATGCCATGCAGCCCACTCCGAGCAACGAGGTATACATAGCACCATACGATGCAAAGAACATATACATGGTACAGTTCCACAACGAAAACCGTCCGTGGAATGTAGATGAAGCTCCGGTAAAGGCTGTATTCAACGAATACTTCGGCGGCAGCATGAACGGCATCGTGTTCCAGGAACTGCGTGAGGCCCGCGGTCTGGCGTACAGCGCATCCGCCTATTACCGCGAGCCGTGGCGCAAGACGGAGCCGGAATCATTCTACACATATATCATATCACAGAACGACAAGATGGGCGACTGTATCAATGTGTTCAACAATATAGTGGACACCATCCCGCAGTCACAGGCCGCTTTCGACATAGCCCGCCAAAGCATCACCAAGAAACTGCAGAGCCAGCGCACACTCCGCGAGAACGTACTCTATGCTTACTATTTCGCCAAACAGCGCGGCATAGACTATGACATCGACGAGAAGATATACAACGCCCTACCCTCGCTCACAATGAACGACATCGTCAAGTTTGAACAGCTGAACATGGCACACAAGCCGTATAGATACATAATACTCGGCGACGAGAAGCAACTCGACATGAAGTTGCTTGAGAAAATCGGCCCTGTAAAGAGACTGACAACAGAAGAGATTTTCGGATATTAATCAGACAGAAAGGCATTCCATACGATTTAACCGGAATACCTTATTATACTATCAAGAGCGGCAGTACCTGTTCCAATGGTACTGCCGCTCTTGATGATATGGAATGATTGGTCTGTATCACTGCTTTTTAAGAATATAGTATTCTGCAAGTTCTCCCTTGGTAATCATTCCTGTGCTGTCTGACAGTGCAATCGCTCCGTCAAGAATCTTATAATAGGTCCTGTACCCCGAAGACGGAGTTATAAGTTCTATAACGTCTTCAGCCACAATATTATAAACTCCGCTTTCCTCAAACACGGCGTCTTTCTTGCCAAGATATTCGCTACGCAACTCGTATGTCGTATCTCTGTTAATCTTAAGTCGGGTTTTTATACCGCCACAGTCTGCACATGGAAGCGTACCGGTATACGTTCCGTAAAAATCGGCCGGTAACACTTTGGCCTTATTTGTTTCAACCACAGCGGCTCCGTCTTTGTTATAGCAACACGACTTATTCCTACACCCGCTACAACCTACGACTGCCATTACGGCAATACCTGCCAATAAATAAAATCCTTTCATACCTTATGAGTTTTAATTAGTTGATAAAAATAAACAGCGCGTTTTCCCGTCATGACAAGCCCAAGGCAAATTCGCCCGTCTCATTCGTCCTGACGTGAAACGTTCATAATTCCGTTGCAAATTTAATGCTTTTCCACAACGTCACTCCAATTATTATCTTATCTTTCCTAAATGCGAATACAAATAATCTTAATGTTGCAGACAGGTTGCAAATTATTATAAAAAAACACGATCTATAACCGACGGTTCATAATCTGTGCAGCTATATTGCAACGTCAGATAGAAACGAACGCCACATCATAATAACGCCGCAGAGCAAGGCTCATGTTTCACATTTTTACGCATTTTATACATATATGGAGCCGTATATCGGAAAAAAATCATAACTTTGCAGTCACGACATTAACATATAACAATATATAACTTATTATGGCAACAACACCCGAATTCAAGTACGCTCCTATGTTCCAGGTGGGCAAGGACGACACCGAATACCGCCTGCTCACTAAAGAAGGCGTGTCAACCGGCGACTTTGAGGGCCACGAAATCCTCAAAGTATCCAAAGAAGCTCTCACACTGCTCGCACAGCAGGCTTTCCACGACGTGGAATTCATGCTGCGTCGATCGCACAACGAACAGGTGGCACAGATACTCACTGACCCGGAAGCGTCGGAGAACGACAAATATGTTGCTCTCCAGTTCTTGCGCAATGCCGAGACGGCATGTAAGGGCGTGCTGCCTTTCTGTCAGGACACCGGCACCGCCATCATCCACGGCGAGAAAGGACAGCAGGTATGGACCGGCTTCGAGGACGAGGAGGCCCTGTCGCTCGGCGTATACAACACATTTACACAGGACAACCTACGCTATTCGCAGAACGCCCCGCTCAATATGTACGACGAGGTGAATACACGCTGCAACCTTCCGGCACAGATAGACATCGAGGCTGTAGAAGGCACGGAATACCGCTTTGTAATGGTGGCTAAGGGTGGCGGCTCGGCCAACAAGACATATTTCTACCCCATGACCAAGGCTACCATACAAAACGAGGGCACCCTGCTGCCATTCCTCGTGGAGAAGATGAAGAGCCTCGGCACAGCAGCATGCCCGCCTTATCACATTGCATTCGTTATCGGCGGAACATCGGCAGAGAAGAATCTGCTCACTGTGAAGCTGGCATCAATAAAGTATTACGACAACCTTCCCACCACCGGTGACGAGACCGGCCGTGCCTTCCGCGACATCGACCTCGAGAAGAAACTGCTCGTCGAGGCTCAGAAAATCGGTCTCGGAGCACAGTTCGGCGGCAAGGCCCTGGCCCACGACATCCGCGTAATCCGTCTGCCGCGTCACGGTGCAAGCTGCCCCATCGGTATGGGTGTGAGCTGCTCGGCCGACCGCAACATCAAGGCCAAGATCAACAAGGACGGTATCTGGCTGGAAAAGATGGACAGCAATCCAACCGAACTCATCCCGGAAGAAATGCGCAATCCGGGTGAAGGAACCACAGGTATAGTGATAGACCTCGACAAAGGCATGGATTCGGTACGAGCCGAACTGACCAGATATCCCGTCAGCACACGCGTGAACCTGAAAGGAACGATCATCGTTGCCCGTGACATTGCCCACGCCAAACTTAAGGCACGTCTTGACGCCGGTGAGGACATGCCACAGTACTTCAAGGACTATCCCGTACTCTACGCCGGACCGGCCAAGACTCCGGAGGGTTATCCCTGCGGCTCGATGGGGCCGACCACGGCCAATCGTATGGACCCCTATGTCGACGAGTTCCAGGATCATGGTGCCAGTCTTGTGATGATAGCCAAGGGAAACCGCAGCGACGTTGTTACCGAGGCTTGCCGGAAACACGGCGGATTCTATCTCGGCACCATCGGCGGTGTGGCTGCCGTATTGTCGCAGAGCAGCATCAAGAGCATCGAGTGCGTTGAATATCCGGAACTGGGCATGGAGGCTATATGGAAAATCACAGTCGAGGACTTCCCCGCATTCATACTTGTAGACGACAAGGGTAACGACTTCTTCAAGCAATTGAAGCCGTGGACACCGTGCGCTAAGTAAAGGGAGGCCCCCTATAATCCCCCAAGGGGGATGTGCTGTGTCAAAATATTAATATTGCACAGTAGGGACATATTCTTGGATTTGTCCGCAAAATATATATCTATATATTATATAAACGGACAAATACAAAAATATGTCCCTACATATGAACTGAACCACCCTCCATTCACAAACAAACCATGTGCACTTATGAAAGACAAGTTTGTATCTCTGCTCAACGCCACAGGACGTCAAGGCATCAACAGCGTGATAACATATCTGGAAAAGGTTGGCTTCTTTGAGGCCCCGGCATCAATAAACCGCCATCTGAGCTATGAGGGCGGGCTCGTGGAGCATTCGCTCAACGTATACCGCATGGCGATGATGCTACGTGAACAGATGATACTGATGAAGCCCGACACAGCCGAACAGCTCACCAAAGAAAGCATCACCATAGCTGCGCTACTGCACGACGTGTGCAAGGCCAACATATACAAACAGGCAAAGAAATGGCGCAAGGACGAACAGAACCGCTGGGAGCAGTATGACACATACGAGGCCGACTACTCGCGCTTTCCACTCGGCCACGGCGAGAAATCGGTGATAATGCTGCTGCGCCTCGGCCTACAGCTCACCAACGACGAGGTGCTGGCCATTCGCTGGCACATGGGGGCTTGGAACCTCCCTTTCCAAAGCTACGAGGACAAGTGCAACATATCAGAAGCAAGCGACCATCCGCTCACTGCCATCATCCAGGCAGCCGACGGTCTGGCCACGCATATTATGGAGAAATAGACCGCTTTTCAATCTATTTATATCGCTGTATTAGATTTTATTCGTATCTTTGCAAACGTATGGCCACTGCTATGCGGACAGTGTCGCGTACATCCCTCCGGACAGCAGCCGTATGCGGTGGGTATTATATACCATGCCATAGATAACCGAAGTTTAAATAAAATAAACAATTTAAAAGAAAGAAAGGAACAAACAAGGAAAGAAACGGAAAGATAAAAGATATCGGATTATAATATAGGATATACTGAGCGTTAGCTTTTATTCTCACAGTAGAAAATCGCCAATTAACTCTTGTAGAGAATCAAACACAGCTAATAAAAGTAAACACTCGCCCTGAAAAGGCGTGGGTTTACTGGTTGTGTTTGATAGGCGTTTGGCGATGCCTCTACTGTGGACAAGTAAAAAACCACGCCTTTATCTCTTTTGTTTATGCTGTTCAAGACGAAACAGCCCGATGAAAAACTCAGACTACACCTATTTTTATTTACCAAGACAAAAGTTGCACACAACAACTTGCGTCGTTTAAAAACTAATTCGTATGAATAAGACGAAATTACTATTTTCAGTCATTGCTCTTTTTACGGCATTGACGGCACATTGCCAAAAATTCTCTGTCGGTGATTTGAATTTCACCATTCTTGATGCCGATGCCCGCACAGTACAGCTTAGTGGTGGAGGTACCACAGACGACACGCTCCATATCCCGGGGACAGTGGAAAATGAAGGAGTGACATATACAATCACTTCAGTAAATCTAAGGTTGAACAGATTTTCACCTCTCGGTAAGAATGTCACTACGATAACAGTGCCAAAGACCGTGACGGAAATTGTGAGTATAGGCGGACAGATTATAAAAAACATACTCTTCGAGGAAGGCTCTCAGCTGGCTACCATTAAAGAGAGGGCCTTCAGTAACTGCAGCAGGATGGACAGCATAACGTTTGAAAACTGCCGCCAATTGAAAACCATAGGCACCACAAAATATTACAGTAGCAGTAGCAATGGTGTATTCCATGTAAACATCAAGAAAGTAGTGCTGCCGGAAAGCGTTAAGTATATAGGAGACCATGCTTTCACCGGCACACAAATAAAAGAACTCACACTGTCAAACTTAAAGTATTTGGGAACGAGTGCGTTCAAAGACTGCGAATCCCTGCAAAGCATCAATATACCCGAAAATATAGACACAATCAGGTCAAGAACTTTCGAGGGATGCATAAGTCTGACGGAATTAAAGCTCCCCTATGGTTTAGAGGTGATAGAAAACAGTGCGTTCAACGGAACGGCAGTAAAAGAGTTTGTGCTACCTGAGAATCTCAAGGAAATAGGTTCTAACGCCTTCCGCAACACTACCATCTACCCCACCGGCGCCATACCGGCAGAACTGTCAAGCCATGCCTTTGAAGACCATGTGGACGTAATCATAAAAGACCTTGCGCTATTGGACGCATACATGAACGCTCCAGTGTGGAGCGACTATGTGAAAGGCCCGGAGTTTTGGGCCTACAACGTGAAATATCGTTTCCAAACGAGCACCACAGCAATTGTTTGCGATGTTACAGGTTCTTCTGTAACGATTCCGGATACCGTAAACTACGAAGGATACCGTCTCGCTGTTACAAAAATCGAAGACTATAGTCTCAATTACCAGTGTCGTGAAGTTTACATAAAAGCGAAAGTGACCACAATCGGACAACAGGATTTCACATTCTTCGGACGTGGAAGTGAATTATCGAAAATTGAATTACCCAACACTCTGCAACGTATAGAAGAAAAAACTTTCTGGTGTTGTAAGAAACTAAAAAGCATTGATCTGCCCGACAGTATATCATATATAGGTCCCCAGGCTTTCGCAAATAGCGGAATAGAGAACTTCACCGCACCCAAAAGTCTGACCGGAATAAACGTTGAGGTATTCGCATCCTGTAATTCACTGAAAATAGTGACGCTGCACGATGACATAACATATATCGATGTACAAGCTTTCAGTTATACCGCCATTGAGAGTATCAAACTGCCGAAAAATCTTCTCACACTCGATAGCGAAAGTTTTAGTAATTGCAAGAATCTGAAAGAGCTGACATTGCCTGCCGGCATCAAGAACATTGAACTTAGTGCCATTGGCGGAACGGCAATCACCGAATTGCGCATTCCACACACGATAAATAACATTTACAATTCCTTTACCTTCAATAACTATTCTTCGGCAGACAGCCTCAAGAACATATTCATCAACGGCGGCACCAACCCTAAGTATTTCGACATTGACGGTGTTCTATTCAGAAACCTAAACGAAAAAGACCCGCAGTACAATCCGGACACAGAACAGCAATACAAGCTGCTGTGCTATCCCGCCAACCGCGACGCGGCCGAATATAACGTGCCCGCCGGTACTACCGTAATATCGTCATCAGCTTTCCAAAAATCTTCCGGCAACACGGCATTCTTCCCCTTGAAAAAAGTTGTTCTGCCGGAAAGCGTAACAGTGATCGAGCCGTATGCCTTTGCCTATAACCCACAGTTTGAAAGCGTCAATCTGCCGGAAGGACTGACAAGGATTGAGGATTATGCTTTCCGTAGCGACCTACGACTAAATAATGTGCGTATACCCAATACGGTGAATTACATAGGCAGCATGGCCTTCAACATCACCACCGTGTTTATCGATGCCATCGAACCTCCGACATGTCGTGACCAATCACCACTCCAAACAACTTTAATATGCGTAAAGCCCGAGGCCTTAGAAGCATACCGCAACCATGAAGTATGGGGAAAGTACCGTAGAATAGAATGCGACGTTCACAATATCAACGGGCTTATATATGTGGCTCATGGCAGCACCGACGCAGAACTTGCCGGCTACGTCACCATGCCAGACAGCACTCTCAACATCCCTCAGACGGTAACCATCGACGGCACACAGATGAACGTGACAACAATAGGTGACCAGGCGTTGGTGAATGCAGCTACCACAGCTATAAACGTGCCGAGGACAATGGAGAACATAGGCACAAACAGTTTCACCGGGTGCTACGAACTGACATCGGTGAACATTGCCGATGCAAAACTGCAAATGCCCAACTTAACCCTATTGCCCAAATTACATGAAATAACCATCGGCAACAACAACGGCCATCACACTCTCATCAACGGTGTACTCTACAACAAGACGGCAAACACACTTCAGGTTTATCCTTATGCTTTGGATTGCGAAACATATGTTCTACCCGAGAGTGTAAACACCATTGAAGAGTATGTACTGATGCATTTTTCCTATAACAACAAAGATCTCTTAAATCTGAAAGCACTGGTTTCGTTGGCCACCACACCTCCGGATTGCCATACCGGATTCAACTTCTCCAGATTGGACAACACAACCCTATATGTACCGAAAAATTCGATGGAAGCATACCAAACAGCTCGCGGTTGGAACAACTTCCAAAACATCATCGGTCTGACCGAAGAGGAAATCAACGCCATGCTCACTGGCATAAAAGGCATTGAAGCAGACAATGCCACGACAAATCCCGACGGCAACGGCACGTTACATACCCTCGACGGTCGGTGCACATCCACGCCTGCCAAAGGTCTTTATATACGTAACGGGAAGAAGGTGATAGTACGATAAACAGTCCTTTCCAAAAAGACAATACGATAAAACAGCAATAAAGAGAAACAGGTTCTTTGCAACGGATATAATATACCTATTATACCCATTGTTGCAAAGAACCTGTCTTTTCTTATTTGTGGCCCTAACGGCAAGGCTATGGCCAGGTTGAAGGTATTATCTACAAACTGAAAGTATACTCCGGCAAACAGAATTATGCCTCAGCAAACGGAGTTATACATCAACAGACAGATGTCAGCTCTCCCGTAACCGAATCGATGATGAATCCCCGCACGTTGACATCTTTCGGCACGAGCGGATAGTTGCGTATGCAGTCCACCGTCTTTCGTACCGATTCATCCGTATCGTGGAATCCTTCGAGCCAATGATCGAGATCGAAACCGCAACGGCGAATTGTCTCAAGCGTCTCTTCCGTGATGCCGCGTTGTTTCATCAGGGCTATCATCTCTCCGCCGTCCATATGGCAGGCTCCGCAAGTGGTATGGGCTATGACCATAATCTCGTTCACACCAAGTTCATAGATAGCCACGAGGAGGCTGCGGATATTGCTGTCAAAGGGATTGAGTATTGTTCCACCGGCATTCTTTATCAATTTTGCATCACCATTCCTGATGCCCAACGCAGCAGGCAGAAGTTCTGTCAGCCGAGTGTCCATACAGGAAAGTATGGCAAGTTTCTTGTCGGGATACTTGCTCGTCACATACTTCTCGTATCCCTTTTCCGCCACGAACTGACGATTGAATTCCAATATTTCGTTTATCATAACAAGTATAAACTATTTTAAATTTTCACCGGTTTTACTTAACCGGTTGGCAAATAAGTTTTCAGCTAATTATTCAAGAAACAGATGTATGACTATTCAGCAACTCTGCCAAAATCCAGCCTTTTGCGTTGCCATGTTGTCAAACAACTCTTTTCTGCAAAGGTATAACAATTATCTGAAATGACAATACATGGCATATGGATTTCTTCATTTCACATTTACAAACAGTTCTTTGAAAAGGTTGCAATTTCATGAATTATAGCTACCTTTGCAAGTGAGCACCAAACCAACAAGCACAAATGCAATTGCAAGATCTATTCCTTAAAACTGTCTTGCTGTTGGGATTATTTGTAAGTTGATAAAATCATTTCTTAATTTGTAAGCATCTATGAACGAACAATTCTCAATCAGGGCAGCTCGTCAATCTGACGCTGTTGCGATAAAAGATTTATTTCAAAATACAGTACTTACGGTCAACAGGCTGAACTACTCGCAAGAGGAAGTTGAGGATTGGGCTTCATGCGGAAATGACATTTCCCACATAGAAGACATGATAAATACACATTACTTCATAGTTGCAGTCAGTCAAAAGTCGCAGATTGTAGGTTTCTCGTCCATTACGCTTAAAGGCTATTTGCATAGTATGTTTGTCCACAAGGATTTCCAAGGGAAAGGTGTGGCTACGGTTTTGCTAAATGAAATAGAGCGATATGCAACTGCCGTGGGAATTAAACGGATAATGTCCGAAGTAAGCCTGACCGCCCGTCCTTTCTTTGAGAAAAGAGGATTTGTAGTAGAAAAAGAACAAAAATACAAGGCCAACAAACTCTCCTTGACAAATTTTGTGATGACAAAAGGATAAGATTGTCCATACCATGCAGTGTTATAGTCAGGCTCTCAAATATCTTTACTTTAACATGTGTTAAACGGTATCACAATGGTATTTCTCAGCAATGCCCCCGAAAACCGCGATTTTCGAGTCAAATGGGAAGTACTGATAATCAGCATGTTACACCCAAGCGGCTTTGTCAAGAAAGCAGAGAGGGCCGTTTGGCATTGCAATAAGGCCGTTATTGCATTGCGACGGCGGCCTTATTGCAATGCCAAACGGCCCTTACGGGAGTGTCGGGAGGCCCTTACGGCAAGTTGAACATGCAAAAAACGTGTGTCAAGAAAGCAGAGAAGGCCTCCCGGCTTTTCTATTTCGAGAAAAAAGAAAAGTTAAAATTTCAGAATTAACAAGACAAATTACTCACAGCTCTTGCCACTACATAGCCCATTGACCATGCCGCCTGAAGATTGAATCCGCCGGTAATGGCATCCACATCAAGCACCTCACCGGCAAAGTACAATCCCGGGTGAATGCGGCATTCCAGCGTACGAGAGTCTACCATATCGAGCGACACACCACCGCAGGTGACAAACTCCTCCTTGAACCGGTTCTTGCCATCCACACGATAGCGGCTGTTCACGAGCGTGTTTACCAACCGGTTCATGCCCTTGCGGCCCATTTCGGCCCACCGCATAGCCGGATTGAGCGCACTGCTGTCCAGCAGATACTGCCACAAACGCGCGTTAAACTGCTGAGGATACAGAGACGACAAATGTTTCTGAGGATGCCGCACCGCCAACTCCATTACCGTCTCTACGGCCTCCGCCTCGCTGGCGTCTCCAAGCCAGTTTATACTCAGTTCGGCCTTGTAGCCGCCATCATGCAACAAACGGGCAGCATAAGACGACAACTTGAGTATGGCCGGACCGCTCATGCCCCAATGGGTAATGAGCAACGGTCCCGAGGCACGCAATTTTGTTCCGGCCAATCCGGCTGTGACGTTATCAACCACAGTGCCTGTCATCGCTGTAATACCGCTTTCAGGAAGACACAGACTGAACAGCGACGGCACCGGACTCACCGTCTCCACGCCCAGCGAACCGAGCATGCCGAATCCGGATGCCTTCGGGCTTCCACCCGTGGTGACAATCACCACGTCGTAATCCGCTGCCACCTCACTGCCATCCGGCTGTCCGGCCCTGCCGGCCACCACCGTGTAGCGTGGCGCTGCCGGCCCGTCACCATGCTGAGCAGCGTCGGCAGCGTGCATAGCAGCTACAGGCCGTATGTCCACCACCCTATGCCCCGTGAGCAGCTTCACCCCGCGGCTGTGCATCAGCCGCGTTAGCGTGCCCACAATCTCCATGGCATCCTGCGACTGCGGAAACACACAACAGTCGTATTGCGTTACCAGACGCACGCCCTCGTGCTCAAACCACTCATAGGTATCCTCATGGCTGAACTCCCTCAGCAGGCGTTTCATCAGCCGATGACCGCGGGGGTATACCGACTCCATACTCCTCACGCCCTCAAAAGAGTTGGTCAGGTTGCAGCGCCCTCCGCCCGTGACAGACACCTTGGCGAGCGGCTTGCGTCCGCTCTCATACACGGTGACATGAGCCTCGGGGCGCATTTTTTTCAAATTCACAGCAGCGAAACATCCTGCCGCTCCGGCACCGACAACAGCTACCTTCATATAATGCTAACGATAATCCAAACCGAACGAAAATAGGGACAAAGAACCAATCTACGTTCTATGTCCCCATGAATAATTTTAGAATATGCTGCCTTCACCCGGCTTATACCCTGCTGCCATACTGCTGGTCGAGATTGAAAATGGCAGTATTGCCCATCTTCTTGATGCGGTCAACGATGCCGGAAGCGGTAGCCTCTTCTTCGACCTGCTCGCGAACGAATCCCCACAGGAAATCCTGAGTAGCCTTGTCGTTCTCGGCAGAAGCGATGTCCACCAGTTCGTCTATCCAACGCGACACCTTGCACTCATGATCGTATACCTGCTCAAACACTTCGAGCGGTGTACCCCACTGGGTTGGAACAGCGTCAATCTGTCCCAAAACGGCCGTTCCGCCACGTTTGATGACATAATCAGCCATCTGATAAGCATGGTCCATCTCCTCCTGCGACTGCTTCTTCATCCATGTGGCAAAGCCAGTGAAACCTTCCTTATCAAAATAGAAAGCCATTGACAGGTACAGATTGGCCGACCAAATTTCTCTTGCAATCTGCGCGTTGATCGCGTCCTGTAATTTCTGTGTAATCATAATTTCAATAGTTTTAAAATGAATAACTTTGGTAAGAACGAAGCAAAAGTTATACCAAATATACCTTTTGACAATATGTCAGTAAAAAATAAATGTATTTTAAGATTTGTCACACGAGCCTTGTAACCAATGTTATACGACTTATGTAACATATTAAACGGCCTGTATAACAAATCCGGTTATAATCGTCTTTTCTGATTTCACAATAAACAATAACAGACATAACCCTAAATTACTGGCAAACCTCATTTTTATCAGCAATTATAGGCCTTTTACACCAAAATTCTATAACTTTGCAAAATAATACATTGTATATACGACAAGAAATGAAAACAACCATCATAGCCGGCCCATGCGTCATCGAGTCGGCCGAACTTTTGGACACCGTAGCCCGCAAATTGGTGGAAATAAACCACAGTCAGGGCACTGACATAATATTCAAAGCCTCGTTTGACAAGGCAAACCGCACATCTATAACATCGTTCCGCGGACCCGGACTGGAAAAAGGCATGCAGATGCTGGCCGATATAAAGAGCCGCTACAGACTGCGCATACTGACAGACATACACGAAAGCTGGCAGGCCGCTCCTGTGGCCGACGTGGCCGACGTGCTGCAAATACCGGCTTTTCTCTGCCGGCAGACCGACCTCCTCGTGGCCGCAGCACGCACGGGCCGTACTGTGAACATCAAGAAAGCCCAGTTCCTGAGCGGACAGGACATGCGCTATCCTGTAGAAAAAGCGCGTGATGCCGGTGCACAGGACATATGGCTGACGGAACGTGGCAACATCTACGGATACAACAATCTGGTGGTAGACTTCCGTAACATCGATGACATGCTGCAAATAGTACCGACAGTAATAATGGACTGCACCCATAGCGTGCAGCGCCCCGGAGGAGCCGATGGAAAAACCGGCGGCGACCGCCGCTTCGTACCGCAGATGGCTATGGCCGCCAAGGCTTTCGGCGCCACCGGATGGTTCTTCGAGGTACATCCTGATCCTGACAACGGACTGAGCGACGCCGCAAACATGCTGGAACTGTCCAAATTGGAGGATGTGGTAAAAGAACTGAAAACTTTTTAGGTGTTTTATTTTTAGGAATTAAATGAGTTATCGCCACCGACAGTCATTAATGGATTAAGGCCGATACCTAAGGATTCTTTTCTGATTCAGAACAATAAAGACTATCTCCTTTCACAAATATACATTTCCATTAATTAGGATACGGAGCGGCTTTTAAGGTGACGAGACTTACAATAAAAGATTTTATAATGACAACAAGAGAATACGCAATAAGATGTATCAGAGACGAGGCTGAGGCACTGCTCGACCTCATACCCTTGATGGACGAGAACCTTGACAGCGCCGTTGAACTGATATACAACTGCCACGGCAAAGTGATAATAACAGGTGTTGGCAAGAGCGGACACATAGGTGCGAAAATCGCCGCTACACTGTCGAGCACCGGCACCCCGTCGTTTTTCATAAATCCCCTCGACGTGTTCCACGGTGATTTGGGCGTGATGACACGCGACGACGTGGTCTTGGCCATATCCAACTCCGGACTGACGGACGAACTGCTACGTTTTATCCCCATGGTTCTGCACATGCAGATACCCATCATAGGCATGAGCGGCAACCCACAGTCGTTACTTGCCAAATACTCCACATACCACCTCAATGTCAGCGTGAAGAAAGAAGCGTGTCCACTAAACCTCGCTCCCACAAGCAGCACCACGGCCATGCTGGCCATGGGCGACGCATTGGCCGTGGCACTGATGGAACGCCGCAAATTCCGCCCGCAGGATTTTGCACAGTTCCATCCCGGCGGTGAACTGGGCAAACGGCTGTTGACCACGGCACAGGACGTGATGCGCACTACCGACCTGCCCGTAATATCACCGGATATGCATCTCGGAGAAGCCGTAATTCTTGTAAGCAAGGGCAAACTGGGTCTGGGCGTCGCCGTAACCGACGGATATATCGCCGGACTGATTACCGACGGGGACATACGCCGCGCAATGGAGAAATGGCAGGCAGAATTTTTCGACCACACCGTAACCGACATCATGACAGTAAACCCAAAGACGGTATCGCCACAGACCAAGATTTCAGAGATACAGGCCATCATGAACCGTTATAAGATACATACCGTACTTGTGGTGGACGACAAGCGGCATCTGCTCGGAGTTGTAGACCACTATGCATGCATGATATAACCAAACCATGAGCGAATCTTGAATACAGACTATATCAATCAAAAACAATGGGACTATTAAAAAAAGCACTACTGATAATAATGCTGATGCTGCCGCTGACAGCAGCAGGCATATATCTGTTCAAGACGCTCGACGCCCGTAACGGGTTAAACAGCAGCCAGATTAACTGTATACTCAAAGACTCACGCGGATTCATCTGGTTGGGTACGCCGGCCGGGCTGTACCGTTACGACGGATATACATTCAAATATTTCCAATGTAATTCACAGGAAGGTTCCTCACTGCCTGACAGCTATATTGCAAGCATACAGGAATCACTCGAAGGAAATCTTTGGATAAAGACAACATCAGGGCTCTGCATCTACCATCCGCAAACGGAAAGTTTTGAACGTGACATGCGGCAAGTGTTCAGTAAGATGGGCATCAACGGTACGCCCGACATTGTATACATAGACCACAACAAAAACCTATGGGCCTCAATACCCAAGAAAGGCGTTCTGGCCTACAACATGCAACAACAACTGCTCTATGAATTCGGCTACACGAACGATGCACAAGGTATACCCGAAGGCAATATATGCTCTATAAGCGAATGCCGCGATGGAGCAATAATGGTATACGACGACGGACGACTCGTATGCTGTGACATACAGCACAGACAGCAAACCGTGTGGCAGACCGATGCTGTAGCCGCAATCAAACTAAGAAAATCAACATCGCTCAAGGCTTTTGCCGACCAAAAAGACAACATATGGCTGTACGGTCAAGGAACATTGATGGTATACAACAAAAATGCCAACACATGGGACATGGCATTCGGCGACAAGCTGGGACTTACAGGTACATCCGTGGACCGCAGCGTAAACGGCATGGGCGGAGACCGCAACGGCAATATATGGATAGGAACTGACAGGGACGGCCTCATACGCATGAACGTCAATACGTATGAAATGGAACACGTACAGCCACGCAACATCAACGATAAGGCTCTGGGAAACGGTGAAACGGTAGCAATACAGAGTATATATGTGGACGACACCGATCTTTTGTGGGTTGGTACAGAAAAATCAGGTGTGGCTTTCAGCGGAAACAATATATACAAATTCCGATCAGAACTGTGTGGAGATATCACTGCCATAACCCAAGATGCGAACGGGAAAATATGGTATGGCACAAGCGACCGCGGCGTAATAGGCTATAATGGGCCACTGGCCAGTCTGAAAGTATCTGCCATGGCCGTGACCCCCGACGGAAGTCTGTGGGTAGGCTCAAGACGCAACGGACTGACACGTATCATGAGCGACCGCACCATAATATATTCTGCAGCACGTGACAGCATGCACACACTGATAAACGATTGCGTGAACGATATCTGCACCGACAAGACCGGCAACCTGTGGATAGCCACCAACGGTGGCCTGCAGGTATTCAACCCGCGGATGAATACATTCTCCACATACACAAAAGAGAACGGACGTCTGAGCACCAACAACATCACATCACTTTACTACGGCAGAGGCAATAATCTTTTTGTGGGAACCGGAGAAGGACTGATGATTATCAATCTTTCAACGACCGGAAAAACCATTCTTACCGGAAACTCGACAAACATGAAGACATTCACGAACAACTATATTACACAGGTACTCGAGGACTCAAGAGGACTACTGTGGATAGGTACGCGTGAAGGCGTGAATGTGCTCAACAGGGACAACGACAATCTGAGCTACATCACAGAGAAAGAAGGACTGTGCAACAACAGTGTACGTGGATTGACGGAAGACCAGAACCACAATGTATGGATAACGACAGGCAATGGAGTCAGCCGCGTGGTGGTACAAAGAAATCATGACAGCGGAACCTTTACGTACGGACTTTACAACTACAGTACGGACGACGGTCTGCAAAGCAATGAGTTCAACCAAGGCTCTATTATTACCAAAAATGACGGAAATGTAATCATGGGCGGACTATATGGCGTGAACTGGATAAGCCGTCAGAACAAAGACGACAAGGAATCACTGCCAAAGGTAATGCTCACGCAACTGTTTATCGGTGACAAAGAAATAATTACAGGACACGAATATGACGGTCACGTCCCCCTACCGCAAGCCCTCAACGAAAGCAACAGAATAAAGCTGAACAGCAACCAAAACACATTCACCATAAAGTTTGCCGCAGGCAACTACAATCAAAGCGAACGACTGCTGTTCATGTATCAACTGGAAGGCAGAGACGACTATTGGCAAAACGGCGACGCACTAACACACGGCGTGACATTCAACAATCTTAGCAGCGGCACTTATACCTTGCACGTAAAAGCCATAAGCGCCAGAGGAGCCGTGAGTAATCAGGAACGGACGCTCGAGATTGTAATCATGAGACCATGGTGGATGTCATGGTGGATGATTTTCATATATGCCGCCGCATTGGCCTTAATTGCGTATTTCTGGATGGCAGGTGTCAAAAACATCACTTATTTATGGACAAAAAAGAAAGCTATAATAAGAGAACTGACCATGCAACGCAACGAGATAAAAGCCGCAAGCGACGATCTGCGCCAACCAATGTCGCGCATGACATCCATCATCAGCAACATGGCCGAAAAAGAAAATACAGTCGACGGAAAAGAACAGATAAACTCGCTGCATTTCCAAATGCTGCAAATCATAACGAGAATATCGGAAATGCAGATGGCACTTGAAAACCCTGAAGAAAAAGCCACGGCAGACGCAACTGGGAAAATGTTGCTCAACGATAAAGGTGAAGTGAATCTTCAACAGGCAGAAAGCGATGTACTCACAGCCGGAATAAGACCAAGCCGCACCGACATCGCCACCAAACGGTACATAATGGTAGTTATTGATGACAACAAGGAATTCATTAAGTTTATAATGAGCCACCTGAACCATATCTACAATCTGCACACATACTGTGACACAAAAGCTGCCATAAGCGATCTGGAAATACTCAAGGCTGACATAATCGTATGCAAGCATAACATGACGGACATTACAGGAAGTGAACTGTGCAACCGCATAAAGACCAACCCAACGACAGAGAATGTCAAGTTTGTCATCATGACAGACGGAGTTCTCACTACTAACGACATGAAGGATATGAATGTCACTCTGTCGGCCGACGACTACCTGGCAAAACCGTTCAACATACAAGAAGCCGTAATGCGTTTCAACCGCCTGCTCGGCCTGGCTCCCGAAGAGGGACTTGACAATGTCATCGAGGGCAAGGAAACACGAATGCTGGAAGGATACAACTCAAGCATGACCACCGCCACTACAAACGACGATGCAACAACCGACTACGACATGGCATACATCGCAGATGAAGAAGAACGGACTTACGGAGACCGGACTCCTCAAGAACAACCGCATGGCAAGCAACAGGATACGAACATGTCATACTACAACGGCAACACCATCGGCGATTACTCAATGACCAGTATTATGGACAGACAACTGATGAGAAACGTGGAACAATATGTATTGCAGAACATGAGCCGCGGACAAATAAACGTAGAAGAGATGGCTGCGGCAATGGGAATGGGACGCGTACCGTTTTTCCATAAGATAAAAAGCATAACCCAAAAGACTCCGGCCGAGTTAGTAAGAGAGCTGAGACTGAAACATGCCTGCACACTACTGATACATACCAACATCAACATCAGTGAATTGGCCATATCCCTCGGCTTCACAACGGCAGAGAACTTCACTATAATATTCAAGGACAAACACGGCATATCGCCATTGGAATACAGACTAAAACGCAGAAAAGGATAATAATGAGACAGCATTTGTTCATCGCCGCCTGTCTGTTGATATTCGCGACGGAAATGAGGGGCGAGACCAGCGACTCGACCATCGTCAGGATACTTGAAAAAGAAGGTGTGAACTTTTCACACAATAACAAAGTGACGTTGCTCACAACTGGTAAGGAAAAGTTTGACGACATGTTCAAGGCCATCCGGCAAGCCCGTAGCAGTATACATCTGGAATACTTCAACTTCCGCAACGACTCAATAGCGTCCGAACTGTTCAATCTGCTACGCGAAAAAGTAAAGGAAGGTGTAGAGGTAAGGGCACTGTTCGACGGATTCGGCAACGACTCCAACAACCGGCCGCTGCTCAAGGAACACGTAGAGAAATTAAGAAAGGACGGAGTAAGAATATACGAATTTGACCCTATACGTTTCCCATGGATCAACCACATCTTCACACGTGATCACCGAAAGATTGTGGTTATAGACGGCAGCATTGCATATACCGGCGGCATGAACGTGGCCGACTACTATATCAACGGCACCGAACAAGTAGGCGAATGGCACGACATGCACTGCCGCATAGAGGGTGGAGCCGTCAATGAATTACAGATGATATTCTCCAGAATATGGGAGAAAGTGACCGGTGAGGACATCTGGCGACCCGAATATTTCCGGGCCTACACTCCGGAAACTTTTGTCGGACTGAAACCTGACACCACCGTCACCGCCGGACACAAGAAAGTGGGCATAATCAACCGCGAGCCACGTAAGACGAACAGAATAATCAGGACATTCTATCTCGGTGCACTTGACAGCGCGCAAGACTCCATCAAACTGATAAATCCGTATCTTACACTCAACCGCAAGTTGAAAAAGGCCATAAAGAACGCTGTCAAACGCGGTGTGAAAGTGGAGATTATGGTGGCCGCCAAGAGTGACATACCGCTTACACCGGATTGTGTGTTCTACAATGTCCACAAACTGATGAAAAAGGGTGTCGACGTATGGTTGTACCAACCGGGATTCCACCACACCAAGGTAATCATGGTAGACGGACGCTTCTGCACTGTGGGCAGTGCCAATCTTGACGCCCGCAGTTTGAGGATGGACTACGAGGAGAACGCCGTGATAATAGACAAACACACGACAAAGGAACTCGACAATCTCTTCGAGCGCGACAAACAAGAGAGCGTATACCTCACGGAAGAGGTGTGGGATGAATTCCGCACACCGTGGCAAAAGTTCAGAGGATGGTTCGCCCATCTTCTCGCCCCGTGGCTGTAGGACAAAAAAGCTATCACAATAACGGCAATGCTCCGCAATACAACCATATCAATATGCAAAGCCATCGGTATAATACTGATGGTCATCGGTCATACAGAGGGAACAGGCTGGCTTGGCTCGTTTCTCTACGAGTTTCACATGCCACTGTTCTTCATCACTGCCGGCTATTTCTTTTCTCTGAAGTATCTTGACGACGAGGCAACGTTCGTCAAGAAACGTTTCAAGTCGCTTTATCTGCCCTTTCTTAAATGGTCAATTCTTTTCCTTGCACTGCATAATTGGATGTTTCGCCTGGGTATCCTCAACGAACAATATGGCAACGGTGCGGGAGGAGTCACCCATCCATACTCGTGGCATCAGATGCAACAGAACCTGTGGACCATGGTAAGCGCCATGGGCGGCTACGACCAATTTCTCTGCGGAGCTTTCTGGTTTTTCCGCGGACTGCTCGTTGCAAGCATATTCTATCTGGTACTGTTCAAAATCTTCGACAATATATTCCGGAAATGCGGCTGTTACAACTTTAATGACAACCCAGACCACTTCAATGATGTCTATAGGAAGAGCATCATTCCCATAGCCGTATGCCTGACGGCGCTGCTGCTCGCCATGTGGAAGACATGCGAAGGACTGAAAGTAATCAACCTCATACAAGGCGGATACCGTGAAATAATGGGAACATTCTTTTTCGGATGCGGTTTTCTGTTCCGGCAATATGCCTACAAATACCGCGTGAACTGGTTGGCGACGGCAATATTTGCCGGTACGGTGTTTGCTTTTTCAAGACTGGCGTCGACAAGTATGGCATGGAACGCCAAGTTCAACGATTTCCTTGCCCTGCCGATACCTGCGCTCTGCGGCTTTCTCATGACTTACAACATCAGCACCATGATAGACAGACATGACAACCTGCTGAGGAGATTTCTCGTGTTTTGCGGTGACAATACGATGTGCATCTTTGTGTTCCATATCATCTCATTCAAACTCGTAAGCCTCGTCAAGATATGGTATTACGGCCTCGATTTCCTACAGATAGGCTGCCACATGGTAATACACGAGCACGCCAACGAAGACTTTTTCTGGGTGTTTTACACCATTGCCGGCGTCTGCGTACCACTTGCATGGACCTTTGCCTACCGCAAGACAGTTGCACATATAAGGTCGACCATCAGCTGAATATCGGTCTGTGTCACCCCATGTCCTTTCAGAAACTCCTGTTCCGGTACGATAATATCTTTCTCGGCATATTCACGATAACTGCCAAGACCTGATTGCGGATAGCATTTCTTCAGATAACGCACAAACAACTCTGCGGCAGTCTGATTGTTGCCTGCAAACCATTCGCAATAGCCGTTGTTGATGATATCCTCATTCTCAACGTTTCCACTTTCGTAAAGCCTCTCATATATTTTGCGTGCCTGCCCATACTTGCCGCTGCCGGTAAGGGCACGGGCCTTCACACGGTTTACATTGCTGTTGTCGGGATACTCGTAACTGAGCCTGTACAGCATCTTCAATGCCTCGTCATAACGTTCCATGTTGGTCAGACAGACACTGTAATTCAACATGAAGGACATATTGTCAGGCTGTATACGCAGCAATGCCGCATAGTCATCGCATGCCTCGGAATAACGTCCCTCACTGAACAATGAGCGTGCATGTCCGAGAATGGCTCGCGGCTCGTCGGGATGCAACTCCACGGCATGGCGAAAACATTCCTCTGCCGTAAGTCCCGACATTCTCGAACGAACGACAGCTCTGTCACGACTCGACAACACGGCACCGGCAAGCATATAATACTGGTAGTCGTGTGCTTCTTCACTATAATTATCAAGCAAACCGGCCGCCTCCGCATACATCTTTCTCTTGACCATAAACGAACCTATCTCGCCGAAACGACTTTCAAGCCGTGTGCCACGGAACATCGGATTGGCAAAGAACAAATATCCCGCCGGCCGGTCTCCGCCGCCATTACGGTCGAAAGGATTGCAGAACCGGTCGCGCATCGGGAACAACCTGAAAAAACGATAAAGATTCTGCAGATATATACGTCTGATATATGCCGGTGTCTGCTGCGCCTCGGCCGATATCTCGTTCATTACCATCATTCCGCTTCCATTGGCAATCATCTCACGTATATTCTGCGGTATGCGGTCGACCACCTGCCTGAACGCAATGGCAAAAGAGTATTTGTCGCTGTCGCAAAACAATCCTCCTTTAATTATATTTTGCAGGAATTGCCCGGTCCCCTTATCATTGTACATACTGCTTATGGCCGGATGATCAAAATAAAAAGGAACAAACCAATTGCTTATGCTGTCAAAAAACGGAAAACGTTTCATTTGCGAGAATCCTCCGAAGTAAATGTCCGATCCGGCCTTCTGCATGTCCATCATCTTCCGGAAACTCTCTTCCATCTTCTCCATATTGCGCTCCGACGCCTCCGGATCCAGAATATCCTGCATCGGGTCATCAGCCTTTTCCTCTATACCGCCGGGAGTGATATTCATATTGTTGTGCTTGAGCAGCTCGGGCATTATCTCCTTCTGAATCCTGCTGTTGTCGCTCTCCGCCATTATACAGTACATCAACTGTATCTGCAATTCAGTAAGTTCGGCACACACCTGTGCGTCGGCAAGCAGTCCGTCCACGAGCTGTCTCTGCTCCGCAAAAAGCACATCACGCCCCTGCCCTATCGACATAGTCCATCCCACAAGTGCACGCTGCCTCACATTCTCATCGCCACTGCGCCGGTATACATTCACAAGAATACGGAACTTGTTGATATCAAACATGTTCATCGTGCCCAGCATCAGCGCTGATACAATAAGCGACTGGTCGTTGGCATCGACCGTGGGCGACAGCAATATCTGCTGAAAAGCATCCGCCATGCCGTCCGACCACTGTGGCGAAGTCCATATATAGTCGAAAAGGTCGTTCATCATCTGCTGATGATCAGAATAAAGTCCGGTTTTACGGGCCGCCCTTACGTGCTCAGGCTCCAGTCCGAGCATAGCGACATCGGTGACAAAAGTCTCCAACATTCCGCGCAGCACGCCTTCCGACCAGTCGCGGCCGGCCACGTCGATACGCCGGCAGATTCCCGACATATACGATGAATGTGCAATGGCATAACGCAGATACACATCTGCCGTAAGCCGGTACACACGCCGCAACAATTCGTCGTAAATACTGTCAAGTTGCGGATCGCGGTAACCCATGCTCCAATAACCCGACATACGCTCATAGTCGCTACGTATATCATCAAGCGGCCCCGTCAGATTCAGTTCCGGATATTTGCATCCGAACGTACCGAGCAGTTCCATTGCCTCGCTGAGGCGCCGGCTGTCAAGCAGCCTCAATATATCGTCAAGTTCTTTATTTGCTTCCATCACCACTTTGTATTGTTGCGTCGCTTTCCATCCTTTCCCTCAGCCATGCCTCGGCATAGTCTATATCAGCCTTGCGCGGAGACGCCGCATGCACAAACTTCATGTCCTCAGGCAGTCTGCCGACAACCTCCCGGCTCACCTTGCAATGCCTTGCTATCGCCTCGCCATATCCCCTCACACCATACTTATTGATAGAGTCGCACGCCATGTCATATGCCTTTATCAACACATCCACCTGCCTACTCCTGGCCGTATCCTTCTTCAGGTCAGCCCTTACGGCCACAGCCCCGAGACGCAATCCCAATTTGCGCGAATCCATCAGCACGGGATGCTTCCGGATACGTGCAGCCGTAGCCTGTGGCTCTGTGAGCAACATGGCGTCCATCTCGTTGTTCTCAAGCATTTTAAGTCGCAAATTGACATCGTTTATCTGTATTCTGAACACCATCTCTGGCTTCAGTTTCACACTGTCCACGGCATAATCGCCAAGCAAATCGGTTGCCGAATAGCGTGTCATGGCCAGCATCTTGTCATTGAGTTGCTTCAGATTCCTGATACGTGCATTGCGGTTGGTAATCAACTGCCAACAGGCATCGGTGGCCGCAACATATTCCAATGGCATGCCGCGCTCCATAATATACTGTCCGCGGACAAGGTCAGTTACCGTACATTCCACCCTGCCTGCCAGCATTGCCTCATCGCAATCCATCCGTGCTGCATAATATTTCAGTCTGACATCGGCTCCAAGCGTCCCGAACAGTCCGTAGTCCGCAGCCACATACAGGGGCAGACAATCGAGTGTAGGGGTCACGGCAATCTTCAGTGCTGCCGAATCTTCGCGTGCCTGCCGTGCACGTTGCTGCCTCGTCTGGAGTTTCTTTTCCTCATACGACTGCCCGCAGGCTACAAGCATTGCCACTGAAAGAAGTATAAAGACGATATGTTTCATCACGCCGGTATCATTTAAATAAAAAGGGCGCCCACCGTATTTATAATATACACGAGCCGCCCTTCCGAAGTTTATTAATGTGCGATATTAGCCTTTATCACGCTGCAAAATTAATAAATTAATCCGTAAACACTCCATTATTTTCCATAAATATTGCTATCCGATGCTTTATGTTACGTACAATTATACTATATTCCGTACAATTTTCATATAATGATAATGACATTTATACCTAATTTTGCAAAAAACAAAACCAAAACAACGTATATGACAACTAATATCAGAAACTGCATCATGCCATACATAGCATCCTTTGCCATGACTATGTATGCAGGCATCCACATGCCGGCACAGGCACAATATCAGAACATTAAAGAAACCGTCACCACAGCCAACAGGCCACTGGCCGACTTTGCCGGGCACCAACGTACACTGTTCAACTTCGGATGGAAATTCTGCCAGGCGACAAAGGACAACAAAAACACAGACTTCGCGTCGCCCACACTCGACGACAGCGCCTGGCGCACGCTCGATCTGCCCCACGATTTCCAGTTTGAGCAACCTTGGAGCAAGATCGGCGGAGGCGCGCGCGGGTTCAAACCCATGTGCGAAGGATGGTATCGCAAGACATTCCGGGCCGACAGCCTGTGGCGCGGGATGCAGGTTTCACTCGACTTCGGCGGAATAATCTATCTCGGCGACGTATACATCAACGGTCATAAGGTGGCCTCAACCGACTATGGCTACGTGGGAATGGAAGCCGACATAACCCGCCACCTGCGATACGACACGGAAAATGTCGTAGCCGTATATGCATCTACAGGCCCGAAGAAAGGTTCGCGATGGTACACCGGAGGCGGACTCTTCCGCGATGTCCACCTCAAACTGACCAACCCGACGCACATCGCCCGCCACGGCGTGTTCATCACCACCCCCGAGGTGAGCAGCGACAAGGCTACAGTCAGAGTACAGGTGGAGGTTGAAGGATGGCAGAAGAACAACGTGACCATACATACCCGCCTCCGCGATGCCGGCGGCCGTGTCGTCGGTTCGGCTTTAAGCGGCATGCCGGATAACACAAACCAGTCTGTAACGGAAGTGGTCTTGCCGGAAGTTGAAGTCGTCCGCCCCTCATTGTGGTCACCTGACACACCTTATTTATATACAGCCGAGGTGGTGATATATGCCGGAAAGACACCCGTAGACAGTATCTGCGAGACTTTCGGCATACGCAAGCTCGAGTTTTCTCCTGAATTCGGCTTCCGTCTCAACGGCCGGAAACTGTTCCTTCAAGGCAATTCCGGGCATCATGACCTCGGCGCCCTCGGTGCCGCAGCCCACGACAAGGCCATCGAACGAATGATGCTACGCCTCAAGGAATTCGGATACAACACGATACGGTGTTCACACAACCCCTATAGCGACAGTTTCGCACGCATTGCCGACCGTGTGGGAATGATAATCGTAGACGAAATCTTCGACAAGTGGAGCGACAACGACTATTGGGGCGGGCGCCAGCCCATGACCAATCTGTGGTACCGGCTTATACCCGAATGGATAAAGCGCGACCGCAACCGTCCGAGCATCATCATGTGGAGTCTGGGCAACGAGCTCCAGATACGCGAAGCCTGGGCCGGTTTTTCCGGCATGAACGACTGGGGCGTGACCACATACAGGATATTCGACACACTGGTAAAACGCTTCGACAGTACCCGACCCACCACCGTGGCAATGTTTCCGGCACGCGCCGGAGCCATCACGCGCAAGCAGGGTGAGTTCAACACTTATCTCGTTCCGCCCGAACTGGGATGCGCCACCGAAGTGGCCTCGTTCAACTATCAGTCGGACAAATATGCCGACTATAAGAAACATGCTCCACATCTGATAATTTTCCAAAGCGAGGCCGAGACGTCAAAAATGCTCGAACCTTACTACAACATGGACCGCGAGCACAGCGTAGGCATGGCTTACTGGGGTTCGATAGAATATTGGGGCGAGTCGAACTCATGGCCGAAGAAAGGCTGGAACTACTCTTTCTTCGACCACACCATGCGCCCCTACCCTCAAGCCTATCTGATCCGTTCGGCATTCAAGGCCGACGAACCGGTGGTGCGCATCGGCGTAATCGACCGCAAGGGCGGTGAAAGCGTCAGCTGGAACGACGTCATAGTGGGCCGTCCTACCATTCTCGACCACTGGAACTTCGCCGACGGAACCACACAGGACGTCATCACTTACACCAATGCCCACTCCGTGGAGCTGCTCGTCAACGGCAAGAGCATAGGTACAAAGCCCAACAACACCTCCGATGCCGACAAGTCGAAGCGCAACACCATCCTATGGACCGGTGTGCCATACGGCCATGGCGGAAGCGTAGAGGCCATCGCCCGCGATGCCGACGGACGCGAGACGGCACGCCACCGCATCGAAACGGCCGGACAGGCCGCCGCAATCGTGATCCACCCCCAAGGCACCGCATGGACAGCCGACGGCATGGACCTGATGTATCTGGACATAACGGCAGTGGACAGCCGCGGACGTACGGTGCCGACATTCAACGAAGAGATGACCGTCGACATCAGCGGAGCGGCCTCACTCGTTGCCATGGACAACGGCGACCACTACACTGACAGCCTCTTCAACGGTGTCACGACAAAGCCGATGAAAGGCGGACGGATGCTTCTGATAATGCGGAGCAAACGCGAAGCGGGAACGGTTGACGTGAAAGTGAAAGCCGGAAAGATGTCGAAACGCAAGACACTGAAGACGCTCAAAAAGGTTCTTTAAAGGATAACACTCGAAAAAGTGAAGACGCTGAAACGATAGTCTCTTGTTCAAGACACCGGATTTTCTGAATAAGAAATTTACCGTTTCAGCGTCTTTCATAAAAAAGCGCTCTATAAAATCTCCCGATTTGGATTTTATTTGCTACTTTTGCGGTATTATGGCAAAAGACAAGACAGCATACGTATGCAGCAACTGCGGTCAGGAATCGGCCAAATGGATAGGCAAATGCCCCAGCTGCGGACAGTGGAACACATTCAAGGAGATACGCATAGCCGCCGACACAGGCACCCAGGCTGCCCGTCAGGCAGCCGTATCGGTACGTGCGGCAACGGACAGGAACAAAAACCGCCCGCTGTTTCTGCATGAGATAAGCGCCCGCGACGAGCCACGCATGGACATGCACGACGAGGAACTCAACCGCGTGCTCGGCGGCGGGCTTGTACCGGGCTCGATAGTGCTGCTCGGCGGCGAACCCGGCATAGGCAAAAGCACTCTCACGCTACAGACCATACTGCGGCTGCCGCAGCGGCGGATACTCTATGTGAGCGGTGAGGAAAGCGCCCACCAGCTCAAGATGCGTGCCGAACGCATAGCCCACTCGCCCAACGAGACATGCCAGATACTCTGCGAGACATCGCTCGAAAGCATCTTCGCCCACATCCGCGACGTCAAGCCCGAACTGGTGGTGATAGACTCCATACAGACCATCGCCACCGAAGACGTGGACACAAGTCCGGGCAGTGTGACGCAGGTACGCGAGTGCGCCGCTGCACTGCTGCGCTTCGCCAAGACGAGCGGAGTGCCCGTGATACTCATCGGACACATCAACAAGGAGGGCACACTGGCCGGACCGAAGATACTGGAGCACATCGTCGACACGGTGATACAGTTCGAGGGCGACCAGCACTACATGTACCGCATACTGCGGAGCATCAAAAACCGCTTCGGCAGCACATCCGAACTGGGCATCTACGAGATGCAGCAGACGGGGCTCAGACAGGTAAGCAACCCCTCGGAACTGCTCCTCACCCAAGACCACGAGGGCCTGTCGGGCATAGCCATCAGCTCGGCCATCGAGGGCGTACGGCCTTTCCTGGTGGAGACACAGGCCCTCGTCTCGTCGGCAGCCTACGGCACTCCGCAGCGTTCAGCCACGGGGTTCGACCAGCGCCGCCTTAACATGCTGCTGGCCGTGCTCGAAAAGCGCGTCGGATTCAAGCTGATGCAGAAAGACGTATTCATCAACATTGCCGGCGGACTGCGTGTAACCGATCTTGCCATGGACCTCAGCGTGATAGCCGCCGTGCTGTCGAGCAACGTCGACACGGCCATTGAGACGGGATGGTGCATGGCGGGCGAGGTGGGACTGAGCGGCGAGGTGCGTCCCGTAAACCGCATAGAGCAGCGCATTGCCGAAGCCGAGAAACTCGGGTTCAGCCACATCATCGTGCCGCGATACAACATGGCGGGCATCAGCGCCCGCAAGTTCAACATCGAGCTGCACCCCGTGCGCAAGGTGGAAGAGGCACTGAGAGAGCTGTTCGGATAACGACTCCGACTACTGACGCGACTATGAACAATCGTGACAAACACGCTCTGTAGCGCGCGATATTCTGAAACAGAAAGCCATTCGTCGAAAATATCGCAGTATTTCGTGTGCAAACACAATCAGCTGATTATCATTCGATTGCATTGTCAAGCAGGAATATGTGCAACGGTTTGTAAGTAATAATTCTGCGAAACGGCCGTAACGGGAGTGCAACGAGGCCCTTATTGCACTCCCGTTACGGCCGTTTCGCATCCTCATTAGGGCCGTTTGGCAAGTAAATTCGGGTGTAAAATAAATATAGTTTACATAAAACGGGAGTCAGACACCGCTTTTCTGCAATTCCGTTACCATGTAAACATCTTTTAGGAACTATTCCGCATACAGGATTTTTGCATAGTTTTGTTTACAAAATACGCTGCAATCAGACGTGTCTTCGCAACGGGACATGGCGTCACAACTCCGTTTTTTATATCATCACGGCTCCGTTTTATATCAACAGCAGGGGCATAATCCTGCATTGTCCTGAGCGTAACCGCCGGCAGTCTATATGACGGTGACGGACAAAAACAAGATTATGCCCCTGCGATATGAATGAAAATGCACAAAGAGAGACAGGATGATAATGCGCAAAGGTCAAATATCAAACCTGTTGCCGGCATTTACTTGTTCTCCGGACGTGCTATGCCGTCGGCCTTGGCACGCTCTGTCATCTTCTGGATACGCTTGTCGGTATCGGGATGGGAAGACAGCAGGCGATCCATCTTTGAACCTTTGGCCGCCCCGTTCTCCAGCTGCTTGAGCTTTTCGAACGACAAGGCAATGGCCCATGGATTCTTGCCTTTCTTCTTAAGAAAATCGTAACCGTAGTCATCGGCCTGGCTCTCCTCCTTCTGCGAGAACTGCGAATTGAGAACGGCCTCGCCAAGCTGTCCGAGCTGCGAATCGGTAAGCGAAGCGGCCTTGCCGCCCGTCGAGGCTATACCGTCCTTCAGTGCCGATGCCAGCAGCGCCGTGCGATATGCCTTCTTAGAGTGCTTCAGAGCCACATGACCGAGCTCATGGCCTATCACACCGAGAAGTTCGTCGTCGGTCATGATGTCCATCAGCGACGAGAACACGCGCACACTGCCATCCGGACAAGCGAAAGCATTGACGTCGATAACGTCATAGACCTTGAAATTGAGCGGAATCCCCTCCACCTCGTTCAGCCCGTCCACCAATCTGTTGAGGCGCTGCGTATAGGGACTGTTGGCATCGCACACCTTGTTGTTCTTGTCCATCCAGTCGATGGACTCTTTCACATACTGGGCCATCTGCTCGTCTGTCAGCGTCACGGCCTTGCCGGCCTTGAGCGCTCCGCCGACAGCCTTGCCGAGATTAAACTGTGCCACGGCCGGTGCCGAGCACGTCAACATAAACAGCAGAAAGGCTGTACTTCTGAAAATCTTATTCATACAATAATACTGTTTTATTATACATGTATTGAATTATAACACCATTATAACTATAACTTATCCTGTTTTATTGCATAAACGACGAAAAAAAATCCGCCGTTCCACTGTATGCCCAAGACAGAAAATATCTCCCGGACCTGTCTTTCCTTTGAAAGCCGCCTCTATCTTACGCCGAATACAGTACCGGGCCGGTTCCTATATAATAAAGACATTCTCACTATACAGTGTCTCGACAAGTAAAAACAGAGTCTGATTAAACGAATATTATGATTATGGAAACGATATAAAAGTTTTTTAGTTTAACGGTACTTAATAGTATTGAACAAACCGTATTTTATTTTCAGTATGTATTCATTATACGTATATTTGCAATAGAATCGCTGACGACAACATATGGAAGCATAAAAAACAACAGGATAACACGCGACATCCCCCGCGTAGAACAAAATAAAAAAATAATGAAGTGGGATAATTGTTTAACTATAAAAAGTAATGACTATGGAAAAGAAAGAGAAATGTTGCAACAAACCGGTAGAGAAAACGGAGTGCAAGAACAAGAAAAACAGCACGGAAAACTGTGACAAGGAAGTAAAGGACACTAAGTGCTGCGAGAAAGAGAAAGACGCAGAAAGCTGCGACAAGAAAAAGAAAGATAAGGCAGTCGAAGACTGCACGACAGAAAAAGGCAACAAGCAAAAGACCGAGACTCCAAAAAACGGAAAATCTTCTGCTGACAAGAAGTAAAACTGCTGATCTGTCCCGGCGGACACTGTAATTGATATTCCGGCTGTCCGCCGGTTATCACTCTCAAAAAGAAATTATAAATACAATACGCAGACTTGTTTTTTTTACATGAAATGAAAAACAAATGTCTGCAAGTATTCAACAAAAAACAAGTAGGAGGAAACAATCATGATAGGACTTATCATCTGGATTATAGGAGCTGTGCTGACAATAAAAGCATGCTTCGAGATATTGATGCTTGATGTTGCATTATGGAAACGCATATTGGTGGCCATCGTGCTGCTTGCCACAAGCTGGTTCGGACTGGCATTCTACTATCTGGTAGCCAAAGGACGCATTGAGGACTGGCTCAGATAGACACGGCACAGGGCTGATGACATACGATTATGAAAAAGGAGGGAAATCAACAAAAACAGGACATGGGACGGACTGGACAATATCCGTATTTGCTTTATCTGATACCGATACTATCACAATATGCACACTGTTCATCCGCTCCCGGTCCTTATTGTCATCATTCATACGGCATCGTTAACGGACTGTCGTACACCGTATTGTCTTTTATCCCGGCTTCGGCCAGCGCCTCACGCCGCTCCACACATGTGCCGCAGCGGCCGCAATGACGCACGCCACCCTTGTAACACGACCATGTCTCGCCGTAGTCTATGCCAAGAGCATGGCCACGACGGGCTATATCGGCCTTGGTTATACCGGTATAAAGGGCCTCTACGGTGATTCCTTCGTAGGTTCCGGCTGCCGTCGCCGAGCCGAACGCTGCAACAAAATCCGGACGGCAATCGGGATATATTGTGTGGTCACCACCGTGGTTGGCCATCATCACGTGTCTGAGACCGTTGCTCTCGGCTATACCCGTGGCTATGGCAAGCATTATGCCGTTGCGGAAAGGAACGACGGTCGACTTCATATTATCATCGGCATAATGGCCCTCTGGGATGGCATCCGGCCCCTCAAGCAGCGAACTCTTGAAATAACGGTGCATGAAGTCCAGATTTATCACAATGTGGCGAATGCCGAGCCGCTCGCAGTGCATGCGGGCAAAAGGTATCTCACGGGCATTATGATTGCTGCCATAGTCAAACGACAGACCTATGGCTATGCGGTCTTTGTATTCATACAGCATGGTGATGCTGTCCATTCCGCCACTTACTATCAACACAGAATCTTTCATATCCATTTAATTGTTGTGCGTCAATATATACAAACATGCGCAAAATTACAGAAAATCACAGTAAGAGCCAACGATATGAAAGATTTTTATGACAGTTCAACAGAATATTGACGAAATGTCTTTGGTTTATCACCGGATTTGTTTAATTTTGCATAGAATGACTTACAATTGTCTGACACGGAACTTTATAGCTGCCGGTATCGTTGTTGCACTATGCAGCCTGACAGGTTGCGGATATGACGGCGACAGACAGACGACAATCCTCCCGGACAGCATAAGACTATGTCCCGGCGATGTGGTTCTAAGGCGGGGATTCGGATTTACGAGCCACGCCGTTCTCGTTGCCGACCGCGGCGGAGGCTACTCGCATGTAGGCATCGTGGTCGACTCGGCAGGAGCAATGATGGTGGTACATGCTGTACCGGACGAACCTGATTACGATGGTGATGCAGACCGCGTGAAAATGGATATTCCGACACGTTTCTATGCTCCTGAAAATGCCGAAACGGGGAGAGTGATGCGCTGCAAAGACAGCACTGCCGCCGCGCGGGCAGCACTGGTAGCCATGCGGGTATACGCACGGGGCACACTTTTCGACCATGACTATGACGACCGCGACACCACCCGGATGTATTGTTGTGAACTTGTGGAGTTTGCCTACAGACAGGCCGGAATGCCACTGGTGACCGCTCCCCGGCACAATTTCTCCATACCGGGCATGCAGATAGAAAATGTGATACTTCCGTCCGACTTCATGTCGTCGCCACATTTGTACAGTGTGATATGTTTTTAGGACTACGAGCATATTGAATCATTATCACGAAATGCAATCAACCAAAAGACAATCATTTATGATGATGTATACAGCAACACCGGTCCGGGGATGAGAAATATCTGAGGATTGAAACAACCAGCCGAATAACAAAGAAATATTTTACAACCAACAATTTATTAATTTCTAAAAACCAATTAAGTATGAAAAGACTTTTTAAAGTGGCTTTCCTCTTCATTGTAGTGATGGCAATGTGTGCGTGTGGCGGCGGAAACACTCCGAGCGCAGTAGCAGAAAAAGCTATGGACTGTTTCGTTGACGAAGATTACGAAGGCTATGTAGACCTTATCTACATCAAGAACGAGGACACCAGAGACAAAGAGAAACTGGAACAGGAAAAGAAACAGTATGTAGCAATGCTGAAAGAAAAAGTAACAAAGAGCGCGGAAAAGAGCGGCAAAAAGCCGAAATCGGCCAAAGCCGTGTCTGAAGAAATATCTGAAGACGGCGAAAAGGCTACCGTAGAAATGAAAATCACATACGATGACGGAACCGAAGATACAAACAAAATGAAGATGTGCAAAGACAAGAACGGCAATTGGCGGGTCGATGCAGGCAAATAAATAGAAGTATACTCTGAATCAGAAAGTTCGTGAAACGAGATTGGTACTCATGGTTTCACGAACTTTTCTATTTCATACCACAAACCGCATACTGCATATTATATTGCAAACTCCATATTACATTTATTCCGGATTGGCGCAAAAAATATATAAAAACCTCATATCACTCATATAATTACGGATTTATTTTACTAACTTTGCGTTCGCAAAATCCATAACAAGAAAGTTATTTTATATTTAAATAGATACTATTATGACTATCGATCAATTCAACTTTGCCGGCAAGAAGGCAATCGTGCGCGTAGATTTCAACGTTCCTTTGGACGAGAACGGTAATGTAACCGACGACACCCGCATCCGCGGAGCACTCCCCACACTGAAGAAAGTGCTCAACGACGGCGGTGCACTCATCATGATGAGCCACATGGGCAAACCCAAAGGCAAGAAAAAGCCGGAACTTTCACTCTCTCAGATTGTGAAGAACGTATCGGATGCTTTAGGTGTAGAGGTAAAGTTTGCCGACGACTGCGCCAATGCCGACGAGGCTGCCGCAGCACTGAAGCCGGGAGAAGCATTGCTGCTTGAGAACCTGCGCTACTATGCAGAGGAAGAAGGCAAGCCTGTAGGCGTGGAAAAAGGCACTCCCGAATATGACGAGGCAAAGAAAGAAATGAAAGGCCGTCAGAAAGATTTCGCAAAAAAACTGGCAAGCTACGCCGACTGCTATGTAATGGACGCATTCGGTACTGCTCACCGCAAACACGCCTCTACAGCCGTAATCGCAGACTACTTCGATGCAGACAACAAGATGCTTGGCTATCTTATGGAGAAAGAAGTACAGGCTGTTGACAACGTTCTGAGCAACATCAAGCGTCCGTTTACAGCCATAATGGGCGGTTCGAAGGTCTCGACTAAGATTGGCATCATTGAAAATCTGCTTGGAAAGGTCGATAACCTCATCCTCTGTGGCGGTATGACATACACATTCGCAAAGGCACAGGGCGGCAACATAGGCAACTCCATCTGCGAGAACGACAAACTCGACCTGGCTCTCGACATCATAAAGAAGGCAAAGGAGAACGGCGTAAACCTCGTACTCGGCACAGACTGCATCGCTGGCGACGACTTCAAGAACGACTGCAACACACAGGTTTGCCAGTCAAACGACATTCCCGAAGGATGGGAGGGTCTGGATGCAGGTCCGGAAACACGCGAGAAATTTGCCGCTGCCATTGAGGACGCAAAGACAATCCTGTGGAACGGACCGGCCGGAGTTTTCGAATTTGACAACTTCGCCGGTGGTTCAAAAGCCATTGCCGACGCTATCGCCAAGGCTACAGCCAACGGGGCTTTCTCGCTCATCGGCGGTGGTGACTCCGTAGCATGCATCAACAAGTTCGGCATGGCCGACAAAGTCAGCTATATATCTACCGGTGGCGGTGCTCTGCTCGAGGCCATAGAAGGCAAAGTTCTGCCGGGTGTAGCTGCCATCAAAGGCGAATAAGAAAAGAGAATACTGATACACATATATCCGAGGGCGGCCCAATATCAATACAGAGCCGCCCTTTTTGTATAATATAAAATCATTGATATATGAAGATAAAGCGTATTCCGGCACTATCGGCCGCCGCGATATCATTAGCATTTGCAGCACTCACAGTTGCATGTCAAAACAACAGTCAGACAAAAGAGAGCCCTCTGACAACCGATTCGTTAACATACGAAAGCAAAAGCAACAATTCCGAAGTAAGCATAACTGTCGACTTCCCCACCGCAGGCCCAACGCCACTGGCCAATATAATCCGTGAATACATCAGCGAAGAGCTCGGAGGAACCTACCGAAACGACATCAACAACCCTAACTCAATGCTTGCATATTATGGTAAGGGCATGGAAAAGAATCTGAAAGACATGACCGTGTATGACAACAGGGAAAGCATGCCCACCTTATCTGACTCCAGAAGCATTAGCAAAACATACGAGACAGACAAGTTCGTAGTCTATACAAGCCGCATAGAGACATACTATGGCGGTGCACACGGAATGCATACGGGCACAACGGCCACCTTCAGAAAATCCGACGGGCGCCGCTTCGGCCATGAAATGCTGACAGGCACCAACACCGAGAGCTTCAAACTGCTTATAAAAGAGGGCCTGAAAGAATACTTCAAGGAAGACAGCAAAGCACCGATAAGTGATGAAGACTTGAAGAACATGCTGCTTACGGAATACAGTGTTGACTTCCTGCCATTGCCACAATATGCCCCGGCACTTGGCAAAGAAGGCGTAACATTCACCTATCAGCCTTACGAAATAGCGCCATATGCCGCCGGCATGCCGTCGTTTACCGTTCCGTATGACAAAATACTGCCATATCTGACAGCCACGATTACCGACATGATTGAACTACATGATTAAACCAAAGAAATATTGACATTCATTAAATAAAGACACAGACACCTATCACTATCTCACAAATGACAGCAACACTGACAATACTTGCCATAACGATAATACTGTTCGTCAACGGACGCATACGCGCCGACATCGTAGCACTGTGCGCCCTTGCCGCCATGCTCCTGCTTGGTATACTTACGCCCGAGGAGGCACTCGCCGGATTCTCTTCCACCGTTGTAATAATGATGGTAGGACTGTTTGTTGTGGGCGGTGCGATTCTACAGACCGGACTGGCCAAGGCTGCAAGCCAGAAGATAATGAAACTCGCTGCCGGCAGCGATATCAGGATGTTCCTGCTTGTTGTAACGGTGACGGCTGTGATAGGCGCCTTCATCAGCAACACCGGAACCGTGGCACTGATGATGCCCATCGTTGTGAGCATGGCGGCACAAGCCAACATGCGCCCCGGCCGTCTGCTCATGCCACTGGCCTTTGCCAGCAGTCTCGGCGGCATGCTGACGCTCATCGGTACACCGCCTAACCTCGTCATACAGCAGGCACTGACAGGTGCCGGCTACCAGCCGCTCGGCTTCTTCTCATTCTTCCCTGTAGGCATTATCTGCATCATCATAGGTATCATAGTCATGATGCCACTCACAAAACTGTTCCTGTACAAGAAGAAAGGAAAGGCAACCGGCAAGGCCGGCGGAGGCAAAACGCTCGACGAACTGGTAGACGAATATCAGTTGTCCAACGGCCTGCGCCGTTATATGGTGAAAGAACAATCGGGAGTAAGAAACAAGACCGTGGCCGAACTTAACCTTCGCGGACGCTACGGCCTGTCGATAATAGAGATACGCAGCGAAAGCACCGACCGTAGCGGACTTATACGCAACGTGCGCCAAAGCCTCGCCGGTCCGGACAGTATCCTCTCCGCCGGCGACATAATATACCTTATGGGCGACACGGCTGTGATGGACAACTTTGCAAAAAGCAACGGTCTGAAACGTCTCGACAACAACAACATGGATTTCTATGACATCGGCATTGCCGAGATTGTGCTCATACCTACGTCGCGCCTTATCGGCACGATGCTGAAAAATTCGGGATTCCGCGAGCGATACGACATCAACGTACTCGGCATCAAGCGCTCCGGCAACTACATAATGACCGGCCTGCCGGAAGAAAAACTGATGTCCGGTGACGTGCTGTTAGTCCAAGGCAAATGGAGCAACATATCGAGACTGGACGAGCAGGAGACCGACTGGGTGGTGTTGGGACAGCCGGAAGAGCAGGCCCGACAGGTGACACTCAACTACCGCGCTCCCCTTGCCGCTGTCATCATGGTGGCAATGGTGGCCATGATGGTGTTCGACTTCATACCTGTTGCCCCCGTCACGGCAGTAATCGTAGCCGGGCTGCTCATGGTGCTCTGCGGATGTTTCCGCAACGTCGAAGCCGCCTACAAGACCATCAACTGGGAAAGTATCGTACTCATAGCGGCAATGATGCCCATGTCTGTAGCTCTGGAAAAGACCGGGACGTCAGCCATGATATCCCACTCGCTCGTGTCGTCGCTCGGTTCGATGAGTCCGACCGTTCTTCTTGCAGGCATCTATTTCACCACTTCGCTGCTCACGATGTTCATCAGCAATACGGCAACGGCTGTGCTCATGGCTCCCATCGCCATGACATCGGCCATAGAGATCGGTGCAAGCCCCTACCCGTTCCTTTTTGCCGTGACGCTTGGAGCGAGCATGTGTTTCGCCTCACCGTTCTCCACGCCTCCCAACGCTCTTGTGATGCATGCCGGCGAATACACCTTCAGCGACTATGTCAAGGTAGGCTTGCCGTTGCAGATCGTAATGGGAGTGGTCATGACATTTGTACTTCCACTGCTGTTCCCTTTCTAAACAACCTGTCAATAATCCAAACATCAATAAAAAGAAACAAGAAAATGTCAACAAAAAGATTTCACCGCCATTTTCCTACCAAGGGATATCCGCTATACTGGATGCTATTGGCCTATCTTGTAATAGGATGGTTTTATCCCGTTGTAGGCCTGCTGGCACTTATCTGCATGATAGCTCCCGTCGCATTTGCCGTAAGACGCGGAAGATGGTGGTGCGGCAACGCCTGTCCGCGTGGCAGTTTCTACGATCGCGTCTTGTCCGAACACTCACCCCACCGCCCCATTCCACGGTTTGTCCGCACATCCGGTTTCCGTCTGTTCATGGTGATGTTCATATTCACCGTCTTCGGCGTACAGATGTACTTTGCATGGGGCGACTGGAACGCCATGGGGCGTGTGTTCTGGAACATCATCCTTGTGACAACCGTCGTGGGCATAGTCCTCTCGTTCGTCTATGCTCCCCGGACATGGTGTTCCTTCTGTCCTATGGGCACGCTATCGTCGTGTGTATCGCCAAAACAATCCCCGTTGCCCTCCGGCTTTACCAATATCCACGTTGCCGACACATGTCAGATGAAGTGCAAGAGCTGTGCCAGAGTTTGCCCGATGCAGCTCACGCCATACGACTGCCGTGGTACAGCAACAGGTTATCTTGACACCGACTGCATAAAATGCGGCAAATGTATAGCCACATGCCCTCTGAAAATAATGAGAATGGAGCACAACCGAAGTGTAAACGGCAACTGATACAAGATAAATCAGGACTCCTTCAGTCGGAAAGAAATGAAGAATGAAAAATAGAAAACCGAGAATTACGGCTACCTGTGCCGGTTCTTTACGCAAGTCTACATAAACAAACGAGACCGGCAGCAAAATGTGAGAATTATAATTGCCTTTACAGATTAAGTACGACATGCACCGCACTCGAATCCATAAAGGCAATTATAATTCTCACATCTCAATTCACGTTTATCTTTTTATCTCCTTCCGGAGACATACAATCGCGGTCTACACCAGATGCGCAATCAGGTCTTCACGCTCACCCGGCAGCATGTCAACAACAGGCAGCTCTATCATGGTGTAGCAGCCGGGCTGCTGACGCATCGATGCACGTGCCACGTTGACGAGCACCTGGGCCGTAAGAGCAGGGTTGTTGATGCTCATATTGAACTCCAGACGCTGGTTCTGCGTCTTTCCGCTCACACCCTTGCGCACCAGATTCACGCCGTGGCCCATATCGCGCACGGCATCCACCGACCCGACGGCAAAGACATGAGTCTCGTCATTGGCAAAATACGGATCGGCCTTGATGGCAGCCGTGACATCCTCCAGCTTTGCCCCGTCCTCCAGCTCTACATATACCATGCGGCGATGTATGCCCTCGCCGAGAGGAATGGTCATTGACAGGGCGTTCTTCACACCCTCTTTAGAGCGCACGCATACGCTGTGGCCCATCGACATTCCCGGCCCGAAGTTGGTATAGCTCAATCCCTTCGGAGCGAGGCTCTGCATCAGTGTTCGCACAATCGAGTCCGAACCCGGATCCCATCCGGCTGCAATCACGGCCACGGTACCGCTCTGCCGACACACTTCCATCAGATTCTTCCGATAGTCCACGATACCGGTATGTATGTCAAAGCTGTCCACCGTGTTGATGCCCAACGGAAGAATCTTTCTGGCATATTCCTCACAACTGCGTGTCGGTGTGGCGAGAATGGCCACATCCACGTCTTTCAGCTCGGTGATGTCCTTCACCACGTCATACTGCGCCAGCTCCGCGGGCTTGTCCTCGGCACCGTTGCGGCGCACCACACCTGCTATCTCAAAATCATCCGATGCCTCGAGTGCCTCAATGGTATACTTTCCAATGTTGCCGTAACCTACTACGGCCGCTCTTATCTTCTTCATTTCTTTTATGTATTTGTTTTTTAGATGATTGCGTACTTTGTCTACACGGTCAGACCGTTTCCGGTTGCAAAAGTACATCATTGACGCGAAACAAGTGACATTATGCCATTAATTTTTCAATAAAAATGTGAAAACGAACATTTCGCAGCATATCGCGGGCGATAGCTTACGAATTGAACGCCATCATCAACATTTCACTTACATATTCAATAATTGTCCGGATTTCATTATATCGCACCCCTTACTGAGTTCATAAGTATCAACCGCCTTTCCGTCGCTCAATACTCATGAGCCAACCAATAGGCAAGGAAATGGTCATATACACGATATGCGTCTCCGTCCTGCGTGACCAGTTCCGTTTTCAACAGACTCTTGACAGCCGCCTGTACCGAACTTGCTGACGTCAGTTTGTATTTTTTTACGAATGCTCCGGAGGTGATGCTACGTGCCATTCCCTCACGTGCAATGGCCTGCAGAACCTGTTTCTGCTTTGGCGCAATGTGTGTCAGAAGTTCCTTGTATGTTCCCTCCTGTGCTATTATTACATTACGAATAGCCGTGTCCACCATGTCTTTCCCACAGACACCACCATGAGGAGTCAGGGCGAAGAGTTCGTTCATGATCATCTGGACAAACCAAGTACATCCGTCGAACCGTTCGTGCACTGTCTGTGCCACCCCGTCTTGGATGCGGCGTCCATGGTCCTCAAACATTTTCGATGCAAAGTCGGCATAAACACCGGACGGTATCGGCCCGAGCCCCATCGTGACGGCACTTTGATAGAAAGGTTTCGCTGCCGAGTTGAACATATTGCTCATCAGATGACGGCGGCTGCCGGCAAAAATAAAAAACGTGTTGTGACACTGCTGTATCCTGGTGCGCAGCATGGCTTCCACATTGTTCTCCACATAGTTGCCGATTTGCTGGAACTCGTCTATGGCTACAACGCATGGACGGTCGGCCGTCTCCAGATACCGGAAAATCTCATCAAGCGTTGTCTGCGGCGCCTGGATGTCTCCCAGACTGATGTCAAGTACAGGATCGCCCGTAACCGGGTCGAACTTGAATCCCATGCGCAGCGAACCGACTGTCCGGAAAAACCGGTCGACCCATTTACTGCTGCGCGGTTTCAGTTCGTCATAGATGGCTTTACCAAGCAGGTAGACAAGTTCGGCCAGCGATGTCGTGGCATATATGTCGACGAAGAACGTGTGATAAGAGGCCAGCCGGTCCTGACCGAAACAGTGGTGTATAAGCCCCGTCTTTCCCATGCGTCTCGGTGAGATGAGAGCCACATTGCGGCCGTTCCAGATGTGCTTCAAAAGTTGGGCGGTCTCGTCCTTGCGGTCGCAGAAATACCGGTCGCTGACATATCTTCCCACGACGAACGGATTGACTTGTATGATGTCTTTCATATAATATGATACTATTTTATTGCAAAGATAATAATTATATTCACAATAAAGTGTCTTTTCGCTGAAAATATGAGTTATAACGGCACTACACCTGCCGAAAACCAAATTTGCGATGTATGTGTTTGCCATTAATTGATTGAAAGAATTATGGTCTAAAAGGTTTTATTGAATTATCACAACAAAAGCCATCCGAATACTGCGTTATTTTGAAACAGAAAAATCTTGGACCGAAATTCGCGAGTTTTACGTGTGCAAATTCAATTATCTGATTTACAAGATATTACAACCAATCAGCAACAACTGTGCAGAAAACGCAGCTTCATTTTTATGCCGTAAGGGCCTCCTTGCATTGCAATTACGGCCTCGTTGCAAGCCAACGAGGCCGTAACGGGAAGGCAACGGGGCCGTAATTGCAATGCAAGGAGGCCCTTACGGCAAGAGATTCACCCGAAAATCGATGCAGAAGAGCGCCGCTATACCTCGTCAAGGGCTTTCCGGACGCGTAGAACAGTGAGTCCGGAAGTGTTAAATTCCGGCAAAATATCATTACAGCGACAGCAGGAACCGCGCCGACGGAACCACATCGGCAAAACACTCGTCAGATATAGTATCCGGAACAAACGGCACATTCACATTGGCTGGTATACAATAATTAACGGCTTTTGTCGTTAATTGTAATGTATATATACGAAAACAGCATATAATGATAGAATACATAAGAGGTGAACTCACCGAGCTTACGCCCGCACTGGCTACAGTGGAGACGGGCGGGATAGGCTACGGACTTAACATTTCGCTCAACACCTACACCGCCATCCAGGGACGCAACGAGGTACGACTGTATGTGTATGAGGCTATCCGCGAGGATGCCCATGTGCTCTACGGCTTTGCCGACAAGAAGGAACGCGAGCTCTTCGTGCTGCTTATAAGTGTATCGGGCGTGGGCACCAACACTGCCCGCATGGTGCTTTCGTCGATGAGCCCCGCCGAACTGTGCAACTGCATATCCACCGGCAACGAACGGCTGATGAAGAGTATCAAGGGCATCGGCCTCAAGACGGCCCAGCGCATCATCGTCGATCTGCGCGACAAGATTGTCGCATTAGGCATAGCCGAAGAGATACCTGCCGGCGGAGCAATACAGTCGCCGGTGAACAATGAGGTAAAGGACGAGGCCGTGAGCGCGCTGACAATGCTCGGCTTCTCGCCCGCTCCCACACAGAAAGTTGTGGTACAGATATTGCAGGAGCATCCCGACGCACCGGTGGAGATGGTGGTAAAGATGGCGTTGAAGATGATAAAATAAGGAGTTAAAAAGGAGTTATCACTTCGCTACGCTCCGTTAGGAATTAAAGGGAGTTATCGCTCCCTACGGTCGCCCGGGAGTTAAAGACAGATGCTTCTTTCAGTGAATTTATATCCCCAACGCTTCTTAAACCTTCCCGGATGCGGCACGGACATAAACAGAAATAGAACATATACATAACAGTGATGAAGGACAAGAAACCACACATATATAATAAGGATAAGGCAAAAGACAAGAGACCTGCCGGCGGCAAGTCTCCCATATCCCGTATCGTGTCGGCCCTGTCGTTCATCACCGGACACAAGCCGCTGCTTGTCATTCCCGCACTGGGACTGATAGGCAGCATCGCACTCGCCACAGCACAGGACGACAAGACCCGCACTGCCAACAAGCCCGTACCCAAGGCACAACCGAAACTCGTGGTTGAAGACGAGGCCATACCCGACTCGCTGCTGCACCCGCGATGGAAGATAAGGAAGACCACGCCACTGCTGACAGCAGACCTCGACTCGGCCGCCATCGACCTGAAGATGCCCGACAACATCAGGCAGGAGGCCGTATACGACGATTCGCTCAACGTATACTTCATAGGTTCGAAGATAGGCGACTCCTATCTTAACACGCCTGTGATGATGACTCCCGAGGAGTACCGGCGGTGGAGCGGGCGACGCGCCATGCAGGAGTTCTTCCGACGCAAGGACGCTGAAAACGTAGCCGCACAGGGCAAGAACAAGTTCGACTTTACCGACATGCACTTCGACCTCGGCCCGGCCGAAAAGATATTCGGACCGGGAGGAGTACGCATCAAGACACAGGGAACGGCCGAACTAAAGATAGGCGCCACGCTGAACAACATCGACAATCCGTCTCTGCCCATACGCAACCGAAAGACAACGGCATTCGACTTTGACGAGAAAATCAACCTGAGCCTCAACGGAAAGGTGGGCGACAAGGTCAACATGAACCTCAACTACAACACCGACGCCACATTCGACTTCGACACAAAGAACCTCAAGCTGACATACGAAGGCAAGGAAGACGAAATAATCAAACTGGTGGAAGCCGGCAACGTGTCCTTTCCCTCCAACTCGTCACTAATCCAGGGCGCCTCGTCGCTGTTCGGCGTGCGCACCGACATGCAATTCGGCAAGCTGAAACTGCAGACCGTGCTGTCGCAGAAAAACTCCACATCGAAAAGTGTCTCGTCAAAAGGCGGCACACAGCTCACTCCGTTCGAAATCAACGTGGCCGACTATGAGGAGAACCGCCACTTCTTCCTCTCCCACTACTTCCGCGAACGCTACGACCGCGGAATGGCATCACTGCCCAACGTGCTGACGGGAGTGAAGATAACACGCGTAGAAGTGTGGGTGACAAACAAGACGGGAACCACAAGCAACACACGCAACATCATTGCACTGGCCGACCTCGGCGAGGGCCGCAACACATCAAACCCGCTGTGGGGAGGAACCGGCGACGTGGCACCGAGCAACAGCGCCAACGGTGAGTACAGTGCCATGACAAACGAATACGCAGCAGCGCGCAACATCGACCAGACGAGTACCGTGTTCGACGCCATAGGCGGATTCACCGGAGCCGTAGACTACGAGAAGCTGCAAAGCGCGCGTCTGCTCACATCATCCGAATACACTGTCAACACAGCTCTCGGATATATCTCGCTGAAAACCACGCTACAGTCGGATCAGGTTCTGGCCGTAGCTTTCGAATATACCCTCAACGGACAGACATATCAGGTGGGCGAATTCGCATCCGACAATACAAATACAGAGGAAGCCCTATTCGTAAAGTCACTGAAAAACACCAACAACAGCCCGCAGATGGCCAACTGGCGGCTGATGATGAAGAACGTATACTATCTTGCATCGACAGTAGAGAAGACCAAGTTCCGCCTCGACGTGAAATATCAGAACGACACCACAGGCGTATACCTCACCTATCTGCCCGAACCGCAGGTAAAGGACAGGCCGATAATCCGAATACTGGGAGCCGACCGTCTGGACAATAACAACAAGGCGAACCCTAACGGCTACTTTGACTTCGTCGACGGATATACCGTCAGCAACGGACGTGTGTTTTTCCCGGCTGCCGAACCGTTCGGCTCTTACCTGCGAAACTATCTCGTAACGGCAGGCATAACGGAGGCAACAGCCGACAAATACGCCTTCACCGAACTGTATGACACGACAAAAACAGCCGCAAAACAGATTGCAGAGAAAGACAAATTCATTCTTACAGGACAATACAAGGGAACATCGGCCAACGTAATATCTCTCGGTGCATACAACGTGCCGCAAGGCTCGGTGGTGGTAACTGCTGGCGGTGTGGTGCTGAGTGAAGGCTCGGACTATAGTGTAGACTACTCGGCCGGCGAGGTTACCATACTCAACCAAAGCATCATCGACGCCGGAACATCGGTCAACGTAAGTCTCGAAAGCAACACAGACTACGGCATGATGCGCAAGACAATGATGGGACTCAACTGGGAATATGACTTCTCTAAGGATTTCCAGATAGGCGGTACTTTCCAGCATCTGCGCGAACAGACACTCACATCGAAGGTAGCCATGGGCTCCGAACCGCTCAACAACATACTGTGGGGACTCAACATGAACTGGAAGAAGGAGAGTCAGTGGCTCACCAACCTTCTCGACAAAGTGCCTTTCCTGCACTGTACACAGCCGTCGCAGATATCATTGACAGGCGAATTCGCACAGCTCATCGCCGGACAAGCCGGCGGAACACAGGACAACGCATCGTACATCGACGATTTTGAGAACACAAAAAACGGCATAAGCGTTTCCGACCCCAAGTCGTGGGTGCTGTCAAGTGTGCCGTCGATGTTCCCCGAGTCGTCCGACAAGGATGGGCTCTCCAGCGGCTACAACCGTTCGTTGCTTTCGTGGTACACCATCGACCCGCTGTTCACATACAAAAGCAGCTCGCTCACACCGGGACACATCAAGAGCGACCTCAACCAGCTGTCCAATCACTACGTGCGCGAAGTATACATCAGCGAACTGTATCCCAACCGAGACCAAAGCACATACAACGGCGCCACGGCTACACTGTCGATACTCAACATGGCATACTACCCCAACGAGCGCGGCCCCTACAACTTCTCAACGGCCGTCAACGCCGACGGTACCATGCTGAACCCGGCGGCAAAGTGGGGCGGAATGATGCGAAAACTGGACACCAACGACTTCGAGACTGCCAACATCGAGTATATCGAGTTCTGGCTGCTCGACCCGTTCATATACTCACGACAGAACGGTGATGCGTCGTCATACGGCGGCGACCTCTACATCAACCTCGGCGAGGTGAGTGAGGACGTTCTGCGCGACGGCAAGAAATTCTACGAAAGCGGCATGCCTGTGGACGGCAGCAGCAGCTTCACCACCACACAGTGGGGCAAGATTCCGGTACAGGCCACACAGACCTACGCCTTTGCCACCACGGCCGGAGCACGCGAGAAACAGGATGTGGGACTCAACGGACTCAACGACGACGAGGAGCGTGCATTCCAGCCATACGCCGAATTCAACACTTTCGTGCAGTCAATCACCAACGACAGCATACGCAACGCATGGCAGGCCGACCCAGCCAACGACAACTACCAATACTTCCGCGGTTCCGAACTTGACCGTCGGCAAGCATCGATACTCGAACGATACAAACGCATCAACAACCCACAGGGCAACTCACCCGACAACGACGGCAACAACGAAAGCTACGATACGTCGTACAAGACGACACCTGACGTAGAGGACATCAACCAGGACTATACGCTCAACGAATACGAACGCTACTATCAGTATCGCGTGAGCATACGCCCCGAAGACATCAACGAGAACAACATCGGCAACAACTATATTACCGACAAGCGCTCGTACACGGCTACACTGCGCAACGGGAATAAGGAGACGGTCAACTGGTATAAGTTCCGCATACCAATCAACGCTGCCGACAAGGAACGTATCGGTTCCATCAGCGATTTCTCGTCAATACGTTTCATGCGCATGTTCCTGACCCGGTTTCAAAGACCAATCGTTCTGCGATTCGGCAGCCTTGACCTGGTGCGCGGCGAATGGCGCATGTATGAGCAGAACCTGAACCAAAACGCTGCCGGCGGTAACGGAACAATGGAAGTGAGCGCAGTAAACATAGAGGAGAACAACGACAAGCAACCCGTGAACTATGTACTGCCGCCGGGCATCAGCCGCGTTACCGACCCGTCGCAGCCACAACTCGTCGAGAGCAACGAGCAGGCCATGAACATGACTGTGAAGAATCTTGCAAAAGACGAGGCCAAGGCCGTATACAAGACAACTGCACTCGACCTGCGACAGTATAAGCGCCTGCAGATGTTCGTACATGCCAATGCAATGCTGCAAAACACGACCAATCTTCAAAACGATCAGCTGGCCCTGTTCGTGCGTCTTGGAAACGACTACAAGAACAACTATTACGAATATGAGATACCGCTGAAACTCACTCCCGAGGGACAGTATGACAAGTTCTCGCCCACAGACTGCCGTGCGGTGTGGCCCGAAGAGAACATGCTCGACATAGACATGTCAGTATTTACCGGTCTGAAAAAGGCACGAAACAAGGCAAGAGCCACCGGCGGAGCATCGTACACAACGGTTTTCTCAATGTACGACGACAACAAACCCAACAACAAGATAAGCATCATCGGCAACCCGTCGCTCGGCGAGGTGAAGACGATGATGATCGGTGTGCGCAACATATCGTCGACGGTGAAGTCGGGCGAGGTATGGGTAAACGAACTGCGGCTGCTCGAGTTCAACAACAAGGGTGGATGGGCCGCGTCCGGTGCGCTCAACATGCAGTTGTCCGACTTCGGTACCATCAATCTTACGGGAAAGATGGTGACCGAGGGATTCGGCGGACTTGAAGAGGGACTCGCCCAACGTTCCACCGACGACTACAAGACATACAGTTTCACAGCCAACCTTGAGTTGGGAAAGTTCTTCCCGGACAAAGCAAAGGTGACGGCACCGCTCTACTACTCGGTGACCAAAGAGGAAACACGCCCGAAGTACAACCCGCTCGACACCGACATGGAACTGGACGATGCTCTTGAGTCGGCAAAGGACTCGCACGAACGCGACTCCATAGAGGCGATAGCAGTGACGAAGACCACCAACACCAACTTCTCGCTGTCAAACGTGCGTGTGGGCATCAAGACCAAACGCCACCCCATGCCGTACGACCCTGCCAACTTCTCATTCAGCTACAGCCATTCGCACAGTCACACTTCGGGCGAAACCACAGTCTATGAGAAAGAAGACCAGTGGCGCGGTTCGTTCAACTACAGCTACACACCGGTGTACAAGACTTTCGAACCGTTCAAGAAGCTGAAAGGCAAGAGCAAGTGGCTCAACTTCCCCAAAGCCATCGGCATCAACTATCTGCCACAGAACATCGCGTTCAACACCGAGATAATACGCAATTACTACGAATTGCAGGAGCGCGACATGGATCCCGCAGGCGCAGGTTCAAGTCTGCCGCTTACTTTCAGTGAGCAGTTCCTTTGGAACCGCGACTTCTCCATACGCTGGGACCTCACCAAGAATCTGCATATGAACTTCCAGTCGGCCACACACGCCGAGATTGAAGAGCCGTACACACCGGTCAACAAGGATCTTTATCCCGACCAATATCATGTATGGAAAGACTCTGTGTGGCACAGCATCAAAAACTTGGGAACTCCGCTCGACTACCAGCAGTCGTTCTCGGCCTCATACCAGATACCCCTCAACAAACTGCCCATATTCGACTGGCTCAATGCTGACGCCAGTTACACCGCCAACTACTCATGGGTGCGCGGTACGGAACTCGATGACGGCACTTCACTCGGCAACACCATCGCAAACAACCGCAACTTCAACATCAACTCCACGCTCAACATGGAGACACTGTACAACCATATCCCTTTCCTCAAAAAGGCCAACGAGCGGTTCAACAAGAAACAGACAATAACCAACAATAAGAACAAAAGGAACAACAACGCCCAAAAACTTCAGACGTCCAAGAACAACAAGAACAAGGACCCAAAAGACCTGAAGGACACCAAGGAGGACAAGAAGCAACAGAGCGAACTGCCCAAAAACAAGAACACCTATCAACGGGAGATAACACTGAAAGCCGACACCACCATCACCGTGACACACAACAAGAAAAGCAAACGCCTGATGGTATCGGCAAAGACAAAAGACGGCAAGCCGTATAACCTGAAATACAAGGTGGTGGATGCCAACAAGATACTGATAAAGAACCTCGACACCATACAGATAAAACTGAGCGTCACACCAAAGGAACCGCTTGAAAACCAATGGTGGTACAAGCCCGCACAGTCAGCGGCACGCTTCCTGATGATGGTACGCAGCATAGGCATCACATATCGCAGCCAATACTCGATGACTCTGCCGGGATTCATCCCCAACATCGGCGACGCATTCGGACAGCGCACCGGCAGCGTGCTCTCACCGGGTCTTGACTTCGCTTTCGGACTGACCGGCGACGGCTACCTGCAGAAGGCCTACGACAACAACTGGCTGCTATGCAACGACAGCGTAGCCACACCGGCCACGACATCAAGCAGCGAAGACCTTCAGGTACGCATCACGCTCGAACCCGTCCGCGACCTTAAGATCGACCTTAACGCCAGCCGTACCGTCAACAAGTCGCGCAGCATACAGTATATGTACGCAGGCATGCCGGGCACTCACAGCGGAACGTTCAACATGACGACAATCAGTCTCAAGAGCGCCCTTGAAGGCATGGGCGACGCCAACAACGGCTACAGTTCGAAATCGTTCACGCAGTTCTGCAATTCCATAGACGGATTCCGTGAGCGGGTGCAGGCCCAATATGCCGGCACACACTATCCGCAGGGAACATACGACGCTAACGGCATCAACCTCAGCGGCACGCCCTACAACCCAGAACTCGGCACGGTCAACAAATACAGCGCCGACGTTCTCATACCGGCATTCCTCTCGGCCTATACCTCAGGCTCAGGCTCGTCGCTCGACATATTCCCCACCCTCAGACGGATGATGCCCAACTGGACATTGAAATACAGCGGACTCGGCAAACTGCCATGGCTGCGCGACCACTTCAAGAGCGTCAACCTCAACCACTCTTACAAAAGTGTTTTCGCCGTGGGCAGCTACGCCTCGTACAGCACATATCAGGAATACATGAACGGTTTGGGATTCATCACCGACGTGACTACAAGCAACCCTATTCCCAACAGCATGTACAACGTGAGCACGGTGAGCATCAACGAAGCATTCTCGCCACTGCTCGGCATCGACGCAACGCTGGAGAACAACCTCACCTGCAAGCTCGAATACCGGACCACACGCGTGCTCAGCCTCAGCATGACAAGCATACAGCTCAACGAGGCGCTTAGCAAAGACTGGGTGATAGGCATGGGATACAAGATAAGCAATTTCAACCTCTTCGGCAGCGGAACCTCACGCAAGATAAAGAAGACACAGCGCGGAAATTCCAAAAACACGACTAACAATACCAAGCAACAGACAAATACAAGAGGACGGGGCGTAAACCACGACCTCAACCTGCGCCTTGACATATCCTTCCGCAAGCAGGCCGCCATCACACGCGACATCGCCACCGTGACGAGCTCGGCCAGCAGCGGCAACTCGGCGTTCAAGATGTCGTTCATGGCCGACTACACCCTCTCGCGCCTGCTCACGCTCAGCGCCTACTACGACCGTCAGACCAACACGCCGCTGCTCTCGAGCAACAGCTATCCCACGACAACGCAGGATTTCGGATTCTCACTGAAGTTCTCGCTGACAAGATAAAAGAGCAGACACCGACAGATACGCGGATATGACGAAAGCCTACAGCGCCTAATGTCTGTATTGACAGTGAATCCCATAAAGAATATACATTAAAAACCAATCTCAAGAAACATGAAAAGAATACTAAAGACGCTGACGGCGGCCATACTCACGGCATGTTCCGCGTACGTCGTCACAGCATCCGACTATGCACACTACTATCAGAACCTGCCCGTCGGACTGCGCAAGGCCACGCCCGTAAGCGTGCCGGAAAAGAATGTAAGCATAACGGACTTCGGCGCCAAAGGCGACGGGCAGACACTCTGCACCGCAGCATTCCAACGGGCCATTGATGAACTTTCGGCACAAGGCGGTGGGCGCGTCACCGTGCCACAAGGCATATGGCTAACAGGACCTATCGAACTGAAGAGCAACATCAACCTCCATGTCGAGAAGAACGCCATAATATACTTCTCGCCCGACAAGTCGCTTTACGTAGACACAGATCCAAAGGCATCGCGAGTGAAAGCATGTATCAGTGCCGTGCGCTGCAAAAATATAATGATTACCGGTGAAGGCATCATCGATGGCAACGGATCGCAATGGCGCCCGGTAAAGCGCGGCAAGGTGAGCGACGTGGAGTGGAAACAGTATAAGGAAACGGGCGGAGTGGAACGCCAAAACGGCGGTCTGTGGTATCCGTGGGAGATGAAATCGGGTTATAAGGACATAGCCGGAACACCTGAAAAACAGGAAAAGATGCGCAACGACCTGTTCCGGATATACCACTGCGAGAACGTGATGCTGACGGGAGTGACTTTCCAAAACGCCCCCAAATTCCATGTACATCCGTTCAACAGCCGCAACATCATCATGGACGGCATCACCGTACGCTGTCCTTGGAACGCCCAAAACGGCGATGCCATCGACCTGAGCGACTGCCATCAGGCTCTCATCGTAAACTGCACCGTGGATGCCGGTGACGACGGCATCTGCATGAAGAGTGGCGACTACAAGGAAGGAGCACTCGTGAACGGATGCGAAGACATACTGATAGAGAACAACACCGTATATCATGCCCACGGCGGCTTCGTCATTGGCAGCGAGGACATTACGGGAATGAAGCGTATAGTGGTGCGCCGCTGCCGCTTTTCCGGCACGGATACCGGCCTGCGCTTCAAGAGTGCCATCGGTCGCGGGGGCCGCACGGAATCAATATACATCAGCGACATCGTGATGACGGACATCGTGCACGATGCCATAACGTTCCAGTGTGACTACCTCAACAAACCGGCAGGCGGACAAACCGACAATACTGATAAGCCGAAGATGGAGAAAGTGCCCGAATTTACAGACATACACATTTCGTCCGTAACATGCCGCAACACGAAGAATGCAATAACGGCAAGCGGAATAGAAGGCATGAACTGCGTGCACGGCATCACCATAGACAACAGCACATTCGTATACACCGGACAAGGCAACAACATCGACACCAAGACAGCCGATATAAAACTCACCGGTGTAAGAATGGTGAAAGACATATGCTCTACAGAAAGCGCAAAGGAATAAGACATGGAATAGCCTTTTTCCGGTAATATGTATCAAAAATCTCCTGTCCCCATACAGACAGGAGATTTTTGACTTTCTTCCCTCCAATCGGTTTCAGTCACCAACTACAAATTATCAACGAAGCCGGCCAGACGGTCGAGCGCCTCAATGAGCCGGCTGCGAGGACAGGCGATATTGATTCGTACGAAGCCTTCGCCCGCATCACCGTACATGGTCCCCTCGTTCAACCACAATCCGCAGTCGGAAAGCAGCCGCTGGCACAGTTCATCGGATGTCATCCCAAGACGGCGGCAATCCACCCAAACCAGATAGGTGCCTTCCAACCGTGCCACCTCCAACTGCGGAAGATGCCCGGCAAAATATCCGCAAAGGCAGCGGTAGTTGTCGTACAGATACGCTTTCAACGCCTCAAGCCAATCCTCACCTCCATTATATGCAGCTATGAGCGCCTCGACGCCGAACGGATTAACGTCGCATACCTCATTGTCGTTTATGGCACGGTCTATCCGCCGGCGCACATCCTCGTCGGCAACGATGATATTGGCTATCTGCAGACCGGCTATGTTGAACGCCTTGCTCGGCGACACGCAGGTGACGGTGTTTGCAAGAAACGCTCCGGAGTGTATGCCGAAATCGGATGCAAGAGAAGCAAACGGGATGTAACGATGGGGAGAGAATACGAGCTCGCAGTGAATCTCGTCGGCCACCACGCGCACACCATTACGCAAACATATCTTACCGATTCGTATCAGTTCGTCGCGTGTCCACACCCTTCCGGCAGGATTGTGCGGATTGCACAACAGCATCAGCTTTACATTCGGCATCGACGCCTTGCGCTCCAAGTCGTCAAAGTCGATACGGTAGGTACTGTCTCCATATATCAATGCGCTTTCAACGATGTCGCAACCATTGTTCCGTATCGACGAGAAGAAACAATTATATACCGGTGTCTGTACCAACACGCCGTCACCGGGACTGGTCAGAGCCTTGATAACGGCCGACAATGCCGGCACCACACCACTCGTATAGACTATCCACTCGCGTTCAGTCTGCCAGCCGTGACGACGGGCGAACCAAGATGTCACGGCATCATAATAGGCGTCAGGCACACGCGTATATCCGAATATGCCATGCTCCACGCGCTTACGCAGTGCCTCCGTTATCACCGGTGCCGTACGGAAGTCCATATCGGCCACCCAAAGCGGCAACACGCTGTCATCGTCAGTTCCATCCCATTTATAGGAATTTGTTCCTCTGCGGGAAATCAGTTCATCAAAATCGTAAATCATATATTTTAAATTTAATCCCATCAAGAAACTATACCTTCACCCACTTCCCCCTCCACAGCCGCACGAGAAATATGACACCGCGGAAACACAGTTCCACACACATGGCTATCCACACACCGTGCAGCCCCATCGTCGGGGCGAGCAGCGCAGCCAGAGTGAGACGCACCGCCCAAATGCTCAACAGATTCATGCAGCAGGGAATGAGTGTGTCGCCCGCACCGACAAACACACCATATGTGACAATGGCGGCAGCGAACATCGGTTCGGCAAAGGCTTCGGTACGCAATGCCGTGACGCCGAGCGAACGCACAGCATCGTCAGGCGTAAAGAACGACATCATCTGCGGAGCAAAGACATACATCACCACAGCCATCAACGTCATTATCACCATGCCCGTACCGACGGTGATGTACGCGAAACTGCGTGTGAGCCGACGTCGGCCGGCCCCTATGCTCTGCCCGACGAGTGCCGTGGCCGCCTCCGATATACCATAACCGGGCATGTAGCAAAGAGCCTCGGCCGTGATGGCAAAGGCATTGGCGGCGATGGCAGCAGTGCCGAGCGGAGCCACGATGACAGTGGTGAGTATCTGCGCGCAGTTGAGCACCACACGCTCACCGGCCATCGGCAGACCTATATGCAATGCCTTGCGCAGACATCCTGCACGCAGGCGGAAACTGCCGACGGGACCTTTCAGACTCAACTCGGGAGAGCGTCGCAGCATATACCACATCAGCACAACCATGGCTACGGCCTCAGCCATAGCCGTGCCTATGGCAGCACCGGTGACGCCAAGACCGGCACCCGGCACGACAATCGTCATACCGGCAACATCAAGCATACGCGTGGGGAAGATCAGAAAAAAGTTGAACACAACATCGAGCATGCACATCACACCGCCCATCACACCCGGAACAAGCATATTGCCGCTACAACGCAACATGCCGCCAGCCAGCGAGTAGAGCTGAAGAAGAGGCAACGACATGGCAAAGATACGGAAATAAGACGTGGCACCCGAACACACGGCTTCTTCACCGCCCAACCACACGGGCAACACACCGCTGAGGCCTACCCCTATCGCTGCAAGCACAACGCTGAAGCACGTCACGGCCAAGAGTGCCTGACGCATCACCGAACGTGCATCATCGTTGTGCCCCGCACCTACACAATGCGCCACCTGCACGGAAAATCCCGTTGCCGACGACGACACAAGCCCCCAAAAGAGCCATGTCGTGGTGGCCACAATACCTATCGAGGCCGACGCCTTGGCACCCAGACTGCCCACCATCGCAGCATCGATATATTCCATGATTATGGCAGATACCTGTGCGATAATGGAAGGTATGCTGAGTATGACAGTGAGACGCAACTGCTCGCCGAGAGTCATCCTGCTTCCGTTGCGTATCAGTGCCAACAGACTGTCCTTTGTCTTGTTCATATTGTAAATCGGGAGTTTCCTTTAACTCCTAACTTATAACACAATCCCCCGGTGCCTTGAGATTCTTGTCTATTATTATCTCGCCGTAACCCTCAGCCTTGATGCTGCCGCTACGCGGATTCTTCACACTCGTTATCCGGCTGCATATCGTAGCCTGTAGCGTCGAGCACTCGAAAGCCAGGTCGCAGTCGGCATCCATCGTGCAGTTCTCCATCACAAGGTCAGTGGCATAGCACAAAGGTTGTGTGCCGGATATACGGCAGTTCACAAGACGCAGCCGGCGTGAGTGCCATCCGAGATACTCACCATGTATCTCCGAGTTATATACAGTCACATCCTCCGTGCCCCAAAACGCATCTTTCGAATGGATCACGGCGTTGCGTATCTCCACATTGCGGCAGTACTGGAAGGAGTAGTTGCCCTGCTGGCGATAGTCTTCGATGCTTATGTCACTGCTGTACATGAACAGATAGTCGGCATTGGCCACCTCTACGTTCTTCAGCCTCGCTCCCTTGCAATGCCATAGCGTCTCCTGCGCATCGGGAATGACTACGTTCTCAAGCGTAAGGTCTTCCATTTCGCGGAACATCTTGGGCGCCTCCACCCTCGTATCCTTCATCACGAGCCGGCGAGAATACCACAACGCTGCACGCGCTCCCTCACGGAATGTGCAGTTCTCCACTCTAAATCCGTCTACATGCCAAAACGGATATTTACCCTGAAACTCACAACTCACTGCTTCAATATTGCTGCACTCCTTCAACGCAGACTCTCCTGGAAGTATCACAACATTCTCCAGACGAAGGTCTCGCGAGGCAAACAGCGGGCGCTCGCCTCCATAAGATTTGTTTCTTATCAGTTCCATCTTCTCGTTTTATCTTATATATTATTCTCTCTTTTATCGTTCATATTCATGCGCGTTTTCTCGCCATGGCAGAATTCGGGCAAGGCCACTTCTGCTCATTCGGTTTAGCGAAAACGTTGGATTTCATCCCACGTTTTACCGCACTGTTTTCCGGATGCAAAGGTAACTATTATATTCCAACTATGCTGTATATATATTAATGAGAAGACAACCAATTTCACAGAAATGCTCAAAGCCACACAAAAACAGCAAAGGTACAGAAACAAAACTGACTTGGACAACCGATGTAACATACCATCAGATGCGTCTACACACCTTTATGACACCGCTTCGCAAAAATCTGTAAGTATGCACGCCGTGCGTCCGATAAAAACAGTTATAATTTGACACAGGACCAAGCGAATTAAATACCAATCACAAATCAAAATGTATCAGAATACAAGCCTTAAACAAAAGCCTCGACAGAACGCTGACATAGCATGTCCATTCCGGCTTAACGCCATAACGGAAGAACAAAATCAATAACATCAGGTAATGAAGTCAATAACATCACTGAGTAAAGCTAATAACATCAAGAAGTGAAGTCAATAAGATTACACTGTAAAGTCAATAGCATTACATTCAGAGACCGGCATAGAAGCAAACAATAAAGGGGCTTATGCAAATCTGAAACCAACATGAAATGATCAATATACAATTAACAATAAGAAAACTCTTTAATACTTCATCAATATAATTACATCTGAATACCAATACTAATGAAGCAATATTAATTGAATGAAAAGACATGAAGGCATCTTGCCGTTTTAGCACATGTAATTATATGAAAAATGAAAATTATTTGCCAAAAAGCGCAATAACAAACCTTTTTATTCGTTCTTAATTTAAGAAGAGAAAAGTCCCGTACATTTGGAGCATACCATAAAAATATGACAAACAATAAAAGTTTAAACCGGATCAAAGTAGTTCTTGCAGAAAAACAACGTACCAACAAATGGCTTGCAGAACAACTTGACAAAGGTGAAGCGACAATCTCGAAATGGTGTACAAATCGCACTCAGCCGTCTTTGGAAACGCTTGTTGAAATAGCAAACGTACTACAAGTAGACGTGAAAGAACTTTTGCAGTCAACTGTCAAGGAATCTCACATGGTCTATATAAAAGTCCCAAAGGATGAACTTTAGAAATTGTCTTTATGGAACAGACATAAAACAACTATTAATTGCGCAAACAGAACAGCAAAAGTTGCAACTATCCCTAAAAGAGGGCTTCATATAAAAAACTTGAAGACGAGATATGTTTCCGACCTATAACCAAGAAATATCTTGAATATCGGGTTAACAAGTAAGATTAAACGTTACACAGCAGCTATGGATATAAGAGAATTTACACAAGAATTCCAAGACAGCATCAAATTAGCTGTAGAAATGGGCAACACCGATTACGATGAAGAACTTGCCTCAGCCATATTGGAATATATTGAAGACAATGGAGAAGTCAATGTTCCGGAATTGTGCGCGTTTCAAAAGACACGCACAAGAATCACTGCGTATGATTATAACGACGAAGCGGAATCCCTCGATTTGTTCTATCTAATCAAAGCTGATACATTGCTTGGAAAAATCAATAAGGGTAAGGTTGATCAAGGATTCAACTACCTTATGTCTTTTTACCGTGAATCCATGAACGGAACACTCCTAAAAGCTGTCAATGTTGGCAACAATGACGAAATTGCAGAAGTTGCCAAACTGGTTAAAAGTACAAAAGGCAAGATAAACCAACTGCGTCTTTATGTCATCACAGACGGCCTTACAGATCCTGATGCTGCAGGCGCCGCTGTTGAATCAGATGATGGAGAATACATTATTGAGTTTAATATATGGGATATGCAGCGTGTGTACCAACAGCATAATATCCGTGCCGGAAAGGAAAAAGTTGAAATAGACTTTCCAACTGAATACAACACAGAACTGCAATGTCTGAAGATGAGCGAAGAAAACCCGTTTATCGATGCCTATATGGCCATAATTCCTGGTGTTACACTGGCCAAAATATACAAAAAATACCAACAAGTGCTCCTTGAAAAAAATGTTCGTACTTTCTTACAGTTCAAAGGTAAAGTCAACAAAGGAATAAGAAAGACCCTACGTGAGGAACCTGACATGTTTTTTTCATACAATAATGGCATATCTACAACTGCCAGCGAAATAGACGTAAAAGATATAGATGGAATGCTGTATATTACACGTTTGTATGACTGGCAAATTGTAAACGGAGGCCAAACCACGGCATCAATAGCCGCATTGATGAATGACCGTGATGTGGAATTGAAAAAAGTGTTTGTTCCAATGAAAGTGAGCGTAATCCGTGACGCAGAAAACAGTGAAGAACTTATCAAAGCCATTTCAACTTCAGCCAATAGTCAGACAGCTATCAAAAATTCCGACTTCTCTGCTAATGAGCCCTATTTGGTTGACATGGAAAAGTTCAGTCGTTCGGAATGGGTTCCAAATGGGAAATCAAAACCTGTATGCAAATGGTATTTCGAGCGTACACGCGGTCAGTATCTGGATCAACTGGCACAGCTGAATGGCTTCAACGAAAAGTCTTTCAAAAGAGAATACCCGAAAAATCAGAAAATCACAAAGACGGACATTGCAAAATATGAGTCTTCATGGAATATGCAGCCTTATAATGTCTGTCGCGGTGCAGAAAAGAACTATACTCTTTTTGTTTCTGACATAAAAAGAGACAAACCTGTAGTCACAGGCAATTACTTCAAGCACACCATCGCCAAATGTATACTTTTCAATACGATTGACTCTATTGTAAAATCAAAGAGACTTGGTGGATATAAGGCAAATATGAACACATACCTGATGGCAGCCATTTCTTTCCTGTCGGACAGAAACCTTGACCTTACCTACATTTGGGAGCATCAGGCTGTCCAGCAGGATGTTATCAACCGCATTGAAGAACTGATTCCCTTGATATGGAATCATCTTACAGGAAGTTCCAACAGTGGTAATCAATCATCAAATGTTGGAGAATGGAGCAAAAAGCCAGAATGCTGGAATCGCCTAAAGTTAAAACTCGGAGAATTAGACAAATTCGACCAAAATTTAATGCAAACTGAAACAAATGAAGACGGCAGCTATCTGAATGAAGCCCAACAAAACAAAATTCAAGAAGCAGAAACCATTGAGGCAAACTACTGGTTTGCACTGGCCAATTGGGCAAAAACAAGTGATCAGCTTTCCCCTTTAGAACGAAAAGCTGCATTCAATTTTGGAACCATGCGCTCCCGTAACCGTGCATTCAAGTCTCTTAAGCAAGCACAGTTTGCTTTAAAGATAGTAGAAAAGGCTGAGGAATTAGGATTTGAGAACAAAAATAAAACAAATTGTGACGACTGATATTTATACAACAACAAATAGAATTGTTTATGAATAGTGAACATGATAACAAACTGATACAATTCCCTTAACATAACTTAAAAAGATAAAAACGACATCACTGCTAAAGCTATAGCCAAATGCTTTGTATCCCATTAAATTCCTTCTATAGGATGCAAAAAAGGACAAGGAATGGAAATAGCTGAAGTTTATGCCCACTACTTCAACGATGATATACTGACAAACAGGAATGATATGACTATGTCATATATACCAAATGAGAGAAGTTCTAGAAATAGCAAGGAGGGGGCGGCGGAATGAACATTTAAGTAATAAAAGAATGAGTAAAGAAAATACATACAAAATGGTTGATTTGTTCGCCGGCTGTGGAGGGTTAAGCCTTGGCATGGAACAGGCTGGATTCACTCCATGGTTTGTAAATGAAATTGTGGATACATTTTGCAATACATATAAAAGAAATCATAAACTTAGCGATGATCACTATTATGTCGGTGATATAAATAACCTAAATACACATATTGACGAATATCAAAAGTATTTATCTGATATAACTATTGTTTGTGGCGGTCCTCCTTGTCAAGGCTTTTCCATGGCAAACCGTCAGAGGATTCTTGATGATCCTCGAAATCAACTCTATAAGGCATACCTAACTTTTCTTAAAACTGTTCGTCCCAAATTTTTTGTTCTGGAAAATGTCAAAGGAATGGCGCACAGAATTGAAGACATAAAGCAAAATTTCAAAGATTATTTTGGAGAGGAGTATAAGTTTGACTATCAAATTCTCAAAGCACAAGACTTTGGCGTCCCCCAAAATAGAGAACGTTTCATCATGATTGGCAATTGTATGGGCATTGAACCTTCTGAAATATTTAAAGAAATCTTTAAGAACAAACGAGATCATTTTGTCTTGAAAGATGCCTTAGAAGGACTTCCTCATCTTGAAGCAAAAAAAGTAAAAGGTGTAAAATATACAGAAAATGCAGAGTCTGGTTTTACAGAATGTGATTTTGTATACCCTGTCACTGAATTCTACCATTTCATAAATGGTGAAAAAGAAATAAACAAATTATACAATCATAAAAACAGATACAATAATCCTAGAGATATAGAAATTTACCGTCGTTTGCCACAGGGTGCGAATTCTTTACATCCTTCCATTGCAGACATTATGCCATACAAAAGCCGTAATGGAATATTTAAGGACAAATACTTCAAATTGGATGAAAACCAAATTTGCAAAACCATCACTTCACACATGAGATTTGACTGCAATATGTATATTCATCCTTGGGAGCCTCGCGGATTAAGCCCTCGTGAAGCAGCTCGTATACAGACATTTCCCGATGACTATGTAATCACAGGTTCTCAAAATATTTGGTATGCACAAGTCGGGAATGCAGTTCCAGTAAAATTAGCCAAAGCCATTGGTGATGGTATAATGAAATTTTTACGCTAAGACATGACACATTTAGAATTATTTTCCGGGATTGGTGGGTTTCGTCGTGCATTGGATCTACTTTCACAAGATGGCATAATGCCATTTAAGTGTGTAGGATATTCGGAAATAGATACAAAAGCGAAACAAACATATAAAACAAACTTCAAAGTTGATGGCGAGGTTGACATGGGAGATATCGTCGCTTTTACATCAAAACCTAAAGCTATCGAAGCACTGCCCGATTTTGAATTACTGACAGGAGGATTTCCATGCCAAACATTTAGCGTCATGGGAAAACAAACTGGATTCGATGAAGAACGGGGACAGATGTTTTTCCGTATAATGGATATACTCCATGTAAAGCATCCCAAATATATTCTTTTAGAGAATGTCAAGAACCTGTACCGCCATGATAAAGGAAACACTTATGCCCGAATCCAAGGAGAATTGGAATATTTAGGATATCAAGTATTCCCAAACATATTCGATACTGTAGATTTTCATCTTCCACAGAAACGAAGTCGAGTCTTGATTTTCGCTACCACAGAACCTGTTCCTAACGATTTCCGTGATACATATACTTCCAATAGTGTTAAAACTCTTTTTGATGATATTTATCTCAAATCTGGTGTGCCTCATTATCAATCAACATTGGATATTCTAACAAAACAAGTTGAATTGAAATATTATCTTTCAGAAAAGATAAAACCAACAATCTTAGCGGATGGATCTGCAAAATTCAAATCAAAATCAGACATAAATCAATCTATTGCCAGAACCTTGACTGCCTCTATGCATAAAATGCACAGAGCTTGTCAAGACAATTATTACAGTCAAGATTTTATAGAATCACATGGAGCTGTAAATCCAGTACTAACACATACAAAAGAACAACTGTCCACTTTACCTATACGCAAACTCACCCCAGAAGAAGCCTTTATGCTGCAAGGATTTCCTTGTTGGTATGCTACAAATGCCAGAAAAGCAGGAGTTGCTGATGGCTCCCTCTACAAACAGGCAGGTAACGCTGTCAGTGTAAACGTGATATATGCAGTTCTTTATTATTTAATCAAAAGACAAATCATCCATGAATAATTTTTTCAAACTTAATCCAGAGAAAAGAATAGGTTACAAGAAATTAAGTGCAGCTGATCTTGGCTTGTCTTCAACAAGCCATCAAACACATATAGGTCTGTTTGATAACATGCTTACATTTCTTCCTAACGCACATATTGAAAAATATGCTATACTTATTTACAACGATTTCTGTGATATTCTATCATGTGAGTATGGTAAAATAAACAGAAAGAACGGTAAGATTGATGCTCCAAAAGTTCAATCTGGTAATAGAAGCAAAAATACAGTAGTAAGGAAAATACGTTCATTCGCTAAGGAAAAGCCAAATCTTGATTGGTTCATTGTTTGGTTTGGAACAGATAGCAATGAGCTTGTTTTTTGGCTGATTAGTTCCGACTCTCAAGATTACCTTTTCTTGAATGCAATTCTCTCTGATTTTAAAGTATACGATGAGAGCACTCCTTCTTTTTCTCAAATAATCAACTATCTGGAAAGCAAGATTAATGGTGTCAGTGTAAATATCTTGAAAGAATTGGAAATTGCTTCTCAAGTTGGAGATTTCAAGAACAAGTATAAAACTTTAGATCTTGACAAAGCCGCCGCAAGATGCCGGGATATCGGTCGCAGAGGTGAAGAATTAATTGCACAATATCTTGACAAGCAGAAGAATACAGGAAAGATTAATGATTACATATGGGAAAACAAAAGCCATGAAGTTGGAAAACCTTATGACTTTATAATAGTTTCCACACATGCAACAGAATACTTTATAGATGTAAAATCTACCTCATTTGATTTTTCTCAAGAAATAGTTTTCAGCGAAAATGAAATTTCTTTTGTAACAGAATTACACGATGACTCTCGTTATTCAGCTTTTCGAGTTTTTGATATTTATGAAGAACAGAAGAAACTGGCAATCTGTCGCAAATGCTACAGTTACCTATCAAAATTAGATTCTCGCGTTAAAATATTTCATAAAGATTTGGCAAAAAGACGTGCATTCACAAAATCATTGAACATTGCTATCAAACCGGAAATCTGTTTTAAAACAATTGACAACACCATAGTTTTGTAATATGGAAGAAATTATAAAGCACATAAATGACACAAATGCCAGTTATCGAAATATAAATGCTGGCGATGCAAAGAATACAGATTTGTTTCTTGACAATGAACACTTTGAATTGTTTCGTGATTGCGGTGAACAAGTAATTGTAAGATTCGACAAAGAGAATCTCACTAAAGCCATTCTTTTCATATGTTCTATACTCCCCAGAAAATTTGATCAATCTGCAACACATAAATTAGTAAAGTTCTCCAAAGAATTCGTTTTGAATCAATTGGCGCTTCTAGATGTATTATTTACTGTTGATGGGCAAACCGTAAATACGATTACCCAAGCATGGAATGCACGGAAAGACATACTAAAGAAAAATGGAGAAACAGATAAACGGTTTTATTTCAACGGGTTGCTTAAAGACATATCGTACATTGACCATTCTGGAAAACTCATACAAGACAAATTCACTATTAGAAATTATTTGGCAGGAGGGTATTCTGAATTACATATTAGAAAGGCCATTGATGGTGTTTTTGATATAAGAATAGAAAATGTTACAACTCCTTACGCTGATGGAAAAGAACATGGCTTTGAAGAATTGCAAATACAGGCATCAAATCCATCAAACCATCTTCAACAAATCTTCTATGGCGCTCCCGGAACGGGCAAGTCATACAAGATCAATGAAATCACCAAAGAAGAGGATGTTATACGAACAACCTTCCACCCCGATACAGACTATTCCACATTTGTAGGGGCTTACAAGCCAACGACGATAGAAGAGGAAGTAATGACAGTCATCGGGACCAAGGCCGTGCCTGTAGAAAATCCGGACGGGTCGCAACGAAAAGAATCAAAGATTGTATACGAGTTCGTACCGCAAGCGTTCTTGCAGGCGTATACTTCAGCGTGGGAAAAGTACGCAAAGGCAGAAAACGGTGAAGCCGAAAAACAATACCTTGTGATTGAAGAGATAAACAGGGGCAACTGTGCACAGATATTCGGTGACTTGTTCCAACTGCTCGACCGCAACGAAGCGGGCTTCTCCGACTATCCTATAACAGCCGACGCTGATATGAAACGACAGTTGAGCAAAACTTTCTCAGGTTTCACCTTGCCTCAGGCTGATGCAATAAATGCCTATTACCACGGACGCAATGTTTGCAAAGAAGTTCTGGACGGTGACATTCTGCTTCTTCCCGACAATCTTTATATTTGGGCCACCATGAATACCAGCGACCAAAGTCTGTTCCCAATAGACAGTGCTTTCAAACGTCGTTGGGACTGGACCTACCGGCCTATCTGTGATGCAGGAAAAGGCTGGCTGATAGAGGCTGATGGCAATCTGTACGACTGGTGGCAGTTTGTGGAAAGAATCAATGACAAGATTGGTTCCACAACCAATTCCGAAGACAAAAAGCTGGGCTACTTCTTCTGCAAGGCAACAGACGGTATAATTTCCGCAGAGACATTTGTAGGCAAAGTGGTGTTCTACCTTTGGAATGACGTGTTCAAGGATTACGAATTCAGCGACACGATATTTGATGACGGAAACGGCGGCAAAATCGCGTTCGACAGATTCTATACCGTTGTTGATGGAGCGACAAAAGTGGCAGAAGAAAACATATCACGGTTTTTGGAAAATCTTGGTATCAAACCGAAGACATCAGAAACTGTTCCCACAAAAGATGTTGTCAATACAACTTCTATAATAAAAGTAAACGGCGTGGAAGTAAAGAAAATCAATGCCATACCGTATACAGCAATAGAAGAATATGTAAAATTGAACAGCGAGAAGTCCGCACAAGAAGTCGTTGAAGTATGGGCACCGTTCAAAAAATACTCAGTGAGCAGTTGGGTTGTTGCAAACGAAAAAGAACATGACAGAATGGACGAACGCTATGCGAACTATTCCTACAGGATAGATTGTGCTGACGGCAATTCTATATGGGTCAACAAAGACGGATGGATGCACCACCCGGCCAATCAGAAACTCAGAGACACCATCAACGAATTTATCAACGCCGTCAATGAAGCAGACCTGGGTGTAACCATAACGGAAGAAAGAATATAATGCCGACAAGAACATGCGCATACTGATAGAAGAATACCGGTATGATGCGGCTGGTGTGAAGGACGTTCTTCATGGCATCGACGCCTTGGAGAATGTTGAAGGTCGCGTTTCCATACACTATGTAGGGTACTACTATAATACCCTGTTGAAAGACTGCGTATTCATTCTTCCCAAAGTGCTGCTGAAAGACACATGTGGCAGCGAACTGGTATTCGGCAAGTACCGTCCCGAAGACATTGCCAATCTTGACAACAGCAATCCCCTTGAACCGGCAGAACGCGACTTCATATACAAGTTTGCCGTATGGATATACCGTGCGATTGTTGTCTTCAAGAACAGAATGGGCTGCGGCACCGACATCATCTACCATTCGAGAATCGTACAGGTAGGCAATGGAACACGAAGACTCTGCAACACATACCTTGACATACTTCTGTCACTTATCCGGTTCAACCGTGACAACCGGAGTTTCCTGTTCTTCACTGTCAAAAATCTGCATAGCGGCTTGAACAAGACAAACTGGACACGAACAATAGCCTCGTCAAAAGCAATAGTACAGGACGGGCAGCCAATATACCTGAATCCGGTAAACAAGACACGGAAGATAAATTTTGATGAAGAGCTGCTTATCATCTTCTTCTCCATACTCAATCACATCAGCGACACATACGGTTTCCCTAAAGACATTTATTGCCGTTACCAGCTGATTACGGGGAAAAAGTTTGAAACCTATTTGAACGGGGTCGGCAAGACACGCCTGCTTCAAATCAAGTACAAGTATTTCTCTGACAAGGCACTCCTGTTATGGAATCTGTGCTATGCCTTCTTCGATGAGAGCAGGAAAGTGTATGTCTGCACCGACAAGCGTGAATATCTGATTGTAAAGAGTTTCCATATCGTGTTCGAATCCATCATCGACGACCTCGTCGGTGACAGTCCGCTGCCGGACGGCATGTACAAGAGACAGGACGACGGCAGGATTGTGGACCACCTGTTTACGGCCGCCAGCCTCACGCAAAGCGAAAACCGCAGGCAGGACGAAGAAGCCGTACAGACTTATTATATAGGAGACTCCAAGTACTACAAGATGGGCCACGAACTCGGTCGTGAATCGGTATATAAGCAGTACACCTACGCCCGCAACGTCATCCAGTGGAATCTTGATATATTCAACGGCTTCAATGAGACCGTGAAAAATTCACGTGTACGTTTGCGTGACGAAAAGACAGAAGGGTACAAGATTATCCCCAACTTTTTTATATCGGCCAAAATGGACGAGAATTTCGACTACGCCAACGACGGGATAGAGAAAACCGACAGGAAAAGGAACAAGCACAGGAACATACAATTCAAGAACCGCCTTTTCGACCGCGACACGATGTTGCTGTTCCATTATGATGTCAACTTCCTCTTCGTACTGTCGCTGTACGCCAGGGACAATGCTAATCAAAAAGCCGCATGGAAGAACAAAATAAGGGATAAGTTCCGCAGGGAGATACAGGAATGGCTGCAACGCGACTATAACTTCTACGCGATGAAAGCCAGACCAGGAGTGGACGACGACGATTACATCAAGACCCATTTCCGGCAACTGATAGGCAAGGTATACACTCCCTTCGACAATAACAAAAGCATTTACTCTCTGGCACTTGAAGACAACGAAGCATGCAAGGCGGAAAACGATGCTCTACTTGAAGAACTCAACAGATACTTTTTCGTAGAGCCGTGCGAGTTGGGGCGTAATCCCATGGAAGTATTGCCACAAGTGGAAGGTACGGGTAAGAGTGTCCACAACGCAAACGCCGACGAGAAGAACGTGCTCACATGTCTGGTCCGCAAAACAGACGACATATTCAAGTCATATCACGAACACGCAGGCAAGACATACACAATGGAAAGAATACCAACCGTCAATCTCATAGGCATAAAGTTTCTCCTGCCAATGGTTGGCGGCATGATCGACGGCTACTACGAGGTTGAACGCATTGCATTTGCCGCCAACAAAGGCATGCCGGTACTTCGTATCCGTTTGGGGAAATACCATTCACTCGGACCACAATGGATACATATCTACCGAACAAAGATGCAGCCGGGCGAACTCATATCGATGGAACAGACACTAAAGATGTATCACAACCCAAAACAATAATTAACATGGAAGACGAAAGACACAGAATCAGAGCCCAAAAGAAGCTCATCAAGGTGATTTTTCCAAACGGGAAAGTGTTCTGCTACAATAATACAACCTCCACAATGATTGATGTTCTGAAAGAGATTGGTGCAGACAGGTTTCCGGACATCAAAATGGATTTATGCCACCTTCCATTGCTGTCCAAAGAGATTTACCCCAAATACAAAGAATGGATGAAACCTGTGTGCGACGGATGGTACATCAACGCACAATCCAACTCAGACAACAAATACATGCAACTGCGCTCGATAAATGACCAGTTGTCACTGGGACTGACCATCGAGATGGGCACCGACTTTGAGATACAAGACAGACTTGTCCGTGAAAAGAAAAGCCGTACAAAAGACAAGTTGCTGGTGAAATTCCCTGATGGAGAATACATAGCCAATGAAAGTGCATTGGACACATATCTTGAAACGGTATGGAAACTTGGCATTGATGACATCATGCGCAAGAGACTTACATGGACAGGCAAGGACTTGATAACCACCACAAAAATTACCAACAATCAGGTTCAGATAGATGAACACCGTTGGATTATCGTCCCCAACACGACAAAAGACAAGGCTAAACTTCTTCGTGTCATCAAAGCAATGCTGCACATAAATATGGAAATCACCGTAATCTAAAACAGGCTATATAAAAATGGGAAAACACAAAAGATACTCCAAACTATAATGTAAAAACATGGACAAACTTACCAAAGAACAACGCCACCGTTGCATGGCTGCTATACGTGGGAAGAACACCAAGCCGGAACTGTTAGTAAGGAAGTTTCTTTTCAGCCGTGGTTACCGCTATAGGCTAAACCACCCGCGTCTTCCCGGCCATCCAGATATTGTCTTGCGCAAGTACCGCACGGCAATATTTGTCAACGGCTGTTTCTGGCATGGACATAAAGACTGCAAATACTTTGTAATGCCCAAAAGCAATACCAAATTCTGGAAAACAAAGATACAGCGCAACCAGGAACGCGACATAGCCGAACAGCGCAAATTGGCAGCCATGGGATGGCACTGTATAACCATATGGGAATGCCAGTTGAAAGCCCCGGTCCGCGAACAGACATTGGAATCTTTAGCATACACCCTCAACCGAATATTCCTTCAAGACCACAGCACAAAGCGCTATACTTTCCCCGAAAAAGAGCAGACAATGGCAGCAGAACCATAAACTCCGTCCACGCCTCACGGCATTCTCCGTCATGACAAAATCACGGTAAGCATTATTGGCCTGGAAGGCAAAAAATAAAGCGTCGCCTTTCGTCATACCGCATAAAATGATTACCTTTGCAAATACATATTTATATAATACGGCAAGAGAAAACCGGATTCGCCATAAAATCAATATAACAAAAACAAAATCATAAAAACGATGAAAAGACTACTTTCTACTATTGCAATCTTCGGAGCATCGGTGACCATGACTTTCGGACAGGTACCGGATGTGATGGAGGATGTCAACAAGGTGGTTGACAATACCCCCGACAGTATAGCCAAAGCTCTGATGGCACGCCCAAAGCCGGGCACCACACGCCGCGGACAGCAGCCCGTGCTGTTTCTGATAGGCAACTCGACCATGCGCAACGGCACGCTGGGCAACGGCAACAACGGCCAATGGGGATGGGGATATTTTGAACACGAGTATTTCGATCTGAACAAGATAAGCGTAGAGAATCAAGCTCTTGGCGGCATGAGCACACGCACGTATTACAACCAGTTGTGGCCGGCCGTGCGCGAAGCGCTGAAACCGGGCGACTGGGTGATAATATCCATCGGACACAACGACGGCGGACCTATCGACAGCGGCCGCGCACGCTCGGTGCTCAAAGGCACTGGCCACGACTCGGTGGAGGTTACAATCAAAGAGACAGGCGTAAAGGAGACCGTGTATACATATGGCGGATACATGCGCAAGTATATCGCTGACTGCCGGGCAAAGGGTGCCAACCCCATACTGATGTCACTCACCCCACGCAACGCCTACGACGAGCAAGGCAAGATTGTACGCAAGCCGCAAGGACAATGGCTTGAGGAAATAAGCCGTGAGCAGGGTGTGCCCTACGTTGACCTTAACGAGATTTCGGGAGCCAAACTCGACATGTACGGCAAATGGAAAGAAAGTTACCACTTCTACAAGGACAACATTCACACAAGCCGTTTCGGCGCCGTGCTCAACGCCCGCTCGGCCGCCGAAGGACTGGCGGCAAACACCGACCCGCAACTGGCACCGCTACAGGCTATGATGAAGCCGCTGACGCTGCCTGCGGTAGCGGTAAAGCGTGAGACGGGCAAGCCGGTGGTATTCTTCACGGGCGACTCGACGGTGAAGAACGAGGACAAGGACGATGACGGCATGTGGGGATGGGCGTCGCAAGCCTACACCGTGTTCAATCCGAAGAAGATAACGTGCATGAACAGTGCACGGGCCGGACGCTCCACACGCACTTTCCTTAACGAGGGTCTTTGGGACAGGGTGTACAACAGCCTTCAGCCGGGCGATTTCGTACTGATACAGTTCGGACACAACGACATCGGCCCCATCGACGACAAGAAGATGCGCGGCGTAATACCCGGCACGTCCGACTCGACAAAAGTGTTCCGTATGAAGGACTCCGGCAAATATGAACTGGTATATACCTTCGGATGGTATCTCAAGAAGTTTATCCAGGATGTGCGCGAAAAGGGAGCCACGCCCATACTCGTAACCATCACCCCGCGCAACGAGTGGAAGGACGGCAAAATAGAGCGCCGCAACGATACTTACGGCAAGTGGTATCGGGAAGTGGCCGAACAGACAGGCACCGAACTGGTCGATCTGCACAACATCACGGCCGACTATCTCGACAAAAAGTGTGGCAGCAAGGACAAGGCAATGAAATATTACAAGCGCGACCACACACACACGTCGCTGCTCGGTGCAAAGACAAATGCCAAAAGCGTGGCAAAGGGGTTGAAGGCCAACCGTTCGCCTTTAGCGGAATATCTTCGCTAAAGGTGAACATGGAGTTAAAGGAGTTAACTGGAGTTATCACTCCGCTACGCTCCGTTAGGAGTTAAAGACAATAGCCTTGTTCTTATTTAGAAGTTAAAGGGGATTAATGCGACAAAAAGATATTTATGACAAATACATTCAAAAATATTAAAGCATGGCAAAGAGCACATGAGTTTGTTGTCAAAATATACAAGACGACACGTTTCTTTCCTGAGTTTGAGAAGTACGGGCTGGCAGCCCAATTCCAGCGCGCAGCCGTCTCCATACCGGCAAACATTGCCGAGGGCTTTCGCAAACTGAGCAAAGCAGACAAGTTGCGCTTCATGAATATAGCACAAGGAAGTCTTGAAGAATGCCGTTACTACATTATATTGTCAAAAGATCTCGAATACATCAATCAAAATACGTATGATACTCTCAATGAACATTTAGAAGACACAAGCCGACTTCTGAATTCCTATTGCAGAGGTATAATAAATAATGCATATAAAAACTTGATTATAGATGAATAATCTCCCTTTTACTCAAAAAGAAGAATAAAGCATATGTCTTTAACTCCTGAGCGACCGCAGGGAGCGATAACTCCCGTTAACTCCTTTTACTCCTAAAAAATATGATCGACAGAACAACCGTAGAACGTATCCTTGACGCCGCACAGATAGTCGACGTGGTATCGGAGTTTGTCACTCTGCGCAAGCGTGGAGTGAACTATGTGGGGCTTTGCCCTTTCCATGATGACAAGACTCCGTCGTTCTACGTATCGCCGGCGAAGGGCGTGTGCAAATGTTTCTCGTGCGGAGCGGGCGGCAGTGCCGTACACTTTATAATGAGGCATGAGCAGATTACCTATCCCGAGGCACTACGCTGGCTGGCAGCCAAATACAACATCGAGATACAGGAGCGTGAACTCACCGACGACGAGAAGCGCGAGGCAAGCGAGCGGGAAAGCATGTTCATCGTCAACGAATGGGCGAAAGACTATTTCCGCGACATCATGAACAACGATGTCGACGGGCAGGCCATCGGCAAACAGTACTTCCGCAGCCGCGGCATACGCGACGACATAATGCAGAAGTTCCAGCTTGGCTATGCCCTACCACGACGCAACGCTCTGTCGGAAGCAGCACTGAAGAAAGGATACAAGGAGGAATTTCTCGTAAAGACGGGCCTATGCTACAGAAAAGACAACGGTGAACTGGCAGACCGCTACGCCGGTCGTGTGATATTTCCGTGGTTCAACGTCAGCGGCAAGATAAACGCTTTCGGCGGTCGTCTGCTCGACTCGCGCACCAAAGGCGTGCAACAGAAATACGTCAACTCACCCGAGTCGGACATCTATCATAAAGACCATGAACTCTACGGACTGTATCAGGCCAAGAAAGCCATCGTCAAAGAGGACTGCGTGTACATGGTCGAAGGCTATACCGACGTCATTGCCATGCACCAATGCGGACTGGAGAACGTGGTAGCCAATTCGGGTACGGCGCTCAGCATATACCAGATACGCCTGTTACATCGGTTCACGCAAAACGTGGTTCTGCTCTACGATGGCGACGAAGCGGGCATACACGCGGCCATGCGAGGCACTGACATGCTGCTGGGAGAGGGAATGAACATCAAGGTGCTCATACTTCCTGACGGTGACGACCCTGACAGTTTCTCGCGCAAGCATAGTGCGGAGGAGCTGAGAAAGTATATCGCAATGCATCAGACGGACTTCATACAGTTCAAGACTGACCTGTTGCTCAATGGCGTCAGCGACCCGGTAAAACGGTCGGAAGCCATAGCAAGTATAGTAAAGAGCGTGTCGGTGATACCCAACCAGATAACACGCGACACGTATATCCGCGAATGTTCGCATCGTCTGCAAATGAACGAGCAGACACTTATAAACACAATGAACGGCTTCATCCGCGGCGACCGCGAGGACAAGGCGAAGGAACTGGAGCGCGAGCAGCGCAGATTGCAGAACAGACAGGATGGAACGACCGCCACGCAAGGTGCTGACAACGGAACTGCCACGAACGGGACCGAACTGCCGCGGATAGGTCTGCACACCGTGGAGGAACAGTCTACTGAGGTAGAACGGATGCTCGTTCAGAACATAATACGCCACGGCGAGGAAATAATCTTTGACGGGTTGGAGACCGAAGACGGTCAGACAATCAGCCTGTCGGTGGCACAGTTTATCGACTACGACCTGTCACAAGACGGTCTGCACTTTGCCAACGAACTGCACAACCGCATTCTGGCCGAGGCCGTAGAGCACAACAATGATGAGGGGTTCCGCGCCGAGACATATTTCATGCACCATCCCGATGTGCATATCAGTCAGCTTGCCGGTGATCTTGCCATCAATCGTTACCAACTCAGCCGCACCCTTGAAATGCAGCACAAACCCGAGACTCTGCGACAGCGTGTGGTGCACCTGATACTCGACTTCCGCATGGACATCGTCAAACGGCATCTGAAGGACATACAGATTCAACTCCGGCAGGCCGGCAACGACATGGAACGCATCATGCAACTATTACAGGAACAGAAAGAAACGCAATTGCTCCGCGATACATTGGCACGAAAACTGGGCAACGACATAATGATATAAACAGGTAAAGACTCAACATAAACAACGATGTACTATATCAAGAAAACAATGGAAATATCGGCCTGCCACAGGCTCGAACTCGACTATGAGAGCAAATGTACAAACCGCCATGGGCACAACTGGCTGATAACGGTATACTGCAAAGCACGCGAACTGAACGCCAACGGCATGGTTTGCGACTTTACCGATGTGAAGCGGCGTATCCACGGCTATCTCGATCACGGTGATTTGAATGAGCTTCTGCCTTTCAATCCTACAGCAGAGAACATAGCCAGATGGTGCACCGAGCAGATACCGGAATGCTACAAGACTACAGTACAGGAAAGCGAGGGCAACACTGCGACATACGTTGCAGACGAAGAATAGAATTTGCAGCATAAACAAAAAGTGTCATACCGCAGAATACAAACAGATCCGTCGCTACAGCAACAAACAACTACCGATAATGAAAAGAATAAACGAGATATTCTATTCACTGCAAGGCGAAGGCCGCAACACCGGCAGAGCCGCCATTTTCATCCGATTTGCCGGATGCAACCTGCGCTGTCCTTTCTGTGATACAGAGTTTTCGGAATACAACGAAATGAATGACACCGACATCATCGCAGCCATAAGCGCCTATCCGTCGCGCTTCGTGGTGCTTACTGGAGGTGAACCGACATTACAGGCCGACAACGCTTTCATTGCCCTGCTGCACGCCAACGGCTACGAAGTGGCCATGGAAACCAACGGCACACACCCGGTCCCTGCCGGCGTTGACTGGATTACGGTATCGCCGAAAGAATCCTTTGCCGGCAAAGCTGGAACCACAGTGGTGCGCCGATGCAACGAACTGAAATGTATATTCGACGGGCATACAACCATCGCAAACGACTACGGAATTGAGGCCGACTATTACTTTCTGCAACCCTGCGACACGGGCTGCCCTGAACGCAACAGCCTCATCACGCAAGCCTGCATAGAATATATCCTCCGGAATCCGAAATGGCGTTTGTCTCTACAAACCCACAAACTGACAGGATTCAAATAAACAACACAACTATCAGCCATGCACGAACTATACATCACAGGCATAATAATACACAAGATAATCGTGATACTCACAATAGTACACGTCCTGATGGGCAACCGCCTGCCGGCCAAGACCATGGCGTGGGTTCTCGTGATATACTTCGTGCCCGTGGCCGGAATACTGCTATACATTTTCTTCGGCATAGACACACGCAAGGAACGCCTGATCAGCGCACGCAGCCTCAACCAGCTGGGCAAACGCTCCATGCTCAACTTCGTCGAACAGCAGGCTCTGCGACTGCCCGAAGAGCACAAACAGACAATAGACCTCTTCATCAATCAAAACCTGTCACTGCCGTTCAAGGACAACGAAACGGACATATACACCGACGGACACGGCTTTTTCACGGCTTTGCTCGCTGCCATAGGCAGAGCCACCCATCACATACACATCGATATGTACATCTTTGCCGACGACCCTTTAGGCTGTCTCGTGGCTGACGCGCTCATCGACAAGGCCCGCCAAGGAGTTGAAGTACGACTGATATATGATGACGTGGGTTGCTGGAACGTTCCTCAGCGCTTCTTCGAACGCATGCGCGAAGAGGGCATTGAGGTCCATCCCTTTCTGCCGGTACGCTTTCCTTCGTTCACGAGCAAAGCCAACTACCGCAATCACCGCAAGATAATAGTGATAGACGGAGTGACGGGATTCACCGGCGGCATGAACATCGCACTGCGCTATGTGAAAGGTATGGGAAAACAGAAATGGCGCGACACAATGGTAAAGATATCCGGCAACGGGGTCTATGCCCTTCAAATGGTATTTCTCGTAGACTGGTATTTCGTAGACCGCACTCTGATTTCCAACCGTAAGTACTATCCGCCCTGTACTATCACCAACGACTGCCTGGCACAGATAGTGACGAGCAGCCCCGCGTCGCCATATCCGGAAATAATGCAGGGCTACCTGCGCGTGATAATGGGTGCACGGAAATATATCTACATCGAGACCCCTTACTTCATTCCTACCGAACCGATACTATTCGCCTTGAAGACCGCCGCACTTGGCGGTATCGACGTGCGCCTGATAGTACCGATGGAGGCCGATGCCAAATTTGTGGAATGGGCAAGCCGCTCATATCTGCGGGAAATAACCAAAGCCGGCGTAAAGGTATATCTCTACACCGCCGGTTTCATACACAGCAAGGTTCTTATCTGCGACGATTCGCTGAGCACGTGCGGTTCGACAAACGTCGACTCGCGCAGTTTTGAAAACAACTTCGAGGCCAACGCTTTCTTCTACGACAAGGCAACGGCATTGCAATTCAAATCAATATTTCTCAGCGATCAGGAATCATCGGTAATGTTCGACAAGGTTGCCGAACGCATGTCACCGGGATTCTTCGCCCGACTATGGGAAAGTCTTACCCGATTGCTGTCTCCATTGTTGTAACAAAACTAAACTCTGAACATCGAGAAATTCACACTGCCGTACGCCCTGTGCTCCACAAAATTACAGTGAGCGCTGAAGTCATTGTCCTTTCCGTGTTCAAAAACGAACACTCCACCCTCGGCAAGCAATCCCTTGCCGAGAACGAGATCGGGTATCTTAGGCAGTTCCTTAAGCGCATAAGGCGGGTCGGCAAAGATGAAATCAAACTGCTGGCGACACGACTTCAAGAAGCGGAACACATCACCGCGCACAGGCACGCACCTGTCGGTGCCGAGTTTCTTGAGACACTGTGAGATGAAAGCATGATGATCACGGTCCATCTCAACGCTCACCACACGGCTGCAACCGCGCGACACGAGTTCGAGCGATATGCTGCCGGTACCAGAGAAAAGGTCGAGAGCTGTAGCCCCGTCAAAATCAATATATCCGCCAAGCACGTTGAAGATGTTCTCCTTGGCAAAATCAGTCGTAGGCCGGGCCTTGAACGACCGGGGCACATCAAAGTGACGGCCCTTATATTCTCCTGTGATTATTCTCATTGTTCACCTCCCCTTGACATAATACGTAACAAGATCGTACGGCATGCCTTTCACCCGTGTGGCAGAAGCACGGTTGAAATCGCCTGACGGATTTATTATATATGCCCGTTGCAGATAACGCCTCAGCTCTTCTATCATCCACTCCTGCTCCGGAATATCGCCCACGATGTGCATCTCGTCATACTCCGGCTTGAGCATAAGCTGTTTCCACACATGCAACAGATAATAGAGAGCATCCTGAGCGTGAGAGGCATCAAAAGCATTGCAATACTTGAAACGATTCTGACAGAAGCCGAACACCTCCACCTTACGGTCGTGGAAGTAACCGAACAGCTTGTTGCGCGATCCTACAAAACTACGCTGATGCAGATAACGCCACACCGGCGACATGGCACACAAGAACTGCGCATCACGATAACGGTCGTCTATAACGAGCTTCAAGTCTCTGTTTACGGCAAAGGCCGCCACGGCATTCTGCTCGGGCAGCACATTATGCAGCACCACACTGTTACCATTTCCGGGATATGAATGAGCATAAAGCATAGCACAACTATCCTCGCCAAACATCCCGACAGGAATCAGCAGCACCGGAGAATCTATCATAACAGTCACCCGTCCATAGTCACGGGCCGGCAACGAAGCTGTCTTCAGCGCCTCGCGCAGATTCGCAGCCATTGATATACCGCTCTTCACGGTATATGGCTCGAATATCACCGGATTTTCATTGCCTGTCACCATGCTCACCGTTGAGAACGACAGCGAATAGCGGCTCACGCGTATCGTAAGCCTGCGGTCTGTCATTCCACGACTGTTGTTTCCTGTTGTTACATCCATTTCTCTGTTTTCTGTTGCCATACGAATATTGGAATGGCAAAGTTAACGCAAATAGGGTGAAGTACAAAATAAAAGCCGCCGTTTTTTCACCTGCCTAAGAAAAAACAGCCAGTCAGGCATCTATGTATGAAACGACATTACCTGACTAAAACACAAAAGTATATCCGACACTTACATCAAGCGTGTTTACCGTACCATACGAGCCATATCCGCATCGGCCTGCTTCGGCCTTGACAATGAAATTGCCCGGCAATGCAGCGTTCAGTCCTATGGTAAATTTGTCGACGTCTCCTCCGGGACAATGAAACACACCGTCGTATCTCACAAACGGTGTCAAACCCCACCGACCGTCACCGACAGACGAAAGCACATTATAACCGGCCTCTACACCAACCGAGCGCACATCGCCATCGGTACAATGAATGAAAGAGCCCGATGCCACCCACCCGGCGTGTTCATAACACGCACCAGCCACTCCATACGACAAAAAGGAAGCATCTATAAAATCAGGAGCACCATGTCTTAGCATGCCCCGCGACGTGTTGCCGCAGAATCCTCCGACACTCAGACGCATCCCACTGAAAGGCTGCCATCCCAAGGCCGTGGCCACTCCCACGGCACGACAATCCTCCAAAGGCAGATCGCCACAGACCAACGCTGCAAGCATATAGTCAATCGTGGTGCCGCCAAGCGTGCCATGAACAGCGACTCCGGCCTCATGCCATGTCATGGGCATCAGTGCAGCCTCGCTAAGCGGGTCGTAAACCGTCAGTGCCGGGCCACCGGCATTGGTCACTCCCAACGGTACATCGACTATACCAATCTTCAGGCCGAACCTGTCATTCCACTGCTTGTTGAGATAGAACCTGCTTGTAGCGAAATTGTCCGAATGATCGTCACACCATTCTCCATCTTCATACATACGCTCATATTCAAGTTCGGCAGAAAGCGTCCATCCGCGCCCCATATCCAATACTGCCGAAGCCACAATATGTGGAAAATCCCACCTGTTGCGGTCAGCACCCTCAAAGTTGTAACCGTAATTCATTTCACTGTACACCTCACCGTGAAGCCTGCTGCCAGTGTCACGAACACCTGTGATTTCATTGAAACCATTGATGTCACCGGCATATATATTTGCAATACAGGCCGCACAGAGAGTGCAGCCTGTAATTATTCTGCGGATATTCATAAAACCTTGTGTGATATTGTATCTTAGCGTATGCAAAGATATTGCATTATCGCATATGTCACAATACCCAAAAAGTATGAAATCCTTATATCAATGTATCGTCATACGATGCCGGAATACCCAAAAACAATGAAATGCGTATACCAATACATATGTATTTCACACAATCGCCCGCAATGTCATTTTCCGTCGTAGGCATGCAGCGGGTAGTCGGTTGTGTAGTGCAGTCCGCGGCACTCCTTGCGTTCTATAGCCCATCGGGTTATCAGATAGGCCACGTTGATCATGTTGCGCAACTCGCAGATGTCACGACTCGCCTTTACACGCTTGAACAGCCGCTCCGTCTCCTCATAGAGCATGTCGAGACGGTCCCACGCACGGTGCAGACGCAGGTCGCTGCGCACTATACCGACATAGTTGCTCATTATCTGCGTCACCTCACGCTGACTCTGCGTGATGAGAATCTTCTCCTCGTTGGTCATCGTCCCCTCGTCGTTCCATTCCGGCACCTGTTCGTTGAAGTCATACTCGTCAACATGTGCCAGCGAATGGCGGGCCGCAGCGTCGGCATATACCACGGCCTCTATGAGCGAATTGCTCGCCAGACGGTTGCCTCCGTGCAATCCGGTGCAGGCACACTCACCGATGGCATAGAGCCGCTGTATCGACGACTCGCCATTGAGGTCGACCTTGATGCCGCCGCACATGTAGTGGGCTGCCGGCCTCACGGGTATATAGTCTGTCGTTATGTCTATCCCTATCATCTTGCACTTGTGATAGATATTGGGGAAATGCCGGCGCGTTTCCTCGGGGTCCTTGTGGGTCACGTCAAGGCATACATGGTCAAGACCGTGTATTTTCATCTCCTTGTCTATGGCACGCGCCACGATATCACGCGGCGCAAGCGACAGGCGCTCGTCGTATTTCTCCATGAACGATTCGCCCGTAGGCAGACGCAGTATGCCGCCGTAACCGCGCATAGCCTCGGTGATGAGAAATGCCGGATGTGTCTCACCGGGATGATACAATGCCGTGGGATGGAACTGAACGAACTCCATATCGGCCACCGTTCCTTTGGCACGATACACCATCGCCTCACCGTCGCCCGTGGCTATCACGGGGTTGGTCGTGGTCTGATACACCGCTCCGCATCCGCCCGTGCACATCAGCGTCACCTTGCTTAGATACGTGTCCACCTTCTCCGTCTCGGGGTTGAGCACGTATGCACCATAACAGTTGATATACGGCGTGCGACGTGTCACCCGCGCACCAAGATGATGCTGAGTGATTATTTCCACTGCAAAATGGTTTTCCTTCACCTCTATGTCGGGACAAGCCCGCACGGCTTCCATCAGTCCTCGCTGTATTTCGGCTCCCGTATCGTCGGCATGGTGCAATATGCGGAACTCCGAGTGGCCGCCCTCACGGTGCAGATCGAATTCGCCTTTGTCATTACGGTCGAAGTTAACCCCCCACTCCACCAGCTCACGTATCTGACCGGGGGCGTTGCGCACCACCTGCTCCACGGCCCGCCGGTCGCTGATGTAGTCGCCGGCTATCATTGTATCTTCTATGTGCTTGTCGAAATTGTCGAGTCGCAGGTTGGTCACCGATGCTACTCCGCCTTGCGCGAATGACGTATTGGCCTCATCGAGCGATGTCTTGCATATCATGCACACACGGCCTTTGTGCGCTCTGGCTATCTTCAGGGCGTAACTCATACCGGCTACTCCGGCGCCGATAATCAGGAAATCATATTTGAATACCATAATACTATATAGAATTACTCGTGCAAAAGTAACAATTAAAATGAAGAATGAAGAATGTAAGATGAAGAATTTCCAGAATAATATGAATGTCATACATCCTGCAATATCACGCCTCGATCTTTCTTCTATCTTCCGAACGTCACCTTATCCCCTATCGTCAGAGTTTTCTTTGTCACCGTGACGGGTTCGCACGTCCAGTTCCAAACGTACATCAGTTCGTTTTTTACAGTCTCTTCTTGAAAATGAGCTTCGCTTTTACCTTGCTCGTATGTATTATTTTTCCAATTGTATTCAGCCATAGCTCTTCTGTCTGCTTCATAGGCAGTTGGCATTTCCGGAGCGTTTAACCCTGTATCTATATAGCAGGAAACATCTTCCGGCTTTACCGTGGTTGTAATTGTATTGCCTGCAATACTGTAAGTCCCTTTTACGTTGATGTATATAGTACGATGCTTGGAAATATTCTTATATCCCCTTCCAAATCTTAAGCCTCTACCATGTATTTTGATTGAAAACTTACTGTCTTTCTTGAATTTATAATACCCACGCATTTCCACGTATGCTGTACCCAAACTATTCAGAAAATCTTTAGAACACTTCCACTTGCCTGTAATGTTCTGTGCTCCAGCTGTAAAGAACAGAGTGAGCAAAGCGATGATAATACAAAAGAACTTCTTCATTTACGATTTTTATTATATACGTGGAAAAGGAATAAAATTTGCCGTTGAATACATCAATGCCAATACAATGCTTAAAAGAATTTTGTTACTCATTGTTTTTTATGTTTTAATAATTGTCAGTTGATTTACGATTCAGTGCCATATCTGTTTACCGTCTGTATACTCGAAGATACGTTCCTCTTTTCCTCCGCTCTTGTCTTTCAGAAGCAGCAGCGCACCTACCGGAACATTGTCGAAGGTGAGGCTGTCACCCTTTGAATATACCCTCCCCAAAAGCCGCCATTCGGTATCGAAACAGTACAGTTCGTACAGATGGCCTTTCTCCACAAAGTTCAGGTCGGTTGACGGGCCGAACACTATTTTTGAAATCGTGGCGGCATTGTTCTCCCCGAGATCAAGGCCGATGGTGTAGCCCGTTTTGAGCCCTTTGCCCGCAGTTGCCGGATTGCCGTCGAACACATTGCCAAGTTTTGCAGAGTCTGTTCCGGAGGTAAAATATCTGCCTGTAAGCAGCTCCTGCTCTCCCGCCTCACCGGTAGTGTAGAATTGCAGTTCAGAGAGCGAGGAACGGTTGTTGGCCGGAGCATGATACCTAAGGAAGCGGTATTTCCTGCCATGCGAATCCGGCGATACGTCAAGCGTGGTCATGCCGTAAGGCATTGTCCGTATCACGGCAATTGTGTCGGCATCGCTGAAATCTTCGGTCATGGAAGCTTCGAATGTTCCTCCACGCATAGGCCCCCAAGTGTCAGTGATGTACGAGCACAACGGATATTTACGGTTTATGTGTATCGTATGTTTTTCGGTGGGCGACGGTATAAACTCTTTCTCAATACCATTTTCGCCTACGATGAACGGACACGACACGGTTTTTCTTTTGCCTTCACCCACAGTTACGGCCACGCACACGGCCCCTTCGCCCACGCCACGGAATACAGCCCGTCCGTTTTCAGGCTTGGCCTTGGCTACCGGCGCCCAGTCCATACCCGAAAGATACGAGCACAGATACACGGCATCGTTGTTGTCTGCATCCAGCTCTATGTCAGCCTTAAGACCGTATTGCGGAGAGACATCCTGTATGAACGGGCTTGCAAGCATCATGGGGTCTTCCGGCTCCACTCTGTTGCAGCGGTCATAGCATATACGGTACACCTTTACCGGTGTCTTTTCTGTCTTAACGGTATACGGACAGTTGTCTTCCGGCTTAATCCTGTAGCGTGGGATAAACCGTGACGCGTCGACGGGGTTGAACAGTCGGGCCACCTTGTCATCCTCATATACGGTATATGTATCCCCGTTGGAAGCCACCATGGCCACCCACGCATGTCCCTTGTTGCTGTAGTCGGCCCACATGGGTGTGCCGTCAATTACAGCCGGTATGCCGAGCGCCCTCAGCACAGCTACAAGCAGTATGCACCGCTGGCTGCACTCGGCCCGGCCGACGATGTGACAGGTGACAGGGTCAAGATTGTACGGGCAATAGTCGTTCGACAGTGCTACGGCCTTGAACACAGAATCCTTGACGATGGCGAATGCCTGCCTCACGTCAGACACACCTTCGGTCAGGGCACCGTAACGTGTACGCAGTGTCTCGCGCCATTCGCCACCGATATACTCGTCGTTGACACGGTATGGCAGTATGTATCTGCAGAACTGCCAGAATGTTATCCCGTCTTTCCACGCCGCCTTTTCCCACGCTGCAAACGCCGCCTCAATGTTGTCGGCAAGATACCGGCTGCTTACAACCGCGCTGTCCGGCAGATGCCTTACCGGCCCCGTCTTCGCAGCGTCGTGCCATTCTGTCTGCAGCCGGTGGATGCCGGTGGTCTTTCCTATCGTTCTCACACGTTGCGTGTACCGCTCCATAGGTTTTCCCTCGGGCGACATATGTCCGTCCATGTTGTCGACAAGAAATACTGCCGCTTTGTATTTCAAACTGTCTTCACTGTTTCCGGAATAGAGTTCAAGCAGGTCGGCATACTTCTCCCTGTACGACTGCTGGGCTATTGACGGTACTGCAACTGCTGCGGCCAATGCCAACAGCACTTTAATTTTTCTGTTCATAGTGTTTCTTGAAATGTTTTGCCCGGTTTCTGATATTTTCAGCCTCGTCGGATTTCACTTTTATTTCGGTAGAAAGAATATCGTCGGCGTAGCGCAGGGCCTCCTGCGGACGGTTGCCGCCGATGTGATGTTTCATCAGCATATACTTGACGGAGAGTTTCTGCGGCAGCATATAGGACAATGTGTCCAGCCGGCATGCTGCATCGTCAACGTTGCCCGTATGTTTCAGACAGCTGTATTCCATGGCAAACAGTTCGGGATGCGATGAATATCTGCGGGCTTTGCGGATGTGCGACAAAGCCTCGGTGTAGTTTTTGCAGGCGATGCTGTTGGCGGCCCTGTGGCTCCAGTATGCTTCGGACGTGCCTATACGGTGTTCCATTGCTTCAAGATTCCGGTCGTCGGTGCAATGCAGGCCGATGGCAGCACTGCCTGTTCGCTTCAGCTGCATCTGGGCACCGGCAAAACCGAAGACTGTATACATGGCAAAGGCGACAGGCACCAATATGGCGATGCCAGCATGGTGGGACAGACGTATTGTTGACGAGACGTGACAGTCTGTCTTTGCCAGAACAAACGACGCATAGCATACGACCAGCAGCCACGACTGTATCGTTGTGTACACGAAATTGAACAGCGACATCACCGCAAAGGCGGCAAAGACCGCCACAGCCTCTTTGTCGTCAGCCTGCACCGCCTTTCCTGCCATCATCGCATAAAAAGCAAGTAGGAAAACCATACCGACAATACCTCCTTCAATGCCGTGTTCGAGATAGTCGTTGTATGGCATATATACAAAGTCGGAGTTGCGCTTTTCTGTATCGGTGTATTCGCGGTTGGCGAAATAGTCGGCCTGTCGCAAATTGTAGTTCTTTTCAAACAGTCCGTAACCGTATCCGGACGGCTTTCCGGCCATCATCTCCGTAGACAGCTTCCATATCAGCATACGGCCGTCGGCAGAATCCTTCTTCATGCCGTACATCTTCATGCCGGCAACGACGACAATCGGCAACAGCACCACACCAAGCAGACATGTGTATGCCCCATGCCTCTTTATTAAAGCATGACCTTGCCGGCTATATTTAACGGCAATGACGACGGCAAATTCCACTCCCAAGCCTATGTATGCCGTACGGCAGTTCAGAATGACAATGCCTGTCATGACCGCAAGCAGGAATATGAAGTATGCCGGTTTGTGTTCTCCTCTTTTTATGCGGGCAGCCAGCATTGGGATGCACCCCACAAGATAGATTGCCGTGACTGTAGGGTTCTCATTACATCCCGTAACATCAAAATATTCATTACCGCTTTCTGCCACACCAATGCTTTGTGCAGCGATACAGACAATGTGTATGGCGGCAATGGCCAGCAATGTTGTCTCAATATTTTTGCGTGTAAGCAACCGTGCCTTTTGCATGTCTGCCGCCACGAGGATCAGCAACAGTGTCGTACATAAATAATATGTACGGTATTGCTCGCATGTCTCAGCAATAAGACAACCGTGCAGGATTATGTATAAAATCCAGGCAAATATGAACAATCCCAATTTTCCTATTGCTATATCCCGCCTGTATACAATATTCGTGAGAATACATAAAACCGACAAGACCATTGCTCCGGCCTCAAGCAGAAGGTATCTTGACAGCGAAGGATAGACAAACAGGCCGGTGTCAATTGCCGTCAGCACGCATGTAATGACAAAAATAGCATATGCGATGTTCTTCAATACCGTTTTCTTATTCATACAGTTATGGTAGTAGCATTAATAGGTTAGTGTTTGAAATACAAAACAGTTTATTATTGTAATATCCAAATGGTGTAGATAAAACATCAAATTACATTCTACGGATGCATAAGTAAAACTGCGCCAAGCCATAGTTTCTATAGCCTGACACAGCTCTTTTTACGCTTCTTTCGCACAAAGATGTTTAGCATCATAGAAATTCTCTATGTACCGGTTTCTTTTCAGATCATTGTTCCCAACCTTGCAGTTCATCAACATCATCAACCAATCCGTCTTTCAGATAAACAGCCAATATTACTTTTTTCTTTGTCTTTTTACCATTTACATCCGGAATATCAGCATCAAATGACACTTTATAATATTTGTCGGATTTTGAGATTGACAGAGTTGAAATATATGAACAGTCAACATGTTCATCCATTATAAAATCTAATCCTACTCCATTTAATTGGTCATATTCTATTCTTTCAGCAAATTCTTTTGTACAGTATTTCTTTATCAACTTGATTAGTCCGTCTGTATAATCATTCGGTTCATCAGACATTGCCAACCGATAGTATTCCTTGTAAAAGGTTTCCAACTTTTTACACATAGCATCTTCTGATGCTGTTTGTGCAAAAGATACGCAAGAAAACAGCATAAAGAATACCGATAACATGATCTTAAATAAATTGGTTTTTTTCATCTTCGATATATTTTATAATTATTGTATTTTCTGTATTTGGGATTGGGACCATCGTTATTAGGTTCGAAAAAATCAGAAACCCAAGATTGACCATTAAACAGATGGATGTGCCCGGCTACACTGCCTCCCGGATAATTCTGCCATACCCTTATATCACCCTTTTGAGGAACATAATTCGTACGTGAAACTTCATGAAATCCCCATTTTATCAAATACGAACCATAGTCTTTTGCATATACAGGATGGTCTGATGTATCTATTCCACCAGCCTGAAGAGCCAAACGGACGTATTTTGCACATTCTCCGGATTTTTTTATTCTTTTATACTCTTTATAACTTATCGCTTTGGAATTCAAATGTTTAATGGCATTATCCAATCCTTTCCAGTTGTTTGAAGAGGGAGGAGTATTATTCCCATTATTGTTTCCACCGGTATTTCCATTATCGTTCCCTCCAGTACCTCCTCCATTGTTTCCTCCAGAATTTCCACCTGTACCTATACCGATGTTTAATGAGCCGCCTCCGGAACCACCGGAGCCTCCACCTGAACCTCCTGTTATTGTAAGATTCCGACAGTCATGTGTATACTCCTCTTCCTTTGTCAGTTGAGTATTGCAGAAAGGACAATAGGAACCATCAGCAAGATTAGGATGAACGGTTTCCATGTGATGATCATAACGATCAAGGTCGACTGTCTCACCACAGTATTCACATTTTACAGTACATTCATGGCTGCTTGGGTCATTGGCATCGTAGGTTTCACCACAAATGTCGCATGTCTCCTTTTTTTCACCGTTGACCTCCACATCAGGCAGCCACCACGAACCGTCCTCGAATGCCATCCTCTGGGCCGACAGCCGCGAATAGCCACCGTCTCCGATTACGGGTAACAAAGTTAGAAAAAATATTGCTATCAACAAAAACTTTTTCATAGCGCGTCTCCTTTTTTAACGATTATTGCACGCAAAATCTGTTTTCCGGCTTTGATGTTCAGCACATAAGTGCCGTCTTTAATCTGCGGAGCTATTGCAGCATCGTGCTTGCCGGCACTCATTGTGCCAAGACTGCGCGTATATACCATTCTTCCGGCCTGATCGAAAATGCGCACCTGCGCATTGCACTGTTCCTGCAGTTCGAACGTCGCTGTAAACTCATGCCTGAAAGGATTGGGGGTGGCATGGATATGTGTGAAGCGTTGGTCAGCGTCAACGCTGTTGCCGTGCATTGAAATGCGCGACAGCTCGATATACATCGGGCGTTCCGGTTCTTTCAGATTGAGCGAATAGAGGTTCAGCCGCCCAAAGATCTTGTCTTTCCATACATCAAGGACAGCATTATCCATACGGTAGTTTGTTTTCTGCCCTATGTTGTAGCGTTCGTTCAACCTTACGTTTCCTTTTGAGAACAGAAGACGGCCGTCGGCTGTTATATCTGCCTTGAAAGCGACGGTGTCGCCGGCCAGTATCATTCGGCCTGCGGCCTTTCCCTCTCCGGCGCGACGTATATCCATAGTTACCGGCTTCTCGCCCAATACGAATTTTCCACTCCAGTCGTACATCACGATGAATCCGCTGTGCATGCCGTATATCAGGCTTGTGTCGTTCACTTCGGCAGAGATTTCGGGCATCTGTGCAGGTGCTTCGGCATCAACACCGTCCTCCCCGTACATCTCGCCCAAATAGTTCTCCGGGCGGCTGCGTCTCAGTTCCTCCATTGCCGGGCCAAAACTCAACATCGCAGCACGGTCGAGGAGCTGTCCGGCACGTGCCGAATCGCGCGGCACTCCATAGCCGTTGCGGTAGCAAAGTCCGAGCATATACATCGACGGAGTGTGTTCTATTTTGCTTATAGCGTCGTCGAACAGTCTGGCGGCGCGTATATAATCCTGCCCGCATCCAAGACCTTTGTATAGCATGAACCCCTCGTCGTACTTACAGACAACCGAGCCATTTTCAGCTCCGCGCCTGAAAGCGTCGTATGCCTTGGCGAAATTCTGGGCTACGCCTCCACCGTCCTTATACATCATGCCAAGGTTGTGATAGGCCTCGCTGTACCCGTGCGCCCCCGCCTTTTCCAACCATGCCACGGCCTGTGCCGAATCCTGCTCCACACCGGCACCGGCCATATAGGCCAGTCCGAGAGTATTCATGGCATAGGCAAGAGTGTCGTTGTCGGCTGCCTTTCTCAAAAGACTGATGGCCCAGTCTTTCGATTGGTCGGTGTCGATGTTTTTCAATATTCTCACCGCGTGCTTTATGTCTTCGGGCGGAATTTTAACTGATGCCTGCATACAGGTGGTGCCTAAAGACAGCGCACAAGCCATTACCAATATGCTGAGTTTCGACATATTGATACATCTGAAATCTGTTTTCATCTTAGGTTCGTATTATAATTGATAAGTTATGGATTATGTTACCATATAAAGTCTTTGCCCACGGTCCCGTTCTTCTTTTCTTGTTCTTCCATCCTGGCTTTCTTATCGAGGGAATCCAGCATTTTTATCATCGGCGGCATATGTCTGCTCAGTTCCGCAAGATATTTTTTCTGGGACGTACCATAATACCGGTATATGTCCTTTATCCTCTGCCGCTCGTTGAAATATGAGATGGCAAGACTCATGTCCTTTACGCTGTCAAGCTGTGTGTCGAGTCCGGCCTCGCAGATACGTTTCCATGCCTGTCGTGCCTCTTTCGTTACTTTGGCAGAGTTTTTGTTGCGGAAAAACTTGTAAAGCTGTTCCTTTGACAGAGTCTTCCTTATTATTTCCATTTCTTCGTTCCATACGTTCAACGTCCGGTTTCTCCGTATCCTGTGGGCCATGTCAAGCGCTTTTGCAAGCATATAATCATATTGGGCATCATCGAGCTTGATATATTTCCTGCTGTGGAGGGCATAGCTGATGTTGTCGCCCGATATTTTATTCCCGTACTCAGGAATCAGCACCATGTCGATAGAGTCCTGATAATGCTCGTCCAGTCTGATTTTTCTTTTTACACGCTGTTGGAGCGAATCGGGAAGAAGAAATTCCAGACATACCTTATGAAACTCCCTGTTGCTGACATACTGTCTTATGAGCGCCTGTTTGTCGGCGGGTATGTAATAGCGTGCGTTAAGCCGTACACACTCCTCGTCGGTCCGGTAATTCGTACGATGGAGAATCTCGTCTGGATATTGGTCGAAAACTTCCTTTTCCGCCCTTGTACATCTGTAAGTCTGTGCAATTGCCATTGAGCATATCAAAGCCATTGCTATGCTCATAATAATTCTGTTACTCATTGTTTCGGTTGATAAATATAGTTTTCAGATTTGATGTCATTTCTTTCATACAGCCATGATGGCTGTTTCCTGTCTTTAACGCCTGCAAAGATAACAAAACTTTTTAAGGTGACAATATTTTTATTAAGAAAAATGTATCAGATGTTGTAAAAACCAATAAAAACCAGCCCCGCATATGTCCGTCAATGAAAACGTAAGGATTATTCTGAAAAAACGCATTTTATTTTTCCCGAAATAGAAAAGCCGTAAGGCCTTCTCTGCTTTCTTTACACCTGTTTTCTGCATGGTAATTTTGCCGTAAGGGCCTCCCGGCACTCCCGCAACGGCCGTTTCGCATTGCAACGAGGCCTCCGTCGCAATGCAATAACGGCCTTATTGCAAGCCGATAAGGGCCTCTCTGCTTTCTTTACAGAGCTTGGTTTTTGTAACGTATTGATAATCAGCGCTCCCCATTTGAAGCAAAAACAGCAATTTTCGGCCCGTTGTGCAGAAACATCAGGCCGGATGGCGCTTAACATACGTTAAAGTAAACATATTTCCTCCAACGGGAATCATTTTCCTCATTCTGCGGGTGCATAATCTCACGATTTTATCGTAAATTTGCACTACTGTAACAAAGACATGTTTTTCTTATGAAAAGATACTTCATCGTCATAATGTCGCTGATATGCATATGCGTCCCGACGGCGGCACAGACGGACAATGATTTAATCACTGAGCGCGAAGACCCGCTCCTCAGCGCCACATCCGCAGACTCCACTGCGGCCGACTCCATACTGCCATGGCCGCAAAATGTACAGGCAAAGATTACGGACATGCTGGGCGACAGGATGTTCGACACGTCGCAGATAGGAATCATGGTTTACGACCTTACGGCAGACAGTGCCATATTCCGCCACAACGAGCGGCAGACCATGCGGCCGGCATCGACAATGAAGGTGCTCACGGCCATCACTGCCATCGACCGTCTGGGAGGCTCCTACCGTTTCCGGACATCGCTCTACCATACCGGTGTCATCGAAAACCGTACCCTCACGGGCGACATATGGTGTGTGGGCGGATTCGACCCGCTGTTCAACAGCGACGACATGAACGCTTTCGTGGAGTCCATACTTCAGATGGGCGTTGACACAATCCGCGGCCGCATCGTGGCCGACAAGTCGATGAAAGACACTCTGCGCTACGGCGAGGGATGGTGCTGGGACGACGACAACCCCGTGCTGTCACCACTGCTCATATCGCGCAAGGACAGATTTGCCGAACGCTTTGTCGAGGAACTGGAAAGCAGGGGCGTCACTGTCGAGGCCGAACTTGCGCAAGGCCGTCTTCCCAACGGCGCATTCATCGTATGCTCACGGTTTCACACCATCGATCAGGTGCTCATAAGGATGATGAAAGACAGCGACAACCTCTTTGCCGAAGCCATGTTCTACCAGATTGCGTCGGCAACGGGCAACACTCCGGCCAAGGCGTCGCACGCACGGACGGCAATACGCAAACTGATTTCGCGCATAGGACTTGACGCAGGGGCCTACAGGATTGCCGACGGAAGCGGACTGTCGCTCTACAACTATGTTTCGGCCGAACTGGAAGTGGGAATGTTGCGTTATGCCTTCAGAAACAACGAGATATTCGTCCATCTTTATCCGTCAATGGCCATAGCCGGGGAAGACGGCACACTGAAAGGCCGTATGCGCGGCGGACTTACATCGGGCAACGTGCATGCCAAGACAGGCACGCTGACCGGCATCAGCTCACTGGCCGGTTACTGCACTGCCTCCAATGGCCACACATTGTGCTTCGCAATAATCAACCAGGGCGTAATGCAGGGTCGCAGCGGGCGCGCTTTTCACGACCGTGTATGCACGGTGCTCTGCGAGCCTTGACCATGAAAGGATTAAAAAAAGAAACTCTAAAACATAAATAAAGAATATGGAAATAATAGGAATCTACGTAGACCGGTTCATCAGCCTGTGCGGCATCACGGGCAGTGCCGTAACCATACTGCGCCACACGCTTCTGGTGATGATAGCCGTAATGCTGTCTGCTCTCGCCGGAATATTGTGCCGCAGAATACTGATGCCCATGATACACAAGCTGACAAAGAAGACCAAAAACACATGGGACGACGTGATGCTGAGCAAACGGGTGCTCGTGGCGGCCAGCCGCATCGCTCCGGCCATAGTGATATGGATTCTGCTGCCGCTCGTGTTCAAGGAATTTCCCTTTGTACACGAACTTCTGAAACGGCTTACGGCCATATACATCACTGTAATGTCGGTGCGACTGGCCATCGTGCTCATAGACTCGCTGAAACAGCTCAACAACGACAAACGCTCGGCAACAAACCAATATTTCCACTCGTTCTGCGGTGTGCTCAAGATTATCATAATATTCATAGCCGTAATTGTGATCGTTGCCATCACAATCGACAAGAACCCTTCGACGCTCTTTGCCGGACTTGGCGCCACGTCGGCCATAATGATGCTCGTGTTCAAGGACACAATATCAGGACTTGTTGCCGGAATACGACTCACAAGCAACGACATGCTGCACAAAGGAGACTGGATAACAGTGCCGAAATCGGGCATCGACGGCAACGTGGAGGACATTACGCTGACCACGGTAAAGGTGCGCAACTTCGACAATACCATCATGACCGTGACACCCCAGACACTCGTCGACGACTCGTTCCAGAACTGGATTGGAATGCAGGAGAGCCCGGGACGACGTGTCAAACGCCGTGTTTTCTATGACTTCCGCAGCATACGTCCCGTCGACGACGCCATCAGAAAACAACTCATTGAAAAAAAATACTTCTCTGAAAAAGACATACGGCCGGGAGTGGTCAACCTCACACTCTACCGCCAATACGTAGAACGTTATCTGGCTTCGTGCGCCGAAGTAAACTCTGAAATGACTCTAATGGTGCGCCAGCTCGAGCCCACAAACACCGGACTGCCAGTAGAGTTCTACTTCTTTGTCCATGACAAGGAATGGGTGGCCTACGAACACAACCTTGCTACCATCATGGAGCATATCTATGCCGTCACACCCCACTTCGGACTGACCATCTACCAGCAGCAGATAGGCGCGTAAAGGCAGGAGGCGGCAACGGACAGTACCGTTGCCGCCTCTTATTCAAACGTTGGTTTCCATTGTTACATACATTTGATTACGGCTTGTGAGATTGTCGGGCTCTACATTTCTATAATCTTGGTCATCCCGTTATTCCGCAGGGAAACGAGTTCGTTCTGGTATTTTTTTCCGTTCAATACTTTTCATCGTTAATCGAATTTTATGTCACCGGGTGACAGAGTTTCCGATTACAAATGTATTTGTGTTCCTTCATGCAACCAAAAACTAATCGAGAAAAAGTGTCATCAGATGACATAGTTTTCGATTATCCCATTTCATCACAATCTTAATATACCACCTTGTCCGTATATCCAAATTATAGAGAATCATGAAGGCATTGCGTTTGCAATACCTTCATGATTCTCTTTTTTTACTTTAAATTCTATATTTATTTTTCATTTTTTCACTCTTTTTACCTATCTTTGCATCTGTCAAAGCCCACGCATGGCAATACAGGAAACTGTAATCAAGTGAGGTGGGAAATGACATGGCTGCTGACCGCGTGACGGAATATAGCCATCTTTATTTATTAAAGGCGTTGTTGACGTCTTGATTTTGACGGTCAGAAATCTGGTAAATTTCGAATGAATGTCAAAGAACAAGGCAATGGTCAACGCTCTATGGGTATGTCATATCAACGTCTCCCTGCTGTACGCACACGGCTATACGTGCCGTATGCCGGTGTATGTGTATGGGAGACAAAGGTCAACATATCGGCGTGGGGCTTTGGCGTTGCTCGTTTCGACATTCGGGCGATTACCAGAGCCTCTGACCGTAGAACGAGTGACAGGCATAGGTTCCACGTTTTTCGTATCGTCATAGATCAACCTTATCTCTGCCGTCCGCTTCTTCTCGTCATAAACAAGGATACTTGTCATAAACAAATAAACTTGTTTATCGGATACGCGCAGACTGATAATTGTACAATTAAGTACCGTTATCGGAAAACCACCCAATTCATAACATGTATTAAAAAACTATGGAATTAAAATTTTTGAACAAGCTGGACAATGCCATGTTCGCACGTCTCAACCCTGTACACACCCCTGTGTCGGGTAATCTCATCATCAATGCCTTCATCGGAGGAGCCATTGTCAGTCTGATTGTCTTCGTCCTGCAAATGACAAGCATCGACAACAAGACCATAAATGTAGTGGCCGGACTGCTTCTGCTGGCACTTTTCGGCTACATCGGAAAGAAAAGTTATCCCACCATCAAAGCTTTCCCCGGCTGGGGCGGACGGATAGGATATGCCGTTTATATGGCCGTGCTCACATTCATAGCCTTCTATCTGGCCATGATGCTTGTCATGATAGCCCTGCTGCTTATTTTCCTCTATGTCATTTTCAAGGTGTTCTTCAGCAATGGCGGCAATAAGAAAGGAAAAGTGATCTATGACGACGGAAGTGAGGAAGAGGCGGAGATTGTGGGCAAGGATATTCTCGGCAACAATATCATCCGCACGAAAGACGGTACGGAACACATAGTATAGCAACTGATTCTTACTCTACGGATAAGACAAAGATAACTGCACAAATAACACAAACAAAACGATAAGAAGATATGAAAAGGACATTATTAGTGACAATGACAGTAGCCGCGCTCATGGCTTTCTTACCTCAAGAGGCCAACGCCCAGTTCTTCAAGAAACTAGGAAAAGCGCTTGAAAAGGTAGACAAGGCGCTCGATTCTGTGGTGGGCGACACAAACGCCAAAGAGACAGCAACGGCAAAACAGGCGACAACCGCAACGGCTACACAGGCAACGGCAGCCGCAGCCACAATCAAGGCAGGCGCTAAGCCGTTCAAGGGCGTATGGTATTCAGATGAACTGCACCTCAACATCGACTTCTACAACAATTCGATACCCAACCCTATGAGCATGGACGAGGAGCCCTGCCCAGGACTCATAACACTGATGTCAGCAAACGGAAGCACATCATACGACATAACAGAGGCAAAGATTTCGGGCAGCAAGGCCATCTGCAAAACTTCCGACGACAGTGCTGTGACAATGGTGCTGCAGGCTGACAGAACGATGAAAGTGACTCTTCCGGAAATGCTGCTTATCAGCGTAAAAGAAAACAAGACATTCAAGGGCGATTACATCGTGAAACGCGGAGGCCCTTTTGCCGGTATATGGACTTTCAAGGGCAACGGAAGTGAAGGCATGCTGGAACTCGACCTTTACGGAAAGAGTGTCGTTGACGAAAGCGACGGTACGGTAAACATGTGCTACGGAAAGATAAGCGTTTGCTACGGCATGAACATAGACAACTGCATCATCACCAAGTGGACGGAAGAAGGAAACAAGGCCACAGTGACATTCACCGGCGGACGCGACGGTGGAATACACAAGGCCATGCTCACATACAATCCCGCCAACGGAAAAATAAGTGTAAGCGATGTGACTGATGTCAGCGACTGTTCCGAATGTTACGTAACGGATGGAATGGTGTTTTCAAAGAACAGATAACCGTACTGTATAGGGTCTTATCCTTGTATTTGTCCATTGCACAAATACAAGGATAAGGCCTTAACAGGTAAAAACGATAGTCCACACAGCCTGAACATCGGCAATAATCATTCAGACTTCCTGATTCCGTCTACTATCTCAAACCGTGTCTCTTCCGGGTCAAGATACTCGTATGCCGTCTTCAAGTCGGACATTGAAATAGGTATGTCTGTTTCAAGATAGCGTGGCTTGTCGTCGAGCGAGTGGGAGAAAAGCCAGTCGTATGTCTGCTTGAGATACAATATACGCGCCGGATCACCGTGCGATGCCCCCGGAAGCCAGTCATAGCGCAGCAGCTTGTCATATCCCGCAGCCTGCATTGCACCAACAACTCTCTTCGATTCCTTTATTGACACTGCACGGTCGGCTGTGCCGTGCATTATCCACAGCGGCACTCGCCCCAGTCCCGAAAAGTCTTTAAGCGTACTGCCGCCGCAAAGTGCCATGGCAGCCGCCACACGCTCGGGATATGTCCCGGTGAAGTCGAGTGTTCCATATCCTCCGAGACTCATGCCGATGACGTATACACGTGTGGTGTCCGTATCGTAGTTGGCCTGCACCCAGTCGAGTATGTTTGCTATTCTTTTCGGGCTCCATGCCCCGCCTGGATTTTGCGGTGCTATCACCATGGCCGGATAGTAGCGGCCTTTCTCTATGGCATGCAACAGTCCGTAACGCCGCACCCGCTGCATGTTATTGCCGCAAAGGCTCGCCCCGTGCAGGAATATTATTACCGGTATGCGCCTATGTTCGGCCACATACTCACGCGGGGCGTACAGCCAGAAGTTGTAGCCTTCGGCCACCGTGCCCTTAATGGCGGCCAACTGTCCGGGCTGGGCCTTGACAGGCGATACAAGGCAAGCCAGGAACAATACTATTGTTATAATGATTCTGTTCATAATACTATTATTCTTTAGGTATTTTCTTTTTTCGGAGCCAGAAGAGTCAAGGGGAGTATCGCTCCTTGCCAACTCCTTTAACTCCGAAAATCCCTACTTATCTATCACGCCGAAATGCACGAGAGCATTCATCACACCATCATCGTCGACCGAAGTTGTCACATAGTCGGCCGCGGCTTTCACATTGTCGCCGGCATTTCCCATTGCCACACCCGTGCCGGCACGGCGGATGATGGATATGTCGTTGCCACCGTCACCGAAAGCCATGGTCTCCGAAATGTCGAGACCAAAATGCCGGGCCATAGCGGCGAGGCCTTTCCCTTTGTCAGCACCGTCGGCCGTGATATCGGTGAAGGCCGGATGCCATCGTGCCGACACGCAATGACCGACGCGCTCCATCAGCTTCTGTTCGTGCTCCGACGAACAGAACGACGTCACCTGAAGCACATTGCCACAGAGCACTTCACCGGCCGGACGCTCAAAGTCAAGGTCGCTAACGTTGAGTTCGCCACGGAATATTCTGTCTACAGTCTCGCGGGCCTTGCCATATACGGCTATACCCTTGTCACCGGCCACAATACAAGGATACCCTTCGGCCATGGCATCAGCCGTAAGCGTACGAACATCGGCAGCGGGTATAGGCATGCAGCATACCGCCGTATCGCCGACAAAACAGTACGCTCCGTTGGTCGTTATATATCCGTCTACGAGATGTTCTATAGTTCCTATGTTGTTTATAATCTGTATCGGGCGCCCCGTGGATATGAAGATTTTCACTCCGCGGGCCTTGGCCTCGGTTATGGCCCGCACGGCGGATTCCGGTATCTCGTGGGTCTTAAGACTGCACAATGTGCCGTCTATATCGAAAAACAAACTCCGTATCATAATTGTTTCATATTGAGTATTCAATTGCAAAAATACCAATTTTTTATTTCCCAATCGTGAAAAAATCAGTTTATTGCCTTTATACAAATGCACAAAAACGCCGTTTGGGATTTTTTTTCGAAAAAAACAGTTTATTTTGTAGTAAACAAGACGAAAGAACGTCTAATGGGCAGAACATAAAAAACATTCAAAATAATTATGTTGAAACTCTATGCAAAAGTATAACTATTAAATAATATACAATGGAGAATAATTGTGACGACGCAGCACAGGGCCGCGATAAAGAGAAATTCGTACAGACAGTGCGCGAACACAAGGGCACAATATACACCGTGTGCTACATGTTCTCGAAAGACACCGACGAAGTTAACGACCTGTATCAGGAGATTCTCATGAATCTGTGGCGGGGATTCGGCTCCTTTGAAGGCAAAAGCGACATCCGTACATGGATATACCGCGTTGCACTGAACACATGCATATCAATCGACCGCAAGAAGAAACGCAAGCCTGTACGCCTGAATATGGACATCGACCTGTATGAAGATACCGACACCGACACCCGTCAGGTGCGTATGCTCTACAACCGCATCAGCCGTCTCGGCCCTTTCGACCGTGCAATAATACTGCTCTGGCTGGACAACATTCCGTACGAAGAGATTGGCGAGATAGTGGGAATATCGGCAAAGTATGTCTCGGTAAGACTGCTCCGCATCAAGGAGGAGCTGCGGAAGATGAAATAGCCGGTCTGCCGCAACGAAGCAAGACAGACATACATGACAAACGAAACATACAAACAGCAAGATAACAACAGAAAGAAATATGGAAACAAACAACATCAACACCAACAACGAACTCGAGCAGATGCGTGCCCAACTCGAGATAATGAAACAGAAACTAAGCCGTCAGGAGATTATAAACGACAGTCTTATCAGCCGGACAATGAGTAGCCGCATGTCGTGGATAAAGAAATATATATGGTTCGAAACGTTCGTACTCCTGCCGTTTATAGCCATCATATATGCTTTGTTCACCTTTGTATTCCACATTCCATTGTGGCTTTACATCATCATTGTAGTGTTATGCATTGCCGATGTATATGCCGACTATCGTATCAACACGACCAATCCGGCCGACTGGATTGCAGGCAACCTTGTCGAAACAGCCGGCAAGCTCGTCAAGATGAAGCGCCTTAGAATGATTCATTTTGCGATATCTGTATTGGCGGCAATAATTGTTTTCGGGTTCCTCTGCTACACACTGATTGCCAACAGCGACTCTGCCGTGATGACGGGAAGCGGCATAGGATTCGCAGTCGGCGGCTGTGCCGGACTTGTCATTGCATATATGATTTACCGCCGGATGCAGCGCACCAACGACGATCTCATACGACAGATAGACGAACTGGCAAACGAACGTGGCGAGAACATCTGAAAAACAGAATATAAACAATAAACAACAAACTTGAGAAAATTATGAAAATGAAAAGAACCGCAACCGTCCTCATGCTGCTTACAGCAGTGTTTACCGGCGTGAACGCACAGTTATTGTACAGAATATCGGGCGGAAGCCTCGCCAAACCATCGTACATCGTGGGCACATACCACCTCGCCCCGGTGAGCTTTGCGGACTCCGTTGCCGGCCTGCGCGACGCTATGGACCTTACGGAACAGGTGTGCGGAGAGCTCGACATGCAACAGGTGACGAACCCCGAAGGCATGCAGAATATGATGCAGGCCATGATGCTGCCCGACGGGAAGACACTCAAGGACATCCTGTCGCCCGAGGAGCTGGCACGCCTCAACGCCTTCATGACCACACTCATCGGCACAGACATGACCAACCCCATGGTAGAGCAGCAGATGGGACGCATGACACCACAGGCCCTAAACACGCAGTTCACACTGATGATGTATATGAAGCAGACACCGGGCGTGGACCCGGCAAACCTCATCGACGGCTATTTCCAGAAAGCGGCCATGGAGAAAGGCAAGCCCGTAGTGGGACTGGAGACTGTCGACTTTCAAATCAGAACACTCTTTCACGGCATGACCACAGAACGTCAGAAGCAGCTGCTGATGTGTCTTGTCGACAATTCCGACTATTACTCCGGCATAACGGCAGCACTGGCAAAGGCATATTTCTCGCAGGACATCAACAGAATCAAGGCCGTGATGGACGAAAAGCAGAACACTGCATGCGACTCTACACCCGAAGAGGATGCCGCTCTGATATACACCCGCAATGCCGACTGGCTCACGAAAATGCCCGCTATAATGGCCGGCAAGCCGACGCTGTTTGCCGTGGGAGCAGGCCATCTGCCCGGCAGCAAAGGACTGCTCAATCTGCTGCGCGATGCCGGATACACGGTAGAAGCCGTCAAATAAACATCCATGACTTTGCAATAATTGCGGTGTACGGCCGTTTCCTATACAAGGACTTCTGCCGCACACCGCAATTATTCATTTATAAAAATCATACTATATGAACATACCGTCCTTAGAATCGCTTGTCGACATAGTCAAGGAAGCCGCCGGCCTGATGGTTACCGACGGTTTTGACATCTCACAGAAAGATGGGTTCGCCAACATCGTCACATCGTCCGACGTCGCAGTACAGAGTTTCCTGTGTGACCGGCTGGCCGCACTGCTCCCTGAAAGCGGATTCCTCTGTGAGGAAGAAGACATGAACGACACGTCCCGCGAACTGACATGGATTATCGACCCCATCGACGGCACAGCCAACTACAGCCGCGGCATAGCCCAATGCGCCATAAGCGTGGCACTGAAACACGCTGCCGATATCGTGCTCGGAGTTGTCTATCTGCCGCGCACGGGCGAACTTTTCACTGCCCGACGCGGGTGCGGAGCATGGCTCAACGGCCGCCGCATAACTGTATCAGCCCGTCCGTTTGCCAATGCAGTGATGTGCACCGCCCTGCCCGTATACCACAAGGAGCACACCGGACTGTGCTCGGCCATTATCCGCGACGTATTCATGCAGTGCAACGACATACGCCGTTTCGGGGCCGCCGCACCCGAACTGTGCTATCTGGCCATGGGGCGCTGCGAACTGTACTTCGAATATATGCTCAGTCCATGGGACTTTGCGGCTGCATCACTCATTGTAACCGAAGCCGGAGGAATGCTGGCCGGCCTTGACGGGCAGCCGCTCACATGCACACGGCAGAGCGGAGTCATCGCAGCCAACAACAAAGAGAATCTGCAGAAGTTGCTGGAGGTTGTCAAAAAGAAAGTTCAGAGCTCTTTTTAGTTCAGAGTTCAGAGTATAGAGTATTGAGGTATGATTAGCAGCATAAAGGTTGTCATTAATGTGTTGACGTGAAGGTCTTGCTGCTAATCATACCTCAATACTCTATACTCTATACTCTGAACTCTGAATTAAAAAGAGCTCTGAACCAAGCAAACATCATTCTTTCCCCACCCACTTAACGTAAACGGCATAGAGCACGGCATAGATGACAAAAGCCGACACCCAGCCCGCAAACACGTCGATGGCATAATGGGCGTATATGTAGACCGTGGACAGACAAAGCAGCACATACAACGGCAGTATGCCGAGAAACAGCCGACGGCTGCGCGCTGTCCATGCAAGAATCATCAGTATCGTGCTCACACCGACATGACTGCTTGGGAACGCCGCCGTAGGGCGCTCGCCGGCATCGTGGGCCGAACGCACCATATCATAGAAGAATCCGCCGCTCCATCCCGGTGTCGCAAGGGCCTCCTGATGGGTGGCAAAGTAGTTGCCGAGATCGGGAAACGAGCCGCGGGCTATCCCGTCGAGCCCCACGGCAGCATAATAATACTGCGGGCCGGCAACAGGCAGGAATATATATATGACGTAATATACGAAGAACGAGCCGAGCACAATGAACGACACACGGGCGAAACGGTCGTAGCGCCACAGGAAATAAAACAGGACGACAACGGCTATAAGCGGGTAATATACGGTATATCCCAGACACATCAGTTCGCTGAACACTGCATTGCCGCATTTGGCGGCAAACACCAGCGAGGGCTGAAAACCGAACAGCGACTGCTCGTAGCCGGCAAAGACATGGTCGAGATTAGGAAACATACGGTTGAACTCATACGTCTCAGGATACCACCACGACAGCAATGCCATCTGTGCCAGCACACGGCAGAAACGCATGAAGCGGCACGGCACCATGCGGTATACACCCCAAAGCGCCACTGTCATCACGGCAATGCGCAGACGGCCGTAAAGCATCGGCTCCGGATTATCGACCTTGGTGTATGTGAAGAGCAACAGCAGCAACGTAACACCCATGTATGCAAACATGGCCCACTCGAAAGCCATAAGGCCTTTCTTGGGTTTCTTCTCTATCTTGAAAAGGTTTGTCAGTATTTTCATTGTCAATATAAATTAAGGTAAGAGTTCAAAGGTATGAGTTTTGAGGTATGATTACCATCAAGACTTTGACTGTTCAGAGGTACTAAGATCTGAGGTTTGATTACCTTCAAGACCTTTCACACCAAGACCAACTGTCCCTATGTCACTCAATCATAATTACCGGTTCTAAATTCTCATCTGTCCAAGTCTTGATGGTAATCACACCTCAATACTCTCAGCTCTGAACTCTACACTGTCACAGCCACCCGTTGTCACAATACCACTTGACAGTGAGCGGCACGCCGCGTTCAAGGTCGTACTGCGGCGTGTAGCCCAGTTCCTCGCGTGCCGGAGCTATGTCACAACGCCAGTTGCGCTGCCGCATGATGTTGTACTTGTCATTGTTCAAGGCCGACACCTTGCCGGTAATCCTGCCGACATACTCCCCAAAGAATGTCACAACGCGCAACACCCATATCGGAGCCTTTATGCGCAGGAGCCAGGGCCGCCCCAACTCACGGTGAATCAAGTCGCTGAACGTGCGCGACGAATACACCTTGCCGTCGCTAAGGAAATATTTGCGCCCCGACTTGCCGCGCTCGATGGCAAGAAACACCGCCTGCACAACGTCGAGCACATAGACAAACGTCAGGTCCTGAGGCTTGTAGCCGACTGAGAAATCGGTATGTCCCTTGATGCTCTTCGCCATCATGAAGTAGTCGCACTCGCGCGGACCGTACACGCCCGTGGGGCGCAGCGTGACACACGGGAAGTCTTCCAGCGTGTCAAGAAAGCGCTCACTATCCAGCTTGCTCTGCCCGTATGCAGTGTTGGGCCGCGGCATGTCGCTCTCCTTAATCTCCGAATACGGCCGCTGCTCGCGCACCGGACCGTATACACTGAGGCTGCTCACATAGACAAACCGCTTCAGCGGCATCTGCAATTGCTGCAATGCACGCACCAGATTGCGTGTGCCATCGGTGTTGACCTTGAAAAAGTCTTCCTTGTGCAGACACTTGGTAGCGCCTGCGGCATGCACCACGACATCGAAACACAGTCCTGTCATCTGCTCCACCAGCCGCGTCTGGCTGCTCAGGTCCAACTCGATGAAATTTATCCGCGAATCCGTAAGATACTTGCGGCTGCTCGTCTTCCGCATTGCAGCCCACACGTTCATTCCCCGCCTCAATGCTTCCTCTACGATAAAACTGCCGATGAAGCCGCTTGCACCTGTTATAAGAATATCCATTAAAGTCTTTATTTTGACTGCAAATATAGTAAAAAATAGTGAAATCCCTACACAGTAGTAATAAAGATTTGGTAAAGACAGTTCTCGCGAAGTCCATAATTTTGTCTGAAAGCACGTATCCCGGCCATGCCCCATGTTGTGATTATTCTGAAAAAAACTCATTTTCTTTTTCTCAAACCAGAAAAGCAGAGAGGCCCTCTCTGCTTCTTTTACACGCGTTTCTGGCATGATTTTCTTGCCGTAAGGGCCTCCCGACACTCCCGCAACGGCCATTTCGCATTGCAAGGAGGCCGGTTTCGCAATGCAACGGCGGCCTTATTGCAAGGCGAAACCGGCCTCTCTGCTTTCTTTACAAAGCCCCTTTGTCGTAACATGCTGACAATCAGCGCATCCCATTTTACAAAAAACGAGCCGTTTTCGGAGCCTTGTCGGAAAATTGCGTCGCAGACGCCGCTTAACATATGTTAAAGTAAACAATATTCATACTTACCGTTGTCACATCCGGCATCGGCCGGACATCGGCAACAGTAGGTACATACAGACCGAAGCGGAACGAAGCACGACGACACAAGCCGCCTGCCGCAGCGCCGCACAAGCCGGACACCGGTGAAGTACGGACGTTTTCATTAATTTAAAATAAATTATCACCCGAAATATCGTGAAATAGGGAATTATTTTGTTACTTTGCAATAGCAGGATGAGAGTTCATCCGTCACTAAAAAGACACGAACCATTATGGGAAAGAAAAAAGGTGGAAAAAGAATGTCCAAGAAGCAGATGACCGAGGCTCTGCAGACACTGTTCGGAGAGAATCCGAACGAGACATACAATTTCAAGTATATATTCAAGGCGCTCAAGCTCGACACCCATCCGCTGAAGATGCTGGCCATCGACACGATGGAAGAGATGGCATGGGACGACTATCTGACAAAGGTGAGCGACAACTCATACCGTCTGAACACCAAGACACAGGTGCAGGAAGGACGCTTCCGACGCAAACCCAACGGCAAGAACAGTTTTGTTCCCGACGACGGCAGCCTGCCGATATTCGTGGCCGAGCGCAACTCGATGTCGGCACTCGACGGCGACCGCGTACAGGTGACGTTCATGGCACGACGCCAACGCCATATCAAGGAGGCCATCGTAACGGCCATTCTGGAACGTGCCCGCGACACATTCGTGGGACGTCTTCGCGTGGAAAAGGACTTCGCGCTGCTCATCACGCCCGATAACATCCTGGCCCACGACATCATCATCCCGAAGAAAAAACTGAAAGGAGGCAAGAACGACGAGAAAGCCGTGGTAAAAGTGATACAGTGGCCCGACGCCAACCACCGCAACATGATAGGCGAAGTGGTCGACGTGCTCGGCAAGCAGGGAGAGAACGACGTGGAGATGCACGCCATATTGGCACAATACGGTCTGCCATACAAATATCCCAAGGCCGTGGAAGACGCGGCAAACAAGATTTCCGCCGACATCACTGAAGACGACATCGCAGGCCGCGAAGACTTCCGGAACGTGTTCACGTGCACCATCGACCCGCACGACGCCAAGGACTTCGACGACGCCCTGTCAGTAAGACGGACGGACAACGGCAGGCTATGGGAAGTGGGAGTGCACATAGCCGACGTATCCCACTATGTCACCGAAGGCTCCGTCATAGACAAGGAGGCCCTGAAACGCGCCACGAGCGTATATCTCGTAGACCGCACCATACCGATGCTGCCCGAGCGCCTCTGCAACTTCATCTGCTCGCTGCGCCCCGACGAGGACAAGCTGGCCTACAGCGTGATATTCGAAATGGACGATGAGGCGGACATCAAACGATGGCGGCTGGTACATACGGTGATAAGGAGCGACCGCCGCTTCGCTTACGAGGAGGTACAGGAGACACTGGAACGCAACGGAGTGAAAGACGGAACAGGCCAGCCCGCGCCACCCGCCGGACCCGAAGGCTACAGCGGTGAATATGCCGCCGAGCTGATAACACTGGACCGTCTGGCAAAGAAGCTCCGCGAGGCACGGTTCAAGAACGGCGCCGTGAAGTTCGACCGTGAGGAACTGCGCTTCGACATCGACGACAAAGGAAAGCCCACGCGCTGTTACTTCAAGAAGTCGAAGGACGCCAACAAGCTGATCGAAGAGTTCATGTTGCTGGCCAACCGCACTGTGGCCGAGAGCATCGGCAAGGTGAAGAAAGGCACGAAAGCCAAGACACTGCCCTACCGGATACACGACATGCCGGACCCGACAAAGCTCGAAAACCTGCGCACGTTTGTGATAAAATTCGGATACAAGATGAAGTCTACGGGAACGAAAGGCGCCATATCGAGGAGTCTGAACACTCTGATGAACGAATGCGCCGGAAAGAAAGAGCAGAAACTCATAGAGACAGTGGCCCTGAGGGCAATGATGAAGGCCAAATACAGCGTGCACAACATCGGACACTACGGTCTGGCATTCGACTACTACACTCACTTCACCTCGCCCATACGACGCTATCCCGACACCATGGTCCACCGTCTGCTCACGAAGTATCAGCAAGGCGGGCGCTCAGCCAACAAACAGCACTATGAGGAACTGTGCGAACACAGCAGCGACATGGAACTGGTGGCACAGAATGCAGAGCGCGACTCGATAAAGTATAAGATGGTGGAGTTCATGGCCGACAAGGTGGGCGAGGTCTACGACGCGCACATCAGCGGCATACAGAGCTACGGCATATACTGCGAGATAGACGAGAACCACTGCGAAGGCATGGTGCCCATGCGCGACCTTGACGACGACTACTACGACTTCGACGAGAAGAACTATTGCCTCGTGGGCCGGCGGCACCACCATCAGTATCAGCTCGGCGACGCCGTACGCATACGAGTGGCCAAGGCCAACATCGAGAAAAAGCAGCTCGACTTTACCATTGAAAGTTAAGAATTTAGAGTTTAGAGTGAATAGGTATGATTACCTTTTGTAAGTTCAGAGTTCAGAGTTTAGAGTGAAGAGGTATGATTACCCTTTGTAAGTTCAGAGTTCAGAGTTTGGAGTGAAGAGGTATGATTACCGTCAAGACAAGACCGTGAGCATAATACTAAGGTTCACTTACAAAGAGTAATCATACCTCTTCACTCCAAACTCCAAACTCTGAACTTACAAAGGGTAATCATACCTCTTTACTCCAAACTCTGAACTCTGAACTTACAAAGGGTAATCATACCTCTTTACTCCAAACTCTGAACTCTAAACTTACAAAAGGTAATAATACCTCTTCACTCTAAACTCTGAACTCTGAACTAAAATGATAAGATATACCAAGCGCGAAGAGCAATGGAACACATGGTCACATGCCGCAGGCATACTGATGGGAGTGGCCGTGGGAGTGGTATTCACCATAATATGCTCACGGGGAGACAACCCATGGGCACGCGCCGGCGTGGGACTGTATCTGTTCGGGATGATAGCATCCTATGCAGCCTCAACGGCATATCATGCCATGCCACGCCGCAGCCTATGGAAGGAAAGGCTGCGCCGCTGGGACCATGCCGCCATCTACTGGCACATAGCGGGAAGCTATTCGCCGCTCACCCTCGTCGCCTTGCGCCAACAGGGATATTGGGGATGGAGTCTGTTCTCATTCGTATGGCTATGCGCCATAGCGGGCACGGCGGTCAGCTTTGTACGTCTCAAGGAACACAGCAACATAGAGACCGTATGTTTTGTGGGTATGGGGCTTTCGGTGCTTGTGGCTTTCAGACCACTTATCGACAGCGTGAGCACTGCCGCCGTGGCATGGATAGTGGCCGAAGGCGTGTGCTACATCACAGGAGCACTGTTCTACAGCCTCAACAAGCGGCGGTTCATGCACTCCGTATTCCACTTCTTCGTACTTGCCGGCAGTATATGCCACATCATTGCCGTCTGGGACGTGCTGCTCGACTATGCCCGATGAGAGAGTTACCCGGAAACATCAAACAAACTAATCTATAATAGAATCAAATGAAAAGACAGAAATCCAACATTCTCACGGCCATCGCCGACCGTATGCATTGGTGGGTTGCAACGGTCGTCATGACCAGCCCCGCCACCGTAATGACAGCACAGAACACTATGGCCGGAGCATCCGGTGACAACAAGACCTACAACCGTCTCACACTGCATTACGACCGCCCTGCCGAATATTTCGAAGAAGCCCTCGTGATAGGCAACGGCACTATGGGAGCTATCGTATACGGCGGCACCAAGACAGACCGCATATCGCTCAACGACATCACTCTGTGGACGGGAGAACCCGACCGCGACGTGACCACACCGGGGGCATTCAAGGCCCTGCCGGAGATTCGGGAACTGCTGGACAATGAGGACTATCGCGAAGCCGAGCGGGCCAACCGCAAGATACAAGGACACTTCAGCGAGAGTTATCAGCCGCTCGGACAACTCACAATAGACTATACCGACAACACCGCCCGCGACATCACCGCATACCGGCGCAGTCTTGACATCAGCGAGGCCGTGGCACGGACACAATATATGAAAGGCGGACATATGCAGACGAGCGAATATTTCGCGTCGGCTCCCGACTCGGTCATCGTCATACGTCTGCAATCGTCCGGAAAAGGCATACATGCCACACTGCGGTTCACATCACAACTGCCATGCTCGGTGACGGCGACGGACGGCGAGATAACTGCCGACGGATATGCCTCGTACCACGCACTGCCGGGATATTACAAGGGTGTGCCGGCCGATGAGCACAATCTGTACGACCCGGAGAGGGGCACGCGGTTCCGCACTCTCGTGAGAGCCATAGCCCGCGACACTGACGGAAAGATAAAGAGTTATCCTTCGGGCGACGTGAAGATAGAGGGTTGCCGCGACGTGACCATCATCATAGCCAACGTGACAAGTTTCAACGGATTCGACCGCAATCCCGCTACCGAAGGACGCGACTACCGCCGGTTGGTGAAACAACGCATGGCACGTGCGGCACGCAAGACCGACGACGAACTGAAGCACACTCATTTATACGATTATCAGCGGTTCTTCGGCCGCGTGAGCCTAGACATCGGGCGCACAGACCCGGCCATCGCTGCCATGACAACAGACAAGCAGCTGCGCCTGTACACCGAAGAGGGACAGGCCAACCCCGACCTCGAAGCTCTTTACTTCCAGTACGGCCGATATCTTCTGATATCGTGCTCGCGCACTGACGGGGTTCCGGCCAACCTGCAAGGACTGTGGAACGAGAAACTGCTGCCGCCATGGAGCTGCAACTATACATCGAACATCAATCTGGAGGAAAACTACTGGGCGGCCGAAACTGCCAACCTGAGCGAGATGCACCGCCCGCTGCTTACTTTCATAAGCAATCTGAAGACTACCGGCGAGACCACAGCACGCGAGTATTACGGCACAGGACGCGGATGGTGCCTCGGACACAACACCGACATATGGGCCATGACATGCCCGGTGGGTCTGCGTGTGAGCGATCCGTCGTGGGCCTGCTGGAACATGGGCGGCGCTTGGGTAAGCACACACATATGGGAACACTACCTGTTCACTATGGACAAAGAATTTCTCGCCCGCAACTATCCGCTGCTGAAGGGTGCCGCAGAATTCTGCATGGACTGGCTCACGGAAAAGGACGGGCATCTGCTCACATCACCCGGGACATCACCGGAGAACAGGTACAAGACACCGGACGGATTCTGCGGAGCCACATCCTACGGCAACACTTCCGATCTGGCCATGACACGCGAGTGTCTGCTCGACGCCCGCGAGGCTGCACGCACCCTCGGTCGCGACAAGAATTTCATCACCGAGATTGACCGCACGCTGAAGCGCCTGCTGCCATACCACGTCGGCAGTAACGGCAACCTGCAGGAATGGTTTCACGACTGGGAAGACCAAGACCCGCAACACCGCCATCAGTCACATCTGTTCGGACTGTATCCCGGACACCATCTGTCACCCGATGCAACGCCCGAACTGGCCCGTGCATGTGCACGCACGCTCGAAATCAAAGGCGACAATACCACAGGATGGAGCACAGGATGGCGCGTCAATCTGTATGCGCGGCTGCTCGATTCCAAAAACGTATATCATATCTACCGCAAACTGCTCAGCTATGTGAGCCCCGACGGTTACAAAGGCAAGGACGCACGACGCGGCGGAGGAACCTATCCAAACTTGCTCGACGCCCACTCGCCGTTTCAGATAGACGGCAATTTCGGAGGCTGTGCCGGAGTGATTGAGATGCTTATGCAGTCTACACCCTCTTCAATCACACTGCTGCCCGCCCTACCCGAACAATGGCCTGACGGCAACGTGAACGGCATTTGTGCCCGCGGCGGATTCGTGGTCAGCATGAAGTGGAGCAAAGGCAGAGTGACGGAACTGACTCTTACATCGCGACAAGGCGGGAAAACCACCCTGAAATATAACGGCATTAAAAAGAGCGTTAACATGAAAGCAGGCGAGACACGCCGCATTTTACATGAATAATTTAATAATATGCACCGTTTAATTTGTTATAATCCCAACCGAGGCAAACGTTAGTTAAAGTGTGTTTCTTATTTCCCCGTTGTCAGATGAAATGCCTATCTTTGCATCATCAAAAGCATTATTAACAAATAAAAGAAAGGAAGGACTATGAAAAGATTATTCAAAAAAGCCATGATGACAATCGCAGGAGTACTGACGATGTGTCTGCCGGAAGCGGCAAGCGCCAAGGCCATTATGATAAGCGAGTTTCCGGCAGTGGCACAGAAAATGCTGAAACAGAATTTCTCCGGTCATAAAGTGGCAATGTCAACAATGGATTACGACCTGTTTTCAAAAAGCTACGATGTGGTCTTCACAAACGGTGACAAAGTGGAATTCGACAGCGAGGGCAACTGGAAAGAAGTAAAATGCAAGCAATCGTCCGTGCCGAAAGCACTGATACCCCAAGGTATCAAAGAGTATCTTAAGCACCACTATACCAACGCTATAGTAAAGGAAATCGAACGATATGGCAACAAGCACGAAGTGAAACTGTCAAACGGTCTGGAAATTACGTTCGACAAGGATTTCCGAGTGATTGACATAGATGATTGATCTCGGTGTGAAAAAGACACATCCATCGGGGCCGCTATCGTAAGACAGAACGAAAGACGAACTCCAACATTAATAATAAAAGGAATCAAAAGAAGATGAAGAAAATGTTAGCAACCATTTGCGTCGCTACGGCAGCATTGGTATCGTGCACAACAAGTCAAAAAGCGACATCGCTCGACTCGCTCGGCGGAGAATGGAACATCATTAAGGTAGACGGTAAAGAAATAAAGGCGTCCGACGGCCAGGAGATGCCTTTCATCGGATTCAACATCAACGAGAAGCAAGTGTACGGCTACACGGGATGCAACCGTCTGACAGGTGCACTCAACGCCGACCCAAACAGCGGTAAGATTGATTTCGGAAATACCGGAAGCACACGAATGATGTGTCACGACATGGAAACGGAAAACCTTGTGCTCGGAGCCATTGGAAAAGTGAAGACGTATAAGGTGGACAAAAGCGGTAAACTGACACTCTGTGACGAAAGCGGTAAGGCCGTGTTCGAAATGCAGAAGAAAAAGTAATCCGGATTTCAACCGGAGCCGATTCTTTCAAATATTGATTTGATACGGCATTCCCAAACCGCCATTTCCGTGTTACAGCACGGAGATGGCGGTTGTTTTAAAGAAATGACATCGCCATATCTTGCCACCGGCAATTACAGCAGGCTATCTGAATATGGTTCCTGAATATAATATATATACACTATGATAAAGAACATCACTACGACAATACTGGCAGCAATAGCACCTGTCATCATGGCGGCAGCACAAGGCAAATTCGTATTTACGAAAGAGGTGACACCTATCATATCCACACAATGGGGACAGGAATATCCATACAACAGGATGTGTCCGACGGTAATCATCGACTCTACCGAAAAACATCTCTACGCCGGATGCGGACCGCTCGTGATGTCGCAGGTAATATGTCACGACCGCAAACAACCGCAACAAGGCAAAAACGGCAAGCCATACCGGTGGGAACTGATGGATACACAACTGAGCGACACATCGGCAATGGAGCATATAAACGCTGTGGCAAGACTGATACGCGACTGTGGCACGGCTGCAGAGACCAACTACGGACAGACGGCAAGTTCGACCAAACTGAACAGCGTGGTCCAAGGGCTGAAAAAACACTTCGGATACAATCGCTACATGCACATAGCAGACAGGGCATACTATCGCGGCAAAGACGGAGACAAGGCATGGAAAGAACTTATATTCGACGAACTGAAAGCCGGCCGGCCCATAATAATACGCGGAGAGAAAAGCAAATGGAACGCACATGTATTCATTATCGACGGATGCCGTGACTCACTGGTACACGTAAACTGGGGATGGAACGGACGACGAAACGGATACTACGACCCTGACTCGCTATACGGGTTCAGATCCAACCAACGGATGGTAGTGGGCATAGCCCCGAAAGACATAATGCCGGCCGTACGCCTGATAAATGTGGACGAGCCGGGACGATTGGCACACAATATCAGTGAAGACGACTGGCTGTATCTGCGTCATGTCAAACTGACGGGCACAATAAACAAAGATGACGTAAAACTGTTGCGTCAATTGGCCGGAGGTGCACGCAGTGGTGGCGGTGAACGCAACGGTACACTAAGTTCGATAGACATGAGTGAGTGTGTGATACTGACACTGCCCGACTCCGCTTTCTGCGGCTGTGACAATCTCACGTCAATCACTCTGCCGATAACCCTTCCCGAAATAAGCGCCTACGCTTTTGCGGGATGCTCCAAACTGAACAACGTGACGATACATCCACTGGTATGCGACATCAGACAACGCGCCTTCTCGGGATGTTTCAATCTGATATACTTGTCGTTGCCACGTTCCCTTATGACCATCGGAGCAAACGCATTCAACTCGTGCAACGCCCTGACTACGGTAACAGTACCGCAGGCTGTTAAAACAATAAGTAACGGAGCTTTCGCACATGCCAGGAACCTGAGTGAACTGACAATACCGAAAACAGCCAGATACACAGCCGGAACTATCGCAAAAGGAACAAAAGTGAAACAAATAAAGAAAATATGAACGCTATAGCACTTGGACTTCTCATTCCGTTTGCAGGCACCGTGGCCGGTTCTGCCCTGGTCTTCTTCATGAAACGCGACATGCCTGCACAACTCCAAAAGACATTGCTCGGATTCGCGTCGGGCGTGATGGTGGCCGCATCTGTATGGTCACTGCTTATACCCAGTCTTGACTTCAGACCTGATGCCGACGGCATTGCCCGTGTCATACCGGCAGCCGCAGGCTTTCTGGCAGGCATGGCCTTTCTGCTGCTCATCGACTACATCACCCCTCACTTGCACACACGGACAAGCAATCCCGAAGGTCCGCACACCCGCTTATCGCGCACGGCGATGCTCTCGCTTGCCGTCACCATACACAACTTGCCCGAAGGCATGGCTGTAGGTGTGGTACTGGCCGGAGCAGCATCGGGAGACGCAGGCATCAGCTCGGCAGGAGCACTGGCTATGTCGATTGGTATAGCCATACAGAACATACCCGAAGGAGCCATAATCTCCATGCCTATGCGTGCCGAAGGCAACAGCCGATGGCGCTCGTTTACGATAGGAAGCCTCAGCGGAGCAGTAGAGCCGTTGGGCGGCCTTGCCGTAATAATGCTCACGGCACTGCTCACACCGGTGATGCCCTATATGCTCTCGTTTGCGGCAGGAGCCATGCTGTATGTCGTCATCGAAGAACTTATACCCGAGGCAAGCGAAGAGCCCCACTCCAATCTCAGCACTATAGGGTTTGCCATAGGATTCACTATGATGATGGTGCTTGACGTTGTGCTGGGATGATTGTCTCACACCAGGACTTGTTGTTTGTCAAGTTGAACATGCGGAATGGCCAAAATAGACGAATTGATGCAAATATTTACACATTTATTTGTCGGTTATACATCTTTTTACTACCTTTGCACTGTCCTTTCTGTGGAGAGGACTGTGAAAAAATTGAGTGCTATACGTGTTTATGAACTGCGTTCTCGTCTCAAAACAACGGCCAAATAATTGAGAAGAACAAGAGAATAAAGGAATTAGATGCGCCTCTATGTGGGCGTATTCTCCTTTTTATTTATCTTGTTCGGGGTGCTTGGCCGTTCCCTTGGGGCGATAATGATTGTGAAGAAAACGTCCACTCTTTTTCATTCACAATATGTTTATTGCAATTGAGAGACCCCTAAATAACGGCCAATTATTAAAGGTTTTTCTCAACATGCGCCTTCACTACGGGCTGATATTGCCAAAAACAGGTGCACAAAACGACATCAGCGACATCACACCGTGATACCGTTGTGTATGTTTGTCGTATACTACGCATAGCCAACCACTATGCGGAAAGCAATAATTGTACCCATACCGAATCTACATATATGCTACGTTACATCCGAAGTTATATATAATCAAGGCCACAAAGCCTTCTAACGGCAAATGGGATCAACTGATTAACATAAATAAACAATAAAAACAACAGAGAAATGATGAGAAAAGAAGTACTTGCACTGTTGGCGGCCGTACTTGTCGCTACAGGTTCCGAAGCTGCCAAAAAACCTAAGTTTGACTACTCGGTAGTATTCGTACCCGAGGAAGGAGGGGTAAAGTTTGAGAAAATAACCGAAGACGCCGATATGGTGGCCGAGTACAAGCAAGGGCGCAACAGAACCGGAAATCTCGTGAAAAAGGCCACCGGAATATTCGGTTCGGTAAAGACAAACGTACTCGATTGGTGGGTAATACCGCAGATTGCACTCTCGCCCGACGGAAAACGCATAGGATATATCAATGAGAAAAACGGTACTACCAACGTCATGATAAAGAGTGCGGCCAAAGGCGGAGCCAGCATACAACGTACATTCCGCACCAATGTTGAAGGTTTCTCATGGAGTCCGGACGGAAATACAATCTGTTTTACCGAAGTACGTGGCGGGCACCATGGCATATATCTTGTTGACGCCAACCAAGGTACGGTAGTACGTCAGGTTTCTGGTGGAAACGACAATGACTACGGAGGGGTCATATCCCCCGACGGGAATACAATATTCTTCCACCGCGGTGAAGGTTACTCAAGCTACAGTCTATGGAGCTATGACCGCAAAACTAACCTCTTCTCAAACTATTCACGCGGCATGACAGCATGCCTCATACCTGGCAACAAGAACACTATCTACTGCGCACGCTTTACTGACAACAACGAAAGCGAGATATGGCGCGTCAACTTTGAAACAGGAGTTGAAGAAGTCATACTCACCCAGCCAGGAAAAAGTTTCACTACACCACAATTGTCACCCGACGGAAAATGGTTGCTCGTCACCGGTAGCAGCAAATCCGAGAAAGAAGGCATTGACAATACCGACATATTCGTAGTACGGACCGACGGAACACAACTGACCCAGCTTACATATCACCCTGGAAACGACCTGTCACCGATATGGAGTCCAGATGGACACAGTATATTCTTCCTTTCGCAGCGCGGTTCGGCAGATAAGGTATACAACGTATGGCGTATGGACTTCAACATGTAACAATTATAAAAAACAAAATATTCACATTATCCATTAATTCAAAACATTAAAAAACATGAGAAAAAAACTATTGATCATTGCATGCGTATTCTGCGCCCTCACTGCATCGGCACAACGTGCAAGCAGCAGTTCATCGTCATTCTTCTCTACAGAGAAAGTTGACGGAGGAGTAACATTCGGCATACGTGCCGGAGTGAACATGGCAAACATTTCCGGAAGCGACAGCGACGGCTCGTCGTATTCGTTCGGCAACCGCACATCATTCCACATCGGCGTTACCGCAGACATCCCTATCATGCAGAGCCTCTACGTCCAGACCGGTCTCTTCTTCCAGAACAAGGGATATAAATTTGAAGAAACAGATAATTATTCTGATTATTATGATGACTACTACAACAAAACCACTGAAACGGCTAAACCCATGTACCTCGAAATACCGGTACTGGCATCATATCGCTACAACGTCAGTGATGCCATACAGCTCCAGATTAATTTCGGTCCGTATTTCGGATATGGCATAGGTGGAAAAATGAAAGAAGAGACAAGCCTTTATGGTGAAAAGGAATCAAAAGAATATGATTATTTCGGAGATGCTGATGAGACCTGCGGATTCAAGCGTTTCAACTGCGGACTGCAGGTAGGAGCCGGATTGACATTTTCCGACCACTACTATCTTGGCTTCAACTACCAGTTCGGTCTGTCAAACATTAACGACAGTGACGACTTTGATTCTATAAAAGACAGGAACTGGATGATAAGTCTCGGCTACAATTTCTGACAGAATACATTAAACAATGCTGTATAGACAACCACAGCAACGTTTTATTTTTCTTTTTAAATGGAAACATTCCGGAACAGCGCACTTGTGAAAGTACGCTGTTCCAATTTTATCAAATCTACACTCCGTTTTTCAGTCCGCACACATATCCATACAGTTTGCGATAGAACGGATGACGAGTCATGGTAGACACATCACCAAGTATTATCAGTTTCATCCGTGCACGGGTAATGGCCACGTTCATCCGTCGCAAGTCGCGCAGAAATCCTATATCGCCACTGTCATTGGCCCGCACCAAAGAAATCAGTATCACATCACGCTCCTGTCCCTGGAATCCGTCTACCGTATTCACAGAGATGCGACGACGAAAAGGCTTGAAAAACTCGCGCTTGGCGAGCATCCGCCGCAAATACTGCACCTGTGCCCGATATGGCGAGATTATACCCACGTCAATACGCTCGTCGAGGATGCGCTGCCGTCCTATCCTCGTAAAATAAGCCTCAAGACATTGCAGGGTCAGTTCGGCCTCCGCCTTGTTTATCCGTCCGAACGTCTCACCAACAAACTCTTCCCTAAAAGGCAGTGAAGAGTTCAGAGTTAATAGTGAAGAGGTATGATTAGCTTTGTTGCTGTGGTCAGGCACCTCGTCTTGACGGTAATCAGACCTCTGCACTCCCAACTCTTCACTCTGAACTGAAGAAGACAGATCAACCCACTCCATCGGGATATCGTAGTCGAGAATGCCGCGAAACTTGACATCAGGTGCCGACTCTACCATCCCGCCATAAAACCAGTCGCTCGAAAAGCGCATGATGTCCTCGTGCATGCGATACTGCATCTTCAGCAGTGTCACAACCTCGGGCTTCTGCTCCACGATACGCTCCATGAGTGTCCTGCCCAGTCCGCCGCGCACAGCCTCCATGCTCTTCACCGTGGGCGGAAGCTGACAGTGGTCGCCGGCCAGTATAACCCGCGACACCCGCCTCATCGGAATCCAGCAGGCAGCCTCAAGCGCCTGCGCGGCCTCATCAATGAACAGCGTGCTGAACTTCATGCCGTCGAGCAGACGGTTGGCACTGCCCACCAGCGTCGAAGCTATAACGCGCGCCTCACCAAACAGTTCGCCGTTGATACGTATCTCAAGTTCTGTGACACGGCCTTTCAAATGTTCCATCTTCTGATGATAGCGGTCGTCTCCGCGGCGACGGGCCCGCAGGTCGCGTATAGCCTTTCGCAAAGCCCACAAATGAGGATAGTCGGGATGTGCCTCGAAACGCCGTTCGTAGGTGAACGAGAGCATCTTGTCATTCACCTTTGTGGGATTTCCTATACGCAGCACGTTGACTCCTCTGTCTACGAGTTTCTCGCTTATCCAGTCAACGGCCATGTTGCTCTGCGCACATACCAACACCTGGCTCTCGCGCCGCAATGTCTCGTATATGGCCTCAACAAGCGTTGTCGTCTTTCCCGTACCGGGAGGCCCATGCACTATGGCCACATCCTTGGCCCGGAGCACCTCGTTAACAGCCTTCTCTTGTGTGGCGTTGAGATACTGGAAGTGCATTGGCTGGAAAGTGAATGTCTCGGCTTTCTGCCGCGAACCGAACAAGTCGCGCAGATAACCCATCCGCCCTTTGGCTCTGATGGCCCGGTCAAGGGCATCGAACATCGTGCGGTAACTCGTCTCGTCGAAAGCCAGTTGCACGCCCATCTTGCTGTAGCTCTGAAGGTCGGACACACTGAAACCGTCGGGCACGGCCACCACCATTCGGTTGCCGTCCACATACGACACGGTTGCCGTAGAGCGGATTACGCCAAATGTCTCTCCTTTCGTCCCCGCATCATCATTCATGAAAAAGAAGTTGACCGGCCGTCCGAACTCAAAGTTATGCTCAATCTCAATATCCTCCTCGCGATACAGCTCCACCACCATCTGATTGAGAGAGTTGTAATAGCTGCGGCCCACGCGCACCGGAAACCAGGCATCACCGCGCTTCACCCTGCGCCGCATGCCAATGGACTCTACATGGCGGTCGTACTCCGCCTTGTCGGCCTTATATTCTATTTCAAGAAGTCTGCGTTGGTTCTGCAGCACCTGTATCGGAGATTGCATCATCTATTCCACATAATCAAGTTTCACCACTATCACACGTATGTTCTGGTCATCCTTTTCCGTTTTCACCTTCGCGATATGCCAATCCGACGGGAAGAATATGAAAAACTCATCCGGAACGGAGTCATAAAACCGGGCCTTATCCACATCATATGCGTAGTGTATCACATCGGGACGATATTTCGTGTTCGGCTTGCTTGTCTCATGGTCGATGATGCCGAAACGCTCCGTTCCCTTCACAACATACTGAAAGTCGATGTGATGATAGTGGCTCTCGCTGCGGCGTTTCTCCAACGGTCCGTTTTCGCTGTCCTCCACGCTCACCACCAAATCTGTGCCTTCAATGGAGTGTTTGCCCTTCTTTATTGTCAGAAGGTCGGTCTCTGCGAGCCAGCGGAACATGGATTCCCACTGTGCCGTATTCTTGTTGTATTGCTCGTAGAAATCAACAGCGTTCACCGTCCTGTGAGGACCGGCAGCCTTGAATCCGTTACGCCACTTTCCCTTCTTCATCCATTTAACAGCCTTCTTCTGTAAAGCCTTGTCACCGCACTGGCGGGTATAAACTCCCTGTGCCGATACCGACAGCACAATCATTGCCGCTGCCCAAAAAGCAAGTATTCTTTTCATGATCATCATTATTTATATCCCGCAAAGATAGTGCAAATCGAATGCAATCAAGCTTGCTTGAATTGCTGAGGTGCAGCCTATCTTCTGCAAAGGTAATAAAATATATGGAAAACGCAACTTGATACACAGGAAATACGTAACTTTGCACACATGGACACAATCATACACCCACTCCACAGCGCCATAGCACCACCACCGCGCTTCACCTACCCTTTCTGCTACGAGCCGCACGCCCTGTGCACGGCCGCTGCCGAAGAGGTGCAACGGCATATCGCCGCCAACGGTGCACTGCGTGAAGAGGCCGACCGAGGCAAGATGTTCGGTGTGCTCGTGGTCGAACATGAGGGCCGCACGGGCTTTCTTGCCGCCTACTCCGGACTGCTCTGCGGTCGCTGCGATCTGCCGTGGTTTGTGCCGCCGGTATACGATTCGCAGCAGCCCGACGGCCATTTCAAGACCCGCGAGGCCGAGATAAGCCGCATAAACCGTCAGGTGAGCGAGATGGAAAGCTCCGACGAGCGCCGCCGGGCCATAGCCCGGTTGGAGGATGTGAAGCGACAGAGTGCCGAAACGATAGACGCCCACAAACATCTCATGGCCGAGGCGAAGCAGCGGCGCGACGCCATACGCGGCACGGCCGGAGACGAAACCGTAGCCGAAGCCGAACGGCTGACGCGCGAAAGCCAGTTTATGAAGGCCGAACAGCGCCGCATCAAACAACGGTGCGCTTATGAGATTGAACAGGCTGAGGACGTGGTAAGACAGATAGATGAACAGATTTCCGCCATGAAGCGCCTGCGCCACGAAATGTCCGACGAACTTCAGCGCTGGCTCTTCAATCAATACAGTGTGCTTGATGCCAACGGACGAAGCCGCACGCTCATCGACATATTCGACCAAGCCACGGGCCACATACCGCCATCGGGAGCGGGCGACTGCTGCGCGCCCAAGCTGCTGCAATATGCCTATGCCCACGGCTTGCGGCCGCTGTGCATGGCCGAATTCTGGTGGGGAGCCTCGCCCCGCACCGAGCTGCGTCGCCATCTGCACTACTACCCGGCCTGCAGCGGCAAATGCAAACCCATATTAGGCCACATGCTTACCGGCCTCGACGTCGACCCCGACCCACAGACTGTCGACCACACTGCCGATGCAGAACTCGAAACGATATACGAAGACGCCCATCTCGTCGTGGTATGCAAGCCTTCGGGCATGCTCTCCGTGCCGGGCAAGAGCGCCCGCCGCTCAGTACTGTCGATAATGCGCCACCGCTATCCCGATGCCGAAGGCCCCATGATTGTACACCGCCTCGACATGGACACCTCAGGACTGCTCGTAGTGGCCAAGACCACCGCCGCCTATCACGCTCTGCAAGAACAGTTTGCCGCCCACACCATCACCAAGCAATACGTGGCGTTACTCGACGGAACGATACCGCCGGACCCGATACAAGCCGTTAATCGTGCGCCCATACACCGGTCAAGCCGGCAGCAACAACCGCCAGAGCAAGTCAGCGGCCTCATCTCCCTACCCCTGCGTCCCGACCCTCTCGACCGTCCGCGACAGGTGGTAGACGCCATCCACGGCCGCATAGCCCTCACTCGTTACAGCATTACCGGCACCGATGCCCACGGCCACACCATCGTAAGCCTTTGTCCGCTCACGGGCCGCACCCATCAACTGCGCATACACTGCGCACATCCCGACGGCCTTGCCACGCCCATCCTCGGCGACCCGCTCTACGGCCGCCAAGCCGACCGGCTCTATCTGCACGCCCGCCGGCTCGAATTCACCCATCCCGCCACCGGCGAAAGGATGGCGTTCGAACGCGAAGCGGAGTTTTTGAAGAAGAAATAAGCAGAATTTTTTTAAAAGGAAGATAACCCGAACCCATAAATCATATCCGATAAACAGTTTTCTTTCACTTATTCTGCATTCCATAACCTACAGGCCATTCCACCAGTTCGCGCGGCAGCAATATACGTTTGGATTCCTTGTAGGACAGCTTACTATGTCCATTCTTTTCTGAAAATTCCGCATTTTATTTTTCCCGAAATAGAAAACCCTGGAGGCCCTTACGGCAACATCGGGAGGGCCTCTCTCTGCTTTCTTGACACAGCATTATTGCGGCCTTGAATGTATAAGTATTTGATTATCAGCGCATCCTATTTTAACAAAAAATCACGGTATTCGATGCAAAAAAGGTGAATTTCTGCGTTTTGAACTGAGCCATAACGCATTAAACAGAAAACATCAGAAATAGTGACGATAGCAATTTAGCAAAGAAACGCAAGGTAATGAAATAGAACGGTTGCCTAATCATTACCCGATAACCGAGTAAAGTTTTTCTTTGTGTCGTCACGTTTCATCGTTCTGCGTCAGTTTGCATATCAATGTATAACTCGCTGATAACTAATTTTGTAACCAAAAAAAAAGATTAGATTATGCGAAGTACATTTAAGGTGCTGTTCTACGTGAACGGAAGTAAAGAGAAAAACGGTATTGTTCCCATTATGGAACGAGTGACAATCAACGGCTCAGTAGCCCAATTCAGCTGTAAGCGTACCATTGCAAAGGAGCTGTGGGATGTGAAAGGCAACCGAGCAAAAGGCAAGAGCAAAGAATCGAGAGACATCAATTTGGCTTTGGATAACATCAAGGCTCAAATCATCAAACATTATCAGCGTATTTCAGACCGTGAGGCATTTGTAACTGCCGAAATGGTACGCAATGCCTATCAGGGTATCGGCACGGAATATGAAACCCTACTCCGAGCATTCGACAAGGAGAACGAAGCCTTTGCCAAACGAGTTGGCAAGGATCGTTCTCTGCGTACATATCAAAAATATCTCACTGTAAGAAAATATCTTGCCGAGTTTATCAAGGAGCATTACAAGCGTAATGACATTGCAATGAACGAACTTACTGAGGATTTCATTCGTGATTATTGCTTGTATTTAAGAAATGAGGTCGGACTTGCTCAATCTTCGGTGTGGATATACTCCATACCATTAAAACACATTGTAACCACTGCTCACTATAACGGTAAAATAGCAAGAAACCCATTTGCCCAATATAAGGTTGACCCTGACCACAAAGAACGAGGGTTCTTAACGGAAGAGGAACTACAAGCCTTTACGACAGTTGAATTGAATAACCCCGATTTGGAGTTGGCAAGGGATTTATTCGTGTTTGGCTGTTGGACGGGTATATCATTCATCGACATCAAGAACCTGACAACTGAAAATATTACGATGTTGGGCGGTTCACCGTGGATAGTGTCGAAGCGACAAAAGACAGGCGTACCGTTTCAAATCAAGTTGATGGATATTCCTATGCAGATTATCAAACGATACGAGGCATACCGAACAGGCAACAATCTTTTCAATATTGGTAGCCACGATGTGATAAACAGACGCATCAAGGAGGTTGCCAAGATATGCGGTATAGAGAAGCGAACTTCATTCCATCTAAGTCGTCACACATTTGCAGTCTTAGCCTTGAACTATGGTATGCCAATAGAGAGCGTGAGCAAGATTCTCGGACATACGAACATTACAACAACTCAGATTTACGCCAAAGTAACTAACACCAAACTCGAACACGATATATCTATGTTTGAAAGCAGGGCTAGCGAAAGATTTGCCATTTAATATGTATAGGTATGGAACGGGCAATTATAACAATCAGCGAATCGGGCTATGTGAACATACCCAATGACAATGTAAGGATGTCGTTTGCGGAACTTGTGGTTATGTTTGATGTGGCAGCACCCACATTAAAGACTGCTATCCGAGCCATACACAAAAGCGGAGTGATAGCGGAACACACGCAACATTGCGAAGTGATACCATATACCTATTGGGCAACCCTCTACAATATGGATATGATTGCAGCCCTTGCTTTCCGCATCAACTCTTACGCTGCGGAGAAGATACGGGGTGAGTTTTTAAAGAGGATATGCGGACGAAAAGAGAAAATATGTTATCTCTTTTCGCTTGCAAATGCAGCATCGGATATGTCGTGATGGCATACCGACAAGCCGACAGATCGGTAAGTCTGCATATCGGCTGACTAAGCGGCAAACGCAAGCCCGAAGATAGGTTCTTCGCCTGTTTTCGGGCTTGTGGTGTTTATACATCCCTCACATCTCCACCCTCAATGTATCTTATTCACCATTCTGCTATAATTTGCGTAGTAACTTATCCGTCAATCACTTATATTTTTGTAGCTGACATTTTTCAAACCCAAAAGAGTGAAATATGGAAGCAAACAAAGTTACATCAAGCTATCAACCGCCATCAGATGGTGGTATGGCAAAAGAAGAGTTTATCCGTGTCGGCACCACGCTCTACAAGATTGTGGAGCAGCCGAGACTGAGTGGCGGATATGTGAAGAAGCGTATCCCGTGGAACAATGAAACGCTCCGTCAAGACTATGGCAAGGACTACATCGGCAGCGTTCCCAAGTATGACGGTTTCTGCACCGTACCCGAACACATCGGCTATCGCCCTGTAATCGGCAAGTTCCTTAACCTCTACGAGCCGATAGACCACCGACCGCAGGAGGGAGATTTCCCCTCTATTCGCTCGTTGGTAGAACACATCTTCGGTGAGCAATATGAGTTGGGCATGGACTATCTGCAACTGCTCTACCTGCAACCCGTTCAGAAGTTGCCAATCCTATTGTTGGTATCGGAGGAGCGCAACACAGGCAAGAGTACATTCCTCAATTTTCTGAAAGCCCTCTTTCAGAACAATGTCACATTCAACACCAACGAGGATTTCCGCAGTCAATTCAATTCCGATTGGGCTGGCAAGCTGCTTATCGTGGTCGATGAGGTGCTGCTCAACCGTAGGGAGGACAGCGAAAGGTTGAAGAACCTTAGCACCACATTATCCTACAAGGTGGAAGCTAAAGGCAAAGACCGTGACGAGATAGCTTTCTTCGCCAAATTCGTGCTATGCTCCAACAACGAGTATCTGCCAGTAATCATCGATGCAGGAGAAACACGCTATTGGGTACGCAAGATAAACCGCTTGCAATCCGATGATACCAATTTCCTGCAACGCCTGAAAGCGGAGATACCCGCATTTCTTCATTTTCTCAGTCATCGCCAACTATCCACCGAGAGGGAGAGCCGAATGTGGTTCGACCCCTTATTGCTACATATCGAAGCATTGCAGAGGATTATCCGCAGCAATCGAAACCGTTTGGAGATAGAGATGTCGGAGCTGTTGCTCGACATTATGGCTACTATGAATGTGGATAGCGTTTCATTCTGCCTTAACGACCTTATAGTGCTGTTGATGCACTCGCAGGTAAAGGTTGAGAAACACCAAGTGCGTAAGTGGTGCAGGAGTGTTGGAAACTGACACCTGCACCCAACGGACTTACCTATACCACCTATCAAGGCAACTACAACCAAAGTTGCCACTATGAGCCGATAAGGAGGGTTGGACGCTTCTACACCATCACAAGGGAACAACTCGAATCCTTGTAACACTATCATTTTTCTGTTGAATTGTTGAATATGAGTATAAACACATTGATAACAAGCAATATACATTCTCAACAAGCCAAAAGAGAAGTTGAGAGAACGACAACCTCCGTTTGTAGATTTCTCTTTTGGTGAGCAGTTTGTTGATAAGATGTTGAGAGGTTACAAGACTGAATATAAGCATATTACATCAACGATTCATCAAATCAACAAAATTTCATTAACCTCAAAATCGTAGTAATATGACAATCAACGATGCAAAGCAAACCAAGTTGGCAGACTATCTGCAAAGTTTAGGCTATACGCCTATAAAGCAACAGGGCAAAAGCCTATGGTATAAATCACCACTGAGAAACGAAACCGATGCTTCGTTTAAGGTAAATACCGAACTCAACCAATGGTATGACTTCGGTATCGGCAAGGGTGGCAACATCATCGCATTGGCAGCCGAGCTGTACCATAGCGACAATGTAGCCTATCTGTTGGCACGCATAGCGGAGCGGACTCCATACATACGCCCTGCCACCTTTTCTTTTGGCGAGCAACAAACCTCTAATCATAGTTTTGAGGGCATACAGGTTGGCGAGTTATCCTCGCCTGCACTAATCGCCTACTTTCAAGAGCGAGGCATAAATCTCGAACTCGCCAAAAGAGAATGTAAGGAGTTGAGATATGAGTATGAGGGTAAGACATACTTCGCCATCGGCTTTCCGAATATGGCAGGAGGCTATGAGCTCCGCAACCGCTACTTCAAGGGTTGTCTTGCTCCAAAGGATATTACCCATATCCGACAGCAGGGCGAGCCACGAGCAGCGTGTTACCTCTTCGAGGGGTTTATGGATTACCTATCATATCTTACCATTCGGGTAAACGACCACCCCGAAGAGCCACGCATCAAGGCACAGGATTATATGATACTCAACTCCGTCACCAACCTCTCAAAAGCGGAACGACTGCTAAGACCGTACAGCAGAATAGGCTGTTTTCTCGACAACGACCAAGCAGGGCAAAAGGCATTGGAGAGTCTGAAAAAGATGTTCGGAGATAGGCTTAGGGATATGTCGAAACACTATGCCGAGCATAAGGATTTGAACGACTACTTACGCCACAGAACACAAGCGAAACAAGCGGTAAAGAAATCGCAAGTCCAATCCGTAAGACGGATGCCACAACCGCAGCCGAAGAAGAAACGAGGCTTAAGGTTATAGCCCACTATAACTACACGCTTCGCCGATGTGTAGTTGTGGGGCAGAGTGACCTCTCTGCACTCCGCTTATGGGCGTTGCCCCTAAGAACCCCTGTGCAAATGAGGGCGGAGGACAAGCTCGCTTGTGCTATGCCGAGTGCAGCCAGCGGGTCGCCCAAGCAACCCCGTAAGCGGAAACGAGCAAATAAACAGTCTAATTGTAACCAATAAAATTAAAGAACTATGGCAATAAAAAGCAGCATACATATCAAGCCTTGCAACATATCATCGAGCGAGGCTCACAACCTAAGAACTCCCGAATACATGCGTAACATCGGGGAGTCGAAAATCTACCTCATTCCCGAACTCGTTGCCGACAACGAGCATTGGATAAACCCTCGCATTGCTGACTACGATTTGCAGACGCATTACGACAACATCAAGCAGATGGTTAAGGCGAAGACGGGGCGAGCAATGCAAGAAAAAGAGCGAGAACGCAAAACCAAGAGTGGCAATATTATCAAGGTGGCAGGATGTTCTCCAATTCGTGAGGGCGTGTTACTCATAAAGTCCGACACCACATTGGAAGAAGTTCGCAGATTTGGCGAGGAGTGCTGGGAGCATTGGGGTATCACACCGCTTCAGATATTCCTACACAAAGACGAGGGGCATTGGCTGAATGGCAAACCCGATGCAGACGATAAGGAGAGTTTTCAAATCGGTGGCAAGTGGTTTAAGCCGAACTACCACGCCCATATCGTATTCGACTGGATGAACCACGAGACGGGCAAGAGTTATAAACTCAACGATGACGATATGAAACAGATGCAGACATTGTTATCTGAAATTCTATCAATGGAGCGAGGGCAATCCAAAGCCGAGACGGGCAAGGAGCATTTGGAGCGTAACGACTTCATCATCGAGAAGCAGCGTATAGAGCTTGAACGCATAGAGGCTGAGAGGCTGCATAAGGAACACCAGATAGATCTTGCCGAGCAAGAACTCAAACAGGTGAAATCGGAGATACGCACCGACAAACTAAAAAGCGTAGCCACCGATGCAGCCACAGCCCTTGCAAGCGGAGTGAGTTCTCTTTTCGGCAGCGGTAAAATGAAATCATTGAAACGCAAGAATGAGGATTTGAGAGATGAGATAGCCATTCGAGATGAAACCATCGAGCAACTGCAAACCAATATCAAGCAAATGCAGATGGAGCATAGCAGGGCTATGATGAATAAGGAGAACGAGCATCGTAAGGCTCTCGAAGCAAAAGAGGCAGAGCATAAGGAGGAGACCAACATCCTCAATTCGATAATCAACACTGCTCATCGTTGGTATCCCGAGTTTGCCCACCTCCTAAGATTGGAACGCCTTGCCAAGCAAATCGGACTTTCGGCTATGGAATTTGCTGAGCTGATAAAAGGCAAGGTGCTGAACTTTACAGGGCGACTATTCTCCTCGGAGCATAACCGATGGTTTGCAACGGAAAATACCCCGTTACAGATTCTACGAGATAACAATAAGCGCCTGACCTTAACTGCAAATCGAATACCCATCAGCCAATGGTTTAACGAGCAATACGACAAACTCCGACAGTCATTCCGTCAGCCTATACTGCCGAGAAGAAGTAGTGGCATGAAACTCTAACAATAATGGCGACCAATCTGTAAGTGGTCGCCATTACTCGTTTTACTCCAAGACTACTATATTTTCGTGTCAGATATATATTGTTTAATCAGTTTGTATCCCAAATAAACTGTGTATCCTCCAATAAGTATTGTAAAGATGATTGTAATAACTAATAGCCATAATAAGATTGTATTATCAAAAATGAATGACAAACGCATACCTACCCAGCACAATACATCCATTATGATAGATATTAATAGTAGTAAAAAACATTTTTGGTTTATCCCTGACAAGCGTCTGATATACGATATGGCAAAATTCTTTCTTTGATTAACTAAAGGAGTTGCACCATCTAATTTAATTTGTTCAGCTATAAGTTTTAGTTCATCTTTTTTCCCAATTATGAACGAATACAATAATGTAAGAATTGACAGCAAAATACCGATGAGCGTTAAATACAACGTCCATAAATCTGAAAAGCAGTCTTGTATCAATTCTCTACAAATAATATACTCATTCATTACTTAAATAATTAGTCAATACAGCACTAAGTTTTTCCACTATGAAATCTGGATTATGAACTTTTGTGTCAAGTTCAGTTTGAGTGATAGCAGAAGTAGCATTAAAGATTTTTTCAGCCGTTTCCTTTAGTTCTTCGCTTGCCTCATTAACCAATTCGCGCTTAATTCTATATTCTTTCTTGCCTATAACGATTCGAGTATCTTTTTGTTGATAGTCTTCGTCGTCAGTTTTGTCAGCAAGTAATTCTACCATTGTTTCACGAGGCATGTTTTTGAATATTCTATCTTTCTTCTTTTCAAGTTTTTGTGTACACAAGTATTCCCTATATTTAACATCTACATCATTTTCTGCCTCGGAAATACTACGATATTTGATTTGCAATTCAGGTATAGTTGAAATGTCTTTCAACTCGTCAAATATCATTGGCAGTTTAATGTTTTGAATAGGTATCTCAAGTATCTTATTAACGACAATCTTTGCCAATCTACAGACTTCACCATTGTCTTTTGTAGGATCCTCGTATACCAATAAAAGGAAGTAGCATGTATATGTTTCAGCACTTAATCCTTTTATTCGTGGATATAAAAGAACATAGTTTGTGTCACTACCAATTTTATTGTCTTTTGTTATTTGTATCTTTTCATTGGCTTCAAAATAACCATCATACATATTGGTATTAAATGCCGATATTTGAAGCAGCAAAGCAGGAACATCTTCTATTGCAATATCATGACACGTTATACCATTTATAACCGTTTGTTTCGTTTTATTCCTATTTGACGAACTTATAGGTGTAGAAAACTTTAAAAGTTTTCCTTTTATCATTTGTATCATATCATTATATGACACATTTTCAAATAACCCAACAGTTTGATCCAGCATAGTTGTTGTATATACTGGAACTTTTATGTTGTATGATTTTTCTTTGGTTTCTTTTTTTGCCATTGTATAGTCACATTACAAATTCAAGCCATCGTTAAAATCATTTATGAATTGAAAGGGTATAGTTGTTAATATCTGTGGTATATTTTGTCTAATGCCTTGTACATAGTGGTGGTCTGTGTACAAATTTTCCACAAAACTATTACAATTAACACGATATAAAACATTCCCAACTCCTGCAGTTAGTTTCAGTGTGCCAATATTATTTGGCTTAGGGCTTCTAAACTTTATTCGTCCCTCACTTCCCCATGCACCTTGTTCCTCATTATGTTCCCATGCTAACTCGGTGCTTCCATCTGACTTTGCTAAATAGCCTAGCAATCTATAATATTCATGTTCATTTGCGAACTGAACTTGTCCTGTTGATCCAAAACTTTGTCTATACATATTAAGCCGCATTATAAATTTGTACCAATTTTGTCTTTATATCGTCAAACGATAACCCTGTACTAAACTCAACTGTTAATCCAGTGTTGATTACATATACAAATGACTCTTTACGATAATACTTCTCACCGAATCGTAATAAAGAGTTCTCAATAGTATCAGCTTTAGCCAATAGGCAAACTAACTGATAATCCTTATTAACTTGTTGAGTCTTATTATTAGGATGAGCTTTTGTATTATGTTGTGTTGCAGTAAGCAATATTAAATTCTCAACATAGTGTGCAATCTGAGGGAATTGTGATTTTGGGAATATGTGATGCACCTGTGTTGCCTCACCATTGCCCCAACTATCATTTACCTCACTTACCGTATGAATCTTTCTAATCAATGCTATTGCTTTCTGAACATAATAAGTATTGATAGCCTCTTGCTTTTCAATCTTATTAGGGGTCATCGCTTCTTGACGAGTTACAGTTTTATCCTTATCCATGTCTCGCCAATTTTTCTTGTTGTACATCAAATCCGAATAGTAGGTAATCTTTCCATTACTTCCATGCAAATGATGTTCTGCTGCATACACATTGAATACTTTGTGGAACATACGCCTAATATCCAATCGTGAATGAGATGGAGTGTTACCGTTAATCAAGCGGTAATATCTTTCATATATCTCGTCTCTTGCAGCAACAGGATTAGCAACGCTATCTTTTGCGTATTCTTCAAAGTACTTCATAAAACCACTATCCGACATTACTTTCATGAAGTAGCAATACAAGAAGTTATATGCGTTTCTATCTTTACGTGAGATATAATCCAACAAATCCTCATTAGCGACCGAGAATGTTAATGCACCATCAACCATTTCGACATTAAGGATATGAGCATATGCCAATAGTTTAAGAGGTTGTGATAATACCTTGTTGTATTCGTTATAGGCTTTCTTGTCATTAGCCCAAGGCTTATTGAAGATAACTCTTGTATTCTGAATAAAATATTGTGTTTCCCATACATCGTTTATTACAAATACAGGTTTTGTGGCGACCATATTCATAACGCAATCTGCCATAAAGCATACAATATCGGGAGTACACTTTTGGTCTACAAATCTTGCATCGTGTGATTTGCGTATATCCAAATCAAATTGGCTAAGATATTCGTTAATTACTGTTCTCATATCCTTTGTTGCTTGAGTTTTCCAAAAAAGAAAACAGAGTTATTATCTATGTTAAGTGAGCGTGTTCCCAAGTTACGAGCTATAGCGTAGAACTTGGTAAAACTATCTGTTGCGTAAAATGCTAAATCCTCTTTTGTTACAATATCATCATCATTGGCTAATGTGAGGATTGCAACCGAACCATCAGCAATACATCCTTCTGGCATAAAGCACGCTCGTGGATTATAGGTTAGATTAGGGAGCAAAATGCAATTTGCCTGATTTAGATATTTAGCAACATCTAATCCCTCAATATTGTCTATATAACAGTCATAATCAGGAATATTGACAATCTCATTATTGCCAATATTTCGTGATTTAAGCACTCTAATTCTACCGTTATCCTTTGTTATAGCTTTTGTAATAACCCTATCTCGATATGCTTTGAATACATTAAACTCCATTTTTTCAGCTACCTCATCAAACACTTCGTTGCGGTAAATTATCCAATATGGAAATTTATCATCAGTCAAATATGTTTGTTGATGGCGTCTAACCTCATCTGTAATATAAGACTCAACGATAGTTTCTTGAGGCTTTTTCTGAGTATCCAAAATAAAGCATATTGTTTCAATCTTTACCCCCTTAAAACCTCTCTCTCCAAAATCAATAATGCGAGAGATTCTTTTCTCTTTCATCAATGTGCGTGTTGCATCAAATTCAGGTGCGTTTATTAGGCTCTTGGGGACAATCAAAGACACAACATCGCCAATCTTCATTGCTTTTTCGATGAAGAATGAGAAGATGTTATTAGTGTCCTTATTAGAAACACCTATCTTATACTTAGCTAACAATTGTTTCTCCTTTGTTAGTTTCTTGTATGGAGGATTTCCAACAACAATATCGTATTTCTTGTCAAAGTTATGCAACAAGAAATCGGCATTGATGTAGTTGATGTGAATATTATCAGGCACATCAATCTTAGCAACCAATTCCTTTAAAATCTCAATGCTGTTCGAATCAATATCTACCACATCTATATTAACGGACTGCACACTTGCGTACTTCAATATAAGAGCAGGCAAGAAATTACCTACACCAATTGATGGCTCTAAAATATTTAGTTCCGCATAGTTCTTTGCATCTGGAAGACTTTTTACAATCGTGTAACAGATGTCTTGTCTCGTATAGTATGCCGCATTGTCCTCTCTTTGAGCATTTGCTAATTCTGCGATTTTGGACAACTCGGCAAAACCATAGTGGCCGTTATTCCTAATATAATCCACCAAACAAGAATGTGTTGCCAACTTTTTCCTATCAATCAAGTTCTTTATATCCAGCTCTGTTAAAGTTGGCTTACATAATATTTTGCGAACCTTAGCAGCGATTTGCTTAAATATAATAGTAGGTACCGCCTCACCTAAGTTTTGGCGAATGTTCATTTCCTCTTTTTTCAAGAACGCTTCTTTCTCTTTCAATGACATTCTATTTAACTCATCAAAAGGAATATCACTCCAATTAAAAAATGAAGGAACGGACATCATAAGCATAACCTCTCTAATGCTGAACACTCTGTTATCTACAGGATGTACAGTATTCTGGCTTGCCATAATATCATTACGAGTGTGAATGCAAGGGGCTACCTTATCCCAATACTGACGAGTATATTTATCGCCATTCTTACGGGCGTTATACACAATAACACCATTCTTTACACTATGAGGAATCTTTGTAATATCCGTATTGTCAAATGCCGATTGCCCCTCCTTAATATCTGCAATCCAAGACTCCATACGAGGCGAATACTTTCTGAAATTATGATATATATCATTTTCAGAAATCTCACCCATCTTCTTCAATGATGGCAAATGACCAATAACTTGTCTTAATGTTCGTTCTGGTTGTTTGTCAGGGAATATATCATATGGAGTAACTTCTTTCAAGTCTTTACGAACACCAATGACCAATGTTCTTGTTCGACTTGACGGATTACCATAATCCTTGAAATTTACAACTTGATATAGGATATTATATGTGCCAGACAAATTATCTTCTATTGCATCCTTTATTGATTTGTCTTGACCATCAACATCTGTGCATACAGAAGTAAGGAAAGCTCTAACATTCTCAAAAATGAAGAATTTAGGCTTTATCTGCTTAGTCATTTTTATCGATTCAACAACCAAAGAATTGCGTTTTAGTTCGTCTTTCTTCTTATGGTTGGCTACAGACATACCCTGACAAGGAGGTGTTGCAATCAGAACATCCAAATCTGTTAGATTGAAACCTCTTTCCCACATAGCTAACTCCGCAAAAACTTTATCCTTTGTTTCTTGCGTAGTCATATCGCCACAAATATATCCGCTATTATAAACGCATTTCTGATTGAACTTTTGGATTTTCAATCTTCGCTCTAATAGCTCAACCGTTGCAATACAATAGAACCCCTCTTCTTTAAAACCATAGCAACCAACACCAGCACTACTAAATAGGCTGACATATGTCCTAAGTCCATACGCAGAACGCCGATCTGCCAATAGCATTTCGGGAACTTCCAACTCTGGGTATAATTTCACTTTTGCCATATCAACCTATTCTTCTTAAATTTTCAGCTGCCATTGAAAGAGCTTCCGATGCGACGACGTGTTCATCAGATACCATATCAGTTACCTTATCGGCAAGCCACAATGTAAGGAGGTCTGTCATTTCTACATGAAACATTTCCGATAATATTGCAACTTGTTCTTTCTTTGCTTTGCGCTCTCCTTTTTCTATCTTACAATATGTTGCAGTGTCTATTTCAAGAGCTGCCGCAATCTGCCTTTGAGGCATTTGATTTTGGATGCGTAACTCTTTTATTTTCTCTGTAAACAGCATATTAATTATTTTTGTCTTGACATTATTTGGCAAAGATAGCGATTTTTATCGATTCTTCATGCTTCAGAATCGATAAAAATTTCACATTGTACTATTGGGGCGTCTAAAAAGCATACAGACGAAGGAAAATTATTATCATTCTCTTTTCGTCTGCATTTCTTTTTGTACCTTTGCAGCATCAAGAGTTATCACATTGTAGCATAACGATGAAGAACTCAGAAATACGAACGGTTGCTATCTCGTTACCCAGTTTTCAAGCAATCCGAATAACCGTTTAATTATAAGATAATTGCATTTTCAGCGTTATTTTTTCAAAAAAACCGCCATTTTCGCGTCGTAACACGGAAATGGCGGTTCGGTTGCCGTTTAACTATTGTTAAAGTAAAGATAATTACAAGAAACTGCAAGACACAGCCTAAGGCTGTATCATAGGATGAATTTGCTGCAGCCTCAAGCAGCAACGAGTTTTATTCCCAAATACTGTAATGGTAATACCTGAAGTTCGGCTCGAAGTAATAGCTGTTGTCCGGATTACTCTTGTCTGTGAGAACAAATCCCTTAGGATTCATTGCGTTTCCCTCCTTGTATGTTATCCTGTATGTTGTCCATATGTCCTGCTTGGCCATGGCATCCACAATATGCCTCATGCCCGCATCATAGAAACTGAAGTCACGTCCCGACATTTCATGACCGGTATACCGAAGTGCAATTTCGTCGTTGCTCACCTTCTTCATCTCCATATGGAAGTGAATTTCATCGGCACCATACCACTTGTTCACCACCAAAGCGAGCCCACCCTGACCGTCAGGACTGATACATATGTACGCCAGATTGTCCGGACTGTACTTTCCGCTCGCGGCAAGCGCCGTACGCGTCTTGTCCCATTCGGCCTGAGTATAACTGCCAAGGCCGCTGTATCCGAAGAACCACTGGTCGTCATCGTCGTCTTCCAACAGATAGTTTACATACGGACGCGGCCCTATCTTCGCATCCGAGAGCCGGTCGTGAAACTCACCCGTCTCCCTGTCAAGTTCCATCTCGACCACCGTACGGCCTTTGTACCTGAAGTTTTCGAGCAGATAGATGCCGTTTGTAAGGTTGCCATACGAATACATATGCTCCACGGGCTCACCTCCCTCCTCGTCGGGGAAGTAGACGAGCAGATTGTTGTAACCGCTGAGGAAGCGTGCCTTGAGTGTGTCACCGGCACACATCATCACACAGTTGTAAGCAGCGTATCCTGCAATCTCATCCGACAGACGCTGATATTCCTCAGGCGTTGTATGCATCTTGACCATGAAGAAAGGCAACTGCTTGGTCTTGCCGCGACCGAAGATAGTGTCTTCGTTGGCAGAGAAACGGTCGAGACAGAACTCGAAATCGGCCTGCAAGTCCTGCGAGAACGACTGCGACTGGTCGGCATACCAATGAAAAAACAGATTGTACGTGTCGAACGAGAGCACGATGCCATTGTCCATCTTGAATGAGTATTGGCTCACAATGCTGTCGTACATGTTGGCGTTGGGCAGCGAAGTAGTGGCCGACGATTTGTAGAACGTACAGTTCTGCGGGTCAAACCTCACGGCATATGTCCTGACCGCCGGATGGCGTCCGTACGTAGGATTGTCCGTATAAAGCGCCCATCCGTACTCATTGTTGTTGAACACGCGGCGATATTCCGCCATCCAGTTATCCTGACGTGTGGCCGGGTCAACGGCGAAAATGTCGTCTTCCTTCATGTCGCACGACGTTATCATGACCGCCATGCACACTGCCGCTGTGATATATCTGATGATTCTTTTCATGATTTATACCTTTTATATATATGTTTAAAGACTTATATCGTCGAAGTTCTGCGATTTCAGATCAGCTTCACGCCTCTGTACGGCATCGCGCAGCGCGTCGATATCAAGATACCAGTTGTCTCTGAAATATTCTCTCACGATGCGCAGCTTCTGCTGTATCTTTGCTTTACCTGCCGTTCCGGCCTTGTCGAGCTTGGTTTGGAACTCCTCCGGCGTGTCACATACGTAAGTGGAGAACGTCTCGGCAAAGTCCTCATCGGCACTGTACGACGCATAAGCCGTCACAAATCCGAGCGCATATATTTGCGGATCAGTCTCGCTGGCAAATTCCGAGGTCCACATACCACCCAGATAGTTTGTTCCCGTCACCTGATTAAACTCCGACGTATACGGCACTTTCTGATGGAATGTGTGTCCGAATTCATGTATTATCGTATGGAAATACGTATTGTTGAGCTCCTCCCGGTCGTATATAACACTGTCTTTCAACTGCCAGTTCTCATCATAAGGCTGGTCACCGAGATGGTTTACATACCACAGATTGATTTTGTATCCGCCTTCCGAACTTCCCAGCGTGACGCTGCCGTTGCTGTTCCATCCCGGATTTCCCACAAGCTGTATCTGTTTCGGAAAGTTGTCGTGTATGAACTTGGTGCTTCCAGTCACTTCGTCGAACGAGTCGAAGCAGATGTACTTAAGCAACCTCGCCATGCGTATGGAGTTCTTCATCGTCGCCGGCACGAGTATATAGTCCATGCTTATCTCGTTGTCCTCCCACCGATAGCGCAGTTCCACGTTATACGGCTCCACATAATTCTTCATCAGCCACCTGTCGAGAGCATTCTCCGGAGTCTGCGAGTCCTTGATTACACTGATGCCGCCATCGGGCTCATCGTCGCTGCTGCAAGCCTGAAAGGCCATGGCGGCCATTGCCGCGAGCATAGATATGATAATATGTCTTGTCTTCATTGCTGTTTCCTTTAAACGGTGATTACTGTTATTTTCCGAACTCTACGGCACCGCCGTTGCCACCCCATGTCGAGAAATCCCCGGTGTGCGACTTGTCGATGCCCGGGTTGGCCTCAAGCCCGGCGGCGCGCACCTCAAACGGCAGCTGGACGGCCTGACGCGGGTCACGATACTCCATGCTGTCGGTAAGTTCGAGCGCGTTGAGCGAAGTATTGATCAGGCGACGGTATATCTTTATGCCGTAGCGCTTGATGTCAAACCAACGCATACCATCGTGCAGAAACTCGATGCGGCGTATGAGCAGAAGCGTCTGTATGAGGTTCTCCTGGTCGCTGCCTTCGGTCAGTGTTATCCACTCGGGGTTGAGATGCTTCCGTGGCATGGGGCGCTCAGGGCGATAGTAATCGTACTTCTCGGCCCACGCACGTATCGACTCGAGGGTGAGATTATTGTTGGTAGAAGCCTTGGCGTAGATGTAGTTCCAGTATTCGTCGTACTTATACGTGTTGTACTCCACGCTGTCAGCTATAAAGTTGTGTGTCCAACGGTTGATGTCCTCCAGACACTTGGCATTATCGCCTTTGATGGCGTAGGCCTCGGCACGGTTGAGCAGAGCCTCCTCCGACTTCAGCGCCACCACCACCGTGCGGTAATATCCTGTATGAGTGTTGGGATTTTCCTCCTCAAAATAAGCGGGCGTCTTAGGCAACATGAACTTGTTGTAGGCCGCACTGTAGAACCAATAGAACCTGAACATGTCCTGAGTTTCCATGGCCATTTGCTCATCGGGAGCCCAAGGAGTGGCAAAAAACTGCTCCGCACGCCCTATATAACTGTTGTTGTTGAACCGTGCGCCGGTGGAATAGCCGCTGAAGTAATACTGGTCGGTCGAGTATACCGGCATCAGCAGAAAGTTGGCAGCCTCCTGTGCCGAGGCATACTGCATGGCCCTCGGCTGCATGTTGTCTGTCGGCATGCCGTTCATGGCACCGTAGTCGCGCATCACCCCGTCAGGATTGTTGCCCAATGCGAGCGTCGAATACTTGATGACACTGTCCGGTTTCTGATAGAACAGATAGAAACGCGAAGCAAACGTATATGCCGCTTTCGTGTTGAAATGATAGCGCGGCGTCTTGTATACGGCATCACTCATCAGACTCATGCCCTCCTGCAGATCCTGCTCCACCCGTTTGTAAGTCTCAGCCACGGTACTGCGGTCGTACTTGGGATCGAGTGTTGTCTCCGGTTCGGTAGTGTACGGTATGCCCGGATCTGTGGCGCTGTATGCCTTGGAGTAGTTCTGACAGAAGATGTTGGCGAGCATGAAGTGTGCAAAAGCCCTGCATAACAAAGCCTCTCCGCGATAAGCCTTCAATTCAGGAGTGACGTCTCCGCCCAGACCCTCTATTGAACTCAGCGCCTGATTGGCCGCACCGATGGCGGCATAATAGTCCTGCCATATCATTGCGGGGCTCTCGTTGTCGCTCTCGGTAACCTCCTGCCAGCGGAAGCACTGCTCCGAAAAACGGTCGTAATAACCGTTCAAATCGCCGTTGAGGTCGTCGGCATTGTCAGATGCCAGTTCAGTCACCCTGACATAACTTGCAGACGGATAGGCCGTAACGAGCAGAGCCTTCACTTTTTCCTCCGTATCGACTGTGATGCGGCTGTCGGGCGAGGCGTCAAGATAGTCGTTGCACGAGCTCACCGACATGGCGGCCGCCACACCGGCAGCCATATATAATAATGTGTTCTTATATGTTTTCATAACCATTCGTTTGTTTGTTTCAGAATCCTAACCTTACCGTCATGGTATATTGACGCGGCATCGGCGATGCCACACCGCCGGTGTTGAAAAACTCAGGGTCGGCCCCGTTGAGTTTCTTGTCGGCATATATCAGGAAGAGATTGGTGGCCTGTAGCTTCAAGTTAAGATTGGTCACCCCAATAGGAGCCAGCCATGCCGTTGGGAAAGTATAGTCGAGGGATATCTCCTTCATCCTGATGAAGTCGCCGCTGGCAATGCGCTCAGTACTGTAATTGTAGGCATTGTAGGCCACAGCGAGATTCGGATTGAGGAAGTTCTGACGGCGCGACGGTATCACCGGCACCGTTGTCCTGTTCTCTTCGCCCGACGACGACCACCGGTTATTGAACTCCCGTGGCGTGGCCACCATGTCCGAATATGTGTTTGAGAACACCGGATCAAGACGCACCACATTGCCCATCGAGTAGACGATGAAGACGTTAAGGCGCAGTCCCTTGTATTTGAACGTATTCTCCAGCGAGCCATAGTCTGTAGGATCCGACGAGCCTTCATATTTCAGCCACCCCAGGTCGGCATATTCCTGAAAGTTTATTCCGTCGGTGGTAGTCTGTCCGCCGACAACTTTGAACGTTGGCAGTCCCTCATTGGTCAGTTTGTTGAAAGGAATGGAGAATATCGAGCGCACCGGATAGCCCTCGAGCGCGAAACCGTTGCCGCGCACAAGGTCGATGATGCGCGAGTTGTTCTTCAGATCGGTCACCTCGTTGGTCTGATGCGAATAGAGGAACGTGGTGTTCCACTCGAAGTCCTTGGTCTTGATGTTCTTCGAGCTGAGCGACAGTTCGAATCCGCCCGACTTCATGTCGGCTATATTTCCGAACTTGTTTATCTCACCGCCGACGCCCTGAACGGTGATGGGTCCGATGAGATCGAAGTTGCGGCGGCTGTAGTAACTCAGTTCCATATTAATCCTGTTGCCCAGAAATCCCATGTCGGCCGTCAGGCTCAGTTCGTGCTTCTTCTCATATGTCAGCTCCGAGTTGCCCAGTTCCACGATTTTCAGTGCCGTCTCCTGGTCGGCACTCACGGGGCGCCATGCAATCTGGCTCTTTATGATGGCGTTGGAGTTGGATATGCTGAACGGTCCGCGGTCGGCCGTGAGCGAGTACGAGCCCTTTATCGTGAAATGACTCAACCACGGCGATAAACGTCCGAACCATCTCTCCTCGTGTGCGTTCCATGCTCCCGACACGTTCCATGTGGGCAGCCAGCGGCTCTTGCGGGCACTTCCGAGAGTGTTCGTTCCCTCATATCTCAGGGTGCCGTTGACGATATAGCGCCCCTTATAAGAATATGTGGCGTTGCCGAAGAAAGCCGCCATGCGCTCCAGTCCGTTTGTCACGTCATAATAGCCTGAGCCCTCCTGCGACAGCTTGTCGAACATGTCGGGGTCGAACTTGCCGATGTTTCCGAACTCATAGTTGCGTCCCCACTGCCGCGACCAGTCGCTGTTGCGCTTCACGGAGTTTATCTCCACACCTCCGAACACGTTGACAATGTGTTTCTGACTGAAAATACGATTGTAGCTTGCCGTCCCGCGGAAGTCGTACGATGTCATGTTGTATGTCGTCATGTCATAGATACCGCCCTCAGGCAGCACGCTCACCGGCACGGCATACGGGTCTGTGGGGTCTTTCCACAGATAAGGATTGTTGTCGCGGATGATGGTGTTGCCCATGGCCCGGTAGGCGTTGGCCTGATTGGAACGCTCGGTGGCGTTGTGCTCAGATGTGGAAGAGGCCCGCTTGGCGGCACCGAGCAGGTTTACTTCGAGGCCTGCCACAGGCTTGTAGCTCAGCAATGCCTGTATCTTGAACTCGTGGGTATTGAGGTCGATATAGTTGTTGTCAAGTTCATGGAATATGTTGAAGGCCGTATAGTTTCGTGTATAGAAATCGTCGGGGTCGAGCACACGCGATGTGTTGAGGGCATATGAATACGGATTGATGTCAAAGGCACGCGACACCTCGCCGCTCACCAGGTTGACCTCGGAACTGAGCGTGCCCGGCGCACGCTGCTCTCGGGTCGATGCATTGCCGATAATGTTGAGCTTCAGTTTGTCGGAGAAGGTGAACGTAGAGTTCACATTGGCCGTATATCGCTTCACCCGGCTCTGACGATACCACCCCGGATCGTCCATCAGACTGATGGAGGCATAGTGCTGGCTGCGGTCTGTTCCGGCAGACAACGACACAGAATGATTCTGCATGATGCTGTTCGAGAAGAGCAGGTCGAACCAGTCGGTGTTTCTGTACTCCTGCTTGCGCAGCCACTCGTTGCGGCCGGCATCGGTGTTTACCACCGCCCCGGTGGCTATCAGTCCGGCCAGTTTGCCGTAGACACCGCTCTGACTGGCGTTGGCCACGTCGGCCGGATTCATATAACCCTTCTTTGCCAGTTCCTGATACACCGACATCTGCTCCTGCGAGTTCATGATGTTGAAATTGTTATAGCCCGGCTTCAGACGCATGGTAAACTCTCCGGTATAGTTGATGCTTGTCTTGCCGCTGCGGCCCTTCTTGGTGTTTATCACTATCACACCCGCCATGGCCCGTGCACCGTAAATGGATGTGGCCGAACCGTCGCGCAGAATCTGGAAACTCTCGATGTCGTCGGCATTGAGCCCGGCTATGGCCGACGAGAGCAGCGTCTCGGCATTTCCTGACGAAAGGTCGTCGGTGTTCACCTCAATAACGTTCTCCTGTATCACTCCGTCCACAATCCACAGCGGCGAGTTGTTGCCGTAGATTGAAGTCGCTCCGCGCACCTGTATTCGCGGGGCTGTGCCGAATGTTCCCGTAACGTTCTGCACGGTCACTCCCGCGGCACGTCCCTCAAGCGATCGGCTTATGTCGGCAATGCCGTCAATCTTGGCCTCGGTGGCATCGATGGTGGTCGACGAACCGGTGAAGAGGCGCTTGTCCATGCGCTGCATGCCGGTGACGACGACATTGCCGATCACTGTGGCATCGTCTTCCATGATGATGCTGACCGGCTTGGACGATGCCTTGCGCCGGTATGTCTTCATGCCCACGTACGAATATTCGAGCGTCTCGCCCGGCTCCACTCCTTCCAGAACGTAACATCCGTCGGCATCGGTCACGGTGCCCTGCTGTGTGCCTGCCACCTTGACGGCGGCGCCGACGAGCGGTTCGCCGTTCTTGTCGAGCAGACGGCCGCGCACGGCGGGCACGTCATCGGCTGCCTTTCCGGCCACACTCTTCACCTGGATATACTTGCCGCTCACTGTCGACGTCAGCGGCAGTCCGGCTATGAGCAGCCTCACGGCCTCGGGAGCCGTCTTCTCCCTTACGTCGGCCGTCACTTTGTGTCTGGTCAGTTCACCGTAGTTGTAGTTGATTTTGTAGTGCCCTGACTGTCGCTCCACCTGCGACAGTGCGGCAGGCAGAGGCATGTCGTCGCACTTCAACGACACACTGTTACCCTGTGCAAATCCAGATGCGGTCCTCACAAAGAGCATCAGGCAGACCAAGACAGGGATGACGATTGATTTTTCTCTTTTCATGTCCGTCAGTTATGTTAAACAATAAATTACATGTCGCGTTTTATCATTTAGACTTAAAAACTGCAAAACAGGTACCGTTTTATCGCAAAAACTTTATTTTCGATAACAAATTATCGCAAATTCATCGCACAACCGTATCAAAATCGAATATTTACACCCACCTTACATATACCCGGCGATGCTGTCGGCTTACGGTCCGTACGGCCGCTTGCAACGGTCATGAACGTTTCCGACAAGATTATCGAGGCTGTAGAAAGATACGGATATTGCACAAAACTTTCTATATTTATGATTCTATGGCAGGGACGTGTTGCCGGGCACAGCGAAAAACACGTCCCTGCAAATGTCTGACGGAGCGGATTTTGGCTTATGCGAAGCACCGTCTATCTTATCGTAATGTCGTCTTCGGTATATTCTATCTCGACATTGTCAAGTTCGGCAATGTGACGGAGCACGGTTTCGAGGCTGTCGCTGCGGCTTGCAACGAAGTGGAGCATGGTGGACATGGCAGCTGTATCCTCGAAGACAACGGTCTTGTTGTACCACCGCCCCAGCTCGATCATTATGTCGAGCATGGAAGCCTGGTCGAAATAGAAGTATCCTTCCTTGCGCTGAAGGCAGGGATAGACATCCACTTCGGACATGCTCATCATGCTTGCGGCACCGAACGTGACCATGCAGCCCGGCTCGACTACGAGAGCCGACGCGCTTCCGGCTGGACTGACCCGCACGCTGCCCTCGACAAGGGTCACGCTCGCATCGTCCGATGAATAGGCACGGGCGTCGAACGACGTGCCGAGCACGGTGGCCGAATAGTAGTCGCTCGTCACGACAAAGGGGCGCTGCGGGTCCTTCGCCACCTCGAAGAATGCCTCGCCACGCAGATGCACCTCACGCCGTCCGGACGTAAAACCGAACGGAAAGCGCAGCTCGCTCTCGCCGTTGAGCCACACACGGGTGCCGTCGGACAGTGTGACACGGCAGTCGCGGCCGCGCGGAGTGGCCATCACCATCATCGTGGTATGCGTGCCGGAAAGCGGTTTGCCGGCAAAAGTGACCTCGGCCGTGTCCACATCATAGGCGCGGCCGCTGTCGTCAGTGAGCGAAATGTCGCCGGGAATGTCCATGTGCGTGATTACGGCCACCTGTCTGTCGACACGGTCTTGAGGCAGAGACAGCAGCACGACGACGGCAATACATGCAGCGACGGCAGCGGCTATGAACAAAGCCGGCCTACGGGGGCGTGTGCGGGTGAGCCTGCTCAGCTCACGCCATTCGGCATCAATGTCGGCCGAAGCGGCTTCACGGCGTGCAAAAGCGGCACGGATGATGTCTTGTTCGTCGGCTTCGGGCAGCAGATCGTCAAGCCCGGTGTCGTTCATATTATTATCGTCAATATTCATTTTTCATCAGGTTTTTGATTATAAGACGGCAGAGGATGCCGTTCGGGTACCTTTCTTGTGTTTATCTATGTTAAAGCGGAGCGCAGATGGGCCATTGCCTTCACTATATGTTTCTTGACTCCGTTTGTTGATATGCCGAGCTCGTCGGCCACGTCGCGGTAGGATCGCCTCCTGTAGTAGCACTGCTCGAGTACGTAACGCGTGCGTTCGGGCAGGGTGTCGAGCTCGCGCTCCACCGCCTCGATACGACTCTCGCGCAGCATCAGGTCGGCATCGCCGTCGTCGGCCACGGCAATATGAGCCCCGCTGTCAAGGCTGTCGCTCATGCGGATGTGCTTCATGTGGGTGAGAGCCTTGTTTCTGACACAGGCATACAGGTAGCCGCGCATCTTTTCGGCATCGATGTTGTCCCGGTTTTTCCACACGGCGGCAAAACTGTCGCTCACGATGTCGCGGCCGGCCTCGGCGTCGCCCACAATCTGCAGGGCTGTGGAAAGGCACCGCCTGTATTCCTCGCGGAACATCGTTTCAAATTCTTCTACTCCAAATATGCTCATCTTGCCGGATTGATTAAGCGTGGCACACATCGTGGCCGGAACATGCCGAATGTTCTGTAGCATCATTCCATACGCCCGACAGCCTGTAATCTGTCCACCTGCAAAATTAATTTAATTTTAACGAAAATAAGGCTTGCAAATATTAATAATACGGAAACAGACATCCATAACCTGCCTTATGGCCCGTCACACGGACCATGCAATGACAGTACAACGGCCTTGAACTGGCAGTACAACGGCCTTGAACCAGCAGTACAGCGGCCTTGAACCAATTGCATACGGACTGTGGCATGCCACCGCTCATCCGTCTGGAATTGACGAATTTATATTAAAAACATATGCACACTATAACTTTATCCATTGTCAACAGTTTGGGATACCTCTCTATTTTAAATAAGACGCAGGGACCATAATATGTAAGAATTGGCATAAATGACATAAACAATAAGAAAATTGCCATTTCATCTGCTACCTGAAAATTAGATGATAAATCAGGAAACAGTTATGTGTTGACTAACTTATAATTTTGCTTTTGATATGAAGGCATGAATTTGTTTTTGTATAATGGGTCGCCTTGAAAAGTAGGGTGTCCAAAACTTGTCGCTCATTTCTGAAATCATAGTCAAATAAATATATTAAGTTAGTCAACAGAATCAAACTACATAATCACTCGGATATAGGATGGATGCGCCTTGAAAAAGGCAACGAGCACATAGCCCGGGGCAGAGCGAAGCGGCACCACGGGAATCAAACATCGACACTCCGCGCCCTGCTTTCTATGTAAAAATCCAAATATTTTTCCGATTATTTTTATTTTTATACTGAAATTTTGTATTGTATGTCGTACTTGGTGTTTTTTCTA
>NZ_JABKKE010000059.1 GCF_013166575.1 Xylanibacter rodentium
GTGCCTCGCGTGCGTCGCTCCATGCCTGCAAACGGTCGTACTCCTCCTTGGTTATCCGCATGAACGAGCCGTGCTGCGGGCCGTTCACCCCTTTTGATTAAAGGATTCGAAAGAGTTCGTCAATAAATAGACTCAAGAGTTGAAAAGGAGGCAAACCGAATGCCTGTTATGCGATTTTCATTTAACACAGCATTTGGTTTGGCTCCTTTTCAACTCATGAATATCTAAAAATCTCTTTACTTTTGAAAGCTAAAGCGTCACTTCCACCGCTTTTATCGTTCCGTCAGCATTGAACTCCATGCGGTCGATACACACTTCGCGGTTGTATCCGGCGTCCCATCCCATCTTGATGGCGTCGGGGCGGGCGAAGCGGTGATATACGATGTACCATTCGTCGGTGCCGGGTTTGCGCAGGACGGAGTGATGGCCGGTGCCGAAGACAGCCTTCGACGGGTCTTGTTTCAGCACCACGGCACGTTCGGGCATGGCCGGTTTGCCGTTCCGTACCAGTTCCGTCGGCGATTCGCTGATGAGGTAGCGCACGCGGTAGTTGGCGCTGCGGGTGTCGTTTTCCGACCACATGAAGTAGTAGAGCCCGTTGCGCTCGAATACATAAGTACCCTCATTATAGTTGTAGCGTCCCTTGTCCTTGCGGTCTATCAGCACCTTCGTCGATACAACCGACGTCATGTCCTTGCCCAGTTCCGATACGGCGAGGAAGCCGTTGCCCCAGTACAGATGGTATTTACCTGTCTTCGGGTCCTGGAATACGTCGGGGTCGATCACCTGTCCGCCCTTCATCCCGTCCGGCTTTTCGCTGAGCAGCGGGCGTCCCAGTGCATCCTTGAACGGTCCGGTGGGCGAGTCGGCCACGGCCACTCCTATCTTTCCGGCTCCGGTGAAGTAGTAATAATACTTGTATCTCTTCTTTCCCGTCTTCTTCTCGATGATGCACGGTGCCCACAGACACTTGTCCGCCCACTTGCAATCCTTTTCGAGGTCGAACACCACGCCTTCGTCGTTCCACGTGACGAGGTCGTCCGACGAATACACGCGTGCGTCGTGGTTCTGCCACCCCTGCTTGCCGTCGGTGGTGGGATACAGATAATACTTGCCCGTCTTCTCGCTGTACATTATCTCCGGGTCGGCATACAGGCCCTTTACCACCGGGTTGCGGTCGTTGGGCTTGATGTGCTGTGCCTCGCGTGCGTCGCTCCATGCCTGCAAACGGTCGTACTCCTCCTTGGTTATCCGCATGAACGAGCCGTGCTGCGGGCCGTTCACCCCCTC
>NZ_JABKKE010000060.1 GCF_013166575.1 Xylanibacter rodentium
CTGTGCCGGGGGCATATCATCCCGAAGGAGCTGGACAAGGAAACCGCCGCGAAGTTCATGGAGGCTGCGGAACAGTTCGAGCGCATCATCAATGACAGCGGCTTCGTCAGACTGCGACGCCTCTCCACCGACGAGGTAGTGGGGACGGACGGCAAAGCCGGACTGATAGAGCGTTACTTCTCGCTCATGCCCGAAGGCGACGCCACGTTACAGGACATAGACCTCTCGGCACGGGAGATGCGCATCGGCGACAACCGCCTGTGCCTGCACACCCTGTCCGACGCGGAAGACCTTCCCGGCACGGTGGCTACCGATACCCGGTATGAGAAACTCTCCACCGACCGCTCGGACTGCCGCCTGTCATTCGCATCCCCGGTGGGGCTGCTGCTCTCCTGCAACCACATCTACAACCAGTACGTGATTATCGACAACAGCGAGGAGAACCTTCAAAAATTCGAGAAGTCCGCAAGGAATATGCAGTCGCTCTCGCGCTATTCAAGGAGCAACAGCATCAACCGCGAGTGGATAGACCGCTACCTGAATGAGGCGCACTCCTACGGGCTGACCTCGGTGCGGGCGCATTTCAACGTCATGGCGTGGAGCGACGACGCGGAGGAGCTGAAACACATAAAGAACGATGTTGGCAGCCAGCTGGCAAGCATGGAGTGCGTGCCGCGCCACAACACCATCGACTGCCCGACACTTTATTGGGCGGCGATGCCCGGCAACGCGGCGGACTTTCCGGCGGAAGAGAGTTTCCATACCTTCATCGAACAGGCTGTGTGCCTCTTCACGGAGGAAACCAACTACCGCAGCTCGCTCTCGCCCTTCGGCATCAAGATGGTGGACAGGCTTACGGGAAAGCCGCTGCACCTCGACATTTCCGACCTGCCGATGAAGCGGGGCATCACCACCAACCGCAACAAGTTCGTATTGGGTCCTTCGGGCAGCGGCAAGTCGTTCTTCATGAACCACTTGGTGCGCCAATACTACGAACAGGGCGCGCATGTGGTATTGGTGGACACGGGAAACTCCTATCAGGGGCTATGCGAGATGATACGGCGCAAGACAGGCGAGGCGGACGGCGTGTATTTCACCTACACGGAGGAGAAGCCCATCAGCTTCAACCCGTTCTACACCGACGACTACGTGTTCGACGTGGAGAAGAAGGACAGCATAAAGACGCTGCTGCTGACGCTCTGGAAGTCGGAGGACGACAAGGTGACGAAAACCGAAAGCGGGGAATTGGGCAGTGCCGTGAGTGCCTAC
>NZ_JABKKE010000061.1 GCF_013166575.1 Xylanibacter rodentium
AAATCAGGCATCAAGGCGAGAGAGGGAAAGCAAGTGTACATCAGTTTGGCAAACCACAGCGTGATAACCGAAATCACCTATTTATTAGGTAAAGGAAATCTGACCATCGCCGACTATCTGGACAATGTGCTTAACGAACATTTCCAGACACACCGTGCCGAAATCAACCGTATGTTGGACTCAGTCCCCAAAGTAGAGCTATGAGCATGACGATGATTCTCCTGACCGTATCGGTGGGCTGTAACCTGTGGTTCCTGTTCCTGCTGCTCTACGACCGCATCATGGAAACGAAGCTCGTCCGCTTCCTTAGAGGCATTGCCGGACTGTGGAGGTCATTGGGCGGCACGACGGTAAAGCAGGAAACAGTACGGGAAACACCACCCGCAGAAAAACCGGACATCATCGGCAAGAGCCGTTTCAGGATGGCATCGACCCGGACAACCGCTGCCATACCGGCGCAAGAAGCTGCCACTTCGGAAAAAGGCATTGGGCTGGCGGAAGAAGACGCTACTTTTGACGACGGAAACGCGGAAGCCGTGTACTGTCCGGCACAAGTCCCGGAAGAGAAGCTCGACGAAACCTTCACGAGCATGCAGCCTTCGGAACTGGAGTTCGGAGAGGACGAACCGGAAGAGAATGGTCCGGATCTGCCACAGGCTTCAGGCAACAGCTTCGACGAGATAGACGATGCCGTCAAGACCGCCAAGAATCCGCAGGCGACAACGGCGGAACAGGACCGGGCAGCAAAGGTCTTCACCGACATGGAAGGGACGGAACTGTACGAGAAACTGATGGCAGGCTCGACAGAACTGAGCATCCGCATCAAGGGGCTTATTGAAATCCGGCTGAAGAAACCGGACAAGGAATTTACCGTCCCCGACAATATCGAGGATTTCGACATCCGGAAGTATGTGTAACGAAAGACGATAGAAAAAATGAAAACGTAAGACAACATCACACCACGCGGCACGGCGGTACAAGGTACGGCCCGTCCGCAACGGACCCTCCCAAGTCCGTGGAAACAAAGGGAGAATCCACTAAACCAAAGTAAAGTAATCAAGTATCAACCGCCCGAAAAAGGACCATCCACCCTTTGGACGGCACAAAAACAAGAACAGTTTATGAACAAGAACATCAGACAAAAGTCCATCATCTCTGCGGCACTTCTGGTTGCCGCAACCGCCTCCGCCTTCGCGCAGGGAAACGGCATCGCGGGCATCAACGAAGCCACCTCTATGGTGAGTTC
>NZ_JABKKE010000062.1 GCF_013166575.1 Xylanibacter rodentium
CGAAAAAGACAACGCGATGCGCTTGTAGCTCAGTTGGTAGAGCACCTGACTCTTAATCAGGGTGTCCAGGGTTCGAGCCCCTGCAGGCGTACAAAAGAGAGCGGAAACGACCGCCCTCTTTTTTTGTATCAACACCTTACAGATCGGAAGTATTCCGCGGAAAACGCTCTTTATGCCGGCTACGGCCAATTCTCCGAAAGGACGAAACGTATTCTCCAAAAGGCTGTTTTGGGGACGAAAAGACTGTTTGAATTCTCCGTTTTGTCGATTTAACATATGTTAATGGGTACATCGGGACTGCCAATTCTCCGTTTTTCCCAAAATAATGTCGGTATTTCTTACGACTGCACCACACACCTTATTTCCCCGCAGTAAGGTACAAACGCACCGTAAAACACCCTGCCGGGCCGCGACTTTCACGGATGATGCAATGTATACCTCTCATGAGTATGTTGCAACATAAAGTATCGTTCATGTCAATATAATTGGTGTGATTTCAAAGACGGAGAATTCGGAGAATTGGGAAACAAGGTATTCGCCATATACGATTCCCGTATGCTATATTCCAATCTGTTATATATAATATATATATTATATATAACAGATTGGAATATAAAATATTTGCTTACAATATATAAGAAGCAGTTGTATACCTTGTTTTTCGGAGATTCTCCGTTTTCAATTCTCCGCAGATGTGTTTTTTTGTAAGAAAAAAGCGCATGCAGCACATCTGTATTCCTTCCATTAAAAAAGGCTTGACGTGATATACCCAGCTTCACTCTGTAAACATATTACGCAGCATGCAAAACGAAGAAAACGGAGAATTGGCAGTCCCGATGTACCCATTAACATATGTTAAATCGATAAAACGGAGAATTCAAACAGTCTTTTTGTCCCCCAACAGCTATGGTGGCCATAATTTGTGGTTCATTTTTAGTATCAAAATAGCATTAAATTTAGCAATAACTGTATGATATTTAAATAATTGACTTTTTATATTGTATCTCAAAAATGAACGTTATATGAGCGGAGTCGTTAAAATACGAAATTACTCAATTGCAACAATGTCATATTCTGTATTTTAATAAGTTGCTCAACAGAATCAAACTACATAATCACTCGGATATAGGATGGATGCGCCCCGTCGGGGCAACGAGCACATAGCCCGGGGCAGAGCGAAGCGGCACCCCGGGAA
>NZ_JABKKE010000063.1 GCF_013166575.1 Xylanibacter rodentium
TGGCAATATATGCGGATTCAGTACATTCAGGAGAAAGGATTACTCTTTTTGATGAACGGTATAATGGATATGAAGCATTACTTATAGAGGATAACAGAGAACATCCATTATCTCCTGAAATTCAGTTTGTAGATAAAGATGCTGAAACAGAATTTGAAATTATCATTCTTGGATGCAGTAGTACTGATTTCGATGATGAATATCCCGCCACCGAACAAGTACGACTAATCAATGGCGACTGGGTAAACAAAGAGTATCTGAAATGCAATGCTTTCGATTTTATTTCGATATTAATTCGCAATGCCAAAGGTCGGATATATAAGGTATTAGAAATGGAATTATCTTATTTAAACCGTCTGTAACAAGGTCGAGATAACAGCTTAATGCTGTTCCTCACCAAACCATTAGCATTAACGTGCAACTTAAAAAGTAAATATGAAGATAGTAAATTGGACATTACTTTTTCTTGCAACGCTTTTTTGTTGTTTGGATAGCGTGAAAGCAAGCCCATTGCAGCAAGATACTATACGAGATGAAACCTACCAACTTTATCCGTTAGGGGTTGCTTGCCGCAACAATGATGTGGAAACCGTAAAACGGTTGCTGGCAGAAAAAGATGAGCCTATGGCAATGGGTAATGACTGTAACGAGTTTGATATACTATATACGGCAATCTATTTTGACAAAGAAGATGTACTAAAATATGCGCTTACCCAATATAAGGACATTAACGATAGAGTATATAGTGATGAATATGGGCTTACGCTCCTGACATACGCCTGCAAATTGTCTAACGTAAAGTTAGCCCATATCTTGCTGGAGCATGGCATTAACGTAAATGGTTACCAAAGTCCATGTGACACCTATAAAGTATATCCGATTATGGAAGCCATTGCCAATAATAACATAGAACTGGTGAAGTTGCTTTTAGAATATCATGCAGACCTTGATATAAAAGATAGTAACGGCAGCACCACTCTTGATTTGGCTAAGGAAACAGGCGCAAAAGAGATTGAAAATTTACTTTTGCAATGGATGAAACAACAAAAAAATAATGCTAACAACGCAGGATAACGGACAAGCCGTTCCCTGCTAACCATTAGCTGTAATAGAAGCATGAAAAAGATTATTTTCTACATATCGGCAATTCTGTTTTGCTTGCCTATACAAGCACAACAGCGTTTCTTCGGTG
>NZ_JABKKE010000064.1 GCF_013166575.1 Xylanibacter rodentium
ACAACCTGATGGATGACGTGTTCAACAACGAGAACGAGAGTTTCATGCAGGAAACACGGCTTATCGAAAGCGAGTATTCGGTCAATCTGCCGACACGGTTCTACTACAAAAAGCGTTGGAACAACGGCTGGATCAATGTCGTGAATCCCTTCAGGGCTTCCATCGTATTGGGTACGCCGGGCAGTGGTAAATCCTATGCGGTGGTAAACAATTTCATCAAGCAGCAGATAGAAAAGGGCTTTTCGATGTATGTGTACGACTTCAAATTCAGCGACTTGTCCACGATAGCCTACAATCACTTGCTGAACCACCCGGAGGGCTACAAGGTGAAACCGAAGTTCTATGTGATAAACTTCGACGACCCGCGACGCTCGCACCGTTGCAATCCCATCCACCCGGATTTCATGGAGGATATCACGGACGCTTACGAGAGCGCGTACACCATCATGCTCAACTTGAATAAAAGTTGGGTGCAAAAGCAGGGCGACTTCTTTGTGGAATCGCCCATCATCCTCTTCGCGGCTATCATCTGGTATCTCAAAATTTTTCAGAACGGCAAGTATTGCACGTTCCCCCATGCCATCGAGTTCCTGAACCGCCGTTACGAGGATATTTTCCCTATACTGACCTCTTACCCGGAACTGGAAAACTATCTTTCTCCTTTTATGGATGCGTGGCTCGGAGGGGCAGCCGAGCAGTTAATGGGGCAGATCGCTTCGGCGAAAATTCCGCTATCACGTATGATTTCCCCGCAGCTCTATTGGGTAATGTCGGACAGCGAGTTCACGCTGGACATCAACAATCCCGAAGAGCCGAAAATTCTCTGCGTGGGCAACAATCCCGACCGTCAGAACATTTATGGTGCGGCTCTCGGTCTGTATAACTCCCGTATCGTGAAGCTCATCAACAAGAAAGGGATGTTGAAGTCGTCGGTCATCATCGACGAGCTTCCGACGATATATTTCAAGGGGCTGGACAACCTTATCGCCACCGCGCGAAGCAACAAGGTTGCCGTGTGTCTGGGCTTTCAGGATTTCAGCCAGTTGGTGC
>NZ_JABKKE010000065.1 GCF_013166575.1 Xylanibacter rodentium
GCCAGTAAACTTGGTGCCGAGTATTTTGACAAAAAATATGGTCGAGGCGCAGATGGATATGTTGAAGGTGATAAGAACTATTTTGATATAGTTTCATTTTCTGGAAAAAAATGGCAATCTCCATACAAGAATCCGAGAAATGGTAAACAGAATGAAAATAACTCTTTTCCTATAACAGGTTCACATGGTTCTTGTTCTGATTATATTATTCCGGGAGTTTCCATGGGATTTCCTTTATTGTTTGTATTTTAAAACTTACGTATATGAAAACATTGGTAAAAATATTTTTTGTGTTGGTGATATGCAGTGGTATTTCGGCATGTTACCCTCTTCCCCCTTTCTTGACTGTGCAGAATAATTCAAGTGACACTATATATTGGGAATTTTATCCATGTGAAGATACATTGGGATTCACTGATATGTATAAATATACGTTATTTAAAGGATTATATAAAATAGAGCCTTATGGTAGAGACGTCACTGAGTTTACGCGCGATGATTTTGGTTATATGTGTAACGAATTCGGTCGATGTCATATTGCTATATTTATTCTGAAGCAATTAACATTGGAGAAATATGGGTTGGACTCTATAAGAGCTAATCGTATTTATGACAAGCGATATATATATGATATGGAAGGGTTGGATAAAATGAATTATATAATAATCTACCCGTATGATCGTAAATAGACGGTAAATAACCACAATAATTTTATCTTATACAGAGCCGAAAGTTATGAATTTTAATAGATATATTTACATTAGTGGACACTAATGTGGCAATATTTTCAATCATGGTTTTAATGTGAGTCAGTATAACTGGAAGCGAACCGTAAATTCATGGAGAATAGACATGGGTATGTTTAGAGGGAATGTTTGGCAGATTTTGAACAAATGGACATGGGGTGGAGTAAATTCCTTGATAGGTAATCTTGTTTCGGAAGGTTATAATGCCGTTGGCTATGTTGACGGTGTTACATCGCTGGATGGTATGCTCGCGCTTTCAGGAGCGACCTCCGGTGGACGTGCCTTTACGATAGGTCA
>NZ_JABKKE010000066.1 GCF_013166575.1 Xylanibacter rodentium
ACATTCGAGTGCAAGACAAAGGACATTGCAACGCACGATGGCATATACTGCGATATGCTGGAAGAAATGTTCACGATGGTAACGGGACTTTACACCCGATTTTGAGGGGTGGGCGGCAAAAGCCGCCTACTTTCTTTCGTGAGCATGATGGCGAAAAAGAAAGTAGGCAAAGAAACCGCTGTCCCAATCTACGATAATATTCACAAAAACAAGTTTTAATCATGGAAGCAATCAGACAGAACGGAAAAATCATCTTGCACAGCGATGACGGAACAGGCATAAAGATGATTTTCAAAAACCTCACGGGGAGGAATTTTCAAGGTCAGGAATATGCGGAGTATATCCGGCACATCGCAATCGGGGAGATGGGATTTTCGCCCGGCATCATAGAGCATTGCAGGGATGGTGAGGTAATCGGCAAAGGAAAAATCATGTAAATAAAAAAGGTGCGCTTACAATGCAAGCGCACCTTAATTGTAATTTTTAACAAAGCAGTCCCGCGATGAAAGCCAAGACTACCTCGATAACCTTGGCAAATTCATTTTCTGAAAATTCTATTTTCATACTTCTAAATTTTGAAGGTTACGTTTAATATCGGACATCTCCGGCTCACCAATCTGTATTTAGACGCTTAGTGAGCGTACACGTCTAAAATCTAATTACCATACAATAGGCAAAAGATATGCCAGTTTGAATACACTGTCATTTTGTCAGGTTTTTATGGTACATACAGCAGCGCAAACTCCGCCTTTCTCCGTTTGAGCAGCATGGCGTGCCGTTTACCTTTGTAGTTGCAGAAAGCGATATATTCCCGATAAATGTTCCGGTCGCCCGCCTCCAACTTTCGGATCAGCGTGCTTTTGGGTATCTTCCCGCTCCCCAAAAGCCGGTATGGACCGACATTGTAGGCGAGTGTGGCAAGTAGCAGTTATCCCAACTTCATTATTATCCCAACCAAAGAGGTATATATCCTGTAAAACAGATTATTATATACGATTATGGTTGGGATAATAATTTGA
>NZ_JABKKE010000067.1 GCF_013166575.1 Xylanibacter rodentium
CATCATCGGCAAGAGCCGTTTCAGGATGGCATCGACCCGGACAACCGCTGCCATACCGACGCAAGAAGCCGCCACTTCGGAAAAAGGCATTGAACTGACGGAGGAAGAGGCTACTTTTGACGACGGAAACACGGAAACCATGTCCCGTCCCGCCCAAATCCCGGAGGATAAACTCGACGAAACCTTCACGAGCCTCACGCCTTCGGAACTGGAGTTCGGGGAGGACGAGCCGGAGGAAGAAACGTCCGACGCGCCGAGGGCATCCGGAAGCAGCTTCGACGAGATAGACGATGCGGTCAGAACCGCCAAGAACCCGGAAGCGACAACGACGGAACGGGAGCGGGCGGCAAAGGTCTTCACCGACATGGAAGGGACGGAGCTGTACGAGAAGCTGATGACCGGCTCGTCTGAAATGAGCATCCGCATCAAGGGGCTTATCGAAATCCGGCTGAAGAAACCGAAAAAGGATTTTGTCGTCCCGGACAATATTGAGGACTTCGACATCCGCAACTATGTATAACGACTAAAAAAGAATGAAAATGAAAACGTAAGACGGCATCACCCACGCGCACGGCGGTACAAGGTACAGCCGGTCCGCAACGGACACACCCAAGTCCGTAGAAACAAACGGGCAACCCACTAAACCAAAGTAAAGTAACCGAGTATCAACCGCCCGACAAAGGATTATCCACCCTTTGGACGGCACAAAACAAGAACAGTTTATGAACAAGAACAACAGACAGAAACTTATCCTCTCAGCGGCACTTCTGGTTGCCGCAACCGCCTCCGCCTTCGCGCAGGGAAACGGCATCGCGGGCATCAACGAAGCCACCTCTATGGTGAGTTCGTATTTCG
>NZ_JABKKE010000007.1 GCF_013166575.1 Xylanibacter rodentium
CTTTTGCCCTTTCAGGGCGAATATATGCAATTGAATATGAATCCCGGGGTGCCGCTACGCTCTGCCCCGGGCTATGTGCTTGTTGCCCCTGCTGGGCGCGTTCTTCCAGAGCAAGTTCTTCCAAGGTGCGTTCATCCAATGTTCGGACGATTATGTAGTTTAATTCTGTTGACTAACTTATTGAACCTTAGAATGAATTTCATGTTTTAAGAGAAATTGCTTACAATTTGAAAACCACGTTCCGGAAGTGCACCTTTGCATCATCCCGACTGATTCTCCGGAAAGCGGAAACTGTTCTCCGAAACGGAAATTTCGGAATGAAAAACGCGCTTTGAATTCTCCGTTTTGCCGGTTTAACATATGTTAATGGGTACATCGGGACTGCCAATTCTCCGATTTTCCAAGAAGCATGTCGTCTTTTTTCTGCCGACAGCGCCATACCTCATTCTTTTCCGAAGCACAGCACAGATGCATAGCGAAACGCCCTGTTCACGCAATATTCACGGATAATGCGACGTATGCCCGTCATGCGTCTGCCGCAACCTCACACGTAGACAATGTCAATATTATTGGTATAATCTCAAAGACGGAGAATTCGGAGAATTGAAAAACAAGATATATACCATATACGATTCGCATATGGTATATTCCAATCTGTTATATATAATATATATATATATTATATATAACAGATTGGAATATAAAATATTTGATTACAATATATAAGCAACAGCTGTACATCCTGTTTTCGGAGATTCTCCGTTTTCATTTCTCCGGAAACAGGCACTTTTGTAATAAAAAAGCATAACCCATATCCGTCACACTCCATATATTAAACGCATCACGGAGCATACTCTACTTTATTCTGTAAATATATTACGCAGTGTGCAAAACGGAGAAATCGGAGAATTGGCAGTCCCGATGTATGCATTAACATATGTTAAACCAACAAAACGGAGAATTCAGACAGACCTTTTCGTCCCCCCCCCAACATCCTTCAGATAGTCCGTTGCATTGGCTTTCTTGTCCGTTTTTTCCCTCCAATGCCGGCATGGCACGTCGTTCAGAAGTGCCCAAAACATCATCCGCCAATGACATATAACACCCAAAAGCGGCACTTTCATATACCCAAAGTGCCACTTTCACATCCCCAAAGTGGCACTTTCACACACCAAAAGCGGCACTTTCGCATACCAAAAGCGGCACTTTCGCATACCAAAACAATCGATGGAACATTATAATACGGGCACACAGAGCGGGAAAGATGATGGTAAAGTATAAATTCCAAATGATATTACGGCTATATTCGATTAATTTTGAATACCGGTTTAGCTCCATGAACATTGGATGAATTAAAATGGATTTCTACCTTACAGTCATCGACTTCCACAATAAATGACAAAGAATCAGACAATACAAAGACTGTTTTAAAGACATATCAATACTAATAAATATAATGACCAAAATCATATACAAACTCCTTTTTCAGCAAACATCAACTGTTTTTGCAGCCATCAATGCACATAAATCACGTTAAATTAGTAATTTTGCAGACAGATTTGCACAACAGTATTCATACAACATAATACATAATATGAGCAGAAAAAGAAAACCATTACCCATATTAGAAAACGTCACTATCACAGATATTGCCGCCGAAGGCAAGTCGCTGGCAAGAGTAAACGACATGGTGGTGTTCGTACCGTTCACCGTTCCAGGTGATGTGGTAGACTTACAAATCAGGAAGAAAAAACACAGCTATTGCGAAGCCGAAGTGATACGCTTTGTAGAGTACAGCAAGATACGCACCGCACCAATGTGCCAACACTTCGGCACATGCGGCGGATGCAAGTGGCAGAATCTGCCATACGAGGAACAGCTCAAAGCCAAGCAGAAACAAGTATATGACCAACTGAGACGCATAGGCAAAGTCGAGCTTCCTGAATTCCGCCCCATTGCCGGTTCTGTAAAGACAAAGGAATATCGGAACAAACTTGAATTCGGATGTTCCAACAAACGTTGGATGACCAAAGAAGAGATTGCAACACTTCCACCACAGGAAAAACAATCAGATGAAAACGGTGAAACAAAGAACGACACCTCACGCAACGCTATCGGATTTCACATAACGGGAGCCTTCGACAAGATACTGCCTATAGAAAAATGCCACCTGATGGACGACATGCACAACCGTATACGAAACGAAATACGCGACTATGCCACAAACAGCGGCATGACATTCTTCGACCTGAGAGCCCAAAAAGGACTGCTACGCGACATCATCATACGCAATTCAAACACAGGAGAATGGATGGTAATAGTGCAGTTTCATTACGATGAAGAGGGTGATGAAGAACGTGCCAAGGCTTTGTTGCAACATATTGCCGACAAGTTCCCGCAAATCAGTTCGCTCATGTACCTCAACAATCAAAAATGCAACGACACCATTGGCGACCAGGAAATAATCACTTTCCGGGGCAACGACTATATCTATGAGACAATGGAAGATCTGAAATTCAAGGTTGGCCCGAAAAGTTTCTACCAGACCAACACCGAACAAGCATACCACCTCTATTCAATAGCACGCGAGTTTGCCGGACTGACCGGCAACGAACTCGTATACGACCTATATACCGGTACAGGAACAATAGCCAACTTTGTCGCACGTCAAGCACGTCAAGTAATAGGTATAGAATACGTGCCAGAGGCCATCGAAGATGCCAAGATAAATTCTGAAATCAACAGTATTGACAACACGCTGTTCTACGCCGGTGACATGAAAGACATTCTAAACGACGGGTTCATTGCCGAGCACGGACACCCTGACGTGATCATCACCGACCCGCCACGTGCCGGAATGCATGCCGACGTGGTACAGACCATACTGCGAGCCGCACCCAAACGCATAGTCTATGTGAGCTGCAACCCCGCCACACAGGCACGTGATCTGGCTGATCTCGATGCTTATTATAAGGTTGTAAAGGTGCAACCCGTTGACATGTTCCCACATACCCCCCATGTCGAAAACGTTGTTTTGCTCGAAACAAGAGCCTGACTATATATTTGCAGACAATGAAAAGAATATCCACAGCAACTGCATTCGCCGTACTAATCACTCTCTGTACCGACGCACAGGAAACCAAATCCAATAGCATAATGGGCAAACCGAAAATAAGCGGATACTTAATCGGACAGTATCAGACAAGTACACAAGACAACAACAACAGCAATTCATTTAATATCCGCTATGCACGACTGTCGGTCGGAGGACATATTCTCGACGATTTCGAATATAAGTTACAGGGACAGATCAACGGCAACACATCCACGCTGGGCAGCAGTCCACGACTTGTTGACGCATCTGTAGAATGGCAGAAATACGGATTTTTGAAAGTAAAGGCCGGACAGTTCAAACTGCCTTTCACATTTGAGAATCCGATGCACCCCATAGACATGGGATTCATGGGTTACGGACAAGCGGTGTCCAAATTATCCGGAATATCCGACCGCATGGGACAGCACTCGAGCAATGGACGCGACATTGGAATACAGATACAGGGCGATATATTGACAAACACTTCCGGACGCAATCTGCTTCACTATCAGGTGGGAATATTCAACGGACAGGGCATCAACGTAAAGGACGCGGACAATCGCAAAAACATTGTCGGCGGAATGTGGTTCATGCCCACAAAAGGATTGCGTGTAGGTGTATTCGGATGGGCAGGCTCATATGCCCGCAACGGTATATGGACCGATCGTAATGGAAACGAGCAATCAGGCACGAACAGCCTGAGTCAATATCGTTATGCAATAAGTGCAGAATATAGAAACACAGACTGGCAAGTGCGCTCGGAATATGTTCACAGCACCGGCTACGGATTCAGTACGACATATCAGAATTCTGACAATCAGAAAGATGCAAGGGTAAATTGGACACAAGGCAACAAAGCTGACGGTTTTTATGCTCTCTGCATTGCACCTGTAATAAAACAGAAATTGCGTGCCAAAGCCCGCTACGACCTCTATCGCCCTTCTGCCGAATGGAACAACAGCCGCACGCAATATGAAATAGGTATCAACTATATTCTACACAAAAACATAGAGCTACAGGGTGAATACGCTTTTATCAACGACCGCAGCCTCGCCTGTCACAACTACAGTATGGTGGATGTTGAACTATGCGTGAGATTCTGACATAAAACAAAAACATATATTATTACGACTGCATATTCATATTAGAAACCCTATTGAGTTTGCCGCACAAACCATGGGGCTGTGTCAAAATATAAGTTAGTCAACAAAATTAAACTACATTATCGTCCGGATATAGGATGAACGCGCTCTGGATGGATGCGCCCCAACGGGGCAACGAGCACATAGCCCGGGGCAGAGCGTAGCGGCGCCCCGGGAACAACACGATTGTACACACTCGCCCTGCAAGGGCAAAAGCATTAATTATCAAGTATTTACAGTTTATATATTGTATATTTTTTATGCTTTTGCCCTTGCAGGGCGCGGAGTGTCGATGTTTGATTCCCAGGGTGCCGCTACGCTCTGCCCCGAGCTATGTGCTCGTTGCCTTTTCAAGGCGCATCCATCCTATATCCGAGTGATTATGTCGTTTAATTCTGTTGACCAACTTAGATATCGCAAAAGGTAGGGACATATTCTTGTATTTGTCCGTTAGTAACATGTTGATATCCTGCATATACTTAGCGGACAAATACAAGAATATGTCCCTACAAGCAAAATGGACCGGATTTTGGCACAGCCCCATGTCTTGTGCTACATCATTATACAAACCGTATAACGATGTTATTCTATTTCACAACAAACTTCTTTCCGTTTACAATGTATATACCCTTAGGCAATCCAGATATTCCATCGGCAGCCTTACGCACCAACCGACCGTCAACAGAATATACGTCAACTTTGCCAAAGTTTCCTCTGTCTACTACTGTCATATCAACAGATGTAACCACATCTTTGGGTATACTGCCGTAGAAATAAAGACGAAAATCATCAAATATACACCAATATTGCGACGGCATTGACACCGAACTGATACCCACCTTCAACGAATTTCCATCCTTGGCAACTGTCGTTGCCACACTGTTGTCATACAGTCCTTTGGCAAAATATATGCTTGCAGAGTTCATGTCGTTGGGGATATACTTGTTTCCGCCAACAGTAGATTCGCTTCCACCGAGTTTTTTCGTCTGTGCCTCAGAGGCTATATTGGCCACTTTCTCCTTTATACTGCCAGCATACAGATAAGCCGTAACCTTGTTTATACCTTTGCTATAATCGGTGTATACAGTAGATGCGCTGCCCGGGCGCTGAAAAGCCTTGGCACAGAATCGGTATGTCCCTGCAGGCATGTTGTCAAGCATCTGATTCATATCAAATGTTGTCTCGTAAAACTCACCGCACGAATGGTTGACTGTCGGTTTTACCGACCATCCGTCAGCCGACTCCATATTTGGATTCACTATCATATAAGTAATATCGAAAGGCTCTTCAGGGCTAAGCGGTGTGGCGTTACGAAGGAAACTGCCAATGGCCTCCCTCACCTCACTTTCGAGCGGTTCCAATTCCTTAATATCAGTTGCTCCGGCTATCGCTGATTCAATGCGCGCTATTGTCGCATTGGCGCTATCATCTGTACCGTCGACATCTTCCGCATGGGGCACGGCCATCAACTTCTTGAGACAATCAAGTGCATCCATGACCACGGCTTTCATTCCGTCAATGGCTGCCGTCTCTACCATGCCGGCCTCATCGCTGCCAAGTATGAGCCAACGCTGCCTCACAGAACTATTGGCTATGTTGAACGTGGCCGAACTCGTGATACCGTCCTTTCCGGCCTGCAAACATCTCGGCTTCCAGTTGCCTGCTGGGCTTATTATCCAAAAGCCGCGCTGCTCCATAGCCTTGCCACCCATCACAACTTCTGTACGGCCACGCATCAACTGAAAGTTTTCCTTATCGGCCGGCACGACGTCCTTAACCGTCTTTATACCATTGGTGCCGGTGGTCAAATATGATATATAACCGCCTGTGGCTACATTCCGTAACTGATAGTACTGATTCTCAGGAGTAAATGTTACGGTCCACGCCGCACTGTCATTGGATATGGCTGTGGCGGCATTCATCTCACGCCACACAAGATTGCCCTCGGCCGTGGTTACCAAATAAGAACTGTAAAGTCCGTGCTCTTCCGACTCATTCTTTATATAATACTTTTTTCCTTCCTCATGCTCAAAAGCATAGTAAGGCTGTGCGAAACTTGTGCCGGTATGCTGCAAACCATCTTCTCCCAATGCCTGACAAACAAGACCATTGCCAATGTAAAGCAATTCGGTATGGTTATCCTCGTGGGCACCATTAATGCCATATGGCCACATATGCTGATAGTCGCCATTGAGTTGCGCCGTAGGACTATTATCCCAAAACCTCAACAATTGTGTCACTCTATCTCCAAGCCATTGCCCCGTACCATATCCGTCACCATTGACAGAAGCCCTCAGATTATGACGGCTCCACTCCGTATCTGCCCACGGTATCACACCCACTCCATGCAACAGTTCGTGAAGTATTGTTCCGGTGGCCTGATACGACGCATTAGAACCCACACGAATCCATCCGCCGTAAGAGCAGTCGGCCGTAGGTACACCGCTCTCGTAACCTACGCTGGTTGTGAAATTCTTTATCTCTGTAAGATTGTTCCAATATCCTACGGCATCCTCCACTGCGTTTGTGATGCGTGCAACCGTGGCAGCATCGCCCCCTTCACGTATATTATATCTTATGTCTCCCTTAGGAATTGTGTAAAATCTCACAACATCGCCATATCCCACCTTTTGGTCTTTTGTCACGGCATATGCACGCATGTAGTATAATGTAGCAGGCTTTAAGTTATCAAGACGGTAGATACGCCCGTTGTTATCCATATAACGGGTGGTTTTGAAATCGTCGATCGTGGGTTCCGGGGTCTCCGCCCAACAGAAGCCGCGCTCTGCAATTTGCCCCGTACTGCTAACACTCATTCGTCCGAAAGCCATTGTGGCTCCACGAGCATAACGCTTGTCGTTAGTCACCTTTGGAACATCATCCGTCACTTCACTATACTCACGAGCCTCGATTCCTACTGTCCAAAGTCCGGACACGAGCCCCATTATAAGAAAATACTTCCTCTTCATTAGGTAAATCAATTTAAAATTATCACTATGCCTGCAAAGATACATCTTTTTCGTGAAACAGGCATCACTTGATGCAACATAATTTCATGGAATAAAAAACGGTTAGATGACAAGTGTAACGTACAATACAAACGTACTATAATATATGAACCGAATAATAACAATAACGCTAACTTTATCATAATGGAACATTTAAACAGATTAAGAAAAGTCGCTCTGACCATGCTTTATGTCATGACCGGACTTGCGACAATGGCACAGACAGCCAGTCTGAAACTTCACTACACATTCGACAACGTCTCCGGAAAACAGGTACCCGATGTCTCCGGCAACTCGACTGCGGCCGAACTTAAGAACGAAGCAAAGGTATTCAAGATGGGCAAATACCATGCACTTGACCTTGGCAACAATACCGGCTATCTTGATATGGGTAAATCGGCCGGCGAAATAGTCAGTGCGTTGACCGATTTCAGTGTTTCGGCCTATTACTATGTTGACCCCAAGGCCTCATTGGACGGTGCCGGACGTTTCCTTTGGGCATTCTCGGCACTGCAAGCCAACACACAGACTGACGGACCGTACATGGCCTATCGCCTCAACGCGCAGCGATTTGCCACATCGACAGGCGGTTGGGGCAGTGAAGTAGGCATGGAGAAAGGGACCCAGGCCGACAAAGGCAAATGGTCTCACGTACTCTACCGACAAACGGGACAAACGGGAGAACTGTACATAAACGGGAAACTTGTACAACGCATCACAACGATGCCCGTACTCAACAATACGTTCACCTCAGCTCCGGCATACTGCTGGATAGGCCGTGCACCGTTCAGTGCCGACAATTATCTTACCGGAACTCTCGTCACCGACTTCCGAGTTTACGATGCTGCTGTGACAGACGACGAAGTGACCCAACTGGCCTCACTCACAGCCGACTTGGAACACGAATACAAATATGGCGAACCCGGAGATTTCACACTGCTTAAGAAACTCACCCAAGAGTGTGAGAACTTCATTACCGGGGCTGGCGGAAACTATCTGCAAAATGCCATCGACGAACTGCAGGACGAGATTACAATATGCAAGGCACTGATAGCTTCTGCCATCGTATCGCAAACAGTCATCGACGAACATATGGAAATATTGCAAGCTGCACTCGACAATGCAAAAAACACAGAAGGTATTGTGTTGGGCAACGCTACATCGTTTGTGCCGGAAGGCCATGGTTTCGTCCATCCCGGAGGACTGCACACACAGGCCGATTTCGAGCGTGTGAAGAAAATGTTGGCTGATGGCGATCCTACCATAACGGCAGCAATGAAACTGCTACGAACCAACGAGTACTCACAGGCCGGTGTGGCCACATGGCCCGTGGAGACCATCATACGTGGCGGTGGCAGTGGACAGAACTACATCAACGCCTGCCGTGGCGCGGCCATGGCCTATCAGAACGCGCTACGATGGAAGATAGACGGAACGAAAGACAACGCCGACGGTGCCGTACGGATTCTCATGGCATGGGCAAGAGGAAACAAATATGTCAGCGGAGACACCAACATGTCGCTGGCAGCCGGACTGACCGGATATCAGTTTGCCCAGGCTGCCGAGCTTATGCGTGACTACGAAGGATGGAACCGTGATGAGTTTGAGGAATTCAAACGCTACATGCTCAAGACATGGTATCCCGTAGCTTGCGATTTCCTCAGACGTCGCCACGACACATGGGCCAACAGGGCAAACGCGAACAAGGGCGAACGCCCCGGACACTATTGGTCAAACTGGGGTCTGTGCAATGCGCTCTGTCTGATGAACATCGGTATTCTTTGCGATGACGTACATATATACAATCAGGGAATATCCTTCTATAAATACGACCATGTGGGAACATTCGTTTCCGACAGGACAAATCAAGGCGTGATACTGAATGACGGATGCAATGAATTCATAGGAAATCTTGTACCCGTGGTACATGCCGATGAACGCGGACCGTTGGGATATCTCGGACAGATGCAGGAATCGGGACGCGACCAGGGACATGCCTTAATGGCGGCCGGACTTGCCGTTGACATCTGTCAAGTAGCATACAATCAGGGAGACGATCTTTATGCATATATGGACGACCGCATTGCCGCAGGTCTGGAATATACCGCAGCACTCAACTACTGCGGAGTGGCCGGCAACAGTCTGCCCTGGACCAACTACAACTATACAGACTGCCGCGGGTGGATGGGAGCCGGATGGCAGATGGAAGGCCCGAACGAAGGCGGTTTAGGAGGTTGGCGCCCATATTGGGACCGCGTGGTCGGATATTACGAAGGCGTGCGTGGTGTAAAGATGCAATACTCAGGCAAAGCTGCCGAAATTGTAAGGGGCGAGGCCGGAACGGATGCCGGCGGTGGCAACTACGGACAGACATCCGGAGGATTCGACCATTTAGGCTTCACCACACTGATGGATTATCGTCCTGCTATCACATCTGACATGGCTCCGGTTGTATTATCCGGCAAGATGGTATACAACGGAGAGACACTTGAACAGACCAATCTCGGTGGACTGAAATACAACTACGTGGCAGGCAAGACAAAAGCCATACCTGCAGGCGGAACAGTAACATTGATACCTATATTGCCGGAAGGCGTTACAGACAACGGCTCATGGAAATGGGACACAGGCGAAACTACAAAGGAAATTACCATCCAAACCGACCACAGCCACATATACCGTGTACACTACACAGCAGACAACGGCGCTGAATCTACCCAGTCATTCTCCATTGCCGTAGCCGGTGATAGCAATCCGGACGTTCTCTATCCCGAAATCACCGTTGACGGAACTATCTACCAAGATACTGTAATGACCGTTCTATACGGCTCAAGCGTGATTCTATATGCCGGAAACACAACCGGATGGACCGATGATTACCTGTGGAGCAACGGAAAGAAAGGCAACCTTATCGTGATACCCAACATCACATCAGACCGCACGTACACCGTACAGTATACCAATCAGGGCGGAAGCGTGACACTGAAGAACTTCACCATCAAAATCATAAGCGGCGTACAGAGTATCGTAGTTGACGGAAAAACATATAAGAACCAAAACAAAGTGATGGTAAATCAAGGCCAGAACGTGCAACTGTCCATCATTATGCCGGAAATACTGAGTGACGGAGAATGGAAGTGGAGTGACGGTTCTACCGGACCGGCTATAACCCTTGACAACATACAGACATCAGGCACTTATAGCGTGGTATATACCATGAAGACGGGAGAAACCCTGAATTTCGACTACGAAATATTAGTAACAGAAAAAGAGGACCGTATGTTGGAAGTGGCGGATTACTATATAATAGACCGTGCCAGCAACAGATATCTGACAAACGTCGGTGGTTTAGGCACATCACCTGTATTGGCAGAAAAAGATGAGACAGCACCACTGAAACAGATATGGAACATAACCCGCTCCACAACCGCCCGGTATGACATCCTATCAAGACTCGACGGCTCTGGAATAGACAAAAGCGGAGTACTAAGAAACAGAACTTTCAAAGTATACCGACTGCAGGGAGCCGCAGGAACAATGTTCTTTGCCATACACAACTCAGCTACAAGCGGAAATATCTACTGGACAATAGATGACAACGGAAATATTGTGTATGAAGGTGCACCGTCACTTTACGGTTATCCGTTTGAACTGGTAAAAACCACCTACTATGCCGACGGTATAGACGGAGTGAAGGAAGACGGCAAGACATCGGTTGCCGAAGTGACATACTATGACACCAACGGCACACGCATCGCACAGCCACGCAGTGGCATCAGCATCCGCAAACAACGTATGACCGACGGCACTGTCATTACGGAAAAAATCATAACCAAATAGAAAAAATCCTGCGATACAACAAAAACGAAGAATACGACATAAAAGCCGGGGTGCTTCATGATATATGATGAACACCTCGGCTTTTATTTTATGGTGTATGTCTTTACATGCAAATCATAAGAATAAACAGTACGGCATACTTACAGTCTGCAACACTTATTCCGGCAAATGAAACTGATAAGAACGGTCGAAGACCTCTTTTACAGTATTTATTTCCAAGAACGTAGTACTGCCTCCTGCGGCAAAACTACCACTCAGATACGCTATCTTGTCTTCCATTTTAATATATCCTTTCTGACGGAGCATACGCAACGCTGCCATAAACTGTTCCTGACGCCCTACCTGATCATGCTGTGCCACCGAAATGACGCCATAGCTCAAAGCCAACCAACGTTGCACTTTCTCCTTATAACATACTGCCAATACCGGATTCGGACCACGGAAAGCAGCCAGATGACGAGCAGTACGACCTGTCTTGCTGTCAGTAATGATGCCTTTCACACCCAAACGCTCGGTCGCCTCTATGGCATTGTGGGCAAGAAACTCTGTTACATCACAGTTTTCAGACATGGAAATGACCAGGTCATTGTCCTTGGCACGGTCTTTTTCAGCCTGCTCGGCAATCTGGGCCATCGTTTTGACAGCCTCCACCGGATAACGGCCACTGGCCGTCTCACCGCTAAGCATGAGAGCGTCTGTACTATAATATATGGCATTGGCAATGTCAGTGACCTCAGCACGTGTAGGCCGCGGATTACTTATCATCGTGTGAAGCATTTGTGTGGCAACAATAACCGGTTTCTTGGCACGCACACACTTGCGTATGATGTTTCGCTGTATGCCGGGAATACACTCTATCGGTACTTCGATTCCAAGATCGCCACGAGCTATCATTATGCCATAAGAAGCCTCGATTATCTCGTCAATGTTGTCAACTCCCTCCTGATTTTCTATCTTTGATATAATCTTGATGTCACTGCCACGTTCGTCCAGAATATCCTGCACGGCCTTGACGTCTGCGGCACTTCGCACAAAAGAATGGGCAATAAAATCAATATCTTCATCCACGGCAAGATGTATATTGCGCATATCCTTCTCTGTAAGTGACGGTAGCTCGATATGTACCCCTGGCACATTTACACTTTTGTGAGAACCGAGCACACCATCATTCTGCACCTGTGCTATCACTGCAGGACCGTTGACGCCAATAACCTTCATATCCAGCGCACCGTCATCAAAAAGAATATGATTACCCACATGTATATCGTCGGCGAAGTTGACATAGGACAGATTCACTATATCGTGCTCAGTATCCATCTCGGGGCGTCCGAATATCTTCACGACATCGCCGGTCTTGTAGACTATAGGCTCAGCACATCCGGTGGTACGTATCTCCGGGCCTTTGGTATCTATCATGATCCCGATGTGATGAGAGACTGCACGTGTGTTTCTTATAATCTCACGCAGTCCGTCTGCAGAAGCATGCGCAGTGTTCATACGCACCACGTTCATTCCGGCATTAAAAAGTTGTTTGATAAAGTCAACGTCACATCGCCTGTCACTTATGGAGGCCACAATCTTAGTCTGTTTCATTGTATGTTCCCTTGAATTATTATAATAGAAAAGAAGTGTACGGACCGGCATGCAAAATATCGTCCTGAAAAGCATCAAACCGCCCGCAGTCACTTTCGGATGCAAATGTACAATAAAATAGTGAGATTATACACCGACATGATAAAGAAAATGGTTTTTCTTCAAAGGAAAGTTACGAAAAATACGTGTAACAATAATAAAAGAGTGACAATTATTCCAAATTAAATCAACTCCACCCCACCGTCAGCAAAGTCAACGACGCTTTTTTCTAAAGATTTATATTGGAATATCCTCTCATCATCCATCTGTTCCCATATATTGACACATAAAATATGATTGTCACAGTTGCATGCCATTTTTATTTGATAATATATTAATGTACGGAAAGTCAATACGGCTGTATGTTAGCTTTACACTGGCAAATAATACGGGTTTTTATAAAAAAACTCTCAAATAATTTTCATTTAACGCTGAAAATCAGTATATTTGCACTCCGAATTATTAAACAAGAACAAAAATTGTAACAATATATATACACGAAAGAGATGACAAAAGCAGATATTATCAATAAGATCGTAGAGGATACCGGTCTGGCAAAAAAGGATGTAACAGCCACAGTCGAAGCTTTCATGGAAGAGATTAGAAAAAGTCTTGCCACAAACAAAGAAGATGTATTCTTGCGTGGCTTCGGAAGTTTCATAGTAAAGCATCGTGCACAAAAAACCGCACGCAACATTTCAAAAAACACCACAATCGTTATTGATGCTCACGACTATCCCGGATTCAAGCCTGCAAAAAGTTTCATCGCAAAAATGAAATGATTAACATAATATAATAATAACAATCTAATTTAAAATCTTAAGTATGCCAAACGGAAAGAAAAAGAAGGGCCATAAGATGGCTACTCACAAGCGTAAGAAGAGATTGAGAAAGAACAGACATAAGAGCAAGTAAGAAATTACACAGCTCATAAAGATCTGTCTATTCAGAAAAGAAATGAGAGGAGTGTGTCAGATAAGTCCACATGGACTTTGGCACACCCTTTCTATTTAACTGAAAGTACTAATTAAAACGAGAAAACAACAGAACTGTAAGAAATGACAAGCGAAGTTATTATTGATGTCCGGCCGAAAGAGATTTCGATAGCCCTGCTTGAGGATAAAAGCCTTGTTGAATATCAGAGCGAGCAACGCTCCGCATCGTTTTCAGTAGGCAACATCTACATAGCAAAGGTAAGAAAACTCATGCCCGGACTGAATGCATGTTTCGTTGATGTCGGATTCGAGAAAGATGCTTTCTTGCATTATCTGGACTTAGGTTCTCAATTTAACTCTTACGAAAAATATCTCAAACAGGTACAAAGCGACAAAAAGAAACTTTATCCTATATCGAAGGCATCACGTCTGCCAGACTTGAAAAAAGACGGAAGCGTACAAACAACGCTCAAAGTCGGACAAGAAGTGATGGTGCAGATAGTAAAAGAACCGATATCGACAAAGGGACCACGTCTGACATGCGAACTCAGTTTTGCCGGCCGATATCTGGTACTGATACCATTCAATGATAAAGTATCTGTCTCTTCAAAAGTAAAAAAGAGCGAGGAAAGGGCAAGGCTGAAGCAACTCATACAAAGCATCAAACCCAAGAACTTCGGAGTGATTGTGCGCACATCCGCAGAAGGAAAGCGCGTGGCAGAACTGGACACCGAACTGAAAGTATTGCTGAAGCGATGGGAGGACGCCATCACAAAGGTGCAGAAGACCACAGAAAGACCACAAATAATCTTCGAGGAAACGGGCAGGGCTGTAGCATTGCTGCGCGATCTTTTCAACCCAACCTACGACGGTATCTACGTGAACAACGAAGAGATTTTCGAACAGGTGAAGGACTATGTAAAACTTATCGCCCCAGAAAAGGCGGACATAGTGAAGCGATATACGGGACAGGTGCCCATATTCGACAACTTCAATGTCACGAAACAGATAAAGTCAGGCTTCGGAAAAACGGTAAACTACAAGCGTGGTGCTTACCTCATCATCGAACACACCGAAGCTCTTCACGTGGTTGATGTGAACAGCGGAAACCGTACCCGCTCTGAAAACGGACAAGAGGCCAACGCCTTGGAAGTGAATCTTGGAGCAGCCGATGAATTGGCACGTCAGCTCCGACTGCGTGATATGGGAGGAATCATCGTAGTAGATTTCATTGACATGAATTTGGCTGAAGACCGTCAACTGCTTTACGAGCGCATGTGCAAGAACATGCAAAAAGACAGAGCAAGACATAACATCCTACCACTGAGCAAGTTCGGGCTGATGCAGATTACACGCCAACGAGTTCGGCCGGCAATGGATGTGAACGTGGAAGAGACCTGCCCGACATGCTTCGGACGTGGAAAGATAAAGTCAAGCATTCTGTTTACAGATCAACTTGAGAGTAAAATTGACCGCCTGGTAAACAAAATCGGCATCAAGAAATTCTATCTGCATGTCCATCCATATGTGGCTGCATACATCAATCAAGGAATTGTCTCCCTGAAACGAAAGTGGCAGATAAAATATGGATGGGGCGTTAATGTGGTTTCCTCGCAAAAAATGGCTTTCCTGCAATATGAAATATACGACAAGGATGGTCTATTCATAGACATGAAAGAGGAAATTGAAACGAAATAAAAGAATGCGGGAATATTGAAAAATATTTCCGCATTCTTTTGTATATATAAAATATTTTTGTTTATTTTGCACATATATTATATATAATACAGAACTTGATGAGCGTCTGCGAAATAATATTTTGGACATGCATGATTGTCGTATTCTATACTTATATAGGATACGGCATATTATTATATGTTGCAGTATTGATTAAGAGAATTGCCGTTGGCAGGCGCCGTTTGGCGCCTGCCAACGGTAGCATGCTACCGGAGGTGACAATGGTGATATGCGCTTACAATGAACAGGATATGGTGGACATGAAAATGAACAACATCATGCTACTGAAATATCCCAAAGACAAACTGCATGTAATGTGGGTGACAGACGGCAGCAACGACGCCACAACGGACAAACTTTCACGCTATCCGGAAACTACTGTCATCCATCGTTCCGAACGACGCGGCAAAGCGGCAGCCATAAACAGGGCCATGCACAGTGTTACAACAGAAATAGTCATTATGACAGATGCCAACACCATGGTCAACGAAAATGCCGTAACAGAAATTGCAAGGCAGTTCGAAGACCCGAATGTGGGCTGCGTTGCCGGTGAAAAGCGCGTAATGGCACGTAACGAAGGACAAGCTGTCGCTGAAAGCGAAGGCTTGTATTGGAAATACGAAAGCACTCTGAAGCGTCTGGACGACGAGTTGTATTCGACAATGGGAGCAGCAGGAGAGCTTTGCGCTGTACGCCGCAGCCTGTATCATGATATCGCAGAAAACACATTGCTCGACGATTTTATCATATCCATGGATATTGTAAGCCGTGGATATCGTATTGCATATGCCAGCGAGGCATACGCCATGGAATATGGCTCGGCAGATATCCGTGAGGAATCCAAACGCAAACGAAGGATAGCAGCCGGCGGTCTGCAGAGCATTTGGATGTTGAGGAAACTTATGAACCCGCTGAAATATCCCATCGTATCTTTCCAATTCATATCCCATCGTGTATTACGATGGAGTCTGGCACCAATAGCCCTTATGGCGTTAATACCACTAAACGTAGCACTTGTAATGTCAAAGACCGGATGTATATATACAATAATCTGGATATTGCAGATACTATTCTATGGATCAGCTGTAGCCGGATATATCCTTGAACAACTCAACCATAAGAACAAACTCCTCTATGTGCCTTATTATTTTCTATTTATGAATCTCAACGTATTCCGTGGTGTGGGTTATCTATACAGCCACAGGAAATCGGGCGTATGGGAAAAGGTCAGACGTGGATAACAGGCAAAAAACAAAATATTCATAATACCCAAAGAAAATGAAACTGAAAGGCAAATCCAACAGTTTTTTGTCCAGTCAATTAAAACACAGGTACTCAAAAAAATGATTACAAAACATTAAACACACAATATCAACATGGGAAAATTAGCAGTATATAAATATATATCGATGATGTTCATCATCATACAATTCGTTCTTTCCATATTCACACTTGTAGGATTATGGGGCGGTTCCGTTCCACCGGCAGGAAATACAGCCATGGCTATGTTGGTATACATTCTGCCTATGCTCATCATAGCCAATACTGTGATGCTTGCATATTGGCTGGTTCGACGTCATTGGATAATATCGATATTCCCGCTACTTACAATACTATTCTGTATACCGTATATAGGCACAATATATCAACCGGGAAACCAGCCGGCGGACGACGAAACCGGACATGGCATAAAGATTGCCACATACAACGTTGCCTCTTTCGGCCGTGAGACATCAGGATTCATGGCCCAAGACATCCTGTCGGAAATGAAGAAACACCATGTGGACGTGCTCTGCATGCAGGAATATTCGGACATCAGCGGAGATAAGCTCAATTCAAACAGCTACAAGGATTATTTCCCGTATATGGCCACCGGAAACAGGGATATGGTGATATACAGCAAGTATCCCATAGGCAAAAAAAAGAATATACCGTTCGACGAGACAAACAACAGCGCCATGTGGGCCGATATCGACGTCAATGGCAAAACAATAAGGATATTCAATGTGCATTTGGAGACGACAGGGTTCAACAGGACAATGCACCGTGTGGCCAAGTTGGAGAGAAACGGAATACGTGTAGAGAACAACAACATCATCAGTGCCATATACGACAACTATACACTGGGCATGATTATACGCTCCGGGCAGGCGACAACAGTGACAAACGAACGGCAACAGTCACCCGTGCCATCCATTGTCTGCGGTGACTTTAACGATGTTCCATACTCCTACGTATACAATACCATGCTCAGCGGAATGGTGGACGGATTCAAAGAGTGCGGCAACGGTTGGATGCAGACATACAGAGGCAAGAAAGCTGTGCGCATAGACTATATATTCCATGACAAGGCTTTCAAAGGCATAAGTTACTATACAAAAGAACTTACCTATTCCGACCACAAGCCAGTATTTATGCAGATAGAGATATGATGACAAAACTCCGGTGGCGTACTAATAAACAATAAATAAAATAAAAACGGCTGCGGATGTGTTGCACATAACGGCACAAAACATTATCTTTGCAGATGATGAAAAGAATGTTTTCCATAATATGTATATTCAGTGTCTGCGTGCACATATGCGCACAGACATACAACGAAATGCCAACAGACATCATCACCGATACATCAGCCAGTGTATATGAACCAATGGAAAACATTCTGCAAACCGCACCGTCTGACATATCGCCCGACGATTCGCTACATCTGCCGTCACTCAACCGATACGGACAGATGCGCCTATGCTCCTACCCTACAGACATGTTCGGACTGTACGACTGGGAATTGCACAAAGGCCTGAACGTAAATCTCGGATTATCCGTATTCGCAACCTTTGGCAAGCATGCACCAAAAGGTGCCGGATTCGGCCAGAATATATCAGCTATGTATGCCACACCACTGACATCCAAACTGTCGCTTGCAATAGGCGGATACTTCAGCAATATATATTGGACCAGCAATTCATACCGCGATGCAGGACTGAACGCAATACTCGGATATAGGTTCAATGAGCATTGGGAGGCTTATCTATACGGTCAGAAATCAATGACAGACAACCGTATTCCAATGCCTTTGCGCGACATGAACAACATGGGCGACCGCATAGGTGCTGCCGTCCGCTACAATGTAAATCCGAGTTTCAGCATACAGATGTCCGTATCAAGAAGCGAAAACAACAAGCCGTATTTTGCCGACTTCATGCGCGATGTCTTCTTCAGGTGATTCCTCAATCGCGCCCGCAACAACAGTGACATATCATTGGATCACCTTGAAACGTATTCTGAACGATCGTTTTTCCTCGTCCCAGTTTGTTCCGAGCATTTCAAAACGCCCTATCTGTGCCGTTGAACGTACATGCCTGCCTATGCATGGGCACACGTCATAATCGCCTATGCGCACCAGACGGATTGTCTCCGAGGCGTCCTCCGGCAGTTTGTCAAGCGACACACCTTCAAAACATCCACCTTTGCCAGTAGTGTCTTCCGTGAGTTCCGAACGCTTCACAAACTCGAATGTCACCGGCATATCCTCAGCTATAAGCTCGTTCATCCTGTCGGCTATGGCCTTCTCCTCCTTACGGTCGGGCTTATGGTCAAGTGTATAGCTTATCTTGCTTTTCTTTCTCTCTATATGGGCGTTGCGCGAACGTTCACATCCGAACATCCGTATCATTGTCTGATTAAGAAGATGCTCCGCCGTATGACTTGGCGGAAACTCTTCCTTATTATGTCCATTCAATACAGGCTCCTGCTCCATGATATTGTTTTCTATTGATTTTCTGCACCATAAACTGTTTTACACATTCACAATGCGGACTTACATACTTATAAAATAATCTTCCACACCACACCGCCATTAGCCGGAATGCTAACGGATACGGCCGAATCGGATACAATATTGAATACGTCTTTATCTCCTGAAAGCAACTCGACACCCTCATGCACGCTTTCTCCGATGCCAAGGAACTCACAGGCGTGACGGGGAATCACGATACCACAATCAGCGACATTGCCTGAAAAGTTTGCGGCAATGACGAGAAGTTCGTTTCCACTCTTTCGCAGGAACGTGTATACGTTGTCACCGATAGCCTCGTTCCTGTACATCAAGTCGTAGAACAAGCCGTCGGTCACGGCACTCTCCGTAAGTGCTATATTGAGAATTTTTGAATAAACCTGCTCCAACGCCTTTTCTTCCTTTGTCAGTTTGCGGCGATTGAAATACCCGTGGTTTATAGCCAATACAGTCCAATAGTCAAATATGGTTGTTCGCCCGTCACGTCCGCTGAAACCTTCTTCGTCCATACCATGCTCACCGAACTCCTGTCCGGCATAGACCATCACCGGATTCTGTCTCATCAATGCACTGACCATCAAGCCCGGTATACCCTTGCGCCCGTCACCGGCAAAGAAGTCGCTGCCGATGCGCTGTTCATCATGATTCTCAAGAAAATACAGCATATTGCCGCCGATATCATCCGTTGCCTGCCACTGCGACGTGATATCGCCGGCACGACGGCGCCCGCAGATAACGTCACGCACACAATCATACATGCCTACTTTATCATACAGCCAGTCAAAACCGGCATTGATATAGCTGCGATATTGTTCCGGATTGTAGACCTCACCGATGAACTTGATATCCGGATAACGATACTTTACCTTGTCGGTAGCCCATGCCCAAAATGCCACCGGCACCATCTCGGCCATGTCACAACGGAAACCGTCGACCCCCTTTGCCGCCCAAAAGAGAAGGATATCCGTCATCTTGTTCCATGTGTCGGGTATAGGACAGAAGTGTTCCGAGCGCCCGCCGGCATCACAATAGTCTACGCCATAGTTCAGCTTCACCGTCTCGTACCAGTCGTTGCGGCCGGGCCTGTTTCCGAAACAATCGTTTCCTGTGGCACGCGCCGGCACCTCACTATATGCCTCTGCCTCGCCACAATGCAAATCGATGTCTGCCTCAAAAGGCTGTCCCCAGCAATAATAGAAGTTGTTTTCCGTTGAAAAATGCATGTTCCGGTCGTCATCCTCGCCAAGATCACGCACTCCTTCCGGCTTACAGACAGACCGGTATTGACGTGCGACATGGTTGGGAACAAAGTCGATGATAACTTTCATACCGGCTTTATGCGTACGCTTAACGAGAGCCTCAAACTCCGACATCCTCTTGTCTACGTCTACAGCGATATCGGGGTCTATGTCATAATAGTCTGTAATGGCATACGGCGAACCCGCCTTCCCCTTCACCACGGCCGGATGCTGCCGGGGAATGCCATGTACGGAATAGTCTGTCACAGTGGCATGACGTATCACACCCGTATACCATACATGCGTAATGCCGAGAGACTTGATACGTCTGAGCGTGGCGGCATCGAAATCGTTCATCTTGCCGCAACCGTTTTCAGCCAATGTACCACCCTTGCGGCAATCCTCTACACGATTGCCGAAAAGGCGGGTAAATATCTGATAAATAATTACTTTTGCCATAAATAATAAAACGTATATGTTGTCAAATGCCTGCTTCTCAAGCATTATAGGGACGAACCCTTGTCTCCCCGCACCGCCTTATGCCATAGTCTTGAACAGACACAAACGGATGGAAACAAGAATTTGCCCCTACAAACCCATGTTGTGCATCATAATGCGCACACATACTTATAATCAGATACCGTGAGCCGCCACGTTCTTGTCGATGCGGCCTATAGTACCCTGCAGCACCTTACCGGGGCCGCACTCGGTGAAATCGTCGGCTCCGTCGGCTATCATGTTCTGTACGCTCGTTGTCCAACGCACGCTGCTCGTAAGCTGCGCAATAAGATTTGCCTTGATATCGGCAGGCTCTGTATGCGGTTTGCCGTCAACATTCTGATATACAGGACACTTCGGAGCCGAGAACTCTGTCTTCTCGATGGCAGCCTGCAACTCGTCCTTGGCCGGCTGCATCAGCGGAGAATGGAACGCACCGCCCACTTTCAGCGGCAACGCACGCTTGGCACCGGCAGCCTTCAGCTTATCACAAGCCTCGTTGACGGCCTCGATATTTCCGGATATCACGAGCTGTCCCGGGCAATTGTAGTTGGCCGGCACTACCACATGCCCGTCCTTGTTCACCCCGGCACATATCTCCTCGACTTTCTCGTCGGCCAGTCCGACGATGGCAGCCATCGTAGAAGGCTCCATGTCGCAGGCTTTCTGCATGGCCATAGCACGTGCATAAACCAGCTTGAGGCCGTCCTCAAAGCTCAACGCGCCCGCAGCGACAAGAGCGGAGAACTCGCCGAGAGAATGGCCGGCCACCATCGCCGGCTCAAAAGCGTCGCCCATGCAGAGAGCCGAAACAACACTATGCAGGAAAACGGCAGGCTGGGTCACCTTGGTCTGCTTCAGTTCGTCGTCCGTACCGCCGAACATTATGTCAGTAATTCTATAACCAAGAATATCATTTGCTTTCTCAAAAAGCTCTTTTGCCAACGCGTTGTTGTCATACAGGTCTTTTCCCATACCTACAAACTGTGCTCCCTGACCGGGAAAAACGAATGCTTTCATATCTTCTTAAAAAGTTTATAATAAATATATTACGGATGCAAAGGTAACACTTTTTCACTATACCGGCAAGAAAAGCGGTGACAAAAAGCCCTCATCGCCCCTCATAGCAAACCGTATACATCACTCCGCAAGTCAGTCTATATGGCTGGCAAGCATCTTGAAACGGCCTTCCGGCACTATATCGACACGACCCGTCACAGCCGGCAGCAACACCGTTTCACCCTGATGCACATCCACCGTGTTGCCGGCGTCATCGGTGATTGAGGCCCTGCCCTCCATGGCAATAAGCACCACGAAACTGTCAAGTGCCGACAAATCGATAGTATAAGACTCTGTCAGAACATAAAGTGATGTGGTGAAATAAGGACACGAAACGAGTCTGACCTCATGGTTCTCACGTTCTTCATACCGCGTACGATAATCCGGCAGCACGTCATAAGATATGGCATCCTTGGCCAGTTCGGTATGCAGCTGACGAGTGTTTCCGTTTGCATCGCGGCGGTTGAAGTCGTATATACGATAAGTAATGTCCGACGTCTGCTGTATCTCGGCAATGAAAGAACCGGCACCTATGGAATGGATACGGCCGGCAGGAAGGAAGAACACGTCGCCCGGTTTCACACTATAGTCGGACAGAAGGTCGGTGATGGTGTCGTTTTCGACACTCGCCACATATTCGTCGGCAGTGACTTTACGGCTGAAGCCCGAACGGAGATGAGCGCCTTCGTCAGCCGACACGACGTACCACATTTCCGTCTTGCCTTTGGAATTGTGACGCTTCCCGGCAAGGACGTCGTCAGGGTGCACCTGAATAGACAAGTCCTGGCGTGCGTCAATGAACTTGACGAGCAACGGGAACTCAAGTCCGAAACGCTCATAATTGGCCTTGCCGAGCAGACCGGCCCCATCGCGCTCTATAAGTTGTGGCAACGTCATACCGGCAAATTCGCCATTGGCCACAACCGACTCGTTGCTACTGACACCTGAAAGCTCCCAACTCTCACCTACAAGTGCCTGTTGGCTTTCAATCTCTTTATAAGGAATAATCTTTTCACCTCCCCAAATTGTTGATTTCAATATGGGATTAAACTTTAATGGGTACATAATACTGTTATTACACCAAGCTCCTTCCGCTCCCTAAAAACAGGAGAGCCGCCGCAAGAATACTCAGAAAAAACAATGCCTGGCGGTAGGCATATATATTGAATATTATCCTCTTTCCCGTATTGGCTTAAGTCCATGCCGATGCCGGCACCGGTCAAAATACCGTTACATGACTACATTTTCAACGGAACAAGCACACTGAATGTCGAACCTTCGCCAAGCACCGACTCCACCTCCACATCGCCACCGTTCTTTATGGCAAAGTCTTTGCACAACATCAAGCCCAGTCCGCTACCTTCTTCACTGCTTGTGCCATAAGTGGTCTCTCCGCTATGAAAGAGCCGCTCTATACGGTCGGCACTGATACCGACACCGTGGTCACGAACGCCTATCTTCGCAAAGTCACCACAACGCTGCACGGTAATGTCTATCGTACTGTTCTCATTACTGAACTTTATAGCATTGCTGATAAAGTTACGTATCACTGTTTTCAGCATGTCATTGTCGGCATGCACCGTAAGCCGCTCCGTGCCGAGGTTGCAATTCAACCGTATATGCTTCGTCTCGGCTATCATTACAAAGATGTCCACCACTCCTGGAATGACATCGCTCAACTCGAAATCCTGATATACGACATTGAGACGCCCTGTCTGGCTCTTTGTCCATTTCAACAGATTGTCCAACAGATTGTAAGTTTCCTCCGACTCCTTGTTGGCTTTCTCTATCAGACTGAATATCTCCGCACCGATTACATCAGGCGACACGGCATTGACCACAAGATTAAGCACCATACGTATGCTTGCCATCGGAGAACGCAAATCATGGGCTACGACAGAATACATCTTGTCACGATTGCTGATGACGCGTGTCAGCTCTTCATTCTGACGTATTATTATGCGACGTGCACAGACAAGAGAAAGCTGCTGCATAACACGCATTATCAACTCATTCCTGTTGAATGGTTTGGTAATGAAGTCGCTCGCACCGACCTGGAATCCACGTACAAGATGTGAAGGTGTATTGAATGCAGTAATGAAAATAATCGGAATATCTGATGTTTCGGAATCTTTTTTCAATATCGTTGCCGTATCAAATCCGTCAAGTTCAGGCATCATCACGTCAAGAAGAATCAGATCGGGCCGCTCCGATTTTGTCTTCTCAATACACTCATAACCGTTGCTTGCCGTGCATATCTGAAACTTCTCGCTGGCCAACAATGTCTTGAGCAGCAAAACATTACTCACTACATCGTCAACAACAAGTATTTTGTAATCACTCCTATTAATCTTCGATTCTAATATGTCACCGCATTCCATAGCATGATGTTTTATGTTATACTGCAAATATACATAATATATCTGAAAATTGCAATTTTTATACAACATTTTTAATTTAACAAAGCAATAAAGACACCAAAGGCAAAACCAGACTATCAGCAAGCCTTCTATTAGGTAAAGAATACCGGTATCACATTTATTGCATCGGTCATTACTCTTGATAAAATACCGGAATGTATGGATTATTCTGAAAAAAACGCATTTTATTTTTCACGAAATAGAAAAGCCAAAAGGGCCCAACGACCCTTTTGACACACGTCTTTGGCATGATTTACTCGTCATAAGGGCCTCCCGGCACTCCCGTTTGGGCCGTTTCGCATTGCAATATGCCAATAACAAGTAACAATATCAAAAGCAGCGTACCGTCAACCTCATAGCCATATATTGCATCTGGCCTTACAGCTGACGGTACGCTACTTCCGATATTGTTACTTACGCTTATATGTCTGATATATACCCTTAATGCTATTCTATTTATACTCCGACCAGCTCTTTATGGCAATGTCTTCTATGGACATGTTGCAGAAAGCACTGATGAAAGCACTGGCCAGACGGCTGTTTGTGATGAGCGGCACATTCAGGTCTATCGCTGCACGGCGTATCTTGTAACCGTTGCTCAACTCGCCTGCCGACAGGTTCTTCGGGATGTTGACCACCATGTCTATCTCATGATTGTGGAGCATGTCAAGAGCCTGCGGCTGATTGTCTTCCGACGGCCAATATACAGTCGTGTTCCCGACACCGTTTTCCGTGAGGAATTTCGATGTGCCTCCGGTGGCATACAATTTATAACCATGTTGCACAAGAGTGCGTGCGGCATCCAACATCTCAGCCTTCTGCTTGGCCGAACCGGTGGAAAGCAGGATGTTCCTTTCCGGTATACGGTAGCCGACAGAGAGCATACTCTTGAGCAATGCACAGCTGGTGTCCTCGCCGATACATCCTACCTCGCCGGTAGAGGCCATGTCGACACCAAGCACAGGGTCGGCTTTTTGAAGACGATTGAACGAGAACTGGCTGGCCTTGATGCCTACGTAATCAAGGTCGAATAGACTCTTGTGAGGCTTCTCTACAGGCAGGCCAAGCATAACTTTGGTAGCAATCTCTATAAGATTTATCTTCAGCACCTTGCTGACAAACGGGAACGAACGTGAAGCACGCAGATTGCACTCTATCACCAGAATGTCATTGTCACGGGCCATGAACTGAATGTTGAAAGGTCCGCTGATGTGCAACTCCTTCGCTATCTGACGGCTCACGCGCTTTATGCGGCGCACGGTCTCGACATAGAGTTTCTGCGGCGGGAACTGTATAGTGGCGTCTCCGGAGTGCACACCTGCGAACTCGATATGCTCCGATATGGCGTATGCTATGATTTCACCGTTCTTTGCCACCGCATCCATCTCTATCTCCTTTGCATGCTCTATGAAACGGCTTACGACAACAGGATGGTCCTCCGACACGTTGGCGGCCAACTTGAGGAAACGCTCAAGCTCTTCGGCATTTGAACATACGTTCATGGCCGCACCGGAAAGCACGTACGACGGACGGACAAGCACGGGAAAACCGACACGGTCGATAAACTTGTTTATGTCGTCCATCGAAGTCAGTGCGCTCCACTCGGGCTGGTTGATGCCGTTGCGGGTGAGCATTGACGAGAACTTGGCACGGTCTTCGGCATTGTCAATGTCTTTTGCCGATGTTCCAAGTATCGGCACACGCTGCGCGTCAAGACGCATGGCAAGGTTGTTGGGTATCTGACCGCCGGTAGATACGATGACACCATGAGGATTCTCAATGTCGATGATGTCCATTACGCGTTCGAATGTCAGTTCGTCGAAGTAAAGACGGTCGCACATATCGTAATCGGTAGAGACGGTCTCGGGATTGTAGTTGATCATCACCGAGCGGTATCCTTCCTTGCGTATTGTCTGCAAAGCCTGAACACCGCACCAGTCGAATTCAACGGACGAGCCGATACGATAGGCCCCCGAACCGAGCACAATGATGGAACGCTTGTCGCCAAGGAACTTGATATCGTGGGCAACAGCCGAATATGTGAGATACAGATAGTTGGTCTGGGCGGGATATTCGGCAGCCAGCGTGTCTATCTGCTTCACATACGGCAGTATTCCATAGCTCTTGCGCAGATTGCGGACAACAAGTCCGGCCTTGGCCATACTGTGCAGTTCGGTCTCGAGACCTACGGCACGGGCTATCTGGAAATCGGTAAAACCGTATATTTTTGCCTCGCGCAGCAATTCTTTATCGAGATTATTGACACTCTTGAGAGCCTTCATGCGCTCATCAATATCGATAATATGCTTCAGTTTCTGTAGGAACCATTTGTCGATCTTGGTCAGGTCGTGTATCTGATCGATGGTATATCCCTTGTGCATGGCCTTCGATATTATGAAGACACGTTTGTCGGTAGGCTCGCGCAAAGCGGCATCGATATCGTCAATCTCAAGTTCCTTGTTCTCTACAAAACCATGCATGCCCTGCCCTATCATTCGCAGGCCTTTCTGGATGGCCTCTTCAAAGTTACGCCCTATGGCCATCACCTCGCCGACAGACTTCATCGAAGAACCGAGTTCCTTGTCTACGCCACGGAACTTGCTGAGGTCCCAACGCGGAATCTTGCAGACTACATAGTCGAGCGCCGGCTCAAAGAATGCGCTTGTTGTCTTGGTGACGGAGTTCTTCAACTCGAAAAGTCCGTAGCCCATACCAAGTTTTGCTGCCACAAAGGCAAGCGGATAACCGGTTGCCTTGGATGCAAGAGCCGACGAACGGCTCAGACGGGCATTCACTTCAATGACACGATAGTCCTCGCTCTTGGGGTCGAAAGCATATTGAACATTACACTCACCGACAATACCTATATGACGTATAATCTTGATTGACAGTGCACGGAGCTTGTGGTACTCACTGTTGGTAAGTGTCTGCGACGGAGCGATAACGATGCTTTCGCCCGTATGGATGCCGAGCGGGTCGAAGTTTTCCATGTTACACACCGTGATACAGTTGTCGTAACGGTCGCGCACCACCTCATATTCTATCTCTTTCCATCCCTTCAGACTCTTCTCTACAAGCACCTGCGGAGAGAATGAGAATGCTTTTTCGGCCAATTTGTCCAGCTCTTCCTCATTGTCACAGAAGCCGCTGCCGAGACCGCCAAGTGCATAGGCGGCACGCAGAATCACCGGATACCCCAGTTGGGCAGCCGCCTTGCGGGCCTGCTCTATAGTCTCGCAGGCTTCGCTCTTGATTGTTTTCACGTCGATTTCGTTGAGTTTTTCAACGAACAGTTCGCGATCTTCCGTGTCCATGATGGCCTGTACGGGAGTACCGAGCACCTTGACGCTGTATTTTTCCAACACACCGCTCTTATAAAGCTCCACTCCGCAATTAAGCGCCGTCTGACCGCCAAAAGCCAAAAGAATGCCATCAGGACGCTCTTTCTCAATGACACGCTCAACGAAATATGGCTGAACGGGCAGGAAATAAATCTGATCGGCAACCCCTTCGGATGTCTGCACAGTGGCAATATTCGGATTGATGAGCACTGTATAAACGCCTTCCTCGCGTAAAGCCTTCAATGCCTGCGAACCCGAATAGTCGAACTCACCGGCCTCACCTATCTTCAATGCGCCCGAACCGAGCAACAATACTTTCTTTATATTCTCGTCTTTCATCTTTTACTTCAGTTTATCAACAAAACGGTCAAACATAAACTCGGTATCAACAGGACCGGAACAAGCCTCGGGATGGAACTGACTCGTAAACCAAGGATTCTCCACATGGCATACACCTTCGTTGGAACCGTCGTTCATATTGACAAACAGTTCACGCCAATCCTTGCCAAGCGTCTTCGCATCCACGGCATACCCATGATTCTGGCTTGTCACATAGCACTTGTTCGTTCCTACTTCACGCACAGGCTGATTGTGGGAACGATGGCCATACTTCAATTTATATATCGTGGCACCTCCGGCTTTTGCAAGAAGTTGATTGCCCATACATATTCCACATATCGGCTTGCGGGACAAACTCATCTGCTTACGGATTATCTGCACGGCGTCCTCACACATATCGGGATCGCCGGGACCGTTGCCAAGGAAGAGTCCGTCGAAATCCATTGATGTGTAGTCGTAGTTCCAAGGAACACGAACAACCTCTACACCACGATTTGTCAGACAACGTATGATATTGTTCTTTACACCGCAATCCACAAGCACGACCTTCTTGCCGGCTCCCTCGTTATAACGTATTATCTCCTTACAGCTTACAAGGTCTACAAAATTAACTCCCTCATAATCGGCTTGCGGAATATTGTCAGGCTCATCGTCAAAAAGAATCTTGCCCATCATTACTCCGTGCTCACGCAGCACCTTGGTAAGTTGGCGGGTATCTATACCCGTTATACCGGGTACATGTTCCCTCTTCAGCCAGTCTGCCAAACTCTCGACGGCATTCCAATGACTGTATTCTTCACTATAATCGGCCACAATAATGGCTGAGGCATAGATTTTGTCACTCTCCATGAATGTAGCAATACCATCGGGTTCAACCGTGAAAGGAGGAACACCATAGTTGCCGACCAATGGATAAGTAAGTGTCATCAACTGTCCGGCATACGACGGGTCTGTCAGACTTTCAGGATATCCCATCATAGCCGTATTGAAGACAACTTCTCCTGCCACCGGTTGGTCGTATCCAAACGACTTACCATGAAATTTCGTTCCGTCTTCGAGGACTAATGTTACGTTCTTCATTTAATTTATATCAAGAGTTTAAAATTTCTGTTCATACTGATATACATTCTCTACAAAATTGATAAAAGCCTGGTTTACGAGCTTCATACCTCCCGGTGTGGGGAAATCTCCCGTAAAATACCAGTCCCCCTTATGATCAGGAATGGCCTTGTGCAAACCCTCTATACTCTGAAACACCAATTCAATCGGAGTGGCGACTCCTGCAGGGCGCAACATTTCCACCATCTTTGCATTCAACTCGTCTACAGTAAACGGCTTGTAGATATCTTTCACACAGCATCGCATCTCACTCTTAGGCTTGGCTATTTCTTTCCTGCAATTTCTGTATGTCTCGTCTATAACACTATGCATACCGCGCTCCTTAAGCAGTTCTATACATGCACGGAAAGCAATGAATTCCTCCAGACGCGACATGTCTATCCCATAATAATCTGGATAACGTATCTGAGGAGAGGAGCTGACAATGACTATCTTCTTGGGATGAAGACGGTCCAATATCTTGATTATACTCTCACGCAAAGTCGTACCACGCACTATACTGTCGTCGATTACCACGAGATTGTCCACTCCGGCCCTCAACACCTCGTATGTTATGTCATATACATGGGATGCAAGATCGTTACGTGATTTCCCTTCCGTAATGAACGTACGCAACTTGATATCCTTCCATGCCACCTTCTCCGAACGGACATACTGGCTCATTATTCTTACCAATTCATCGTGTGTCGGAGTGTGTTCGAGATTCTCTATAGCCTTTATTTTCGACTCGTTTATGTAGTTCTTGAAACTTCCAAGCATACCATAATAGGCTACTTCCGCCGTATTGGGAATGAAAGAGAACACCGTATGCTCCACATCATTGTCAACGGCCTTGAGTATCGGATTCATGAGCTGTTCTCCAAGTTTACGGCGTTCCTTATATATATCACGGTCAGAACCTCGACTGAAATAGATGCGTTCAAACGAACATGCATTGTCTCCGCGCTGCTCCAGAATCCGTTTTATACGGCACTCACCGTTCTTGTTTACGATAATGGCCTCCCCTGGATTAAGTTCCTTTATGTCTCCACATCCCAAATCAAACGTTGTCTGCAACACAGGACGCTCGCTTGCCACTGCCACCACTTCTTCATCGCGATAATAGAAAGCCGGACGTATTCCCCACGGGTCACGCATTGAGAACATCTCTCCACTGCCGGTGAGTCCGCAGACTACATATCCACCGTCAAAATCAGGCATCGCTGTCTTCAATACATTTCCCAGTTTGACATTATTATCTATATAATCGGTGATATCAACTCCATGCAATCCTAACTTTTGGGCATCCACGAAGTTTCGTTCCACCTCACGGTCAAGACGGTGCCCGAGCCACTCCAACATGATGTAGCTATCGGAAAAAACACGCGGACACTGTCCTTGGGCTGTTATCTTGTCGAATATTTCATCAATATTGGTCATATTGAAGTTTCCGCACAGACAGAGGTTCTTTGCCTTCCAATTGTTACGACGCAGAAACGGATGCACATATTTAAGTCCACTCTTTCCTGTGGTGGAATAGCGCAGATGCCCCATATAGAGTTCACCGGCAAACGGAATCTTTCTTTTTGCAAAATCGGCATCATCCATCTGGGCAGGCGAAAAATCACGAAAACCTTTATGGACACTTGCGAATATCTCAGTTATGGCATTTGCTCCTTCCGCTTTCTCCCTGAACATATATTCGTTTCCGGGCAATGTATCCAACTTTACGCAAGCCATCCCCGATCCTTCCTGACCACGATTGTGCTGCTTTTCCATCATGAGATAGAGCTTGTTCAGCCCATACATCCATGTACCATATTTATTCTGGTAATAGTCAAGCGGCTTCAGAAGCCTTATCATAGCCACTCCACATTCGTGCTTTAACTGCTCCATTCTATTATCCCCAATCTTTTGTTTATGTTATGTGACCGTATTCTATAGTATAAGTGCAATCAGACCGACAATGTTTACCTTACTCCACTGTCACCGATTTTGCCAGATTGCGCGGCTGATCCACATTCTTTCCCTTACATACAGCTATGTGATAGGCCAAAAGCTGCAACGGAATTGTGGCAAGAAGTGGCTCCAGACATTCTATAGTCGTTGGAAGTTCTATAACCTCGTCAGCTATTCTGCTTATATTGTCATCACCTTCAGTGACTATCGCAATGACTTTTCCTTTACGTGCCTTCACCTCCTGGATATTGCTAAGCACTTTCTCGTACATAGCATTATGTGTTGCTATCACCACTACAGGCATGTCTGAATCAATCAGGGCTATCGGGCCATGCTTCATTTCCGCAGCAGGATAACCTTCTGCATGTATATAGCTTATTTCCTTAAGTTTCAATGCACCCTCAAGAGCTACCGGATAGCTGTATCCGCGACCGAGATAAAGGAAGTTATGGGCATAAGTGAATATCCGGCTAAGTTCTGATATACGGTCATTGAGTTCCAAGACTTTCTTCATTTTTTCCGGTATTTCGTGCAGCTCCTTAACTATTTCCAAATAGTCGGAACTGCTTATTGTACCCTTTTCCTTGGCAAGTGCCAACGCCAACATTGTCAACACTGTAACTTGTCCTGTAAAGGCTTTGGTAGAAGCCACACCGATCTCCGGTCCAACATGAATATACGACCCCGTGTTTGTAGCACGGGGAATACTCGACCCTATAGCGTTGCAGATGCCGTAAATAAACGCTCCATTATCCTTTGCCAGTTTCACTGCAGCCAATGTATCGGCAGTTTCACCGCTCTGAGAGATTGCTATCACTACATCATCGGATGTTATGACAGGATTGCGATAACGGAATTCCGATGCGTATTCCACTTCCACCGGTATGCGGCAGAAGTTTTCTATCATCTGCTTGCCTATCTGTCCCGCATGCCACGATGTCCCGCATGCTACGATAATGAAACGTTTGGCATTTATAAGCTGCTTCTTATAATCAATGATAGCACTCAGCACTACATTATCCGTATCTACGTTGACACGTCCACGCATGCAGTTGGTAAGACAATCCGGCTGCTCAAATATCTCTTTCAACATGAAATGCGGATATCCGCCTTTATCCAGTTGTCCAAGATTTATATCCACAGTCTGAATTTCCGGGTTAAGTCTTCTATTGAGAATGTTTACCACCTTCAATTCTTCGCCCTTATGCAATACGGCTATATTGCCATCCTCAAGGTATACGACTTTATCTGTATACTCCACAATAGGACTGGCATCCGAACCTATAAAGAATTCGTCATCGCCAATACCCACCACTAAAGGGCTCTGATTACGTGCGACAATAATCTGATGCGGGGTGCGCTTGTCAAGCAAAGCTATCGCATACGCCCCTATCACTTCATGCAGGGCAACCTGCACAGCTGTGAGCAAGTCCAGATTCTTGTGCTCTTTTATATATTCAATCAACTGTACAAGCACCTCCGTATCTGTCTCCGAACGGAACTTAACGCCGTTTGCCATCAGTTTTTTCTTTATATCGGAATAATTCTCTATTATACCGTTATGTATGATAGCCAGATTTCCGGATTCGGAATAATGCGGATGAGCATTAAGAGCCGACGGCTCACCATGTGTTGCCCAACGGGTATGTGCTATACCTACCGTTCCTGAAACATTCTTGTCACTACAATACTCTACAAGATTGTCGACTTTGCCTTTGGACTTATATACATTCAAAGCAGTGTCTGAATTTACCAATGCCACTCCGGCACTGTCATATCCGCGATACTCCAATCTGCGCAGTCCCTTTATCAATATCGGGAAAGCGTCCTTGTTACCTATATATCCTACTATTCCGCACATATTACTATATTATAAAGAAAGAATGGAAACATGCGATTTCCATTCTTCGATTATTTAATTAATTAAGGATGTTATACAACAACGATGTTATTGAAATTAATATTGACGTCGCGGAGAACCACAACGTTGTCATGCTGCCCACGCTCGAATTTTGTGCCTTCACTTTATTAGGCTCAACACAAATTATATCGTTTTGCTGCAAATAATAATAAGGAGAGTTGAGCAGATTGGCATCATTGAGATTCAAGACATGGATGCTCTTCTGCCCGTCACTGTCCTCACGTATCAGTTTAACATTGTCACGAACGCCATATATCGTAAGATCCCCTGCCAAGGCCAATGCCTCAAAGATGTTTATCTTCTCATTATTGACTGTATACAAGCCCGGACTGTTCACCTCACCTATCACCGAAATCTTGTAGTTCACCATTCGTACTGTGACAATAGCTTTTCCTGCATTGGCAGCCAAATAAGGCCTTATGGCATCTTCTATAAATTTTTCCGCTTCAGACTTTGTCTTTCCACCGAGTTTTATACGCCCTATACGCGGAAAATCCACGCATCCGTCATTGTCAACAAGATAGTTCTGAAGTGTCATCTGAGACGAAAGAGATGTTGTTTTCCCCTGAGACATTGAATTGGGAACAACCAGATTAAAGGGAATGGCAGCATCCTGTTCTTCCGTACTGACAGTGATAGTAAGAATATCCTTGGGCATTATACGCGCATCATAAAGTTCTTTACTATCAAGTTTAACCGTCGCACTGTTTTGAATATAAGGAATGTTCTTTGTACTTGAGCAACTGCCCAAAAGCACAACGACAGCCATCATAACAATAGGTAAAATGAGTCTTCTTGTAATGGTCATTTCGTTAAATAGTTTAAACAGTTTGCAAATTTACACCTATTTTTCCAATTAGACAAGGAAAACAGTAGAAATAAAAACGAAAAAGTGTAGTACGATAATCAAAACCATACCACACTTTATATTTAAGACATTTCCTAATTCAGGAAATATCAATAGAACTTGAAATAGTTGCGTGCATTGTTGTAAGAAATATCCTCTACCATACGGCTCAGAATCTCATGGTCGTTTGGCAGCAATCCTTTCTCTACATCATTGCCGAGAATGTTGCAGAGCAAGCGACGGAAATACTCATGACGAGGATAACTCAGGAACGAACGTGAATCGGTGAGCATACCTACAAAACGGCTCAACAGTCCAAGCACGGAAAGGGCGTTCATCTGACGTGTCATACCGTCGAGCTGATCATTGAACCACCAACCTGAACCAAACTGAATCTTGCCCGGACAGCCTCCCTGGAAGTTACCGAGCATGGTGGCGATAACCTCATTGGCACACGGATTCAATGTATACAAAATAGTACGTGTGAGTTTGCCCTCCATGTTAAGTTCGTTAAGGAATTTGCTCATAGCTTTGGCTGTGGTAAACTCGCCGATAGAGTCAAAACCGGTATCCGGACCAAGCTGATTGTACATAGCGGTATTGTTGTCGCGGATAGCACCATAGTGGAACTGCTGTGTCCAGTCGGCTTCAGCATCCATTACAGCCATCTCTTTAAGGAAACAATGCTTATACTGACGTGTCTCGTACACAGTAAGTTCCTTTCCGCTCATGGCCTTGGCAAAAATATCTTCAATCTGTGCCTCTGTATAAGGTTCGTCATAGAATTCCTCAATGCCATGGTCAGACAAACGACAACCGTTCTCGGTAAAGAAATCATGACGTTTCTTCAGAGCATCAAGCATGTCCTTGAACGTGGTTATGGTCACTCCGGCCACTTCACCAAGCTGGTTCACATAGGCAGGAAACTCCGGCTTCTCAATATTCATGGCCTTGTCAGGGCGCCATGCCGGTATCATCTTAATCTCAAATCCGTCTTCACGTGTCTGCTTGTGATAGCGCAGGTCGTCCACTGGATCGTCTGTAGTGCAGACACACTCTACATTGTAATGACGCATAAGGCCGCGGGCTGAGAATTCCGGCTGTTTCAGTTTTTCGTTACACTCGTCAAAAATCTCACGTGCTGTCTTCGGGCTGAGCTGTTTCTCGATACCGAAAGCCGTCTTCAATTCGAGGTGGGTCCAGTGATAAAGAGGATTGCGGAATGTGTATGGAACAGTCTCTGCCCATTTTTCAAACTTCTCCCAATCGCTTGTATCTTTGCCTGTGCAGAAACGCTCATCCACACCGTTGGTACGCATGGCACGCCACTTATAATGGTCACCACCGAGCCAAAGCTCTGTGATGCTCTTGAACTTATGGTCGTTTGCTACCATCTCGGGAATCAGATGACAGTGATAATCAATAATTGGCATTTTGGCCGCATGGTTGTGGAACAGTTCCTGTGCTACCTCGGTATCAAGCAGGAAGTTCGCATCATTAAATTGTTTCATAATTAGTTTAAGCTATGATTATATAATATTATGTAATAGACAAATCTCCGAGCGCAAAAATAACAAATAAATTCCGTATTTTCAAAAACTTTACGTATTTTTGCACCAAAATTTACGTAAACGATGACGTACGATAATAATGTCCTGCTCATATATACCGGTGGCACAATAGGTATGAACCGTAATCCGCACACAGGTGCACTCGAACCTTTCAACTTCGAGCACCTGTTAAACAATGTGCCCGAACTTGCACAATTCTCCACACACATCGCCACATATCAGTTTGATCCTCCAATAGACAGCAGCGATATGTCGCCCGCTCTTTGGACGGATTTGGCACACATCATAGCCGACAATTACGACAATTATGACGGCTTCGTCATACTCCATGGCACCGATACTATGGCATATACGGCATCGGCATTGAGCTACATGCTCGAGAACCTCACAAAACCAGTCATTCTCACCGGTAGCCAGTTACCAATAGGACAGTTGCGCACCGACGGCAAAGAGAATCTCATAACAAGCATAGAGATTGCCTCAGCCAAACATTCCAACGGAAAAGCCATGGTACCCGAAGTTGGTATATATTTCAATGGCCATCTTCTACGCGGCAACAGGACAACCAAACAGAGTGCTGACGAGTTTGACGCTTTCGAAAGTTTCAACTATCCCCACCTTGTAGAAGCCGGTGTCAATATCAGCTATCACGAAAGCCGCATGCTGTCCCCCGACTTCTCACGCCCCATGATTCCGCACTTCCGTCTCGACAACAACGTTATCGTATTCACCATTTTTCCTGGAATACGCGAAGACCTTGTACGACATATAATAGCCACCCCAAACCTCAGAGCCATAGTCATGCGTACCTACGGAAGTGGCAATGCCCCCCAAAAGCCATGGCTTATCAATGCCTTGAAAGAAGCAGCGTGCCATGGAAAGATAATAATAAACATAAGCCAATGCATGGCAGGAAAAGTTGAAATGGACCGATACGACACCGGCTACCAGTTGAAATCTGCCGGAGTACTGAGCGGCTACGACAGTACTGTTGAAAGCGCCGTCACCAAACTGATGTATCTTCAGGCACGATATACCGATCAGGATACCGTGCGTGAGTATATGAAAAAGAGTATACGTGGAGAAATTTCAATATGATTAACATTATACGGTTCTGACAATCAACAGAATATAAAATATTCAAACAAAGCGGAATACCCCTGTCCTACCGACACGTTATTCCGCTTTTATCATTATCTTTGTCCCGTCAATAAATATTTTATTCACCATTAAATATATGTTAGTTATGAAAGATTTAAAAGGAACAAAGACAGAGAAAAACCTCCTTGAGGCATTTGCAGGCGAGTCAATGGCACGCAACAAGTATACATACTTTGCATCAAAGGCAAAGAAAGACGGCTATGTTCAGATAGCGGCGCTGTTTGAAGAGACAGCTGCCAACGAAAAAGAACATGCCGAACTGTGGTACAAGTTTTTACACGGAGGCGAAATCAACGATACGGAATGGAACCTTCAGGACGCCGCCAACGGTGAAAGCTATGAGTGGCAAGACATGTACAAACGCATGGCAGAGGAAGCACGTGAGGAAGGATTTACCGAAATAGCAAAAAAATTCGAACTCGTAGCCGAAGTGGAAAAAGCCCACGAAGAACGTTATCTCAGACTGCTGAAGAATGTCAAGGATGAAAAAGTATTCTCAAAGGACGGTGAAGTTATATGGCAGTGTTCAAACTGCGGACATCTTGTCATTGGTAAGAAAGCTCCGAAAGAATGTCCCGTATGCGACCATGCACAGTCCTATTTTCAGGTAAAACCGGAGAACTATTGACAATAACATGTCTTTAATACTATAAAACTCAATGAATAGCGGTCTTTTCTTCTCTTCGTAGAAACGGCCGCTATCATTTTTAGGGATGGGTACACAATTCCCTCCCTACCCCTTGATAAAAGCATGACATATGTTTATTATATATCGTTTGGTGGCATGAAATGAACCTTTCAGCAGTATGACATAAAAATATGGTGTGGCATGAAAGTACTTCCAAATAATTCCCCAGCTTCCTGACAGTTCAAAATTGCATTCTTTTTTTCTGAACAGATAGTCTTTGATACCTCGTCCCACAAAATCTTTTAGCAGCCTGCCCTTATCTTTCCTGATAGTGGATTTTGATATCAATCCGCGTTTGACATAGCTGTCCAGTACATCATAATAATTGACAACATGTGGAGTAAAAAAGTGGTATGGTGTTCGCTTGTTGCTTTCCACTTCAATACAACGGTATGACGTAATGTTGACAAGTGTGGTAACCCGTGATGTCTCAGTGAGATACAGAAGCCACATCATCTGGAGTATCATGAACCGTGATCTGTCTTGAAAACTATATAGTGAAGGCAACTGTCGGTGGAAACATCCGAAGTTGGATATCCATGTCATTTTGTTATTCAGTGTACGAACCAACTGGTTTACGTCTGAAACACAAATTTCCGTCATTCCTCTTTTCATATTTTTGATATCTTGGAAAAAGAAAAGACTATGTCCCTCGTCGTGTTCTATACTTCTGATTTTCTCCTTCATCATCCTTAGATCGGCATCAGAAAATGAAGTGTAGTCGTTTAGGAGTTTGAGATAAGTGCCGTGTCCGAGAGACAGAACTTTAAGGAAATTCAAATCTCTGATATTTTCACTATTGCAACTATATATTATACTCTTATCCGGATATTTGGCACAAAGTTCACGTACTATTGACGATGTTGAATCGGTGGAGGCATTGTCAGATACCACCAACTCAACATCGTCATCAAATGAAGGCAATACCAACAACCGCTCCATATTTTCACGCAATATGTTGTCGCGGTTGTATGTCGGTATGCATATTGATATTACAGGATTATTATTCTTCATCGTTCGCCCACCGGATGGTATATGCACTGCTTCTGCAATTCTTCGCCCATAAACGGTGCCATCTTCTCCAATGGAGCTGACGACATCTTTCCGTTTTTGTCCATAAAACTGGCAGATTTAGGGAAGAGCGTCTGCTCGGGATGCATGTGTATCTCACAAATCATGCTCCCGGAACTTTCAAGAACATCACGGATTGTCCGGTCAAGCGTTTCCCCCTCTTCTCTGATATCGATATATTCGATGCCGTATGCCGCCGCTATCTTCCCGAGATTCGGGCATATCACACCGCTGGCGGGATTGGAGCCGGTGAAATGACCTTTGAAAAAACTTTTTTGAGTCGTCTTGATGGCAAGATAACCCTCGTTCTCCAGAACGAATATCTTCAGCGGCATAGCGTATGTAACCAAAGTCTGAAGCTCCTGAATGTTCATCTGCAACGAACCGTCTCCCGTCACAAGTATGGTCCGGCCGTGACCACTATTTGCCGTGACCGCTCCGATTGCAGCCGGAAGGTCATAGCCCATGGCTGCACACCCCTGATTGGCAAACACACGCACACCACGATTCACTTGCATAGCCTGATAAGTGGATGTATAGGCGGTGCCGTTACCTGTTACAACTACATCTCCGTCCCTCAACTGACGGAACAGCCTGTCGGCAAAAACATATGAAGAGATATATCCCGGTTGCGAGGGATTGTCGTCAAATACAGTGGGAAGTTTCTTCTCTATTGTGCGCCCCCATTCTTTCCAATGACAGAAGTCTGGCAAGCAGATCCGACGTGTAGCAGCATCAAGTTTGTCGATAAACTCTGACAGATTGGCATGTATAGACATGTCGATGGACAGCGTGGGCTTCTGCATCTCAGCGAGGTCAGCGTCCACCATGACCTTATATGCCCGTGGAGCCAACAGATCGTATGCATAGCTGATTTGGCGTATACTAAGACGTGTGCCGAGGATTATGAGCAAATCGGAATTCTGTACCATGATGTTGCCGATACGGTCGCCACAGATACCTGGTTTTCCGTAGCAGAGCGGATGGTCATGCCATATTATGTCCGAACCGCTGATGGCCGTGACGACGGGTATGCCGAGTCGTTCGGCCAAAGTGACGAATAAGTCCTCGCGTTTGGCCAGGCGCACTCCGTTGCCCACATATATTACCGGGCTCTTGGCTGTTTTTATTCTGTCTATTAGTTGGTCTATCTGTCTGTCCACAAGGTCGTGGCAGACAGGATCCTCCAACTCGGACAAGTCAAATTCGCGCAGTATTGTCTCATCGACCATAGCTCCCTGAACATCCAAAGGAACATCAATCCACACCGGACCGGGCCGTCCGTCCGTCGCGATTGCAACAGCCTTGTCTATTTCACGCTTGATGTCATATGGGTCCGTAACGGTCACGGCATATTTGGTTATGGAGCTTACCATACTCACAATGTCCGCCTCCTGATCTCCAAGTTGTCGAAGAGGCAGATGAGGATAGCTTCCCTTCATGGTGGAAGTCTTGATTTGCCCTGATATATATAGTCCGGGGATGGAGTCGAGCCATTGCCCTAACACACCCGTTATGGCATTTGTACCGCCAGGACCTGTTGTGACATTTGTCACGCACAGACGTCCGCATGTCCTGTAATAACCCTCAGCCGCTATGGCCGAAGCCTGCTCGTGATGGTTGCAGATATATGTCAGGCCTTTGGTATGGCCGATAGAGTCGTTAAGATGCATGGCTCCGCCGCCAGTGACGAGAAAACAATGGCTGATGCCATGCTTTTCAACAAGATGCTGAAAAATGAAATCAGAGACTTTAATCATAATCAGATATATAATAGTTGGTATTTATATAAATTAGTCTTTTGTTTCCTTTACATCAAAGTTTATCCGTTCCTTTTCTATCACAAGCGGACGGTGTCGTACTTGTGTTATTATCTGCCCTATATATTCACCGATAACACCCAAGAACAGAGCCTGTACTCCAGAAAAGAAGAAAAAACCAATGATAAGCGGAGCAGTGCCAAGTTGGAAATCATCCCAATACATAATCTTATATATAAAATATCCTATGGCCACAAGCATGCTGACGATACAAAAGAATATGCCTATAAAACTGGCAATACGCAATGGGACTTTAGAATGGTTTACAAAACCCAGCATAGCCATGTCATATAGTGAATAAAAACTTTGATGTGTCTTACCATGCAGACGTTTGGGCTGGCTGTAATACACTATACCAAGATCCCCTCCGTATTCGGCAACCAGACCACGCATATATGGATAAGGATCATCGATTTGACGCATCATATCAACAAAAGATCTGTCGTACAGACCAAAACCGGTAAAGTTTTCTATTTGGCGTGTCTCACTTATTGCCTTTATTATCTTATAGAACAGACATCTGACACCGAACATAATTGACGATTCCTGCGATTGGCTTTTTACTCCGATAGTAACGTTATGACCGTTTTCCCACTGTTCAATAAATTTCGGTATCAGCTCCGGCGGATCCTGCAAATCTGCAACCATGAGCATTACTGCATCTCCATTGGCTTGACATACGCCATAAAAAGGTGAACGGATATGGCCGAAATTCATTGCATTGACAATAATTTTAACATTAGGGTCTTTTACTGCCAGTTTTTTGAGTACGGAAACAGTCTTGTCAGTAGATGCATTGTCTATGAATATATGCTCATACTCATATTTTCCTACCATCAAATCAAACTGCTGTTTCACTTGTCGATACAATTCCGCTACATTCTCTTCTTCGTTGTAGCACGGGGTTACTATACTTATTTTTTTCATTTCTTCTTATATACAAAACGTTTTAGCATAAAGAAAGAACATATGGCAACAATAGGTGTCGCTGATATACCGGCCCAGTATTCGTCCAATCCGGATAAAAGCATCAGCTTCACAACGCCGGTGTTTATCACATATATAAATAAATAGCAAAGTGTGAAACGGAATATCAGACTGTTGTCATTGTTCTCAAATACAAATTTGCCTGTAGTCTTGAAATTAAACAGAACTCCCAAAACATTGCTTATCAGTGTGGCTATAAAATAAGGTAAACCGATGAATATCATCAGACAATATACCCCTACTCCAAAAACGGTATTCAGAATGCCGATAAGGATGAAACGCAGGAACTTACTGTTTATGCAATGCAGGGGATTACCCGACAGTGGCAGAGATGTGCCGCCGCATTCTTCGGCATGCCTGTATTGCAATTTACCCGCCTTTTCCAATTTCTTTTTCTCCTTTTCAATGATACTCTCCACTACTTTATCAAAAGGAGTGTATACATAATGTCGGGTAGCATTCTCTGTTTTTGACACATCCGGTTGCAGTGATACAATATTGACGGGGACTATTTTCCCATAGCATATCTTGCTTGAAGTATTTGTCAGTTCCTTCATGCGTTCGACAAAATCTTTGAGAATTCTCGTATCCCTTGAAGCTATATTGTATATTCCATGCAAGAAGCCGTCTTTTCTCATAGCATACTCGCACAACTTCATAATCTGCGTGGCAGCATCTTTGTAATAAAGGAAATTCCAATGCTGCGTACAAGAACTTAACTCGATTTCCTGACCGGTCAGCATCTTGTTGATGCAACTCATTACCAAAGTCCACTCATGGTCTTCTTCTCCGAATATGCTGAAAATACGCAAATGTACATATTTCATTCCCGTAGATTCACTGAATTCAACCCCTTTCTCATTTATTGCAAGTTTGGCTCTGCCGTATTCGGAAAAAGGCCTGCATGGAGTTTCTTCTGTAATGGTTGTCATCACAGTACCGTATTCTGCTTGTGAACCTGCTTCAACAAAAACTTTGCACCCCATCTTATGGGCCGAATGCATGGCGTCAACGGTATATTCGATATTATTTTCTTGTATATCAACCGTATTTCTGCAATCATGTCCAGTTCCAGCCCATGCCAAATTGATGAAAATGTCAGCATGTTTGACTTTTTCGTGAAGTCGGGCATATTCTCTCATGTCGGCCGCCATCACTTCTATACCGGACGGCAGTCTGTCTTTTGCTTTAGAACTATCCCTACATACCGCGATTACAGTATGTCCATTGTTCTGCAACGTCCGACAAATTTCCATGCCAATAAAACTTGTCGCACCCGTGATGAGATATGTGCTCATTCTATGTCGGTTTTTATATTATGCTTATAATCGGAAGGAACCAATATTTCATAGTATCCGTTACTCCACACCCTTTTGTACTTATATTTTTTGATGAATCGTTTTATTGTCTTTGTCTGTGCCGAACTTATATAATTGGTATCGATGCTCTCATCATAATAGTTCCGTTGTATTGACGTCCATTCATTTGAAGAGAAGAAATGTTGCAATACGATAACCGGAAGACGCTCTGATTCTTTCTCAGCCTGAACAAACGCCTTCACATATCTTTCTCCGAAAAATACACAGGGCCATGAAATGCCGGCAAACGGTCTGGTCTCAGTCAGATAATATAAAAGCGGCGAGAAGTCATAGACGAGCATTGTGTCACCAGGCTTGACATATCTGTCCAACTCCCTAAGCAAAGGATTTATTATTCCTGCTTTTTTCTCCATTGTATATATGCCTCTTGCCAATCTACTCTCTATAGGATATATTTTCTCGGTCCTGTCGCCAGGGTCGTAATAGGCTTTATGGTCTATCTTGATGAAAACTATAGCAAGTAATATGACTGTACAACACCAGAAAGATTTGTTCAACTGACATATCGGAAACGAGATATTCTTTACAGAGGATTCTTTTCCTGTGCTTTCTTCTTCGTTTTTCAGAGTAAATGATATCGAAAAACGCTTCTTGCTTAACATCCGGCAGAATTCATAAAGACCGCTAAGCCCCACCGGTAGGGCAAGCCATGTGGAAGCCCACATCGTCCTGAAACCTCCGTCACTGCCCAATGGTCCGATTAAAGACAGAAGAACTGCGGTCAATGCGACATTCCGCCGTTCCGGACAAGCCGCCATATAATAGCATGCACCGGCTATTGATATGCCGTTTATCGTAGCCATTATCGTGTCGCCCAACATGCTGCTGTCCATATATATGGGTCTGTACAATATCTCGAAGCCAAGGAAAAGCAGAGCGCATCTCAACAATATCCATCTTGTCTGAAATGCACTGCAGAATACGACAGCACCGAGAATGAGTATGCCCAGATAAACAATACACATTCTATAATTGGACAGGTATGACATCAGAAGACTATCTGTCGAATGAGTGCTTTTCCCTTGAAGAGTATTGGCTATGGAACTGACAAACTCTGTAACAAGTGTGTCGGCACCGATATGCACCAGCAGCAGCCAAACAGCCACCATCCCTGATGCAAAAGACATTAATATGACCATCGCCTGTGCTGTGCTTTTCTTCCAATGAATACCGGCAAAATCATAGTTCCATAAAAAAGGGATTAATGCAAATGAAACAAACGTAACATTCGGCAATCTCACGAATACATTCATTCCTGCCAACAGACCTCCTAAGACAATCAGTCCCCATTTCACTTTTCGGACACCTTCATTTATACAAACAAGAGATATTACACCGAAAAAGATTGTCATGTTGTTGTATCCAAACGGCTTGGGGTCGCCTGCCAAAAATACAGCCTGAATCAGCAGACCAATCAATACAACCTTTGTAGAGAAATACCTTGACAGATATTTATAAGAGATTATCTCCGTCAATGATACCATGAAAATGCCCCACATCCTCATCATAAGTATTCCACCAGCCGGATAGATACTGTTCAACAGCCATCCTATATAACAAGTAAGCGGATACCCGCTTCCGCATTTGGCGGCAAGCGGATCCGAGCCGAATAACTGATACGCCGACATAAGATGTCCTTCGTCTGTAAGATCAAATCCTTGTATTGCACATAGACATTGATACAATACTGACAATCCTATTATTATGACAGGCAGGTATTTGGCATCTGTTTTATAATTCATCTGCTTTGTTTTATCTGACAACATACTTTCCGATCTCCTCCACACACAGCTCGTATACATCCTCATCCCGATATCTGCGATACCAGTCGGTGGTAAGCCGTATACAACCATCAATGTCCATGCGAGGTTCCCATCCGAGGCGGAATTTCGCCTTAGATATATCAAGCATCAGCAAGTTGGCCTCATGCAGCGCATTGGGATCAGACAGATCGCACAGCTCACCACGGCCATAACACTGCACGAGCTTCTCAGCTACCTCCCATACCGGGGTGATGCTTTCCGAGCGAGGCCCGAAGTTCCACCCCTCGCAGAAAGCAGTGGGCTGATGCCACATCTTCATGGCCAGCAACATATATCCCCCGAGCGGTTCGAGCACATGCTGCCACGGACGCACAGCCTTCGGAGAACGGATGCCTATGGCACGGCCCTCCTCAATGGCACGGATACAGTCCGGAATGATACGGTCTGTGGCCCAGTCGCCACCTCCTACAACGTTTCCCGCACGCACGCTTGCTATCGACTTTCCGTGACTGTCATACTGAGCGGGATTGAAAAAACTGCGCCGCCACGACGATATGGCTATTTCAGCCGCCCCTTTCGACGAAGAATACGGGTCGTAACCTCCCATAGGCTCATTCTCACGGTATCCCCAAATCTGTTCGCGGTTCTCGTAACACTTGTCTGTGGTAATCATCACGCCCACTTTCACACTGTCCGTTACCCGCATGGCTTCCATCACGTTGATGGTGCCCATCACGTTGGTTTCATATGTCTCCACCGGAATGTCATAGCTAAGCCGTACCAACGGCTGTGCCGCGAGATGGAATACAATCTCCGGCCGGTACTCGGCAAAGATATCTTTCATCCGCCCGCCGTCACGTATGTCGGCCCGCAGGTCCGCTTCAATCTTGTTACCTATGCCCGAGAGCACATAGTTGTCACGTTCCGAAAACGGGTCAAGACTCACGCCCGTCACCCGCGCTCCCAATTCGTGGAGCCAGATGCTCAGCCATGAGCCTTTGAAACCGGTATGTCCTGTGACGAGGACACGCTTGCCGGCGAAGAACCCTTCAAATATGTCAGTCAATATATTATCGTCTTATTATATAATGTTATACAGTATCATGTGTGACATGCCTGCCCCTTATTTTCTCGTCTCACAGAATTCTCGGATAGATGCAGTCATCCAGTCAATCATCTCGCTGCTCATGCCGGGATAAACACCTATCCAAAAACCGTTATTCATGATGAAGTCGGTATTGGTAAGTTCTCCCACAACGCGATAGCCCTCGCCTGTGCGTCGCATTTCATCGAATGCGGGATGCTTTATTAGATTGCCCGCAAAGAGGTTACGCGTCTGTATCTTTCTGTTTTCGAGAAATCCGGTCAGCTCGTTGCGCGTAAATCCGACACCGTCCCTGACTGCTATGAGGAACCCGAACCATGACGGATTGGAGTTCTCTTCAGCCACTGGAAGTATCAGTTCCGGAATATCCTTCAAGCCTTCATAAAGTTTTTTGTAGTTGGCCCGACGTGCGGCCACGATGCCATCCGCTTTTTCAAGCTGGGCACATCCTATGGCAGCCTGCATGTCAGTGACCTTAAGATTGAAACCGAAATGGCTGTATACATACTTATGGTCATAGCCGTACGGCAGTTCGCCGAATTGTCCGGTAAACCTGACCTTGCACGTGTTGTCCACGCCGCCCACACACCAACAGTCACGTCCCCAGTCTCGGAACGAGCGTGTAATTTTGTTTAGCAACGGATCGTCGGTGTATACAGCCCCGCCCTCGCCCATCGTTATGTGATGTGGGGGGTAGAACGATGATGTGCCGATATCTCCCCAAGTTCCCGTCTTCCGGGTAACGCCGTCGATTGTGTATTCGGAGCCGAGCGCGTCACAGTTGTCCTCGATGAGCCAAAGTCCATGACGGTCGCAGAACCTTTTCACTGCCTTGATATTGAACGGATTGCCAAGCGAGTGAGCCATCATAACAGCCCTTGTCTTCTCCGACAAAGCCTCTTCAAGAAGGGTCACATCAACATTGAATCCCGGCAGGCATACGTCCACGAATACCGGCACCGCTCCGAACTGTATTATCGGATTGACCGTCGTTGGGAATCCTGCGGCCACCGTGATAACCTCGTCGCCACGACGTATGCGGCGATCGCCCAGCTTAGGCGACGTCAAGGTATAGAATGCCAGCAGATTCGCGCTCGAGCCGCTGTTGGTCAGGACACAGTATTTTACGCCCAGCCACTCTGCCAGCCGTGTCTCGAACTTGTGGGCCCACGGCCCCGCTGTCAGCCAGAAGTCAAGTGACGAGTCGACAAGATTGACTATCTCCTTCTCGTCAAAATAGCGTCCGCCATAGTTGACAAACGACTTACCGGGACAGAATTCCTTCTTCCCGCCGTGTGCCACCTGATAATATCTTCGTGTCAGTTCAAGTATCTGTTCTTTAAGTTCTTCCTTACTTTCCATGTATTTTTTATTGTCTAAAAACCATTTTTCAACCCAATTACCATATCATCCACGGAGCTTTTCCAGCATCCCACATTTCGTTCAGCTCCACATTGTCCCGCATGATGTCCATACACTTCCAGAAACCTCTATACTTATAGGCCTGCACTTTACCGTCCTTTACGAGAGTCTCCAACGGACCCCGTTCGAAAACGACAGTGTCGTCATCCTCGGGAATATAGTCGAACACCTCCGGATTGCAGACGAAATATCCAATGTTAATCCAGTTACCGTCACCGTCAGGCTTCTCTAAAAACGACAATACTTCTCCTGTGGCGTGGTCAATCCGGACCGAGCCGAATTTGCCCTGAGGTTTGTACACTGTCATTGATATGACTTTACCACTGGCCTTATGGGCGGCTATAGTGTCCGCAATGTCCAAATCCGTAACCCCGTCACCATATGTCAGCAGAAAAGGTTCGCCACCGACATATTTCTGCACACGCTTAAGCCGGCTGCCCGTCATCGTATTCAAACCGGTGTCCACCAACGTTACTTTCCATGGCTCGGAGTGATTGTCCAAAATTCGGGTCTCACCATTGGATATGTCCACCGATATGTCACAGTTGTGAAAACGGTAATTGATGAAATATTCTTTTATTATAGACTGCTTGTAGCCGCAGCATATTATAAAATCATTGATACCATAATGTGAGTATGTTTTCATGATGTGCCACAATATAGGCTTTCCACCAATCTCAACCATCGGCTTCGGTATACTGACCGTCGCCTCACTTAATCTTGACCCTAAGCCTCCTGCGAAAATTACAGCTTTCATTTCTTTTCTATTTCAAAACTATTCATATTCACTTCAAATACAGCCAATAAACAAATCATCGGATTTGCAAATATGCAGTACGATGACATTTATTCTCCACAAAGGGTTTTCTCTTGGCAAGCGAAGTCTTATTGGGCACAAATGTACAAAAAATAAAAATAACAGCAAAGTTTTGTTCCATATAAAAGTAAATTAAATGAAATATTGTCATAAATAAAGACGGTGAAGTCTGCATGCCACATAAGAAATTACATTTCTATAACGTCACCAGCCGGACAATCATCTTTATGGATGTCGGGACTTGAACGTAATATGAAGTTTTGCAATACCCCATCATTATATCTAAATAAAAATATAACAAAAACCTTGCTTCATTTAGCTAAAAAATTTCAATATATGGAATATCAGACACACTCTGCACATATGCCATATTACTCACGGCCGCAGGACAACGGTCATGAACCAATCACGCAGGATGCCCTTATAGCGGTTTTGCGAATCACTGACCATTATCAACAGACGGCTGCCATCTGAGAGCGTCGGACCGAGACACATTCCTTCGTAGTTGGCAAGGTTCTGACAGATAAGATTCAACTTTGTATCAAACTCCGCAACAAGTTCCTTGTCAAGCATCTCCCCCGGCAACGATGCCATCGGATTGACCACATACAGACGGCAGAATACTCCGGCATAAGGAATAATAGCAGAAGAAGAATAAAATTCGCGCTCGAGCACAAGCAGACGGCCGTCGTCAAGTGCACACAACTCGCTCACCCCCATAGCATAATGTTGGGAAGGCTTGCGGGCACGGGGCTTGTCCATTTCGTAAATATACTGTTGGGATGGTTGCATATCGTCACCGAAACTTTGCAGACGCAGCCGGTTACACACTCGGTTTGACGGAGATGCAGGTCGCCCGTCAGCAGGCAGAGTGCTCTCGGTGGTAGTCCAAAACCGATGGGTCACGGCATTATACGTAAGCGACTCCAAGCCATATTCCGCTGTGGCTAACGCAAATTCCTCCGGCATATTCAGTTTTCTCCCTGTGCGGCTTCCGTCAGGAGCATATTCATATATCTCGTTATCCTTTTCACCGCTTATGAAAAGCGTACCCGCCACGGGAAACCATGCTATAGCCTCCATATCGCGGTTGGGCAGACCGGCCGACCGATAACCTTCGTTCACAACATTCAGTATCTTTCCCGACAAAGAATCGACATCTATGCGGAATACGTAAAAACCGTCTTCCTCGGCTTTGTCGCTCACAAGGGCATAGCGGTTGGAGCCAAGATATGTTATGCCGCTGTAGTTACCGGGCGGCACCGACTTATGAAAACGCTGCTGTCGATTTGCTCTGAAATATAACCCTCCGGAATTGAAAGAAGAATCACCGGGGATGAAACCGAAGTTGCAAGAAGAATCTGCATTGAATGACAATGAAAAACGACACTGGCACCAACGTACTGCCATGTGCAGTATAGGTGGTGCCAGTGTTTGCATGTGCTGTCGATGTCCATACGGCCATCAGCAACACACTGAGAATATTTCTGTTCATATCATTACATACAAGGGGCATTCAACTTTTCCAAAACAACTTCTTGTATTGAAATTATAATCTTCCCCAATCATAAAAAACTACTTCCTGAACGGCTTTATCACAAACATGAAGTCGCGGTTTCCGTAGTGCACGCGATATTTTTCGAGCGGCCATGCTCCCCAGCTGTTCACACAGGCAAGTCCCTGCTGTTTCTGCTGTATGTGAATTTGGGTAAGATCGCGCTCTACAAGATCGCCACTGTGGCGTCCGTGCTTCTTGTCCTTATTCATTCCGTCGTCGAGATCGGCCACGAGATAGTGGAGCGCGCTGCACTCCATCGGTGCCGTAGAGTAGAACGTAAGTCCCCTGCCCGACTTGCCGTCGTAGACGGTAAAGCGGCGCACATCTGTGTGGTTGCCGCTCTCCTGCGGACGTATATACGGGAAATACTCATCCTTTGCATTGCTCTTGTATATACCGACAAACTCGCTGCTGTTACGGTCGGCATAGTTTTCTATAGGTCCGCGACCGTAATATTCTATGTCAGCATACTTCTTCGGCATCTGAAGCTGCATGCCGTATCGGAACATGTCGGGTACCTTTGCCTCGCTGTCGGCCGTGAGACGCTGCTTTACGATAACCTCACCGGTGGGCAGAAGGATGTAAGTCATTCCAAGAAGCCCTTTCACATCGGGCATGTCAAACAAAGCGATGACCATGGCACAACTGTCACTAACATTATATTCCACGCCCTTGAGCTTCATCTGAGGGTCTTTCCATACGGCAAACTTTCGCTGAAGCTGTGCACCATAGTCGTTGTCGGTGGGGGCACGCCAGAACTCTGGCGTAATTGACTCACGGTCAAGAAGCATCGGTTCACCGTCGACATCGAGATAGTCTATCCATCCCGACCAACGTCCAACGGTCATGGTCGTACCGCCGGCAGTGACAGCAATATGCGATGTTGTCTCTTTCACTCCAAACAACGGGGTTGCCTCTTTAGCTTTCTTGACATTCTTCTTCACAACTTTGGTGTCGTTTCCTCCTTCATTCAAATACTTTGCAATGTCAATGACGGGATACTTGTAAGGCTGCACCACAAACTGCTGACGTGCCACAACCTGGCCTTTTTCCATCAACGGTGCGGCCTCACGTAGGCTGAAATTGAATTCCACGGCAATCTCCTTGTCGGGATACTGCTGCACCATCTTGGCCACATAGTCGCGCAATCCGGCATTATCAATGGTTTTCCGGGCCTGCGGCTGTATATTCCTTATATCTATGGAGAGAGGCCTGGCGTGCGTATTGGCATCCAATACAGCCACCTTGACAACAAGATTCAGATCATCGAGTGACTTGAAGAAGTTTTCGTTATAAATTTCGAAGCGTCCTTCCTTGATGCCCTTGTCCTCCACCCAGACGTTCTGATAGTAGTATTGCACCTCGTAAGCATGCGGATTGAGACGGCGGTCAGGGGCAATGATACCATTGCAGTTAAAGTTGTAGTCGCTGGCAGGATAGCGTCCATAGTCGCCTCCGTAAGTGAATATCTCCTTGCCTGTGACGCGGCTCTTGTCGCGCAGTCCCTGATCGACGAAATCCCAGATGTATCCGCCCTGATATTTGGGGTATTTGCGCACAAGGTCCCAATACTCCTTGAAACTTCCCATAGAGTTGCCCATGGCATGGGCATACTCACACTGGATGAGAGGACGCGGATTGTCGCCCTTGGCATAGTCCTCGCACGGTTTGTAGTCATAGTACATCGGACAGAAAATGTCGGTCTTACCGTTCTGTCCAGCCTGTTCGTACTGAACGGGGCGGGTTGTGTCGATAGCCTTGACACGGTCGTATGCCAGTTCGAAATTCTCGCCGTAGCCGGCCTCGTTGCCAAGGCTCCACACAATGATTGAAGGATGGTTGTGCAACGTAATCACGTTGGCCTCATTGCGCTCGATGTGCGCCAGCTGGAAATCCTTGCGCTTGGCCAGTGTCTCCTTGCCGTAACCCATGCCGTGACTCTCGATGTTGGCCTCGGCCGTGACATAGAGTCCGTATTCGTCGCACAGCTCGTACCAACGCGGGTCGTCGGGATAGTGGCATGTGCGCACGGCATTGATGTTCAGCCGCTTCATTATCTTTATGTCCTCTATCATACGCTCCACACTAACCACATATCCGCCATCTGGATCAAGCTCATGACGGTCGGCTCCCTTGATCAGCACAGGCTGTCCGTTGACAAGCAACTGCCCGCCAGCTATCTCGACATTGCGGAATCCGACCCTCTGCTTCACAACCTCTACAGTCTCGTCACCTTTCTTGAGCGTCACGTACAGTGTATACAGCTCAGATGTCTCCGCTGTCCACGCCTTGACATTCTCCATTACAGCCTTACCCTGCCACGACGGCAGGCCGGTCTTGCGCTCTGTCGGCACCGGTGTACGGCCACCATTGCCTTCAACAGCCACTTCCACACTGACACCCTTGCCGTCCACATCTATATCGACACCGAGCACACCGGTCCTGAAACCGCTTTCTTTGGTCAGATCCGACGTGATGCGTATATCCTTGATATGACTTTTCGGACGTGAATAGAGATATACCTCACGTGCAATACCCGTAAAACGCCAGAAATCCTGGTCCTCGAGATACGAACCGTCGCACCACCGCATCACCTGCATGGCAATGACATTGCTGCCCGGCTTGATATATTTGGTAATGTTGAACTCAGCCGCTATCTTTGAGTCTTCACTGTAACCTACGTATTTTCCATTGACCCACAAGGTGAGGTTGCTCGTTGCCGAACCTACGTGGAAGTAAACATCTGTGCCCTTCCAGTCTGCCGGCAGGGTGAATATACGGCGATAAGAGCCGGTATAGTTGTCTGTCTCACCGATGTAAGGGGGATTGCTCTTGAATGTAGTAGCCCAGGCATAGCCGGTATTCTTATATATACGGTCGCCATATCCGTTGATTTCGAACAGACCAGGAACCGGAAAATCCGTCCATGACGAATCGTCGTAATCGGTCTTGAAGAAATCTTTCGGACGGTCAGGATAGTTCTTTACAAAGTTGAACTTCCACATTCCCTCCATAGACAGATAACGGGACGAAGCCGCCTTGTCGCCTTTTTCTGCCAGTGCACGACTCTCGTATGCAAAATAGTTGGCACGGCGTGGCTCACGGTTCTGCTGATTAACCTCCGGATTCTTCCACACCGGTTCGACCGCACTGACAACACTCGCCGCAGCAACAGCCAAAAATAACATCACTTGCTTTAACATTCTCTTTAAGGTTTTTTATAGTTAAAATAATATTAATTAAATCTTTCATAATACACGAATCACATACAACGCCCCTCCGGTCATTCATAATCGTCGATGACGGAGTTGGTGAAATCAAGCATAGGCTTGCCGGCCTTGAACATCAGTTCTGCTTCGTCAAGCCAAACGTCACCGCAAAAGAAACTTTCTTCCACATGATGCCAACAGCAGTAATCCTTCATGCGAATGTAGTCTATATACTCATAATCACGCGGAAATCCGGATGGACATGTCTTCAGCCTTTCCAATCCGAACCCCTGGCTGTCATTCCATCCGGAAGTGGGAGCTGCTCCGTAATAGCGCAGAAAATCATCATTCTCCACACACCGCAGCCACTCGTCGATATTGCCCATTATCTCATTACGGCAGGCCGTAAGGATGTTGGTGGGAAGCCAATAGTTGCCACAGGCCACAAGACAGTGGTCCGGTTCAAGATGTATGTAGTATCCGCCATGCAGCGACTTCTTGCCGTGGGCGGCGATATATGCTCCAAAATGATTCTTGTAAGGCGACTTGTCGTTGGAAAAGCGCGTGTCGCGGTTGAAACGGTATGTACAGTCTTTCACCGTCAGATGTGCCACCGAGGGGTCAAACGTAGCAATACGGGCGATGGCACCAGCCACTCCTTGCTCGAAACTTTCTCTAACATCCTTATACTCCGATTTATTGGCAAGAAACCACTCTCGGTTATTATTAGACATCAGATCACGCAAAAACTTTAATATTCTGTCTGCATCCATATACTTATATACGTTTATACGATGCAAAAATACTTAAAAGTTACGCATTATCAAATGTTTTTCTCATTTATTTGAACAGGCAAGCAAATATAACCGGATGTTTTTTGTGCTTTGCCGTCTCTGTTTGCTTTCATACATGAGTCAGTCAGCAAAATCAATACTTATAAATCTGTTTTTTTACTTTAAATGTCTTGCGGAATCATTTAAATTGATTTCGTTAACCAACTTACGTAGGGACATAGCCTTGTTCTGTCCACAATATCATGATGAATATCAACATTCAAAGAACATGCAAAACAAGATTATGTCCCTACAAACACGTAAATCACTCTACTTTCCCGCCGTTACGCAAAGCGTCTGCCACACCGTCGGGAATATCAATCCGATGGAACTGCATGTCAAACTCGGCAGACTTGGGACCGCTGAACGACTTCCAGTTGATTTTTATCTTCTTTTCAGAACCGTCATTATCTGGCAACTGATTCAGATTGAACGCCACAAGGGCATCGCCCATATATCCCAGCAAATCACCCCGCGCATCATGGCGCAATTCAAACTCATAAGGATTGTCCGGATTGACACCCTGTAGGAGATTTATATGATGTACCCGGCCATATGCTCCCCATATCGTACGAATACGGAGAGTGAGATAACCGTCTTCTGCAACAGTTACCCAGTCCTTTACTATCTCAATGGCATCGTTGCCATATTTTTCCGTATTGTCATCGCCGGCAGTAGGAACGGGCTGTTTGGTTCGTATGCTGTCCATCCAGTTAACAAACACGTTTTTGATATTGTAACGCGCATCTTCCGACACTTCGTCATAATTTACAAGAGCCCTAACCTCTTTGTTACCGAAAGGAGAAGCCTTCAGATTGGTGGAACGCAGGGTCGTAACATTGTCCAACTGCATCTCAAAACCATCACCGGCAACAGGCCTGACCGTCACCAAAGCTGTGGGATGGAATACTCTTACATCATCGTCGTCATCGTTACACGACTGTAACATGCAACCTGCCGCTATCAGCCCGCAGGCTACAATAATGGTTTTCAACTCTTTCATTGTTCTCTGCTTTTTAAGTTATTATCCGAATACTTAATTACAAAGTTATGGAAATCTTGCATCAAAAACATCATTTTCATATTTTTTTTGATGTAAGATTAACATTAAACAAGAACCCATTCGACATCTTACAGGTATTTTCACCGTCATTTAACACCGTTTTATTCTTTTTTCCCACATATTTATTGTACTTTTGTCACGATATGAACAGAAAAGAAAGATATGGCATAGTGTTGGAACACTTCCGCAAAGAGATGCCGGAAGTGAATACCGAACTGGAATTCGGCAGCATTTTTCAGTTGCTCGTTGCCGTAGTTCTGAGTGCCCAATGCACTGACAAAAGAATAAACCAGGTAACGCCGGAACTGTTCCGACGCTACCCTACCGCCACCGAAATGGCAAAGGCCGAGCAGGAAGACGTATTGGAATATATCAAGAGTGTGTCGTATCCGAACGCCAAATCAAAGCACCTCGTGGAAATGGCACGTGCATTGACAAAGAGACACGGTGGAGAAGTGCCGTCGGATATGAACGACCTGCTTGACCTTCCAGGAGTGGGACGCAAGACGGCAAACGTGATACAGTCGGTGGCTTTTGGCAAGTCTGCAATGGCTGTCGACACCCATGTATTCAGAGTAAGCCACCGTCTGGGCCTCGTTTCCGCAAAAGACGACACACCATATAAAGTGGAACAGACACTGATAAAGAATATTCCGGCAGAAGATATCCCCAAAGCACACCATTGGCTGCTACTGCACGGCCGATATGTATGCACGTCGCGCAAACCGCATTGCGACAGATGTGATTTGGAAAATGTATGCCCGAAAATGATTGAGAACTCCAAACTCTGAAAAAATAAAATATCCGTTTGCAAACGTCATTGATATGCTCTGTTGCAAACGGATATTTTCAAACCGTCATTTCCTATTTCCTCTATGATTTGCCAAAGGCTTCTTGTGAGCGTCGTGGCTCTGGCGCTCCTTGCCTGCCGCCACTCTGCCCCTGTTAAGCATGCGGCGATGAAACTTTTCCTCTGCCTTTATCACATCAAACAACTTGCTTGCCGGGATTATCGAAAGAAACTTCTCATGATACGTCTGCTGTATCTTCTTCAGTTCCAAATCCATCTTGTCACACTTTCTTATCACTTCGCGGCATCCTGCATCATCTGCCGGCTTGCGCTTGGACAGTTTGCGCATGTTGTCGAAAATATTCCGTTTCTTCCTGTTCATCTCATCATATACGGGAAAAAACTTTGATGCTTCTTTTGGAGTAAGACAAGCCTCTTTCGTAATAAACTGCTCTATCTCGGCACGAAACTTCTCCGGTGAAAATCCGTTTTTATTCTTTTCCTGTGCACCCGATGCCAAGACACACAGTAAAAGCAATAACGATGCAAAAAACCTATACATCTTCATACTTAACTTTTTTATTCTCCGGACAGATAGGCATATATATCCGTATTGTCCATCATTACATAATCTGCAAACTCTTCCTCGTAAGTGTATGAACCGGAACCGGTAGAACCTGACGCCACAACATCGTCAGCATTCTCTTCTGACCTTAATCCCGACTCATTGATATAAACCACCGTGCCAAATACAGCAAGCAAGATACACGCAGCCGCATACATAATACCCCTGAATCTTGAAACGAAAGAACGACGCATCGGTATCTCCACGGCCTCACGCTCAGACAACTGTTCCATTATCCGAGACGGGAAACTGTCAAAATAACCATCCGGCACACGGAACGGATTGGCATCGCCCATCTTGTTTCTGATATACCTTTCTTCATTCTTCATAATCATTCTTTATTTATTTGACGCCATGATACATAAAAGGTTTAATCGTTGGATCTGAAATATTCGGATATTTTCTTTACCGCAATATGATAAGATGCTTTCAGAGCCCCTTCGGATGTGTTGAGCACTTTGCTCATCTCGCTATATTTCATATCGTCGAAATACTTCATGTTAAACACCATACGCTGCACTTCAGGCAGTTTTGATATAGCCTGCTGAAGCATTGCGGCCGCCTTGTCTCCGTCAAAATACCTGTCGGCCATCAGCATGTTCGACACAGAAGATTCGTCGGCATCTGCTGTTACAGCAGCCATGCTTTTCTGATGGCGCATGAAATCAAGACTTTCATTGACGGCTATGCGATAAAGCCAGGTAGACAGCTTGGAATCATTACGAAACGTGTCCAACCGGCTCCAAGCCTTTATGAAGACATTCTGCATCACATCATTGGAATCCTCATGGGTAAGCACAATACGTCGGACAAGCCAATACAGCTGCTCACTATACTGGCGCACCACCATTTCGAAAGCCTTACGCTGAGTCTTCGGCTCTGACAACAGTGCTATAACCTTGTGCTCGTCATAATTGTTCACCTTTAATTTGATGGTTTATTTCATAAAAGGTTTAATCGCCGCCCCTATTACATCATCATATCCATAAATATCCGGATAGGTTGAAAGGACACCTTTCTCGTTGGGATAAATAGTATAATAAGTTATGAGAAGAGGTACACGCGGCTGAACTTTAAGCCCGCTGACAAGTTTTGTTTTGTTATCCGGATTCTTGATATATTTAATTCCACGTTCTGTCTCCGGCTTTATATCCATAGATATACGCAATTTGTCAAGCAACCATTCGTCGGGTTCGTCCAAAAGAAAAGCGGCAAGGTCAAAAGGCTTCTGCACCCTTACGCATCCATGGGACACGCTGCGTACCGCACGCGAGAATACCGAACGGCTTGACGTGTCGTGCAGAAAGACGGAGAACTGATTTGGAAAACGAAAAACAATACGCCCCATAGAATTGCCTTCGCCTCCTTCCTGAGCAACACGATATCGGCCGCTTTTCAGCATTTCGACAGTAACTTCTTCCGGGTCGAGCAGATCGCCCGACTCACGCTCGATTATATTATAACGATTACGTTCAAAATAATCGGCATCACCGGCATGATGTGCTACTTCATTCTTTATGATACTGACAGGAATATTCCATATCGGATTGACCTCCATACGCTCTATTTCGCTCGACAGCAAAGGGGTCTTGGTCTTACGTGCTCCGCAACCAACCATCATGTCAAGAGATTCACTGCCACCAAAAGCATACAAATGGAATGCGGGGATGTTCACCACTATATATTTGCCCGTGGTATCCAATCCATTCACTTCACGCCAACGCAGACGCTCCATATTGCAAACAATCTTCATGCGTTCTGCCTCGGTTGCCGTCTTTAGTTTTCGTTTCAATACATAATATAATGTGTCTTCAGGCTGTGACCGTTGCAAGAACTCTCCCACACTATCATTGTAAATATGGCGAAGAGCTGCTGCAAAATATTCCTTTCCTGGACGTAGGATGTCTATATCAAACAGTCGTTTATAAACGACCGGACGCCCCGCGGGGGTATCTGCTATGGTATCAAGCCGGTTGAAAATGTACATGGGATTGACAAAACCGAAGTAATGACCGGTCGAATAGCGCATGAAAGCCACGGTGAGACAATACTCCAGACGGGCCATTACCTTGTTTATATTATTGTCAGTTCCATTAAAATCAAGATTGCGGATTAGTTTCAAGTCACGCTCCATGTCGTCAACAAAAAACATCCCGCGACTGAAACCAATATCATCGACCGTACGAAGAAAGGCAAGAAGAGTGTCTGCACGTTCGTCTACGCCATAACGGTCAATCCAAAGAAATACTCCACCATTCTGATAATAACTCCGTATATACTTGTCTTCAGCGCGCCCGCTGTCATTCGAAACGCACATTGCGACGATATTCTCGCGTATGCGGCGTGAACTTAAATCAAAAGCAGGCGTTTTCAAATCAGAAAACGCCTCCATTGTTATGTCTCTATTAGGATTTTGTTTACCTTGCCTGCAACCGGAAAACAGAAACAGCAGGCACACTAACATCAGTGGATAGATACCTTTCTCACCACCTTGCCTATTTTCAGTATGTAACAACCTTTTGGTATATTAAGTTCGACACGCTGTGCAGGACTCTCAATCTTTACTGTGGCCACCGGTTTGCCGGTAAGGGAAACGACCTCAAGAACAAGTCCCGAAGCACCCGTTACATGCAATGTAGACCGGTTGACTGTGATGTTTATATTGTTGCGTTCATCTACCTGCTCGGCAGCATTTGGCTCCTGTTCGGCGGTGCTTGCAACAGCAGGAACTGTAAACGCACTTACAAAAACGAATGCTAATATCAGTAGATTTCTTATCATGCTATTCTTGTTTTATATTTTTGCAAATATACGATTTTATAACGATACTGCAAAATTTTTATTGTAGAAAATACAATATCACAGTAAATTAAACGTTGAATACTGCCATTTCTTCCGCCAAAAACGTATTGGAGAACTCACAGCGAGCCTCTTCCAGCAATATTTTCTCGTCTTCGTAACGTGCCGAAAAATGACCTATAATGAGCTTTTTCACACCGGCATCGCGAGCTACCCTGGCTGCCTCGGTCGCCGTAGAATGGAAATATTTTACCGCCCGGGCCTGATTGTCATCACCATATGTACTCTCATGATATAGCATTGTGACGCCTCTTAACAACCTATGCAAGCCGGGCATATAGCGCGTATCACTGCAATAGGCATAGCTCCGCACTGGATCGGCCGGCAACGTAAGCCGTGAATTTGGTATAACATCTCCGTCAGGCGTGGTCCAATCCATGCCGCTCTTGATATTGTTTATCTGACTCACCGGAATATCATACACATCCAGCATATCCCGGCGTATGTGCGGCAATGTGGGTTTCTCCCTGAACAGGAACCCGCAACACGGCACCCTGTGCAGCAACGGAATGGTGGATACTGTGAGACTGCGGTCTTCATATATCACCTCGCTACGCGAAGTGTCTACAGGATGGAACATTACATCATACCCAAGATTCTGACAGAACAAATCAATCTGCGAACGGAATACCGGCTCCATCTCTGCAGTGGCGTAAATATGGAGCGGGGCTACGCGCCCGAGCATGCCGAACGTAGACAGCATGCCGAGCAGTCCGAAGCAATGGTCACCGTGCAGATGCGATATGAACACATGGTTTATCTTCGTGAATCTCAGCCGTGAACGGCGCAACTGCATCTGTGTGCCTTCACCACAATCCACCATAAACATCTTCTCACGTATCTCGACAATCTGAGACGATGCATAATGGCGCAATGTCGGCAAAGCACTGCCACATCCCAATATATGTACTCTGAAAGGTTCCACTTAAATCATATTAGATATAAAAACAGCTAAACACAACATTCGAAATACTATACATCATTTCAGTCTACCGTACTCGAAAAGATCTTCCTCATTCTTATATACCAAAGAGTCGGCATCCAACTTTACGATATCGTATACATTGATTTCCTCCTCGTCACCACCGCCCTCACGTACTGACTGTATCTCGATACGACCATTGACGATGCGCCATGTCTTATAGACAATGGTGCTTTGATCGATACTCTCCGCTATACCGCCGTCTTTAAGACTAATTCCTACAAAAGAACTGCCGTCGAGCGGATTGGGCATTACCCAATTACCCAACAGCGTTGTCTCGTTGATGACAAGCTGCGCAACAGTTTTATCATCGTTTAGCAACACCGCCATACGATCACCGCAGGCATACCCGCCCAGCACCTTTCCGTTTTCCTTTGCGTCGGTGATACTCAGAGAAAGGGTATCACCACTGTCTGTTATCATCTGAAGAGTGTTCATTGCCGACCCCTCGCCGCATATTCCGAAAACAGTCTTTTCGGCATTGACATACACTGTCGACGAATCCTCGCCGGCACTGTCAGGAGTTTGTCTGTTCTCACCGCCACATCCTGACAACAACATGACAGCAGCAATAAATGCCATTAATCCGGACTTCTTCATTATCAAATATTCTTTGGTGTTTGTTTTTTCTCAATTTCTTTCGCCTCGTTCCACAGAGCGTCCATTTCTCCGAGCGTCATATCTTTAAGCGGCTTGCCTATTTTTATACTGTGCTCCTCTATATAGTTGAACCGCCGTATAAACTTGGCATTGGTTTTCTCCAAGGCCGTATCAGGATTTATGTGATACAGACGTCCGGCATTGACCACACTGAAAATAAAATCTCCGAACTCCTCCATTGAACATTCTTTGTCTCCACGGACCAGTTCCGTCTCCAGCTCATCCAATTCCTCACGCACCTTGGCCCAAACATCATGCCTGTCTTCCCAATCAAAGCCTACGTTGCGGGCCTTGTCCTGAACACGATAGGCCTTTATCAGAGACGGAAGAGATTCGGGCACTCCCGAAAGCACACTCTTGTTACCGTCCTTTTCCTTCAACTTTATCTGTTCCCAGTTTTCTATCACCTTTTGAGCGGTATCAGCCTTCTGCATGTCGCCGCCATCACCGTTTTCACCATACGGCAAAGGTTTTGGAGCCGCCTGCCCCACCTGCGACGGATGATATACATGCGGATGACGGAATATCAGCTTGTCAGTCAGCTTGCCGCATACGTCAGCAATGTCGAACTTTCCGTTCTCCTCACCTATCTTTGCATAAAAACAAATATGCAGCAACACATCTCCAAGTTCCTTGCATATGTTTGACTCATCACTCTTCATCAGGGCGTCGCATAACTCATACACCTCTTCTATAGTGTTAGGTCTCAGACTTTCATTGGTCTGTTTCCTGTCCCACGGACATTTCTCTCTAAGCGTATCAAGCACGTCGAGGAAACGCCCGAATGCTTCCATTTTTTCTTCTCTTGTATGCATGAATATATTCTTTATCCATTGCAAAAATAAGCAACTTTGTCCATCCGGCCAAATTTATTGGAGTCATTTTACACTGAAACAGAAATGATACAGGCAAAACCATCATCGCAATTTACAGCCGTCCCGGATGCGGTTCAGCCATTCCACAGTATATCCACCACAACATCATAAATACGCCAGTTTACGGGAACGCCATTCCACGGAGACGGAACATCCTGACATCCTCCTCGTCAAGACCAATCCTGTCAATGGCTTCCGGCCGATTGTGATCGTTAAGATAATGCCTTTTCTGCGACACGTAACAATTGTCTGCCACTGACAGACTGTCGTTGCGGCAAACAGTGCTTATACCGCCCATAGACAACATGGTGTGAAACACCACAGAATTGCTCGCCACATTCCGCCTGCAGTTTGCTGCAAGTGCATTTACCGCCTTCGGATAGACCCGGCGATAAGATTCCGATGTCCATATCAAAAACGGTACGTGCATATCGTAGTACGAAGGAACCGGAGATGCATGCAGAAAAAGGTTACGACTATCATCAAAAATATTCTCGCCATGATCGGAAGTATACAGCATTGCAGATATAACACCGCTTCCGCCAATCATAGCCATGATGTCCGAAAGGAGCTTGTCCGTGCAGCGTATAGTGTTGTCATAGGCGTTCAACAGTTCCTGTCTGTTTGCCGCTACAGCCTCGGTAGCGCCGTCCGGACGGAAAACCGCCGAACCACTCGGATAGCGCTCGCGATAGTTGAAGTGCGAACCATATGTGTGGAGCACGACAAACAGTTTTCTGTAGCCTTTTTCCAACACATCCGCCATAAGTTCGACAAGCCGGCTGTCGGAAGGATTGCTTTCGGCCTTTGGTCCGTCTTTTATAAACTTCCACTCATCGGCCTCCATACCGAAGATGTCGATAAAAGAATGATTTGGACGCTGATTCGACAAAAAAACAGTATGAAATCCGGCTTCACGGAAAGCCGTGATGATGCTTTTTTCACGATATATCCGGTCATAATCCTCTGCCGAAGCGGCAGAAAGGAGCATTGGGACACTTTTGTGTGTTGTGTTGGACTGTGTTATAACATCAGTAAACACCGTAAGTCCCGATGCAGCAGAAAGCAGCGGAGTTGTATCACGGTCATAACCATAAATTCCGAAATTCATGGCACGGGCAGTCTCCCCCACCACAAGTACATATATCTCTGCACTGCCAGGATCGTGTACAGACCGTGCCCCGAAAGAGAATCCGGCTGATGTCTTCTCATAATCAGACGTGGCTTTGGCCCGATCCACAGCCAGCACAAGGTTGTAACACACATTCACGGGATACATGTCATTCTCCATTCTGTAATCCTTGTCGACAGAATATGCCACTGCAAGACACACAGCCCCTGCCATCACAGCCACAGCAGCAGCCTTACGTTGACGTCTGATGAAAGCAGTGTCAAGTTCCTCTTTCCTTATGATCGAACATATACCCAGCACAAGTACCGGAATGTAGATGGCAACCACCGTGACAATGGCCGGAACAAGATTGTCCAACAACTCAATAGCCTCATCGGCATTGGTTGTCACAAGATTCAGAAACATATCCACCGATATCACCGAGCGTCCGAATAGATAAAGCAGAACAATCTGGAACGCGGCAAAGAACATGAGAGGAAACATCACCCATGCCATTATCCCCGGACGCCGGCCGAACGTCATAGCCAACCATACTGCCGACACAGGAAAAACCACATTGGCAACTTTTCCCGGCAGTGACATCATCTCTGTAAAGTCAAGGGCCATGTTAGGTATTGTCAGCACGATGACGGTGAGGATGAAAAGACACCTGGGTGATACGCACCAATTGTATATTTTACTAAAAAGCTTCATTTATGTTGAATATAAATCCTGACTGTCCACCCTTGCCCAAACCGTAATCGAGCCTTACATTCACATCCTTCTTGAACTCCCAACGGTAGCCTATACCGAAATTGGGAAGTATCCTGTCTGCACGCAGAGAACCGAACTTTCCGAAAATAGTACCGGCCCCTGCCCATACGGCAATGCCGTTACGCTTCCAGACATGCTGCCTCAGTTCTGCCTGCATCTCTAACTTATGCTTGTCACGGTAACGCCCTTCATAGTATCCACGCATGGAATAGGAATTTCCAAGACGTGCCATCATACTCCATGGCGGATTGCCGAAATTCATCTCTCCGCGAACATCGGTGGCAAGAACAGCGCCGTGCCAAAGCCTGCCGTATACGTCCAAACGGACATTGGTGCTGCTGAAAACATGGCAGTTGCCAAGAACCCGCGGTCTGAAAATCTGTGACAGGTTCATATACATGCCTTTCTTAGGATTGGTCAGCACATCACGCAAATCATATACAAACGACACTCCAATACCTACATTCCATGTGGTTCGGTCCATACCTTCAAACATTTCGGGCCTCTCTATGTCCGCTCCACGCACATAGTCTAAAGCAATAGACGGGCCGAGATACATATTTCCGGCTATGCGGAACATGAAACCGGCTTGTGTCTGAGCCTGCCACCGCTCCATTTTGCTCTCGTTGGCATCGTTATTGCCCTTTTCGTAGCCAATGCCCCAATACTTGCATGGAAAGGAATAGAAATAGGCGGTGTATTCCAGACGGTATCTGTCTTTAGGGAAAATATGCGTGCCGCGGACTCCAAGCATATAGAATCCCACGGTAGACACATCGCCGAACAGACTCACATTGGACGGAGGCAAGAGCGTATCCCGGCGGTCGGCACGGTAAAGTCCGGCAGCGACAAGCCCTAAACCGAACTTTGTGTCGGTGCTGTAATGCGGGCCTCCGATGATACTGAAGTCAAACTTCTTGTACTCCTTGGGTTTGTTGGCCTCATTGAAATAGTCAAGCAGACGGTTTATCAGTCCGCGCTTATTCCACGTACTGTCATTCTGTGCCTTACTCTGTGCCACAACTTTACCATCTGCATAAGCTATATCTTCGGCAACAACTGTAGCTAAAGGCAGAATTGCCAGCAATATGGGCAGAATTTTTCTTATCATCAGTACACCAATTTCACATTATCCACCCACAGCGTGTTACCAGGCGTACCTATATACGCACCTCCATGACTCGACGCAAACTGTAACGCCATGTGTGTGGGACACTCGTCGGCCTTGGCCCATCCCGTCTCAACCACGGATACGCTTTTACCCTTGCTGTTGCGGGCGTAGTCACCGTTGCGCAGTCCCATCAGCTCGGCGTCGTAGCCAATCATCTTGGTTATGTCACCGTAGTGTATCTTGTAGGTGGCGCCGTTCACCCATCCGTCTGTCGTCTTGCCGTATTTCACAACCATAGTACCCACGCGCTTGGCCGTGATATTTCCATTGGCATCCTCCGACCGCTTCTGCAGTACAAACACAGCTACAGCATAGTCTTGCCCCAGCACTGTGCTCTTGCTGCTGAAACCAGTCTGCTTGATGCGGTTCCTATCGCCAGGCACCAGCACTTTATAATCAAACTTCAAGGCCTTTGGGCGACCGGTGAATGGTATGCCCCAGTTAAGATTCTTCGGGCCTTCCTTCGTCCCGGTGACAGGCTCGGCCATGTCGCCCAGATATAGTGAACCGGCGGCCAGCACCTTTATATTCATCAAGCCGAGCACCCTCACACTCTCTATGTGTGTGGTCAACTTGGCGCAATATCCGTTGTCGCGCTTGGCGCGTATCACCGAGCAATTGGTCTTAACCACACCCATCACTTTAGCCATTACGTTCGACGTGCCCCATGGTGAGCCTCCCAAATTGGTGTATGCCTTGTTGCCTTCAATAGTCTTGTCGGGACCTACTTCATAAAGTGTTTTGGTTTTGCCTCCGATTATAGCCGACTCGTGTATATTGCGTATCACCCAATGGTCCATATCGCCATATTTCAGCAACTCTTCCTTAACACCTTGCTGCGCGATTGACGGTATTACCGAAATGAATACTCCGGCAAGCAACATAACTGTAAGAGTTAATATTCTTTTCATGCTACCTGACTTTGAGAATAATTTCAGGCAAAGATACAGCAATTAAAATGAATCAGAAAACTATTTGCAACAAATCGGTTTTCAATCTCTTAAAATTTGTATCTATTAACAATAATACAATGGGAAGCACCATGAATAGCAAATATTTGAACTGGCAACAGCACCGTTATACGACTTGAAACTAAAGTCAATAACATTACTCGGTAAAGTCAATAAGATTAGTGAGTAAAGTTATTGACTTTACCGAGTAATATTATTAACCTTATTTTCAAATGCGGCCAAAGTCATAATTGCAAACGGGAAAAAAGTCATGCAGCGGCGTAGACAAACGGAAGGAGGCGCAACGAGAGTCTTTATTGTATCACGACAAAAAGCCCGCTATACAGTAATATAACAATGTGCAATGCCGCCTTGTATAGCAAACATTATAACGATGTATATAGCGTTGAAACTTGTAAAACAGCGCACTAAAAGCTATCTTTGCACCGTTGAAAGACAACAAACTTAATTAATAATCATTTTAAAAGAACCATAAAAACCATGGCAATAGAAATCAGATTGAAGAAGTACAAGAACAAAACAAAGAGTTCATATGGCAAATGGTATGCCCAAACAGTGACACTGGGCACGGTAGGAACGAAAGAGATAGCGCAACATATATGCCAAAACTCGTCGTTCACCGAGGGCGACGTGCTTGGTGTTCTCCAGCAGTTGACCGGAGAGATGCAGCGCGCATTGCAAAGCGGTATGGCAGTAAGAATGGACGGCATAGGCCGATTCCGTATCGTGGCCGAAAGCGTTGGGGTGAGAAACCAGTCCGACTTCAACATTCAAAAACACATCAAGGGCGTAAGAATAAAGTTTTTGGCCGAGGGACACAGAGACGCCATAACATGGAAAGTTATACGCCCGATGACCGTAAACTCGAACGTATCAAAAAAAATTTGGACTATTCCAATTAAGAATTGATAATTGAGAATTTATAATTGATAATTATGATTAGCACTGTGTGGCGATACGGTAGTAATCATAATTATCAATTATAAATTCTCAATTATCAATTTGAAAGAACTACTCGAACACCTCCTCTATATCTATCATCTCATCGCTAACCTCTGTCATTCCGCCGTCGTCAGCACTTTCATCGTAAGACTCACAAGGATCGTAATCACTCGGCAAGTCAAAGACTGCATTTTCGTTATACCCCAAACGCTTGTCGGCAAAAACACTGCGCATATAATAGGCGAATATAGGCAAGGCCATAGTGGCACCCTGCCCCATCGTCATAGTGTCGAAGTGAATGTCGCGGTCGTCTCCTCCCACCCATACGCCACTGACGAGTGTCGGGGTCACACCCATAAACCATGCATCACTGTTCTTATTTGTTGTACCGGTCTTGCCACCGATATCCCCCTTCAGATTATATTTGAAGCGCAGACGTCCGGCCGTACCGCCGTTTACAACACCTTTCAGCATGTAAAGCATCTTGTGGGCACTCTCCTCGCTAATGACCTCGTTCATACGCGGCTGAAATTGTGTTATCAGATTACCCTCATTGTCCTCTATACGAGTGACGAAAAGCGGGGCGCTGCGTATGCCGTGATTCACAAAAGCCGTGTATGCGCTCACCATCTCTGCCACTGAAATGTCGCAAGGTCCGAGACACAATGACATGGAAGGATGGATTTCGGGATTACGTATGCCATATTCGTGCAACAGATCGACAAATGCCTCAGGTTGCAGTTTGTCCATAAGATATGCCGATATCCAGTTGTTGGACTGGGCCAGTCCCCACTTCAGCGTCACCAGTTCCCCATAGCGGCTGTGACCGGAGTTGCGCGGAGTCCACGGTTTGCCTGCGACAATGTATGTCTGCTGTACGTTGGGGACTTTGTCGCACGGCGAGAATCCGTTTTCCATGGCAAGCGAATACAGGAAAGGCTTGATTGTAGAACCCACCTGACGGCGGCCTTCCATGCACATGTCATAATTGAAATGTATGAAATCAAGACCACCGACATATGCCTTTACCGCTCCATTCTGCGGACTCATACTCATGAACCCGCACCGCAAAAACGACTTGTAATAACGTATGGAGTCCATCGGTGTCATCACAGTGTCTATCTCCCCATGATATGTAAATACCGACATTTCGGTTGGTGTACGGAATGCCTTCTTTATCTCTTCCTCAGAGGCTCCGGCTGACTTCATGGCACGATAACGCTCGCTCTGATTCACCGAACGTGCAAGTATCCTACGCACCTGTTCGGCCGTAAGGGCACCGGTGAATGGAGCGTTTGGCTTCTTTCGGTTTTCACGGTTGAAAGCCGGCTGAAGAAACTTCACCACATGATCGTAAACAGCCTTCTCGGCATATTCCTGCATACGCGAGTCGATGGTCGTATAGAATTTCAGTCCGTCGGTATAGACATTGTACGGCTCTCCGTTCTTCTTGAAATTCTTGTTGCACCAGCCATAAAGCGGGTCTGTCTCCCAATTGATGGAGTCCTGATGATACTTCACATAGTTCCACGACGGATAGTCGCTACGCTCTGGCTTCTTGGCCATTACATAACGACGCAGAAAATCGCGGAAATACGTAGCGATACCATCCTTATGGTCTGAGACGTGAAAATTGAGATTGAGCGGCTCGGCCGAATATTTTTCATACTGTGCATCCGTGATATAACCGGCCTTCTGCATCTGCATCAGCACAACGTTACGACGGTCGCGGCTTCGCTCCGGATGTCGCACTGGATTGTAATATGAAGGATTCTTACAAAGTCCGATAAGCGTAGCCGCCTCGTTGACAGTAAGATCGCGGGGCTCCTTGCCGAAATAAGTATTGGCAGCGGTTTTTATTCCCACGGCATTATGCAGGAAATCAAAATAATTGAGGTAGAGAGCTATAATCTCATCCTTGGTGTATGTACGCTCCAGATTTACGGCGATAACCCACTCTATCGGTTTCTGCATCAGCCTTTCGGTTACACTATGCGCCTTGACGGAATACAACTGCTTGGCCAGCTGCTGCGTTATGGTAGAGCCGCCTCCGGCGCTGACCTGTCCGAAGATGCCACGCTTCACGACAGCGCGGCCAAGAGCAAAGAAGTCAATGCCCGAATGCTCATAAAAGCGTACGTCTTCGGTGGCCACAAGCGCTTCAACAATATGCGGGGAAAACTGTGAATAGTCTACACATACTCGATTCTCCTTATTATAATTCCACGTGCCCATCACTTTACCATCGGCCGAAATCACCTGTGTAGCAAAGCGATTGATAGGATTCTGCAAGTCCTCAATAGGTGGCATATATCCTATCCATCCTTTCGATATTGCATAAAAGGCACCGGCGGCGCCAAGTACGACAACAGCAAGCAGAGACCACAGAAAATGAACAAAAATCTTTCTCATTTCTCAGAATATTCGTCTATCTTTCTTTTTATATCCGTGCAAAAATATATATTTTCGTTCATATATGGAAAAATAAAACAGATTTTCTACCGATTAACCATCTTTAAATCGGAAATAATGTGTAACTTAGCGCTCAAAATCAAAAACAACTTTACAGAAGGAATGGAAAAGCATGATTTTGTGACTATTGCCAACATCAGCAAGGAAAAAATCCTTTATATGATAAAGATGGCACAAGAGTTTGAGAAACATCCCAACAGGGAAATCCTGAAAGGCAAGGTTGTTGCCACACTGTTCTTCGAGCCTTCCACACGCACACGACTGAGTTTTGAGACAGCAGCCAACCGTCTCGGCGCACGCGTCATCGGATTTGCCGACCCGAAGATAACAAGCGGGACGAAAGGCGAGACCCTGAAAGATACCATACTTATGGTGGCCAACTACGCTGACGTAATCGTAATGCGCCATTATATAGAAGGAGCCGCACAGTATGCAAGCGAGGTGTCACCGGTGTCCATCGTCAACGCCGGCGACGGAGCCCACCAGCACCCGTCACAGTGTATGCTCGACCTTTATTCAATATACAAGACACAAGGCACACTCGAAAACCTGAACATATATCTCGTCGGCGACTTGAAATACGGACGAACCGTCCACTCGCTCATAATGGCCATGCGCCACTTCAACCCGACGTTCCATTTCGTAGCACCGACGGAACTTGCCATGCCCAACGAATACAAGATATACTGTCAGGAACATGGCATCAAATACGAGGAACACACAGACTTCAACGAAAAACTCATCTCCGACGCCGACATCCTATATATGACCCGAGTTCAGAAAGAACGTTTCTCGGACCTGATGGAATATGAACGGGTAAAGAACGTGTATATATTGCACAACGACATGCTGGCCGGAGCCAAACCAAACCTTAAAATACTTCATCCGCTGCCACGCGTAAACGAGATAGCATATGATGTGGACGACAATCCACATGCATACTACATACAACAGGCCGGCAACGGACTATTTGCACGTCAGGCCATATTCTGCGACGTACTCGGACTGACACTCGATGACGTAATAAACGATAAAACAATAATCAATCCTTGATTAATTCCTGGGACTGAAGTTAAACATAACGATATGAACAAGAATGAAATGCTTGTGGCCGCAATACAGAACGGCACGGTGATAGACCATATTCCGACGGAAAAGACATATCAGGTGGTCAGCCTGCTCAAACTCGAGGAGTTGACCACACAAGTGACGATAGGCTACAACTACCACTCAAAGAAACTCACCCGAAAGGGAATTATCAAAGTGGAAGACAAGTTCTTCACCGACGAAGAGATATCGCGCCTGTCAGTGGTAGCACCAAACATAGTACTCAACATTATACGCGACTATGAAGTGGTGGAAAAGAAAACGGTGACCACACCGGACGAACTGACCGGAATTGTAAAGTGCAACAACCCCAAGTGCATCACCAACAACGAACCGATGAGAACACTTTTCCATGTCACAGACAAGGAGCACGGCACCCTGAAATGCCATTACTGTGAGAAAGAGCAGGATATAGACAAGGTGGAATTGATATAAATTCCACCTTGTTCCGTTATTCCACCTTGTTTTTATTGCATAGCTAAGAAATAATAACTAATTTTGCAACGGCTGTTTTTATACAGGATAATAATCATCAAATATATAACATTCTGAAACAATGAAAAGAGATCAAGAGATTTTTGACCTTATCGAGAAAGAGCATCAGCGTCAGCTTAAAGGCATTGAACTCATCGCATCAGAAAACTTTGTAAGTGACGAGGTTATGGAAGCCATGGGTTCCTATCTTACCAACAAGTATGCCGAAGGATATCCCGGAAAACGCTACTATGGCGGTTGCGGTGTGGTGGACCAGGTAGAACAGCTCGCCATCGACCGCGTATGCAAACTCTTCGGTGCGGAGTACGCCAACGTGCAGCCCCACTCCGGAGCACAGGCCAACGCCGCCGTACTGCTTGCCGTACTAAATCCCGGTGATACGTTCCTCGGCCTCAACCTTGCCCACGGCGGACATCTTTCACACGGTTCGGCTGTCAACACATCGGGCATTCTGTACAAGGCCGTCGGTTACGACCTCAACCCCGAGACCGGACGCGTGGACTACGACCAGATGGAAAAGCTCGCACTGGAGAACAAGCCGAAACTCATCATTGGCGGAGGTTCGGCATACAGCCGTGAATGGGACTACAAACGCATGCGCGAGATTGCAGACAAGGTCGGAGCTCTACTGATGATAGACATGGCACACCCCGCAGGACTCATAGCTGCCGGACTGCTTGACAACCCCGTGAAATATGCCCACATAGTCACCTCCACAACCCACAAGACCCTGCGCGGCCCGCGTGGCGGTATAATCCTAATGGGCAAGGACTTCGAGAACCCATGGGGCCTCACCACACCAAAAGGACAGGTGAAGATGATGAGCCAGCTGCTCAACTCAGCCGTATTCCCCGGACAGCAAGGCGGCCCGCTCGAACACGTCATCGCAGCCAAAGCCGTAGCTTTCGGAGAAGCGCTGCAACCGGAGTTCAAAGAATGGGCAGCACAGGTACAGAAAAACGCCAAAGTACTGGCCGATGAATTGACCAGGCGTGGCTTCACCATCGTCAGCGGTGGCACCGACAACCACTCCATGCTCGTAGACCTGCGCTCCAAATATCCCGAGCTTACAGGCAAGGTGGCCGAGAACGCCCTCGTAGCTGCCGACATCACCGTAAACAAGAACATGGTGCCATTCGACAGCCGCAGCGCATTCCAGACCAGCGGCATACGCCTCGGCACTCCGGCTATAACCACACGTGGTGCAAAGGAAGACTTGATGGTGCTCATCGCCGAACTCATCGAGGAAGTACTCAACGACCCGGAAAACGAAGAGGTGATAGCAAACGTACGTGCACGTGTCAATGAAACAATGAAGAACTATCCGCTGTTTGCATATTGATAAATACCCAAACAAGGATATCCGACACTAACGACCAAAAAGGGGCTCTGAGATACAATTGAATCTCAGAGCCCCTTTTTGGTCGTTAGTGATTTCTCCTCCAAAAGAATCACAGCATGACAACACGGAATGCATATGGCGGCAGAGTGACCGTCAGCTTGCCATCGGCACTTTTCGTGTACGTGCCACGTTCCACTGAAACACGGGTCTGCCCCGGCTTGCCGCTATATCCTTCGTAACGAACGACATTCGCTATCGGCAGACTTTTCGCATCTACTGTAACGGTCAGCTCGACAGGCAGCACATTGGCTATCTTGAGAAAAGCCTGGCCCGTCCTGCTGTCGCGCACTACACTTGTCGCCACACGATGCCCGGCCACACTGTCGATAGCCATTGTCGAAACGACATACTGATTGCCTGAATATGTAGAGAATAGTCGCTGCGTTTCGTAACTCGGTGTTCTGTCAACGCCCTTGTTGTCGAAATATATCATGTCCGGACTCCAGTTGCTGTGTCCGTTCTTTGAAAGCAACGGAGCATAAGACGTCATGGCTACCACATCGGCATTACGCTCTATATTGCACAAATGCACGGCCTCGGCCAGCGCACAGTCGATATTGCCCTTGCCTTGACGTGCGGCATACTCACCGAGATATACCTTCGGGCCCTTGCGGTCGTAGTTGTCGTAATAAGTCTGATTGTTCAGGAACCATCCCACACTTTCATAATAATGTTCGTCAACCATGTCAAAGACCTCTTTGTTGTCTTTGGCAAACTTCCATCCTTCAACATAATCGGACGAAGGATAATGGAACGGGCCCACTGTGCCACAGACGACAATATCGGGATAGCGCTCTTTGATAGCCTTGCATATCATGAGACAGCGCTCTTCAAACGTTGTCGAAATGATATCCTCGTTGCCAATACCGATATACTTCAGGTTGAACGGAGCCGGATGGCCTGCCTCGGCACGCATCTTTGCCCATTTGCTCGTAGCCGGATCGCCATTTGCCCACTCTATCAGATCGAGCATCTCCTGTATGTAAGCCTGCATTTCATCCATAGGAATTCCACCCTGCTGACCGCCATATCCATCCTCGTCCGGACCGGAATTCTGGCATGGCACACCGGCCGCCAATACGGGCAACGGTTCGGCATTCATATCTTCGCAGAACTGGAAATACTCATAGAATCCAAGTCCGCGTGTCTGATGATAGTTCCAAATGTTGCGGTCGGGCACACGGTCTTCAAGCGGTCCCACGGTGTGATGCCAATGGTAGATATTTCCCAAACCGTCGCCATGGCTCATACATCCTCCGGGAAAACGCACAAACTTCGGGTGCAAATCGGCAATGACTTGTGCCAGATCTTTGCGCAAACCGTTTTTATGTCCGTTGAACGTATCCTGAGGAAACAGGCTTATCATGTCCACAGCCGCCTCATTACCTTTCTCAGGCACAATCATCAGTTCTGCCTTTTCGGCCGATTCGGATGCTTCGAGCACTGCGTCATACCTATGCCACTCTTCACCGGCACCCTTTGTATCTATGCGTGCCGACGCTATCACACGCCCGCCGTCTACAAGTGCCACGGTAAATCGTTTGGCCTGTCCGCCGATATTACGCACACGGAAACTGAAATCATACTTTGCCCCACGTTCTATACGCATACCGTCCCATCCCGAATTATACAGCGTATCGGCTGTAAGAACGGCATAATGGGGATTGTTCTTGCTCAACGGGCCGTCTGTCATAATCCTTATATCACCTCCCGACGAGCGCCACGCCGTAGCGGCTCCCCACTCACGACGATCGGCCGAAGTGTATTCGAAGTCACGATTCTGCACCATTTCAGCATACAGTCCGCCGTCGGCAGCATAGCTTATATCCTCAAAGAAAACACCAACGAGCTTGTCGCTGATGGCTTTCTGACGTTTACCGTCTATAGTCATAGCGGCCTTCACACCCTTTCCGCCCAAAGCCTCGAACAGCCGTCCGTCGTCAGCAAGTTTTTCACCATAGCGTGCGCTCTCCGTGGCAAGTTTGGCAAAATAGTTTACCAACGTATCAGTCCGGTCTTGCCCAACATTCCACATATATCCAGTAAAAGTGTTGTCTCCAATCTTTACCGTGTCCGGCATGACATATGCATCGGCATATTCAGCCGGAGTAGCAGCCACATCAGGTGTGAAATGGCGGAACGCTGCGTCGGTCGATGTCTTGCGCACACCGCCGTCCTTGGTCTTGAAAAGCACGGTATAGCGCCCACCGCCGTCATGACGTATCACCGGAGCGAGACACCCCTTGACAGACATTCGCGGATAGTCCTGCGGGCGCCATGTGACAAGGTCTGCCGACCAAGCCACGGCAAAGCACGGTGAATAGTCGTTCACCTGAAACACAACGGCATAGCCACCACTCTCCAAACGGGTAATAAACGGTGAATACATCCGTTTTTCCGCCCCCCAACGCGAATAATCGGAAGAGAAAAGCTGTCCGATGTGTCTGAATGTGCTGTCGTTGACGGCATACGCCGCATGAAATCCATGCTTTTCACCCGGACTGTACAGGAACAGCCGTGACTCACTGGCTGCCGGTTCAGCTTCTTTACGGTCGGCCTTGCCAGCCGCCACCACCGTCGCCTGACCCATCATGAGCAGTGAAAGCAAGGATAGAGTAAGATGATTCTTCATAATCTGAAAGTTCTATATGTTTTTTTCTTTTATGGTTAGTTCTTAAATTCCAAATATCCCTCACGTATATTTACGTTTTATGCCGCGAAGATACTTATTTATGTCCATAACTACAAATTTATTTCCCTTGACAGAATCTTAAAGATGGTTAAAAGCGTCTTTCGTTTCAATAATTGAAAAAAAATAAGTACCTTGCAACGTTTTTCAGAGCAAGACAGACTATTATACAAGATAACATCAAGATTATGACTGATTTACATATAAAAACAGATAGAATATTGAAAGCAACCGTGACTACGCTTTTCACTACTGCGACTATGCTACTCTTGAATCCTCCAACAATTGAAGCCCAACAATTAAAGGCCTCACTATCGCACTATTCCACTGACGACGGTCTGGCAAGCAATGCTGTTTCGTGCATAAGGCAAGACGACTATGGATATGTATGGATAGCCACATGGAACGGGTTGTCACGTTTTGACGGTTTTTCGTTCTACAACTATGATACGGGTAGCGCAAGCGGTATCTCTATGTTGCATAACCGTATCATAGACATTGCGACAGACCAGCAACAGAACATATGGATGAGAATGTACGACGGACGCATCTTCGTGCTCAACCGTATCACCGATACGATAGAGAATCCGTTACGGAAAATTTCCGGATACCGGAATTTCAAGACGTCGCAGCCCCTAACCATCACATCTGCCGGCGATGTGATGGCCGTAATAGACGGTGTAGGCATATACTGTATGAGACTCGACCGCAACGGTATGAAAACCAAACTGATAGACACCGGCAAACTCACCGTGACATCAATAGCTGAAGGTTATCGCGACGATATATGGGTGGGCACGGACAATGGCATACACCGTCTCAATATGAACAACGATAACATTGAACGTAATGGTTTTTTCCCCGATGAGCACATCAAATGCATGTACTCCAACGGATACAACATTTACGCCGGAACACAATCAGGACACATCCTGTCTTTCGCATACGGACAGGAGCCGAAAACAATAAAAGAGATGGGACAGACCATATCATCGATATTCGTAGACAGCCACGGACTTATGTGGTTCACCACTGACAAGCAGGGAGTATCGCGGATGAACATGGAAACAGGCGACGTGAAAGACTTCACCCAAAAAGTGGCTGTACCCGAATACGACGTGCGCGGGGCAAAGATATCGGAGGTGAACCATACCGTATGGATAAACATGAACCACGGAGGCTTCGGATACTACAACCGCGAGACCGACAATGTAGAGTATTTCCACAATGACCCGACCAATTCATGGAACCTTTCAAACACGGTGGCGACCTATCTGGCACTGCCCGAGGGTGTGGTATGGGAATCAACAATACGCAAAGGACTCGAAAAACTGGAACTGCTCAAACAGACCATACATCGCAGACAACTGTTTTCTGACAACAACGAAGTGAACCTCAACGAGATACGCGCCATTCATTACGACGTACGGAGCCGACAGCTGCTCATGGGCAACAAATACAGCAACCTGATATTCATGACACCCGACGACAGCGTGACTTCCATAATCAGCGATGACGGTAGCGGACACATGCTGGGACGCATCTACGGTATCAATCGTGACAGAGACGGCAACTACTGGATTTGCTCGAAAGGCACTGGAGTAATCAGAATAGCACCCGACAAAGACAACAGTACCGGCAGGTTCACATTCTTCACCAACGACAGAGAAAATCCCGCAAGTCTCAGTTCCAACAACGCCTATCGCTCTGTAGAGGACAAGAACGGGAATATCTGGGTGGCCACATACGGAGGAGGAGTAAACATAATTACCAAAGACGGCAACGGGCGATATGTCGCACTCAACAACCGCAATGTAATGAGGCACTATCCGCGCAACTCATATCATAAAGTGAGAACAATGGCCATCGACAAGGAAGGCAACGTATGGGCCGGAACCACAGACGGGCTTCTTATAATGTCATACTCTGACAACAAGATCAGAATGCTGCGCGTGTCGGAGACAACAAACGGTGAACGCGACCTGAAGAGCAAAGACATCGTAACACTGGCATGCGATGCCGACGGCTCGATGTGGATAGGCACCAACGGCGGCGGCCTGAGCCACACTGTAGGAAAAGACGAAAACGGCAATTGGCTATTTGAGACATTCGACATCAAGAGCGGACTGCCGTCGGAGGAAATCAAAAGCATCACTTTTGATGAAAAAGGCAATGTATGGCTGGCTACCGATCACATGATATGCTCGTTTGACGTGAAAAAGCGCATATTCAGCACATTCTCCATGCTTGACGGTGTGGACGACACCATATTCTCGGAAGGTGCGGCAATAACAATGCCTGACGGCAACATCATCTTCGGCACACTAAACGGATACTACATTGTAGACCGCAAAAAACTGAGCACCCAGACCGGCTCTATGCTAAAACTGAAAATCACAGACTTCTATATGGACGGCATACTGATGAGCCCGAGGCTCAACGGTGATTTCAACGCGTATGTACCCGACTGCAAAGAAGTAAACCTACCCGATGCGGACAGGAATATTTCATTCCGCTTTGCCGCACTAAACTATCAGTTGCAACATCGTGTGCACTACCAATACATGATGGAAGGCATAGACAGCGAATGGAAGAATGCCGACAAGTCGCGCACGGCAACGTACGCCGGACTGAAGCCCGGCAAGCATCGTTTCATGGTGAAGGCTTTCCTTCTCGAATCGCCCGACAACTATGACATACGCACTATCGACGTGATTGTGCCACGAGATTTCATGTTTTCCTCTGATGCAGTCTGGATATATATGGTGATTATATCCGCACTAATCTTAACAGGAATGTATTTGTATCAGGAAAGACTGAAAAAAAGCAGTGAAAAACTTGGCAAGTTGAAATAATCACATTAACTTTGCAAACAGAAAGGTATATTAGCCGCATCGGTTAGATTGGGATACTCATCAAATAAACTGAAAACCGAGAATACTTCTCTTATCAATGGCGGGCCACAATCTTCCATCGGGAAGACAGCAGACAATGCCGGTGGATTACAAAGATGGAGAGCTCTCAAATCTTATCTTAATAGGAGTTTTCATCACATCACCGGTGCGGCTCTTTTTTTGTATCATCACAATTACCGGATAAAACAAACGACAAACATCATGTTTTCAGGAATAATTGAAGAATTTGCCACTGTCGTGGCTATAAGAAAAGACCGTGGGAACATTGATTTCTCACTGAAATGTTCATTCGCCGACGAACTCAAAACAGATCAAAGCGTGGCCCACAACGGAGTATGCCTGACGGTGGTGAGCATAGCCAACGGCACATACACTGTCACGGCAATGAAGGAGACGCTCGAGCGTAGCAATCTCAGTTTGCTGAAAGTGGGCGACAAGGTAAACATAGAGCGTTCGATGCAGATGAACGGACGCCTTGACGGTCATATCGTTCAAGGGCATGTAGACTTAACGGCACGTTGTACAGCCATGGAAGATGCCGATGGAAGCACATACTTCACATTCACATACGAAACCGACAAGGAGATGGCACGACACGGCTACTTTACTGTAGACAAAGGCAGCGTAACTGTCAACGGTGTGTCTCTCACTGTATGCAACCCCACAGCCGACACTTTCCGGGTGGCCATAATACCGTACACGCTTGAACACACCAACTTCTGCGATATCCGTGTCGGCTCGGTGGTCAACATCGAATTCGATATCCTTGGAAAATACATCGCAAGACTGAGCCAATTGTAAACAAACATTAAAAGCGCCAAATCTCATCGAGGATTTGGCGTTATTATTCTACTAACTTCCGACATATATACATTATTTTTTCATAAAGAATATATTCTTCTTAATTTTGCAGCGTAAAAAACAAACGGAAGAATATGAACAAAGGTATTATGCTCATCGGAACCATTCTGCTGACCGCTGTATCTGCCAGCGCAGACAATCCGAAGAAATGGACGTTGGAGGAATGTATAAACTATGCTATGACCAACAACATAACTCTGAAAAAGACACGGTTGGAAAAGCAATCGGCAACCGAAGACCTGAAACAATCGAAAGCCGCATTACTGCCTTCGTTTAATTTATCAACCAATCAGTCGATCGGTTACCGACCGTGGGTAAACGATGGCGTAAGTACGGTAAACAACGGCACCGTATCCACAAGCATAAACAAGACATCTTATAACGGAAGCTACGGGTTGAATACAAGTTGGACCGTATGGAACGGTAACCGTAACCTCAACACCGTCAAACAGAACAGACTGGCAGAACAGCAGGCAGAACTGAACTCTGACATTACTGCCAACAGCATACAGGAACAGATAATCCAATTGTACGTACAGATTCTGTATCTGAAAGAAGCTATCAATGTCTGCCGCAACAACTACGAGACGGCACTCAAGAACGAAGAGCGCGGCAAGGAAATGGTTGAAGCCGGAAATATGTCGAAAGCCGACTTGGCACAACTGACGGCACAGACCGCTACAGACAAATATAACATTACAGAAGCGGAAAGCAATCTGGCCGGATACAGGCTGCAACTTAAACAGTTGCTTGAGATAACCGGCGAGGAGGATTTTGACATATACATACCTGAAATATCCGACAACAAGGCCATGAAAGAGATTCCACCGCTCGAGACTGTATATGAAACGGCCCTGACCACACGCCCCGAAATAGAGAACGGCAGACTGGCAATAGAAAACAGCAAGTTAGGCATATCTATAGCAAAATCCGGCAAGATGCCGACGATAAGCCTTACCGGAGGAGTTGGCACAAACACGACATCAATGAATTCAAGAACATGGGGCACACAGATTAAAACAAACATGGACGCATCCGTTGGAGCGACATTGAGCATACCCCTCTTCGACAACCGCTCAACGCGTACCGCCGTAAACAAGGCCAAACTGCAACAGGAAGAGAGTCTGCTCGACCTTCAGGACCGACAAAAACAACTGTACAGCACAATCGAGGGGTATTGGCTCGACGCCTATACCAACCAACAGAAGTTCAAAGCCGCACAAGCCAGTGTGGAAAGCGAACAAGCCGGATATGATCTTGTGAGCGAGCAATTTCGCCTCGGCATGAAAAACATCATAGAGCTGATGACAGGCAAGAACAATCTGCTCAACGCACAGCAGAACCGACTTCAAAGCAAGTACATGACAATACTCAACATACAGATACTGAACTTTTACAAAGGAGAGCCGGCAAAACTATAACCAAACAATAACATCATTCACAACAATATGAAAAGAATAAGCAAAATATGGATAGGCGTAATTGCCGTGGCAATAATCGCCGTTGCAGTATGGATGCTGTCGGGAATAAAAAAAGAGCGGCAGATTTCGTTCGAGACAGACAAAGTGAAAAAAACCGATATACAAAACAGCATCACCGCCACGGGAACCATCGAACCCGTAACATCGGTCACGGTAGGCACACAGGTATCGGGAATTGTCAGCAAACTGTTCGTTGACTACAACAGTGTGGTGAAAAAAGGACAGATAATAGCCGAACTTGACAAGACGAACCTGACAAGCGAACTAAACACCGCCAAAGCCAACCTGTCAAGCGCGCAAAGCACATTGGCATACGAAACAGCCAACTACAAACGTTACAAGACATTGTTTGACAAGGGGCTGGTGAGTGCCGACGACTATGAGAACGCCGAACTGAGTTATCTGAAAGCCAAAGAGGCCGTAGCCACATCAAGAGAAACGGTACGGAAAGCACAGACCAATCTAGGCTATGCCACAATAACATCGCCAATAGACGGTGTTGTATTGTCGAAATCGGTAGAAGAAGGCCAGACTGTGGCTGCCAGTTTCAGCACTCCCGAACTGTTCAACATAGCCCAAGACCTGACAGACATGCGAGTGGTAGCTGACGTAGATGAAGCGGACATAGGCGACGTGCACGAAGGAGAGCGCGTCACGTTCACTGTGGATGCTTATCCTAACGACACATTCGAAGGAGAGGTTACCCAAGTGCGTCAGGAAGCCACAACAACAAACAATGTCGTAACATATGAAGTTGTAATAAGCGCCCCGAATGCCGACCTGAAACTGAAGCCAGGACTCACAGCCAATGTAACCATATACACATCCGGGAAACAGGGTGTATTGGTTGTCCCCAGCAAAGCACTGAGACTGATGCCAACGGCAGAAACTGTCGGCAACAAATACAAGATTGCCGACAACAACGGAAAGAACAAAGTATGGACATTCGACGGGAAGACCCTTACAGCACATAACGTACAGACCGGAATGACCGACGGGGTGAACACCGAAATAGCCGGCGACATAACCGAAGGAACAGTCATCGTTACCGAGATTAACGAAATCGGTACTGGGGACGCACAGGAGCAAAGCCGTGAACAATCACCATTCGCACCGGGTCCGAGGAAAAATGAAAAGAAAAAATAACCATGCCGAAAGACAATAAAATAGTAATTGAACTGCAGGACGTAAAGCGCAAGTTCGTTGTAGGCAACGAACTTGTACAGGCACTGCGCGGGGTTTCGTTCAAGATATATGAAGGTGAGTTTGTCACGATAATGGGCAAGTCCGGCTCCGGCAAATCGACACTGCTCAACCAACTGGGATGCCTTGACACACCGTCAAGCGGTGAGTATTTTCTTGACGGCGTTGCAGTGAGTTCCATGTCAAAGTCGCAAAGAGCAGTGCTGCGCAACCGCAAGATAGGCTTCATCTTCCAAAACTACAACCTGCTGGCCAAGACTACAAGTGTGGAGAACGTGGAACTGCCACTGATGTACAACAGTGATGTCAGTGCCGAGGAACGCCGACGACGCGCCGTAGAAGCTCTTAAAGCAGTAGGATTGGGCGACCGCCTGTACCACAAGTCGAACCAAATGTCGGGAGGACAGATGCAGCGTGTGGCCATAGCCCGTGCGCTGGTCAACAATCCCGCAGTTATCCTGGCCGACGAGGCTACCGGCAATCTTGACACAAGAACCTCGTTCGAGATACTCGTGCTTTTCCAGAAACTGCACGCCGAAGGACGCACCATCATATTCGTGACACACAATCCCGACATTGCCAACTACTCTAGCCGCAACATTATGTTGCGCGACGGACGGGTAATAAGCGACAAACATAACGAAAGCATAATGTCGGCTGCCGACGGACTCGCGGCATTGCCGCCAAGCACAGACGAATAGCATTATGAACTATACAAATCTATTTAAAATAGCACTCCGGGCCATAGCAGCCAACAAGACACGCTCGTTCCTTACAGCATTGGGAATCATCATCGGTATTGCATCGGTGATAACCATGCTCGCCGTGGGGCAAGGCACCAAACAAAGCATACAAGCCAACATAGCCGAGATGGGATCAAACATGATAATGATACATCCTGGAGCCGACCGCCGTGGCGGTGTTCGTCAAGAAGCATCATCGATGGAGACCCTGAAGATGACCGACTACAAAACCATCAAGGAACAATGCCGGTACATAAAAGGCATAAGCCCTGTGGTAACGAGCAGCGGACAGTTCATCTACGGCAACGAGAACACCCCTTCCTCACTATACGGAGTAAATGAGGACTATCTCGAAATACGCCAGTTGAGCGTGGCCGAAGGCGAGATGTTCACTCCCGCCGACATCAAATCAAGCGCAAAGGTATGCGTACTCGGTCAGACTGTTGTGGACAATCTCTTCCCTGAAGGAAACGACCCTATAGGCAAAGTCGTACGTTTCAACTCCATTCCGTTCCGCGTTGTCGGTGTGTTGAAGAAAAAAGGATACAACTCCATGGGTATGGATCAGGACGATCTGGTGCTTGCTCCATACACATCGGTGATGAAACGAATACTCGCACAGACATATCTCGGAAGCATACAATGTTCAGCCATAACCGAAAGTGTAACGGAAAAGGCCACAGAAGAGATTACGGCAATACTGCGCCACAACCATAAGCTTAAAGACGCCACGGAAGACAGAGAAGCCGACGAGGATGATTTCAACATACGCTCCCAGGAAGAACTGGCTTCCATGATGACCTCTACATCCGATATGCTCACCATCCTGCTCGGGTGTGTGGCAGGCATCTCGCTCATAGTAGGAGGCATAGGCATAATGAACATAATGTATGTCAGCGTGACAGAACGCACCCGCGAAATAGGACTGCGCATGAGCGTGGGCGCCAGAGGGACAGACATACTGAACCAGTTTCTCATCGAAGCCATACTGCTCAGCGTGACAGGAGGTCTGATCGGTGTGATGCTGGGCGTCGGAGCGTCATTCTCCATAAAGACATTTGCCCACTGGCCAATAGCAATACAGGCATGGACCATCGTCATGAGTTTTGCTGTGTGTACATTCACCGGGGTTTTCTTCGGTTGGTATCCCGCCCAAAAAGCCGCCCGACTCGACCCTATTGAAGCAATAAGATATGAATAGCAACAACAGACTCATATATTCCATCCACGCAGCGATATGGACCATCATATTCATGTCACCGCTGATGTTCATGAACCACGGTAACGGAGTTAGCCTAAAGGAATTTGCTTGTGTAAGCATTGGCTCGTTGACATCTGTGATTGTATTCTATGCAAATTACCTTTGGCTCACTCCAAAGTTCTTTGTAAACCACGAACGTAGATACTATTGGATTGTGAATTTAACAATGATTGTTGTCATGGCCGTAATGCAGCACTGGTGGATGCACTTCACTGTACAACATTTTGACCGACCGGAACACGAAAGACCATATGAGAGCCAAATCATGTCCGTATTCTTCATCCTGAGAAACATCTTCAACCTCACCGTCACGGCAGCCATTGCCACAACTATACAAATAGCAATGCGGTGGCAGGCTGCAGAGACAGCACGACATGAAGCAGAAGCAGCACGAAAAGAAGCTGAGTTGAAAAACCTGAGATCACAGCTAAATCCACATTTCCTCCTCAATACACTGAACAACATCTACGCACTCATCGCATTCAACGCTCCCAAAGCCCAAGAAGTAACACACGAACTGAGCAAACTGTTGAGATACGTGCTATATGACAATCAAGAGACATACGTCAATCTGGAAAAAGAGATAAACTTCATCACGCACTACATCAACCTGATGAAAATAAGACAGACAATGAATGTAGACATACAGTTTGAAACAGACATTTCCAAACCTTGCAACATACAAATAGCCCCACTCCTATTCATCTCACTGATTGAAAATGCCTTCAAACATGGAGTCAGCACTACCCAACCGAGCTTCATACACATAAAAATATCGGCCGACAGCAAGGAAATAACCTGCCTGATAGTAAACAGCAACCATCCTAAAAACGAAACCGACCGTAGCGGACACGGCATAGGACTGCAACAAATGGAAAAACGACTGGAACTGCTGTATCACGGACGATATGAATGGAAAAAGGGAACTAATAAAGACAACACGATATACTTATCATCAATCAAGATATATGACACTGAAATGCGCAATCATTGACGACGAGCCATTGGCCGCCGAACTACTGGCAAGCTACGTGAGAAAAATCCCTTTTCTAAATCTTACCGGCACTTATAACAGTGCCTTAAACGGCATGAAAAACCTTCGTGCAACCCCTGTCGACCTGCTGTTTCTTGACATACAGATGCCTGAACTGAGTGGCATGGAATTTGCAAAAATACTTCCCAAACAGACCAGAATAATATTCACTACAGCTTTCAGCCAATATGCAATCGACGGATATAAAGTCAACGCCATCGACTACCTAATGAAGCCCATCAGCTACGAAGAGTTTGTGAAAGCCTCAGCCAAAGCACTCGAATGGTTCGAATTCATGCGGAAACAGGCTGTGTGTAAGAAAGACAAGTTCATATTTGTGAAAAGCGACTATAAACTGCAGAAAGTCAATCTTGACGACATCCTTTATATAGAAGGACTTAAAGATTATATACGCATATATCTTGAAAACGGAGAAAAAATAATGTCGCTTATGAACATGAAAAAACTTGAACAGCATCTTCCCTCTCCCGAATTCATGCGTACCCACCGCTCGTATATCGTTAATATGACGAAAATAAAAGTGATAGACCGTATGCGTATTGTTTTCGGAAACACATACATACCTATTTCTGACAGTTACAAGGATGAGGTTCTGACATATTTCGACAATCACCTCCTTACTTGAAAAAGTTCATTATTCAAGGCAACAGCTGGGACGGAACGGATATAAATTCCGTTGCCCCATGTTTTAAAAGGAAATCCCGATCACGAAATCCCCACAAGACACTCACGCACGGCAAACCGCTGTTACGTGCCGTTGCCACGTCGACGTCACTGTCACCAACGTAGACGGCACCTTCTTTTCCGACACCGAGCAAACGTAATGCCTCAAGCACGGTATCGGGTGCAGGCTTTTTCCTTATATTCTCACGTTCTCCTATAGCCACATCAACATAGGCGCCAAAAAAGTGACGGCACAATTCCTGCGTGGCGGCATAAAACTTGTTGCTCACCACAGCTATATTTTTGTTGCGGCGTTTCAGTTCAACGAGCATATCTATGACACCGTCATAAGGCACTGTATTGTCAAGCGAATGCTCCATATAGTAGTGACGGAAAGCCTCGAACACATCTTCAAACAGCGGATTGCCGGCTCCTCCTGGCACGGCACGTTCCATAAGCACACGCACACCGTTGCCCACAAACCAACGGATATCTTCTACAGGATGTTCCGGCATATCATAAGTACGCAGTGCATGGTTTACACTTGCCGCCAAATCGTCGAGGGTGGAAAGCAACGTTCCGTCAAGGTCAAATATGTATGTATTGTATTCTCTCATCGTCTGCTCCTCGTTATCATCTGTCTCAACTTCTGATTGAACCGTTCTGCTTTCATCAGCTCTTCTATGGTAATGTGCATTCTATATTTCCATCGATGTGAGTTGTCGGCCGGCACATTTATCCTCTCCTCACGCACGGCATCCGAACGCAACTCTCCGTCCATAGCCATCCAGTCCTGGAACGACAACAGACAAAGCATTGACGGGCAATAAAGATGTCTGGCCACTATTTCTTCGGCAAGATGCGCCGGCAGATGCTCAGGTGCACGGCCCTCCTTCTGCATCATCGTGACATAATAGCGTTGCGTACGCTCAGGGCTTTCCTCCCACCACATACGCAGCGACGGCATGTCATGCGTGGAAAACGTAGCAACACTTCTGTATGGATTGGCCGCAAGATGCGCAAACTCCAACCCACTTTGCTTGGGCATTGTCTGAATCTCCAATGTCTGTATACGCAAAGCGTCAAGCACAGAACCCACACAGTCGGGCAACATGCCCAAATCCTCGGCACACACCATCATACGCGTATTGCCCAAAGCCACGGGCAGACGTGTCATTGCCTGTTCTCTCCAATAATCATTATGCCGGTTGTAATAATAGTTGTTGTAAAGCCGCATAAATGCCTCCTTCTCTTCAACAGACAATGCATCGAATACAGGTTCGTTGTAGACTCCTATACGCGGATGGTACATCTCCGGCTGACGTGGGTCCTCCACAAAGAGAACATTGCTTATCAGCCGATACAGTCCGTCGCGTATCCATATACTGTTTTCGTCATGCATCCCTACGAAGTGTCTCTCAACCTTGCGTTGTGTGTCGTAATCTCCCTTCAGGCTATACAGACCGTAGGGGCCGGATATGAGAAATGCATCACGCACATAGCCGGCATGCACGCCGAAGATACGGTCGATAATGCTGTCGTTGATAAAAGGTCGTGTGAACAAGTCCTTGCGGAACGGTAATCCGAAATATTCTATTTCGCCCGAAGTAAGAGGCAAGGCCGGGGAGAAATGCCCCAACAGCCCGTGGACAGAGTCAAGAGGAATCTCCCATATACGAAAGAAGCCAAGCACATGGTCTATACGGAACGCGTCAAAATAATGCTCCATATGTGCAAAACGACTACGCCACCAACTGCAACCGTCGGCTATCATTGCGGGCCAGTTGTATGTTGGAAATTCCCAGTTCTGTCCGTTTTGAGTAAAAGCATCAGGAGGGGCACCTGTCTGAGAATCCAAATTGAAATACTGGGGTTGCATCCAAACATCGACACTGTCGCGACACACACCAATGGGAATATCACCCTTTATCACCACCCCCTTCGAACGTGCATAGTCTCCGGCTTCAAGCAACTGCCGGTGCAATAAATACTGAACGAAATATACATATTGCACATCCTCCTGATTGGCATCGCAATAACGGCGTACAGCCTCCTGGTTGTAAACGGAATGTTCGGGCCATTCCTCAAAATGTGCTGTGCCGCAACGATCGCGCATCGAACAAAAAGCAGCATAAGGCATGAGCCAGCCGGCGTTTTTTTCAACAAAAGTGCGATATTCTTCCGTGCCGGACATCTGCCACCCGCATTCAGCATAAAGTTCGTGCAGATAAGCTGTCTTCACTCTGTCCACAGCCTCATAGTCACTGTACGGAAGTGCATTGAGTTCCTGACGCTGACGGTGGTAAGCTGTCATACGCGACTTGTCGCTCAACACACCTGCAGCTTCAAGGTCTACATAATGCGGATGAAGGGCATATACCGACACTGCATTATATGGATATGAGTCGCTCCAACCGCGTGTTTTCGTCGTGTCGTTTATCGGAAGAATCTGAATCATCTTCATACCGGTCTCAACAACCCAATCGACCATTCGCTTCAAATCACCAAAATCGCCGACACCGTATGAAAATGAACTGCGCAATGAGAATACAGGTATCACCACACCGGCAATCTTCCATACATCTTCACTGACTCTGAGAAAACCGCCGTCAAGTGCAAGCACCTCACCATCGGATATTTCTTTGTCCCCGGTAGTGCGGTTGTCTCCTTCTTCCCATGCCACAAAAGCACTCGTTTCAGCATCGACGACAACATATTTGTATTCGATAGGAAAGAACATGCCCATCACGTTTACCGACAATACCCATTCAGCCTGACCGGCATATTGCATCTTCATATACCGGGACGTGTTCCAACCTCCCAATGCCGGATGACTACCGCATACGGCAAGTTCCTGACCCGGTTTGAGCTGCGGAGCCGACACCCTGAACAATAACGTACGACGATACAGAGATGTTGGCAAAGGCCGCACTTCCTCCCCTCTACTGCCGTACATTGTCACGGCATAGGCACTGGTATACATGTGATATTGAAACGGTATGTCACGCCAACTGTCGGGCATCGTATAATCTTTGGTGGGGTCGAAAGGATATATCCTCGGCACCATATTCCATTCGCGTCTTATTATATCCCCGGCTGCATTTTCCACCTGATAACAGTATCTGAAAGCCGACATCGGATGATGTCGCGAACCAAGTGCAACAGTCTCCAATGTCCATAAACGACCGTCATTGGTATTCATCGGAAGGTTATGACGTCTTACACTGCCGTCGTACCCAAGATATTCTATCTGAACATGGAGACTCTCGCCCCACATCGTACCGTATGTCAAGCTAAACTTCAGTTTCATTCCTTTAAAATTTAAAGATGTCAAATGCCGGCCCAATCCCGCTGCCACCGGTACTTTATATGTAAACAGTGACAACAGTAAAAGCCTTTCAAACAGGCACAAAGGTAATAAAAATCGGACAAAACATTTCGCCAATTTTGGAAAATGGTGTATCTTTGCCGATATTTTTTATATTCATAACATGAAACCTATAGAATCAAAGTATTATTTATACGTATCAGGCGTATGTCTGCTGCTTATTGCCGGCATATTTTATTATTACTTCTTCTCGTCTTTCTCCACCTCCGAAACCATGCAATATGTGTACATCGACGATGACGACACCGTCGACTCTGTATACGCCAAGCTCAATCCCATTGCCGCCGACCATTCCATCAAGGGATTCCGAACATTGGTGAGATACAGCGGATACGACAAGAACATACGCTCCGGACGCTATGCCATAGCACCGGGTGAGAAGGTTTTCACCACTTTCAGGCATATAAAAAACGGCATGCAGACATCATTGAACCTCACCATACCAGAATCAAGAACAATGAACCGTCTGGCCGGAACACTGTCCAAAAGGCTGATGCTCGACAGTGTTACCATTGCACGTGCACTCACCGACTCTGCGTTTTGTGCCAAATACGGATATGATACGGCCACAATAGCATCTGCGTTCATACCAAACACATACGATATATACTGGAATGTGAGCATGGACAAACTGATGGCGCGAATACAACAGGAACACAAAAAGTTTTGGAATACAGAGCGTATGGCAAAGGCAAAAGCCATCGGCATGACTCCGCTGCAAATAAGCACGCTGGCAAGCATTATAGATGAAGAGACGGCCAACACGGCCGAGAAACCCATGATAGCGGGTATGTACATCAACAGACTGAAAACCGACATGCCGCTACAGGCCGACCCTACCATCAAATTTGCATGGCAGGACTTCACTCTGCGCAGAATATATCACAAACTGCTCGAAATCGACAGTCCATACAATACATATAAAAATACGGGGCTGCCTCCTGGTCCGATCAAAATAGCATCTATTGCAGGAATAGACGCAGTGCTCAACTACACCGACCATGACTATCTGTACATGTGTGCAAAAGAAGATTTCTCAGGCACGCACAATTTCGCACGAACATACGGGGAACACTTGAAAAATGCAGCAAAGTATGTAAAGGCTCTAAACGAGCGTAATATAAAATAACATGACGGATAGCATTCCTTTCATCTCATTAAAAGATTTTTATGCCGGTATATTTAATTGACAGCAAAAAACCGCTCACTTCTCAGTGAACGGTTTTTTTATCAATAGGTATTAGCCTCCTTTAAGGTAAAAAGATTGTATTCAGGATAACGCAGGCAAAGTTATCGTTTTTTTTAATTATTCACAAATTCATTTATATGTTATAAAACATATTTATAAAATTCCCCGCCTATATCACCAATAAAAAAGAATTTTAGAACAACGAGAACATGGTATTTAAATGTTTCGGGGTCTGCTGCTAAAATAGCATCAGACCCCGAAGCATTATCTCTGACTTTATTGTCTTATTCCGTCAACGTATTCTGTCGGCAGCACGTACAAGGGCCTCGTCAGCCATAATGGCACGACGGGCCATGACATAAAATATCAACGCCACACAAGGAAAAGCAGCATAGACAGTAGGCTGGAAATCGACAGTGCCTTCACCCACCCCGAACATACGACTGTAAACGGCATATAAAACGTACCATCCAATGAGCAACAATACGTTAAACATGCAAAAACGCGCCTGCACCCTGCGGTTAACGTAAACAAATATTGAATAAATACCGAGGGCAGCAGACGGAACAAGTACTGCAAACATTGGCCATGTGTCGTAACTATGTGCGGCACTATCGTCCGCAAGGAACAGATTGTACTCACGTATTACAGTCAGTCCGTCAGCACAGAACACTCCTATAGGCAAGCATAGACATACCACGGTGAACACTACGGCCAAAGCCATATAAACAGTTTGAATGCGCTGTATCATACACTTACGACACGTTTTTTAGACAAGTCTGTCATCATTGCCCTGATGATTCTCCCGCACAGGGTCACGCCAATAGATCTTATCTTCAACAAACTCTTGGGTTGCCAACAATGTCGGTTTAGGCAACTTCTCATAATAGCGTGAAATCTCTATCTGCTCACGGTTCTCGAATACCTCCTCAAGGCTGTCGTTGTAAGAAGCGAACTCTGCCAATTTCTTGCTGAGATCTTCCTTAATCTGAACTGAAATCTGATTTGAACGTTTCGCAATGATAGCCACACTCTCATATAGCGAATTGGTATCCTTGCAAAGATCCATGATGTTGCGTGTAACGGTATTCACCGGTGCCTTTGATTTCTTGTAATCCATACTATTCTATAAAGTTTTAAATTTCGTTTAAATGCCTGTATATATTCAATCAATTCTTGGTAAAAGCCTTGCACTTGGCTATATACTTTTCCGCTGTTTCCCTTTCCTTACTGTCAGGGTATTCATTAAGGAATCCATAACATTCGTCTTCCGCATCACGGTAACGGTCAAGCCGCTTCTCTTCCACACTTTGCTCGGCCAACTTGAACTTGCTCTTCATTATGAGCGCGGCAAAACTCTCACGCATATTACTGTAAGGATATGCGTTGAGTGCGTTCTGTGAAGTGACGATACATGCCTCATAATTGGAACCTCCGCCCAAGCAGTTAAGAAAATATCCGCCAAGATTGTAGTACAGTTTTGCTGAAAGATACTCTTTCATAACAAGTTTGTCCTGCAACTCAAACAGACGATGTTGTGCGGTAGAACGCAACTTGGAATCGGGATAAAAGTCAAGAAACTGCTGATATGCGTTGATGGCTCCCACTGTGGGCGACTGGTCGAGCCGCGGTTCCGGCGTACTTTCATATAGCGACTGACCGATATAGAAAGAAGCCTGCTCGGCATACAATCCTTTGGGATAAGACGAATAATACTTTCTGAACGTAGCCGACGCACTCTCATAGTCGCGGTCGCAATATTCTGCCATGGCCAACATGTACAGACACTCCTGAGCGTTGTCCGTCCCTTTCTGTATGGTCACGAGCTCCTGTAACAATGATATGGCTTGCGTGAATTTGCCTTCGGCGAAACATTGCTTTGCAAATTCATATTTGTAGTCGTAATCGCCCGACTTATAAACACGGTTAAACTCAGTGGCACAACTGCTCATCAAAGCCAATGCGCACACCAATATGAATAAGTTTTTCTTCATCTGTCGATTTTTGAGGATGCAAAAATAGCTATTTTTCCCCTAATGGCAAAGCATTTAAACTGAATTTTAGCAAAATAAACCTTATTATAACGTTTATTACAACGAAAATAAGTAATTTTGCACAATATGAGTCAATTTAAACTTACTTCCAAATATAAACCTACAGGCGACCAGCCGGAGGCCATACAAAGCCTCACTGAAGGACTGCAAAGAGGCGACAGATCGCAGGTGTTGCTGGGTGTGACCGGATCCGGCAAGACATTCACTGTAGCAAACGTCATTGCCAATGCCGGACGCCCCACCTTGATTCTGAGCCACAACAAAACGCTGGCAGCACAATTGTACGAAGAAATGCGAGGTTTCTTCCCTGATAACGCCGTAGAATATTATGTAAGTTATTATGATTATTACCAACCGGAAGCATATCTTCCGACAACCGACACCTATATCGAAAAAGACCTTGCCATCAACGAAGAAATAGACCGGCTCCGACTGCGGACCGTATCCTCACTGTTGTCAGGTCGTAAGGACGTGATTGTAGTATCATCGGTAAGTTGCATATACGGTATGGGCAGTCCTGTCGCACTGTCGGAAAACGTGATAGAACTGCACCGCGGACAAAAGATAGAGCGCAATGCGCTGTTAAGGAAATTGGTACAAGCACTCTATGTGCGCAATGATATAGAACTGCAACGAGGCTGCTTCCGCGTGAAAGGTGATACGGTTGACATTGCTATGGCATATAGTGAGGTGATACTTCGTGTGACATTCTGGGACGACGAGATAGACGGAATAGAAGAACTCGACTCCGTTACTATGGACCGTCTGGCCTCGTTCGGCGAGTATAAACTTTATCCGGCCAATCTTTTCATGACGACTCAAGAACAGACCGACATCGCCATACGGCAGATACAGGACGATCTTGTCAAACAGGTGGAGTTCTTTACAAACGTAGGAGACGGCATAAAGGCACAGCGAATAAAAGAGCGTGTGGAATACGACATGGAAATGATAAAGGAACTCGGACACTGCTCGGGAATAGAGAATTATTCACGGTATTTCGACGGCCGGCAACCCGGCGAGCGCCCGTATTGCCTGCTCGACTTCTTCCCAAATGACTATCTGATGGTTATCGATGAAAGCCACGTGAGCGTGCCGCAGATAAATGCCATGTACGGCGGCGATCGCGCCAGAAAAACCAACCTTGTAGAATACGGCTTCAGACTGCCTGCCGCCTTCGACAACCGTCCGCTTACATTCGACGAATTCTACGGCATGATAAATCAGATAATCTACGTATCGGCCACACCCGCCGACTATGAGCTAAGCGAATCGGAAGGAGTAGTCGTGGAACAGATTATACGTCCTACCGGACTTCTCGATCCCGAAATAGAAGTACGCCCGAGCGAGAATCAGATAGACGACCTTACCGAAGAGATACACAAGCGCATGGAACATGAAGAACGTGTACTGATAACGACACTGACCAAACGCATGGCCGAGGAACTTACGGAATATCTGCTCAATCATGACATACGGACAGCATATATACACAGCGACGTGGCTACACTCGACCGAATCAAGATACTCGACGACCTGAGGCATGGCGTATACGACGTTCTCGTGGGAGTAAACCTGCTTCGTGAAGGTCTTGATCTGCCGGAAGTGTCGCTCGTTGCCATACTTGACGCCGACAAAGAGGGATTTCTGCGTAGCCACCGCAGTCTCACTCAGACAGCCGGACGTGCGGCACGCAACGTCAACGGAAAAGTAATAATGTATGCCGACAACATCACGGCAAGCATGCAACTCACCATCGACGAGACAATGCGCCGCAGGATGAAACAGATGCACTACAACGAAGAACATGGCATCACTCCCACACAGATACGCAAGACATTGCATCAAAGTGTGCTGCGGGCCGAGGCCGGTGCCGTTGACAAAACCGAAACAACACCAAGCCTGCGCACGGCATATATCGGTCCGGAAGAAGGAGCCTTCGCCGCTGATCCTATAGTAGAGCGCATGACACGCCCACAGCTGGAGAAGAGTATCGCCAACACCACCAGACTGATGAAAGAGGCTGCAAAACGTCTCGACTTCATCCAGGCCGCACAGTACAGAGACGAAATCATAAGGATGCAGAAAGAACTCGAATTGAAATAGGCACAACGCGCACCGCTATCGGCCCGAATGGATTGTTATTGACTTTACTCGGTAATCTTATTGACTTTACCCAGTAATCCTATTGACTTCACTCAGTAATCCTATTGACTTCACTTTGCCGCCACGTAGGCTCCTGCATCAGACCACAGCTCTCCGACAAACGCAGACAGCCGTGAAAGCATTGCAACAACCGCGCCTTGACATATACAGACACCGGCTGCCGAAATGACGCGAAACGCAGGCCTACAGCCTACAGGAACGATGCGGAATAGTTACAAATCCCCAAAAAGTGTGTTAATCTGTTTAATATACATACGTAATAATAAGATATTTTGTAACTTTGCATAATTAAATCAAAAAAGAACGAACGACGATGAAAAAGATTTTGTTTGCAATACTCATGTGCCTGCCCATGACCATGACGGCACAAAACACGTGGGAAATACAAAAGAACGAGAATGGCGTGGCCGCAAACCCCGACGCAAAATATCTGACCGGTGCCGTACCTGTAGCAGACGGCAAAGTTGTGTTTGAGACAACAATAGAAGCGCCAGGAAAAAGTGCGGAACAGATTTACCAGACACTACGCAAGTGTCTCAACGACATGACAAAAGAAGAGAATCAGTTTGAGCAGAGCCGCATTGTCCTGACAGACAGTGTCAGCCACCAGATAGTAGCCTCATACCAGGAATGGCTTGTATTCAAAAGCACGGCACTGGTATTGGACCGTACCCGCCTTTTCTATCATATCATTGCCGACTGTAAGGACGGCAAGGCCGACATCAAGATGACAAAGATTTACTATCTGTATGAGGAAGAGCGCGACCCGCAGACATTGAAAGCCGAGGAGTGGATAACAGACGAATACGGACTGAAGAAAAACAAACGGAAGCTGTCGAGAGTAACAGGTAAGTTCCGCCGCAAGACCATAGACAGAAAAGACTATCTGTTCGACAAGTTTGCCAAATTGCTGAAATAAACACATTCCTCCCATGAATCAATACGAAAAGACCCCATTGGAGGAACGAATGGCCGGACGACGCGAGCATCAGGAAGAACTCCACACAAAAAGAGAAACAATATTATTGAGAATACGAAACGTGCTCAACCTTATATTCATGGTAGGAGCAATTGTGGGAGTTATATATTATGTATCTGCCGACAAACAGACCGGAATATACATAATCCTTGGTGCCATGGTGTTCAAGATCATGGAATCGGCAATCAGAATATTAAGGATTTAAATGAGAAAAAAACTATACGCCCTCCTACTGAGCCTCACCGTCACCACGGCTGAGGCTCAGATATTTGACCAGACAAACAGCGAAGGGCCTACACAGATAGACAACAACCAAAACAGGAATTTCAACAAACACAACAACGACACCACAAGCAACAAGGAAATTCCTACCGGACTGTACGTATGGACCATAGACCGTAAATTCGGTGACGTAACTCCCGCCATACCCGACACAGTTCCGCATCTGTACCCCAACACCACACTCAACACCGGACTGTACGGACAATACAACACCACCGGCAACAACTATACGGCAAGGGAAAACCGCATTGTCATAGACAGGCCGCTCACGGATCAGTTCATATTCACACAGCCATACAGCCACATAATACGGCAACCCGACCAACTGCACTTCACAAACACGTTGTCGCCATTTACCAACATTTCGTATGATAATTGCGGAGACAAGACCAATGGTGAAGATCATATCAACGCCAAATTTGCCGTAAATGCCGGCAAACGCCTCGGCTTTGGTTTCATTCTCGACTATTCTTACGCACGCGGATATTACTCCGACCAAAGTGCATCGCACTTCGGAGCCACCGTTTACGCATCATATCTTGGAGACAAGTATAACATGCACGCCATGTTGTCGTCATATCACCAGAAAGTATCAGAAAACGGAGGCATCACCGACGACAATTACATCACCCACCCCGAAAGTTTCGACGACTCGTATGGAGAGAACGAAATACCCACCATTCTAAGCCACAACTGGAACAGAAACAACAATATACACCTGTTTCTTACCCATAGATACAATCTCGGATTCTACCGCATGGAAAAGATGACCGAAGAAGAGATTAAGGCAAGGAAATTTGCCGCTGAGTCCAAGAAAGAAAACAGCAACAGAAAAGATAAAGACAAGACATCGTCAAGCATAAAAGGACGGCCAGAAAAAGAAAGTACATCCGAAAACAGCACTTCTTCCGGACGACCCGAAGGGGCCGTGATAGCCGGTGACGAACCTACGGAAGAAAACAAGTTCGAAACAGACACAACAAGAATAACTGTAGAATCGAAAGAAAAGATGGACAGTCTGCTGGCAGAAAAAGCACGTCAGGATTCCATCGCTGCCACGATGAAGAGGGTGTTTGTTCCCGTAACGAGCTTCATCCACACACTCGACTTGAACAACCATAAACGTATCTATCAGGCATACGAGACACCACAAAACTACTATGCCGACACCCTTTACAACTATGGCGACCGAAAAGCCTACGGTGGCGACTCTATCTATGACGTCACAACGATGACGTCCATAAAAAATACACTGGCCATAGCAATGCTTGAAGGCTTCAACAAATATGCCAAAGCCGGACTCAAAGTTTTTGCAAGTCACGAACTGAGACGGTTCGAAATGCCGTCGGTGACAGGCATGCCTCATGCTATAGGCGCATATACCGAGACATGGAACGAACATACACTGAGCGTTGGAGGACAGATTACGAAATCGCAAGGCAAGACACTGCACTATAATCTTATGGCTGAAACATGGCTTGCAGGTGAAGATATGGGACAGTTGAAGGCTGACTTCAACACAGACCTCAACTTTCCGCTCTTCGGTGATACCGTGACATTGGCCGCACGGGCATACTTCTATCGCCTCAACCCCACATTCTATCAGCGTCGTTACCATTCCAAACACATCTGGTGGGACCGAGACAATCTGAGTAAAGAGACGAGAACCCGCTTGGAAGGCAGTTTCACTTACCGCAAGACCAAAACGACACTGCGCGTTGCCGTAGAAGAGATACAGAACTATACATACTTCGGCATGAGCTATGATGCCACCACAACGGCCCGCACCAACCTATCGGCAAGTATCAGACAGGCCGGCGGCAACATCAATCTTATGACAGCACAACTGATGCAGAATTTCCGTCTTGGTCCGCTCAATTGGGAGAATGTGGTGACTTATCAGAATTCAAGCAACAGTGACGTGTTGCCGGTACCGTCACTCAACCTGTTCACCAACCTGTATTTGAAATTCAAGATAGCCAAAGTACTCAGCGTAGAATTTGGTGGTGATGCATATTTCTTCACAAAATATTACGCGCCCGATTTCTGTCCTCAGCTCAACCGGTTCGCCATTCAGGAGAACAGTGCAAGCAAGGTGAAACTCGGCGGCTATCCCTTTGTAGATATATATGCCAACATGCACCTCAAGCACGCACGCTTCTTCCTCATGTTCAGCCACGTAAACGCCGGAAACGGAACCAATATGTATTTCCTTGCTCCGCATTATCCGCAGAACACAAGAGTGATGAGACTGGGAGTTTCGTGGAACTTCTTTAATTGACATAAAGACCATTGGTTACTTTGAAATAAAGCATATTATATACATATTTCTTTTTTTACATAAAGAGCTCCTGAATCTTATAATAGTTTTTTTGCTATGAAGAATAATTTTTCACCAACACCAGGACGCATTATTACTATTTTGCTTTTTCTGCCGTTTATGTGTATGGCACAAAGTCAGGATAGTATCCAGACGGAATGGCTACATGAAATGACGGTAAAAGGAAGTCTGTATACAACACGTCCAGATGTTTTTATTTATAATGTCAGTGCGGATTCTTCTTTAGCAGGTAAAAACGGGTTTGAGACGCTGCATAATTTTCCCCTTCTGCATGTGGAGCGTAATGGCACGGTTCGTTCCATTGGCGGCCAGCCGATAGAATACCTTGTGAATGGCACTCATGACCTTTCATTGGCGGGTAACATACAGGATGCTCTGGAAACTTTGGATTCCAAACATCTAAAGCGCATTGAGGCACGTATCATACGAAATGTGAACGGACAGGAAGTATTGCAAATTAACATCGTTACCAAAGGACGTTTATTAGGCTATCGCGGAATTGCCAACACCGCCTTGTACGATGACAAATGGCGTAACGGGGCATATCTGTTCACCAAACGAAACCGTTTAGGCATTTCTTTTTCTTACTACAACACTTGGCTATGGGGCCATGACAATAAACGGAATTTAGAGGAATGGAGATACGAAAATAAATACCTTTACCATACAGAGCGCGAGACAAAAGAATCCGGATACAAGGCCGACTTGAATAATTTTGAGATGAATTTATCTTACGAAATCACTCCTCTTAAACTATTTTCCATTTATGCCCGAGCCTTATTAAAAACTGATCCGCATACAAAAAGTATAACAAACTGCAAAGTGGAAGATTACGCCGCAGTTCAGACCTATCGCTACAAACACGAACAGTATTATAAGGCTGATCGCGATGCGGAATATACGGTGGATGTTAATTATGAACATATGTTCGGAGAAAATGCAGAACGCGGAAAGTTTTTCGCTGAATACGAATTTTATTATCGTCCGGTAAAAACACATACGGATGGAAATTACTCACTTCTGGAATATACAGAACCAACTTATGTGAAAGATTTCTTCAATAATAAAGAGAGAACATCCCGTGATGAGAAATGGCATACTTTAAACATGCTCTACCGGCGTAAAATCAGTTCCCATCAATTATTTATTGAAGAAACCATGCGCTATCGTGACGAAGGAAGCAGAATCCTGCAAGAGCAGTTCTACAGTTTTAATCCAGATATGGAATCTTATCTCAAAACTGACAGAGAGGAATACAAGCATTGGCAATTCGCGAATTCATTTAAAATAGGATATGGTTACATTCACAGAAAGATAAGCGTGAATGCTGGTGCAACTCATATTTTTATGCGGGATTCATCACGGAAGCCATTAAAACAGAACTCGTTTGCCAAAAATCAACAAATGCTTACACCATACACGGATTTTGCTTATGCCATGAACGGCAAGACGAGTTTCCGTTTAGCCTATGCGATGGGTAGGCAAGTTCCGGACATTGAGGCACTGAATCCATACGTCTATACAGATGTACCGGGACGGAAGTCTTATGGCAATCCCGACCTTAAACCTCAGACCACGCAGTCGCTTTCTCTTTCTTCCAATCTACGAATAGGGAAATTCAATCTGTATGCTTCTTCCACGCACTCGTTTGCGAAAGATTTAATCTTGCGACATTCATTCCTGAAGGATGATATACTTCATATAACGATGAACAATATCGGAAAGCGCTACGAAAACAAGACTCAGGCAACGGTATCTTCAAAAATCTTACCTACCACATGGATGCAGATGGACGCAAAGTTCTATTATACCAGCTATGCCGAGAATGACTATTATAAGCACAATCGAGGCTGTTCGTTTTCTGTCAATGCTTCTTTTGAGCAGGAATTGCCTCACAACTTCGATATTTCTGTTAGTGGTGGATATAACACGCCTTATATCTACATGCAAGGAAAAGGTGAAGAGAACTTCTATTATAATATAGGTATATACAAGAGTTTTCCCAAGAGGCGCCTGACAGTCAGTGCAGAGGCAAACAGTTTTTTACCAGTCTATTACAACAATGTCCGCGAGAGTAACAGCACCGGCTATTATAGTGTGACACGCAACCGTAGCTATCATGCCTCGTTCATGCTGAGCTTACGCTGGAGATTCGGAAAACTAAAAACAGAAGAGCGCAAAGTCGATGAACATTATGAACATGAAGATATAAAAAGAAGCTATGACGAATAAATATATAGATCACATCATTGCTTGTGAAGCAAATAGACTGAGAAAAAAGCATCGGATTATGCATTTACGTCAAATGATGAAGTTTCCTCTTCGAATATCCTGTCAAAAATCTTTTTCATTTCCACAGGACGCTCAATACAATCACGCAATTCACGCAGCTTACGCTCATTGTCTGAGCCAGGAATCCACAAGCGAATATATCCGTGAACAGAATACTTGTTGGTGATATGCTCACGAAAACGCTGCCACTGGGCCTCGCGGTCGAGTTCAGGATAATTGGCCAGACCAAACTGCACCGTACGCCGGAATACCGTATCCGGAGTCATATCCCGGTCTGCCTCTGCCACAATCTTCCCGTAGATACTCCGCGGAGCATGCGAAGCCGATGCCCTGTGGTCCTCTATCGCCTCTTTCATTATCTTGATCTGCTCCGGCGAGAACCATTTGCGCAGACGCATGTCACCGGCAAGAATCCGCCCGCCTGTGATATGATGCACAGCCCGTGGCCCCGACATGCCTATATCATGATAAGCGGCTATGACATACACCATATTAATATCCGCTCCAGTAGCGCGCACAAGGTCGAGCGAACGCCTTATCACACTCGTCACATGAGCCATGTTGTGCGCCTTGTCAAACATGGAATACCGGGGAAGTATCGTAGTCTCAATATACTCTACCAAATCAAGGCTTGCCGTATTGCTTATCATTAACGAATAAATAGATTAATATTTTTGCAAATATACGCAATTATGTTTATTTTTGCAAATAGTTAAATCAAAAAGAATGAAAGAGACCGACATACGACAAAATTCCTTTCGTGCATGGCTGCTTGCCGCACGTCCGAAGACACTTACCGGCGCCGCCGTTCCCGTAATGATAGGAATGGCCTTGGCCTACACCGACTCCCAAAGCTATCCCGAGGGAACATTCAGTTGGACAGCCGCCGCATTGTGCTTTCTTTTTGCATTCATAATGCAGATAGACGCCAATTTCATCAACGACTTCTTCGACTGCCTCAAAGGTGCCGACAATGCCGAGACACGCCTCGGTCCGCTGCGTGCATGCTCACAAGGCTGGGTAAGCCTCGATGCCATGAAGCGGGCCATAGCCCTAACAACATGCACTGCCTGCGCTGTCGGTCTGCCGCTGATATACTACGGAGGTCTTGAAATGATACTTGTGGGCGCGGTGTGCGTGCTGTTCTGCTTTCTCTACACCACCCACCTGTCACTGATAGGCCTGGGCGACGTACTCGTAATCGTGTTCTTCGGGATTGTCCCCGTGTGCGTGTCTTACTATGTACAGCTACACACATGCAACTGGCAGGTGTTCATAGCCTCATCGGCATGCGGCTTTGTCATCGACAGCCTGCTCATTGTCAACAATTTCCGCGACCGCGACAACGACCGCAAAAGCGGCAAGAACACCATCGTAGTGCGCTTCGGAGCACGTGCCAGCAGTTATGCCTATATGTATATAGGATTTACGGCATGCCTGATGGGAACTGTGTTTTGGGTCAACGGTCATGCTGCCGCCTTCCTGCTGCCGCTGATATATTTGGCAATGCATATCTTCACATACTTCAAGATGATACGTATCGACCATGGCAAAGCCCTGAACGAATGCCTTGGCGAGACCGCACGCAACATTCTAGTCTACGGAGTTGCAGTATCTGCGGGACTGCTCGTCTGACCGCAGCCTGACCGTCCGTATCCTTATACCCTAAAATACTTATAATACAGGAATGCGAGCACTGCCACCATAGCTATAGTAACCACAGTGCGAAGCAGGCAGCCCGCCATCCGCTTGACAACGACAAAACCGATGATTATCATCAGCAGAAGAGCTATATACTGTACAAAATTACTATCCATAAAACGTAAGTCTGAATATATACCGTATCTGATATGCGGAAAACAACTTGATTCCGCATAAAGAGAAAAATCCCGTCACTTGAACATCATCCTGAAAGCCGTAGGCACGGGCGTCTCGAACTCCATGCGCTCACCTGTCACAGGATGCGTGAAACAGAGCATGTAGGCATGCAGGCAAAGCCGATGCAACGGGTCGTCGCCATTGCCATACTTCACGTCGCCACACACTGGGTGCCCCATGTCGGCCGAGTGCACACGTATCTGATTCTTTCGTCCCGTCTCAAGTTTGAACTCAACGAGCGAATGTGCCGTCGTACGTGCCAGCACATGATAATGGGTCACGGCATACTTGCCGCCATTATCCACCGGAGAGGAATATGTGATATAAGCCTTGTTGTCCTTAAGCCAGTTGGCCACCGTTCCTCCGTCACCGGACATCTCGCCGCTAACTACAGCCACATAACGGCGGTCGTAGACTATATCATGCCAGTTGTGCTCCAATATCTGTTCCGTCTCGATGTCCTTGGCATACACCATCAGTCCGCTCGTGTCCCGGTCGAGCCTGTGCACCACGTGCGCCCTGCAGCGCTGCCGCGACTTATGGAAATAGTCGTCCAGCACCGACTTCACATTGAGCGACGAATGCCCTGCCGCCATCGACAGAATGCCGGTGTTCTTCTCCACCACGATTATCCATCTGTCTTCATACACGATATTGACATACCGGCTTCTGAACCCCTGCTGATTGCGTTTGCTCTTGCTCACAGCCACCTTCATGCCCGGTTGCAGCATGTAGTCAAACTGCGTCACACACTTTCCGTTCACCTTTATGCCGTGCCCCTGCAATGTGGCCTTTATCTTCGTTCGGCTCTCTTTCACGTTGGCAAGCAAAAACTCAAGCAGTCCGACGCTCTCTGTCACCGTCAGATGTTCATAGTCTCCCTCACGGTTGTAACCTGTATTATATTTCATCATTATATTATATATAATTGCGGTGCAAAGGTACAAATAAAAACAATAATCACGGTCTGCCGCCAAAAGATATTTCAAACCAAAGCCGTAATGAAGCTATTCGACTTTGGTACAACGGCCTTGGACTAACAGTACAGCAGCCTTGAACCAACAGTACAGAGGCCTTGAACCGACCCGACAGTTCGCATACCTACATACGGGCAACATCACTTTATTTAACCATTTGACTATAATTTTAATACAATTGCAACATTTATACAAAAATTTTTAGTTAAATTTGCAGCAAAATAGTAAGGGCAGCAAGCTGTTCTTCGGTTTAAATCATTAATTTCAAACTATTTATTTATGTACAAGAGATTGTATTTCCTATTCGCTGCAATGCTGATGATGGTTTCGTCAGCCGTGGCACAGGTAACTACATCCGGAATGTCAGGCAAAATCACGGCCAACGGAGAAGACGTCATCGGCGCCACCATCGAGGCCGTACACACCGCATCCGGAACACGTTACGTGGGAGTTACTAACACCAAAGGTATGTACAACATACTCGGTATGCGCTCAGGCGGCCCCTACGAAGTCAAAATCAGCTATCTCGGCTATGAGACAAAAATCGTCAAAGGCGTCACGCTGCAGTTGGGCGAGACCTACAACCTCAGCACTTCTATGAATGAAGACGCCAAGGTTCTCGGTGAAGTCGTTGTGACGGGAAAGGGCACCAAGCTCAACATCGAGAAGACCGGAGCCTCCACCAACATCACCAACCAGCAGATAATGAATCTGCCCACGGTGACAAGAAGCATCACCGACGTGACACGCCTCTCACCTTATGGCGGCAACGGCATGAGCTTTGCCGGAGCCGACGGCCGCACGGCCAACTTCACAGTCGACGGAGCCAACTTCAACAACAACTTCGGTCTGTCGTCAAAACTTCCCGGTGGAGGAAATCCAATCTCGCTCGACGCCATCGAGGAACTGCAAGTGGTGATATCTCCGTTTGACGTGCGCCAGACCAACTTTATCGGTGGCGGTGTCAATGCAATCACCAAATCGGGAACAAACACATTCAAAGGTACAGCCTACGTATACCACCGCAACGAGAACATGCGCGGCGACGCCATCGAAGGCGAGCAGATACCGGGCGCCCGCGAGAAGGATCGCACCACTACATACGGATTCACCCTCGGCGGCCCCATCATCAAGAACAAGCTCTTCTTCTTCGCCAATGCCGAATACTCCAAGACCCCGTCCGTGGCAGTACGCTGGAGAGCATCCGAGAACGGTGTGGGCAATGCCGACAGCTACCTGTCATACACCACGGTGGCCGACATGGAGCGTGTGCAGGCCCACGCACTCGAGAAGTACGGATACAACACCGGCTCATACAACAGTTTTCCCGCCGATGAGGACAACACCAAGATTCTGGCACGCATAGACTGGAACATCACCAACGACCATCGTCTGGCACTGCGCTACAACTACACCAAAAACACGGCATGGAACGGCCCCAACGCCTCGTCGATGGACGGAGGCACACGTTCGGCCTACGCGCGTACATCGCTGTACTCCATGGTGTTTGCCAACTCGATGTACTCTATGGAAAACAGGGTCCACTCGTTTTCTTTCGACCTAAACAGCCGTTTGAGCGACAATCTCTCAAACCAGTTGCTCGCCACATTCTCCAAACTTGACGACGTGCGCGGCACCAACTCTTCCGAATTCCCCTTCATCGACATACACGACGGAACCAATACCACCACACAGTATATGTCGCTGGGATACGAGCTCTTCACATACAACAACGCCGTACACAACACCATCTTCAACATCAAGGATGACGTGACATACTACTTGGGACAGCATAAGATAACGGCCGGATTGAGCTATGAGTATCAGATGGCCGACAACCAATACATGCGCAACGGTACGGGATACTACCGATACAAGAGCGTAGACGACTTCATCAACGGTGCCGTGCCCGAAGTCGTATGCCTCACATACGGATATGACGGCGAGACATCGCCTGCCGCACGCGTAAAGTTCAACCAGGCAAGCCTATATGCCCAGGACGAATGGAACCCTACCGACAAGCTGAAACTGACTGCCGGCATACGCTTCGACGGTCTCTTCTTCAACAACGGCGACCTGATGACCAACAAAGCCATCTACGACCTTGACTACAACGGACGCCACATCGACACGGGCAAATGGCCGTCGTCAAACATCATGGTGTCTCCGCGAGTAGGATTCACCTACGACGTGTTCGGTGACAAGAGCCTGAAAGTACGCGGAGGTACCGGACTGTTTGCCGGCCGTCTGCCACTGGTATTCTTCACCAACATGCCCACAAACGGCGGTATGGTACAGTATCAGGCACAGCTCGGCCCGTCGACCAACTACAAGCGTCTGCCACAGGCCGTCAAAGACCACTTCGCCACGACTGACGCAAACGGCAACAGAGTGGAAGGGACAATGACCGACATACTGAAGCAATTTGCAGGCGGACTCACCGTCGATGCCAACGGCCGCGCATCCATCGGAGCTCTCAAGGACAAGCTCATCGGCATGGGATTCCCCAACACCATCTCTCCCGAAGACGGAGCGGTGCCTTCAGCCATCTCGGCCGTAGACCCCGACTTCAAGATGCCACAGGTATGGAAGACGTCAATCGCCGTTGACTATGAGGTGCCGGTGTCGTTCCCGTTCACGGTGACGGCCGAAGGTATATTCAACAAGACCATCAACGGCGTTACAATATCCGACTGGAGCATGATGCCCGTAGAAGGTTTTGCACGACCCAACGGTGCTGACAACCGTCCGCTCTTCCCCGAGACATTCCGCACAGGCACAAAGGCATTCGTGCTTGAGAACACGAGCAAGGGCTACGGATGGTCGGCCAATGTTACAATAAACATGCGCCCCATCGAGACACTCAGCCTTATGGCCGCCTACACACACACCGTTTCAAAGGAACTTACCGGCATGCCCGGCTCCAACGCCGAATCGGCATTCACGTATGTCCCCACCGTCAACGGTCCTAACAACATCAACCTGCACAACTCGCAGTATGTCACTCCCGACCGCTTTGTCGTGTCGGCCACTCACAGCGACAAGCACGGCAACCATGTCGGCATCATCTACGAGACGTGGCGCGGCGGATACAACTATTCGTACATGACAGCCAACGACATGAACGGCGATGGATACAACTACGACGCCCTGTATATCCCCACCGACAAGCAGGTGGCCGACGGGCTGTTCCGCTTCAAGACCGAAGACGACCAAAAGCAGTTCATGGACTATGTACACGGCGACAGCTATCTGAAAAACCATCAGGGCGAATATGCCGAGGCTTACAGCGTATACTCTCCGTGGGTGCACCGTATCGACCTGAGCTACAAGCACGACTTCAAGGTCGCATTCGGCAAGACCACACATAAGCTTCAGTTGAGCTGCGACATCAAGAACGTGCTCAACCTTTTCAACTCAAGCTGGGGCGTAAGCAAAATCATGAACTCGAAACTGAACGAGGGACGCATACTCAAATATGAGGGCACCGACGCAGAGGGGTACGCCACATTCTCAACTCCTGCAGCCGTCAGCGGCAGCACAAAGACATGGACTCCTTATCACGCCATCGGTCAGTGCTGGTATGCTTCAGTGGGTGTCAAGTATATATTCAACTAATAAAGAAAGGAATAAAATATGAAACTGAAATATTTATTCACAGCCATCGTCTCGGCACTTCTTCTTACAGGATGCTCCGAAGACAACGAGCCGGCCGGACAGCTGGGCAACATCGGCCTGTCTACCACCTATGCCGTAATCCCGGACGAAGGTGGAGAGGCGACGGTAAACATCACAGCCAACGACAATTGGGAAATCACCAATGTCGCCATTGACGAGGAAACAGGCAAGCAAGTGATTGCCAAGGACGGTGAACCGGTAAGAGACAAGAACGGCAAAGCCACGGAAACATGGTTTACACTGTCCCAACTCTCAGGCACAGCCAACACAAGAGAGAATCCGACAACGGAACTTAAGATAAAGGCTGACCGCATCGACGGAGGACGCGAAATGGAGCTGCAAATCAAGATAGGCAGCAACATGCAGTTCCTCAAGGTGCGCCAAGGTGCCATGGAGGCCGTTTCGGCAAGCTGCGCCGAGGTGATAGCAGGCGCCGACGGCAAGACTTACCGGGTGAAAGGTATATGTACGTCAATAGCCAACACGACTTACGGCAACTGGTATCTCAACGACGGAACGGGAGAAGTATATATATATGGTACTCTCGATGCCAACGGTGGCAAACAGAACTTTCTCAGCCTCAACATCGAGGTGGGCGACGAAGTGGAACTTGAAGGTCCGAAGACCACATACAGCGGAAATGTAGTCGAGTTGGTCGACGTCACCGTAATCAAGATTACCAAGTCGCTTATCAAGGTTGTTTCACCGGAAGCCACTATATCAAAGGATGGCGGCGAGCTTGAAGTGAAAGTGGCATACAAGGGCAAAGGCGCATACGCCGACATTCCTGCCGACGCCCAGGAATGGATTCGCTACAAGACCACGGAATTCATTGCAGGCGTTCCTTCGAAGATTGAGCAGAATCCTGCCGACACCGCAGTGTTCAAGTTTGACATCATGGCCAATGTGGCCGGTGCCCGCGAAGGCAAGATAGCATTCAACTCAGGCAACGGTTCCGGCACGTCCAATGTGGAATACACATTCACACAGGAAGGAGCCATTGAGGAAGTGACAATAGCCGATTTCCTTTCACGCGAGGAAGGTTCCGCACAGTATAAGATTTCGGGTATTGTAACCAAGATCGTCAACACCACCTATGGCAACATATACATCAAGGATGCCACAGGCGAAGCCTATATATACGGACTGCTCACTTCCAAAGGACAGTCGAAGCAGTTTGAAACTATGGGCATTGAGGAGGGCGACGTGGTTACCGTTGTCGGCACAAGAAGTTCGTACAAAGGCAATCCGCAGATGCCCAACGCCGTATACCAAAGCCATATCGACGTTACACCGATAAGCACTGCCAAGTTCCGCAATGTTGAGGACAGCAAGGACAAGTACTACATGCTCACCGGTAAGGTTGAGAAAGTCACCGAAGCCGGTGCCAAGGACGACATCGAGACATACGGCAACTTCAACCTCACCGACGAAAGCGGTTCGGTATACGTTTACGGTGTTACCACCGGATGGAACGGAGAGCGCAAGAAGTTCGGCACGCTCGGTGTTGGCTATGGTGACGAAATCACCATCCTCGCATACAAGGACACTTACAAAGGTCTCGTTGAGGCTGTAGGCATCTATGTGTCACACAAGAAAGCGGAATAACCCCCGTCACGCCTTACTGGCGTAAAAACAACACTCAAAACCGGCGGCATGTCTTTGAAGGCATTGCCGCCGATTTCTTTATATTTGCCATATCCGTTTTCATCAAACCATATATTTACAGGCTTTTAGACACTATTTCGTATGGCTTTGATACAAATCCGAAAGCCTATGCAACAAACATCAAAGATTCTACGGGCTATTTATCGTAATTTTGTGCAATGATTGAGCATACATCTCCTCAGGCGATGAACCATAACAAAGAATTGGACCTTGGAATGAATTTAATGTTATATAATAATTGAGAATTATGAAGATACGACTGTTTAAAATGTTTATGATGTTTGCCGTCTTTACGCTGGCAACGGTAACGGCATCGGCACAGGAACGCCGACCGATAGACGAAAAGCACCCCATGTGGCTGATACATGTGGACATCTGGAATCAAGCCGATCCTCAAAAGATTATCGACCTCATTCCTGATGACATCAAGCCTTTCGTGTGTCTCAACCTGTCGCTATCGTGCAGCTACGATAAGGAGAAAGACGTATATATGCGCCCGCAGAACGGTGTGCGCACGTTCAAGTCGTGGGCCACGGTGTGTCAGGCCAACAATATGTGGTTTACCTGCCAGCCCGCCAGTGGCGGGCACACCCATATAAAGGACGACGACTTGGAGACATTCGAGTATTTTCACAAACGTTACCCCAATTTCCTCGGATGGAATTTTGCCGAACAGTTCTGGGGATTCGACGAACCGAACGACAAGAGTTCAAGCACGCAGCTCGACCGTCTGGCGCTGTTTGCCAAGCTGATACCCATGGCCCACAGATACGGTGGTTTTCTTACCATCAGTTTCTGCGGCAACATATGGTCGCACGGCCTCAACCCCGTAGGAATGATGAAGCGCAACGCAGATCTGCTTCAGGCATGCCGTGATTATCCCGAGGCCATTCTGTGGCTCTATAAGTACACAACATCGTCATGTTTCTATAACAACGAGAGTGTCACTTTCTCTCCGTTCATCTCCGGACTGGCCAAGAACTACGGTGTGCGCTACGACAACTGCGGATGGAACGGAGCACTCGATGCTATCCTCGGCGAGAACCACGGCCGCAAATATCCCAATGCAGCCGGAATAGGCACTGTTATGGAGCAGACCTGTGTCAATGGCGGAGCCGTATGGGACGGCCCCGAGCTTATATGGACCGAAGACTTCCAGAACCTTGCCACATCCAACGTCAACGGATACACACGCCGCAACTGGGGCCGTTTCCCCGGTTTCGACAAGGTGTGGATAGACATGTTCCGCAAGATTACCGACGGCACCATGTACATCCCCACGCGCAAGGAAGTGGTGGACCGCACCAAGATTATAGTTGTAAACGACATGACAAGCGGCAGCGATGAGGACAAATATGCCTCGTGGGGCAGCCTTTATGACGGGCTGTACAAGCAGGACGACCCGTTCAACACCGGCAACGGACAGTGGATGAACAACTACTGGTATCTGAAGAAGACAGGCCGCTACGGTACGATACCAGTGGCCGTCGAGCTGTACGACGACCTTGCCAAGACTATTCCCGTAGTAGTGAAGAAGTCGGAACACAACAAACGCTGGCCCAACGAGAGCAAAAAGGTGGAGGAGTACAACAAGATGTATCCCGAGACAAGCACCGGCGATCTCTTCGTATCGCGCCACAAGAACCAGATTGTAGCCTACACACCCTATACATATCTCAACGAGAAGACCACGGCACAGGGCTCTATGGCACTGCAATACAACACATGCGAAAGCATGGAACTCACTTTCGGACAGCTGTGCAGCGGTATCATACGCGAATATGCCGGCCATATCGACTGTTATCTCAACAACTTCCGCTCCGACGCACCTGCCAAAGTGACCGACATTATCGTGATAAAGGGCGCTACAGCACGCCCGTCGCACGAGCTAAAACGCCGCGCATCGGCCATAGCAAGCAGCAGTGAGACATGGGACGAAACCACCGGCACCTACACTCTTGAGGTGAGCCACAATGGCCCCGTGGACGTGAAGATAACATGTGCAGGTGCTGCCACCGACCGCGCTACCGACATCCTGCCGGCCGAGGCACTCACCGCAGACCTGCCGAAACAGCCGGGTGACTATACCGGCGAACTGATTATCGAGGCCGAGGACATGGACTACAAGTCGATAAAGGACTGCGTGGTACTTCCCTACTACAATCGTCCAAATGTAAGAGGATTTGCCGGGAACGGCTTCATAGAGATGGGAACCAACACTGCCGGCAGCCTACGCCACGCCACCAACAAGCTGAAAGCCGGCACTTATGACATCACCGTGCGCTACAGTTCTGCATCGGCTGCCGGCACACTGAATGCCATGGTCAACGGAAAGACATATACGCTGCAGTGTGAGCAAACAGAGACCAACGAGTGGAAGAAGGTGACATTCACCGCTGACATTAAGACGGGCAACAACACTCTCACACTGACCAACAACAAGGGTATCGACATGATGATAGACCAGGTGACATACGCCCCACAGGGCACACCTGCCGAGGAATTCCTCGTAACCATACGCGACGCAGAGCACGGTAAGGTGACAGCCAGCACAGTAACAGCTGCCGAAGGCACCGTGGTGACACTCAACGTAGATGCCGAAACCGGCTACGCTCTTGCCGGATGGGAAATAGTACACGGCAACGTGACCATCGGCGATGACCTCACCTTCGTCATGCCCGACGACAACGTTACGTTGCGCCCGTTCTTCAAAGACGTCACATCTATGTACAAACTCTCATTCGACAAGGTAGGCACTGGAGCATTGCCCGAGGGATGGCGTACAGTGCAGGGAGGCGACGAGGTACACGAATATCCCAACACCTACGGTCAGGGAGCACGCACATTCTCAGGCTTCAACGGCTATCAGGGGCGCGCACTCTACTGGCGCGAGAAAAATGCCGAATACGGACGTCAGGAAGCCTACCGCCTCGCACTTGAGCCTGGAAACTACCAGCTGAAATACGCTGTGGCCGCATGGAAAGGCCAGCCCAACTACCGTGTTTCCATCCTCGACGAGAGAGGCAACGCCATCGTAACATCACCGGTACACACAGCCTCGCCCAACGCCAACGGCAGTAGTACAGCCGATGTGAGCAAAACCGTGCTCCGCGAGCTTGACGTGAAGATAGCCGTGGCCGGCAACTACATCATCAGTTTCACCGATGCAGGCAACGGTTTCGACGAGTTCCTCCTTCTTGACTGCCAGCTTATCAATGCCGACATCAATGCCATCGAGAGTATAGTGACCGCCGAAGGTGACGAGATAACAGGCATATACAGCATTGACGGAGTCAAGCGCACTGAGATGCAGAAGGGCCTCAATATCATACAGTTCCGCGGCGGAAAGACAAAGAAGGTGATATGCAGATAAGCCAACGTTTTCTCGCCATGGCAGAGTGAAACTTGTTTCAACTCTGCCATGGCGAGAAAACGCGGGATGGAATCCAATAAAAAAATCTGAATCTATATAAAAACCAAAACAAACGACAAATGAAGAAAATCGGTTTCCTTTTATGGGCAGCACTGACAGCAGTTGCAGGCAACGCCCAAAATCCCTATCTGCCGCTTTGGGAGCATCTGCCAGACGGCGAACCGCGAGTATTTGAAGATCCCGACCAGCCCGGCAAATACCGCGCTTACATCATCGGCTCGCACGACATAACCTACTCGGCATATTGCGGCAACGATATCCGTATGTGGTCGGCACCTGTTGAAGACCTCAGCAAGTGGCGCGACGAAGGCCCCATCTTCTCGTGGTTTGTCGACGGACAGTGGGACACGATGTACGCCCCCGACCTCGTTGAGGTGAAAGACCGCAAGACAGGAAAGAAGACCTACTATCTCTACCCGCACTCGCGCGGATGGCGCCGCGTGGCAATGGTGTGCAAAGGCGACCGTCCCGACGGTCCGTTCACACCCGTAAACCTCACTCCAGACGGCCGCCAGTGCCTTCCAGGCTCGCTCATTGACTTCGACCCGTCGGTATTCGTAGAGAACATCACCGACAAGAAGGACAAGGACTACGACCGCGGATTCCGTGCTTATGTGTTCTACGGCTTCCGTCACAGCACCGCCTACGAACTTGACCAGGACAACATGTACGCCGTTCGTCCGGGTACCGAAGTACACGACTATTTCATCCCTGCCAGCGAACGTTACGGAGAAGTGCGCGACCCCAAGGGAACGACATATCCTGCACTGTATAAGGACCAGAATCCCGGCGACTTCAATTTCTTCGAGGCATCGTCCATCCGTCAGGTAGGCAACAAATATGTGATGGTATTCTCGGGCTACAGCGGTCCCGACTACGGTCTCGGCTCAACCAACTCGGCCCTACGCTACGCCTTCGGTGACTCTCCGCTCGGCCCGTGGCGCTCCGGCGGTGTATTGGTAGATTCGCGCGGTGTAGTGCCCAACGAGGACGGCACTCACCTCACCACCACCAACGCAGCCCACAACACCCACGGCTCGCTGCAGGAAATCAACGGCCAGTGGTACGTGTTCTATCACCGTCCGCCCCGCGGCTTCGGCAACGCCCGTCAGGCTATGGTTGCCCCGGTAAAGATAACATGGGACAAGAAGAAGGTAGCCGACGGCGGTATAGTGCGCATCACTGCTTACGACCCGTATGTGAAGAACAACGAGTGGACGGCCAAGGCTTCCGACGGCACCGAGTACACCGGTGCTGAGGTTACCAGTGAGGGTTTCCAGATATTCGGTCTGCCGCCATACAGTTACTACTCTGCCGGTCTGGCATGCTACATGACGGGCAACGAATGGCTTCAGGACAACCACGACGTATGGAACAACGGCATGGATCTTGCCGGCATCAAGAACCGCGGTGTTATCGGATTCAAATACTTCGGTTTCGGCGGACTTGACAAAGACACCAAGGGTGTAAAAGCCTTCACCGGCACAAAGAAGAACGACGGCACAACGCTTTGCCTCGACCTTACTCCCGGCGGCAACGGCGCGTTCAAGATTCATGTGATGCTTGACGGCCCATATGCCAACAGCACATGGAACGGACGTGAAATTGCTGTTGTAGAGGTTCCGGCCAACGCACGCCGCGAGCGCGTCACAATCAATGTGGCAACGCCCGACGTTGAAGGACTGAAGGGCAAACACGCCATCTATCTCGTGGCCGAAGGGCCTGAGGTTAAAGAACCGCATCAGGCTCCCACCCACCAGCAACGTGGCCCACGCCAGCCGCAGCGTCCCGTGGGGCTGTTCGACCTACACGGCATCGGTTTTGCCAAGGACGACGCCCCGTTCACACGCCCCGTCGTTCCCACAGTCGCCATCACTGTCGACGGCCAAAAGCTGAACATTCCCGACACGCCCATCCGCACAACCAATGCCAACGGACTGACCGACGCCATCCGCTATCAGGTTTACGGTCCGCTCAAGCAGGGTTCAAAGATTAGCGTAACGGCTTCCGACCCGTCAGTAAAGAGCGATGTAAGCTCCATCGTAGAGGGCCGCTGCACAGTGAAATGTACATACAACGGTAAGGAGAAGATTTTCCTTATCAACTAAAATCCGGCAACCCATCGGATATATCAACATGACAACATCCCGTCACAGCGGTTTCCCATTCGAAACAAGCCGTGACGGGATGTTTTTTATATCAGTAGTTGACATATTTCAATCACTCCTCCATCCCGTGTTGTTCCAAAAAGAAACGTTTTTGCTGTTCTATCACTCGGGCCAATTCTTCTTCCGTCGGCATATATGCCATATATTTGGCAGCAAAAAGCTGCTCGTTTCCATGCAGTACCGAGTATTTCGCAATCGTATCATCTGTATCGGTACAGAGCAGTACGCCAATGGTCGGGTTGTCTTCTTCCTCTTTCATCAAATCGTCATACATGCGTACATACATATCCAATTGTCCAATGTCCTGATGGGTCAGCTTATGGGTCTTAAGTTCAAAGATGACGAATCGTTTCATCTTAAAATTATAGAACACCAAATCAATATAGAAATCCGTTGTATCGGTAACTATATGCTGTTGCCTTTCCACAAAAGCAAATCCGCGTCCAAGCTCCATAATGAATTTTTCAAGATTATCAATCAAAGCCTGCTCCAACTCAGATTCGGAAAACTTCGTATCCTGTTGGAATCCCATAAACTCAGCAACCATTGGATTCTTTATATATTCCAAAGGGTCGATGTGTTCGGGCTGAGGCATGGGCAAGGTACGGTTTCCCAATTGTTTTGCAAGTCGTCGTTCGTAATATTGGGTTGAAATATTTCTTTCAAGCTCCTTGAAACTCCACATATTTTCCGCTGCGGCTTTCATATACCATTCCCTCGCCTGAATATTACTGACCGATAAAAGACGACGTATATGCGACCACGAAAGATTTTGCACATGCGTGTGCAAAATTTCCAGATTATTGAATTCTAAATAGAATTTACGGTAATATGCAAGATTCCGTTTCCCATATCCCGAACCGTATTCTACAGAGAGTCTATAGGCAAGAGCCGGAATGAGTTTTGACCCGTAGGCGGCTCTGCTTTCTCCCTGCTGCTCTTCTTCTACGATTCGGCGACCAACATTCCAATAAGTCATAATGGCGGCTTGTCCTGCTGCTGCGTATGCTTGTCTCCGACCTTGTTCTATGATGTTCCGAATGTCATCAAAGAGTTTATCGGTTGTTATATTAAGATGTTGTAGTTTATTCTTTTCCATAACCTAAAACTTTGAAAGCATTTACAAGTTCCGTTTTGTTGTAATCCCATCTTTTCTTCAGCGCATCAAATAATTGCAAAAGTACAAAAAAATCCGTGATATATCATTTAACTGTCATGGATTTTATTTTGATTTATAGTTGCATACCTCTGTTTTGTCTTTGTCTTGGTTTTGGTATTCAGTGACATTTCAACCTCTTTTCTCGGTTATTCCAAAGATTTATAGTAATTTTGCCGTTGGATTCCATCCCGCGTTTTCTCGCCATGGCAGAGCAGAAACAAGTTTCGCTCTGCCCATTTGGTTTAACGAAAACGTTCGTAGCGTTACCCATATTCTATACCTAAGAACCATCAACCGTAAACAAAACGATTATGCAAGCAAAAACAATATTAAGAATACTGATGCTGCTGATATGCGTAGGCAGCATGGCTGGCTGCGACGACGACGAGGCACTGAGCCCGATAACGCTCGAATATGAAAATCATAACGTGATATTCGACAACGACGGGCGCACGTACCGGCTCACACCGTTCAGCAACGAGACTACACCTCTCTATATAAAGGGTGGCGACGGGCAATATAAGGTGACCAACAGCAACGAGAACGTGGTACACATAAACTTTGACGGCAGAAAAATCAGTCTGCAGGCAAAGGATTTGGGCGACGCGCTGGTAAGGATAGACGACGCATCGGGCAACTCGTACGCACTGTCGGTTGTGGTAAGGTACAACGAATGGACATACACAATAGCAGACAGAACGACTATAATAAAAGGCAACGAACTGACCGTCGGCGACAAGGCGGAACTGGAGAAAAAGATTGCAGCCGGCAACAACGAAAAGGGATATCTGTTTACATACAAGAACGCCACGAACAGCACCGGCTCAGTACGAATATACGACGAGGACGGCAGAGAACGGGAATACGATTTCAGCAGTGAGCAAGTAAGCCTGCCCGAGGATGGCGCCATCGAAATATCAAACGGATACAAGCTGCGCGAATATTATAAGGTGGCGATAATGCGGGAAAGCATCAACGAGACGATATATGTGACAAAAGATTTCTTCCCTTTGATAGATACACGGTACAATAATTATGCCAGGCCGATGTACTGCTTCGTGAAAGATCTTACAGAGCAATATAAAGCCGATTATCCGAAGGCGGAATCCATATATCTGGTATATGAAACAGTGGCAAAAGCCAACATGACACGAACAACTGGCAGCAGTACGCAAAACGACAACTGATGGAACTTGACATCGACAACAAGGAATGGCAGGACGCCCTGCAAATAATCAACCACACCCGCCACTCGCTCTTCCTTACGGGAAAGGCCGGCACGGGCAAGTCGACATTCCTGCGATACGTATCGGCCAACACAAAGAAGAAGCATGTGGTGCTGGCCCCCACCGGTATAGCCGCCATAAACGCCGGCGGAAGCACACTGCACAGTTTCTTCCGTCTGCCGTTTCACCCGCTGCTGCCCACTGACAGCAAATACACCCCGCGCAATATCCGCAGCACACTGAAATACAGCGGTGAACACTGCAAACTGCTGCGCGAGATAGAGCTGATAATCATAGACGAGATAAGCATGGTAAGGGCCGACATCATCGACTTCATCGACAAGGTGCTGCGCATATACTGCCGCAACATGCGCGAACCTTTCGGAGGAAAACAGATGCTGTTTGTCGGGGACATCTTCCAGCTTGAGCCGGTAGTGAAAGAAGACGACCGCCGTCTGCTCCAGCCATTCTACACGTCGGCCTATTTCTTCGCGGCGCAAGTATTCCGACAGACACAGCCGGTATGTATAGAATTGCGCAAAGTGTACCGACAGACCGACAGTGCATTCATAGGCATGCTCGACCGCATACGCGACAACTCCGCCACTCAGACCGACCTACGGGCACTGAACTCGCGTCTCGGTGCCACTCTCACAACAAACGACAACGACCTCATAATAACTCTCGCATCGCGCCGCAGCACAGTAGACTATATCAACAAACGAGGTCTGGACGGACTGCCGGGCAATGCCGTCACCTTCACGGGAGAGATAAAAGGCGAGTTTCCGGCATCGTCGCTCCCCACCCCCATCGAGCTCCATTTGAAGCCCGGAGCCCAAGTGATATTCATAAAGAACGACAAGGACAAGCGATGGGTCAACGGCACCCTCGGAGTGGTGAGCGGCATTGATGAGGACGAAGGCCTTGTCAGCGTGGTGACGGAAGACGGCAACGAGTACGACGTGGAACGCGGAATATGGGAGAACATGCGCTACACGTTCAACGAAAAGGAACAGAAGGTGGAAGAAGAACAACTCGGAGTATACATACAGTTTCCAATACAGTTGGCATGGGCCATCACCGTGCACAAAAGCCAGGGACTGACATTCCGCAAAGTGAACATCGACTTCACCGGAGGTGCCTTTGCCGGAGGCCAGACATACGTGGCTCTGAGCCGCTGCACATCACTCGAAGGCATCAGTCTGAAAAACACAATCCGCCCGTCGGACATCTTCGTCAAGACCGACGTTGTGAATTTTGCACGCCGGTACAACAACCGCGGAGCCATAGACCGTGCTCTCAGCGGAAGCAAGGCCGACCGCGAATACCACGATGCCGTCTCGGCTTTCGACCGTCAGGACTTCGATTCTTTCATCGACAGTTTCTTCAAGGCCATACACAGCCGATACGACATCGAGACCCCATCGGCCAAACGCCTGATACGTCGCAAGCTGGGAATAATAAACACGCTGAAAGCCGAAAAAGACCGGCTGGAGGAAGAGTTACGAGCCAAAGATGCTTTCCTGAAAGAATTGGCTGCCGAATACACCCTGCTGGGCAAGGAATGCGAACAGGAAAACATGCACGAAGCCGCAATACGCAACTACGACAAAGCCGTGAGGCTGTACCCCGATGCATATGATGCGATAAGACGCATGGAAAAACTGAAAAAAAGAAAAGACTGAAGAATTGCATATGTACAGATTATTCTGAAAAAAACGCATTTTGTTTTCCTCAAAATAGAAAGACAAAAAGGTCCTCTCCGCCTTATTGACACATGTTTTTTACCCCGCCGATCTGCCGCGAGGGCCTCCCGGCACTCCCGTAAAGGCCGTTTCGCACTGCAACGAGGCCCGTTTCGCATTGCAATAAGGGCCTTATTGCAACCCAATATGCCCCTCTCTGCTTTCTTGACAAAACCGCTTCTTCATAAAGCGCTGATTATCAGCGCTTCCCTTTTGGGACAAAAATCGCGATTTTCGGGCCATCGGTCGAAAATCACGATTTGGATATCGCTTAACATACGTTAAAGTAAATATTTTTAAAAGCAAATTCCCCGCGACTTTCCTGACCGATAATGACACATCGTACAACTGCATAACAGCAGCTGACACCCATTCATGATACAATGCCACAAATATAGTATTGCATCCGCGAAATCCCCGCAACAATTCATTATCACGATTTTATTCGTTTATTAGAATGATTTTGAGTAACTTTGCAGCCGCAATAATTATATATAAGGTATAAAGGAATGATAACAGTAACGAATCTTGCTATCCAATTCGGAAAGAAAGTCCTGTACAAGGACGTGAACCTGAAATTCACAGGCGGTAACATCTACGGAATTATCGGTGCCAACGGTGCCGGCAAATCGACACTGCTCCGCGCCATCAGCGGTAGTCTTGAGCCAAACAAAGGTTCGGTGGAAATGGGTCCGGGCGAACGCCTTTCGGTATTGGAGCAGGACCACTTTAAATACGACGAATACAGCGTGCGCGACACCGTGCTCATGGGCCATCAGCCGCTTTGGGAGAATATGAAAGAGCGTGAGGCCCTGTATATGAAGCCTGACTTCAACGAAGAAGACGGCATACGCGTGGCCGAGCTTGAGGACAAGTTCGCGCAGATGGACGGATGGAACGCAGAGAGCGACGCTGACCAGATGCTTACCAATCTCGGCATCAAGGACGACATGCACGACAAGATGATGAACGAGCTGTCGAACAACGAGAAGGTGCGCGTGATGCTGGCCAAAGCACTGTTCGGACATCCCGACAACCTGCTGCTCGACGAGCCCACCAACGACCTCGACCTCGACACTGTGATGTGGCTTGAGGAGTATCTGAGCAATCTGGAACAGACAGTACTCGTAGTGAGTCACGACCGTCACTTCCTCGATGCCGTGAGCACACAGACTGTGGACATCGATTTCGGCAAGGTGACGGTGTTCTCAGGCAACTACTCTTTCTGGTACGAGAGCTCGCAGCTCGCACTGCGTCAGGCACAGAACCAGCGCCAGCGTGCCGAGGAAAAGCGCAAGGAACTGGAGGAGTTTATCCGCCGCTTCTCTGCCAACGTGGCCAAGAGCAAGCAGACCACAAGCCGCAAGAAGATGCTTGAAAAACTTAACGTTGAGGAGATTCGTCCGTCATCGCGCAAGTATCCCGGCATCATCTTCCAGATGGAACGCGAACCAGGAACACAGATTCTCGAAGTTGAAGACCTGAAAGCTGTAGACAAAGACGGAACGGTACTGTTCGACCACGTGAACTTCACTATCGAGAAAGGTCAGAAAACGGTATTCCTGAGCCACAATCCCAAGGCTATGACAGCGCTCTTTGAAATTATCAACGGTAACCGCAAGGCCGACGCCGGAGAATATAAATGGGGTGTGACTATAACTACAGCATATCTGCCTCTTGACAACACCGATTTCTTCAACAGCGACTTGAATCTGGTGGATTGGCTGAGCCAGTTCGGCAAAGGTAACGAGGTGCAGATGAAAAGCTTCCTCGGACGCATGCTCTTCAAGGACGAAGACGTGCAGAAGAAAGTGAACGTACTGAGCGGAGGGGAAAAAATGCGATGCATGATAGCGCGGATGCAGATGAAAAACGCCAACTGTCTCATCCTCGACACCCCGACCAATCACCTCGACCTCGAAAGTATCCAGGCCTTCAACAACAATCTGGTAGGTTTCAAAGGCAACATCCTCTTCGCCAGCCACGACCATGAGTTCATACAGACCGTAGCCGACCGCATAATAGAACTGACCCCCAACGGCACCATCGACAAGCTGATGGAGTACGACCAGTATATCTACGACGAGGCGATAAAGGAACAGAAGGCGAAGATGTACTCGAAACAATGACTCAGTTTAGAGTTCAGAGAAAAGAGTGAAGAGGTATGATTACTCCATGTGACGAATCCTGAAAGTAATCATACCTCTTCGCTCAACACCATGAACTCTTCACTAATTCATTCATTGGCACATTTTTTGCTACATATCTATTCGTAACCCATAAACAACGGAATAATGGAAGAGAAGATAAACATCACTGACGAAGAGGCACTACAAAAAGAAGAGCCCGATACAGAAAACCCCGAAGAGAACACGGCAACCGAAAATACAACAGAGGAAAGTACGGAAAAAGAGCAGGAAGAAGAGAAAGACCCGCTGACTGTGGCCAACGAGCAAATCGACGAACTGAAAGACAAATATCTGCGCACCGTAGCCGAATTTGACAACTATCGCAAACGCACACTTAAAGAGAAGGCAGAACTGATACTCAACGGAGGAGAGAAGACCATCACTGCCATACTGCCGGTGCTCGACGACATGGAACGTGCCATAGCCAACGGTGAAAAGACAGAGGACCCACAGGTGCTGCGTGAAGGCATCCAACTGATATTCGCCAAATTCCAAAAAACACTCGAAGGACTTGGAGTGAGCAAGATAGAAACAGCCGAGGCCGACTTCAACACCGACGTACACGAGGCCATTGCTATGGTTCCCGGCATGGGCGACGACAAAAAAGGCAAAGTGCTCGACTGCGTACAGACAGGGTATAAGCTGAACGACAAAGTAATCCGTCACGCCAAAGTGGCAGTAGGACAATAACAAAATGGCAAAGAGAGACTACTATGAAGTGTTGGGTGTAGACAAAAACGCTTCAGAAGACGAAATAAAGAAGGCATACCGCAAAATCGCCATCAAGTATCACCCCGACCGCAATCCGGGCAACAGGGAAGCCGAAGAGAAGTTTAAGGAAGCAGCCGAGGCTTACGACGTATTGCATGACGCCCAAAAGCGCCAACAATATGATCAGTTCGGATTCAACGGCCCAGCAGGTGCCGGAGGATTCGGAGGTGGTTTTGGCGGCAGCATGAACATGGACGACATTTTCTCCATGTTCGGTGACATCTTCGGCGGACGTGCCGGTGGCTTCGGAGGTTTCGGAGGAGGCCAGCGCCGGCCGCAGCAACACCGAGGCAGCGACCTGAGATTGAAAGTGAAACTGTCGATGAGCGAAATCGCACACGGCGTGACCAAAAAGTTCAAGGTGCGCAAGGACATCACATGCTCGCACTGTCATGGCAGCGGTGCTGAGGCCGGAAGCGGCACGGAGACATGTCCCACATGCCACGGTTCTGGCGTAATAACACACACTACACAAAGCATTTTCGGCATGATGCAGACACAGGGCGTATGTCCCACGTGTGGCGGTGAAGGCTCTGTCATCAAGAACAAGTGTCATGTATGCGGCGGCACGGGTGTGCAGAAAGGCGAAGAAGTGGTTGAGATAAAAATCCCGGCCGGTGTAGCCGAAGGCATGATCGTAAATGTACCGGGCAAAGGCAACGCCGGACAACGCAACGGCATTAACGGTGACATACAGGTGTTTATTGCCGAGGAGGAGAATGACACCTTTGTACGCGATGGCAATGACATCATTTACAATCTGCTGCTCGACTTCCCGACGGCAGCCCTTGGCGGAGAAGTGGAGATTCCGACAATAGAAGGGACAAAGCTGAAAGCCAAGATTGACAGTGGCACACAGCCCGGAAAGACACTGCGTCTGCGCGGTAAGGGACTGCCCGCCGTGCAAGGTTACGGACACGGCACCGGAGACTTGGTAGTGAACATAAGCGTATACGTGCCGAAAACACTGAGCCGTGAAGAGAAAGAAGCATTGGCGAAGTTCCGCGACAGCGACAATTTCAAAGGCGACTCTTCTACAAAACGTTCGATATTCGAGCGGTTCAAGAATTATTTCAACTGAGAAACAAAGGACTGTTTTTTTAATAAGCAAATGACATAGGGCAAACGCAAAGACCCACAGGCGGAAAAGTACAACAACACTTTTACAGCCGTGTGTCTTTGCGTTTATCCATTAAGTAGCATATCTGTTATACAAAAAATGACATACAAGGATACAACGGAATATCTGTTCAACCAAATGCCGATGTTCGAAAGACAGGGAGCATCCGGATATAAAGAAGGACTGAGCAACACTCTCGCTTTGGACGAACATTTCGGCCATCCGCACCAAAACTACCTTACCATTCATATTGCCGGCACCAACGGAAAAGGTTCGTGCGCCCATACGATTGCCGCCATTCTGCAGACATGCGGATATAAAGTAGGACTGTATACATCACCACATCTTGTCGATTTTCGCGAACGGATACGTGTCGACGGCCATGAAATCAGCGAAAAGTATGTTGTTGATTTCGTCGAACGCGAACGCAGATTCTTCGAACCGCTGCATCCGTCATTCTTTGAGGTGACCACTGCCATGGCCTTCAAATATTTCAGCGACATGAAGGTTGATGTGGCCGTAATCGAAGTTGGGCTTGGCGGACGACTTGACTGTACGAACATTATCACCCCCACCCTGTCTGTCATAACGAACATCAGTCTCGACCACACGCAATTCCTCGGCGACACACCGGCAAAAATAGCGGCAGAAAAAGCCGGTATAATAAAGAAAGGTGTACCGACATTAATAGGAGAAGCCACAGACGAAACACGTCCGGTATTTATCCGCAAGGCAGGAGAAATCGGAGCACCTATTGTTTTTGCCGAAGAATATCCGGAGATAAAATCATACAAGTATGCCATAAACGGAGGCATAACATACGAGACAGAACATTGGGGAGAAATCTACGGCGAATTGGGCGGCTCATATCAAGCAAAGAACACCAATACAATAATGCATGCCGTAAGAATACTCATGAAACAAGGTGTCATCAATGGCAACCACGACACTGTATCAAAAGCCATCCACACAGCCTTTGCCGAAGTGACCAGGCTTACTGGATTTGCCGGACGATGGCAGAAAGTGAAAGACAACCCTCTCGTGATATGCGATGCCGGGCATAACGCAGGCGGATGGGAATGGCTTGCCAAACAGCTCGCAGAAATACGATGTCACAAAAAACATATCGTATTCGGCATGGTAAACGACAAAGATATAGACAGTGTTCTAAGCCTTTTACCCAAAGACGCTGTCTACCATTTCACAAGACCGGAAAGCAAACGGGCCATGTCCGAATCAAGACTAACGGAAATGGCCGTCACACACGGACTAAGAGGTACATACCATCATTCCGTAAAAGAAGCATACGAAAGTGCTCTTCAAAACACTTCTGAAGACGATTTTATTTTCGTAGGGGGGAGCTGTTACGTCGTTGCGGACTTCCTAAAAGAATGCGTTTAGGGGTTTTTAACTAAAACGAAGGTGTTTTTTTTCACGTTTCGTTCGCTATTTTCGTTTTTTTTAGGTTACTTTGCAACTACGTAATCAATAACTAAAAACAACGGATTTATGACGAACACAACGGGAAATACAAATTTATGCGGTCTGAACCGAAAAGATTTTCAGACCACTATAAACGGTAAGAAGACCGACCTTTACATACTGAAGAACAGAAAGGGATATGAAATCGCCATAACAAACTATGGTGGAGCAATAGTAGCCATCATGGTACCAGACAGAGATGGCAAAGTGGCAAATGTCATTCAAGGGCACGACAACATCCAAGATGTGATCAACAGTCCCGAACCATTCCTTTCCACGCTCATCGGACGTTACGGAAACAGAATATGCCGCGGACAATTCACACTTAACAAAAAAGAATATCAATTGACTGTAAACAACGGCCCGAATGCCCTGCACGGTGGTCCGACAGGATACCACGCACGAGTTTGGGATGCACGACAGATGGGACCACGCTCACTCGCACTCAACTATGTATCGGCATACGGTGAAGAAGGCTTCACAGGAGAATGCCGAATAACAGTGGAATTCACATTCACGGATGCCAATGAACTCGTAATAGAATATCTCGCCACCACCAACAAGAAAACTATAATAAACCTTACACATCACGGATTTTTCAGTCTTGCCGGAATCGCAAACCCGACACCGACTATTGACAATCTCGTTTGCGAAATCAATGCCGACTATTACCTTCCTATTGACAATACGTCTATCCCAACAGGAGAAATCCGCTTTGTCAAGGACACACCGTTTGACTTCCGTACACCGAAAGAAGTGGGACGTGACATTGATGCCGATGACGAGCAAATCAAGAACGGAGCCGGATACGACCATTGCTTCGTACTCAACAAGAAAGAAGAAGGCGAATTGAGCTACGCAGCCAAGATAACCGAACCGGTAAGCGGACGCACAATGGAAGTATACACCACAGAACCCGGAGTGCAGGTTTATACGGACAATTGGGCTGACGGATATGCCGGACAACATGGAGCCACTTTCCCGCGCCGCTCTGCCATCTGCTTTGAATGTCAACATTTCCCGGACAGTCCCAATCATCCTTACTTCCCGTCAGTAATAATAGAACCGGGCAAGCAGTACAAACAGAAGACTATCTACAAATTCGGAACTAAATAAATACTATCCCAAAATATCCTATGGCCTCTCATCTATGACGGGAGGCCATAGGTGATTGTGTAAAATACGAAACATATCTAATCAACTATCAATTATAAAACAACAACAGTAAAATGTCAGATTTACAAAAAAAACAAGGCAGCAATATGGTTGCCATCATTACTATGTGCTTCATCTTCGCGATGATTTCATTTGTAACCAACATGGGCGCTCCTTTCGGAAACATTTGGGGATTCACATACCCCTGGGCCGGAATGATGGGCAACATGATGAACTTTGCCGCATACTTGTTCATGGGTATTCCTGCCGGGAATATGCTCGTAAAATACGGTTACAAAAAGACGGCCCTTATAGCCCTTGCCGTAGGTGTAATCGGACTTGCCATCCAATACCTTTCAAGCGTCTTCGGTGCCGACATCAAGACTTTCGTGTATGACGGTCAGGTGGTAGCCCTGAACCTTGTCATATATCTTCTCGGTGCGTTCATCTGCGGTTTCTGCGTATGTATGCTCAACACCGTGGTCAACCCGATGCTGAACATTCTTGGCGGAGGCGGTAACCGCGGCAACCAGTTCATACAGATTGGCGGTACGCTCAACTCACTCACAGGAACACTAACCCCGCTTCTCACCGGTGTGCTCATCGGCACAGTAACCAAGAACACCAGTATGAGCGATGTTTCTCCGCTGCTTTTTGTCGGCATGGCCGTATTTGCTATCTCGTTCTTCATCATTGCCAAAGTTCACATCCCCGAGCCACAAGCCGAAATAAAAGAACATGTCAGCATAACAAGTCCGCTCAAGTTCCGTCATTGCGTACTCGGCGTGATTGCCATATTCTTCTATGTCGGTGTTGAGATCGGTATCCCCGCACAGCTTAATTTTTACATTTCAAATATGGACTTTGAAGGTGCAGCCGCTGTCGGCGGAAGTTTTGCCGCTGCATATTGGTTCCTCATGATGTGCGGCCGATTCATCAGTAGTTTCATCAGCGGTGCCATATCCACAAAGGTCCAGATGACCACCGTATCATCTGTTGCTATAATATTGCTCCTGACAGCCATATTCCTGCCTGAGACAAACACGATGAGCGTTCCTTTCATCAATGTGGAATGCTCCATCCCGACAAAATGTGTGCTTATCGCCCTGTGCGGTCTGTGCACGTCAATAATGTGGGGTGGTATTTTCAATCTCGCCGTAGAAGGTCTTGGCAAATACACCGCTCCCGCATCCGGTCTCTTCATGACGATGGTTGTAGGTGGCGGAGTAATGCCCCTCATCCAGGACAGCATAGCCAAGTCGGCAGGTGAGATTGCAAGCTACTGGCTCGTAATCGGCATGATAGCCTACATACTCTTCTACAGTGTAATCGGCAGCAAAAACGTAAACAAGGACATTCCTGTAGACTAAGAAAACAGAAACATTATTTTACTAACCCTATAAAAACGACAAGATTATGGATATAGAATTTGTAAGGAGCCGCTTTGTCAAGCATTTCGATGGCAATGAAGGCAATATCTACGCCTCTCCAGGACGTATAAATCTGATAGGCGAGCACACAGACTATAACGGAGGTTTTGTATTTCCCGGAGCTGTTGACAAGGGGATAATGGCAGAAATGCGGCCCAACGGCACGGAAAGTACCGTACGCGCATACTCAATAGACCTGAAAGACCGTGTTGATTTCGACCTTAACGACCCTAACGGTCCGAAAGCAAGCTGGGCCCGCTATATATACGGCATCAGCCTCGAGATGAAAAAACTCGGCGTACCCGTAAAAGGCTACAATATAGCTTTTGCCGGCGATGTACCCCTCGGGGCCGGTATGTCCTCATCGGCAGCCATGGAGAGCTGCTTTGCCTGCGGTCTCAACGACCTCTTCGGTGATAACAAGGTAAGCAAATGGGACATGGTATTGGCAGGACAGGCTACCGAGCACAACTACTGTGGTGTGAACTGCGGCATCATGGACCAGTTCGCCAGCGTATTCGGCAAAGCCGGATGCCTCATGCGTCTCGACTGTCGCAGCCGTGAGTTCGAGTATTTCCCCTTCAATCCTGTTGGATACAAGCTCGTTCTGCTCGACTCTGTAGTTAAGCACGAGCTGGCCGGTTCGCCATACAACGACCGCCGCAACAGTTGCGAAAACGTGGTTAAGCATATAGCAGCCAAACATCCCGAAGGAAAGTTCGAGACACTTCGCGACTGTACTTGGGAACAACTTGAGGAGGTCAAAGACGAAGTCGGAGCAGAAGATTACAGCCGTGCCAAGTTTGTTTTGGGCGAAAAAGACCGTGTACTTGCTGTCTGCGATGCTCTGAACGCCGGAGATTACGAGACAGTGGGTCAGAAGATGTACGAGACACACTACGGACTGTCCAAGGAGTATGAAGTATCCTGTGAAGAACTTGATTATCTGAACGACATAGCCAAGGAAAACGGTGTTACCGGCAGCCGCATCATGGGCGGCGGATTCGGCGGATGCACCATCAACCTTGTAAAAGAAGAACTCTATGACAAGTTCATTACCGATGCCAAAGCCAAATTTGCAGCCAAATACGGTCACGAGCCTAAAGTTTACGATGTTGTCATCGGTGACGGCTCCCGCAAGATCTGCTAAAGCATTTTTTGAAAATCAATAATTATCAAAATGAGGGCATTATCGTTTCCGATAATGCCCTCATTTCGTTCAACCCTCATACTCTGTGCGACAAAGAGAACACCCTATGCTTTTCGACCAAGATTCTTTCATAATGCATGTGCAATATAACCTTCCTGATATCACACTTTTTGCAAAACTTTCGATGCAAATTTCTTGCGGGCCAATATCTGCAGATCCTCGATCGTATCACACTCGTCTACTATCTCGACACCGAGCATTGTCTCTATCACATCCTCCATTGTGACGATACCCCGCATACAGCCATATTCATCAGTAATTACAGATATATGTTCCTTCTTCTCCAACATCATCTGCCAGATAGCGGAAACTTTCATCGTCTCAGGAAAAAACAATATCGGACGGACAAGTTTCTCCACCGGCATTGAAAACTTGTCTTGCGCAAGCATCTCAAGAACATTCGCACGACGCACATATCCTACAATAAACTCCCGCCGGCTGTCATATATGGGTATGCGTGAGAAAGCCGCCAACGATTCATTTCCATAAAACTCCTCCATTGTTGTCGACTTGTTGACAGACGCCACAACAACAAATGGAGTCATTATCTCTTTGGCGCTTATAGTACAAAGTTTCAGAAAATTTTGGATTATCTTATTTTCAGCCTTTTCAATCACTCCCGCATCCGTACCCACATTAACCATTGCTGCAACTTCCTCACGACTGACAGACAATGATTGCTTTTTAGGCGAAATGCATCGTGTAAGCTGTTCCGACATCCACACCAACGGAAATGTTATAACAATCATCATACGTATTATTTTTGCTGAAGGTATGGCAAGTTTACGCCAAAATGAAGCGCCTATTGTCTTAGGAATAATCTCCGACAGAACAAGAATTAGCAGAGTGAGAACAACGGAGATGATACCGAAGTAAGCCTCACCAAAAACCTTGACAGACTCGGAACCGACACCAGCAGCTCCGACAGTATGTGCAACTGTGTTTAGCGTGAGGATAGACGCGACAGGGCGGTCTACATTTGTCTTATACTTCATCAAAAGATTAGCGGTTTTCACCCCCTGAGCCTCTTTCATCGAAATGAAAGATATGGGAGTTGAAAGCAGAACTGCTTCAAGGACGGAGCACAGAAACGATACTGCAAGTGCTCCGAAAAGATATAAAAATATAAGTGTCATTTGTTTATATATAAGTTTGAACTGACGAAAATGCAATACACTTCCGTTTATAATAAGAATAAAATCACACCCATACCGCTTATTCACGTAACACACAATGAAGAATTCTTGCAGGCGGCATTTTAGCTTCCTCACATACAACGAATTCAATAATAAGTCGGAACATTCCGAAAGACCTTTTGGTTTTCCATCCCACAGTTTCTTCAGCCGATCTTGATTCGGGCCTACTATAACTATAACACAAGGCACAGCATATCATCTCTGTTTCCAATTCATATTCGGATTCTACCTGAACCGGAATCAGAAACAAAACAACCACAAGGCATAATATGAATGAAATGGATCGTGTCATCCATGCAAAGTTAAATATAAAAAATCGGATTGTCAACAGAATGAAGCAATTTTTAACCAGACAACATCACACATAATATTTATTAATAAGTCAGCCAACAAAATCAATACGTATAATCAGTTTTTTGACTTTAAATGCCTTGCGGTTTCTTTGCGGTGATTTTCATTTTCATCATCGGTCGTGTAGCCCGCTACATTCCATCTTCAGACATTATAATACGGACACACATAACGAACAATCTGGGGATAATTAATTTTTAATGCCTACTTATGCAATTCAACATTATAAATCACTTCTCATTATCCAAATAACAGAATGATACCAAACCACCTGTGCGAAATTAAAACATCCAAAACTAAATAATTGGTGTACGAATAACACTTTTTAATTAAAAAAGTCGTTTTTTTTATTGTAATATAAAAATTTAATAGTAATTTAGCACCGAATTAAGATAATCTTCAAAAAACATAACTAAAACTACTGATAATGAAAAACCTAAAGACATCCTTTATGGGATTTGGCATTGCCGCAGCAATGCTATCGGCATGCACGTCCGGACAACAACAACCGGCAACAACCGTATCGGGACTCAACCCGACACAATTCGACTCTGTAATCAACGGCAAGAAGACTGCCTTGTTTACTCTCAAGAACAACAACGGCATGGAAGTATGCATAACCAACTTCGGCGGTCGCGTAGTATCACTATGCGTTCCTGACAAGGATGACAACCCCACCGATGTTGTGCTTGGCTACGACAATATCGCGCAGTATGCAGATATAGAAAACTCGCCAAGCGATTACGGCTCTTCTGTGGGCCGCTATGCCAACCGCATCAACCAAGGAAAGATAACCATCGACGGAAAAGAGTATCAACTGCCGCAGAACAATTTCGGCCACTGCCTTCACGGAGGCCCGACAGGATGGATGTACCAAGTATATGAGGCAGAACAACCCAATGACTCCACGCTACGCCTTACCATCGTCTCACCAGACGGCGATAACGGCTTCCCCGGCACCGTGACAGCAACAACAACATACACAGTACTGAGCAACAATACTCTTGATATCACCTTTGAGGCCACAACAGACAAGGAAACTGTGATAAACATGACCAACCATTCTTATTTCAACCTCAACGGAGATCCGGCAAACGAAGGAATGGACATGATACTATATGTCAATGCAGACAACTATACTCCAGCCGACTCCACTTATATGACCACAGGAGAAATCCTGTCTGTAGAGGGCACACCGATGGATTTCCGCAAAGCTCATGCAATCGGGGAAACCATTAATGACACAACCTTCCAGCAAATCAAGAACGCCACCGGTTACGACCACAACTGGTGTCTGAATACATATAAGGATGGAAAGGGCGACGACACGCAAGTTGCAGCTTCGCTATATTCACCAAAGACCGGCATCATGCTCGAGATGTTCACTAACGAGCCCGGAGTGCAGGTATACACAGGCAACTTCCAAGGCACCGGCATCGCATGTAAGAAAGGCATCAAATATCCCAAACACGTGTCAGTATGCCTTGAGAGCCAAAAATATCCCGACTCTCCCAACAAGAAAGACTGGCCTTCACCTTATGTAAAACCTGGCGAAAAATACTACAGCCACGTTGCATATAAATTTTCCGTAAAATAATACTGGAAAACGAATCACAAAGAAAAATAACTAAAATCAAAAAAAGACTAACCAGCCCCATTGTCTCCGTACCGGGCGTTCTCTTGCATAAGGAATTTTAGGGAGACCACATCAATATTATGGCATTTTTAGACTGGCTTGTCATTGGTGTATTCGCTGCAGCACTCATTGGCATTGTCGTATGGGTAGTGTCCCAAAAGAACAACAATTCAGCAGACTATTTCCTCGGAGGTAAAGATGCGACATGGATAGCCATCGGAGCATCTATATTCGCTTCAAACATCGGTTCTGAACATCTTATAGGCCTTGCCGGAGCAGGAGCATCGAGCGGTATGGCCATGGCCCACTGGGAAATCCAGGGATGGATGATTCTTATTCTCGGATGGGTGTTCGTACCGTTCTACTCACGCTCGATGGTATATACAATGCCTGAGTTCCTTGAGCGCCGCTACAATCCGCAGTCACGAACAATTCTTTCCGTGATATCACTCATAAGCTACGTATTGACCAAAGTTGCCGTTACTGTATATGCCGGCGGCCTGGTGTTCCAACAGGTGTTCGGCATCGAAGAACTATGGGGCATAGACTTCTTTTGGATTGCAGCTATAGGCCTCGTGCTCATCACAGCCCTATACACAATCTTCGGAGGCATGAAATCAGTACTATATACTTCAGTACTTCAGACTCCTATCCTGCTGCTCGGTTCTCTCATCATCCTTGTACTCGGTCTGAAAGAACTTGGAGGATGGGACGAAATGATGCGCATCTGCTCTATCAAGCAGGTCAATGAATATGGCGACACCATGACCAACCTGATACGCAACAACAACGACCCGAACTTCCCGTGGCTCGGTGCCCTCGTCGGCTCAGCCATCATCGGTTTCTGGTATTGGTGTACCGACCAGTTCATCGTACAGCGCGTACTTTCAGGAAAAGACGAGAAAGAAGCACGACGCGGTACTATTTTCGGTGCTTATCTGAAACTCCTGCCCGTGTTCCTGTTCCTCATTCCCGGTATGATCGCATTCGCCCTCCATCAGAAGTACACAGGCGCAGGTGCTGACGGATTCCTGCCAATGCTCAACGGCAATCCCAACGCCGACGCAGCATTCCCTACCCTCGTGGCCAAGCTGTTGCCTGCCGGTGTTAAAGGCCTCGTAGTATGTGGCATTCTCGCTGCCCTCATGAGTTCACTGGCGTCGCTGTTCAACTCATCAGCCATGCTTTTCACCATCGACTTCTACAAACGTTTCAAGCCCGAAACTCCCGAGAAGAAACTCGTAGCCATAGGCCAGGCCGCAACCGTAGTAATCGTAATCCTCGGAATCCTTTGGATACCAATAATGCGGAGTGTGGGCGACGTGCTCTACACTTATCTGCAGGACGTCCAGTCGGTACTCGCTCCTGGAATTGCCGCAGCATTCCTGCTCGGTATCTGCTGGAAACGCACATCGGCCAAAGGCGGTATGTGGGGACTCATTGCCGGTATGGTGATTGGCCTCACACGTCTTGGAGCAAAAGTATACTACAGCAACGCAGGCGATGTGGCCGACAGCACTTTCAAGTATCTGTTCTACGACCTCAACTGGCTCTTCTTCTGCGGATGGATGTTTCTGTTCTGCATTGTTGTCGTTATCGTTGTCAGCCTCATGACCGAAGCACCAAGTGCAAGCAAAATCCAGGGACTGGTATTCGGCACATCTACTCCTGAGCAACGTGCCGAGACACGCGCCAGCTGGAACAAGTGGGATGTGATACACACCGTCATCATCCTCGCCATCACAGCAGCATTTTACATTTACTTCTGGTAATAAATGAGCCTCCGCCCGGTATGAACCCAACCGTGGCGGAGGTCCAATCACGTCATACTTATCAAAGAATATATGAGCTATACAGATTCCTATACAGAAGATTCTGCTACTGAAGAGTTGAAAAAAAACTACTATTACGAACACTCCAAGGTATTAGTATCGGTGGACTGCATAATCTTTGGATTTGACGAAGGCAAACTGCGCGTACTCATCGGCCGCCGCAAACTTAATCCCGGTTACGGCCAACCGTCTCTCTATGGAGGATTCGTAAACAATAATGAAAGCATTGACGATGCAGCCAACCGTGTGTTGTTCGAGCTTACCGGCCTACGAAATCTATACATGCGACAAGTAGGCGCTTTCGGTAACGTAGACCGCGATCCTGGCGAACGAGTGATATCCATAGTATACTATGCCCTCATAAACACGAACGATTACGATGAAACACTTCGCAAGCAACACGATGTGGAATGGATCAACATAGACGAATTGCCCCGAATGTATTCCGACCATAACGAAATGGTTGCCAAGGCACGTCGTATGATGCGAGACAAAATCTCACGCGAACCCATCAGTTTCCGGCTACTGCCGAGCCTCTTCACACTGACACAATTACAGCGTCTTTATGAGGCCGTTTGCGGTGAGGAAGTGGATAAGCGTAATTTCCGCAAGCGCATAAAAGAGATGGATTTCATAGAAAAAACCGAACTGATAGACAAGACCGGATCCAAACGCGGAGCATACCTCTATCGGTTCAACAACAAAGTATACAACGAAGAACAAAATTTCAAATTATAGAATATATTATGTTGGAAGAACTCAAAGAAAAAGTATTCCGCGCCAATCTCGATCTTGTGAAGCACAACCTCGTTATATTCACATGGGGAAACGTGTCGGGAATAGACCGCGAGAAAGGTCTCGTGGTTATCAAGCCGTCCGGCGTAAGCTACGACAACATGAAAGCATCTGACATGGTCGTTGTCGACTTAAACACAGGCAAAGTGGTTGACGGCGACCTGAATCCGTCGTCAGACACACCTACACACCTCGTACTATACAGAGCTTTCCCCGAATTAGGAGGTATAGTACATACACATTCCACATATGCCACCGCATGGGCACAAGCCGGTCGCGACATCCCCAACATCGGTACAACACATGCCGACTACTTCCACGATAGCATACCATGTACCGACGACATGACCGAAGCCGAGGTTAACGGAGAATATGAACTCGAGACAGGAAATGTAATCGTGAAGCGCATCAAAGAAGGAAGCATAAATCCCGTACACACACCGGGCGTATTGGTAAAGAACCACGGTCCGTTCTCATGGGGCAAAGATGCAGACAACGCCGTATACAATGCCGTAGTAATGGAGCAAGTGGCCAAAATGGCATTCGTATCGTTCACGGTCAATCCGGAAACAACGATGAACCCGCTGCTTATCGAAAAGCACTTCAGCCGCAAGCATGGTCCCAATGCCTATTATGGACAGAAAAAGAAATAAAACAATCACTAACTAAAAACAAAAAAACTATCGCTCTTCAACAAAAGACGATAGAATACAAATTAACTATTATGATTAAAGCATTTGAAAACTACGAAGTATGGTTCGTAACCGGCGCACAGTTACTCTATGGAGGTGACGCCGTTGTACAAGTAGACGGACACTCAAAAGAAATGGTAGAAGGACTGAACAACTCCGGCCGTCTGCCAGTAAAAGTTGTATATAAAGGCACAGCCAACAGTTCTAAAGAAGTGGCCGACATCTTCGCACAGGCAAACAACGAAAAGAAATGTATCGGTGTAATCACATGGATGCACACTTTCTCACCGGCCAAAATGTGGATACACGGACTGCAGATTCTGCACAAACCCCTCCTCCACCTCCATACACAGTTCAACGAAGAGATTCCATGGGACACAATGGATATGGACTTTATGAACCTGAACCAAAGTGCTCACGGCGACCGAGAATTCGGACATATCATTTCACGCATGCGCATACGCCGTAAACTTGTTGTCGGATATTGGAAAGACCCCAAAACCCAGGAGCACATCGCTGTATGGGAACGCGTCTGCGCAGCCTGGGCCGACTCTCAGGACATGCTTATCCTCCGCTTCGGCGACCAGATGAACAATGTGGCCGTGACAGACGGAGACAAAGTGGCTGCAGAACAGGTAATGGGCTATCATGTGGATTACTGCCCGTTCAGCGAGGTGATGAAGTACTTCAACGAGGTGAAGGATGAGGATGTTGATGCACTCGTCAATGTTTATTTCAGCGACTACGATCATGATGCCGAACTGGAAGACACAACAACCGAAGGATATAAGAAAGTATGGAATGCAGCCAAGGCCGAACTAACACTGCGCGCAGTGCTTGAAGATAAAGGTGCAAAAGGCTTCACAACAAACTTCGATGACTTGGGTGATGCAAACGTAGAGCAGACCGGTCTCGGATTTGACCAGATTCCCGGACTGGCTTCCCAGCGGATGATGGCCGAAGGATATGGATTCGGTGCCGAAGGCGACTGGAAGTCTGCTGCACTTTACCGTTCTGTATGGGTGATGAATCAGGGACTTCAAGGCGGATGCTCGTTCCTCGAAGATTACACGCTCAACTTCAACGGCGAGCAGAGTGCTATACTCCAATCACACATGCTTGAGGTTTGTCCGCTCATCGCTACCGCACGCCCGCGTCTTGAAGTACACTTCCTCGGCATTGGCATACGCAAAAGTCTCACCGCACGTCTTGTCTTCACGTCAAAAGTAGGCAAAGGCGTAACAGCGACAGTTGTGGACATGGGCAACCGTTTCCGCCTCATAGTAAACGATGTTGACTGCATAGAACCAAAACCGCTGCCCAAACTTCCCGTGGCATCAGCACTGTGGATTCCACAACCTAACTTCGAAGTTGGTGCAGGATGCTGGATATATGCCGGCGGAACACACCATAGCTGTTTCTCATACGATCTGACCGACGAGTATTGGCAGGATTATGCCGAGATAGCCGGCATCGAGTGCCTTATCATCAACAACGATACTACAGTAGACAACTTCCGTCGTGAACTCCGGGTGAACGAGGTTTACTATATGCTCAACAAGGCTCTCTGCTAATAAACGAACAAATATATATCATGAATCACGGAGACACAGAAGCACAGAGAAGACAACATTCCACTTGCCTCAGTGTCTCCGTGGTCTTTATAAACACAGCAAAACCATGAATATAGAAGCAAAGAAAACCATAGAGTCCGGCAAAGCCATACTTGGAATCGAATTCGGCTCGACAAGAATAAAAGCCGTCCTGATAGACGAGAACAACAAACCCATAGCCCAAGGTAGCCATGAATGGGAGAACCAACTCGTTGACGGTCTGTGGACATACAGCATTGAAGCTATATGGAACGGAGTACAGAATTGCTATGCTGACCTGCGTGCCAACGTAAAAAAAGACTATGATACCGACATCGAGATACTGGCAGCCATAGGTATAAGTGCCATGATGCACGGATATATGGCTTTTGACGACAAGCAGCAGATACTCGTGCCTTTCCGCACATGGCGCAACACCAACACCGCCCAGGCCGCCGCAGAGCTATCGGAACTTTTTGTGTACAACATTCCGCTGCGTTGGAGCATCTCCCACCTGTATCAGGCCATACTTAACAACGAAGAACATGTGGACAACATAGACTTCCTTACTACGCTCGCCGGATACATCCACTGGCAAATAACGGGCATGAAAGTGCTCGGAATCGGTGATGCCTCGGGAATGCTGCCAATCGACCCTGATACAAAAAACTATTCAGCCGAAATGGTGGCAAAGTTTGACAAACTCACAGCCCCGAAGAAATTCCGATGGAAGCTGACCGACATTCTTCCCAAGGTATTACAAGCCGGCGAAAATGCCGGATTCCTTACCGAAGAAGGTGCCAAGAAACTCGACATATCCGGCCATCTCAAACCCGGCATCCCCGTTTGTCCGCCTGAAGGCGATGCAGGCACAGGCATGGTAGCCACAAATGCCGTACGTCAGCGCACAGGCAATGTGTCGGCCGGAACATCATCATTCTCCATGATTGTTCTCGAAAAAGACCTGTCACGTCCTTACGAAATGATTGATATGGTGACCACACCCGACGGCAGTCCTGTTGCAATGGTCCACTGTAACAACTGTACATCCGATCTCAACGCATGGGTCGGCCTGTTCCGTGAATATCAGGAACTGTTGGGTATACCGGCAGACATGAACATGATTTACGAGAAACTATACAACAATGCCCTCAACGGCGATGCCGACTGTGGCGGACTCGTTTCCTACAACTATATATCGGGAGAGCCCGTTACAGGTCTTGCCGAAGGACGTCCGATGTTCGTGCGTTCCGCCAATGACAAGTTTAATCTTGCCAACTTCATGCGCGCCAATCTGTACGCGTCTGTCGGTGTGCTGAAAATAGGAAACGACATTCTCTTCAATGATGAGAAGGTGAAGGTGGACCGCATCACCGGACACGGAGGCCTCTTCAAGACCCGGGGTGTAGGTCAGCGCATACTTGCCGCAGCCATCAACTCACCTATCTCCGTTATGGAAACAGCCGGTGAGGGCGGCGCATGGGGTATAGCCCTGCTCGGTTCTTATCTGGTGAACAACGAAAATAACCTTTCGCTCGCCGACTATCTCGACCAAACGATATTCGCCGGAAACACCGGCGTGGAAATCGCACCAACGGACGAGGATGTCGCCGGATTCAACGCATACATCGAAAACTACAAGGCATGCCTGCCCATAGAGGAAGCTGCCGTGAAATACAAGAAATAACATACCGTAACGTCATTATGGCCAGATGACACTGTCACTACGGCCTAATGACATTTTCACACGGTCAAAATGATACCGTCACTCCGCCAAGTGACAACCGGACAACAGTTATTTCGGGAAAATACCTATATATTCGTATTATAATAAAGCATAATGAAAGAAATACAATGAAGAAACTACTCACTACACTTACTGTGATTACGGCATTGTCGACATCGGCAATGGCCGACAACGCCACAGCCACTATCCATGTCAGCCAAGGCAACCAGAAGATATACAAAGAGATTTACGGACAATTTGCCGAACATCTGGGTTCATGCATCTACGGTGGTCTTTGGGTTGGAGAGAACTCACAGATACCCAACATCAACGGCTACCGCAAGGATGTGTTTGACGCCCTGAAAGCATTGCAGATTCCCGTACTGCGCTGGCCCGGCGGATGTTTTGCCGACGAGTATCACTGGATGGACGGTATCGGCCCAAAAGACAAACGCCCCAAGATGCAGAACAACAACTGGGGAGGCACTATAGAAGACAACTCGTTCGGAACTCACGAGTTTCTCAACCTCTGCGAAATGTTAGGATGCGAGCCGTACATCAGCGGCAATGTTGGCAGCGGCTCCGTAGAGGAACTTGCTAAATGGGTGGAGTATATGACGAGTAACGGCGATACCCCAATGGCCAAGCTGCGCCGCCAGAACGGCCGCGACAAGGCATGGAAAATAAAATTCCTCGGAGTAGGCAACGAGAGTTGGGGATGCGGTGGCAACATGCGCCCCGAATACTATGCCGACCTTTACCGCCGCTATTCCGTATACTGCCGCGAATACGACGGAACGAGACTCTACAAGATTGCCAGCGGAGCGAGTGATTATGACTACGACTGGACGAAAGTGCTTATGAACAACGTCGGACACCGCATGAACGGACTGTCACTCCACTACTATACAGTGACAGGATGGAGCGGCTCGAAAGGTTCGGCTCTGAAGTTCAACGATGACGAATACTACTGGACAATGGGCAAATGTCTCGGCATTGAGGATGTTATCAACAAGCATGCCGCCATCATGGACAAGAAAGACCCCAAGAAGCAGATAGGACTGCTCGTGGACGAATGGGGCACATGGTGGGACGAAGAACCAGGCACTGTCTCCGGACATCTCTACCAGCAGAACTCCATGCGCGATGCCTTTGTAGCCGCTCTGTCGCTCAATGTGTTCCACCGCCATACCGACCGTGTGCGCATGGCCAACATAGCCCAAGTGGTCAACGTTCTTCAGTCGATGATACTCACCGACCAGAAAGGAACCGGACACATGGTGCTCACACCTACATATCACGTGTTTGAAATGTATAAGGGCTTTCAGGAAGCCACATACCTCCCGATGGACTTCAAATGTGACAGCATCATGGTACGCGGTGACCAACACGCCAAAAACGGCCGCAAAATAGCCCTTCTCAACACTTCGGCTGCCAAGCAGACCGACGGTTCTGTCATAATATCATTGGCCAACATAAGTCTTGACAAGGCACAGAAAATAGACATCAATCTTGACGGATTCACAGGCAAGACAGTTACCGGACGAATACTTGCATGCAAGAGCATCACCGATTTTAACGACTTTGAACATCCTAAAACAGTAAAACCAGCCGACTTCAAGGGAGCCAAACTTAAGAAGAACGTATTGACAGCTGAGATTCCAGCCAAATCAATCGTCGTTCTCAATATAAAATAGTATTTTTGTGACATATATATTCTGACAAACATAGATTTATTTAAATCTGAAAAATATGAACGATAAGAATCTTATGAAGAAAGCGGCTGACAATATCCGTATTCTCGCCGCTTCAATGGTAGAAAAAGCCAACTCGGGACATCCGGGTGGTGCAATGGGAGGAGCCGACTTTATCAATGTGCTCTTCTCCGAGTTCTTGGTTTACGATCCCGAGAACCCCAATTGGGAAGGACGCGACCGTTTCTTCCTGGATCCGGGTCACATGTCACCGATGCTCTATTCGGCTCTTGCATTGCAGGGCAAGTTTACACTTGATGAGCTGAAAGAGTTCCGTCAGTGGGATTCCCCCACACCGGGACACCCAGAGCGTGATCTCGCACGCGGCATCGAAAACACCAGTGGCCCACTCGGACAGGGCCATACCTTCGGTGCAGGTGCAGCCATAGCCGAGAAATTCCTCGAGGCACGTCTCGGCAAGGAAGCTATGCAGCATAAGATTTACGCTTACATCTCCGACGGTGGCGTTGAAGAGGAGATATCGCAGGGCACAGGCCGCATAGCCGGTATCCTCGGTCTGAACAACCTCATAATGTTCTACGACTCCAATGATATCCAGCTGTCTACTCCTACAAACGTAGTGATGAAAGAAGACACCGAAGCCAAATACAAGGCATGGGGATGGAACGTGATAACATGCAACGGTAACGATGCCGACGAAATCCGCGAGGCCCTTAAGGCTGCACAGAAAGAGGAGAAACGCCCGACACTGATAATCGGCAAAACAATCATGGGCAAGGGCGCGCTGCGTGCCGACGGCACAAGCTATGAGGCTTGCATCAATACTCACGGTGCACCTCTCGGCGGCGACGCTTATGTAAACACTATAAAGAATCTTGGAGGCAATCCGGAAAATCCGTTCGTTATATTCCCCGAGGTAGAAAAACTGTATGCCGACCGTCGCAATGAGTTGAAGAAAATCGTTGCAGAGCGTCATGCTGCCGAGGCTGAATGGGCAAAGTCTAATCCGGAAAAGGCCGCTTTACTGAAAGAGTGGTTCAGCGGCAATGCTCCCAAGGTGGACTGGAGCGCTCTTGTACAGAAAGAGAACTCTGCCACACGTGCAGCCAGTGCAGCCTGCTTGGGAGTGCTGGCCGAGCAGGTACCCAACATGATATGCGCATCTGCCGACCTGTCCAACTCGGACAAGACCGACGGTTTCCTGAAGAAGACAACATCACTTCAGGCAGACGATTTCAATGGTGCATTCTTCCAGGCCGGTGTTGCCGAACTTACCATGGCATGCATGTGCATCGGCATGTATCTGCACGGCGGTGTAATCCCCGCCTGCGGAACGTTCTTCGTATTCTCCGACTACATGAAACCCGCTGTCCGCATGGCTGCTCTGATGGAAGTGCCCATCAAGTTCATCTGGACTCACGACGCATTCCGTGTGGGTGAAGACGGCCCAACCCATGAGCCGGTAGAGCAGGAAGCCCAGATTCGCTTGATGGAGAAACTGAAGAATCACCATGGCAAAGACAGTGTACGCGTATTCCGCCCGGCCGATGCCGACGAGACAACCGTATGCTGGGCCATGGCTATGGAAAATGTGGAGACACCTACAGCTCTCATATTCTCACGTCAGAACATCACAAAACTTCCCGCAGGCAACGACTACGAGCAAGCCCGCAAAGGTGCATATGTAGTTGCCGGATCCGACGATAACTTCGACGTTATTCTGCTTGCCAGCGGCTCTGAGGTTTCCACACTCGTTGCCGGTGCCGAACTGTTGCGCAAAGATGACATCAAGATTCGCATCGTGAGCGTGCCGTCGGAAGGTCTCTTCCGCAACCAGAGCAAGGAGTATCAGGAAAGCATTCTGCCTGCAGGTTCCAAGATATTCGGTATGACGGCCGGTCTGCCCGTGACTCTCGAAGGTCTCGTAGGAGCTAACGGACGCGTTTGGGGTATGCCGAGTTTCGGATTCTCAGCACCCTACAAAGTGCTTGACGAGAAACTTGGTTACACAGGAGACAACGTTTACAAGCAGGTTAAGGCCTTTTTGGCTGAATAATATACCAACCCTTTGAAAACAGACAAGGGCACGAATCATACATACCGCACGGACTCTGAAAACCTTAAGAAAAAGCGACGTCCGTATAATCTGTATGACTTGTGCCCTTGATTTAAGTACTTTCATACATTACCACTATGGAAATAAAAACAGTTGGAATAGCAAGTGACCACGCAGGATATCCACTGAAGAAATTCGTTATCCAGTATCTCGAGGAACATGGATATCCATACAAAGACTACGGTACATACAGCGATCTTAGCTGCGACTACAGCGATTTCGGCCATGCACTGGCCGAAGGCATAGAGAAAGGAGAGGTTTATCCCGGTATCGGTATCTGCGGCAGCGGAGAAGGTATAAACATGACACTCAACAAGCACCAAGGCGTACGTGCCGGACTTGCATGGATTCCGGAGATAGCCCACCTTATCCGCCAGCATAACGATGCCAACGTTCTCGTCATGCCAGGGCGCTTCATTGACAACAAGACGGCCGGGAATATTATGGATGAGTTTTTCAGTGTGCCGTTTGAAGGCGGACGCCACCAACGGCGCGTAGAAAAGATGCCTATACAGAAATAAGTCTTGCGGAAAAGTTGTCAACGCTTATGATATAAGTTGAATGAATCGCTTTAAAACTTTATAATCCCAAAGTGGGTGTTGCAATTCAATTCTGCAACACCCACTTTGGGATTAACATATACAGTCATACTTACAAGCGAGCCGCACCCATACTTTACTGCTTGAAAATCAATGTAGCGAAAGCCCGCAGACGGGTGGCCTTACCAAAATCGGGATTTCCTTTCACACAATAGCTCGATATTGTACCTTCATCCGTAACATAAAAGAATGATAAATCCGGAACAATTGTTTCGGCTCCTGCTCCTTTCAACACTTTGTTTATCTTATCATAACCGGAAACCACAGCCTTTACCTCCTCCAGCGAGGGCAATCGCCATCTTTCTATACCATCAACGGCAAGCTCTGCAATTGCCTGACTGACAGCTGAGGAAACCGAAGTCTGATCACCGGCATCAAATTGCAAACCAAACTTATTCGTGCCCGACATCAATACAACAGTAATGCTGCCATCGCCATTCTTACTGTTCGACAAGACATAGCAGCCTTCATACATTGTTCCCGCAAACGGAGCTTCACCTTCAATGACATTCTCTCCCCCAGGAACAGTTCCCGTGCCGGACGAGCCATCCTCATTGAAACTGAAACTGATAATGCGTTCACCGGCCCACTCCGCTCCTGTCATTGTGCCGGAGAGCAATATCCCTTCCTTAGATATATAGGTGCCTTCTATCCTTATCCTGTAATTGGCTTTCAAGCCGTTGCTGAACGAGTACGAATAGCTCTTTGTACCCTCGGCATCGGTCATACGCACTGTAACCGTTGTATTTCCGGAAGCCTCAAGCAGATAAATTCCATCCGTATTCTTCCACACACCGGTGCCAGACTCGTTTGTCAGTGTCACTGTACGTGATCCGTTTATCCCGCTATACGTACCGTCAAGACATAGATTTTCGTATAGCGGAGCTATCGTAACTGAAACTCCAGTCACAGTCTCCGGAACATTGCTTATCTTCACCTCCTGCATCATCATGACCTTACGCTCAAGTGACAGATCAAGCTTATTTGTCTCACCGGCCAATATCACCACCGAATTTTTCGCATACATCAAGTCCGCATGCTCCTTTCCCTGCTTAAGACTTATCACAGATTCCATTTTAGCATCTTCCAATGAAGGAAGAACATAATCGCTTCCTGCACCAGCTACCGCACAGACATGATACATGCCCTCCATAAGTTTCAATTTCAATACATCACCGGCCTTATCTAAAACAGAAACCGATTTACAAATGCCGGACACATCAAATATATAAACAGTAACCGGATAACTCACCTTCAAATCAGTACCGTCACCAACTTCAGCACGAGTACTAACAATCAAGGTACTGTTAGCTTCAACACTTTCCTCACTCTCCAACATAACATCTTTAGAACAAGATGTCAAACATATTGCCATTATAACAAATGACAATGCAAACGATTCAAAAAACTTACACTTCATCAGGATTTATATATTTTTCGTATTTAATGTTAACTTTGACAAAGGTACGGATAATAATCCGTATAATCAACTTTTAAATAAGAAAAAAAATGATAAAGTTAATTTTTAAAATATGAAATAATATCAAACTTCCTTTTGTTCTTCCACAACTACCTTTATTTTGGATATTCTTCGCTCATCCATATCCAATACTTCAAAAGTGAAGCCCTTATAAGATATGCGCTCGTGAAGAGCAGGAAACTCACCCTTTATCTCCAACAAAAGACCGGCAAGAGTATCGGCATCACAATTCTCATCCATAAAATCATCGGCATCAACCTTCATGATTTTATAGAAATCGCTCAGAAGAATCTTTCCCTCAAAGACAAAAGTATTGCTGTTCACACAAACATAACTCTTTTCATCTTCATCATATTCGTCGTTTATCTCACCGACTATCTCTTCAAGGATATCCTCCAAAGTCACAATTCCGCTCGTACCGCCAAACTCATCGACGACAACAGCTATATGCACCTTGTTTTCCTGAAAGTCACGCAACAAGTCGTCAATCTTTTTCGTTTCGGGAACGAAATAAGGTGGGCGGATAAGCGACTGCCAACGAAAATTAGCAGGTTTGCCAAGATGGGGCAACAAGTCCTTTATATACAATATACCGCGTATGTTATCGATATTATCCTGATATACAGGTATTCTTGAATAGTTATTGTCTACAATACATTTTAATACCTCAGGAAAAGACGATTTAAAATCAAGATCGATTACATCCTGTCTACTCGTCATTATCTCCTTTGCCGTCTCATCGCCAAAACGCACAATGCCCTCAAGCAGTTTCTTCTCTTCTTTTATATCCTCCTTATCGGTAAGTTCGAGAGCCTGCTCAAGATCATCGACACTGAGCACATGATTTTCCTTTTGCATTACCTTCTCGGCCAACATGCCCGAACGAATCAGCACTGTCTCGAAAGGATAGAACAATTTGCGACAGAACAATATGCCGTTGACCGTCATACGACAAAAGCGCAAAGGATTCTGGCTGCAATATATTTTGGGCATAATCTCTCCGAACAGAAGCAGAATAAATGTCAGAAGAACTGTAATACAAATGAATTGCAACCAATAAGCATTACCAAAATCAATCAGATGGGCAAAGAAATAATTACACAACATGATTATGGTCACATTGACAAGATTGTTCGTTATTAGGATTGTTGCCAATGTACGCTCAGAATCATCCCTAAGCTGCATTATCTTGACATCGCCATCAGACTTCTCCTCTGCCAATTCGTCAATATCGTTAGGAGAAAGCGAAAAAATAGCAATCTCCGAACCGGATGCAAATCCGGAAGCCACTAAAAGCACACATGCCAAAAGACCTGAGATGACAACACCAATAGTAGGTGCCATGAAATGCACCTGGCTCAACACCTGTTCAATATCCACCATCTGCCATTATATTCTATTTAACATCAGCAGCCGACTTATTGTCTGCAACCGATTTAGGTGTAAGCATCTCCATGTTCTCTGCCCACACCTCAGTTATGCTATATCGTTTGCCATGCTTGTCGTCATAAGTAGTATAGCGAAGCCTCCCTTCTACATAAAGTTTATCTCCTTTATGCACATACTTCTCAACTATCTCTGCAAGACGCCTCCACATCACTATATTATGCCAATCCGTACGGTCCGGCACCTGAGTGCCATTCTGAAGAGTATACCCTCTCTCCGTGGTAGCAAGAGAAAAACGTGCCACAGCTACCCCATGGTCAACGTATCTGATCTCCGGTTCCTTGCCGACATTACCGATAAGCATCACCTTGTTCATAACATAAATACAGACTTATATATTCCCAATGCCACACATACTACTTGCAAAGCCCAAGGAAACGGAACCTGAAGTTCTTACCCTTTGCCGAAGGAAACTGACTTCGGGAGTCTACACGCTGGCGCAGATGATCGATAATCCTGTTATAGCAATCTATACCGGATGCAGCTTTACACTGAGCCACAAAGTGAGTATCCCGATACTGAAATTTTCCTGTACCCGGCACCTGAAGCACACGCTTGAAATCAACAGCTCCCTCATACCATCCGAATTGGTCCTCATTCAGCCGCGATATTGCCGATGAAAGCATTCTGCTACGTTCGTCAGACGACACCGGAGTATGCAATGCACGTTTCTCCTTGAAATCAAGCATTGTGGCAGCTTCGGTCTTTATTATTATGAAATATATGCGAGGACGAATCTTGTAACGTTTCGGATAATACACATCGCTGGCTACATATTCACGTATGTCAGCCTCAAGCATAGGATTCATACCTATTTCATCAATATTGCATAAGAAAGATATGGCATCATCAACATTGGTAACCAAAATCTCCCTGTCGAAATATCTTAAATATAAATTCATTTGAATTGTTGTTTTCCTAAAATAACCCTAAAAATAGTTTTTCTGAAACATTCAAAAAACGAGCGGAAAACGGGACTCGAACCCGCGACCCCAACCTTGGCAAGGTTGTGCTCTACCAACTGAGCTATTTCCGCAACAATAAAAAGAGTGAAGAGGAGGAGACTCGAACTCCCACGTCGCAATTGACACTACCCCCTCAAAGTAGCGCGTCTACCAATTCCGCCACCTCTCCAACACTTACTCATGTTGAATAAAAAAGAGTGCCCAAGACAGGACTCGAACCTGCACATCTCTCGACACACGCACCTGAAACGTGCGCGTCTACCAATTCCGCCACTTGGGCAAATTTCATTGAAACCAGCTTCCAACACTCTTTTTTGTTCAAAATGTGAGCGGAAAACGGGACTCGAACCCGCGACCCCAACCTTGGCAAGGTTGTGCTCTACCAACTGAGCTATTTCCGCATTCATCCTGACTGTCAGGAGCATCTCTCTCGATTGCGGTTGCAAAGGTAGCTATTTTTTCCGAACCGCCAAAACTTTTCAGCATTTTTTTTGCTAAAAGCGCCTAATCCATCCGTTTTTTATAGTCATCATAGCCGAATCGGCGCAAAATTTCCACTTCACCGTCCAAACGGAGTATTCCGATAGCCGGATGTGTTATACCGTTGAACATATTCGTCTTCACAGTAGTATAATGTATCATATCCTCAAAAACCACACGGTCACCCGGCTTCAGCGGAACATCAAACCGCCACGCCCCCATGAAATCGCCCGAAAGACAACTGTTACCGCCAAGACGATATGTGCAATCCTCTGCAGCAGCCTCCATCGGCCGTTGTTCGGTTCCGCGCACTTCTGGCTGATACGGCATTTCCAAACAATCAGGCATATGACACGTAAAACTGACATCAAGTATTGCCGTCTTTATGCCACGGTCCTCAACAACATCCACCACCTGCGCCACAAGTGGCCCCGTCTGCCATGCAAAAGCACTGCCCGGTTCCAATATTATCTTCAGATCAGGATAACGACGATGCAGTCCCGTCAACAGTTCCACCAACAAATCCACATCATAGTCACACCGGGTCATCAGATGACCGCCTCCAAAGTTCATCCATTTCAATTGCGGCATCCATCGTCCGAACTTTTCCTCTATATGAACAAGCGTACGCTGAAACACATCGGCCCCACTCTCACAGTGGCAATGACAATGAAACCCCTCTACACCGTCTGGCAGCACATCCGGCAGTCTGTCGGCTGTAATTCCGAAACGTGTGCCGGGAGCACACGGATTATACAGCAGCGTGCCCACCTCCGAGTACTCCGGATTTACACGAAGACCACACGACACATTTGGATTCACATCGCGTACACGCCGGCCGAAACGCTCCAGCTGAGCGAGCGAGTTGAACGTGATGTGACTTGAGCAACGTGCAATGTCGTCAATCTCACTATCAGTATATGCAGGAGAATAAGTATGGGCAGGAGCTCCGAACTCCTCTGCCGCCAGACGTGCCTCACACAGCGAACTGGCTGTGGTCGAACCTATATATTCGCGGAATATGTGAAAAGTCTTCCACAGGGCAAACGCCTTGAAAGCCAAAATTATCTCCACATCAGCCCGCCGGGCCACATCGGCTATCAGCTCCAGATTGCGGCGCAAGCGCTCCTCCTCTATTATATATATAGGTGTGTCTATGTTGCCGAATGTATTGTTCATTGCTTTTCAGTGATTATACAACCTGATTGTCTTGATTATCCTGACCATCCTGATTGTCCGTATTCTCCTTTTTCATCCTCGACTTCATCGTGCGCAAGGCACTTAACGTCAGTCCCATTATTGCCAAGATATCTTCTTCCGTCTTCCCCATATCCAGAAGCATGTTATAAAAAAGCATAGATTGTGACAAAGACGACTGGCGGGCAAACTCAGGCTTTATGGTCTTGTAATACTCGATAAACAGGTCACGCTCTTCCTTGGTCCACGCCACCATCTTTCCTCCACTATACAGAATTTTCCATAACTCGTGCCCCTTTGCCACACGCTCAGCCATACACTGCTGCGCCTCTTCAATATTGCGGTCGTGACGCTTCTCCATATTCTTCATGTTGCGACGCAGGTTGTCAGCCGCGCGCTTGTATTCTTGCTCCTTGTCGGCAAGCTTCTCTATCCTACGCGCAGCGACAGCTGCCTCTTTTTCATAATCTGTTATCTTGTCCTGTTGGCTGCTTATCTGTTCCTGCTGGTCATTTATCTGCTCTTGTTGCCCGTCTATAATCAATTTCGCCTTACGACGTTTCCGAACATTATAATACACAACAATACAAGAACCGACCAACAGCACAACAACAATCACTGATGCCGTTATGGATATTTCCGAAATCTTGTCTTTTGAATTTTGAGAATCCTTTTGGGCTTTAAACCTATGTTGGGCTTCCTTTATACTGTCGTTATCCCATTTACGTTGCAGACTGTCACTCATAGCTATCACACGTTTCGACAGCCTTGCAGCCTCGTCTGTCTCCCCTACAAGGTGCTTTAGCTCGCTCATGTCGTTGAGCAGATTTACCTCCATCTGCAAGTCGTCATCACATATCTCCAGGCCGCGTTTCAAGCTCCGTTCTGCCTCATTCATATTTTTCTCCGCTATATATATATCGGACAAAACACGATAAGTACTGGCCAACTCTTTTATCTTCAAAGACTGAAAGGCATAATCTTTGGCTTTCTCTGTTCCAATGATTGCATAGTCATTTGCCATATTTGCCAAAAATACCGCCCTATCTTTCTCCGGTATATATGGAATAAGTGGAGGGCATTTGTCTTTATAATACCGGGCACTGTCATCCATATCTAAACTTTCATAAATGACCATCAAACTTGTGAGACTGTACAACAACCGTTCTTTATCATCTGACAACTCAGCATATTTTACAGCTTGCTTACCATGTACAAGCGCTAAAACAGACTCTCCTCCATATAAGTTCCAATTTGCCAATATATTTTCTATTCTACTTTTCAGTACATAATCATCAATATCTTTTGAATATTCCTCCGCTTCTTTCAGGTATACCACACCTTCTTTCAACAGTCCCCGCTTATAAACTATACGCCCCTTATAATAGTATGAGCGCGTAAGTTTCTCTTTATCGTTCCGGGCCTTGTAATAGTCTATACTATAATTTATAAGAGAGTCGTTTTCCGGAATGTTTCCCAAACGGAATTCTATCTGATAGCTCAACATGTTATAATAGGCCAACACACTCTTGTCGTCCACATCCTCTATACTCAGCCCGCCTATCACAGTTTTAGCCGAATCTATAAGATCCTTCCCTATCAGGGAGTCTATCGTTTCCAGATTTTTGTGGGTAGCATTTTTGCCACATCCCCAAACAACGGACGCGAAGATTAGTAATATAAATAGTTTCTTCATTTTTTATCATTAAAAATTTTGCCGCAAAATTATATATTTTCAATCAAAATGCCAAATATTACGGCCTGCATTTGTTACAATTTCACCCCGTTTTGATGTCGCAATTTTAAATAAAGCATTGATATTCAAGATTTTGCTAAAAGTGTTAATGTAATTTCACATTTCAAAAACATTCGTTTTTTCTTGCCTGTAAAACTCATTAGTTATACTTTTGCACCGAAATCAGAAAAGCATCGATGTCTGAGGAACAATAAAAAAACAAATCTAAAACAAAAAGATTAGAGACAATGAGAAAATCAATTTTTATAATGACAATGGCCGTATTTGCCATATCGCTTAGTGTATTGGCAGGACCTACTATAACAAAAAAAGACAGAACAGTAGATGCCGACAAGAATGTCGTCAAGACCGACTCAACAACTGTTATCGACTTCGACGGTTACAACACTGTTAACATCGAGTTCAACAAGGCATCGGACGATGTTGTAGTGAAAATATACAAGAACGAGGAGCTTGTATATACAGACAGCAACATGGTAAGCAGCGGCACAACCATCAGCTATGACATAACCGACAATCCTATGGAACGCGACTTCGACATCGTAGTAGAAATGGATGGCCGCACCGATGCCACAGAATCTATCAGAATACACTAATCAAACAACAGCAATGAACAAGGATTACAGACTTTCATCATACACCATCGTGACCGAACTCGACCACGAGCCCGACTGTGCGTGCATGATACATGGATATACAGGAGCAATAGACGTGGTAAACAAAGATATTGTGGCTTTTCTCGAAAGCCACAATATCTTCAAGAAGAGTGACATCCCGTGTTCAGAGACGACACAAGAAACACTCGAGAAACGCGGTTACATCACTACAAGAACAGCCAAAGAAGAAACGGAATATGTGGAACAGTTTGCAAAAGCGCTATTCAAAAAAGAAACTATTTTGGGAAGTGGATTTACAGTCGTGATGAGCTATGATTGCAATTTCTGCTGTCCATATTGCTTTGAGAAAGGTATAAGGCGGGACACAACCACATTTACACATGAAATGACCGACAAACTGTATCAGACAATAGAAACAATTGCACCCGACAAAAAACTACGGTCAAATGAAATAACACTTTATGGTGGAGAACCTCTGATGAAAGAGAACAAGGAAGCTGTTACATATTTTATCAAACGCGGCAAGGAGCTCGGATTCACATTCTCCGCCATCACAAACGGATACGATCTCAACCACTACGAAGACTTATTGGAAAACATACGATTTGTGCAAATTACCATTGATGGGGTTCGTGAACGCCACAATGCCCGCCGATTGCATTGCCGCGCCATACCCACATTCGACAAGATTGTGGAAAACATTGGTCTTGCTCTTGAAAAAGGCGTAAAAGTGGCTGTACGTGTAAATACAGACCGTGACAACATTGATGACATAAAGAAACTCAACAGCATGTTTGATGAGTTACACTACAACGGCAATAAACTCTTCAGCATGTATTCTGCGCGCTTGCAGGATTATTCAGAAGGGGAAAAAAGCGAATACAAATATCTGGCACAAACCGAATACGTACAAAAGTTAGACAAATTGGATCTCGGCTATATCTGCCAAGATTATGGCCTGTCGAACAAGATAAGCTCAGCCATAAATAACGGCAAACCACTGCTATTCCGCTCTACTTATTGCAATTCACAAACAAAAGGATTTGTGTTAGACCCGTTAGGATATATATATCCTTGTTGGGAAGTTGTCAACAGAAAAGAACACCGATTGGGATGCTATAAAGGCGACGAGATAATATGGAATAACGAAATCATGGATATGTGGAGAAAATGCATATTGCTCGAAAAAGACTGTATCAAATGTAAATATGCTTTGCTGTGTAGTGGAGGATGCCCTGCCGCCCGATTGAAAAGCAACAGATGCCTGAGAATGGAAGACCTTATCAGAACTTCCGTAAACAAAGCTTTTAAAACACAGAAAAAATGAATATAAACGTAGATATTAATATCTACATATAATTAACAAAACAACAAATTTTTAACAAAAAAACTATGGGAAAGAAAAAAACAGAGTTGCATTCATTGAATGAAGGATTAACTATCCTGTATGCAGAAGAGTTGGAACAAAGAATGGAAACAGACCCTCTGGCCATAAGCGGATTATTGGGCGGCGAACCGGAAAGCCCTAAAGACCTTCAAGGTCTTTGCATAATAAAAGTAACTTGTGGTGAATTATCAATTCAAAAATAGTCTTCAACTTTTAAGCAAAAAGGGGAACATACAATCAAATTGCATTTCCCCTCTTATCCTAAAAAATATCCACTGATAATTATGAAATATATATTCATACATATATTATTCCTAACAGCATCAATAGCCAAAGCCCAAACCATAATCGAAGGCCATGTCACCGACGACAAGAAAAACGACCTGATAAAAGCCACCGTACGATGCTATTCCGGCAATATGTATATCTGCGGAACCACAACAAACAGTAAAGGTGAATTCAAATTGGAAGTGCCTGAGAAGAAAAATGCAGGCAAGATAAATATAAACTATATAGGATATAAAGAAACAGCCATAACCATAAACCCTACCGACGAAAAACACATACGTCTTGGAGACATTGCCATGGGAACCGATGACACACAACTGCAAGAAGTGACCGTGCTGAGCAGCAACAGAATAAGAACAGAAGATAAAACCATGATATTCCCAACAAAGGACGAGATACGCCATGCTTATGACGGATACAGCGCACTCGATGTCGTAAGAATACCGGGACTTAACGTCAATACTTTCAACTCAACTGTTGCTTACCACAATCAGGATGTACTGCTTTGTATTGACGGACGCCAAGTTTCAAAAGACGAAGTTCAGGATTTGAATCCGAAAGACATCAAACGTATAGACCTATATACACAAGGCACTCCAGAATACCCGGATGCATACGCTGTGCTCGACTATATACTGAAAGAACGCGACTATGCCGGAAGCGTGGCTTTCAACGCTCTGCACAACAATCGTCCGAACGGCAACGGCAAAGCCACCGTACAGTATTTTGAAGGTAAATCAGAATTCACGGTATCTGCTTCCGGCTCATACAATCATTTCACAAAACACGATGAGGGTGTAAATACGACAACATATCATTTTCCGGAAGAAACAATAACAAGAACCGACTACAAGCTGCCGTCGCCATCGGACGACAACAGTTTCAACACCTATGCCAACTATCTTTATAAAGACAAGAAACAAAACCTGCACGCATCGCTCAGATTCAACAGAAAGTCAGGCGAAACAGATACATATAACAAACAGACTTACAGTAATATACCTGCAACACTGACAAGGCAGGAACACTCCAATTCGCAATCCATAAGTCCGTCAATGAAGCTGCAATACAGCATCAGCCTGCCTCACAAACAGCGTCTACGCATAGAGGCATACGGAAGCTATGGAAACAATCATTACAACAGATGGTATGAAAGTCGCACGGACGAGACCGTAACTTCAAGCTACGGTAATGGAACCTTGGAAGACAGCTACTACATGAACGCTACGGCAAACTACACGAAGACAATAAACAAGAAATCGTCGTTAAATCTGACAATAAATCACAACCGCACACATACAGAAGATGAAAATATGCGCAACGGCACGACACACAACCTGACACTCAACAAGAACAACACGAAAGTTAACCTGACATACAAATATAGCATAAGAAAGAAATTCAGCATACAGGCAAATCTTGCAGGATATATGACTAATATCACGACCGGAGGCAAAGAGACTGATGACTTTTTCTTCGTTCCATATCTCAGGATGACATGGATGCTGAAAAAACATACGCTCAACCTATCGGCCACATCAAGAAGCCATGAAGCAAGCAATTCAAACCGGACAGGAGACGAATATCGAATAAACGAATATGAGATGTTTGTGGGAAACCCGGAATTGAAAGACTATGTTTCATACAATGCCACTTTAAACCACGACTGGGAAATATCAAAAAGAATCACATGGATAGACTATTTAGTATTAAGGACAAGCCCTAATTCTGACTTTAAAACAATAAGATACGACAACGAACGCGGAACATTTGTCAACAAGACCATCAATATAAAGAAAAACTGGTCGCTGCACTACGAAACCGGATTCGATTATGAAATAATCCCCAATACCATCTATATGCGGGCTTTGTTCCTTGGATATTGGTCAGATCTTAATGACAAGATGCACAATGACATATATGTTGCCGGTAGTCTGCGGTTTCAACACAAAGGATGGAGAGCATGGATAGGATGCATATCACCAACCAAAGGATGGGATTATTTGTCTGGAAAAAGAAGAAAACAATCAGCCCAACTTGATATGAATTTAAGCTACAGCATCAACAACTGGAACATTGGCATAGCATACTCTAACCCGTTCAAAACAACAGCCCGCTCAACACTTGTAAACGGAGAATACGAACAATACACATCGTCACGCATCCCACGCATAACCGACAACTATGGATATATAAGGATAAGCCACCGCTTCACCTTCGGCAAGAAGAAACACAAGTTTGACACAACCGAAGTGGAGGACGTGAACCAGACGACAATATCACAATAACAAACAAAGCACGACAATGAATCTGCAACAGATAACGATACAGGCTTTTTCGACAAGCTCGACAAACGAAACCTACCTATTGGAGACCGAAGGGCGATTCTTCGAGATAGGACATGATGCCGCCGAACTGCTGACATACTTGCGCGAACACGGTGACAGCGACGAAAGCGTCGGGCGATACGTCGACGAACATGGCGGACGACCTACAAAAGAAGAGATAACGGCATTTATGGATTCCATGGACAAAAAGACAGCCGGCAACGGCAATGCCGGCGGCAGCAACAAACGCAAGTCTTTTCTATACAGCAAAGACTTTATTCCGGCTGCCGTTGTCGAACGATACTCCACCATGTTCAGCCGCCTGTTCCATCCATGGGTGATGGCCGTTGCGACGGGTCTGTTCGCAGCATTGGACGCGGCATACTTCCTTTTCTTCAAAGACACGCGCAACCATACCCCCATCGACATATACATAATCATCGGCATGTATCTCTTTCTCGTGACATCATCTCTGACACACGAGTTCGGCCACGCCTCGGCATGCCGCCACTACGGTGCTCCGCACGGCAACATAGGTCTTGGGCTTTATCTCAACCTGCCGGTGTTCTACACCGACGTGTCGCACATATGGAAACTGTCGCGCCGTCAACGGTGTGTGGTCAACTTCGGCGGAGTATACTTTCAGATGCTGTTGCTCATACCGCTTCTTTCAGCTGCAATCGCAACAGGCAGCAATCTGCTGAAATATATGATAGTGCTGATGAACCTGAACTTCCTGATCACGATGAACCCGTTCTTCAAGTTCGACGGCTACTGGATGGTCACCGACATGCTCGGCGTGGCCAACCTGAGGCAGAAAGGCAAGGAATGGACTACCTACGTATGGCAGAAAATGCGCGGCAAAGAGCCACACACACGACCCTATCTGCTGTCGCTGCCGCGGTGGACAGGCTACAGCCTGATGGCATACACGGTGGTGGTGAGCCTGTTTTTCGGCTTCTACTTCCTATATGTGATACCTATGTTCTTCGTGCGTTTCTACGACACTTTCCCAACGCGCTTCCGGGACGTACTCGCCGATCTGTCGTACCACCGCATGCCGGAATGGAACGACATGCAGCAGATATGCCTGCAACTGATGTTCCTCGTATTCTTCACCTATATGATATACCGCATGGTACGACCCTTGTTCAAACACATCATTGCATGGAAAAGACAATAAGCATATCGGGATGTGTGCTCATCCTGACAGTATATATAGCGCGACTGTTCTACATGGCAGACCCGTTCCACATCTTCCCGCTGCTTACGGCCGTGTGGCTCGGAGTATGCTGGTGGCACAGACCACTACGCCCCACACCCATCGACATCTGTCTTGTGGCGCTATGGGCATACGGCATGCTCGCACCGACGGTGAACCCCATCGGCAGCATGGCGGCCACAAGCAGACTGACCGCCTCGGTGCTCATCTACTTCACGGCCCGCACTATCTTTGCCCTATACGGGGCGGCAGGCCGCCGGATGCTGGCTGTGCTCACCGCCGGAATAGTCATGATGACAGCGGCCGCACTGTTTCAGTTCGGCATGTTTGCCGACAAAGTATATGCTGTGGACTTCGAGTCGCTCTACGAGTTCAGGTTTCTCTACACCCCGTTTGGGCAGCCCGTCAACGTGTGGAACGCACTGATGTGGCTGTGGGGCGGCATAGCCGTGGCTACATATGCCGAATGCCGGTCACGACGGGTAAGACTCATGGCGCTTGTTGCCGGCTGTATGGTATGGACAATGATTGTACTGTCATTCTCACGCGGCGGATACATAGCCGCCGCAATATGCCTGCCGGCAATGCTCGTATTGCTGCTAAGGACAACGACGAAGCGCCATGCCGTCATTATCATGTCGTGCTATGCCCTGCTCACCGCCGGGCTGTATCTGAAATATAAAAGTGATATAGATACGGCCATAAGCATGAACAGCACCACATCGCAACAACGGAGCACATCCGGGCGCATCAGTACCATAAAACAGGCACGTGACATCGTGAAAGAAAATCCTTGGGGCACCGGGGCCGGAACCTACACGCTGGCCAAAGACTACTACATGCACGGCAACGGGCGCAGCGACAGTCATACATCGTATGCGCCAAACATTTTCACACAAGTATCGGTAGAAGGCGGATGGCCGGGAATGGTAATCTATATTACATTTATTGTCTGCATAATGATATGGACAGTCAGGTCCGGACGTCACAATATGTGGGCCGTATTCATACCTATGGCAGGATATTTCGTCAAGGAGCAGACGTTCCCTACCTTTTTCGTATCGGACATAACGCGCATATCGGCACTGATACTGCTGGCATATATACAGAAAGATTCCGGACAGGCCAAGCCGGGACCAACGGCACGGATAGCAGCCGGAATACCGGCCGTGGCATGGGCGGGAATAATATACGCCGGAATGGCCTGCAAAAGCAACGGATGCCAGGAGATATCCAAGAGCCGCATGGACAGCCGCACAATATTCGACCGGGCCGTACAATCCGATGACATGCCGGCGCTGCAACGGCTGGCCTCCGACTATCCCGACATACTGGTATACCGATGGACAATATATGAAAGGTACCGCAAAGACGGACAACCGGAAAAGGCCGCACACGAGCTGGCCGCAGCCGTGCTGCGCCATCCACGCATACTCGAAACCGACTATTGGAACAAACTGAAACAAGATGACGACGAGTTCAGCCGGAAGGTGAGCCGCGAAGTGATACACACCATCACATGCACACAACCGGAAGACGCCATAGAATGTGCAAAATACGGACGGGCGGCAATGCTGCTGGGCGAGCCGGGAACGGCATACCGCTATCTGGAACAGGCCGTGACGCGGCTGCCCACATTTTCAAGACCATGGGCTTGGCTGTCTGTAATGCACAGCCATCGGAATGAGGAGAACACGGCCCGGCTCTATCTCAGACGCTACACCCTGCTCGAACACGGCATGTTTGCCGACATTGACAACGGCACACCACCCGAGCCGCAACGCGACATCGAGTCTCTGACCGATGCCGGCTACAAGATAAAGTGCATGGAATGGTATGGGACATTACCTGCAAAGAGAAATCAATAAACACTATCAATAAAACTTAAGAAAGAGCAATATTATGATCAGCGAAAAAACATTAAAGATTGTCTGTGCCATATTGTCGGCAATACTGGTGGCACTCGTATGCCACATCATGTGGCCATACATCGACAGACAAAAGACAAGGCTGCACTACAGGAGCGACGAGCGGAAACTGGCTGCCGCCGAATTTCTGACAGACAACATGGACGAGCACTTCACAATGGTGGGCGACGGATGGATACGCTATGACACCATCTTCAACAGGTTTGAAAAGTATTTCGAGCGCCACGGCTACCATGGCGAGAGCTCTCCCATGACACTACAGCACATATGGGACAGCGTGGAGGTTCATAGCGGTCCGCTCAAATCCGAGGACTTTCTGAGAAGAATGGATACAGACCAGGCCCTGTCGGATGTTCTCATTGAAAACATCGACGCGGCTTTCGAAGCATGGCAAAGTGTGCCGGACTCGCTCGTGACGAAAGACTTCAGGATGTTCTGCGAATATGTGCTGCCCTACCGTATAGGCAACGAAGCTCTTGAACCCACATGCCGCCGTCATCTCTGGGAGGAATACAGGGGCATGAGAGACACTATGTTTACCGACATACAGTCGATAGAAAAAGCCATGAACAAGGTGCTGCGCGAAAAGAAAGGCTACAGCAACAGCGAACTGATGTGGCAGTTTCCATACTCCATACCCGTAAGCAGGATGGAGAAAATGCGCCGCGGCTCGTGCATGCACATCTGCGAATACTACGTGCACGTGCTGAGAGCACTGGGCATTCCGGCCACGATAGACGAGGTGGACGTATGGGGCAACAGAAGCGGAGGCCACTGCTGGGTGACGGTGATGAAAGACAGCACTACAGAGTGTGCGCTCGATGCCCTGACAGGCAAGAACCTGCGTCTGACGTACAGGCCGATAAAGGTGTACAGACGGACATACAAGACTAATCCCGTGGACAAAAAAGCCAAGGAGACTATGCCCTACGACCTTACCAACGAGCACCGTATCGACGTGTCGCACAAGTATTTCAAGACACACACCATACGTATCAAGGCCATACCTGAGGAGGCAGAAAAACACGGGTATCCGGAATATGCCCTGATATGTGCCTACGACAATACGAAAAGGCTGTGGACATCGGTGGACTACGGCAAACATGTGGGCGACGGTGTGTACGAGTTCAAGAACATTATAGGAGGCAATTGTGCCATAATGGCCTTCTACGACAAAAAGAAGAACGAGCACTATGCAGCGTCGCAGCCTTTTACCATCACGGAGTCGGGAAAGGTAGAGATGACCCGACCGATAGGGAACAACAAACGCGACATGAAGCTGACACGCAAATATCCGCGGTTCAAGCGCATGGACTTCCATGCCCGCAAACTGCACCGCACATGGGTGGAAGGCGCCGACAATGCCGGTTTCGATCGTGCCGACCGGCTGATGACAATAGACAGGATTCCGGGAGACATCAACGACACATCCATAATCTGCAAGAAGAAATACAGATACGTGAGATGGACTGTGGACAAGGAGCACAAGAGCTGTCTGGCCGAAATACGTTTCTACGGCAAGCGAACGGCAGACGGCCCGGAGGTACCGCTCATAGGACGGGTGATAGGAGGCCCGAAGCCCACTATAGACACACGACACCCGTATAAACATGCCATAGATGGCGACCCGGCTACATACTTCGACAAAAAAGCCAACGAGGACGGATATGTGGGGCTCGACCTGGGAGAAGGCTACGAGGCTTATATAACAAGGATAAAATTCTACCCTCGCAGCGACACAAACTACATAATCCCCCGCCACATGTACAAGCTGTACTGCTGGGATAACGGATGGAGGCAGATCGGAATCAGGTTTCCAATGGAGCATGAACTGAATTTCACGAATATACCGGAAGGCATGTTATATCTGCTACGCGACATGGACGGTGGCAACGAGGAGCGCCCGTTCACAATGGACGGTGACAAGCAGGTGTGGTGGTAAACATGATAAACCAATATAAGTTATATTACAAAGCAATATAACTTATATTGGTCGGTAATATAACTTATATTGCTTTGCAAAATAACTTATTTTAGAGTGAAATAAAGACTGGATTGAATAGCAAGACAAGCAGAAATCTGCTATAATCATTCAACTTTCATATTGTCAACACTATTAAAAGACAAAACGTCGTTTTCCGCCTCTTTGGACGAAAAACGACGTTTTGCACCGTATAACATAAAAGATATGTAAGAAAAGAAACGACAAGACTGCTGATATCGTTCAAAAGATGTTACCATTGTGTATCCGGAACCAAAACTTTTGGGTAATAAGTTTTGCCGTTTCACCGAAACAGACTATATTTGCACAAATCTTATAATTAACGAAACCATTCTATTCTGAATATGTGCGACAACAAATACATACGTTTCGACTGGGCTGCCAAGCGCATGCTACGCGACAAGGCAAACTTCGGAGTGCTTGAAGGACTTGTCACCGTTCTTCTCAACGAACAGATACACATCACGGAGATACTTGAAAGCGAAGGCAATCAAGAGGACATGTACGACAAGTTCAACCGCGTGGACATCAAGGCGACCAACAGCAAGGGCGAGATAATCATCGTCGAGATACAACTGACACGAGAGTTATATTATCTCGAGCGCATTCTATACGGTGTGGCCAAAGCCATAACGGAACATATATCGTTGGGCGAAAAATACGACAAGGTAAAGAAGGTGTACTCAATAAACATCCTTTATTTCGACCTCGGACAGGGAGCTGACTATCTCTATCACGGCCGGACCACGTTCCGGGGAGTGCATACGGCAGACACTCTCGTGGTGAACAGCAAGGAGCGCGACGCCATACGCATGAAAGCACCGGAAGAAATCTTCCCGGAATATTTCATCATACGTGTGAACGAGTTCAACAAAGTGGCCACAACACCGCTTGAAGAATGGCTCGACTATCTGAAGAACGGCCACATAAAAGAAAACACCACGGCTCCGGGGCTCGGGGAAGCACGCAAACGGCTGCAATATATGTCGATGAACAAAAAAGATCGACTTGCATACGACCGGCATATAGACGCAATCATGGTACAGAACGACGTGCTTGACACAGCAAAACAGGAGGGATTTGCCGAAGGACACGAAAAAGGGCATGAAAAAGGAATGGCTGAAGGAAGAGCAAAAGGAATGGCTGAAGGAAGAGCTGAAGGAAGAGCTGAAGGAATAATGGATACGGCCAAACGCATGAAAGCTCACGGCATGGAACCAACTGTAATAGCCGTGATGACAGGACTCTCAATAGAAGATATCAATGTTTTGTAATATGGTTGTCATGCAACAGCACAGGAAAGTTTTCATGAGAATACGAGACTCAAACGACTTTCCTGTGTTTTTATTGTTGGTATAACAACATTTGCCAACGGATATGTGTCTGTAACTAAGTCTGGCAGATGTTGCTATTGCATCAAAAGATAACGCACGACACAACACTTTTTGGGACAAACAGACTGATAAGTCGAAAAAAATGTGTAAGTTTGCACACCGAAAAGAGACTGTTCGGATGAAACTCATAATCATGACCAAACCCACATTCTTTGTGGAGGAAGACAAAATACTCACATCGCTTTTCGATGAGGGGATGGAGAATCTGCATCTCTGCAAACCGGACGCCACACCAATGTACTCGGAACGCCTGCTCACCCTGCTGTCGGAAGACTTCTACAGCAAAATTTCCGTGCACGACCATTTTTATCTTAAGGAAGAATATCGCCTGAAAGGCATACACATCGAGGACTCTACGACCGAAACACCCCTGAAATACAAAGGACGGCTCAGTCGCACATGCCGCAGGATTGAAGACCTGAAAGAGGCAAAGAGAAAATGCGACTACGTATTTCTGAGGAACATCTTCGACTGCCAGTCCATGCCCGAGGAAAAGGCGTCGTTCACGTATGAGGAACTGCGCGATGCCTCGAAAAAAGGATTGATAGACAAACGGGTGTATGCCCTCGGAGGCATGAACCTTGACAACATACGTGCGGCAAAGGATTTGGGATTCGGCGGTGTTGTGATATGCGGTGACCTTTGGAACAGATTCGACATACACAAGGAGCTGGACTATAAGGAACTGATAGCTCACTTCGAGAAAGTGAGAAAGGCTGTAGGCTGACCTCAAAACGATGATAGAAACGAAGCAGAGACAGAAAAGACAGAAAGAATTTATTGCATAATATACAAACTGACAAACAAAAAGATGAGTGCACAAAACTCTTACATGGTTTTCTCGGGTACTAACACGAGATATTTGGCCGAGAAAATCTGCCAAAGTCTGGGTTGTCCGTTGGGTCAACTGGTAATCACACATTTCTCTGACGGAGAATTTGCAGTATCATACGAGGAATCGATACGCGGACGCGACGTTTTTCTCGTTCAAAGCACATTCCCTAATTCAGACAATCTGATGGAGTTGCTCCTGATGATCGATGCCGCAAAGAGGGCTTCGGCACGTACCGTAAACGCTGTGATTCCATACTTCGGATGGGCACGCCAGGACCGCAAGGACAAGCCGAGAGTGAGCATCGGTGCAAAGTTGATAGCCGACGTGCTGAGCGTAGCCGGCATCGACCGCCTGATAACAATGGACCTGCACGCCGATCAGATCCAAGGATTCTTCAACGTGCCTGTGGACCACTTGTATGCATCGGGCGTTATCCTGCCATACCTGCAGAATCTGAAACTGGAGGAAATGGTGATTGCATCACCCGATGTAGGAGGTTCGAAGCGTGCCAATACATACGCCAAGTATTTCGGATGTCCGCTGGTCTTGTGCAACAAGACACGGGCAAGAGCCAACGTAGTGGACAGCATGCAGATAATCGGAGACGTGAAAGGTAAGAATGTGGTAATAATCGACGACATGGTAGACACGGCCGGCACCATCACCAAAGCTGCCGACATAATGAAAGAGGCCGGTGCAAAGACCGTGCGTGCATGTGCGTCGCACTGTGTTATGAGTGGTCCGGCAAGCGAGCGGGTGCAGAATTCGGCTCTCGAAGAAATTGTATTCACCGACTCCATACCTTACTCCCACCGCTCAGCCAAGGTGAAGCAGATTTCCGTAGCCGACATGTTTGCCGAGGCCATACGCCGCGTAATACACAACGAGAGCATCAGCAATTTGTATTTGGTATAAAAGATTACAATGAACAAATTATCATTTTCAATAATCGGACTGATGACCGCAGGCTCTGTTCTTGCGGCCTGTCAGTCTGACGGGTACAGGATAAAGGGTGAAGCAGCGATGCTGAATGACGGTGACACACTATTCGTCACAGACGATCTGTTCACCGGCACGCCCATAGACACACTGATAGTAAAGGACGGAAAGTTTGAGACCGAAGAAGAAAAAGCCGACTCCACACGGCTATGCATGGTGTACAGCAAAAATCACAAAGGCATTTATGCACCTTTCTTCATCGAGCCTGGAACCATCAGCATCAAACTGTCTGAAAAGCCTGAGGAGACAAAGGTGAATGGAACATCAACAAACAACAAGTGGCAGGAGATGAACGACAGTGTGATGAGAATCGGACGGCAGATTAACAGCATTGCGGCATACGTAAACGGCAACACCCTTAACTATGACCAGCAACAACGAGAAATGAAGAAGGTGGAGACGCTGCACAAACAGTTCAGAGAACTGGTAATGGAATATGCCGAAAAGAATACCGACAATGAATTCGGATATTTCCTGCTTACAGCCTACGACGATATGGCAGGAATGAGCGATACTGACGATCCGACTGAAGCCGACACAAAACTGGAACTGATAAAAAAGTTGCCACGCCACATGCAGGAACGTCAGGCGTTGAAAATGGTTGTGAAAAAACTCAGCCAAATGAAATCGACGGCTGAAGGAAACATCATGCCGGACTTCACTATGAACGACATCAACGGCAAACCTATAAGCGCACTTGCCGAAATAGGAAAGAACAAGATTACCGTAATTGACTTTTGGGCCAGCTGGTGCGGCCCGTGCAGGGTTGAGATGCCCCACATGGTGCGTATGTACAATGGCTACAAAGACAAGGGATTAGGTATATTGGGAATATCACTTGACTCAAAACGCGAAGCATGGGAAGCTGCAAGCAAGGAACTCGGTGTGGCATGGCCTCAGATGTCCGATCTCCGAGGATGGGACAACGCTGCAGCGCGAATGTTCAATGTACAGTCTATTCCGCAGACCATCGTTGTGGACAGCAATGGAAAGATTCTGAAAAAAGGACTGCGAGGCGAAGAACTCGAAACATTCATAAAGTCGTTGATGGAATAGAATTAACTTAAAATTGAGAATAGGGAATTGAAAATGGAGAATTATGATTACCCTCTCATTAACAATGAGTAATCATAATTCTCCATTTTCAATTCCCAATTTTCAATTGATGAAGACTTTGAATTCCAACAATAAAAAATCCCGAAACTCCAATATGGAATTCCGGGATTTTTGTTTGACAATTGTATTCTCTCTACAACCTGAACTACATATTAGGCAAGTCAAGCCATTTAATATAGCAGAAGTCCTGACGATGAGGCAACTTGTCGCACTTGGGATACATACGCACGGCACTCTTGAAGATACCGGCATTGTTGGGTTCGAGTTTACCCTCGAAAGTGAAGTTGTTGCCGTCACGACCTATAACCGTAAGAGGAATGACATTGAAGATACGGTCTTCGCCATTCTTATCGGGACTGATTGTTACAAACTCCAAACCGATGGCATCGTCAAGTCCCTGCTCATTGATGACATACTTCAGCGTATATTCTTTGCCCATCACGGCACCTGTAGAAGGAATGTTCCACTCTGACGAAACCACACTGATGCTATCCCAACGCTCGGCCACAGCCTCTTTCCACTGTGCAATATCCTTGGCCAAACGGTTGTTGTCGGCAGCAAGTGTCTTGAAGCGGGCTGCCTCCTTGCAATAGAACTTGTCATAGTAATCGTCAAGCTGACGCTTCATTGTATAGTGAGGAGCAATCTGGGCAATGGAGTTCTTGATAACCTTTATCCAACCCTCACTATATCCTTTTTCATTCTTGTTGTAGTAAAGCGGGATAATCTCACGCTCGAGCAGATTATAGATTGTTGCTGCATCGAGCTGATCTTGATAACCCTGATTCTGATATGTGCGTTTCTCGGTAAGAGCCCATCCGGCACCCTCGCGATAGCCTTCAAGCCACCATCCGTCAAGCACAGAGAGGTTTACGACACCGTTCATTTCGGCCTTCTCACCTGACGTGCCTGATGCTTCAAGAGGACGTGTCGGGGTGTTCATCCATATATCTACACCCGAAACGAGACGGCGGGCAAGTTGGAAGTCATAGTTCTCAAGGAAGATAATCTTACCGAGGAACTCGGGACGCTGGCTGATTTCGTATATCTTCTTGATAAGTCCCTGACCTGCACCATCGGCAGGATGTGCCTTACCCGCAAAAAGGAACTGAACGGGATGCTCAGGGTCGTTGACAATCTTGGACAGACGGTCAAGGTCTGTGAAGAGCAGATGAGCACGCTTATAAGTAGCAAAGCGACGACAGAAGCCTATCATCAGTGCGTTGGGATTGATCTTGTCAAGCAACGAAACCACACGCGACGGATCGCCTTGATTCTTGAGCCATGTCTCACGGAACTGCATACGTATGTAGTCTACGAGCTTCTGCTTCAGTGCCATACGTGTCTCCCATACTTCGTCGTCGGGCACATTGTATATTGCTTCCCAAATGCTTTGATTGCTTTGGTCTTTCATGAAGTTCTTGTCAAAGTACTTGGCATATACTTTGCGCCACTCGGTAGAAGTCCATGTGGGGAAGTGAACACCGTTGGTTACGTAGCCTACATGGTTCTCTTCGGGATAGTATCCGTTCCAAATGGGAGCAAACATCTTCTGGCTTACCCAACCGTGAAGTTTGCTCACCCCATTGACCTCCTGACATGTATTGCAAGCAAAGACCGACATACAGAACTTCTCGGAATGGTCATTAGGATTGTTGCGTCCCATACCGATGAACTCATCCCATGTTATTCCTAACTTGGCAGGATAACCGCCCATGTACTTACCGAAGAGTCCTTCATCGAAATAGTCATGACCGGCAGGTACGGGAGTATGAACGGTATAGAGGGATGATGCACGTACAAGCTCCATAGCCTGATTGAACGTCAAGCCTGTTGCGATGTAGTCGCACAGACGCTGCAGGTTGCAGAGTGCAGCATGACCTTCGTTACAATGATAAACATCCTTGGTGATACCGAGTTTCTTCAATGTGAGCACACCACCGATACCAAGAAGAATCTCCTGTTTCAGACGATTCTCCCAGTCACCACCGTAAAGCGAATGTGTTATGGGTTTGTCAAACTCTGAGTTCAACTCGTTATCGGTATCAAGAAGATAGAGTTTGATACGGCCTACGTTCACACACCAAACATAAGCATGAACGCTATAGTTATTGTAGGGTACGTCTACTACAAGGGGATTGCCGTTCTCGTCAAGTTGACGCTCAAGAGGCAATGAGTTAAAATTCTGAGCTTCATACTTGGCTATCTGCTGGCCATCCATACTCAACGACTGTGTGAAATATCCGTAACGGTAAAGGAAACCTACGGCACACATGTTTACATTGCTGTCGGATGCTTCTTTAAGATAATCACCGGCAAGCATACCAAGACCGCCTGAATAAATCTTAAGAACATGGTTCAGACCGTACTCCATTGAGAAATAGGCCACAGAAGGACGGGATGCATCCGGCTCCACGTCCATATATTCACGGAACAATGAGTAAACAGCATTGATACGTTCCATCATCACCGCATCCTTGACGATCTTTTCCTTGCGCTCATAGCTGAGACGCTCAAGCAAAAGGACGGGATTGTGTGACACCTCATGATAAAGCTCAGGATCCAAATCGCGGAACAAGTCCCTTGCTTCATAATTCCATGTCCACCACACATTGTGTGCAATCTCATCCAGACACTTCAATTTTTCCGGAAGAGTTGACTTTACAGTAATCTCCTGCCACTGAGGAGCATTAGCATAATCTGCCTTAATCTTCATAACTTTTTAAAATTATTATTATGTCTTTTCTATCTTTCATTGAGCTTCACGACATTTTCGTTCCTCAGCCTTGACCAAAGCAATATCGTAAGCATCATAATAGTATTTTATAAATTCAGTCCATAGAGCCTTCTTTGACAACACATCGGCTTTCTTACGTGCTGCATCGATTTCTTTCTTTGTAAAATTTGAATACCGTGCAATAGTATCCTTTATGGTATCCGCCACCTCCGAATAATTATAATCAGTGCGGTGTATGACCTTAACACCGTCTTGAATATCACTAAACCCGCCTTTCACACTGTTTGCCCACAAGCCGAATCCGGCAAGATCCGTAGTAATACACGGCACCTTGAACGCTATCGACTCAAGCGGAGTATATCCCCACGGTTCATAATAAGACGGATATACACAAAGATCATTGCCAAGAACTATATCATAGTATGTCATATTGAGCACACCGTCATTACCGTCAAGATAACATGGCAGGAATATTACTTTAACCATATCATCCTTACGGTTGTGCATGTCAAAATACTTCATCATACCAAGAGTGTTGTCATGACTCATTTCATGGAGCCAATGCGTAACAAGCGGTACCTCAAGCGGGGTATCAAAACTCTTTCCGCTGTTCAGCCTCTCCACAAGATCATGGCGTGGTTCACCTACCCATCCTGGAACTTCAATAAAGGCCAACACTCTTTTCTTGAGTTCCTTGCTGCGCAACAGCCTGTTAAGTGACTCAATATAAACGTCAATCCCCTTGTTACGGAATTCGTAACGTCCGCTTGTCGATATTATCATAGTGTCATCATCCAGATTATCGCCAAGCAGCGCATTGGCAACCTCTATGAGACGCTTGCGGGCAGCCTTGCGTTTTTTTGCAAATACAGATGCATTCGGAACAAAACTGTTATCAAAACCATTAGGCAAAACAACATCCACAGGCTTGTCTAAAAGCTCCTTACACTCATTAGCCGTGATATCGCTTACTGTTGTGAAACAATCCACATACATAGCAGTCTGCTTCTCTATCGAATGTTTGCTCTGCATGTTTAACTCAACAGACATCTGATCGCCATTGTAAGCAAACAAATAGTCATAAAGAGGTTTCATATTACCGGCAATGCTACGACCTATACTAGTAGCATGAGTGGTAAACAATGTTCCTATCTGAGGCAATTTGTAATTTATATACAACAGTCCCAAACCTGTCATCCATTCATTACCATGGTAAATCACACGTTTTGAACTATCAATATTATTATTATAAAAACTTTCAACTACCAAAGCTGCCGCATAAGAAAACATTGATGCTTCGTCATAGTCGCCATAAGCATGAAGACTATCCACTTGATAATGTTCCCACAGCCAAGAATAGATTTCATTTTTCTTATCAAAAAACGGTTTAAAATCAATGAGTATAGTTACAGGCTCGCCCGGAACAGACCAACGCCCTACCCTTACTGCCAGTCCTTCTTCTGAGGCTTTTTCTTTCCATTCCCTAAATAAATCCTTATCCTCCTGAAAATAAGGACTCTCTTTCTCTTTCCAGAAATCAGGACCGATAAATATCAATTTGTCTTGCAGCTTATCTTTAATAGTCTTCGCTCTTGTCGAAAGAACGGTATAAATACCACCAACTTTATTACAGACTTCCCAACTTGACTCAAAAATATAGTCTGGAATCAACTTCTCTTTTACCATACTTAATCTCAATATATGCGCACAAAAATACATATTTTTTTTAATATTTCAAACAAAATACAACATTAATTTCCAAAAACAGACCATTTAATGACTAAGATTCAGCAACCTTCTTCTAAAGAAAAATCATTTTCTTTATTCTGTCGGTATACAATCTCATGTTTTTATTGTATATTTGCGAACATAAAACAGATAAAATTATGAAGAAATATATTTTCACTTTAGTATTGGCTGCCATATCCGCTAACACAAAGGCCCAAAACAACAACACAACATTCAAAGGCTATTTCTATAATGACGAGTATTCCATATACATGAACATAGACTTTCATTCAATGGAAGTTGAAGTTCCCAATCATTCCCTATTCGGAAAACTTCCAGGATATTTAGGCAAAAAGCTAAATAATTTCTATTGGCTTGTCACTTCTGCAAAAATAAAAGACAAAAACAGTGCCGAACTTAATCTTATAAATGATTATGGCAGTGAAGACTTGAAAGCAATCCTAAAACATGAAAACGACTCAACATATACATTCAAACAAGAAAGTGGAAGTCCGCTTAAAGTAGCAAACAACGGAAAATGGCAAAAACTTCCAAAACAGTTTAAACTAATAAAGAAGAAATAACACAATTCGTCATCACATTAATTGATAATATAGAATTATTGATAATGTATAATCGGGATTTTACATCCCCCATTCCAATTCCACGGCCCCGGCAGGGTCCCCATACCATACATCCACACAAACACACAAAAAAAAAATCTCCCCCGCCCGTTTCACC
>NZ_JABKKE010000008.1 GCF_013166575.1 Xylanibacter rodentium
GAATATGAATCCCGGGGTGCCGCTACGCTCTGCCCCGGGCTATGTGCTTGTTGCCCCTGCGGGGCGCGTTCTTCCAGGGCACGTTCATCCAAGGCAAGTTCATTCAGGGCGAGTTCTTCCAAGGCGAGTTCTTCCAAGGCGCATCCATCCTATGTCCGGACTATTATGTAGTTTGATTTTGTTGGCTAACTTATACAGAAAGGACCGTATCAAAAGCACAGTCATCCCCTGTTGATGGTATGCGGCTTTTGATGCAGTCCCTTCAGTAATTATCGTCCTGTATGGATTAGAATCCTATTCGTTGACCGTCTCGGTAACAGTTTCGATGACAACTTTCTCTGCCTCACCGTCTACAATGACGCAACGGTTCTTGTCGTTCTCGGCGAACGGCTGCACCTTGTCGCCCTTGCTGTCTGTAATGATACGCGATGCATCGGCACCATAACTGTCTACCAGCTCCTTCTTGTACTGGTCGGCACGCTGCTTGGCATATTTTACGTTAAGTGCCGCATTGCCTGTACCCTTATCGGCATATCCTACCACAGTAACCTTCGCCTCGGGATACTCCTTGAGGAAATCGGCCACACGCTTCATCTGTGCCTTGTTGCCTTCAGCATCAGCCTCGCGAATCTTGTAGAAACGCTCCTCGTGCAGTTTTACAGGCACTTTCTTCTCAACCTTGCGCGTGATAACCTTCGGTTCAGGCTTCGGAGCGGGCTGCTCGACAACCGGTGCCGGCTCCGGAGTCACCACCGGTGCGGGTTCTGCCACATGAACATGCTTCTTTCCATACTTATGACCGAAGCGGAAGCTAACACCGAGCATGGCCGACACCATCCAGTCGTCGCTGTTGTTGTATTTAGAATTGAAACGGTCGTCAAGGCTGCTTGCATTGACCTCGAGCGACACTCCCACTGGCTTTGTCACATTAGTCTCAAGACGCAAACCGGCACGTATATTGTGACTCAGACGCGTATCATCCCATACAAAAGGCATGTTAAGCCCCATGTTCGCATTGGCCATTGCATTGGCATCGTCGTTGCCCCATCCTGTGGTAAGACCCACACCGGCAACGAATATCACATTGAGAAAATGGTCTTTGTCCTTACAAGCCAGATTGGTAAGATTGACGAGAAGGTCAGCATTGGTCGTGATATAGTTCCATTTATAAAAGCCCAAGTCGTTATAACCGCTCTTTGACTCCCATCCGCTGACATGCAGACGCGCACCTACGGCCGGCGTAAAATATCGGCCGAAAGACAATGCTCCGACCGGAGTTATCAACTTGTCCATCTTCGCGTCGGTAAGCGTAATCTGACCACCACCCTGTGCTTCAATGAAATTGTAAGACTTCAAGGTTTCCTTGTCGCTGTCCTGTGCCATCGCAGCACCGGATGCCATCATGCAGAAGACTGCAGCCAAGAATGATTTTCTGTACATTTGTTCTTAGTTTTAAAATAATTATATAATTTGATAAAGAATGCTATTTTGTTTACAAAAGTAAACTAAGTTATTGAAAAAACCAAATTTTCTTTCTTCTTTTTGATTTTTAGCGCTATCTTTGCATAAAGAAAGCGCCATACCGGTTGATAAAAAAGCATTTACGGCATCAATGGTATGGCCGTTTTTATAACAAATAAAAACAGACAATAATGTCATCAGTAGAAATAAAGAGAGTTACGGACAAAAAAGGACTTGAAGCCTTCATCCAATTTCATTATGACTTGTACAGAGGCAATCCTTACGATGCTCCCAACTTGCACTTCGACGAGGTGAACACACTGAGCAAGGACAAGAACGCAGCGTTCGACTTCTGCGAAGCCGAATATTTCCTGGCCTATAGGGACGGCAAAACGGTAGGCCGTGTGGCCGCCATCATCAACAACAAGGCCAACGCACGCTGGAACCGCAAGAGCGTGAGATTCGGATGGATAGACTTCGTGGACGACATCGAGGTTTCAACGGCACTGCTCAAGGCCGTGGAGAACTGGGGCCGCGAACATGGAATGACAGAAATTGTAGGCCCGCTGGGATTCACCGACATGGACCCGGAAGGCATGCTGATATACGGCTACGAGGAACTTGGAACACAGGCCACGGCATACAACTACCCTTACTATCCCAAACACATGGAAGAGATGGGAGGATGGAGAAAAGACAACGATTATGTAGAGTACAAACTTTATGTGCCCGAAAAAGTTCCGGAGAAATATCAGAAGATAGCCGAGATGATAACCAAACGCTACAACCTGCACGTGAAGAAACTGACAAAGCGGGAGGTAAAGAAAGAGGGGTACGGCCAGAAGATATTCGACGTGATAAACGGCACCTTCGGCAATCTGTACGGATATTCCGAACTCAGCCAGCGACAGATAGACCAGTACGTGAAGATGTATCTGAAAATGGCCGACCTCAATCTGGTAACACTCATCGAAGACCGCAACGCCGACAACAAGGTGGTTGGCGTGGGCATAACAATACCTTCATTGACACGGGCTCTGCAAAAATGCCGCAACGGACGGCTGTGGCCTTTCGGATGGTGGCATGTGGCAAGGGCACTGTTTTTCCACAAGACCGACGTAGTGGACCTGCTGCTCATTGGAATACTGCCCGAGTACCGTTCAAAGGGTGCCAATGCCCTGCTCTTCTCCGATCTGATACCGTGGTATCAGAAGTACGGATTCAAATGGGGGGAGACGCATGTGGAAATGGAAACCAACGAAAAGGTGCAAAGCCAGTGGCAATATCTGGAACGGGAATGCCACAAGCGCAGAAGATGCTATGTGAAAGAACTGTAATTCCTTAATTAGCAGCTGACTCCTGATATAAAAAAGACATGAACGAGAACGAAATATTCACACAACAACCTGCCGTAGAATACACCGACGACAACATCCGTCATCTGTCGGACATGGAGCATGTGCGCACACGTCCGGGAATGTACATCGGACGTTTGGGCGACGGCCAACTGCCGGAAGACGGTATATACGTTCTGCTGAAAGAAGTGGTAGACAACTCTATCGACGAATTCAAGATGCACGCCGGCAACCGCATTGAGATAGACGTAACGGACAACATGCGTGTCTCGGTACGCGACTACGGACGAGGCATACCTCAGGGCAAACTTATCGAAGCCGTCAGTGTGCTCAACACCGGCGGAAAATACGACTCGAAGGCTTTCAAGAAGAGCGTAGGACTGAACGGTGTGGGCGTCAAGGCCGTCAATGCCCTCAGCGCGCATTTTGAAGTGCGCTCGTATCGCGACGGCAAGGTGCGCACCGCAAAGTTTGAGCGCGGTATTCTGCAAAGCGACGTCACGGAAGACTCTGCCGACGAAAACGGCACATACATTTATTTCGAACCCGATGACACGCTGTTTCTCAACTATTCGTTCCACAACGACATTGTCGAGACAATGCTGCGCAACTACACCTATCTGAATACGGGTCTGGCCATAATGTACAACGGCAGGCGAATCCTGAGCCGCAACGGACTCAAGGACTTGCTCAACGACACGATGACCAACGACGGAATCTACCCCATCATACACCTCAAGGGCGAGGATATCGAGATTGCTTTCACACACACCGGCCAGTATGGCGAGGAATACCACTCTTTCGTCAACGGCCAGCATACGACACAGGGAGGAACACACCAAAGTGCCTTCAAAGAGCATATAGCCAAGACCATAAAGGAATTCTACGGCAAGAACATGGAATATACGGACATACGCAACGGACTCGTAGGCGCGATAGCCGTCAACGTAGAGGAACCCATGTTCGAGAGCCAGACCAAGATAAAGCTCGGCTCGCTCACGATGGAACCGGGCGGAGGCGTGAGCATCAACAAGTATGTGGGCGATTTCATAAAGAACGAGGTTGACAACTTCCTGCACAAGCATGCCGATGTGGCTGAAGTGATGCTGCAAAAGATACAGGAAAGCGAAAAGGAACGCAAGGCCATTTCCGGAGTGACCAAACTGGCACGGGAACGGGCAAAGAAGGCCAATCTGCACAACCGCAAGCTGCGTGACTGCCGCATACACTTCAGCGACGTAAAGAACGAGCGCAAGGAAGAAAGTTCGATATTCATCACTGAGGGTGACTCGGCCAGCGGAAGCATCACCAAGAGTCGCGACGTCAACACTCAGGCGGTATTCTCGCTGCGCGGAAAACCGCTCAACTCATTCGGACTGACAAAGAAAGTGGTATACGAGAATGAGGAGTTCAACCTGTTGCAGGCAGCACTCGACATCGAAGACGGACTCGACACGCTGCGCTACAACAAGGTAATCGTGGCCACAGATGCCGATGTCGACGGCATGCACATCCGCCTGTTAATCATTACGTTCTTCCTGCAGTTCTTCCCCGATCTCATCAAGAAAGGACACGTCTATGTGTTGCAGACACCGCTGTTCCGCGTGCGCAACCGCCGTACAAAAATCAAGAACAAGCAGGTTCTGGCCGGAATCGCCGCAAAGTCCGAACGCAAGAAAAGCGATTTTGTCACCCGCTATTGCTACAGCGAGGACGAACGGCTCAAAGCCATCAACGAGCTTGGCCCCGACCCGGAGATAACACGATTCAAAGGTCTCGGCGAGATTTCGCCCGATGAGTTCGCCAACTTTATCGGCCCGGACATGCGTCTCGAACAGGTGACACTGCACAAGACCGACCAAGTGCAGAAGTTGCTGGCCTACTACATGGGAAAGAATACGCCCGAACGGCAGAACTTCATCATCGACAACCTGGTGATAGAAGAGGACAAGCCTGAGGAAGAAACATATGAAATATAAATACGGATTACAACACTATGAAAAGACTTATATGGGCAGTCATCTGCTGCATGACAATTGGCACGGCACACGCACAATTCAAAATCAACAGCGGTCCTGACAGTCCGCTACGCAAGTTGCAACTGGCGGAAATGGCCATAAACAATCTGTACGTGGACAGTGTCGACGAGAAAAGACTCGTGGAAGACGCCATACGGGGCATGCTCGAGAAACTCGACCCCCACTCTTCGTATCTAACACCCAAGGAGGTGAAAGCCGCCAACGAACCGCTATCGGGCGGATTCGAAGGCATTGGCGTGCAGTTCAACATGATAGAAGACACACTGATGGTGATACAGCCGGTAGTGAACGGACCTTCGGAAAAAGCAGGCATCGTGGCCGGCGACCGCATTGTGAGTGTCAACGACACTGCCATAGCCGGTGTAAAAATGTCACGCGAAGACATAATGAAACGATTGCGGGGACCTAAAAACACAAAGGTAAAGTTAGGTGTGATACGCAGCGGCATCAAGGACAGGCTGACATTCAACGTGACACGCGACAAGATTCCGGTGAAGACAATAGATGCAGTGTACATGATACGCCCCGAAGTGGGATACATACGCATAGGCAGTTTCGGCGCCACCACCTACGACGAATTCATGGAAGGGATGAAGAAACTTGACGGACAGGGTATGAAAAAGCTCGTGCTCGACCTTCAGGAAAACGGAGGAGGATACCTTCAGGCGGCCGTACAGGTGGCCAACGAGTTTCTCAGGAACAACGACATGATCGTATATACAGACGGACGGCAGGCACCACGTATGGAATATCGGGCCAAGGGCAACGGCTCGTTTACCGACGGACAGGTTGTAGTACTTGTCGACAGCTATACAGCTTCGGCTGCCGAGATTGTAACCGGAGCAATACAGGACCAGGACCGCGGTACCGTTGTCGGGCGCAGAACATACGGCAAAGGTCTCGTCCAGCGCCCGTTGGACCTGCCCGACGGTTCGATGATACGCCTTACAACAGCCCATTACTACACGCCGACAGGCCGATGTATACAGAAGCCGTATACCAAAGGCGGCGGCAAGGACTATGCCATGGATATGATTAACCGCCTGAAGAGCGGAGAACTGACCAATGCCGACAGTGTTCACTTTGCCGACTCGCTGAAATATTACACTCTGCGGGAACACCGCACTGTATACGGTGGAGGCGGAATAATGCCCGATCACTTTGTGCCGCTCGACACGACAAAGTATACGAAACTGCATAGGGAACTGGCAGCACGCAACATCATCATCAATGCGAACCTGCGATACATCGACACCCACCGCAAGGAGCTCCGCAATACTTACAAGTCATTTGCCGATTTCAAAGAGAGATTCGAGATACCCCAGGATGTCATCGACGGCATAATGAAAGAAGGAGAAAAACAGAAGATTAAACCAAAGGATGACGAAGAGCTCAACAAGACAACACCCTATCTCAAACTACAGATGAAAGCACTCGTAGCCCGCGATCTGTGGGATATGACCGAATATTTCGCCATCATCAACGAGACCAATGACATAGTGCTGAAAGCACTTGAAATACTGTAATTTAGAATTGAAAATGGAGAATTATAATTGAGAATGGAGAATGGAAAATTATGATTTGCTGCATAAATACCGACAGTACGGTGTCTGAACCAAAAGGCCTTGCAGCAAATCATAATTCTCCATTCTCCATTTTCAATTCTAAATTATAAAAGTTCCAGCGCTTTGTTCTCGGCTGCCTCCATCTTCTCACGCTCGCCCGGCCCCTTGTCATTTATGCCGCAAAGATGAAGTATGCCGTGTATTATCACTCGGTGCAGCTCCTCCTCGTAACTTTTACCGAACTGTGAGGCATTGGTACGCACGGTATCGAGACTTATCACCAGATCACCGCTTATAACATCGCCCTCGTCGTAGTCGAAAGTGATTATGTCCGTGTAATAGTCGTGTCCGAGATACTCACGGTTCACCTCGAGTATCTTCTCGTCATCCACAAACATATATCCAATCTCACCCACACGCCGGCCGTACGAGGCTGCCACAGCCTTGATCCACGCTGTGGTGTCGCGCCGTTTTATCTTAGGCATCTTTACGCCTTCTGCATTATATGTTATCATAAAACTGTTTCTTACTTTCCCAAACAATATATTCTTATACCACAATCATCGTTTCACCGGCAAGAACTCATCGACACTACGCCCGAAGTGTATCAGTTCGCGGACCATACTCGAACTCACGCTCTCATACTGTGGCGCAGCAAACAGCAGCACAGTCTCTACACCACCGATACGACGGTTGATATCAGCCTGCTCACGCTCATATTCAAAATCACGCATGCTCCGCACACCCTTTATGATGAATCCGGCATGCTCACGACGGGCAAAGTCTACGGTGAGGTCGCTATAAGTACGCACCTCCACACGCGGCTCGGCAGCATACAGAGACGCTATAGCCTCTACACGCCGGCCGGCAGTCTGCATGCAAACCTTACGCTCATTCACGCCCACTCCTATCACAATACGGTCGAAAAGCGGCAACGCACGCCTCACAATATCGGCATGCCCCACTGTAAACGGGTCGAAACTTCCTGTGAATATTCCTGTCTTCATTGTTCCATTCCGCTCATTCACCCCTCCCATGTAAAGGAGAAGGAGTGAAGGAGCCATTATATATAGGATGTTTTACTACTTCCGCCATATTACTCGAACAGTCCCGGCTGCATGATGTTGCCCGTGTACGGGTTGCGCCCGAAGTGACGGTATGCCAGCTCCGTAACCATACGTCCGCGCGGCGTGCGCTTGATGAATCCCTCCATGATGAGGAACGGCTCGTACACCTCTTCCACAGTACCCGTATCCTCACCAATGGCAGTGGCTATGGTAGATATGCCCACCGGACCTCCACGGAACTTGTCCATTATCGTTACGAGAATCTTATTGTCTATCTCGTCAAGACCGTAACGGTCTATATTGAGAGCCGTCAGGCCCACACGCGTAATGTCGGTATCTATGCGGCCCGTACCTTTCACTTGCGCAAAGTCGCGCACACGGCGCAGCAATGCATTGGCTATACGAGGGGTGCCGCGGCTGCGGCGGGCTATCTCAAAAGCGGCATCATCGTCTATCGGCACTTGCATTATGCCGGCAGAACGCTTCAATATACGCTGAAGCGTCTCCGGCTCATAGTACTCCAGATGCAGATTGATTCCGAAGCGGGCACGTAGCGGAGCTGTAAGCATGCCTCCGCGAGTTGTCGCACCAACGAGCGTAAACGGGTTAAGATCTATCTGTATAGAGCGCGCCGACGGTCCCTTGTCTATCATGATGTCGATACGATAGTCCTCCATGGCCGAATAGAGATATTCTTCGACCACAGGCGACAGACGGTGTATCTCGTCGATGAAAAGCACATCATTTGGCTCAAGCGATGTAAGTATACCGGCCAGATCACCAGGCTTGTCAAGCACCGGTCCGCTCGTAATCTTGAAACCAACCCCCAACTCATTGGCAATGATATTGCTCAGCGTAGTCTTTCCCAGTCCGGGAGGACCGTGCAGCAGTGTATGGTCAAGCGGTTCACCACGATATTTGGCGGCCTCGACAAACACTTCAAGATTCTCCACCACCTTCTGCTGACCGCTGAAGTCACCGAAACGCAACGGTCTGAGAGCATTCTCAAAGTCGCGTTCGGCCGACACCCTTTCCTGCCTTATATCAAAATCTTCGTTCATCAATCGTTCTCTATGTCATTAGTCATCGGTATGCCGACAGACATCCGGTTGCAAAGTTAGCATTTTATTTGCAATTCACCCACCACAATGCCCACAAAAACAATCACCGTCCGAGCCTTATATTATGACCCGGACTACAATAAGTCATACGGCATCAATACCGGTAAGATTCACACGAAGTGCATTTTTAAGAAGGAAACATACATAGTGACGATTTTTTTGTGTAAGTTTGCAAAATAAATACAAACCCGAAACAATATGAAGATTATAAATTTCAGTGAGACAGATTCCGTCATCAACAGATATCTGGCGGAAATACGCGACGCAGACTATCAGAAAAACCGTCTGCTATTCCGCAACAACATAACACGCATAGGCGAAATGATGGCATATGAAATGAGCAAGACGCTGACCTACGAAGAGCGCGAAGTGACTACCCCCTTGGGCACGGCACGCATCCGTCTGCCGCAGGACAGTATCGTGCTGAGCACCATCTTCCGTGCCGGACTGCCCCTGCACGCAGGATTCCTGAATGTGTTCGACCATGCCGACAACGGTTTTGTAAGCGCATACCGCAAGTATACCGACGAAGCCCATACGGAGGTGGGCATAGAGGTGGAATATCTGGCCACACCGAATCTTGACGGCAAGACACTCATAATTGCCGACCCCATGCTGGCAACCGGCGGCTCGATAGAGATGGGCTACCGTGCTTTCCTGACCAAAGGTATGCCGCACCGCGTCGACATAGCCTGTGTGCTGGCCACACCCGAAGGACTGGAACACGTGAAGAAGACCATGCCCGACGACATTACCACCGTATGGTGTGCCGCCATAGACGAACGTCTCAACGAGCACAAGTACATCATCCCAGGTTTGGGTGATGCCGGTGACCTGTGCTTCGGAGAGAAATTGTGACAAGCATTTCATCATAAATATTTCTTTCACATCATGAAACATTTACTATTAGCTACACTCATTACCATTCCGTTTCCCGGCGAAAGTCGTGGAGACATTGCATGCGCACAACGCATACCTCATGCCTCGATGATGATGCGTGGAGGCACTTACAACGCTACGCCCGTACCGTTCAGAACCGATACCGACATAAACCTGTGCAAAGTGCCGGAAGCCCCGATACTCTGGGGTTTGGATACGGCATGGGACAGCGAAGACAATGTGACTCGTGGCACCAACCATATCGGTACCGGCGTGATGCGCATAGGACGCGTATCGTTTCAGCCGAGCGACCTTGTCGATGACAACGGCAACCTGTCAGCGGCACAGCAGACGGCGTTGCAGTCGAGGCTAAACCATATAAGAATAAGCGGCGTGCGCGATGTCATTCTGAACTGCGACCACGAAGCACTTAATTCTTCCAACTATTATGCCAAACCGGAAGAATGGTATAAAGTGATAAAAGCCAGTGTGAAGTATATCCGTACAAAAGGTTTCAACGTTATTACGGTATCACCGTTCAACGAGCCCGACTACACACCATGGGGCGAGGGAACCAAGGCGCATTTTCGCTCGATAGCCAAGAAGATAGCCGAAGATGCCGAGCTTCAGGGCATCAGAATATCTGCCGGAAACACTCTCAACTGTGACCAAGCTCTGTCATGGTACAACTATATGAAACCTTACGTGACAGAAGGCAATACCCACCAACTGGCAGGCGGATTTGATACATATGCCGCCTTCTGGCAGCAGGTTCGTGCCGACGGCAACCATGCAACGGCTGACGAACTTCACAATGTAGGCGAAGCGTTTATCGGTGCCCACTACGGCATGCAGTCCGGAGTATGGTGGGGATGGGACGGTGCAGCACGCGGAAAATACTGCAAGGCCTCGTTTGCCGGCAAAGAAATAGGTTATGCGGAAAACCGGAGCGCATGGACGGCTGCCACCGTATACAAGTGCGGGGACGGACGTATAGATGCTTTTGTCGGATCATCGGAACGACAGGCCACAACCTCGGCGTTCGACTTTACCGCTACCGACCGGCCGGTCTATTACGACGGTTACGGTCCTGTGTACAACTATACCATGACTATACCCGGAGGAACAGGTTATCAGACAGGGCAGACCAATGCGGAGCGCCTGATACAGATAAACAAGGGCGAGGACGTGCCTTTGGATAACCTTGCCAACGGAACGTTTGTGATAATGAACAAGAACTCAGGCAAGTGCCTCGGATTCTACAATGGAGCCAAAGGCGAGGCCCTGAACATCACACAGATGGCATACAGTTCGTCGAGTGCCTCCACCCACCAGCAATGGATTGTAGAACCGGTGTCGGAAAGGGTTGGCGGTGACTACAGCTACTTCTTATTGCGCAACGTACGCAACACCGCACAGGTGATGGATGTGAAAGACTGGAGTACATCTGCCGGCGGAGAGATAATAGGTTACTCGGGCAGCGGAGGCACCAATGAGCAATGGTTTGCAGAATATGCCGGTGAGGGTAATTGGTATCTGCGTTCGCGGCACAGCGGATTATATCTTGAAATAAGGAACTCCTCAACCATCAGAAATGCCTATCTACAGCAGGCTGCCTTTACCGGAACTCCCAACCAACAGTGGCGCTTTATGCCCGTCAAAGCCCAACTGGAGTCTGACGCTCCTACGGCACCCAAGAACTTGAGAGCAACGCCACTGTCCGCATCAGTAAAACTGGAGTGGGATGCCAATGGCGAAACCGACATAGAGGCTTACTGCGTGCTACGGTCCGTGGCAGGAACGGAACTCACAAACAGCGATTCGTGGGATATGATAGGACGCATGATTGCCGGAACGGAATTTGTAGACAACAGCGCCGTGGCAGGTGTGCAGTATGTATATAAATTAAAGGCTGTGGACAAGAGTCGCAATATGTCGGAAGCATCGGCAACCGTGACTGCGGGTCATGGCGGCAGCAGGCAAAAGACTGCACTTGTAGCACACTACGTCTTCGACGAATCGACAAACGACATTACCGAGAATGTATTTGATGCCGTCGTGGAAGGAACGCACACATACAATACGATTGAAAATCAAGAGAAAACCGGATGTATCGCTCTTGGCGGAACAGCCTATCTTATGTTGCCGCCGGCAGCCACACACCATTCCGACATGACGGTGAGCACATGGGTCAATGTGACCGGCACAAGGACCTGGCAACGTATTTTCGATTTCGGAAACAGTATGGATCAATATTTCTTCCTCACTCCCAACAATGGCTCAGGAATGAGCGTTGTCATGAAAAACGGAGGTGAGGAGCAACGATTGACAACTGCAACTCTTCAGGACGGATGGCACCACGTAGCTGTCACGCTGTCTCCGGATGCAGTGACATTGTATATCGACGGCGAACAAGCCGCAACAACTGCTGACATAACAATACGTCCTATCGACTTCATGCCTGTGCGCTGCTATATCGGCCGCAGTCAGTTTGCCGCCGACCCGTTATTGACGGGCAGCATCGCCGATTTGCGCATATACAACAGCGCGCTTACCCCGGCAGATATAAAGAACATTATGGACGGTGGGGAGCCTACAGCAATACATTCAGTAAAAGACAATTCCGCATCTGCACGACAGGACCGCACCTATACCATTGGCGGACAGGCCGTGAACAACGGCAAGCACACCAAAGGTGTATATATAATAAACGGTAAAAAAGTGATAGAATAGAGACACTACCTATCAGCAATACATTGCGGACCATTACCTAATTATTACAAAGAAATTACGGAATCACACAGATTATTCCCCATTGGGAAATACATGTAATTCCGTAATTTCTTATATAGACCTTTCTTATTTCTTCTCCTCGTTCTTGCCTTCCTTGTCTTCAGGCTTGATGATGTTCTTCACCGTCTCTCCAATGGGCAGCTTGTCGAGCACGCCGAGACTTGGTGCCACGGTTTTGACAAGGTTGTTGAGGAAGTTGCCGGTTGTGCTCTGTCCACTGTCGAATACAGTAACATTGCCCAACTGTATCTTCTCGAACGCCTTTACCTGCTCTCCGGCAATCTGCTTCCACTGGTCCACCATCTTGTATTGGATGGCTATCGACGGGTTGAGCTCGGCAGCCTTAACCATTGCCTCAAATCCCTCGGCCTCGGCCAACAACGACATTTTCTTACCCTCGGCCTCGGCCTCCAGTTTCATACGTATGGCCTTGGCCTCGGCCTCAGCCTGGGCCAGAGTGGCCTTTGCACGGGCGTCGGCCTCGCGCGTCACTTTCTCGGCTACGGCATCAGCCTGAAGAATGGCCTCCTGCTTGGCTATCTCGGCAGGCACAATCTTCTCGGCCTTCAACGATGACTCCACCTTGCGTGCCTTGGCTTCTTCAACCTCTTTCTGGGCCTGCTCCCGGGCTGTCTGGATAGCAGCCTCCGAACGTGCTGCGGCCTCTCCTGCCTCACGGTCGGCATTGGCTTGTGTCACCTGCAACTCGGCATCAGAACGGGCAATGTCCTTCTGTGCCTCGTTACGTCCTACGGCTGCCTTTTTGGCGGCATCGGCCTTCTTTATCTCCATGTCGGAGTTAAGTTCGGCCACACGGCTTTCCTTGTCGGTGTTGGCTTTCTCTATATTGATATTCTTCTCGGCCTCAGCCTTGGCTACCTGAGCCTCTTTCTCGGCATTGGCCTGGGCCACCTGAGAGATACGGTCACGGTCGGCCTGAGCCACCGAAATCTCCTGATCCTTGAGAGTCTCGGCAATGGCAATCTCCTGCTCTTTTTTAGTAGCGGCGATGGCCACTTCCTGGTCCTTGCGTGTCTCGGCCACCTTGGTCTCACGTTCACGTATCTGATTCGCTATCTTTATGGCACCCAGTTTCTCCTGCTCCTCAATGTTGGCCTGAGCCTCGTTCTGAGCTTTGCTCTCGGCCTCCTTACCTAAGTTTACGATATAGTTGGCGGCATCGCGGATGTCACTGATGTTGATGTTCATCAGATAGAGACCGAACTTGCTTAATTCGGTATCGATGTTGTCCTTGACTTTCGAGAGGAACTTGTCTCGGTCCGAGTTGAGTTCCTCAATTGTCATGTCGGCAATCACCAGACGCATCTGTCCGTAAACCACATCTGTGATGAGGTTCTGCTTGTCCTCGAATCCGAGCCCTAGCATACGCTCTGCAGCGTTCTGCATAACGGCCGGATCGGTTGATATCGCCACAGTGATAGTTGTGGGCACGTCTACGCGTATGTTCTGCGCCGAAATGGCTCCGGTCAGCTTGCAGTCTATCTGCATCGGTTTCATCGACAGAAACTCGTAACCTTGGACTATAGGCCATACAAAGGCTGCTCCTCCGTGAAACAGCTTGGCTGATTTCACACCACCGGTCTTTCCGTATACAACCAGTACCTCATCACTCTTGCACTTACGATAGCGCGAAAGAATACCCACAATAGTGAGCACTACAACGGCCACACCTATTGCAGCCATTATAAAAAAACTTTGATCCATAATTATTAACTTGATTGGTTAGTAAAAAAAGTCACTTCACATAATATTTGTTGTCTTCATGGCGTACCACGGTGATTCTCTCACCGGTCTTGTAGCCGCAATATTGAGACTCAGACACTACGTCGAGTTCACGTATGGCACCGTTATGTGTTATCTGGATGATGTAACGCCCGTCGCCCATATTGTTGTATACCGTCCCGTAACGGCCTACCAAGGCTTTGGGGTCCTCGGTCTGCGTCTCTTTCTGCAACCGCAAAACCAGCACATACATCCTCCACAAGACAAAAACAAACACCAAGCCTGTCACCACCGCCACAAGAATGTTCTTCAACGTTGCCTCGCCGCCTCGGAGAACCATCATCCATCCGAAGCCTATCCCGAAATGAACAAGCCCCTTGAATGACACTAGACTGCTTACATCGGTATCTGCCGTGGCATCACCGTCTATGTCCACATCTATATCACCAAAGAATATGGACAATATGAACTGGACAACGAATACACCCGTTGAAACAATGGCTATAAGCCAGAATACTTGCGACTGTTCCATGATTTATCATTGATTGTTTCCACAAAAGTAAAGAAAAGAATTAATATATACAACTTTTTACTGACATTTTTGTATTAAAATACGGGAAAAACTAACGAAATGCCACTTATATATGCCCTTTAACAAGAAAAAAGCCCCATAATCCCGCAGTATGGGCCACGAGATTATGGAGTAAAGTCGGTTTTGTATATCAAGCAAATTTCATTTCACTTCCCACGTATCGTTTGTCATGAGAAGTTCCTCAAAGCAGTGGTACTTTTTCATCTGCTTTACTTCTTCTATCTGTGCTGTGACGGCATCGTCGTAGGTAGGCGCATCAACATCGCGTATAACTCCGAGAGCTACAGGAAAACCTTTCTCCGGGTCCATCATTGCCAGTTTGAGCTGAAGCGTATTGTCCTCGGCATGGGCGTCGTGTACAAGCACGTCGTCCATAGTATAACCGTCCTTGCCTATCTCGACCACTTTCAGACCGAAACCCTGCTGGACAAGACCGTACTCATTGTTCTCACCGAACACGAGCGGCTCACCGTGACGCACGTAAATGGCATTCTTCTTGCGCCCGTCCTTTGTATATACAGATTCATAACATCCATTGTTGAAGATGACACAGTTCTGCAATATCTCACATACCGAAGCTCCCTTGTGCCGGTATGCCGCTTTGAGCACGTCTACCGTTGCGGGGGCATCAGTGGCCACGGCACGTGCAAAGAAGTGGCCACGCGCACCGAAACAAAGTTCGGCCGGACAAAACGGGTCCTCGACAGTGCCGTAAGGGCTCGACTTCGATACGAACCCGCGCGGACTCGTAGGCGAATACTGTCCCTTGGTGAGTCCATAGATGCGGTTGTTGAGCAGAATCATGTTAAGGTCGATATTGCGACGCATGGCATGTATGAAGTGGTTGCCGCCAATGGCAAGTCCGTCTCCGTCTCCACTTATCTGCCACACGGTAAGATCGGGATTGGCAACCTTTACGCCTGTGGCTATCGCAGCTGCACGACCATGTATGGTCTGCATGGCGTATGTATTGACGTAATATGGCAGACGGCTTGAGCATCCGATTCCCGAAATGACAGCCATGTTGTGCGGAGCCACACCAACTTCTGCCATCGCTTTGTGGAGCGATGCCAGGAAGAAATGGTCACCACAGCCCGGACACCAACGGGGCTGGCCTTTTTTATAGTCGGATACGGAGAAGCTTTCCTCGGTCACTGCTACAGGAGACGTGCCGGCAGGTATATTGTTGATGTTATTTGTTTCCATAACTATCTTGCTTTTTTATTATTTAAATTTACCAGTATTATTTACTTGTAGGGACATATTCTTGTATTTGTCCGTTCTCACAATTCTTGATAATCATATTTATGTCATCAGCATCGGCATCACATTTCATATTCAGTTTATCCTTGTTCCATCTCTCAGGATTCAGATATATGTATTCATTTATCTTGTCGTATGATTTCTGATTCCGAACGATATGATCATAATATCTGTTTTGCCATAACTGTCCGTCAAATCGAGGCCAACCTTTTTCCTTTACGCCATGAATATATTCTACTGTCGTACGGCTTTTCAGGTAACGCATCATTTGAGGCAGTCCCATTCCGCCATCTGCCATTATACAAATCAGACAGTGCAAGTGATTAGGCATTATTACCATGCTTGTAAGTTCTGCATACTGATTGTTTGAGAACATAACGTCAAGAACATTACGCACCATCAGTCCTGCAGCATTAAGTTCCATTTATCCATCTTTCACACATCCAAACAAATCATCTCTGTTTTTCGTCACTATCGTAACAAAATAACATCCCGGTTTTGAGTAGTCATATCCTTTTAATCTGATACTCTTACGCTGCGGATTAACGTCAGATTGATTCATTTATGATATAGTGTTACGGACAGATACAAGAATTTGTCCCTACAAGTTCTTAGTAACTGATTCTACACTACTTCTTGGCTAACGAGGCCAGCGCCTTCACCAGTTCGCTCACCACGAACGGCTGTCCCTTAACCTCATTGTACTGTTCGGGCACAAAACCGTCAACGTTGGCGCGCAACCACGCAGCCAACTGACCGAGGTTCTGCTCAGCCACCACCACCTTGCGGTATCTGCGGAGCACCTCAACTGTGTTTCTTGGCAACGGATTGATATACTTGAATTGCGCCAACGCAACCTTGTGACCGTCGGCACGAAGTTCTTCCATGGCCGAATAAAGATGACCATAAGTGCTGCCGAATCCCACTATAAGCAGGTCGGCATCGTCACGGTCGCCGTCTACTTCAAGGTCAGGAACCGGAATACGAGCCACCTTGTCTGCACGCAGACGGCACATGATGTCATGATTTTCAGGATTGGTGCTGATGGCGCCCGTACGGCCGTCCTTTTCCAGTCCGCCGAGGATATGAGTATAACCCTCCTGTCCCGGCACAGCCCAATAGCGGGCGCCCGTCTCAGGGTCACGCTCATAAGGCGTGTAGTTGCCTTTCTGCTCCTCCACGACACGATGCGGACGTATGGCGGGCAGTTCCTCCATCATTGGCAACCGCCATGCCGCCGAGCCATTGGCAATGAAAGCATCGGTGAGCAGAATTACCGGTGTGAGATGCTCTACGGCAATCTTTGCGGCCGAATACACAGCATCAAAACAGTCGGTAGGACTCGTGGCGGCTATCACCGGGATGGGACTCTCGCCATTACGGCCATAAAGAGCCTGCAGCAGGTCGGTCTGTTCGCTTTTGGTAGGCAGACCCGTAGACGGACCGCCGCGCTGCACGTCGATTATGACCAGCGGAAGTTCGTCGATGACAGCCAGGTTGATAGCCTCAGACTTCAGACAGATGCCCGGACCCGATGTCGACGTGGCGGCCAACGCTCCGGCAAACGATGCTCCGATGGCACTGGCACAGCCCGATATCTCGTCCTCACACTGCACTGTCTTTACACCGCACGACTTGTGCTTGGCCAGCTCGTGAAGTATGTCAGTGGCCGGAGTAATGGGATAAGAACCGAGGAAAAGCTGCATGCCCGCCTTCTCGGCAGCGGCAATCAGTCCGTAGGCAGTGGCCTTGTTGCCCGTGATATCCATATATCGGCCGGGCACTTTATCCTTCGACTCTATACGATAGGTTGCAGGTACACCGGCATGCACGTTATGACCATAGTCATATCCGGCCTGAACAACCTTGATATTGTTCTCGGCTATCTGAGGCTTCTTGGCAAATTTATCACGCAGATAGTTGTTGACAAGCTCAAGGTCGCGGTTGAACAGCCAGCACACCAGTCCCAAAGCAAACATATTTCGGCACTTCAGAACCGACTTGTTGTCCATTCCCGAGCCGGCCAGACAGTCCTTGACCATAGTTGTGAGCGGACAAGCCACCACACGGTCAAGATCGATGCCCATCTCGCCGAGATAGTCGTCAGTGCCGAACTGTGCCTTCTCCAAGTCTTTTGCCCCGAAACTGTCGGTGTCGATGATTATCGTGGCCTGCGGCTTGGCAAACCTGTATTGTGTCTTCAGCGCCGCGGCATTCATCGCCACAAGCACATCACATAGATCACCCGGCGTATAGACGCGACCCGCACCGATATGCACCTGGAATCCAGACACACCCGTAAGCGAACCTTGCGGGGCGCGTATGTCCGCCGGATAGTCCGGAAACGTGGATATGCCGTTGCCCACGGTGGCCGACACCGTGGAAAAGATGTTACCGGCCAACTGCATTCCGTCGCCGGAATCGCCGGAGAAGCGAACCACAACCTGGTCAAGCTCCTTCACTTCCAATTTTTCTGCCATATTCTACAAATATTGTAATTTGATTTTTTACACCATCGAACATGCGTAACGCACATTTGCCAACCTAAACGAGACATAGATATAAAAGTCCGTCCGGGAATACCTCAGGCGTTACGGACTGCAAATCTCGCAAAATTTATTGAAATAACAAAATGTTTTGCAACAAAATAGAACTTTGGACAAATATCCGCATCATGCACCGTTTGATTACAATTCGTAATTATTTCAACTATAAATGCGCTATTATGAAATGTGAATCCATCCCCGACAGCCCAACATTTTAGGCAAAGACATATCCGCATGCGTCAGAAACGGAGCATGAAAAATGCGGATATTACGTCATCAGAACTCAAAACCAAGGTTGACATACATATACAGACTGTTGGTGCGGCTGCTATATCCCAGGCTCGCCCCCAATGGACCTATCATGCTGTCATAAGCATAATCGAACCGTGCCCCGGCCATTGGCAGGCTACGAAACAGATTGCCGAACTTGTCGTCATGGCAGGCGGCGGAAAAAGTCAGTGATAAGTAGTTATTGTCCATTACACGCTGCTGAGCAGAACATTCCAATCCGACGAACACATCGGAAGCCCGCTCCACGTTGCCGAAACCCGCAAAAGGCATCTGATGCTCGATATAATGTCCGAAAAAAGGTCCGCCAATGAAATTGCCCATAACGTAAGGAATGCCGCGCCCCATGAGCGCGCGCCCATAAACCATTGGCCTCAATGAAAATCTGTCGGTCAGACGCAACGCCGTGCGCCATCTGGCCGAGAGAATGCCGAAGGGAGTATGACCGTCATACTGATACATATTGTCCGTATATATGGCATATTCCGCTTCAAACCGGCTGCCACGTGTGGTGAAGAAGTCATTGTCCTGGGAGTTATAGTTCAACATGGCACGATAGCTCAACAGCCTGTCATTATCACTGCTGCCCGCTCCGGCATTCCCGCTCGACAACATGTCACGATAGTCATAATAGTCATAACGTGCGGAGATATCAAACATGATGTTGCGCCACGACAGGCTCAACAGTCCAAGTTCGGCGGTGTGACGGTTGTATGTAAAGTTGAGCTTGCGGTTGCCGCCATGATAGATATTTATGTCATTATAACGGAATGTGTATGACAGTTTGAAGCTGTTTATCCGAGTGGGGCTCACGGTGGCCTCCACACGTCCCATGCTCCGTTTGCCCAGACGTCCGGTCAGACCGAGGCGCACCGGCGGCTTGAATCTCAGCGGGAAAATGCCATGAAACTGCAGTGCCACCTTCTCTTCATTGTCAAACCTGATACCCATCAGTATCTCGCTCGCCTTGCGTCCTTCGGTATCTATCGTCAGCCTGTAGCCGTCAGGCTGCCCAGTCAACTGATAGCCGGCATCATTGTAGAACAGAGTGCCGCGCAACGCCCCTATGGCCTTCTCTATCTGCATGATGCTCACACTGTCACCTTCACTCAGAGAATAACGCCGGCACAGATATGCCGTGTCCTGACTGCTCACGTTACGGAAATCCAGCTTGGCCACTCTTACCTTACGTTCCGCTCCCATCGGCTGATAGCGGCTTATCTTGGCCGGCCGGTAATCATCGTCATAGCCCAGCCTGCGCTTCAACCCGATGATGCTGTCCCAATGCTCCATAGCCGCCCGCTCGCCACGTGCTATCAGCGTGTCGATAGCCTTAAGGTTGAAACTCGCCATAGAATATCCATCCACATCAACACGTATCGGGATGTCGGTAATGGCCCAGTTCTCACGATACTTGTTCTCGCAGTTCACGTCGATGAGTTGCGTCAGCACAGCTCCCGCAGAATTAAAATCGTCGGCTGTCTTATGCTCCTCTTTCTGCACGCTCACACCTATTACATAGTCTGCACCCATGTCACGGGCCACGTCGGCAGGATAGTTGTTGCGCAGACCACCGTCTACGAGCACCATCGTGTCGAGCCGCACCGGTGTAAACGCAGCCGGTATCGACATGGATGCACGCATGGCCGTGGCCAGATAACCGCCGCGAAAATCCACCTCACCGTATTTCACCATGTCGGTGGCCACACAGGCAAAAGGCACCGGCAGACTGTCAAAACTGATGGAATCGTGGTAGCCGACGGTAAGCCGGTTGAAAAGATTGGCCAGATTCTGTCCCTTTATCAGCCCGCTGCGCGACAGAGCCTGACGGTTGAAACCGCTCAGAGGCAGCGAATAGAAATAGCGGTCCTGAGCCGCACGGTCGCCGAGCGACTGCTCCTTGGGGTTAAGACGGTCTGAAAGCAGGAAACCCCAGTCCTGAACATGAACCAGAGAGTCGAGCGTGGCGGCATCGTAACCTATGGAATAGAGTCCTCCGACAAGCGCCCCCATACTTGTGCCGCAAATGATGTCAACGGGTATGCCGGCACGTTCGAGCACGCGCAGCACTCCTATATGGGCCATGCCCTTGGCGCCGCCTCCGCTGAGAACGAGGGCCACACGCGGACGTATGGCAGATTGCGCCGAATCGGGATTGTACGGATTGCTCCTGCCCACCGACACGGCAGACACCAACACCATAAATGCTGCAACGAGGATTCTCTTCATCTGCTGTCTATGTCATAAGCTGTACTCTCACTCTCTCCAATATCTCCGTCAGCTCTTCCACGGTTTCGGCCCTGAGCATGGCTATACGCGTCTGTCTGAAGTCGGGAATACCCTTGAATATCGGTGTGGCCGCCAGATGGCGCCTTGTGTGCAAAATACCTCTATATTCGTCTATGCGCTCCACGTTGATGCGCAACTGCTCGAGGAGAATGTCTATCTTGTCCGAGACGGTGAGGGGAATGCCAAAAGATGATTCCGCCACCTCACCGAATATCCATGGCCGGCCGAACGTGGCACGACCTATCATCACGGCATCCACACCATACTGCCGGAAAGCATTGTCTGCATCTTCGGCCGAGGTGATGTCGCCGTTGCCTATTATCGGTATGCGTATCCGCGGATTGCGTTTCACATCGCCTATCAGCGTCCAGTCGGCCTGACCGGTATACATCTGTGCCCGCGTACGGCCGTGTATGGTAAGCGCCTGTATGCCACAGTCCTGCAACCGTTCGGCCAGTTCTGTTATTATAAGGTTGCCGCTGTCCCATCCCAAACGGGTCTTCACCGTCACTGGCAACCTGACGGCATCGACCACCTTGCGCGTAATCTCGAGCATCTTCGGTATGTTCTGCAACATACCGGCACCGGCTCCCTTGCCCGCCACTTTCTTTACAGGACATCCGAAGTTGAGATCTATCAAGTCGGGGCCGGCCGCCTCGACCATACGCGCCGCCTCGACCATGGCATCGACGTCACGGCCGTATATCTGTATGCCCACAGGGCGCTCCTCATCGCAGATGGTGAGTTTGTTCATCGTCGATTTGACCGAGCGCACCAATGCCTCGGCACTGACAAACTCGGTATACACCATAGCCGCCCCAAAACGCTTGCAGAGCATGCGGAACCCGATGTCGGTGACGTCTTCCATCGGCGCGAGAAACAACGGACGCTGCCCGAATTCTATGTTTCCTATCTTCATCGTTGTCTTTACTGTCTTATAAACACTTTCTGGTACTATAAACCTTTTTATGTATAAACCAACAGAGAACAAAAATAATGTAACTGCAATGAAAAACAATGAATACATTTCGGTTTTTCATCTTATTTAACGCTCCTACTTTACATTATATTACAAGGAGATGATATGTCCCGCCCGCCAACGGGCGCACCACACCTTTCATTTCCATCTGAAATAGCAAAGCTGTGACACGATTTATCGGCAGACCGGTCCTTACGGTTATGATGTTTATCTGGAGATTGTTGGTCTTGCGCAACAAATCGGCTATAAGCTGTTCGTCCGGCTCAAGTTCGGGAAACAGCTGCCGCTCTATACCTCCGGCCTTAGCTTTGGTAAGGGTTGTATCGCTGTCCCATCCCATCGCCTTGACAAAATCACCGGCACCGGTAAGAAGCACCGCACCATTGTCACGGATAAGCCTGTTGCAACCCTCCGAATACGGTGCTCCCACCGGACCTGGAAAGGCAAAGACATCGCGACTGTATCCGGACGCGATGGAAGTCGTTATGAGTCCGCCGCCCTTGGCTGCCGACTCCACAAGCACCACGGCATCGGCCATACCCGCCACAATACGGTTGCGACGCACAAAATTGACTTTGTCGGCATTGGTACACGACATGAACTCCGTGAGCAGTCCGCCTCTCGAAAACATATCTTCGGCTGTACGGCGATGAGCCGAAGGATATATCATATCAAGCCCATGAGCAAGCACGCCCACGGTATCGTATCCACATGAAAGAGCATTGCGATGGGCACAAATGTCAACTCCGTATGCCAGTCCGCTGACAATGAGAACCTCGGGACAATATTCCCTCAAGTCTGTCATGAAACGATGTATAAGGTCCTGCCCATAAGCCGTGCAATGGCGTGTGCCCACAATGCTGACAACACGCCGTGCATTGATATCGGCCGACCCCTTGTAATACAGCACAACCGGTGCATCGTCACATTCCTTCAACCGTTGTGGATAGCCGTCAGAGCACAGCGGCAACGGCGTTATGCCATGCTCCTGCATAAACGTTGCTTCATCGCAAGCTCTGCGCAATGCCCCGTCCCAGTCTTTCAAAGCATTTACAAGACGCGGCGAGCAGTCGGGCAGCACGTCGCCAATGTCGTTGCGGTGTTCGTAAACAGCCCGTGCACCGCCCAACTCACGGTACAATGCAAGCGCAGTACCGAGATGGAAGTTGCTGATGCGCGTAAGCGCCATGGCATATATTATCTCTTGTTGCATATTCTTTTTTACAAATCAATAAAGAATCAACGGCACAAACCACATTCATTCCTTCTTGTTCTCCATATCCATTAACGCCCTGTCTATATCCCGGCTCACAGCCAGTTTGCCATTGACAAGGCACACCACGTCGATAACACCGCGGAAACACAGTTTCCCGTCGGATGCGCGGAAGATGTCCTGATAGAAGACATAGCGCAGTCCCTCCTTTTTCAGGGCGAGGCGCGATATGAACTCGTCGTCACTACGCAACGGTATCTTGTATTGCAGATTCATGCGCGCCACCACGGCATCGGTACCACGACGGTGCATATCTGCAAAGCTCAGTCCGCACCGTCGCAAGAAGAGGTGACGCGTATGCTCTGCATAGTGCAGATAGTTTGCGTTGTTGACTATTCCCTCGATATCGCACTCGTAGTCGCGCACCATCATCCTCGTTTCAAATATGTAATCCATCTCACTGCTTTAAATAAAAAAACATATAATTCAAATCGGTTCAAGTAAAACATAGATTTCATAATCCATAGCTTACGGATTGTTCCTAAGATACTCATATCCTATGCGGCACCTCAGACAGTCGCGCCTGTCACAGTATTCGTTCTTCAGCTGTATAAGCGCCTGACTGTCACCGGCCGTACGGACCTCCAATCCGCAATCGCGCCACATACGTATGATGTGATTGTCTTCGGCACGCATACTGTCAAGAAAGTCCAAAGCCCTGCAGCACAACACCTCACACGACGTATGCCGGCCATAGGCAAAGAGCATGGGAATGGCTGTATTGATGGTGAGCAAAGCAAGTGACGATGCCGACAGACATTTGTCGTTGCGTACGCTCTCATGTCCGAAGGAGTAGTGCGTCTGCCAATAGTCTGTAACACGGGTGTGAAGCAGCCGTTGCACATCGTCCACATTACAGCATTCCGTCAGCGCCCTCAACCCCATGCGCTGCCCGTGATAAAGACGTGCAAGCTGGGAAATACGTATATGCGGAAAATTCTGGGGCCTCAACCTCAGAAAACGCCATCTGTGCCAGTCCATCGGCTCAAGCGAAAACTTATGAGCCAGATAGCGGTATTCGGCACCAAGCCTGCGGAAATATCCGTCGCCCGCAGCAGCCTCACGACAGCGCTCCGGCATGGCTTCGGCACAAAGCAGCCCGGCCTGTCCCATGAATATTGCTTCAATCTGGAAGAGATCGTCACGATGATGAGCCACAGCCGCCAGCGGCACGTGCATGGCCCACTCCTCAAAAGCATCGCCGTTTATGCCGAATCCGTAATTGCGGGCCAACGTAACAAAGAGTGCATTCTCCCATGAGCCGCCGCACCGTTCCACCCGTTGCCATATGTCGTCCGTCTTCCGCGACAGACGCTCGGTCTGCAGTGCCGCCATCCACGAGCTTACAGTGAGCCGCGACAGACGAGGCACAATGCGGCGGCACGGCGGAAAGCGGTCTTCGCCCATAAGCACATCATAGTTTTCGGTGACATGCGGCGGCACTTCCAGTACCACCTGCGGTATCACACGACCCTTGGAGTCGGTCACAGGCCCGTCGTCCTCACCCACGACATGAAGCACCACATTGTCATACCGTCCGTCACTCTGATGTCCGTGCAGCCGCCAGTCGGAAGCCCGTTGGTGTATTTCCACATTGCCAACCCACAGCGTACCTTCCACCTTCACTTTCGCATTGAAGAAATCCGGCCCGGCATTCGTATTGGCTAGTCCGGGATCTATCAGCTCCACACTCTTTCCGTCGGTGGTGACAAGCTCTCTCACCGGCAGCAGGCGGTGGCGCCACACGTAGTGAAGTAATTGTTCCATATATATACTATGTTTGAATTTATAAGTAAAATGCCGTGCGGAACATACCGGGCCGGCACAAACAGTCAATCATCTCTATTTCCTCAATGTCTTCTTATATTCCGAAGGCGTCATGCCGAACTCTGTCTTGAAGTTCTCCGTAAAGCGCTTCACTGTGTTGTAGCCCACCCGATAGGCTATCTCCGAGACATTCATCCGGCCCTGGTCGAGCAGCATACGTCCATGCTTCATACGTATGTTGCGGATGAAGTCGGCCGGTCCCTTGCCCGTTATGGCCTGCAGCTTCTTCCATAGTGCCACGCGGTTCATGCCCAGAGCCTGTCCAAGCGCCTCTACAGAAAAGTCAGAATCGCCCATATTGGCTTCAACAATACCTATGGCTTGTTTTATGAACTGCTCGTCAAGCGTAGTTATGGTTATCTCCTCCGGCCGCACGTCGGGCTTCTGCTGAAAACGAAGGTGGCTCATTTTGGCCAGTTCGATGAATTTGTTGATGCGCAACTTCAGCATATCAATGTTGAAAGGCTTCGTAAGATAGTCGTCGGCTCCGGTCTCATAGCCCTCCATGACCGAGTCCTCGGCAGTGCGGGCCGTAAGCAGTATGACAGGAATATGGGACAGCTGTATGTCGCTCTTGATGCGGCGACACAGTTCCAGACCATCCATTACGGGCATCATAACGTCGCTCACCACCAGGCTCACCGCCTCGCGACCGAGAATGTCCATGGCCTCTGCACCGTCTGCCGCCGTGAGCACACGGTAATGGTCGGCAAGCGATGTGCCTATGAACTCGCACATATCGCGATTGTCATCTACCACAAGCACCGTAAACGCACCGGCCGTTTCGGACAAACCATCCGGAACAGCCTCGGCACAGGTTCTGACATTCTCGTCTGCCGGAATCCTGAATGAGAACACAGCTCCACCACTCTCTCCGTCACTGACATACACCGTACCTCCCATCAGCCTTACATAGCTGCTCACTATATGCAGACCGATGCCGCTCCCAGTAAGATGCTGCATGTCATAAGAGTCAGCTGACCCTTCTACTGCCGACTGATAGAACCGTTCGAATACAAGCTGCTTGTCTTTGTCAGCCACTCCGGGCCCGCTGTCGGCAACGCTTATCTCCACCTCGTCCGGCAAACGGCGCATTGTGACGCAGATGGAACGTCCGTCGGGAGTATACTTAAAAGCATTGCTGAGCAGGTTGTAGATTATCTTGTGAATCTTGTCATGGTCAAACTCCATCTGCATAACATCTATATCCGTATCAAAACCGAAACTGATGTCCCTGTCGGTTGCATAAGACGAGAACCGTTCGCAACTGTCGCGAACGAACGATACTATGTCGCCCGACTGCAACCGCAGCCGCTCGGCCCCGACGTCAAGGCGCCGGAAGTCGAGAAGGGCGTTTATCTGGTCCTGCAACAGACGTGCATTCTTTTCCATGATTTGCAGACGGCGCATGACCGTGTCGGGCAATGTTTCACGCAACAGCATCTGCAACGGGCTGATGATGAGCGTGAGCGGTGTGCGCAGATCATGGCTCACATTGGTGAAGAAGCGCAGTTTCATCTCGGCCAGACGCACGTTCTTGTCTTGCTCCATACGTTGCCGTTCGAGGTCCATCCGGCGAATGTTGCGTCTGCGTGAACGCATCACAAACCACCACACACCCAATACGACAAGCAACATGTATAAACACAGCATCACCGGCGAGAGCCAAAATGGCGGCGCCACATATATGGCCAGACGCCGTTCCGGACTCCACACCCCGTCACCGTTGCAAGCCTTTACGCGCAGTAAATAACTGCCGGACGCCATCGACGCGAACGAAATTACAGGATTGTTTATATATATCCACTCCTTATCTCCGCCAATAGTATACGCATATCGCACCTCTGAAGAGCCGGCCGGATTATCTGTCATGAGACGCAGAAGAATGGAATGGTCTCGATGGCTCAGGTCCAACTTTTCCGCTGTCTCGTCGAGCGGCTTTCCGCCAGCCGTAATTGAGGAGAAAAATATCTGTGGAATATGATGCTCGCTACGCCGATACGCCTTGGGACTGATACCTACATATCCGCGGACACAGCCGAAGAGCACACTTCCATCCGATGCTATGGCCGATGAATTCTGGTTGAAATAATTGTCTGACTCACTCGCTATATGCTTGAAATTGAGCACCCGGAAATCACCTTTGGCCCTGTCGCCAACGCTTATCCGCGAAATTCCGCCAGCCGTGCTTACCCAAATATTCCCATCACGGTCTTCCTGTATGCTTTTGACAAGGTTGTTGCAGATGCCACGCTCTTCTGTAGAGAACAGCCATATCGAATCGGTCTTCATGTCCCAGGCCGTCAGGCCATTGTAATGGCCCATCCACAATATATCATGACTGTCGTAACACAAAGCCATGGCCTGCCGGTTGAGAAAAAGGCGGCTGCCGTCCTTGTCGGCTGAAGTACATATCTGGCTGCCGTCGGCAGTATCATATATGCAAAGCCCGTCGGATGTACCTATATATATACGCCCGGCATGGTCTTTCGTTATCGACATGCCGTAGACATCGCTGCCCTGCGGAGTCTTGTAATACGCGTACCTTCCTGTTGCCGGATCGAGCCTCAGCACGGGATGAAATGCCGAACATACCCATATATTTCCCTTATCGTCTTCGGATATCTTCCACGACATGTCTGTCGGCAGACTGCCGTCGGCCGTGGAATATTTGCTGATGATACGTCCGCCGCGGTCCATACAGTAAAGCCCGCTGTTGTACGTTCCCACCCATATATGTCCGTCGCGGTCCTGCAACATGCTTGCTATGCACATGTCGCGCAACGGTGTTTGCTCGGGGGTGCCGTCGGCACTTGTACGGAACAGACCGTTACCGTCGGTGCCCACCCATACCGTGCCGGCCTCGTCGGTGAACAGAGCGCTGACATCGCCACAGTCTCTGGCAAAACGTTTGAACATGCTGAAATCCAGACTGCTGTAGGATATGCCCTGCTTGTAATGCCCCAGCCAGAGAGTGCCATGCTTGTCGACTGTCAGGGTATTTACATTGTTTTCCGCCATATCTCCGCGATTGCCGCCGGCAGTGATATGCTGTGTTACGGCTCCGCAGGCCGTATCATAACAGAACAATCCGCGATGGTCGGTGGCTATCCACACCCTGCCCTTTCCATCGTCGGCTATCTGGTGTATGGCATTGGCCGAGACCGAAGACCGGACACCATCCGAAGGAGGCAATACTACTTGTTGCCATTCCGTATTCTCACCCACGGTAACGCGACGGTAAAGCTGTTCGCTGAGAGTGGAATAGGCCCATAACACACCGTTTCTGTCGGCATAGACACAAGGACGACTGTTCTTCAGTTCGGCCGGAACGGAGGTTATAACCGTCCTGCCCGTCTTCTTGTCCACCTGCCACAGACGGTTGCCGCAGCCGCCGATATATATATACATACCATCTTCGGCAGACGATATATACTCGCGGTTTCGCTTCTGCGGCAATCTTCCTGAAGTGACGCGCCACAACTTTCTTTTTGCAAAATCATATCGGTAGAGAGACTTACGGGTAAGCACCCACAGGCGTTTACCGCCATCGGTGAATACATGTTCCTTTGCGGTGCTGTCGATGCCTATCGACGTGAAAAACGCTTCCGTATCGTCATCAAGACGATTCTCCTTGCGTATATAGCGCAGCAATGCGTCTCCGGAGCGTATCCACAGATTGTGCTCGCCATCCTCGCATATCTCCGAAACGGCACGGTCCATCACTGTCATTACCTCATAACCGTCGTAGCGTGCCAGTCCGGCGTCGGTACCTATCCACAAGGCTCCGCGACAGTCGGTCAACAAACTGGTTATGTTGCCGTCGGGCAGTCCCTGCCACGTTCCTATATACCTGAATTTGCGTGTGCCTTGTTCGGAAAAGCCGTGACAGGGAGTCGACATCGTGACGACATATAACAATAAGGTTAGTATTTTTATAAGTGTATCGTTCATAATTGTATTTACAATAAGGTCTGGACAAATTTACATATATTTTTCCAATATACATCAAACATCTTGATTTTTTTCGTGTATTTGCCGATATTAAGGATAGAAACATTCTTAACGAAAACTTTCTTCTGTACTTTCGTCATGTTGTGACAAAACCGACAAGAAGATGATAACGGCTTATGGACGTCCCGCAGGAGCAACAAGCGCACACCTGAAATCGTGCATTCGGGACACAACACAAACCTGCAAGTACCAAAATACTTTACTTTAACGTATGTTAAGCGACATCCGTATCGCGATTTCCGGACAAGATTCCGAAAATCGCGATTTTTGCTTCAAATGGGGAGTACTGATTATCAGCGAGTTACGTCAACGGGGATTTGTCAAGAAAGCAGAGAGGGCCGTTTTGCATTGCAATAAGGGCCTTATTGCATTGCGACGGTGGCCTCGTTGCACTCCAATAAGGCCGTAATGGCGATGCCGGGAGGCCCTTACGGCAAGTTGGCACCCTCGAAAACACATAAAAAGAAAGCCCGGAGACGAGCCGGGCTTCTCTATTTTGAGAAAAAAGAAATGCGTTTTTTTCAGAATAAAACATACATATCGGCTGACAACCATCAGACGTACACGGCGGTTACCCGCCACTACGACCGGAACGCTACATACCTGCGGGCGTTACGTCGGCATCCTCCACTACATATTCCGGCCGTTCGTCAGGAGCGGCGGTGCGTATCTCAATGCCGTCAAACCTGATGCCGCGGGCATGGCGCACGAAGAATCCCCGGGCCGGTAACACTCCCCACATCGTGGCTTCGGGATATTCCTTTTCCTTCTCGTCGACAGGTATGGGCGTCTGTTTCTGGCCTCCGCTGTGGCAGATGGTGATGTCCGACAGAGTGACATTCTCTACGGGATGGCCCGGCAGGCCGGTGATGGAGCAGCCCGAAGGGCCGGCGTTGTTGACAAAGACATTGCTGATGTGCACACCGTCGATGCGACCCACGCGGTCAATCTTCTGCCCCTCGTAATATCCTCGTGCACGGTTGGCCAGACGTACGAATATGGGTGACTCGGTGCCTTCGGCCGTAATGCCGCTCACGTTGACATTCTCGAGCACGCCGCCGTCCACTATTTCAAGCGAAATGGCGGATATACCGCGGGGCAGACCGAAGAACTGCGACGACTGGTCCTCGGAAGGCTTGACGCAGATGCCGCTGATATTGATGTTGCGGAAGCCGCCGTTAGTCTCCGTGCCGAGCTTTATTGCGTTACAATGGCTGCTCACCACACATCCCGTTATGGTGATGTTCTCGCAGAGGCGTGGCGAGGTGCTCTTCAGAGTGATGGCATCGTCGTCGCTGTCGGCCAGCATTCCCGTCACCACTACGTCGTGGCAGCCGTCGAGATCGAGAGCGTCGTTATTGTAGTTGTTGCGGTTGAATACCCGTATGCCGTCTATCCGTACACGGTCGCAGGCCAGATAGTGCTGCATCCAGCACCCGCTGTTGCGCAGGGTGATGTCGCGCACCGTTATGTCGCGGCCACGGATTATGCGCAGCAGATGAGGACGGGTGATGCCTTCGTCGTTCCACGACAGTTTCTTGAACGAACGGCCGCGGCCGTCAATGGTGCCGTGGCCGTCTATCACCACGCCAGCCACATCGTCGGCATATATCAGCTGTATCGTCTCTGTCTGCGTGCGAAGCGACACATAGTCCGATTTCATCGGCCTATAGTCTTCCAGACGTGTGCTGCCATAGAGCGTGGCACCGTGTTCGAGATGCAGGTTGACGTTGCTCTTGAGCACTATCGTACCTATCTTGTAGCTGCCTGTCGGCACCAGTACGCGCCCTCCGCCGGCCTGAGAGCATTCGTCGATGGCGCGCTGCACAGCATCGGTGCTAAGCCGCGAGGTGTCGCTCACGGCACCGTAGGCCGTGATATTGTAGTCGGCAGCCGTTGATGTCATGGCACCGAAAACCATTAAGAATGACAGGATGATTTGTTTCATAGATTTGTCTCCGCTTTATTTGCTTATACATTTCCCTTTATAGAAAGCACGGAAGTTGTCTTTGGCATAACCATGACCGTCGACCTTGAACGTTGAGGCATTGGCGCCCTTTACCAATTCTCCGCGATAAAACACCCTGAAAGAATCTTTTGAATAGCCTTCTTTCAGCAACTTGAACGTCGAAGCATTGGCGTCTTTGATATGTTTGCCATGGTAATAAACCCTGAAAGCGTCCTTGGCATAACCTTGCTTGATAGCCTTGAACGCCGACGCATTGGCGTCCTTGAGAAGTCTGCCACGGTAATAAACCCTGAAAGCGTCCTTGGCATAACCGTTTTCAAGTACCTTGAACGTCGAGGCATTGGCGTCTTTCAACGGTTTTCCGCCATAGAACACTTCAAACGATGTCTTGTAATACTCCGCTTTGTGACGGTCGTGCTCCCTCCAACCCTGAGCATCAGCGCAGAGTTGGAGGAGGGAGAACAGCATAATACAAACGAATCTGTTCATAACTGATTGTCTTTTGATTGTCATTTAACTTTAGTGGCACGGATGAAGTATGCTATCAACAGCACATAAGCCGCGAGCGAACACAATTCGGAAAGCGGATTGGTCCACCATGCCTCATAGTCAAAGCTCACACCGCCGAAGCGCAGGATGGCGCTGACAACACCCATCAAGGCACCGCCGGCTATGAATCCGGAGGCTATCAGGTTGCCCATCTCTCCACGTTCCTTGTTCTTCTGCGGGTCCTTGGTACGGGTTGTGACATACCAGTTGACTGCTCCGCCGACAACGAGAGGCACATTCAGTTCCATAGGGATGAACATGCCAAGAGCAAAGGCCAGTGCCGGAACCTTGCACCATGTGAGGACAATGGCCAATACGGCACCGATGGCATAGAGCACCCATGGAGCTTCGATGCCGTTCATCAGCGGATCTATAACGGCAGCCATGGCGTTGGCCTGCGGTGCGGCAAGCTGTCCGCTGGCAAAACCGTAGGTCTCGTTGAGCAGCATCATCACACCGCCGACAGTAGCGGCCGAAACGAGTGTGCCGAGGAACTTCCACGATTCCTGCTTCTTGGGAGTGGTGCCGAGCCAATAGCCAATCTTGAGGTCGGTGATGAACGAGCCGGCCATGGACAGTGCCGTGCACACCACACCGCCCATTATCAGTGCGGCCACCATGCCGCCGGTACCTTTAAGTCCTACGCCCACCATAACTACAGACGCCAGGATGAGCGTCATAAGCGTCATGCCCGACACGGGATTGCTCCCCACGATGGCAATGGCATTGGCAGCCACCGTCGTAAAGAGAAATGCGATGACAGCCACGAGCACTATGGCCACGAGGGCGAAGAGCATGTTGCCGTCCATCACGCCGAACCAGAAGAACAGGAATGTGATGACTATCGTGGCTATGGAAGCTATGGCTATGAACTTGAACGATATGTCGATGTCTGTACGACGCCTGGACGTCTCTGCATTATCGGCTTCCGACGAAGTGCCTTTCATCTCTCTTGCGGCCAGACTCACGGCGCCCTTGATGATGCCCCACGACTTGATGATACCTATTATTCCGGCCATGGCAATGGCGCCAATGCCTATCGACTTACCGTAAGAACGGAATATCTCTTCAGGGCTCATCTCGCCCACGGTCTTTGTTATGGCAGGATCCCATGCGTTGAGGACGCTGTCGTGGAACATTATCGACATGCCCGGCACCACCAGCCACCACACTGCCAGCGAACCGAGACATATGATGAGCGCATATTTCAGACCTACGATATAGCCCAATCCGAGCACCGCCGCACCGGTATTGACCTTGAAAACGAGCTTGGCACGCTCGGCAAGCGTCTCGCCTATGCCAATCATGCGCGAGGTGACATTCTCGTTCCACCATCCGAAAGTGGCCACGACGAAGTCGTACAGACCGCCGACAAGTCCGGCCAACAGCAAGGGTTTGGCCTGATTTCCGCCCCGCGCGCCGCTGACAAGCACCTGTGTGGTGGCCGTGGCCTCGGGGAAAGGATACTTGCCGTGCATATCGCTCACGAAATATTTGCGGAACGGTATGAGAAACAATATTCCGATGATGCCGCCAAGCAGGGATGAAATGAATATCTTGATGAACGACGCACTCATCTCAGGATACTTGGCCTGCAGGATATAGATGGCAGGCAGGGTGAAGATGGCACCGGCAACCACGGCACCGGAACAGGCACCGATGCTCTGTATGATCACGTTCTCGCCCAAAGCACGGCTGCGCTTGGCGGCCGTCGACACACCCACGGCAATGATGGCTATCGGTATGGCCGCCTCAAACACCTGTCCCACCTTCAGCCCGAGATAGGCTGCGGCCGCCGAGAAGAGCATCGCCATAAGCACACCCCACGTCACCGACCATGCATTCACTTCGGGATAGCTCGCACGCGGACTCATCATCGGCTCGTAGCTTTCTCCGTCACGCAACTCACGGAAAGCGTTCTCCGGCAGTTGCATCATGTCTTTTTCGTCTTGTTTCATAATTGTTTTGGCCCCTCCCGACCTCCCCAAGGGGAGGAGAAGGGTAGTTGCTTTATTTGTTATTATTACTGTTATTACCAATATTTCCAGCTTGCTACTGATATGATCACGACTATCGCGGAGTTATTCCGAACCACCCTACACCTCCCCTTGGGGAGGCAGGGAGGGGCCTTCAGTATCTTCCAGATATTCCGCAAATATCTTCGCCGCCGATACTATCTGGCTCACGCAAGGACGTGTCTTGTAGTATTCGGCCGTACGCTCGCTGGCCTCATAACTCAGCGGAGCGCCCTTTTTCAGCTTCAGAAGTTCGGCACACACAGTGGACCCGTGCATCTCCTCAAAACGCTTCATCAGCTGTTGCACCACGCGATAGTTGACCGACTTGCCTTCACGGTCGCCTGCCGTAACGGACCCGCAGTCCATGCCGGCCAGCGTCACCATGCCGCAAGCCGCACCGCACGTCATCCGCATACGCCCTATTCCGCCGCCGAAACCCGCGCTGAGCTTCAATGCCTGTTCCTCGGTATATCCGTAAATGTCGGCAAAAGCCGCCACAACCGACTGCGAACAGTTGTAGCCCTGCATGAAAAGTTCTTCGGCACGGCGCACTCTTTCTTCTTTGTTCAGTTTCATGTAATACATTGATTTTACATATAATTGGATTGGGGATAATGCTAACCTTACGCAACATCTGATTAGTATTGTCAATGTGGCATTTATCCATTGCAAAGATAAATATAATAATTGAAAAAGAATGAAAAAACAGTCAAACAATGCTGTAATAAAGCCATTTGGACACTTGATGGCAACGAGATGAGAAAGAAAACCATGAGATGAAGAAAATTTATCTTTCATATTTTGATACTTCAAATAAAAAAGATAAATTTGCATCACATGCCAACAAAGAGTGTAAGATGAAAGAGAATAGTTTATACGATAAGAAATCCATCCGTGAAATAACCGGAAAGAATCCGGACTGGAACGAGGTTGCAAAAGATTGTGTCGCTTTCAGCAACGCACAAGGCGGCATAATAGATTATGGCATAGAAGACCACTCTGACGAACCTCCTGCAGAACAGACTATAGACGAAGACCTGCCGGTAACATTGACAAACAAAATAAACGGCAAGACTATAAACGTAACCGTTTTTGCCGAAACGCTTGTCCATCAGAATGGAGGCCAATACATCCGTCTGCACATTTCGCGCGGCCATACCGTAGCATCCACCGCATCAGGCAAGTATTTTCTACGTATAGCCGATAACAGTACCCCTATCACAGGAGATAACATAACAAGACTGGCTGCCGAAAAAGGATATTTCCGTTGGGAAGACCAACCGTCAAAATGGAGTTGGAAGGATGCAGACCCCGAAAAATTGCAATCGCTGATATACAAACTCAACTCATCTGAAAGGGTAAGTCCATTCGTCAAACAGAAACACAAAAAGGAATTGCTCGACTATTACTTCCTGACAGAGGAGGAGTCAGACCGTATGACCAATCTCGGTGTGTTGTTCATAGGAACACAATCGCAAAGGGGACGACTGATGAACGCTCCTGTTGTGCAATGCATCAAATATGATGAGAACGGAGAGAAAGTAAGAAAATATCTGTGGGATGATTTCTCCATGACGCCTGAAGAAATAATCGAGAATGTATGGACGGAAATACCCGACTGGCGTGAAACGAACGAAATCAGCGAAGGGTTGTTCCGCAAGGAGATACCGGCTTACGACAAGGATGTGATTCGTGAGCTGGTATGCAACGCCTTGGTACACCGCCCTTATACAATGGCAGGAGATATATTCATAAACATCCATCCCAACCGCATCGAAGTAATCAACCCTGGCACTCTGCCATTGGGAGTAACCCCAAAGAATATCCTTCATAAAACAGTAAAAAGAAACGAACACTTCGCATATCTCTGCTACGCATTGAAACTGATGGAACGTGAAGGTTCTGGATATGACAAGATGTATGAGATACAGCTCACCAACGGGAAACAAGTCCCTCAGGTTTTGGAAAGCAGCGATTCTGTCACTGCCATTGTAGAACGTCGTATCATCAGCAAAGAAGCCATCAAGGTAATCCGCGGAGCCATGCAGAAAGCCGACCTCAAACAGAAACAGATAATTTGTCTTGGACTTATCGCCCAACACGAAAGCATATCGGCAACCAATCTGATACAGATACTCAATCTTAAAGACCGTGATGCTCTTTCGCCATGGCTCGACCCACTACTCGAATACGACATAGTCAAGGCTGTCGGTGCACACAGAGCCAAGGAATATCGTATAAGCAGTTCCGTACTTAAGCAAAGCTATTATAAAGGAAAGACATCACTGAAAAGGATTGAGGATTATCGCATCAAGGAACTGATTGTAGAAGACCTTAAGATTTACACCTGTGCGCCATTGAAAGATATTCACCAAAGAATAGGAAATGAGATTCCGTATAAGAAAATTCTTGCCCAAATGAAATCATTGACCAGTGAGAATATCGTAAAGGAAGTAGGAGCAAACAGATGGGTAAGATACAGTTTGGTTAAGGAACCGTAATTATCATTTCCAAAATCAGAATAGAACACTACAAGAAATGAGAAATGGAAACGAGAAATGGAAACGACACAGATATACTCGCTGATAATCAGCGGATTACAAAAACATCAGAATACAAATAGGAACTGACAAAACACAATCCACAGATGAAAAGAATATTCAATGTAATGATTCTCACGGCGATAACCATAGGTATGACCGCGCAGACAAGCAAGCAGCTCATCACATCAAAATATCCTGCCGGTACGATTGCCGCAGCAGTGGAACGCACGGAAGAGTTCAACCCCGTACCGAAAGCAGGAGATGCATTCTGGCGCGACTCGGTGCCCGAAAGCATGCGCCGCAATTACATAGAACACGGGGAGCGATATATTGACAGGCCATGGTCTTCGCTGCCGGCCACGGAGTTCGCACGGTTCAAGACTGACGGCAACCGCACCGGATACGAAACATTGTGTTTCAACAAACGCCGGCAGTTGGTAGCGTTGGTGATGGCCGAGGTGATGGAAGGCAAAGGACGCTTTATGCCCGATATTGTGAACGGACTGCAGAGCACACTCGAAGAGACATGGTGGGGACTGCCGGCCCACTACGGCACAAAGATGCAACGTGCGGAAGACCAGAACGTAGACCTGTTCAACGCCGAGACCGCAGGCATGGTGGCATGGATATCATACGTGCTGGAAGAACGGTTGGACAGCTTCTCACCACTGCTGCGCAAACGCATTGACAGCGAGATTGCACGCCGCATACTGGACCCGGCAGTAAAGAACAACTATTGGTGGAAACGGGCCGGTATGAACTGGAACCCGTGGATAGCCTCCAACTGGCTGACGTGCATACTCTTCTGCGAACATGACGACAAACGCCGTGCCGAAGGCATCGGTCAGATAATACATGCCCTTGACGCCTTTATTGACGCCTACCCCGAAGACGGAGGATGCGACGAAGGCCCCGGCTACTGGGACCGTGCCGCCGCGTCGCTATACGAATGTCTTGCCCTGCTGCGTGCGGCCACCGGCGGAACGGTGGACATGAGCCACGAACAAAAGATAAAGGCTATGGGCAGCTATATCTATAAAATGTACATAGGCAACGGATATTATGTCAACTTCGCCGACGCGCACAACAACCGCAACATGCAGCAGGTGAACGTGGTATACCCCTTCGGCCTGTACCTCGGAGACCGCACAATGACGTCCTTTGCAGCCTACACCGCCCAAAAGGCACGTATCACCGAACGCGCAGCGACAATCTACGACCGTAGCGGCAACTGGCCCACACTCGGCCGCGAACTAATGATGCTGGGCAACATAAACAGTATGCTCCGTGAGACACCTGCCGAACCGGCCACGGCTGATGTATGGCTGCCCGATCTGCAAATAATGACGGCACGACGAGGCGGACTTTTCGTGGCAACGAAAGGAGGACACAACGGTGAGAGCCACAACCACAACGATGTGGGCAGTTTCATCGTATACACCGACGGCGAACCGCTGCTCATAGACCCCGGTGTGGGCAGCTACACGGCACAGACATTCAGCAACGGACGCTACGGCATATGGACCATGCAGTCGCAATATCACAATCTGCCGATGATAAACTGCACGGGACAGAAAGACGGAAAGAAGTATGCCGCAAGAAACATATCCTACACCCGAGGCTCGCTAAGCATGGACCTTGCCGGATGCTACCCCGACAGCGCCGAAGTAACAGAATGGACACGCTCCGTAAAAGCATCGTCAAAAGGTGTGGAAGTGACCGAGAACTACACACTGCGCGAACATCGCGGCACAACGGCTCTTACGCTCATGACAGTGACCCGCCCCGACATATTGTGTGACGGAACGATAGCTCTTAACGGCGGACGACGCATCGCCTACGATCCGAAACAGCTCAGCGTCAGCATAGAGGACATATCGCCAATGCTCGACGCCCATCTGAAGGGAGTATGGGGCGAAAAGATGTACCGCATCGTCATGACCGTTAAAGGAAACAAAACGAAAGGGAGCATCAGATATAAAGTGATATAACCTCAACTCGTATTTATGAAATAAGAGTCTGTGTCAAAATATAAGTGTTTCACAAAGTGAACTGCACCCCAAAAGTTAGACACAAGACTTTTGGAGTGCAGTATCATATTGATACAGCCCCTTATTTTATATAGAATATCCCCTCCGGCCCCATATTGAAGAGCAAGTCAAGGATGCTGAGATTGGGCTGAAAACCGTGTTTGCGCTCGTACACCTGATAATAGCGGCGCGGGGAAAAACCGGGATCATGGTGGGGATGCTTGGGATTGATGGCATCACGAAAGTCGACAAGGCTTCCGCCTCCGGTTCCGTCACTTTCGTTTAACATTGCGACTGCGGCCGGCTTGACATAATCTTCCGTATGCCTTATATCGGGACGGATATCAAGCAGTTCGCACATCTTCAGGCAGATATCCATGTTGAAATCGTACAGATACGTCCAACGGCGCTCGAAGAAAGGCCGTATGTCGTCGGCATAATACTCGAAGAAAGGTGATTCGCTGTAAGCGCTCATCAGCGCATGCCAATGCTGATGACGCCAATTGGCATGGTCGCTGATGCGGATATCCCTGATATATGTCCCCTCACGCACCACCGGCACCGTAAGCGTCTGCAAACCGTTTGTTGCAGCTATTATGCAACGGTTGCGGTATGTCTGTTTCATAAAACTCTCGTGCCGCTCAATCATGACCGAGCCATAACTGCAGAGTTTCTGATACCATTGTATCGGACCGAAATATGTTGTGGAAAGTAATGCTTGCATTTTGATACTTGGCCCCACCCGGCCTCCCCAAGGGGGGGGGGGAGAATGGGATAATGTTCTGCCTCAATCTCCCCAATGAAAGGAGAAAGGGTTTATTTATACATAAAGAAAATTTCTACAGGTCAGTCTACAAAAAAGCCACCGACAGATTGGTTTACCCTGTACAGCCGGTTCCTCCTTTTCGAGGGGGGGGCTGGAGGGCCCTACATCATCCTCCCTTTCCTATATCCGGTGTAGAACGGCTTCGTATCGTCGTGGCCGTACACCACCATGCACACGCGGCCGATGATGCTGCTCTCTGGCACAAGGCCGAAGAAACGGCTGTCGATGGCATTGCCGCTGCCGATGGACTCCATCCAGTAATAGTTTTCATCGGCACAAGTGGACAACCCCGGAACGAGAATCAGGTCACCGTTCACACGGATTGTGTCGCCGGGCAGCGCACCACACCGACATACGAACACACCGCCAACCGAATCCACCGGACTGTCAAACGCCACGATATCCCCCCGCTCCACATCACTGCGACATATCCGTCCGTAGCGGAACAGTCCGTCGCGACTACCAGTGCGCAGCCCGTAGCTCCAGCGGTTCACCAGCACACGGTCACCGCCTTGCAGTTCGGGCGCCAGCCCGTCACCGTTCACGACATATAGAGTGAAAGCCAAAGCACGGAAAGCAAGCATCAGCAATGCTGCGACTGTCAGTGCCAATATGAACTTTACCGAGGCTTTCATCTCATTTTCCGTTTCTTTACTTGATATTGTCTACGAAACGGAACAGCCGGTTCCATCTCACTCCGCGGTCAGGATCCTTCGACCACCAGATGAATATCGGCTTGCCCACGATATGGTCTTCGGGCACGAAGCCCCAATAACGCGAGTCGGCCGAGTTGTGACGGTTGTCGCCCATCATCCAGTAATAGTCCAGACGGAATGTATATTCCGATGTTTCCTTGCCGTTGATGTATATCCGTCCGTCGCGTATCTCAAGGTCGTTGCCTTCATACACACGGATGGGACGCTCGTAAACGGCAATGTTGTCAAGTGTGAGCCTTATGCTCTTTCCTTTCTGCGGAATCCATATCGGACCGTAATTGTCGCGCGTCCAATGCATGTTGCCGTTGAGCGGATATATATCCACATCCTCGGCATCGGTCACCGGCTCCACGCTTTCCACAAGGTCCTTGCGCTGAAGGAACACGTCCAAAGCCCGCTTTGTCAGAGGCATAAAGCCATTGGTATTCAGCGAGAAAATATCTTCGGAAGATATTCCAAGCTCTTCCATCAGATCGTCCGGAAGATGCTGGCGCAATTTTACATAATAAGTATATTGCACATTGTCAGGCTCTTTGTTTGCCTTACCGTCGAGATACACTATGCGGTCGCGTATCTCAAGCGTCTGTCCGGGCAGTCCCACGCATCGTTTCACATAGTTCTCGCGCCGGTCTACGGGGCGTGTCGCTATCTCACCGAATTCGGCTGTATTTGCCGCGATATACTCGCGCCCCATTTTCTCCACCTCACTATAAAACTTAAGACGTTCCATAGCCGTGAGCGAGTCGGGCACGGGCAGATAGCCGCGATTGTTATAGAAAACCTGATAACCCGACATATAGCACATTCTGTAGAAGTCCTGCGCCTGATACTGCTGCGCCATGCAGAGCGTATCGCCGGCGGGATAGTTGAATACCACGATATCGTTGAGCTGCACCTTGCCCAGCCCTTTCACACGGCGGTAGTCCCATTGCGGCCATTCTATGTACGACTTGCAGTCCAGCACAGGCAGCGTATGCTGTGTGAGAGGAACGGTAAGCGGTGTCTGCGGCACGCGCGGCCCGTAACTCATCTTGCTCACAAAGAGGTAATCGCCTGTGAGCAACGACTTTTCGAGCGAACTCGAAGGTATGACATAGTTCTGAAAAAAGAACAGATTGATGAAATATACGGCCACGAGAGCAAACACGCAAGCATCCACCCACGACATAACGCCGCGCAATAAAGAGTTGGGCGAGTCTTTCCACCACTGCCACTTTATCTTCTTTGTGATATACACGTCGTATATGAACGGCACTACGATAAGTCCCCACCAGCTCTTCACCCACAGAAGGAAAGCCAGATAGAGCAATGTCACTACGACGAACTTAAACCATTGTTTTTTCATTTCTTTCTTTATTTTGGCCCCCTATAATCCCCCCAAAGGGGGATGCTGAGCCTGCAATTCTATACATAATGATTTAACCCTTCACTCTTTACCTCCCCCCTTTGGGGAGGACAGGAGGGGCTCATTAAAACTTAAACATATCATCTATCGTCAGCAACCCGCTGTGCGTGGCCGTATATTCGGCTGCGAGCACTGCCCCGAGCGCAAATCCCCGACGCGAATGGGCGTCGTGAGTGATGGTGATGCTGTCGGCATCGCTGTCATACCTTACGGTGTGTATGCCGGGCACCTCGCCGCGGCGCACGCTGCTTATACCTATCTCATCGGCCTGCGGCGTGTGCTCCACCGTAGTGGTGCCGTCAGGCTGCGTGAGCCGTCCGAGCGTCCACTTCTGCTTGCGGTCTATGGCGTCGGTTATCTGCTCGGCCAGAGTGATGGCCGTGCCGCTGGGATGGTCGAGCTTGTGCACATGGTGCACCTCTTCCATCTCCACGTCATACTGCGTGAAGCCATTCATTATACGCGCCAGATAGCGGTTGACGGCCGAGAATATGGCCACGCCCACCGAGAAGTTCGACGCCCAAAACAGCGTGTGACCCTCCTCCGTACACATACGGCGCACGTCGTCGCCATGGTCTTTCATCCATCCCGTCGAGCCGCTCACCACCTTCACGCCGCGCGCGAAAGCCTTCAGATAGTTGCCGTAAGCCACATGGGGCGCGGTGAACTCGATGGCCACATCGGCCGAGGCAAACTCCGGACTGTCGAAGTCCTGCTGGTTGTCTACATCTATGATGCTCACTATTTCATGGCCGCGGCCGCGGGCTATCTGCTCAATCATCCTGCCCATCTTGCCGTAGCCTATTAAAGCTATTTTCATTATTTATCCTTGTTAAACAGCGCAAAGATACTTATTTTTACGCATAATAGATTGATTTACAGTGAAAAAAATAGCGCCACACGGGCGAAATGAAGTAAAAAATGCCCTGCCCGCCTTTCTTTTCACTGCAAACGTCCGTATGGAGAACATACAAAAAGGAACCAACCGGCAAAAACCGATTAGTTCCACTTTTGATTACCTAATCTATCATTCATATATCACAGCCAACATCTTATGACTATGATGCAATGAATGCAGTCAGTTTGCTTACATCACACTTACTGCTCAATCCCTTGCCTTGCATCTGAATTTAAGAATCAAATCGTTTGACTGATTTCTAATTGAGTCTATCTGATTCTGACCGAACAGTTCCCTGTTTTCCATTACCTGACGCACACTTACCGATGAATATATCACGCCGTCCTTCTGATATAGCAAATCAGGCATCCAACCTACATACCGGAACGCTTCAACACTGTTGGACTTCAAATCGGTCACCATTCCATAAAGTCTGTTCTTGCTTGCAAAATAGCTGTGCAACTGCCCGTCGGCATATACCGCCCTGAAGAAATAATCATATTTCGATTGTTCGGACATAAACTCCGACGTATTGGCAAATTTTTCATAAGGCATGTAGTTGTCCAACACCAGTTTTTTCTTTGACACCGAAATACGCCCGTCGGCATTTATAGTATAGACACTCGAATCATACACATCAAAGTATATGTATTCTCCACCATCTGTCTCATTGAATACGTTCGAAACCAATGGCGGTATCTGCATCTGCCTGGGAAGAACAGGTATCTGCTTGTCCGTGAATCCGAAGTCCTTGTCAAAGAAGTAGAACAGGAACGCATGCTTTCCTTCTGTATATGTCATGTGGTTTGTAGAGCATATAAAACCGTTGGCATAGCTCGCAATATTCCACAACATCGTGTTTTTCTCTATCTTCTTTGACTGCACAAAACTGCCGTCAAGATTATACACATACACAGTTGACGGGTATGCCAATATCACAACCCTGCGGTTTTCCTTGTCAATCGTGAAATCTTCAATGTTTACATATTCACCTTTGCCTTTTCCTGCATTGCCTATCGAGTGCTTGTATTTTCCATCGGCATCAAAAACAAGAACGCGCCTTTTACCCGTCTTGTCCAATATATAATAGCAGCCATCGTGAATCATCAGTTTGTTGATGCCACGGAACACGCCTTCGTCTCCTGTCTTCAAGGTCAGTATCTCAAAGTCCGAATACAAATCATTCAGTTTGCACTCTTTTGACGTCTTTTTCACATAGATTTCCTTGCCATCTGCTTCATCGACCTTCTTAGCACATGACAACATGAAGAAACATATCGTCAACATGCAGACTGTTTTTGTTTTCATACCCATCGGTTTGGTTTTCCTTCTTGTTTACATTTCAACCTTGAAAGCAGGGTCTACATTATCCAAGTACCTTTATATCGGGATTCACCTTACACATATCGTTTACAAAACCCTCCTTGTCCTTTGGCGAGATTATGATGCTTCTGCCCTTGAGCATTATCTCAATTCTGTCCAACGACATCGCCGGTGAACTTGCAAGATTATGCGTAGGACGTATGGCTATGACGGACATTATGTCACATCGGTCTTTCGCCAACATGCCGCACTTCACTCTAAGCATCTGTCCGTCGATGATGTATTCGGTATTGAAAACCATATCCGCGAATATCAGCCCGACAACCATATCAACCGCAAGCACAGGCCACACCGCACCCGGAACAAACATACATGGAACAGTCGATACAACCATCACCACAACGACAATCAGCACAATCCGGCTGTCTACCTTAGATTTATATGTTTTCATTGGTTATAGTATTTTATGAAATTCACTGTCTCTTGTATCTCATGGTATCTGCTTTGCAGTACCCTATCGTCTGATTCTTGTCAGGAAACGACACTACTATCATCTCTGTAGAAGAGATGCTTATTATTTTCGACGCAAGAACATTATCACCCGTCACCCGCCTTACTATATAGTCACCCCCGGTATGAGTACCAACTTTGTGCTCCTCGTATCTGATTGGTTTATGTATCGACATATAGTATTCTTCCTTTGCCGTTCGTGTGCCATTGCCGTCGTTATACGTCACCACTGTTGTTATGGTGGTATCGGTAAAGCATTTCGTCGTTACTATTCTGCCATCGGAAGAACTTGCAGTCCAGCACGTGCCGCTCAAAACGTCGGTATTGCTCTTGACCGCCGTGTCGTCATACGGACTGCCGGCTATTCTTCGGTACACGGCTGTGTCACGGCCGCCTACAGTGACGTCGTTTTCAGGTTGCAGCAGCAGGCGCATCTCGCTATCCGATATACCAGCAATCTTCCATACCATCATCCCTGACGACCCCGTTTCCATGTTTATATACTCGCCTTTGGTCCCTTTGCCCACTTGTGATGAGTCAAACACCGTACGGCTGTCGTCCGACAGATAATACCTGTCTTCTATTATATACGAATCATCGAAATCTTTAAATATCCTTACGGTCACGACAGTCGTATCTGTGAAGTACATCCGCGATATTATTGTGTTGCTCGGGTTTGCCGTTTCCCAAAATGTGCCTTTAAGACTGTCGATGGAACATCTCGGATTAACCGTGTCTACATTGTCGCATGATGCTATTGCCCTGCCCTTTGCATCGTTACCACATGACACATTTGCATGAAGCAACAGAATATACAAAACGAAGCTAACGGTCAGTCTCATTGTTTTCATATTTTTATGTTCCATACTTAGTGCTTTGATGAATTTATTCTGAAATTTGGACCTTGTATCTTGAAATAAGATATGGTTTTATAATTACCATCCATTGGATCTATATAAATGTAATAATTCCCATCTTCTGTACTTCCAATGATTACTATTTCATGAAGTTCTGTGGTTAATTTTTCGGAGCTGCCATCGATTATTGATAATATTGGATTGTCAGAGTTGATAGCATCCATTAATTCTGACTGGTAAAATATCTTATCTGCATAAAACTCTTTATTTATGAAAATTTCTATTTCAAATGGTGCTATACCATCTTTATTCACATCCCTATGAGGATTTATATATTGATTATATTCATAAATATAAAAATTTCGATGGATATCCAAACCTAGTATTTTTGCCACATACTCCATTGCTGTTACAACACAGGTTTTGGTTCCTTTTTCTTGTCTTTCCCATTTCGTTTTAAGCTCCATGTCGATAAATTTGTCTTTAACATTTGGTGTGTACTCTTTATAATTCTTATCATCACTATCTGGACTATAAGACGAATATCCAATGTCATCATAATAATCATTCCAATCGTCATCTTCGTCCCAATCATCATCTTCGCTCCAATCGTCATCTTCGTCCCAATCATCATCATTATTCCAAAAGTCATCACTCCAAAAATCATCATCATCTGGTGTGACAATATATTCTGGCAATTCTCCTCCCCATAAGAAATCGTCATCTCGCCAATCATCATCTTCATCAAAACATGCTAAGGCATTGATGCTATAAAACAAAGATAGAAATAATATTATAAATTTGCAATTCTTCATATGCCAAAAAATTATAAATGCGTAAAAACTGTTGTTACTAATCCTTTATTACCTACAATTTTGAGAAGATATTTTCCCTGTGCAATTGTAGCATTAATTGTTAATTCATTTATGCCTTTTTTTATTTTTATGCTCCCATAATCAGCTATTTTTATACTCGCCATATTATATATACTGATAGTTACGATATCATCATTTTCTGCATAAAGTTTGATGGTCATTGATGTATCTTTTACAGGTAATGGAGTTATTCCTACAATTTTTAATGATTGCGATGGTACCGAAATAACATCACGATGTAAAACTGCTATAGCAGGCTTACGAGGTTCTTTATTATTGAATTTTATTGTACTAATCGGTATATACAATTTATTGTCTGAATCAACATAAAATGAAGCCTTAGTTACTACCCATTTTTTTTGTTGATAATTTTTGTGTAATTTTGACATCTTAAAATAATTATTTTCTTGAATATCAGGTGTAAATATAGTACTAACAGTGTCATTGTTTATCCATTTCATTGTACCAAATATTCCATCTCCGGTGAATAATAGAGTTATTGGTTCTTGATCAAAAATTTTGCGATAAGACCAATCATAAGTATATATAGTACCAGTCCATCTACCTGCTAAAGAATGTAGATCTGTGGTAGTCATTGTTTTATCTTGAGCTTTTTTTTGAATTAATTCTTTTAAATTCTGCCCAACAATCATTTTTTGTCTACTTTGGTTTTTTGATTTTATTGAATCCAAGGTATTATACTGTGTTAGATCTATAGTCCAATTATGTCCTCTTTTTACAGCCATATTATAATGTTTTTGAGCTTTTTCATAATTAGGGGTACCATTCATACCATTTGCATAATATGAGCCTAAAAGGAAATCACAACCCGAATGCCCCTTTTCCGAACCTTTACGCAAATAAATTTCCGCTTTTTCATAATTTTGTTTTGTTCCCAATCCTTTATATGTAAGATACCCTAATCCATAAAACCCCTCAGGACTTCCGTGTTGCATAGCATCAAAATAATACAAATATGCTTTTTCGTAATTTTGCTTTACCCCCAATCCAAACTGGTACATTTTTGCAATAACACACATTGCTCTGACATTATTAGATTGAGCGGCTCTTTTAAGAAGAAAATAAGCTCTTTTATAGTTTTGTTCAACTCCATCACCATCAATAAACATCTTACCTAATTCCGTCATTGCATCAGTATTACCCTTACGTACAAGATACTTATATATTCGAATCGCTTTTTTTATATTCACATCAGTATTTATACCGTATTTATATTGCTTAGCTGTATTCAATAAAACATTTATACCTAACGTATCTATGGGTGTAACATCCTTAGATATTGATTCAGACTGTGCATTCGCTCTTATCAAACATAATGACATCAAGCAGAATATAACTATTTTATAAATCATATTATTTAACATATATGTATTACCAATTGATTTTACCATTTACTATTTTGCCTTGCGCCTTTTGCTTTTCACGTATTTCGCTTTCACGTAAAGATTGTGGACGAACATTCTTTAATCTGCTAATATTTTCTTTTTGCTTTTTGATATCATATTTATCACGAACATATACTAATTTTTCAGCCATTAAATAACTATAAATTTCTTTTTTCATTTTGTTTAATTCAAGATCTGAATATTCATTACTTTCCTTAAGCAACATAATCTTATATTGTGTTTTAGCTTCAATTTCAGGTGTCGATGTGATTTGAATGTATGTATTACGCTGCTTCTCTGTTAAGATTGACATTAAAACTTTGTTAAACTCTTTACTTGCATAATACTTTATTTTGGATGCTTCAACTGCATTTTGTACTTTATATAATGCAGAATCAACTTTTTCATTATATTCATCATACGCCTTACGTATAGCATTCTCTTGCATTGATGAAAGTTTAATTATTTTACTTATTTCTATAATTTTTCTATCAGAGCGCTTACCAATAGTCCCTGCAAAATTTGCCACTATAGGCATTCCTAATACAAATATCAAAAAAAGTCGTTTCATAATATTATTGTTAATTTATACACTGGTTTCTATAGTTTTATTCGATAATTTGAAGTATGGATTATAAATATACATTTTATATCATTACTTCTCCATAAAAACAATATCCTGCACGTACGAACCGTATCTCATATACTCCAGTGAAACCGGTCGGAATGTCCACTGTCTCTGCCCCGGCTGGAATAACAGACGAATAGACAATGCTTTCGTTCCCGTTTTCGTCCATGCCAACCAATTGTATTTCTTCAAAAGTATTACCATCGAGATACAGTGTATGACCATCTATGTATATAGCAGGAATACGTACAGAAGATCTGCCGATACCGTTCTTTATATTTTTAGGGTCGTCATACCTTACTTGCAAATCTATACGGATATAGCAAGGATTATTTGTTATGCCAATGGTGTTTCTTGTTATTTCTCCATCGTTATTCTTGGCTGCATATCCAAGTGTTGCTGTCATCATGATGATGCCCGCGGCTAATAGTTGTTTTCTTGTCATAACTTTACTGTTTTGATTTCTACTCAAAGTTATGAAAAGAAAACTTTTATCGGCAATATTTCTAATACATTTTTTACACGCCGCGGTTTTATCATCTTTATAAATTACGCTATATCAACTATTTACAGATATAATACACTTTTTACACTTCTCGTTAAAAGAGCTGTCTCAGATTGTAGTCAAGCTTTTTTGTACCGTCATTTCCAAACAGTTTCCGGTTAATTTTGCTCCTTATGTTGGTCAGATTCTGGCCGGATATATCGAGCAGTACCGATATTTCTGACGGTATAAGATACAGGCGAATCATGATACAGATTATGATTTCTCTCTCGGTCAGTTTGTCATCTACATTGATTATCCTGGCATAAAATTCAGGAAAGGCGTTTTCTACGAACGTAACCATAGCATTCATTTCCTTTATTGTGACACGTCCGTTTTTCATGGCGAGTTTATGAAGACGCTTCACCATTTCGTTGTTTTCCATCGCCCGCTCCATGTCCGAATCATCATCATGCACCATCGTTTCCTGATATGTGGCTATCGACTTGCGTATTCTTTTCAGTTCGTCTTCCTTTTCTTTCTTATACCGTTCAAATCCTTGCATTGCTCTCATCATATCCTCTGATGCACTTTCGTATTTGCTCAACAAGTCGCAGAACTTTTGGTTTTCCTCAACCAATTTCAGCTTCTGTTTTTGCCTTTTTACGGAATAGAGCCTGTAAGATGTAACAATAATAATGATTATACCGAGACCTACCGCCACAAGCATTATTCTGTAATTGTCAACCTCATTCGTCTTCGCAATCATCATCTGCTGCGCACGATTATAGTTGTACAATACCTGTGCTCTGTTTATCTCTTCTGCCGACCGTATTATTGCGGCAGAATCGTTTATATGACAATACAACTGAGAATACTTGACCACAGAATCCGTTTGATGCTGGTTGGCATAATACCCCATCAGTTCCCTGTATGCAATCTCTGCACAAGTTATATTTTTTTCAAACATCAAAAGTTTTTTAAGATAAACAAATGCCGAATCACTCTTGCCTATGGCCCGATAGTATCTTGCTTTCGTCCCATAATACGACTCTTTTCCGGATATGATATTACCGCCCGAATCAAAGAAACCGGAATATTGCTCAAAGTAATCCATGCTTTTCTTGGCTGCATCAAATTTCCGTTGATTCAGATAAACGTATATCACAGAAGGCAGAGCACCGGCAGCCAGGTCTCTACGCCCATATCGGTTGTATAATTCCACAACACTTTCAGTTATGCTCACAACCGAATCGGCACAATACATCATATAATACGTATCGGCTTGCAATTCGTATGCCCTCAATGCCATTATTGTGTCTTTGGCTCGCCATGCCTTAGCGGCTGTCTGCTTCCATTCTTCCAATTCGTATTCAGGTGAAGCCATTTTGTGAAACAGCTCAGCCCTCTGCCCGTGTATATGGCACAGCGTGTGCCAGTCGCAGTCGTCAGCAGTTGTGTCTGCCAGCTCTACAGCCTTGTTGTATTGAACCAGTGCAGTGGGAGCATCGCCCATGTCGCGATACACACAGCCCAGCAGATAGTAAGCCATCATGCGTTCGTGAATGTTGCCGTGACGATCGTACCATGTTGTCACGTCTTTCATCACGGTGTCGGTAGTGAACGGCACGAAAGCCCGATTCATCGCCTTTGCCCTAAGCAGCCGGTAGCGCATCTGCATACCTGTAGGCATACTGTCGGCTACCGATTCATGACGGTCGAGCATAGCCAATGCCGAGTCCGGCCGGATGTCAACGAGCGAATCGGCCGTATCGAGCAACGCCCTCATCCTGTTGTGTCCCGTACATGATGTAAGAATGGCAAAGATTATTATTACACTTCTAAACTTCATATATCCACAAAATACCGTTATTTATAGTTTCTGCATGGCAAAAGTAATAAAAATCCATCACATCATAATCATTTACCCGACATTTTTTATATCATAAACAAAATCAGCAAATATAAAGATTATTCCGAAAAAAACGCTTCCGTTTTTTTCCAAACCAGAAAAGCCGAGAGGCCCTCTCTGCTTTCTTTACATGCCTTTCGGGCATGGTTTTCTTGCCGTAAGGGCCTCCCGAGGTTGCCGTTACGGCCTCGTTGTCTTCCCGCGGCGGCCTCGTTGAAGAGCCGGGAGGCCGCCGCGGCAACCTCGGGAGGGCCTCTCTGCTTTTCTTACACGGTCCTTTTGCAACCTCACCCGCGTAACTATCTGATTATCAGCGTCTCCTATTTTATCCGAAAAACCGCCATTTTCGCATCGTAATGCGGAAATGGCGGTCCTGTTGCCTTTTAACTATTGTTAATGTAAAGACAATTCGTAATAAATCCACCCTATAACGATGCCTGTGCCTCACCACCTTCACTTTGTCCCTACTCTACTTGCGCGGCATTTGCCTACAAACTGCGAACAAAGGTTTATCCTGTGCGCTCAATATCCCCCTTTGGGGGATTACAGGGGGCTCCCCGCTACATCTTATATGCCAGTCCGAGACGCACGGTAAACGTTCGTGCCGACACGTCGTCATGATACGAATAGCGAGTGCTTCGGATATAGTAAGAGGCCGACAGGTCGAGACACAGTCTGTCCGACACCGACAGTTGCAGACGCGGATTGACCACAAGCAGCTGGGCACTGCCCTTGTCGCCCTGGGCATTGAGGTAGAGCGGGTCTGTGGTGGCGAGGTCCTCGTCTTCATATCCCTTCCATGTATATATATTGTAAAGGTCGGCATTGATGAAGAAGCGTCCGTAACGCCCGAACTCCATCATCGTGTGTACCTTGGCACTGTAGCCGCTGCCCATGTTATAGTCGCGGTCAATCACGTTATAGTAGTCGCTGAGCGAACCGCCGAGTAATATGCCGCTGACAAAAATGCGCTGCTCAAGACGTGTGAGATTGCCCACACCGGGAAACTTGTAAATGATGCCCGGTCCCACCGCCGCAGCTTCGGATATGCGGAACGGCACCTCGCTGCTGCCGTCCTTTACGGGCTGCGAATCGTAATAGTTGAAGTGTTGGAAGAACCCGAATTCGGCCTGCATGCCGTTCGAAGAATACACCGGAGCGCTCCACAGTTGTCCAAGCAGGTGTATGCCGCTGATGATAGGCTGGTTGGAGCTGAGCCCCAAAGTCACATCGGCCGTGAAATAGTCGTAAGGCCGGTTTACCGACTCGTCGAACGGATCGCCATAGCTGAGTCCGACGTTCACATACGGATTTGTCTCTCCGCGAAACAGCGCGTTGTTGTCGGCCAGATAACGATAACCCGCAGACACGGCCAGCCCCACGGGCAGCCGGTCGTAATCGTGATACTTGCCGCCGGTGTGCCTCACCTTCCAAGCCTCGCCACTGACAATGCGGTTGAGCCCGCGCATGGGGCACACCACCGTGCCGAGCAACTCACGCCAGAAACGGGCCGGACCGCTCTTGCTGTCGTCATAGATGAGGTCGCTGATGCGGTAGGTGATTTCTCCCAGACAAACACCGCCCACTGTCGTTGCCACGAGATCGTTGATGGCCGGCGGCTCCGTCTCGCACACTGTCTCCCACATCAGGCTGCCGCCAAAAGCATATGGAACCGACTCCCAGAAGTTCATGCCGTTGCTGCGTGCCGCGTTGAAATAAAGTCCGCCGTGATACGGATGGGCAAACAGATTGGTGGAAAACTGGTCGTTGTCCCACACGAATCCTGTCTTTATGTTGTGACGCACGGTACGGGGAGAAATCTTTGCAAACTCGGCGTCAAGCGCAAAACGGTCGAAAGCAAGCACAAAGGCATTGATGCCCACCACCTCAGCGGCGGCTATCCACGGATGCTTCACCGAACGGTTGACCTCGGTGTCGGCCAATGGCATTGTAACGACAGGGAGACTGCACTCTTCGTCGGCCGGCATGTCAACCACCATGCGCAGATAGTGTGCCGCCATGCTGTCTGTCTCGGACGCTGTGGGCCCGCTTGCGGACGCTGTGGAGAGCGTGTCGACGGCTGCGGCGCGGCAGGGATGCTGCAACACGATGAGCAAGAAGAGGACAACAGCAAACGCGCCACACCATCCGGAAAGGCTGTATGTACGGCTGTGGCGGCAATATATAGTGTAAATGATGATGTCAGACATTTTCATTTTCTTGTTTTTGGTTATATGTCACCTGTTCTCCGAAGGCAGACGGAATGTCAGCCCGGCCTCGGCTATCAGTCGCTCACGGTATCTTCGCGAATGATGATAATAGCGTGTATCGCCATATCCCACCGTTACAAAGGCACCGAGGATGTGCCACTGGTAGTCCAGATTGACGCGGCCCTGCAACGAGTAAAGACGATCGGGCTTGTCAGCGGAGTTGCGCGCAAAGGTCTCGACATGATAGTAACCGATGTCACCGCTCACCGTGAGACGCTTCGACAGATTGAAATACTGGCCGACACGATAGAATACAGCTCCGGAAAAGTCTTCATCAAAACCCATATAGTGCGAACCGAAACCGATGATGCTGTATGTACTGCGGTTGCGGAACCGCACTGCCAAGTTGAGCTTGACGGACGAACCTGCATAGACCATCATGTCGATGCGGGTCTTGGGATTGACATTGACCAGACCGATTTTATGGGCAATGGTGTCACGGCTATAGTTGATAAGCCCCACCTGGATGCCGCGCGGATGACTCATACAAACGTTGAACAGACCTATCTGCGAACCGTTGAGAGTGTCGGCGTAATTGTATGCCGCCATTTGCACGCCACGCATATACGACGAGCACACATTGGCGGCTCCGGCCAACTGCACACCGCGCTTCACTCCCATCGAGATATTGGTGACGGCACTCAGCTGAATACCGCGCATGGGAGTGGTACAGGCATTGGTAAGACCGGCCAACTGGACACCGTTGAAACGCGACGCGACATTGGCCACACCGGCTATCTGAACGCCACGCATGTCGCCACTGCCGGCGTTAAGCAGACCGGCCAACTGCACTCCGTAGGCACGGCCATGACTCAAGGCGGCCAGGGCCGACACGTTGGCACCACGCATTTCACGTCGGGACGCTCCGGTGAACAACGACAGTTGCATGCCGCGCAGTGTATCGACATTGGCAAACAGACCGACATTAAAACTGCTGAACAGCAACGAGTCGGCAGTACGGCGGTTTACTCCGATGCCTATATTGGCTGCGCTGCCATCCGGCTCACGGGCTGCGCAAGGCCTGGAGAAATATGGCAACAAAACTAATGACAGGACAACAAATGTCTCTGACACCAACCGTGTATTCATGATTCAATACCGTTTATTTGAATTTACGCGGCAAAGATAAACAATATATCTGACATCTGCACTATTCGGCGGAAAATCACAAAATCATTTAACAAGAAATAAAAAAAGGAGAAGCATGCCGTCACGACACACTCCCCCGTCTACTGAATCTTAGACATGTTTATAATAGATACATACTAACGCCAAATGTTATTATTATTTTGCGACAGCGGCGGAATCACAAGCCACAGAGTCGCAGGCAGCAGCCTTGTCACAGGTTGTCTTTCCGCAAACCACCGAATCGGATGCAGCCTTATCGGAAGCGCTGGTGTCAGGAACCTGAACATCCACAGTGTCGTTCATTATGATATTGTTCACATTTGCTGTATTCTGTCCGCCGTTTGCAAATACACCACTAACCGATACCATTGCCAAGGCAATAACTGCCATTACTGAAAACTTTTTCATAATCTTTTCTCCTTCTTTTTTTAATTAATAAATCAATAAGTCTTTCTGCAATATAAAGTGCAATAGGCGTGCCAGAAACGTATTATATAACATAACACTCTGACAGACAGCAGTATATAAAAATCAGAGATATAAGACTACGTGTAGAATAGTGTGGAAAGGTGTGGATTTTTTCCACAATAGAATGTGTAGAGACAGTGTGGACTTACGATTATTGCGACTGTGGCAGGGCATAGATATAACAAACCGGCACACCTTCATCATTGTGTTATACCATATTTTTCAATCTTATTGTACAGTGTCTTCCGGTCGATGCCAAGCAACTGCGCGGCACGGCTCTTATTGCCTCCTGTAGAGCGCAGGGCAGCCACAATTCTGCTCTTTTCGTCGCCGTCATCGCGCAAGGGCAATATATGGAGTATGCCGGCTGGAGAAAGCGACGGAGCCAAGTCGGCAGCTGTGATATATCCGGAACGTGCAAGCAATACGGCACGCTTCACCACATTCTTAAGCTCGCGCAGATTACCGGGCCAGCTGTATGATGCAATCATCTCGGAGGCCTTGGCGTCGAAACCGACAATATCGCGGTCAAGCTCATGATTGGCCTGACGAAGAAAGAGATCGGCAAATAGAAACAGGTCGGCGCCACGGTCTTTCAACTCGGGCATCACTATGGAAAATTCATTGATACGGTGGTACAGATCTTCACGGAAAGTGCCACGGGCCACGGCCTCGGCCAGATTTTCGTTGGTGGCACACACTAACCGGAAATCAACCTCTACCTCGCGAGCCGAACCAACAGGCCGCACACGGTGTTCCTGTATGGCACGCAACAGCTGCACCTGCACATCGTAGCTAAGATTGCCAACCTCGTCAAGAAACAAGGTGCCGCCATCGGCCTCGACAAACGCTCCACGCTTGTCGGCCACTGCACCGGTAAAAGCCCCCTTCACATGGCCGAAAAACTCTGAAGCGGCCACGTCACGCGGTATGGCTCCGCAATCCATGGCTACAAACGGACGACCGGCACGACGGCTCTGTACGTGTATGCTTCGGGCCACATACTCCTTGCCCGTGCCGCTGGCGCCCAATATGAGCACTGACATCGGTGTGGGAGCCACAAGGTCCACATAGCCGTAAAGCTGACGGGCAGCCTCGCTCGTGCCGCGAAGATAACGGGGAGGGGCGGCTGAACCTGAAGACGCAGACGAATCCGTATCTTCCGCCGGAACAACGGTCTTGCCTTGCTTTGGCATTACCGGTCTTTCATGCGCTGCAACGGCAACATCACAACCGCCTCCGGCCAGCGCATCGTTTATCTTCTGCAACAACACATCCGGCTGCACGGGCTTGGCTATATAATCGCTTGCCCCGGACTTCATAGCCAACACGGCATTCTGTACCTCGGCATAGCTTGTCATCATGATGAACGGCACCGCACGGTTGCATTTACGAAGCCATTGAAGCAGAAAAATGCCGTCACGGTCGGGCAGACGCATGTCTGACAGTACCAGACCGACAGTGCCGCCATCGTCACCGGACAACAGTTTGACTGCATCGCTGACACGGCTCACCGTATCGACATGAAACCCTTTCTTGGCGAGCCAGGTCCGCAACATCATGGCAAACGTAAGGTCGTCCTCAACTATAAGTATGTGATTGTCGTTCATCATGCAGCTATAATGCAAATGGATTACAAAGATAAGGCTTTTTACAGAGCCGTGACAGATATATATACATTTTTTGTATTTATATAACACTCCGGGCACTGCTATAGAGGCAGTGCCCGGAGTGTTCATACTATAATGCGGTCAAGCTCGTTGAGAATGGCTTCCAGTTCGCATACGATATCACCGCAAATGTTCCGGAAGTCGGAAACCGATAAACAAGAAGCAGAACCGGCAACATGACCGTTAACGGAAGAGCCGCGCATGGCTGACAATGCTTTGAGATGCGTCACCGCGGGCGACTGTATCATTGTAAACACGGGTATGAGCTTGTGGCCCAAGGCGGCTACGGATGAAACATTCTCCAAGAGCGAACCATCGCAAGTATAGATATCTTCCGAGGCATTATCCAAAAAACCACGAAACGCCTCCAAATGTTCGGCCGTAGACAAGCGGAACTGTCGTAGTATGTCTATCTCGGCGTCACGGTCACCGTCGGCAAATTCAACAAGCGGAGCAAACCGTCCATATACGGAAATAGTGGGTGAATCAGCCTCAACTTCCGTATACTCTCCGTAACATCCCATCAAACGTGAAATGACGGCATACAGATTTTCCGTATTGAACGGTTTGGAAAGACGTGCTGCAAAACCGGCCTTAAGAAACTCATCGTCGCTGATGGCATCATGGGCTGTCATGGCCACGGTGGGCAGTCTGTAACAACCTAACCGTCGCAAAAGTTCAAACCCATTGGTGCCAGGCATTTCTATATCTGTGAACATTATGTCAAAATGCCGCTCGTCAAGCAATACCAACAGTTCTTCGGTTTGACTGCATGCGCATATCCGCCATCGTCCGCCGGACATACCGCGCAGCATCTCACAGACAAGCTGAAGCTGGAACGGATCATCGTCTATGATGACAATACTGAGATCTTGCGGCAATGCGCCGGCACAACAAGTGAGCGACGGTGAAGACGACAAAGCCGGCGCCTCACCGGCTGCCGGTCCTGTCTCAACGGGCAGACATACTGTGAACGTGCTGCCATGACCCGGTGTGGTATCGAGCGTGATTTCACCGCCGAGCAAGGTCACAAGTTCACGGGTGATGGAAAGTCCGAGTCCGACTCCTTCAATATCCTGTGCACCCGACAGGCGAGTAAAGGCAGTGAAAACCCGACGGCTATCCTCTTCGGTCATTCCCGGACCGGTATCGGCCACCGACAGACGTAAAATCCCTTCAGTCACACCGACAGCCACAGTCACACAGCCCTTTGCGGTGTATTTAAGAGCGTTGCTTATCAGGTTTTCGGCAATCTGGCGTATTCTGAAAGCATCGCCACGACAAACATCATATAGTTTTTTACCCTCTGTCGCGGAAGACGCAGAAAGGTCTGTGACGCCGTCAATAGTTTTGCAAATAAGCATAAGTCCCTTGGCATCGGCTCTTGTGCGAAAACTCTCTACACAGTCGGCTATAAGAGTTGACGGTGAGAAACTGACAAAACGTGCACATACACCTCCCTTTTCAAGCTGATGATAATCGAGTAGTGCACCCACAAGTTGCAACAGATGAGCGGCTGACGAGCGCATGACATCAAGCCACCCAACGGCCTTGGGGTCTGAAATACGGGTGCGCAGAAGTTCGATGAATCCGGAAATGGAAGCCACAGGAGACTTGATATCGTGAGTAATGGTAAGCATCAAACGTTCGCGTTGTTCAAGCAGACGTTCCGCCTGCTCACGGGCCTCTTCAAGACGATGCCGGTAAAGAACAGCCCTACGATTGTCACGGCATACAAAGAACAACGACACCAAGGCCAGCAGCACGGCAACTGCCGACAGTAGTCCCATACGCGTCAAGGCAGCCGTACGGCGAGACATGTCGGCCTCACCGGCGTGACGAAGCCAACGGCGCTCGGCGCGGCTTATACTTTCTAAAAGTTTATCGGTGCGGTGGGCAAGCTCGATACCCGTAATCTGCAACGCACGGGCACTTTTCTTGATACGAATAGTACGGGCACGTAGCAGACGTTCTTCCTCACGTCCGACTCCAGTCAGAACCTCGGCCAAAGTATCACTCAGATTGACAACTTGCCTCATAGTGTCAATACCGGCATGATGGTCCGACACTGTTACAACAGTGGTATCGGAACGTGAACGGCGGAACACATCGGCCAAACGGCTGAAGAATGTCTTGCCCGTACGGTTGACTACGTATGTCACATGCTTTTCATCTTTGCCACGGCTGACATCCGAACTTACCACGACAGAGTCGAGACCGTTACGCAGACGCTCGGCCCGACGTCGGTATACTTTTCCTGCACCGTCAGTACCTATCACAGCGATAAGACGGCGAGTGTTATCACGCTTGCAATCCAACAACATCTGCAACGAATCGATACGGGCACGCTGGACGGTATCGTCAAGCAGAACCGAAAGACTGTCGGCATAAGCCTGCGTACGAGATATGGCACGCTCATAGGCGTCCCATTGTCCGACATCACCCATGCAGACGGCACGTTCCAGATTTTCCACCTCAAGGATACTGTACACAAGACTGCCGGCAGCATCCCATCTCACAGTCATGGCACGCTCAACATCGGACAACCGTACGGCAGAACGGGTGTATCCATAAACAAGAATCACAGCCATACCGAACACAACAATAATGAAAGTATAGCCAAAGGCCACTTTCAAAGGTATGTCCCACTTTTTCATCGTCGATTATATATACTTATGTCTCAAATTATTATATTTACGTACAAAGATACTTCTTTTTTCATATCAATGACAAAAACTTCGCTTTAAATGACTAAATTTGCAGACTGCTTAAAACGAAAATAAAAGCGAAACAAATCAAGAATTGGTGAAGTCATAAAACTGAGAAGTAAACAAATTAAAAAAAGGACAGAACAGATGAGAAAAAGGATTTTGGGCATTGTCACCGCAGCCGTGACTGCCGCCGCAGCAAGCAGCACACCACTGACGGTATGTGACTTTGAGAATTATCCCATAGGCACTACATGGACTTTATGGCACAACGGCAACGGAGAAATCGCGTCTACAGCAACTGTCGAGGCTGACCCGGCAAATGCAGGAAACAAGGTGTTGCATATAGTGCTGAAAGAATGGGGATGTCATCCTGAATTTGAACTCCCGACGGAATTGCGCGGAAAAGCACTGACCGACCGCTATCCGATGGTAAAATTTGACCTCTACCGCAGTACGTCAGACGCCGACGACTGGAAACAGTTTGCTGTGTTCGTAGGCACTCAGGAGGTATATCGCGACGAAGGATATCCATATCAGGGAGACAAAGGTGTATGGCAAAGCAGAAGTTATACCATGAATCCTGCCGGAGAAGACAACACTGCGGGATTGATCAGACTTGGCATACACCACAACAATACGGACTATTACATTGACAACATCCGCCTTGCCGGAGAGTACGACGACTACTTAACGACCGAAAACGGCGGTACACTCGATTACTGCACGGCAAATACGGCAAGTTCGTACAGCACCATCGGCGACAACATCTTCATACCTGCAGGCACGACAACCAACGTTCGCACATCGCGATATTCCGAATGGACAGGAAAAGTGGCCGGTGAGGGCAAGCTCAATATATACGCAGGAGGAGAGCGCTCGTACATTGGCACGAAAGCAAGCAAAGGCACGACATATCCCGACTGGAATGCCATGAATGGCGAGATACATGTCTATCCGTATAAGGAGGTGGCCGGCAACTGCGGTTTCTACGGTCTGCTTCTGAGCAGCGGCACATTCCAACCAGACAACATAGAAGCGTCACGATGCAACGAGGTTTTCACAAACAGCAAGGTGGCTCTGCACGACGGAGCAACGATGGCTGTCGAGTCGGGTACACGAGGCATCAGATTCGGCGAACTGAATACAGAGACGGGCAGTACGCTTGACGGATACTACAAATCGGGCAAGGCCAACTCTTATTACATAGTGGGCTCAAAAGGCACTGATGCCATTCTGGCCGGCAGGATATACGCATCGACTGCAGGCAACACGGTGGGACTGGTAAAGGAAGGAGCCGGCACATACACCATAAGCGGCAACGACAACGACATCAGCGGAGGAATACGTCTGACAGAAGGCAGACTGAACATCGACAACGATGCGGATGAGGCGGAGAAGAAGAAGAAAAACGGTGCTACAGGCAAAAACGGAACGGTATTCGTATTCAACGGCACCACGCTTGCGGGCAACGGTAACGTGGCGGCACGCACAGAGATATATGGCACGGTAAGACCGGGAGGCGAAAAGCCAGGCACACTTCACTTTGCAGACTATACGTCGACAACCGGTGTCAACGTAACTCTGCATCCAGAAGCCAACATCGTATGCAGGGTTAAGACCACTGACGAGCATGACATGGCAGACATCAAAGGCGTAATGGCATACAGCAACAAGACGCAGGACTTTGAGGACTCGGACAAGACCCCGAGGCTGACCATCGAACTGGCAGACGGTGCGGCACCGACTGTGAACGAAGAGATAACGTTGCTCACGGCAACGAAGAAGGAAGGCAGCGGATGGGGATTCAGAATACGTTATCCCAAGGCTTATACATGGGTTGTGGAGCAGCATGAGGGCGACGACGGACAATACAGCATCGTGGCCAAAGTGACATCGCTCGACTACAGCGGACAGGGAGACACCGGTGACGACGAGGATGAACCGGGCGGAAAAGGCGAATACCCCGACGACGACTGGACTGCCGACATTACCGACAATACGCCGCTGCGCGAATATACGGCGAAACTGGGCAAGAACATAGGTCTGGCATTGGGCACATACAGGTACGACTGCAGCCGCGACGACGGCGAAACGGGAATAGCCGGGCGCGAGTTTGACATGCTTGTAGGCGAAAACGAGATGAAATTTGACGCTACAGAACCGAATCGCGGTGAATTCAACTTCGGCGGTTCTGATGCTGTGATGTGGGTGGCCGACAGATTCAATCAAGAGGTGCGCGGGCACACACTGGCATGGCATCAGCAGGTGGCCAAATGGGTGAGCGAAGACGGAAAGAAGAACAACAACAACTTTAGCAGAAGAGAATTGCTCGACATACTGAAAAACCATATCTTCACTGTGGTTGGAAAGTACAAGGGACGTATACGCGAATGGGACGTATGCAACGAAGTTCTTGACGACGACCAAAGCATAGTGCGCACCAATCCTAATGCCTACAAGCTGCGCCCGTCGATATGGGCCACGTACATCGGCGAGGAGTTTATCGACTCGGCTTTCGTATGGGCACATCAGGCCGACCCGCAAGCCAAACTTTACATCAATGACTATGGTGTAGAGTTCATGGGCAACACCAAGACTGAGGCTTACCATAATCTGATAAAGAGACTGAAAAAATCAAGACTGCCAATAGATGGATGCGGACTACAATGCCATCTGACGACAGGACAACTGGACACGCTGAAACTGGAGAAAAACATAAAGCGCTATGCCGAACTCGGCATGAACTGCATCATAACGGAACTTGACATTGCACTGGCCAATCCGTATGCCGAGAACGCTCTTGACATTCAGGCAAAGGAATATGGCGCTATAACAAGAGTATTCTTAAGGAACGACAACTGTCCGTCAATGCTTGTATGGGGGGTGTCGGACAATCACTCATGGCGTAAGAACAATCCGTTGCTCTTCGACAAGAATCTGAAAGCCAAACCGGCTTACTACAATGTTCACGCACAATTGCGGCTGGCCGCAGAAAAGGCTGTTGCCGACGGCATTGTGTCTCCAACGCAATCAGCTGACAACACCAAAGTCATCTCGACGACACGTTACGACATTTACGGACGCAGTGTTAACACACCAAAAGGCATTGTCATCGAGAAAAACATATATTCGGACGGCAATGTGAAGGTGGTGAAGAGGGTGTACAGATAATAAAATTCGATTAATTAGATCTGTAGGGACATTTTCTTGTATTTACTCCGTTTACCATATTGGTATCAACATTCATCTGGCGGATAAATACAAGAATATGTCCCTACTCTAATATAACTCATATAATCAAATCTCGTTCAGCATATTCGGCAATTTCTACCAAATATCAGGTGGCATCTTATCAAACTCATATTCATAGGAAAATATTTATAGCCACCGATATAACCTCGTCAGCGGCATACCCGGTACAAATTCCAATGTAATGGCGAGTTGTCGAATTTTCAATATTTCAATCCCATGTTATAAAGTATGAAACTATAAATGTCGGCCTGTTCTTCAAGCACCTTTGCCAACGGCTTACCTCCACCGTGACCCGCTTTGGTATCTATACGGATGAGCACGGGCGATGTGCCGGTGTGACACTCTTGAAGCGTAGCGGCAAACTTAAAAGAATGGGCAGGAACAACGCGGTCGTCGTGATCGGCAGTGGTGACAAGTGTGGCAGGATAGGTTGTACCAGGACGGAGATTGTGCAAAGGAGAATACTTATACAGATACTCGAACATCTCCTTGCTGTCCTCACTCGTACCGTAATCGCTGGCCCAATTCCAGCCAATGGTGAACTTATGATAGCGCAACATGTCCATCACGCCCACTTCCGGTACAGCCACACGGAAAAGTTCAGGACACTGTGTCATACAAGCACCTACAAGCAGTCCACCGTTGCTGCCACCCACAATAGCCAAACGTTCAGGACCGGTATACTTATGGTTGATGAGATATTCGGCTGCAGCGATAAAATCGTCAAAAACATTTTGCTTTTGCATCTTCGTACCCGCCTGATGCCATTCCTCACCATACTCACCGCCACCACGAAGATTGACCTCGGCATATATGCCGCCACTTTCGAGGAAGGGTATGCGCAAAGAAGAGAAACGCGGTGACAGACTGATATTAAAACCTCCATATCCATATAAATAGACAGGATTACGACCATTAAGTTTCATACCTTTCTTATAGGTGATACTCATAGGTACACGTGTTCCATCCTTGCTGGTATAGAATATTTGCTCACTTATATAATCGGATAAGCGAAACGCTAACTTTGGTGTTGCGTAAACAACGCTATGGTCTGCCTCTATATCGTAACTGTAGATTGTGGTAGGAACCGTATATGAGCCAAAGCCATAGAAGCATTCCTTATCATCCTTTTTGCCACTGAAATATACTGAACCTATCATTGGCAATGTTACCTCATGAAGGCGTTTTCCATAAAGGTCACAGACATAGGCATGTGATGAAGCATCCTTGGAATAGGTAAGTAAAAGTCTATTCCCTATAACATCGGCACTCTCCAATACATTCTCGCTCTCAGGCACTATCTCCAGCCAGCTGTCAACGCCTGGTGAAGCCAACGACGCTGACATAAGACGACAACGAGGCGCGCCATAATTGGTCATTATCATGATTTGACTGCCTATATTCTCTATAGGATAATAATAATAGTTCATATCGGATGTCATCTGAATGAACTGCGAATCGGCCTGTTTGAGACTGCGTACATAAAGATTGTTGCCTGCACCCTCACCGCTCTCAGTAAGAAAAGCCATGGTTTCCTCTTCGTTTACCGTAATGCTATAGAAACGCTTTGGATAGGCCGGATTATGATAAAAGAGCACGTCTTCACTCTGCGGTGTACCTATTTTGTGATAATATATCTTATGCCCCTTATTGATGCCGGAAAATTCTGTTCCCTTAGCCAATGGAGCATCATAGGCACTGTAATAGAAGCCATCACCGTGCCATGCTGCACCAGAGAACTTTGCCCATTCGATATGGTCATCCATAAGACGTCCGGTTGACACGTCTATAACAAAGATTTCTTCCCAATCGCTACCGCTGCGCGATATGGCATAGGCGGCATATTTTCCGTTATGCGAGAAATAAACACCCTTCAAAGCCACCGTTCCATCGGTAGAAAGCGTATTGGGATCAAGAAACACACTCTGTTCCCCGTCAAGCCGTTCCATGGTATAAAGCACCGATTGATTCTGCAATCCATTGTTACGATAGATATAATAACGTCCGTGACGCTTGAATGGTACGCCTATTTTCTCATAATCAGCCAATTGTCTGAGTCTTTTGAGAAGTTTGTCACGAAAAGGAATCTTTTCAAAATAAGCATTGGTTACCTCGTTCTGCATCTTAACCCATGCCATGGTAGCCACACTTGTATCGTTTTCGAGCCAACGGTAAGGATCAGAAACTTTAGTGCCAAAATATTCATCCACAACATCGCATTTCACCGTGTTAGGATACTCTATCTGTGCCATGATTTTTTCTGATGGTGCCACAACAAATGCCAATAATATAATTGCCTTTAACTTCATATGATTACATTCAATACTATTCCATATTTTTTATATCTTCTATTGTAAGACCTGTAGCCACAGATATCTGTTCTGCCGTAATACCCATATGCAACATTGACATGGCTATAGTCCTTTTCTCTTCGAAGCGACCCTTCTCCATACCTTCTTTCATCCCTTCTTTGAGTCCCTTCTCCAATCCTTCCTTCATGCCCTTCTCCATGCCTTCTCTCATGCCTTCCTTCATGCCTTCCCGCATGCCTTTCTTCATGCCTTTCTCAAATCCTCTGTCAAGACCTTTCTTCTCAGCCGTTGTCATAATACTATACCAATCACGGTATATTTTCAAACTTTCTTCATATCCGATACGGTCTTGACGGTTGAACTTGGCAATCTCAGCTACCTCAAAAAGACGCTGGAAAACCTTTTCCTGCAAAGCCGCCGGACGTTCAAAGAGGGTAGCCAAATGACGGATGGCATAAAGCCATTTGTCGAATAGGGTAACGAGTTCGGATTCTGTCTTTGTAAACTTAGGCATTTCGAGATAAACATACACCAATTTGTCATAAAAAACCTTACCGGTCTTCGTGTCCACCAATTTAACCTCATGGTGAAAATACTCAGGATCGGTATCATCAAAGCAGAAATTAAGAATACCTATCGTATAAACGGTCTTAAGATTATAGTCCCAACTGTTACCACGGATAGCCTGATCACGAATAGGAAAAGTTGAATAAAACACACTGCGGTCCTTGAAGAACTGCTGTTCAGCTTTCTGCATTTCCACAAGAAACTTCTCACCTTTCTCATTCTCGCAATAAACATCGAACACAGCCTTACGGTCAAGTTCGCCCGTACCGAGTTGTTCATTGTTGAGATATGTAAGGTCGCGGATGACCTCTTTGCCGTCAAACATAGAGTTAAGGAAACTGATTAGCAAGTCCTTGTTGACTTCCGTGCCAAAAAGTTTCTTGAAAGCAAAATCTGTATAAAAGTTGACGTATCTCTCGTCAAGATTGCCTAATGCCATAATCGTTACGGTTTTATATTATTCAATGTGGCAAATATACTAAAATAAAACTTTATGGCAAAAACAACCTCATAAAATAAAATAAAAAACGACGATAAAAACTAACTAATTAGCAAAAACATCCATTCGAATGACAAAGAATATATATCCGGCAATAAAAAAACTTGTCCTGCAAGAACTTTTCGTTCTAATAAAGAAAGCCCCGCAAACGAGATTTGCGGGACTTTCTGATACATTATCCGAAGACTTCAATCGGCTAACTTTGCCTTGATAAATTCGCGGTTCAAACGGGCTATATTGGCTATCGACTCGTTCTTTGGGCACTCGGCCTCGCAAGCACGGGTGTTTGTACAGTTACCGAAGCCCAATTCGTCCATCTTGGCAATCATGGCCTTGGCACGCTTGGCTGCTTCGGGACGGCCCTGCGGCAGCAGAGCAAGCTGGCTCACCTTAGAACTTACGAAAAGCATGGCCGAACCATTCTTGCAGGCAGCCACACAGCAACCGCAACCGATACATGTGGCAGCATCCATGGCTTCATCGGCATCCTCCTTGGGAATAAGGATAGCGTTGGCGTCCTGAGCCTGTCCGGTGCGCACGGTGGTGTAGCCTCCGGCCTGAATAATCTTGTCGAAAGCCGAACGATCTACCATACAGTCCTTGATAACTGGGAAAGCAGCCGAACGCCACGGTTCAACTGTGATTACATCGCCATCATTGAAACGGCGCATATAAAGCTGACAGGTGGTTGCACCCGTAGCCGGTCCGTGTGGATGACCATTGATGTAGAGTGAGCACATACCGCAGATACCCTCGCGGCAGTCGTGATCAAACACGAACGGCTCGTTACCCTCGCTGATAAGTTCTTCATTAAGGATGTCAAGCATCTCGAGGAACGAAGTGTCATCGGGGATGTTCTTCATCTCACGTGTGTCGAAGTGCCCCTCATCCTTGGGACCGTTCTGCTTCCAGTACTTCAGTGTGAAACTTATATTTCTTGCCATTTTATTTCGTGTTATTAGTTCTTGTAATTTCTTGTCTGTACCTTTATTGCCTCATACTCAAGCGGTTCCTTAATGAGTTCGGGTGCCTTTTCGTCAGAGCCCTGATACTCCCAGCAGCCTACATAGAAGAACTCCTCATCGTTACGCTTGGCCTCGCCTTCCTCGGTTTGGTGCTCTTCGCGGAAGTGACCGCCACAGCTCTCTTCACGATGCAGGGCGTCGTAAGCAACGAGCTCACCCATGGTGATGAAGTCACGCAGGTGGATGGCCTTGTCAAGTTCCACGTTGAGTCCTTCCTTGGATCCGGGGATGAATAGGTTGGTATTGAACTCGTTGCGCAGTTCCTTCATCAGTTTCAAACCTTCCTCAAGTCCCTTCTTGGTGCGGCCCATGCCAACTTTTTCCCACATGATGTGTCCAAGCTCCTTGTGGATAGAGTCTACAGAGCGCTTGCCCTTGATGTTCATCAGCTTGTCGATTTCGGCGTTGACCTTCTTCTCGGCCTCGGCAAACTCAGGCAGATCGGTAGACAGACGCGGCCAGATAGACTGGTCGGCCAGATAGTTCTGTATTGTGTAAGGCAGCACGAAGTAACCATCGGCCAGTCCCTGCATCAGAGCCGATGCACCCAGACGGTTGGCACCGTGATCCGAGAAGTTGCACTCGCCGATGGCGAAGAGTCCGGGGATGGTTGTCTGCAGCTCGTAGTCAACCCATATACCGCCCATGGTGTAGTGTACAGCCGGGAATATCATCATCGGGTTGTAATACTTCACGCCGTTGATTTCGTTGGCCAGCTCGCCGGGGTTCACGTCGGTGATTTCCTCGTACATGTCGAACAGGTTGCCATAGCGCTGCAGAATTTGGTCGATGCCCAGACGGTTGATAGACTCGGAGAAGTCGAGGAACACAGCCTTACCTGTGTTGTTCACGCCGTAACCTTTGTCACAGCGCTCCTTGGCGGCACGCGAGGCCACGTCGCGGGGAACGAGGTTACCGAATGCCGGATAGCGGCGCTCCAGATAGTAGTCGCGGTCTTCCTCGGGAATGTCGCTACCCTTAATCTTACCGGCCTTTAATTTTTCGGCATCCTCCAGCTTCTTCGGCACCCAGATGCGGCCGTCGTTACGCAGCGACTCCGACATCAGCGTCAGCTTAGACTGATTGGAGTGTTCACCACCGTGAACGGGGATACATGTGGGGTGAATCTGAACGTAAGAGGGGTTGGCGAAGTAAGCACCCTTACGGTAGCAGGCCATAGCAGCCGAACAATTGCAGCCCATGGCATTGGTAGAAAGGAAGTATGTATTTCCGTAACCGCCCGTCGCTATGACAACGGCATTGGCACTGAAACGCTCGAGCTTGCCGGTTACGAGATTCTTGGCAATGATACCACGGGCACGACCGTCAACGATAACAACATCCTCCATCTCGTAGCGGGCATACAACTTCACCTTACCTGCCTTGATCTGACAGCTCAGCGAAGAATAGGCACCAAGCAGAAGCTGCTGACCTGTCTGTCCTTTGGCATAGAACGTACGCGACACCTGGGCACCACCGAACGAGCGGTTGGCGAGCATGCCGCCGTACTCGCGTGCAAAAGGCACACCCTGAGCCACACACTGATCAATGATATCGTTTGACACCTCGGCCAGACGATAGACGTTGGCTTCACGGGCACGATAGTCGCCACCCTTCACCGTATCGTAAAACAACCGGTAAACGGAGTCACCGTCATTCTGATAGTTCTTGGCGGCGTTGATTCCTCCCTGAGCGGCGATAGAGTGAGCGCGACGGGGAGAATCCTGTATGCAGAAGTTGAGCACATTGAAGCCCATTTCGCCGAGCGAGGCGGCAGCCGATGCACCGGCCAGACCCGTACCGACAACGATAACATCGAGCTTGAGCTTGTTCTTGGGGTTCACCAGACGCTGGTGAGCTTTATAATTGGTCCATTTCTCGGCCACAGGGCCTTCGGGTATTCTGGAATTTAATGTCTTAGCCATAATAATATTCTTTCTTCTTGATATTGATTAGCATTTGTACTATAACGGATTATCCGACGCAACATCCCAGACAGTCCTGGAAAGCGAAGAACAATACCACTACGAGGAAGCCAAGCATGAGCAGTGTCGTGTAGGCGACACCTATCACTTTCCAGCGGCAGAACCATGTCTTGCCGTTCCAGCCAAGTGTCTGCATGGCACTCCAGAAACCGTGAGTGAGGTGGAACCACAGGGCTGCAAGCCACACGATGTAAAGCACTACGAACAGCGGATTGGCAAAAGTGTCCAGAATGTAGGCGTAGCCGTCGGCAGGGTCATAGACTGTGCTGATTCCGGTAACCTCGGCAAACATCATGTTGTACCAGAAGTTCCACAGATGGAGCAGCAATCCGAGCACCACCACGATACCGAGCACGAGCATGTTCTGAGACGCCCACTCCACTTTACCGGGACGTGCCGTCACTTCATAGCGCGCACCACCTCGGGCACGGCGGTTCTGTGCCGTGAGCAGAAATGCGTAGACAATGTGAACGACAGCCAGACCGGCCAGACCGGCCGTTGCCACAAGAGCATACCAGTTGGCACCGAGAAACTCGCAAATCATGTTGTAAGCATCGCCCGAAAACAGCGCCACCACGTTCATCGACATGTGGAATGTCAAGAACAGAATAAGCGCAATACCGGTAACCGACATCACAACTTTTCGACCAATAGATGAATTAAATAACCACATAAATGATTGAAATTAAAATATTTAACTGTTAAACTTGAATTTGTCACAGCCATAGACAGAGACACATAGCCTCCGAAAAAATGAGTATCACTACTTGACAATAGGTATATTACTTATTATTTTGAACGCAAAATTACTATAAATTAATGATAAATCAAAGTTTTTAAGACAAAAAACGGATTTTAATGTTTATTTATCTGAATTTTCAAATATCCGGAAGACAAGGCATACCAAATTGATTGGGATATAGTATTGCCGTCCGGTTTCAACACAAATACAGACATACAGAACACATACACAAACGCCAATACGAATTTAGCAACCATAAATCCATGATAATACAAAAGTTTTTGTAATTTTGCAAACACAAAAAACAAGCAGTCAAAAGATATAACAATGACATTAAAATACGACGTTCTGGTAATCGGAGGCGGACACGCCGGATGCGAAGCGGCCACGGCAGCAGCCAATATGGGCGCACACACATGCCTGGTGACAATGGACATGAACAAGATTGCGCAGATGAGTTGCAATCCGGCAGTGGGAGGCATAGCCAAGGGACAGATTGTCAGAGAGATCGATGCACTCGGCGGACAGATGGGACTGGTAACCGATGCCACAGCCATACAGTTCCGTATGCTAAACCGTTCCAAAGGACCCGCCGTTTGGAGTCCGAGGGCACAGTGTGACCGGGAGAAATTCATATGGCAATGGCGCACGGTCCTTGACCACACACCCAACCTTGACATTTGGCAGGATCAGGCCGAAGAGCTGATTGTAGAACACGGACAAGCCGCCGGCATAATGACTATATGGGGCGCAGAACTGCGGGCACGCTGCATCATAGTGACTGCGGGAACATTCCTGAACGGACTGATGCACATTGGACGGCACATGGTGCCCGGCGGACGGATTGCCGAACCGGCCGTTCCCCGCTTCACCGAAAGCATAACGCGACACGGCATCACATCAGCACGGATGAAAACAGGAACACCTGTGCGCATAGACCGCAGATCGGTGCATTTTGAGGATATGGAGATACAAGAGGGCGAGACAGATTTCCACCGATTCAGTTTCATGGGCAGCGGACGCCCTCTGCAACAATTGCCATGCTGGACATGCTACACCAACCGCAATGTGCACGACACCCTGCGCGGAGGACTGGCAGACTCCCCCCTCTACAACGGACAGATAAAAAGCATCGGACCACGCTATTGCCCGTCAATAGAGACCAAACTGATGACCTTCCCCGACAAGGACATACACCCGCTATTCCTCGAACCGGAAGGCGAAAATACCAATGAGATGTATCTCAACGGCTTTTCATCGTCGCTGCCAATGGAAGTGCAGATTGAAGCACTTCGAAAGATTCCTGCACTCAGAGACGTCAAGGTATATCGTCCGGGATACGCCATCGAGTATGATTTCTTCGACCCGACACAGCTTAAGCACTCGCTCGAATCGAAAACAATCAGCGGACTTTTCTTTGCCGGACAAGTCAACGGCACCACAGGATATGAAGAGGCGGCAGGGCAAGGACTCGTTGCCGGCATCAACGCCGCTCTTCTATGCGGTGGAAACAAACCTTTTATCATGCGACGTGACGAGAGCTACATCGGTGTGTTAATCGACGACCTCGTCACGAAAGGTGTCGACGAACCTTACCGCATGTTCACTTCACGTGCGGAATACCGTATACTGCTACGTCAGGACGATGCCGACGCACGCCTGACTGAAAGAGCCTATAGCATAGGATTGGCAAAACGCGAACGCTATGATCATTGGATGAAAAAGAAAACGGGTATCAGCTATTTAGAACATTTCTGCGAAACGCAACCTGTAAAACCACGCGAGATAAACGATGCTTTGGAACGTCTCGGCACCACCCCGTTACGCGAAGGATGCAGACTCAGCGATCTGATCGGCCGTCCGCAAATAAGCATAGAGATACTTTCGGAATTGATTCCGCAATTAAAGGAAGCCGTCAACAAACCTGAAAACCGCAAAGAGGAGATAGCTGAAGCGGCCGAAATCCGCATAAAATACAAAGGGTATATAGAGCGTGAGCGGATGGTTGCCGAAAAGATGCACCGCCTGGAGAATATAAAGATAAAAGGACACTTCAAATATTCGGAGATGCAACAGCTGTCAACGGAAGCCCGCCAGAAGCTGGAGAAGATTAACCCGGAAACTTTGGCTCAAGCAAGCCGCATTCCCGGAATATCGCCAAGTGACATCAACGTGATGCTCGTACTTATAGGAAGATAGCATTGGCTAATGTCTAAAAATCCCTTCCTTTATATTGCTGGCAGATAAAGTTTCACGTGAAACAATCAAATATAACATAAATTTATAACTCACTGAGTATGAACAACAAAACATTAATGGACAACCTGAGATGCATTCCCGACTTTCCACAAAAGGGAATCAACTTCCGCGACGTCACGACACTATTCAAAAGCCCCGAATGTCTGAACATCATGGTAGACGAGCTATACGAGATGTACAAGAATAAAGGCATAACAAAAATAGTAGGCATAGAGAGCCGCGGTTTCGTTCTTTCCTCTGCCCTTGCCGTCCGGTTAGGAGCCGGAGTCGTACTTTGCCGCAAACCGGGCAAACTTCCGGCCGAAACCGTAAAAGAAAACTATACCAAGGAATACGGAAGCGACACAATCGAAATACACAAAGATGCGATATCATCGGAAGATGTAGTGTTGCTGCACGATGATCTTTTGGCCACCGGAGGAACAATGAGAGCCGCATACAACTTGGTAAAGAAGTTCAATCCGAAAGAAATCCTCGTAAACTTCATCATCGAAATCACAGACGAGGGTCTGCACGGCCGCGATGCTTTCGAGAAAGACACCGAGGTAACGACATTGATTACAGTATAACCAAAAGAAAACAGCCGCCGGTTCGAACCTTATAAGGACACATAAAAAGACACGGAATTCATGAACGATACGGGATACGACATCAGCAGCATGCCCGAAAACGCAGATTCATGAAATCCGTGTCTTCATTTTACAATCCGGCCACTTGTACAACAGAATAGAGGCAGCAGAAGTTTCACGTGAAACAAAATTCAGTAAACTATCTTTAAACAAAGGAGTTGCAAGCTATGACTAAAGAAGAAAACGAAAAGCGCCTGACCCGTCTTAAAGGTATTGTAAGCAGTCTTCCGGAAAAACCGGGCAGTTATCAATACTACGACGAGCAAGGCACAATAATATACGTAGGGAAGGCAAAGAACCTGAAAAGCCGCGTATCATCTTATTTCCATAGTGAGGTAGACAGATACAAAACCAAAGTCCTTGTGAGCAAAATACACGATATATCTTATACCGTAGTAAACTCCGAGGAAGACGCGCTTCTGCTTGAGAACAACCTGATAAAGAAATACAATCCGAAATACAACGTCTTGCTGAAAGACGGCAAGACCTATCCAAGCATCTGTATCACAAACGAGCCTTTCCCACGCATATTCAAGACGCGCAACATCAATCGCAAATGGGGCACATTCTACGGTCCGTATTCTCACATAGGGTCCATGTATGCCGTCTTAGAGCTTATAAAGAAGTTGTGCAAACCTCGCACATGCCGTCAACCGATGACACGTGAGGGTATTTCGGCCGGCAAATACAGTGTATGCCTGGAATATCATATAAAGAACTGCGGAGGCCCGTGCATAGGCCGTCAGAGCTACGAAGAATACAACAAAAGCATTGCACAAGCCCGTGAGATTCTGCGCGGGAACACCCGTGACATCCTGCGCTCAATGCGTGCCGAAATGGAGTCTTTGGCATCAGAATTACGCTTTGAGGAGGCCGAAGCCATCAAACAGAAATTCATGCTCATAGAAAATTTCTGCTCAAAGAGCGAAGTTGTGAGCCATGTCATCAACAACGTTGACGTATTTTCCATCGCCAGCGACGAGAAAACGGCATTCATCAATTATATCCACGTGAGCAACGGAAGCATCAACCAGTCTTTCACGTTTGAATATAGAAAGAAGCTCGATGAATCCGACGAGGAACTGCTCTCATTGGGCATAGTGGAGATGCGCGAGCGCTTCAAAAGCACATCGCGCGAGATTATCGTTCCCTTTGTCCCCGAACTGTCATTGGACGGCATCACCTTCACCGTGCCGCAACGCGGCGACCGCAAGACATTGCTCGACCTGTCGGTAATGAACGGCAAACAGTATCGTTTCGACCGTCTGAAACAGGCCGAAAAGCTCAATCCGGAGCAAAAATCGGTACGTCTGATGAAGGAAATACAAGACATCCTCCACCTGCCCAAGATGCCCTATCAGATTGAATGCTTCGACAATTCCAACATATCCGGAACCGATGCCGTGGCTGCCTGCGTGGTATTCAAGAAGATGAAACCGAGCAAAAAGGACTACAGGAAATACAACATCAAGACTGTCACCGGCCCCGATGATTACGCCTCGATGAAAGAGGTGGTACGCCGCCGCTACACACGCCTCATGGAAGAACAGCAACCCCTGCCCGACCTCATAATAACCGACGGCGGACGCGGACAGATGGAGGTAGTCCGCGAGGTTGTGGAAGACGAGCTCGACCTGCAAATCCCCATCGCCGGACTGGCCAAGAACGACCGTCACCGCACCAACGAACTGCTATATGGCTTCCCGCCAATGGTCGTAGGCATGAAGACAGACAGCGAACTATTCCACCTTCTGACGCATATTCAGGACGAAGTGCACCGGTTTGCCATCACTTTCCACCGCGACAAGCGCTCAAAACATGCTCTGCATAGCGAACTGGACGAAATACGGGGAATAGGCCCCAAGACGAAAGAAGCCCTTTTAAAGCGTCTGAAGAGCGTAAAACAAATACGCGAGGCAACACTCCGGACACTGACAGAAATTGCAGGAGCGGCAAAAGCAGGGCTCGTATACAGACATTTTCACGGCGATACACAGCCGGCAAAAGATTAGGCGTGAATCTTTTCAATAATACAGGAACATACGTACACCAACACTCCGGCATCCATCGTCAGCCGGTACTGCGGCTCCGTACTGACAGTCCAAAGGCCTTGTACTAACGGTTCAAAGGCCCTGTACTGACGGTTCAAAGGCCCTGTACTGACGGTTCAACAGACGAGAATCGGCCTCAAAAGCCGTTATCTACAACATATACGCAGCACTATTATGGAAAAAACACACGTTTCAAGCATATTCTATGGCCAAAAAACACTACCTTTGTAGTAAAAGAAACATATATATCCACAAAGGAGACAAAAGTAAATGAGGACAGTAATACAGAGAGTGACACATGCATCGGTAACGATAGACGGCAAATTGAAATCAACCATAGGCCGCGGCTATATGATATTGCTCGGAATATGCGAGGAAGATACCACAGAAGACGTGGAATGGCTGGTGAGGAAAATTGCCGGCCTACGCGTTTTCGACGATGAAAACGGCGTGATGAACCGTCCTATAACCGACTTCGGAGGCGAGGCTCTCGTCGTAAGCCAGTTCACACTGATGGCATCCTACAGGAAAGGCAACCGCCCGTCATGGCTGCGCGCCGCCCGCCATGAGACGGCCATACCGCTGTATGAAGAGTTCTGCCGACGTCTCGGCGAGGCCATCGGGTGCCCCGTCGGTACCGGGGAATTTGGAGCAGACATGAAAGTCGAACTGCTCAACGACGGACCAGTAACCATATGTATGGACACAAAAAACAAAGAGTAGCCCCTCTGCCACAAAAAAAATGTAAAGAGTCATTCTGCAATACCAATAAAAACAGATAACAATGAACGATAACAAGACATCAAACCAACGTCAAATCTCTCTATCCACAGTGGAGACGGAGCCGTCCACAGTGAAACCGGAGGAAAGCCACGTCACCCTGCGCGACGCCCAGCGCATCGTAGACGAGTGGATAAAAACGTATGGCGTACGCTACTTCTCGGAACTGACAAACATGGCCGTACTGACGGAAGAAGTAGGCGAAATGGCCCGAATCATGGCCCGCCTATATGGTGACCAAAGCTTCAAAGAGGGCGAGAAAGCCGACCTTGGCGACGAGATGGCCGACGTGCTTTGGGTCCTGTTATGCATTGCCAATCAGACAGGCACGGACCTTACCGAAGCCTTCCGCAAGAACATAGAGAAGAAGACCTGCCGTGACAAGGACAGACACAAGAACAATTCTAAATTAAAAGATAAGTAACAACTCAAAAAACAAGATTATTATGAACGAGAATCATGCAGAACACTGCTGCGGGCACCATCACGAACATGCCCCGAAACAGAGCAAATATGAAGTTGCTCTGAGCAAATATGACCTCAATATCTCAGACGGGGAAGTGCGCGAGGCCGTAAAGAAAATCATTGCCGAGAAAGTACACGAAAACGACACCCCCGAGGTGAAAAAGTTCCTTATGGGAAGCATCGAACTGACCACGCTGAAAACCACCGACTCCGACGAGAGCGTAATGGCATTCACCGAACGTGTCAACCAGTTTGACGACGCCTACCCCAACCTTCCTCACGTGGCCACAATCTGTGTCTATCCTTGCTTTGCAGGCATCGTAAGCCAGACACTGGAGGTTGATGGCGTGGAGGTAGCCTGTGTGTCAGGCAGTTTCCCGTCTTCACAAGCCCTCATTGAGGTAAAGGTTGCCGAGACGGCCTTGGCGCTGAAAGACGGTGCCACGGAAATAGACATAGTGATGTCCGTGGGCAAGTTCCTCAGCGGAGACTACGAAAGTGTAGCCGACGAAATCAGCGAACTGAAACAAGTATGCGGTGACAGGAAGATGAAGGTAATCCTCGAAACCGGATGTCTCAAGACAGCCGAGAACATCAAGAAGGCTTCTATCATAGCCATGTACGCCGGTGCCGATTATATCAAGACAAGCACAGGCAAGCTCGAACCTGCCGCAACACCGGAAGCCGCCTACGTAATGTGTCAGGCAATCAAGGAATACTACAACGAAACAGGCATACAGATAGGTTTCAAGCCCGCCGGAGGCATCAATTCGGTGATGGACGCACTCATATACTACACCATCGTAAAAGAGGTCTTAGGCGAAAAATGGCTCACCAACCAATGGCTGCGTCTCGGCACAAGCCGTCTGGCAAATATGCTGCTGAGCGAGATATTGGGAGAAGAGACAAAATTCTTCTGAAAAAACGAATGGACAAAAGAGGAAATGTACAGAGCAAGGATGGAACGGAGAAACAGCCATAAATAATGCAAGAATCCCATCAGCGACATCGCCGGTGGGATTCTTCTTATTTCTTTCTCTCGATGACATAGTCGAGATACGCCCTCAGCGCATCCCTTATATCATCATTTCCGACATTATTATCAAGAAAATCCATAGCCTCGATACGGAAGTCATTCATGCGTCGCTCGGCATATTCTATACCGCCGTGAGTCTTTGTATAATCCACCAATACGGCTATCTCATCGGCATCAACAGTGCGGTCCTTCACCTTGCGGGCAAGATTCTTAATCGACGGCTGATCGGAATTGTTCACCGCATATATCACAGGCAGCGTCAACTTGCCTTCTGCCATATCGTTGCCCGTAGGCTTTCCTATCTCAGGCGAGTCGTAATAGTCGAAAATGTCGTCGCGTATCTGGAATATTATCCCGAGGTTGCGGCCGAACTTCCCGGCCGCCTCTATCTCGTCGTCTGAAGCTCCTGCCGACAACGCTCCCATAGTACAACAAGCCTCGAAAAGAGCCGCTGTCTTCTGCATTATCACCTGATAATAAACCTCTTCGGATATCTCCTGATTCTGTATGTTGGACAACTGGAGAATCTCGCCGCTTGCCAACGTACGCCCAAGCTCGGAGAGATATTCCACTATCGTGATATTCCGCGTGCGGGCCACGCGCAACAATGCCGTCGACAGCAGATAGTCACCCACAAGCACAGCCACCTGATTATTATATGTGGCATTCACCGAGGCTTGTCCGCGACGCTCGCTGCTCTCGTCCACCACGTCGTCGTGCACCAGACTTGCCGTGTGCAGCAGTTCCAGACCGAGCGCCGCATTCTGCGTCACATCGGTCACACAGCCATAGTTACGCGCCATCAGCAGTATCAGCATGGAGCGCATCCGCTTGCCGGCACGATTGCGTATATGCGTCAAAGCCTGCGACAGCAGACCGTCCGCATGACTCATCGACTCGTCAAACAAGCCGATAAAATCTGTCAAATCACTTTCTATTGGTTTCTTAATCCGTGATAAATAGTCCATCGAATCAAATTTGATACAAAAATACGGATTTTTATCGGGATAATACTGATTTTTTTGTAATTTTACGCAGAAATAAAAAGAATTACAATGAATAAATTGTTTTTGATAGACGCATACGCGCTAATATACCGCTCTTACTACGCTTTCATAAAGAATCCGCGAATCAATTCAAAAGGGCTCAACACCTCGGCAGTGATGGGATTTGTCAATACTGTCAACGAAGTGATGACAAAGGAGAAACCAACCCACATCGGAGTGGCTTTCGACCCTGCCGGCCCGACATTCCGCCACGAGGCATATCCCGAATACAAGGCACAGCGGGAGGCCTGTCCCGAGGACATCAAAAAGTCCGTACCTATAATAAAAGATATACTCAAGGCCATGCGTATACCCATACTTGAGATGCCCGGATACGAGGCAGACGACGTCATAGGAACGCTTGCCACCAAGGCAGGACAGGCCGGAGTTGCCACATACATGCTCACACCCGACAAGGACTACGGACAGCTCGTCAGCAGCAATGTTTTCATGTACCGCCCGCGATACGGCGACGCTGGCTACGAAGTACTCGGCGAAAAAGAGGTGGAAGCCAAGTACGGCATCCCCACTCCACTCCAAGTAATCGACCTGCTCGGACTCATGGGCGACTCGTCCGACAACATACCCGGCTGTCCGGGGGTTGGCGAAAAGACGGCTGTCAAACTGATAAGCGAGTTCGGCAGCATCGAACAGCTCCTTGCCGGCACCGACAGACTTAAGGGTGCACTGAAAAAAAAGATAGAAGACAACCGCCGTCAGATAAAGTTCTCGAAATTCCTCGCCACCATCAAAACCGACGTTCCCGTCGAGCTCAACCTCGACGCACTGCTCGTCAGCGAACCCGATGAGGAAAAACTGAAGAAAATATTCGATGAACTGGAGTTCAAGAGTTTTGCTGACAGAATTCTTAAAAAAACCGAAAATAAGTCAAAAACACAAAATCAACAACTTGATTTATTTGCGGAAATTCCGAACAACGGGTCAGAAACTTCTGAATTTTCGAATTTTGAGAGCCTTAAAACCACTTCTCACGAATACAAACTCGTTGATAATGAGGATGATTTGCTTAATTTGTTTGACTTTTTACGGACAAATAAAATTCTCAGTTTAGACACGGAAACAACTTCAACCGTTGCCATCGACGCAGAACTTGTGGGTTTGAGCTTCTCCGTTGAAGAAAAAAAGGCTTTTTACGTACCCATTCCTGCCGAACGTGAAGAAGCTAAAAGAATTGTTAATATATTTAAACCAATATACGAAGACCCCGAAATCCTCAAAGTGGGACAGAACATCAAGTACGATCTCGAGGTACTTGCCAACTACGGAGTTCATCTTGCCGGCCCCATGTTCGACACCATGATAGCCCACTACCTTATTCAGCCAGAACTCCGGCACAACATGGACTACATGGCCGAAATATATCTGCACTACCGCACCATACACATCGACGAGCTCATCGGTCCGAAGGGCAAGGGACAGAAATCCATGCGCGACCTGGCGCCAGCCGATGTATATGAGTATGCCGCCGAGGACGCAGACATCACCCTGCGTCTCAAGAACGTCCTCGAGCCCGAGTTGAAGAAGTACGGAGCCGACCGTCTGTTCTACGAAATCGAGATGCCTCTCATGCCCGTTCTGGCCGAAATGGAGATGCAAGGCGTGCGCATCGACACTGCATCACTGGGCGAAACGTCAAAAGTTCTGACGGCCCGCATGGAAGAGATAGAGCAACGAATATACGAACTGGCAGGCGAACAGTTCAACATAGCATCGCCAAAACAGGTGGGTGACGTGCTCTTCGGCAAAATGAAGATTGTGGACAAGCCTAAAAAGACCAAGACCGGCCAGTTTGTCACAAGCGAAGATGTGCTCCAGACATTGAAAGGAAAGCACGAGATAGTGGCCGACATACTGGAACACAGAGGGTTGAAAAAACTCCTCGGCACATATGTCGATGCCCTGCCAAAGCTCATCAACCCGCGCACCGGACACATACACACATCATTCAACCAGACTGTCACCGCCACAGGACGACTATCGTCGAGCGACCCCAACCTGCAGAATATCCCCGTACGCGGAGAGGACGGCAAGGAGATACGACGTGCCTTTGTGCCAGAACCGGGCTGTCTGTTCTTTTCAGCAGACTATAGCCAGATTGAACTGCGTGTGATGGCCCATCTCTCGGACGATGCAAACATGAAAGAAGCCTTCCGCGAGGGGCACGACATACATGCCGCCACAGCAGCCAAAATATATAAGGAGACTATGGACAACGTCACACGCGACCAACGAACCAAGGCAAAACGCGCCAACTTCGGCATCATCTACGGCATCACTGTCTTCGGCCTGGCCGAGCGTCTCGACATCAGCCGTGACGAAGCACGCCAACTGATAGACGGATATTTCGAGACTTTCCCGGCCGTTCACGAATACATGGAGCAGGCCAAGGAGACAGCGCGAACACGAGGCTACGTCGAAACTCTTTTCGGACGGCGCCGGTATCTTGCCGACATAAACTCGCGCAACGCCACCGTACGCGGATTCGCCGAGCGCAACGCCATCAATGCTCCGATACAGGGCACGGCGGCCGACATCATCAAAGTGGCCATGATACGCATAGCACGCCGGTTCCGCGAGGAGAACATCAGAAGCAAGATGATTCTCCAGGTACATGATGAACTTAACTTCTCCGTCATTCCCGAAGAACGCGAACTTGTAGAACGCATCGTGCTCGAGGAGATGCAGAATGCCTGTCCCATGAGCGTACCGCTGACAGCGGACTGCGGATGGGGCGAAAACTGGCTTGAGGCACACTGACACAAACGTCCGAAGACGACAATGAACAAGACAAGAACTGTCATATACACCATATTTACCGTCGCAGCCGTAGCCGTCACATTGTATCTGAACAATGGCACGACTCTGGAAAACAGCAGAGAGAACGATACCGCGGAGATATTCACCACCGAGGTAATCAACGGATATACACCCGTGAAAAACCAAGGCAAGAGCACGCTATGCTGGGCCTATGCCATGCTGGCCGCCATTGAAACAGAACATATCATGCGAGGTGACTCGGTGCATCTGTCGGTGAAATATGCCGCACGGTGCCTGTTGGAGGAGCGCAGCCGGCAAAGCTATCTCACCCGCGACACCGTACCTGTGGCGATGCGGGGCATGGGCGGCACACTGCTCTGCGTCATGGAACGACACGGAATGGTGGCATACGACGCCTATCGCGACGACCCGGAAGCCGACATCATGGTATTGGCAAACAAAGTAAAGCGCACGGTTCATCGGGCAATAAGAACACGTAGCCGGCTCGGCCGCACCTCCGGGCAAGTGACTGCTTTGCTCGACGAGACTCTCGGCACGGCACCGAGGCGGGTCTTCATGTACGGAGCGGAATACACTCCGGGTGAGTTTGCCCGCAGTGTATGCTCACCCGGAGAGTATGTCGGCCTGACGAGTTTCACACATCATCCGTTCTATACCCGCTTCGCTCTCGAGGTGCCCGACAACACGGAACACAACGAATTCTACAATGTGCCGATAGACACGCTCATGGCCACAATAGAAAGAGCCGTGCGTACAGGTCACGGCGTATGCTGGGAAAGCGACACGAGCGAACCGGGATTCTCTTTCCACCGCGGCACAGCCACGCTGCCTGTATCCTCCGACACGTCGCAGGAGGCACGCCAACTGGCTTTCGAACGCTTTTCCACCACCGACGACCATTGCATGTCCATCGTCGGACTGGCCCGCGACGCCCATGGCCGACGCTTTTACATAATGAAAAACTCGTGGGGCACGAACAATCCCTACGGTGGCCTGATGTATGTGTCGGAAGACTACATGAGGATGAAGACAGTGGCGGTGTATATGGTCAGAATGAACGGTATATCTTAAATACTGTCACGGAAGTCCGTTCATAACTCCGTGACAGTAAATGCAAATTCTTTATTTATTCAATCTCCAGGCCACACCGTCCTTGGTGTCCTTGACCTCGAAACCGGCATCTTTGAGCGCATCGCGTATCTGGTCGCATGTAGCCCAATCCTTGGCGGCACGGGCCTTGGCACGCAGGTCAAGCACCATATCGACAACCTTTCCATAGGCTTCTTCGCGTACACCGGAAGAACCGGCTTTCTCCTCACGCAATCCGAGCAGGTCGATGGCAAAGAGACGCATTGTGGCGCCAAGCTCTTCCAAGCAATCGGCGCAGATGGTTGCCTCGTGGTTGAGCAGTTTGTTGACAACACCGCACGCCTCGAAGAGATGGCTGATGACCTGCGGCGTGGCGAAGTCGTCGTCCATGGCCTCGTAGCACTTCCGGCGCAGTTCCTTGACAATCTTCTCAGTCTGCGGGTCGCACTTGGCCGACACCGGAACACGGTCAAGGTCGCTGATGCCGTTCATGAGCCGCTCCAATCCTTTTTCACTGGCCTTGAGTGCCTCGTTGGAGAAGTCTACAGTGCCGCGGTAATGGGCCGAGAGAATAAAGAAGCGTATGGTCATCGGGCTGTATGCCTGCTCAAGCGACGGATGACCGCCGGTGAAGAACTGTTCCAACGTGATGAAGTTGCCAAGACTCTTGCCCATCTTCTGACCGTTGATGGTTATCATGTTGTTGTGCATCCAGTAACGCACCATCTGGTCGCCCTGACTGGCCACAGCCTGCGCTATCTCACATTCATGGTGAGGGAAAACGAGATCGAGACCTCCGCCATGTATGTCGAAATGTTCGCCGAGATACTTGCGGCCCATCGCCGTACACTCGCAGTGCCATCCCGGAAAACCGTCGCTCCACCGGCTTGGCCAGCGCATGATATGCTCCGGCAGCGCTTTCTTCCACAAAGCGAAATCAACCTGGTTGCGCTTCTCTCCCACTCCGTCAAGTTCGCGGCTGGCGTTGATTACATCGTCAAGGTTACGCCCCGAAAGTATACCGTACTTATGATCACGATTATATTTCTCAACGTCGAAATATACCGAACCGTTGCTTTCGTAGGCATAGCCGTTGTCAATTATCTGCTGCACAAGTTGCTGCTGCTCGATAATGTGGCCTGTGGCATGGGGCTCTATGCTCGGCGGCAGCACCCCCAAAGCGTTCATGGCCTCATGATAACGGTTGGTATAGTGCTGTGCTATCTCCATGGGTTCAAGCTGCTCGAGACGCGCTTTCTTCGCTATCTTGTCGTCACCCTCGTCGGCATCGTGCTCCAAATGACCTACATCGGTAATATTGCGCACATAGCGGACCTTGTAACCCAAATGGCGCAGATAACGGAAAACGATGTCGAAAGTTATCGCCGGACGGGCATGCCCCAGATGCGGGTCGCCATAGACCGTCGGTCCGCACACATACATGCCCACATTGGGAGCATGCAACGGCTCGAAAGCCTCCTTACGGCGACTGAGCGTATTGTATATCAGAAGTGTATGTTCCATAATCTATCTTAATTAAGTCGAAAAACTATTTGCAAAGGTAGTGTAAAATTCTGATTAAGCGAAAGAAAAGCCAAGATAACGCGCTTTTTTTGTCATAGAACAATCCTTTCCACCATCTCTTCACAAAACAACATATCGTCACACCACCACTCCGATTAAAACTTTTTTCATTACAAAAAACAGCCGGTTTATTGCACAAATATATACATAGTGTGCAAAGAAGAGTGCTTTTTTAGTGAAATAATTTGCATAGCTGAATAAAAATTAGTTACTTTGCACCCGAATTTTTTGGATTTGAAATCATTATTAACATTTTAAACATTACAATTATGTCAGAAATTGAATCAAAAGTAAAGGCAATCATCGTTGATAAACTTGGTGTAGACGAGGCTGATGTTAAGCCGGAAGCAAGCTTCACAAACGATCTGGGTGCTGACTCTTTGGACACAGTAGAGCTCATCATGGAATTTGAGAAGGAGTTCGGCATTTCTATCCCCGATGACAAGGCTGAGAAGATCGGCACTGTTGGCGATGCCATCGCTTACATCGAGGAGAACGCTAAATAAATTCAAATTAACAATTGGGAAATTGGACAAACCGACAATTTGCAATTGAGAAAATGGAGAATTATGATTTCCCCGTCTTGCAATGGTGGCAATCATAATTCTCCATTCTTGATTTTCAGACATCCCGGTTAGGCTTTTTCCCGGTTTTCAACTTTTATCATAATGGAATTAAAAAGAGTTGTTGTAACGGGCCTTGGAGCAGTTACTCCGGTCGGCAACACTCCGGAAGAAACCTGGAACAGTCTGGTAAACGGAGTGAGCGGCGCGGCGCCCTTTACACTATTTGACGCCTCAAAATTCAAGACACAGTTTGGCTGCGAGGTCAAGAACCTCAACGTAACGGACTACATTGACCGCAAGGAAGTGCGCAAGATGGACCGCTACACACAGTTTGCCTTCATCTCCGCATTGCAGGCTGTCAAAGACAGCGGTCTCGATCTGGAGACAGTTGACAAAAACCGTGTGGGAGTAATCTTCGGTGTAGGTATCGGCGGTATCAAGACCTTCGAGGACGAAGTGAAATACTATGGCCAGCACGAGGACATGGGACCGAAGTTCAACCCCTTCTTCATCCCTAAGATGATAGCCGACATCGCCGCCGGACAGATTTCAATCCACTTCGGATTCCACGGCCCCAACTACGCCACCACATCTGCATGTGCATCATCAAGCAACGCTTTGGCCGACGCTTTCAACCAGATACGTCTGGGCAAGGCCGACATGATAGTCAGCGGTGGTGCCGAGGCCGCTCTCTGCGCTGTAGGCGTAGGCGGCTTCAACGCCATGCACGCACTTTCCACACGCAACGACGACCCTGAACACGCATCACGCCCGTTCAGCAAGAGCCGCGACGGCTTCATCATGGGTGAAGGCGCAGGCTGTCTCATACTCGAGGAGCTGGAGCATGCCAAGGCCCGCGGAGCCAAGATATACGCAGAGATGGTAGGCGAAGGCGCCAGTGCCGACGCTCACCACATCACAGCATCACATCCCGAAGGACTCGGAGCACGCCTCGTGATGGAAAACGCTCTGAAAGACGCCGGTCTGAAACCCGAGGATATCGACTACATCAACGTTCACGGCACATCGACCCCCGTGGGTGACATCTCTGAGGCCAAGGCCATCAAAGCCGTCTTCGGCGATGCCGCATACAAGCTGAACATTAGTTCGACAAAGTCAATGACCGGCCACCTGCTCGGTGCAGCCGGAGCCGTGGAAGCCATGGCTACGGTGCTTGCCGTGCAGAACGACATCGTGCCACCGACAATCAACCACGACGACGACGACCGCGACGAGGAGATAGACTACAATCTGAACTTCACGTTCAACAAGGCCCAAAAGCGCGAGGTACGCGCCGCCATGAGCAACACATTCGGATTCGGCGGACACAATGCCTGCGTCATCTTCAAGAAATATGCTGAATAATATCATCATAGATAGAATAAAGCTCCGTTTCCGCAAGGAGAAGGAGCTTTTTTCTTCCCTCTACGACATCATCGGCTTCTATCCCCGCAACATCGAGTACTACAAACTGGCCCTGATGCACAAGAGCGTATCCAGGCGCAACGCCAAGGGAAAACCGCTCAACAACGAGCGTCTGGAATTTTTGGGCGACGCCATACTCGATGCCGTAGTGGGCGACATCGTCTACCGCCACTTCGAAGGCAAGCGTGAGGGATTTCTCACCAACACCCGCAGCAAGCTCGTACAGCGCGACACACTCAACAAACTGGCCGACGAGATGGGCCTCTGCCGCCTTATAATATCGTCAGGACATACCAACTCCCACAACAGCTATATGGGAGGCAATGCGTTTGAAGCACTCGTGGGCGCCATCTATCTCGACCGCGGATACGAAGCTTGCATGCAGTTCATGCAGAAACGCATACTCACGCAGCTCATCAACATCGACAAGGTGGCCTACAAAGAAGTCAACTTCAAGAGCAAGCTCATAGAGTGGACACAGAAGAACCGTGTACGAATGGAATTCAAGTTGCTCGAACAGAACAAGGATGAGAACAGCAGTCCCACATTCTGCTATCAGGTAATACTGGAAGACATAAAGGCTGGCATAGGAAAAGGATTCTCAAAGAAAGAGAGCCAGCAGTTGGCGTCGAAGGAGACATTGCAGCGCCTCCGCCGCGAACCGCAGTTCATAGATGCCGTATTTGCCTCCAAGACAGGACGCACAAGAATGGAAGAAGAACCGGAACCCGATGCCCCGGCAACCGGCGAAAACACCACCGACGGCGTCACAAACACATTGCCTGACAGCAACAACATCACCGACTGTAACATCAAATCCGGAGACACGACCGGCCGCCGGCACGAAAGACAATCCGAAAAGACCGGAAAACAGGCCTCAACCGATGTTGACGAATTCGACTTGTCCGACATAACAGCCACACCCAAAGAACTGTCGAGAGAAGAAATAATAGCTGCCGCCGAAGCAGCAGCATATACAGACTGACATTTTTCGTATAGCAGGCGGACAATACAAGATTATATCCCGACATACAGTCATGTCGGATAAATATCTTTACTTTAACGTATGTTAAGCGACATCTGTATCGCGATTTTCGGGCAAGGCTCCGAAAATCGCGATTTTTACTTCAAATGGGAAGCGCTGATTATCAACACATTGCAATCGCACAGGTTTGTCAAGAAAGCAGAGAGGGCCGTTTCACCTTGCAATAAGGCCGTTATTGCATTGCGACGGCGGCCTTATTGCAATGCGAAACGGCCCTCGCGGGAGTGTCGGGAGGCCCTTACGGTGAGAAAACAATGCAAAAAACATGTGTAAAGGAAGCCGAGAAGGCCTCCCGGCTTTTCTATTTCAGAAAAAATAAAATGCGTTTTTTTCAGAATTATACTGACATAAAGACATATCCCTTTTGAAGGCAAAGACATGCTTCCTTATCTCCGAAAGAAACACGTCTTTGCCTTCAAAAGGGATATGTCATTTATGTCCAAAGAAACATGTCTTTGTGTCTAACCTTAAAAATAGTAAAAAGTATTTGTGTTACAAAAGTTTGCCGTATCTTTGCATCTATTATGAACATAACAGGAATAGTTCGCAATGTGTTTCTGCCGCGCCAAAAAGAGCTTGAACGGCACATCAACGGAGCAGAAACGCTGCAACAAAATGTGTTGCAGCACCTTGTGACACGCGCCGGAAACACCGAATACGGGCGTAATCATCTGTTCGGAACGATACACAACTATGATGATTTCGCAAGAAATATCCCCATAAACACCTACGAGGAACTCAAAGGCGACATCGACCGCATGCGCCACGGTGAAAGAGACATTCTATGGCCGGGACGCGTGAAGTGGTATGCCAAGTCGTCGGGCACCACCAACGACAAGAGCAAATTCATCCCCGTCAGCGCCGACGGCCTGCGCGACACGCACTATAAGGGCGGCAAGGATGCCGTGGCCATCTATCTGGACAACAATCCCAAGAGCCGCATGTTCGACGGCAAGGGCCTGATACTCGGCGGAAGCCATTCGCCCAACTGCAATCTGGCCGACAGCCTGGTGGGCGACCTCAGCGCAATACTGATAGAAAACATCACCCCGCTTGTCAACTTAGTGCGCGTTCCGCAGAAGCAGACCGCCCTGCTGAGCGACTTCGAAGTGAAGCGCGACCGCATAGCCCGCGAGACGATGGGCCGCAACGTCACCAATCTGAGCGGCGTGCCGTCGTGGATGCTCTCCGTGCTCACACGGGTGATGGAGCTCACGGGCAAGACCCATCTGGAAGAGGTGTGGCCCAATCTGGAAGTGTTCTTCCATGGCGGAGTGGCCTTCACGCCCTACCGCAAGCAATACGAGCAACTGATTACCTCGCCCCGGATGCACTACATGGAGACGTACAACGCAAGCGAAGGGTTCTTCGGTCTGCAAAACGACCCGCAAGACAAGTCGATGCTGCTGATGTCCGACTACGGCGTGTTCTACGAATTCATACCGATGGACGAGTTCGGCACGGACAACCCCACGGCTGTACCGCTGTGGGGGGTTGAAACGGGACGCAACTATGCCATGGTCATCTCCACCTCGTGCGGACTGTGGCGCTATGTTCTGGGCGACACCGTCAGCTTCACTTCGGTCAATCCCTACAAGTTCGTCATCACAGGCCGCACCAAGAGTTTCATCAACGCCTTCGGCGAGGAGCTCATCGTAGACAACGCCGAGCAGGGTCTGGCCCACGCATGCAGCGAGACCGGTGCCGAAGTGCTCGAATATACCGCCGCACCGGTGTTCATGGACGGCAACGCCAAGTGCCGCCATCAGTGGCTCATAGAGTTCGCGCGGCGCCCCGACGACATCGGCCGGTTTGCCTCGCTGCTCGACAAGCGCCTGCAAGAACTCAACAGCGACTACGAGGCCAAACGCTACAAGAACATCACCCTGCAACATCTTGAGATAGTCGAGGCACGTCCCAACCTGTTCAACGACTGGCTCAAGATGAAGGGAAAGCTCGGCGGACAGCACAAGATACCGCGGCTGAACAACAACCGCGACATAATGGAGCAGATGCTCAGACTCATGGAAATGGGAATCTGAAGGCTACGGCAGGACTTCAAGACAAGAGTACAACAGAAGAAAAAGACAACAGGAAATGACGGACAAGGCCAACATCACGCATACAACCGAAACAAGAACCGGACACGGAGCGCAACGGAAATACAGCCCACGCGCCGCCTTGTCCATGCTCAAAATTGTCGTGGCCTGCATTTCGGCAATGTTGCTGACAGCCTCCTGCGCACGAATGGGGCAGCCCGACGGCGGATGGTATGACGAAACGCCTCCAAAGATAGTGCATGCCTCACCTGCCGACAAGGCCACCGGAGTGAAGACACGCAAGATAACCATCACATTCGACGAGTTCGTCAAACTTGAGGATGCGGCCAACAAGGTGGTCGTGTCGCCTCCGCAGCTCGAAACGCCAGAGATAAAGAGCGCGGGAAAGAGGATTGTCGTAGAACTGAAAGACTCGCTCAAAGACGACATCACATACACCATCGACTTCTCCGACGCCATCACCGACAACAACGAGAACAATCCGATGGGCAACTACACATACAGTTTCTCGACAGGTACTGAGATTGACACGTTTGAAGTGGCAGGCAACGTACTCGACGCAAGCAACCTCGAGCCTGTAAAAGGAATACTCGTAGGACTGTACGACGACCTGTCCGACACGGCATTCACCGCAAAACCGATGATACGCGTATCGCGCACGGACAGCCGGGGACGCTTCATCATAAAGGGCGTCGCACCGGGAACATACCGCGTATATGCCCTTCAGGATGCCGACGGAAACTATATCTACAGCCAAAAGAGCGAAATGGTGGCCTTCAGCCACGACACCTTCGTGCCGAGCTGCGGCCCGGACATACGGCAGGACACCATCTGGCGCGACGAACTGCGTATCGACTCCATCGCCCGTGTGCCCTACACGCATTTCCGTCCGGACAACATCGTGCTGCTGGCATTCACCGTGCCGCAGACCGACCGCTACCTGCTCAAGACCGAGCGGCAGGACCCGCGACGCATAGACTTCTACTTCACTTACGGCAGCGACAGCCTGCCCGCTGTCAAAGGCATCAACTTCGACGCATCGGACGCATTTGTCATCGAACCGTCGGAGAAGCGCGACACCATCTTCTACTGGCTGCGCGACACGGCTTTGGTCAACCGAGACACGCTGCTGATGGAGGTGGACTACATGATGACAGACACCACCGGACTGCTCACAAGCCGCACCGACACCATATCCGCACTGCCCAAGAAAGGTTACGAAAAGCGGATGAAAGAACTGGAGAAAGAAATCGAAAAGTGGCAGAAGGACCAAGAGAAAGCCCGCAAGAAGGGCGAGCCTTACGATTCGGTGATGCCTGTGAAGAATATGGAACCCAAAATCAGCATCCCGTCCTCGATGAGTCCCGAAAGCAGCGTATTCATCGAGATGCCCACACCGCTGGCACGCTTCGACACATCGGCCATACATCTGTATTCAAAGCACGACACCCTGTGGTACAGAGCACGCTTCGAGCTGCATCCCGTCAAGGGACAGCTGCGCCGGTACGAACTGCTGGCCGAATGGCGCCCCGCGGTGGAATACAGTCTGGAGATAGACTCGGCGGCGTTTGAAGACATTTACGGCATTGTGTCAAAACCCGTAAAGAAAGGCCTGAGAGTGCGTTCGAACGACGATTTCGGCTCGTTGATGGTCAGCATTGACGGCAGGACCGACACGCTCGATATGGTAGTACAGCTGCTCAACAGTTCGGGCAATGTGGTAAAACAGACAAAGGCAAAGAACAACACAGCCGAATTTTTCTATGTTCAGCCCGGGAAATACTACCTGAGCGCCTTTACCGACAACAATGGCAATGGCATATGGGACACCGGTGACTACGAGGCCGACAGGCAGCCGGAAGCGGTGTTCTACAATCCCAAGGAGATAGAGTGCAAGGCCAAGTGGGACATCACCGTTTCGTGGAATATAAACGCCGTACCTCTGACAGAGCAGAAACCTATGGCCATAACCAAGCAGAAACCCGACAAAGAGAAGAAACAGAGAAACAGGAATGCCGACCGCGCACGCGAAATGGGCATACCACTGAAGAAATAAAGAATCGGCAAACACATGGAAAGGAGGACACTATGAAACATTTCAGCACCAGAATCTTACTGGCTATAGTGATGACGGCAGCCATAGCCGCCACGGGCCGAGCACAATGCGGCATAGAAAACAAGGCATTCAAGTCGGGAGAATTCCTTTACTACGACCTGTTCTTCAACTGGAAGTTCATTTGGGTGAAGGTGGGAACAGCCTCCATGAGCACTGTCAAGTCAACATACGACGGCCGACAGGCATATCGCACAAGCCTCATCACACGCGGCAACAACAAACTTGACAAGATGTTCATGATGCGCGACACGCTGCTGTCATACTGCACCGACGACATCGTACCGCTATACTTCCGCAAGGGTGCACGCGAGGGAAAACGCTACTATGTGGACGAATTGTGGTACAGTTATCCCGCAGGCAAGTGCCATCTGAAAAAGCACCGCATAGAAAACGACGGACGGCACGTGTGGAAAGACTCGGAGTACAAGGACTGCATATACGACATGATGAGCATATTCCTGCGTGCCCGCAACTTTGATACCGGCAAGTTAAAGAAAGGCCAGACCATACCCATGCCCATCAGCGATGCTAGGCGTCTGTCCAACTCGTGGCTGAAATATATCGGGAAGGAAACATTCAAAATGGAAGGCAGCAACGACAAATACCGCTGTCTGGTGTTCTCGTTCATTGAACGCGAAGACGAAAAGAACCACGAACTGATACGTTTCTATGTCACCGACGACGTCAACCACATACCCGTACGGCTTGACATGTTCCTGAGTTTCGGCTCGGCAAAGGCTTTTCTGAAAGGCTACAAGGGTGTGCGCAGCCCTATGACGTCAAAATTGAACTGAATCCGATTGGGAATATGGAATTGAAAATTGAGGATTGAGAATTGATAATTATGATTACCATTGTTGACAATAGCCGAGACATGACAACTGAATCATAATTATCAATCCTCAACAAAAACACTACTAACCGTGAAACTACCCGTCATTATGCCTCCCACCGTTCCAATTCCTCCCACATCTCCCACCATTCCCACATCTTCCATCCCTCCCTTTATTCTCATAATAATGTTCCTCCTCCTTCCGATACAGATGCCGGCACAGTCCGGCAAGCCCACGGCCGCACCGTGGGAGGAACTTTTGTACGGATTGGTGAGCGATGAAGAAGACACAGACGAAGACCTGTTGGATGAATGGTACGATGTGATGAGCGGGCTGGCCGACCATCCGCTCGACATCAACACCGCAACACGCGAAGAGCTTGAGCTCATACCGTTTCTCAATGACAGGCAGATAGAAGATATATGCGAATACATATATCGATACGACTCAATGAAGACCACAGGCGAACTTGCCCTTATAGAGTCGCTCGACCGCCCCCGGCGACAACTCCTGGAATACATTGTCTATGCCGGAGACAACCGCAAGGAGACGTTGCCGTCGGTTGGCAATATGATGAAATACGGCCGGCACACGCTTACCGCCACAGCAAAGATACCGATGTACAAGCGCAAAGGCGACATCAACGGCTATCTTGGCTATCCTTATAAGCACTGGCTGCGCTACGATTTCGGTTACAGAGACCGTGTGCGTCTGGGCATAGTAGCCTCGCAGGATGCCGGAGAACCGATGTTCGCAGACAAGAACCCTGCCGGCTATGACTATTATTCCTTATACATGCAATTGCGGAAAACGGGCCGCATAGAGTCGCTCACGCTCGGACGCTACCGCGTGGCATTCGGCATGGGACTCGTTGCCGGCACATCGTTCAACCTTGGCAAGACTGCCGTGCTCAACGGTCTCGGACGTCCGGTCAATGCCATACGTGTGCATTCGTCGCGTTCTGAAGCCGGCTATATGCAAGGAGCGGCCATCACCCTGCGTATGACGAAAAGGCTGACAGCAAGCGTCTTCGCATCATACCGCCCTCTCGATGCCACACTCAACAGAGACGGCACTGCCGCTACAATCGTATACAACGGATACCACCGCACCATAGGTGAAATGGAAAAGAAGAACAACACCCGCGCCACTACGGCCGGAGCCAACGTCCGCTATGCCGCAAACGGATTTCATGCCGGGGCCACACTGGTATACACTCATCTTAACCGTCGGCTCAGCCCCGACACCGAGGTACTTTACCGCCGGCACTATGCCAAGGGCAGCGACTTCGTTAACTGGAGCACAGACTATGGTTACATCCATCATCTTTTCACACTGCAAGGCGAGACTGCTGTCGACCGACATGGAGCTTTGGCCACCATCAACACTGCCTCTGTATACCCGAATGACAGACTTCGTATGACTCTGCTGCACAGGTTTTACTCACATAAATACACATCGTTGCATGCAAACAGCTTCTGCGACGGCAATAAAGTACAAAACGAGCACGGGATATATGCCGGCATAGGATGGCACCCGTCTCCACAAATTGAGCTTTCGGCATACACAGATCTGGCCTACTTCGCATGGCCTAAGTATCTGGTGTCGGGAAAGTCGTACTCATCGGACAATATGCTTACGGCCACACTGTCACAAGGCGGATGGACGTTGACCGGACGATACCGTCTGCGACTGAGACAGCGTGACAACGAGGACAAAAGTGCACTGAAAAACCGTACGGAACACCGTTTGCGACTCAGTATCGCCCGCTCACTTGAATACGGATGGGGCTGCAAGACACAACTCGACCTTGCGCAGACCTACTTCAAACGACGCGACCGTGGACTGATGGTAACCCAATATGCCAATCGCACATTCGGACACGGGCAGATAAGCATGAATGTCTCGTATTTCAATACCACCGGATACGACAGCCGCCTATATGCCTATGACCCCGGAATGCTATACACGTTCTCCTCCCAGGCATACCAAGGCCACGGTATACACTATGCACTGATGGCGCGCATAGCTCCATGGCACAGTATCAGACTCTCGGCCAAAGTCGCCGTTACCGACTACTTCGACCGTCCCACTATCGGCAGCAGCTATCAGACCGTCTATCGTTCATCTACAACCGATGTGGAAATACAGGCCAGAATAAAATTATAGGGGGGGGGGAAAAGTAAAATCGTACACTCCTGCACTTGCCACACTATATACACGTCTTCAATATCTTGGAAACAATCTGTGCCATGTCGTAATATTTGTATTCGGCAAGCCGGCCGCCGAATACGACGTTTGTCTCGCTTTCAGCCAGTTCCTTGTATCTGGCATATACCGCATTGTTAAGGTCGTTGTTTATGGGATAGAACGGTTCCATACCATCTTTCCATTCCGTGGAATACTCACGGGAGATTACAGTGTGCGGACATCGGTACACATCATCACCGAACATCTCGAAGTGCTTGTGTTCTATCACCCGTGTATAAGGCACCTCGCGATCTGTATAATTCACCACGGCATTTCCCTGATAGTTTGGTATATCCACAATCTCTTCATCGAAACTCACCGTACGATACTCAAGCCGTCCGAAACGGAAACCGTAAAATTCGTCTATGCGCCCGGTAAACACGATTTTTTCAGCCAAAGAGTCCCAATGGGTCTTGTCGGCAAAATAGTCGGCTCCAGTAATGGTCTCCACACCCCACAGCAGTCTTTCCGTCAATCGGTTGTAGCCTCCTATAGGTACACCCTGATAACAGTCGTTGAAATAGTTGTTGTCAAATGTAAGCCTCACAGGAAGACGCCTGATGATAAACGGAGGCAACTCTGTACACGGACGTCCCCACTGTTTCTCGGTATATCCCTTTATCAGCGTTTCGTAGATATCACGTCCGATTAGCATCAACGCCTGTTCCTCCAGATTGCGCGGCTCTGTGATGCCTGCCTCACGCTTCTGCTTCTCTATCATCGCCAGAGCCTCGGCAGGCGTGGTCACACCCCACATCTGACTGAAAGTGTTCATGTTGAACGGCAGATTATAGAGTTTGCCCCTATAGTTGGCCACCGGCGAATTGGTATAAGAGTTGAATTCGACAATCGAATTGACAAAATCCCATACTTCCCTGTCGGATGTATGGAAGATATGGGCACCGTACTTATGCACGTTGATACCCTCTATGCTTTCACAATATAAATTACCTCCCAAGTGCTGTCTTTTGTCAATGACCAGACAGCGCTTACCCATCTGATGGGCCTTATGAGCAAAGACGGCACCAAACAGTCCGGAACCTACAATAAGATAGTCATATTGTTTCATGTTCTGCTGCAAAGTTACGTATATTTTTTTTATTCTTACAAAGAAACATATTATAAATAACAATATAACAGTTTTATTGCATCATGTTTTAAATTTTTATGTATCTTTGCGGAAAGATAGGCTGCACCCGGCAATTCAAGCGAACTTAACAGCATCCGGATTGCGCCATCTTTGCAATAAACAAACAGCATTTCGGCAACTCAGAACAAGTTGTGTTGTGTTAGGTTTCATTATCAATACGGTTCTACGTCTGTTTTTACAGCCAATGATATGATTAGATTAGCAATAGTATCGCCCTGTTACAACGAGGAAGAGATTCTCGCCACATCTACAGCAAGGCTCACCCAAATGCTCGACACTCTCGCAGTCGGGCAAAAGATAAGCCCTGACAGTTTTATTTTATATGTCAACGACGGCAGCCATGACCGTACATGGGAGATTATTGCACGTCTTCACGGTGAAAACAGATACGTAAAAGGGCTTAACCTCACACGCAACACCGGTCATCAGAACGCACTCATGGCAGGAATGATGACGGCAAAAGACATGGCGGACGCTGTGGTGACCATTGATGCCGACCTGCAGGACGACATCACAACCATACCAAAAATGATTGAAGCACACACCAAAGGCTACGACATCATATACGGTGTGAAAGTGCATCGCGCAGCCGATCCGCTGCTGAAGCGCCTCTCAGCCACGGCTTTCTATCGGTTGCAGAAGAGGATGGGCGTGGAGAGTATATACAATCATGCCGACTTCCGCCTGATGAGCCGCCGCGCACTCGACTTACTTGCCGAATACAAAGAACGAAACCTATATCTACGCGGTCTGATACCAATACTCGGACTCCCATACACCACCGTGGACGACGTGATAAACGAACGCAAGGCCGGCACATCAAAATATACACTCGGCAAGATGCTCACCCTTGCTCTCGACGGGATAACCTCGTTTTCCGTAAAACCGATATACGGCATAATCTGGCTCGGAATGATATTCATCATCATCAGTCTTGCAATAGGCATAGACGTCGCCCAGGCACTTATCACGGGAACGGCCGTGCCAGGCTGGTCGTCGCTCATACTGAGCATATGGTTCGTGGGCGGAACCGTGCTGATCTCTATCGGATTGGTAGGGGCATATATCGGAAAGATCTACAACGAGGTGAAGGGCCGTCCGCTATACAATGTAAAGGATGTGCTCGGATTGGACGAAGAAACGGCTGACGTTCAGTGACTTCAATGGCACTTGATAATATCAGGTAAATGCATTAAATCAAAGAGGACGTATCAAAATTACGGAATTGTATCAATATCATTATTCAAACCACGCCCACGCCATAGCTGTGCTTCGTCTCTTCCATCACAAAAGTACTTTCTATCGAAACGACACTCTCTATTCTGCCAAGTACATTGATAAGAAACTGCTGATATTGCTTCATGTCAAAGGAGTGTATTTTAAGCATATAGTCGAAATGTCCGGATATGTTGTAACACTCGGTCACTTCCGGTATCCTGCCGATACGCTCCGTAAAATCGTTGGCTGTTTCGGTGTTCAGTCTGCTAAGTTTTACACAGCAGAACACGACAAATCCCCTGTTCAGCTTTCCGGCATCAAGCACTGCAATATATTTCTTTATATATCCCTCGCGTTCAAGCCTTTTCCATCGTTCGAAAGTCGGCGACGGCGACAGGTGGATCTGTGCGGCAAGTTCCTTGTTGGTAATCCTGGCGTTTTGCTGTAAGGCGTCAAGTATAAGTAGGTCGGTACGGTCAAGACGTTCTGTTTCGCTCATATTTGAATGATTTTTTCAGAATAAATATATGGTTCGGACATGCAAATTTAGTGATTTATTCTGAATTTTCGCAAAGCCATTAGAATGTTTTCCCAATCAATTAACTTTGTACCGAAAATAAGTCTAACAAAAAAAGTAATGACGTTATGAATAAAGAGACACTGAGCAAACTGCATTTCGAGACTCTCCAACTACATGTAGGACAGGAAAATCCGGACCCGGCGACCGATGCGCGCGCCGTACCGATATATCAGACCACATCGTATGTATTCCGCAACTCTCAACATGCCGCCGACAGGTTCGGACTGCGCGATGCCGGCAACATATACGGCCGGCTGACCAACTCTACACAAGGCGTGCTTGAAGACCGCGTAGCCGCGCTCGAAGGCGGTGTGGCCGGACTGGCTGTTGCCAGCGGTGCGGCGGCCATCACCTACGCTCTTCAGAATGTGGCACAGGCCGGCGACCACATCATTGCAGCAAACAATATCTACGGCGGCACATACAATCTGGTGGCTCACACGCTTGCGACACAGGGCGTGACCTACTCGATAGTGGACCCGGCCGATTTCGACGCCGTAGAGGCTGCATTCAAAGACAACACAAAAGCCATTATAATAGAAACATTCGGAAACCCGAATGCAAGCGTGACCGACATCAGGAGAATATCAGACATTGCCCACCGCCACAACACCGTTGTCATTGTCGACAACACTTTCGGCACCCCCTACCTCATCAAGCCTATAGAGCACGGTGCCGACATTGTGGTGCACTCGGCCACAAAGTTCATCGGCGGCCACGGCTCGAGTCTCGGCGGAATAATAGTGGATGCCGGACATTTCGACTGGAAGGCCAATGCAGACAAGTATCCTTCATTGGCCAAGCCCGACCAGAGCTATCATGGAGCCGTGTTTGCCGACGTGGCGGGTACGGCAGCATTCGTCACCCGCATACGTGCCGTGTTGCTGCGCGACACGGGAGCAGCCATTTCCCCGTTCAACGCGTGGATACTGCTCCAAGGTCTGGAGACGCTCAGCCTGCGCGTGGAACGTCACGCCTACAACACACGCCGCATTGTCGATTTCCTCGCAAAACATCCGAAAGTGGCCCGCGTCAATCATCCCCAACTTCCGTCACATCACGACCATGCCCTGTATACAAGCCTGTTCCCCAACGGCGGCGGTTCGATATTCACATTCGAGATAAAAGGCGGTGAGAAGGAGGCATGGACATTTATCGACAATCTTGAAATTTTCTCACTGCTGGCAAATGTGGCTGATGTGAAAAGTCTCATAATCCATCCGGCCACGACTACCCACTCGCAACTCTCACCCGAAGAACTCAACGAACAGCACATCAGTCCATCGACCATCCGTCTGAGCATAGGAACCGAACATGTTGACGATCTCATCGCCGACATAAGCCATGCACTCGACAGCATCTGACAGAATTTCAGATTCTCTCTGTCAAAACAAGAACTTGAAAACGTAAGAAGTTTCCAAACTTGACTGCAAAGTAAACATAAAAGACGCGGAAATGTCTGTTGAGAACCAGATATCTCCGCGTCTTCATCATAACGAATATTTGCCACATCGGTATCAACCTGTTATTTCAGCCGGCAGCACAGGCATTGCACCCTTTTGCGTACATACGTATGCTGATGTCCTTACGGCGAGCGCATGGGCTTCGGTAACGCTCTTGCCTTTAAGAACCGATGCGATAAATGCCGCCGTAAAGCTGTCGCCCGCTCCCACTGTGTCGGCCACCTCGACTGTCGGTGTAGGCTGGAACGACACGTTGCCCGGTGTGAACACATAGCTGCCGTTGATGCCGCAGGTCAGTATGAGCATCTTCAGGTTGTATTTGCCCATCAGTATCCAGCATTTGTCCTGAAGGTCGATGCCCGGATAACCGAACATGCGGCTCACGGTGACAAGTTCCTCATCGTTTATCTTGAGGATATTGCAACGCTTCATCGAATTGCACAGTATGTCCTTGTTGTAGAATCCCTGACGCAGGTTCACGTCGAACACGATCAGCGTACCGTCATTCTTTGGCATGGCATCGATAAAGCGGCCTATCGTCTCGCGCGACACCACGTTGCGCTGTGCGAGCGAACCGAAGCACACGGCTTTGGTGCTCTTGGCTATGGTTTCGAGCGCGGTAGTGTAAGGGATATTGTCCCACGCCACGTTCTCCTTTATCTCATACTGAGGTATGCCCGCCTGATCTATTTCTACCTGCACCGTTCCCGTGGGATACGGCACCTTGTCAATCTGATGGTTAAGGCCTTTCGATGTGAAGTTGCTGATTATTTCGTTGCCGAGTGCATCGTCACCGATTGCGCTCACCACACAGCTGAGCAACCCGAACTGCGATACATGATAAGCGAAATTGGCAGGTGCACCGCCTATCTTCTTCCCTTCCGGAAGAACGTCCCAAAGGGCTTCGCCCATTCCTACTACTAAGTTGTTCATTATTGTTTTTTAGTTATTTGGTTATTTTTTTCTTATGGAGATTCTTTTAGGAGTTAAAGGAGTTATAGGAGTTATCGCGGGTAAAGCCCGCTCAGGAGTTAAAGACAAATGCTTTTTCTCTTGTTCTCTTGGGAGTTAAGGGGGGGGATGTACGGTTGCAACAGGGGTAATGTCTTTAACTCCGGAGCGACCGCAGGGAGCGATAACTCCCTCTTAACTCCTTTAACTCCTATAAACTATTCTCCTAAGAAATCTTCTTTATCCTCGTCGTATAGTACATCAGATAGGCCACCCCCACCGTCATTACGGCTACGGCACCCGCCTGACAGCCTATGGCGTCGGCGGCTAACCCCATGGCAAGCGGGAATACAGTAACGCCGAAGAGTCCCATTATCATAAGCCCCGACACTTCGTTCTTCTCTTTCGGTGAGTTCATAAGCGCCTGCGAGAATATTATGGAGAATACATTCGAGTTGCCAAAACCGATCAATCCAATTCCCACGTACAGCATAGTGAGCGTGTCACACACGAAAAGAATCAACATTCCGGCAAACATCATGACGACACTGACGCCGAAGAAGAGCCGCGGTGACATCCGGCGCAGGATAAAAGCACCGAGAAAACAGCCCGCCGTACGGAAGATGAAATACACACTCGTGGCAAAACCGGCTTCTTCAAGCGGCAACGCGAGCCGTTCCATGACAATCTTCGGTGCCGTGGTATTGGTACCCACGTCGATGCCCACATGGCACATAATGCCGAGGAAGCACAGGAAGATGAACGAACGGCCCAGCAGACGGATACACTCGCCAACGCCCGATGCCTTGTCGGGACGCTCCTCCTCAATGGGAGTGGCTGCGAGCATGACTACCGACAGGAAACTGACGATGGCGTAGATTACGAACAGGCCTTTCCATCCCAATCCGAATGTAGGCATGGCACTCGTGGCTCCCCATGCCGCTATCAGCGGGGCGAGGAACGAGGCTATCGCCTTGACAAACTGCCCGAAGGTGAGCGTCGATGCCAGCTTGCTTTCGCTGATAAGGTTGGTCACCAACGGATTGAGCGATGTCTGCATGATGGCATTGCCTATGCCGAGCAGCGAAAACGAAAGCAGCATCACCATGTAACCGTCGCCGAAAACGGGCACAACGAGCGACGCTGCCGTCACTACGAGACTTATCAGCACTGTGTTCTTGCGCCCTATACGGTTCATCAGCATTCCGGTGGGCACCGAGAATATGAGGAACCAGAAGAATACGAGCGACGGAAACAGGTTGGCCTGTGAATCGGTAAGAGCAAGATCCTTCTGCACGTAGTTTGATGCCGTGCCGACAAGGTCAACAAAGCCCATAGCGAAGAAACAAAGCATCACCGGCAGTATCTGCATGATAAAGTCACGGCGGGTGTTTACAAGTGACTGTGTATTACTCATTACTATAGTTTTTTATATTGTTTCTTTGTTGCGTTCATTTCGTCTCCTTTATCTCATAGATGTTCAGGCTTGTGATCTGCGCCACCCTGTCTGAAGATACCGTCAGAGAGGTATACGGAGTACGGGGGAACACGAGGTTGGTCATAGCGAAGCGGCCGTCTTTACCGAACACTTCGATGCTCGAACGGTCAACGAATATCCTAAGCCCCAGTTTACCGTCAGCCGTAAATGTGGGAGCAGTGGTCACAGCGGGAAAATCCTGACTGAAGTCAGTGATGCCGCTCTCACGGCGGTCGAATGACAACGTGCCATTGGCCGCGTCGTACGTCATCACAACCTTCTCGCCTTTGTCGTTACCCAGTGTCAGTATCATGTTTCCACCCCGGCGCGATGCCGCGTCGAGCGTTATCTCGCATAATTCGGGCAGTGCGAACCGTTTTGCCTTACGGCCGGCCGACATCTTCGACACATGCTTTACCACCTTGCCACGCAGAGCGTCCACCTCGGGCGACGGCACTGTAGAGGCATATATCCTGCCATCACCGGCCTTGAACAGTCCCACCTCGCGCGGCAGAGTGTTGGCGCTGCGGAACTGCTGCGTAGGCACCTCGGCTGCATACTGCCAGTTGCTCATCCATCCTATCACCGTGCGACGACCGTCGGGAGCGTTGCTCCAACTCACCGTAGCATAGTGGTCCTTGCCGTAGTCCATCCATTTGGTGGGCACACTACCGTCGGCATCCCTGTCGGGTGTGAATGTCTTGCCATCGAAGTCGCCTATAAAATACTGTGTGGCGCTGCCACCGAACGGGCCTCCGGGGTTAATGCTGCATATCAGCATCCACTTCTCCTCGCCACTGCCATCCACCTTCAGTTTGAACAGGTCGGGGCATTCCCACACACCGTCCTGACAGCCCAGTCCCTTACCGAAGGAGCTCTGCAGCGTCCAGCGCTTCAGGTCGGGCGATGTGAAGAACAGCATCTCATGATCGAGAGCATGCGCCAAAGCAAGATTCCACTCGCCTGTGGCCTCGTTCCAAAACATATTCGGGTCGCGGGCCTCGCTCTCGAGCGTGATTACGGGATTGTATGGATATGTGGCAAACGTAATGCCACCGTCCGTACTCAACGCCACGCTCTGCATCTGGCTCACATCAGCCGAAGTATACATGGCCACCACAGCATTCTCTCCGAATCCGGCTGTGTTGGCCTTGTCCACGACACAGCTGCCGCTGAATATCATTCCGAGTCCGTCGGGCTTTACGGCCACAGGCTTATGCTCCCAATTTACGAGATCGGCCGATTCGGAATGTCCCCACGACAGGTTCTGCCATTTCGAACCATAAGGGTTGTACTGGTAATAGAGATGCCACTTGCCGTCTTTGTAGAACATTCCGTTGGGGTCGTTCATCCAGCCGTAAAGCGGTGTATGGTGATAGGCAGGACGGTATTTCTCGCGATTGGCGGTGTCGAAAGCGTCCACCAGCCTAATGCCTTTCCAGCATGCGTCATCTTTAGCCTCGCGCACAGAGCTGCGGCCTTGCGATGTGACAATGTCGAGAATAACGTTCTTGCCTTTGTAGGGCGACAAGTTGTAAGGAACGGAATAGTCAATCTTCGATTTTGCCAGACGCACACGTATTGTCTCGACAACATTTCCGTCAACAAGCACATTGATACGTGCATCGTCGTTTGCCTCCTGAACCGGAAGAAGCAAATACTTGCCCTCACCCGTCACACGTACCAGTGTGTTGCTTACTCCGAGATGGTCCACCTCCACGCCCGTAGCCTTGTCGGCAACCGGCTGCGTTGACACTTGTGACACCGCCGTTAACGTCTGTGCAGATGTTGTGGCTGTCTGTGCCGATACCGTCATTGCCTGATACAACAACGCGGTTCCCATCATCATCATCGATTTTAAGTTTTTAGTTATATTTCTCATCGTTATATTGTTTTGATATTCGTCTTCAAAGTACCTGAAACAATCTTCCTTACCTCAAAAAGGTTCTACCTATTTTACTTATTTACTAACTAACTTTACTACTGCTCTGCCATTCTCTAATCACCTCTTTAATCCTTGTCATTGGCTGCCGACTTTCATATAATCATCTTTTCTTACCCATCATTATTTCCTTCAGGTGCCGGTCTGCTCCCGATATACCCTCCTTAGGGAGGATTACAGGGGGATACGTTTCTTCACTTGCAAAATTACTATAATACACAGACACACAGTGCCAAATATAGTGCATTAGCTATCAAAAATGTTGCATAGCCCGATTTTTAATACCTTATGCACTGTTTTTCATCGGATTATAACTAAATTTGCAATACGATATTGACAACCAACCCGATGAACAGAATATTATCATACATCATGTTATTGTCCGTTATTGTTGCCGTAACCGGCTGCAAAGCCGACAAAGTCTACAAAATAGGTGTGTCGCAATGCAGTCAGGACGACTGGCGTGCCAAAATGAACGACGAGATAAACCGTGAGATAATGTTCCACGAAAACGCCGTCGTGGAAATACGTTCGGCCGACGACGACAACGCCCGACAGATAGAAGACATAAAATATTTCGCCGACAACAAGTTTGACATCATCATTGTCTCTCCCAACGAGGCCGCAGCCCTCACGCCAATTATAAGGAAAGTGTACGAAAGCGGCACCCCCGTCATTATATTCGACCGCAACATCATCGGCGACACCTACACCGCACGCATCGGCGTCGACGACGAAGGCATAGGCCGCTCGGCCGCCCACTATGCTACCCATCTGCTCGGCAAAGGCACCACAGCCATCGAAATTTACGGACTGCGCGGCTCGACGCCCGCAGATGGGCGCCACAACGGATTTGCAAAGGAATACGAAAACGAGGGCGGACGCCTGCTGGCCAGTGTGCCGGCCAACTGGAACAAGGAAGACGCCATACCCGTGACCGACTCACTGCTGAAACTCTACCCCGACATCGACCTCATCTTTGCCCACAACGACCGTATGGCCATAGGAGCTTCCGAGGTGGCACGCCGTCACGGCCGACGCGACATAAGGGTTATAGGCATCGACGCCGCGCCCGAGATTGGCATACAGGCCGTGGCCGACAGCGTGATAGACGCCACTTTCCTCTACCCCACCGAGGGTCACCGCCTCATACAGACAGCACTTGCCATACTCAAAGGGCAGCCCTATCGCCGCGAAACGCTAATACCGGCATCGTCGGCCGTCGATCTGACCAATGCCGACATCCTGTTGCTGCAAAACGAGACGCTGAAGCAGGAGACGGGCAAGATGCGGCTTCTCAAGGCACAGATAGACGACTATTGGGCCAAGCACTCCGCACAGACATCGCTATTCTATGCCAGCATAGCCATCATCGTGCTGCTCTTCGGAGTGGGATTCCTGCTTCTCAGGGTCTACTGGCAGCGCAACAGACACCGCAAGACACTCATTCAACAGAACCGGCTGCTCGAGCAGGAGCGCGACAAGCAGAAGCAGCTGAACGAGCAGCTTGAAGCCGCCACACAATCGAAACTGATGTTCTTCACCAATGTGTCACACGATCTGCGCACCCCGCTCACCCTCATAGCCGAGCCGGTGGCGCAGCTCGCACAGGCCGCTAACCTCACACCGCGACAGCAGACGCTCATGAAGATAGCCGACAAGAATGTGAGGATATTGAAACGTCTTATCAACCAGATACTTGATTTCCGCAAGTACGAGAACGGCAAGCTCGACTTAAGGCTCACCGAGATTGACTTCGACCGCGCCACACGCGACTGGATGGAGTCGTTCTACACCATTGCCGCCAAGCGCGATATACACCTTACGCTCGCCGTACCGGCCGACGGCACGAACGACAACAGCACCGGCAACACCACCGGCCGCAAACCGCCACGCGTAGCCATTGACACCGAGAAGATAGAGCGCGTGTTCTTCAACCTGCTGTCCAACGCCTTCAAGTTCACCCCGGACAACGGCACCATCACTGTGAGCTACCACACCGACGGCACCACACTCACATTCGGCATAAAGGACACCGGCGAAGGTATCAGCAGCCGCAACCTCGGCAACATCTTCGACCGCTTCTATCAGGCCGACCGCGTGCATCCCCAAGGCTCTGGAATAGGGCTTTCGCTTGCCAAGGCGTTCGTCGAGCTACATGGCGGCACGATATCCGTGGACAGCACGCCAGGCAAAGGTTCGGAGTTTACCGTGACGCTGCCCGTCACCCATGTGACCGACAATACCGTCATAGAGCCAAAGAACATTGACGACAAGGAGGTGAAAGCCGAACTCGACGACATAGACACCGCGATGACTTTTGATGACGACAAACCGTTGCTGCTCATCATCGACGACAACACCGACATACAGAAACTTGTGGGCGAATTGCTCGCCAACGACTACAACATAATCACTGCCGCCAACGGCCGTCAGGGATGCCGCATGGCCGCGAGATACGTGCCCGATATAATCATCTGCGACATGATGATGCCGGTGATGGACGGTCTGGAATGCTGCCGCTTCATCAAGAACGAGGTGTCAACATCCCACATCCCCGTGCTCATGCTCACTGCCTGCTCCATGGACGAACAGCGTGTTCAGGGATACGACAACGGTGCCGACGGATATCTCTCGAAACCCTTCAATACCGAAGTTCTCAAGTCGCGCTGCGCCGCGCTCATAGCCAACCGCAAGCGCATCATCCGGCTGTACAGCACGACCGTCACCCCGCCCGAAAAGCCGTCAGCCGGTGCAGCCCCAGCCCGACAGCTGCCCACCGGTGACATCGACAACGAGTTCTACAACCGTTTCATCGACATATTCAACAGGGAAATGGGCAACTCCGACTTGAATGTCGACACTCTTGCATCGATGATGGGACTGGAGCGCTCGCAGTTCTACCGCAAGATAAAGGCGCTCACCAACTATGCACCAGTGGAACTGATACGCCGCTTGCGTCTGCAACACGGCCGCCATCTGCTCACCACCACCGAAAAGACAATCAGCGAGATAGCCTACGAAACAGGATTCTCAACTCCCGCCTATTTCACAAAATGCTACCGCGATGCCTATGGGGAGACACCCACCGAGGTGAGGAACAAGTTGAAGGGGTAGGAGGCCAGGCCCCCTATAATCCCCCAAAGGGGGATATTGAGCACGCAGGATAAACTGGCATACAGCTTCGTGTTGTGACACGAGAGCGTTGCAATATACAAATATTGTGCGTGGTAGGGGCTGTTTCGCGGTTTGGTATACTCTAAGATTTACGGATTCGATATTTTTGCCTTGGATGATGAGGAACATCATGCATCTTTTCCAAAAAATCAGTCATTAAAGGTATTACATGGTTCTTTACGTACGTTACATTCCTTCCTATTAGTTCTGCAATCTGTTCTGCCGTCACCCAATCGGCACAAACCTCTGTTACTTTCTCCTTTAACTGCTCTTTTGAATATCTTTTGGGAAGAGCAACATTGGAGGCTTGAAGAGCAACATTAGCACCATAAAACGCCTCTCTGACAGCGACATGTGCAGTAGTCTCTGCTTTTCTCTGTCCATCTTCAAGAATGAATGGTTTGGGCAGGAAATTTTGAAGAATAGGCAATAAGCGACTATAAAACTGAAACAGATTTGATTCCCAGTTTCCATCGGGACAAATACGGTTTACCCATCTGTCCTTAGGATCTTGTATTTCTTGATAATCAGGAAAGAAATTCGGATTTTCGTCCATGATGGCACTATACGTTCCAAACATCAGCAAACCGGCATAGGTCAGTCCGTACTCGCCACTCTTTCTGTCTTTTCTGAATACATTGATCTTTTCCAGAAACTTGTCTTCAGGCAAACTGTTCCAAACATGGTCAGGATTCCATTGTTCAAAACGTCTGCGATATTGTTTTATAGAACTATGGTCCAAATCCTCCTTGCTGAAGTTTTTCAATATCCGGCCGTCAACAGGGCTGGCAAGATTGGCATCGGCAAACATGCTGTTCACTTCTTCACGCGAACAATGATAATCCCCGTCAATGTCACGGCGGAAAGTTCCGGTATAAGGGTCAAGCCCCACATATACCGGTCGTAATGCACGGTCGATACGAGGAATATAAAATAACAGAAAATGGGTTCCACCATATTCCACATCATGCACAAGGTCTTCTGTAATCAAAGCGATGTTTACATTCTGTTTGCTGTGTATAGCGTTGAAAAAATCACGTTTATATTTTGCAATCTGGTCAGGATTCAGACCGTCGAGTAAAAGCACATCATCTTTTTCCTTTATTCCAAATACTATAGCCCCTCCATTGGTATTGGCAAAAGAAGAATACGTCTCCCAAAATGAATGTGGGAAACCGCCTGCGGCAGTCTTGAATTTCACAAACAACAAGCCTTTAAAAAATATAAGATAGTTTGGCCGGTAAAAAAAGAAGAAGTATATTTGCAATCGGCAACAATATCGGACAAATATAATGAAAAAAGAAACACAAGAGTATCAAGTTATAGAAGCATTGAGGAATGAGGGTGGATTTGCAACACTTCGCAGACTCAATGAAATAATGGATTTCACGTCTTGGAAAACGAAAACTCCGGAAGCAACCGTAAGAAGAATAGTTCAGGTCAGCAAAGAAATATTCCGTATACAACCTGGTTTGTGGGCTTTGGAAAAAGAGCGTGACAAAGTTTTGCAAAAGTTTGATCTGAAGGTAGGAAACCGACAAAGCGAGGAACGATTCAGTCATGGATACTATCAGGGGATGCTGGTTGAAATCGGAAAGTACAATAAAAAGGAAACTTATGTTCCTGCACAGGACAAGAACAGGATATTTCTTGACAAGCATTTAGGAGACATCACTGATACTGTAACATTGCCTCCATTTACATACGAAAGCCTGTTGAGAAAAGCAAGGACAATAGATGTTATATGGTTTAATGACCGCAGAATGCCCACTGATTTATACGAAGTGGAACATACTACCGATATTAAGAATTCACTTTCCAAGTTTTATGAATTGCAGGATTTCTATGCAAAGTTTTACATCGTGGCGGATAAAAGTCGTGAAAATGAGTTTCTTGATAAATTGAATGCTTCTATATTCAATGCAATATCCAAGAGGGTACGTTTTTTAAAATATGAACAAATTGTAAATGTATATGAAGGATTAACCAAGGCTAATACAATGAAATGGTAATATCGTCAACGTTACAGTTGTTATTTCAATCAGACAAGAGAAACTGATGTAGGCTATTTAAGATGTGGTTTCTCCAGGTTTATCCCCGCCCTTCTTGCCTGTGAGTGTTGCATACTGCGTGGAACACGGTATGCTCTTCCGTCCTTTATAAATATGGCACCGGTTTGTTTGAACCAGAAACCAATGCCGTTTTCAGCGCATACTTCACGTATGTCGAGAATCCATTCGAAGTGGCAAGGACGCGCATAACGCCCCGATTCTCCTCCGGCAACCACCTGCTCTATGCAGCCGGCGGTTATATACTGACGTAGATTGACATGCCCGAGTAGCGGCTCGCATATTATTGTCTTGTGTTTTATAGGAGCGGAAAGGTATATAGGCAAGCGCAGGTCGGCCATGGCCTGATTCTCCACCGTACAGCAGACGGTGACATTTTCATAACCGTCTGCCCAGTCATCAGGCAGACATGCGGCAAATCTGTCTATGCGTTTTGTTATCATAAGAAAGCGCAGGTCTTGCCGTTCGCGTATCATTGCCCATGCCTCCTGCCTCCATATGTCGGCATCTTCGACGAAGAAATCTGACGTGAAGCAGGTGTATACCATTGTGCCCGGTGCAATCTTCCAACTTCCGTCACGTCTCCGTCTCACAGGCAAGTCGAAACTTCCTGTACGTGTCACCACTGTTGTGTCTACATCGCGGCCGGCATCAGCACGGTATACATAGCAGTTGGCACAGCCCGGACTCAACTTGTGGCAGCCGTGCCAGAGATTCCACAATACGGAATTTTTCTCTATGCCGTTCATAATTGGGTATTCTACTCTTGGACGTTTTTTCTTCAGGAGTTTTCTTCTGTGAATTAAAGGAGTCAAGCGAACGATGTCTTCCACTTGACTCCTTTAATTCTCCAAGGTCCCCTAAAGAAAAAAAACTATTTCTTCTTAGGCTTTCGGCGTGCCCACCCTTCTTCAGCGAAGTCGGGCTCCTCCCCTATCAGCTGTATGTCGTGTCCTTGGAAGAACTGGCGCCAGTCGTCCTGACGGCCGCTCTCCATGCGCACCTCGCCGCGCTGTCCGCGCTTGCCTTTGCCTTTCTCCTTGCCTTTTTCCTTGGTCTGACGCTCCGAATAGCCCTTGCCGCTGCGGTCAAAGCTCTCGCCGCGGACACCGCGCTCACGTTGACTGCGGCCTTTGCGCTCGCCGCGTTCAGCCGAAGTGCGCTCTCCACGTGGCGTCTCTGCATCGTTACAACGCACCTCGCGCCCTTTATACCACGTTCCGTCAAGCGCCTTCATCACCTTTTGGGCATCGCGTTCGGGCACCTCTATGTATGAGAACTTGCTCAGCAGGTCTATATGCCCAATGTCCTGACGGCCCTGTACATGCTTGTTGACATACTGCATCACTTCACCCGGATAGAAACCGTCGGCCTTTCCCAGATTGATAAACAGGCGTTTGTAGCCCTTCTCTGCCTTGCGGTTGCCGCCTGTACGTCCGCGGCTGTTGCCGCCACGCTCCGAACTGCGCTCGCTACGGCCTTTTTTCTCCGGCAGCACGTCAATCTCAGGTGCGTCGGCATAATAAGCAAGGAAGCGCCCGAAAGCCTGGCTTACAATCTTCTTTATCACGTCCTCCTTGTCTATGAACTCGAAATGGCGGTTTATTTCTTCCATAAAGGGGGCTATCTGCTCGTCGTCAACGTCCACCTTTACTATCTCGTCCATCACCTTGTACAGCTGCTTGGTGCATATCTCCTGCGGCGAGGGAATCTTGCCGGCCACAAACTCCTTGCCGATAATCTTCTCTACCTCGCGTATCTTATGGCGCTCGCGGGTGTGGACGATGGCTATCGACGTGCCCTTCTTGCCGGCCCGGCCCGTACGTCCGCTGCGATGGGTGTACGATTCTGTGTCGTCGGGCATGCCGAAGTTGATTACATGTGTCAGGTCGTTGACGTCAAGACCGCGCGCAGCCACATCTGTTGCCACGAGCAGCTGGGTCATATGCTGGCGGAACTTCTGCATGGTCAGATCACGCTGCTGCTGCGAGAGGTCGCCGTGAAGCGACTCAGCGTTGTATCCGTCGCGTATCAGCTTGTCGGCAATATCCTGTGTCTCAAGTTTGGTGCGGCAGAATATTATGGCGAATATCCTCGGATAATAGTCGACGATGCGCTTCAGGGCCAGATACTTGTCCTTGGCATTGACCATATAATATACGTGGTTTACGTTTTCGGCACCCTCGTTGCGGCTTCCCACCACTATCTCCTTGTGGTCGTGCAGATACGACTTGGCTATCTTCTCTATCTCTTTGCTCATCGTGGCCGAGAAAAGCAGCGTGTTGCGCTCTTCGGGCACCCCCTCGAATATCTCGTTGATGCTCTCTGTAAATCCCATGTTGAGCATCTCGTCAGCCTCGTCGAGCACCACGTTCTGCACCGAGTCGAGCACGGCCTTGCCGCGGTGCATCAAGTCGATGAGACGTCCCGGCGTGGCTACGATTATCTGCGCTCCGTGGCGCAGCGAGCGTATCTGCGTATCTATCGAAGCGCCTCCATATACAGCCACTATGTTGATACCTTTCATGTGCTTTGAGAAGTCCTTAAGGTCGTCGGCTATCTGCAGGCACAACTCGCGTGTAGGACTGAGCACAAGTGCCTGCGTCTCTTTCCTCTCCGGGTCAATGCGCTGCAACACGGGAATGCCGAATGCGGCCGTCTTGCCCGTGCCGGTCTGTGCCAGCGCGATCACATCGTTACGGTTACCAAGCAGATAAGGGATTACTTCTTCCTGAACTGGCATCGGATGTTCAAATCCGAGCTCCTCAATGGCGCGGCGAATCTCTTCGCTTACGCCCAATTCTTCAAATGTCTTCAAATCAAATGTCTTATATAAAAAATATCCGTAGTCCCCGACCTGTCTTTCCCTACCAGCCATGTGAAAGCTCCCGTTCAGGGTTTACGCGGTGCAAAGGTAGTGAAAATAAATGAGTTAACTGCCGGTTGGGCCGTATAATTACATAACATGCGGATAAAAATACTTGTACGGCACCACAAGAATACCACAAAAAGACAGCCTGAAGATGCAGAAAAAGCTACGGACTATGTAAAATAACGCAGTTGCAATACCCCAAAATACGTAAAATAACGCAATCTTAACGACTGAAATATGTAAAATAACGCAGTCATAATACTCCAAAATATGTGAAATAACGCAATCTTAATGCACAAAACTTGCAAAATATCGCGTTTTTACGAATGATTTACTTATCTTTGCGGCATAAAGACAAGCATAATACAAATCTTAATACCTACTTTTATGGCAAGGCAGAAACAACCGGAATTCATTGACAAGCGCACTCTTGAGATGATTCTCACCGACCAGCAGGAAGAACTGGAGGCACGCCGCAAAGACCCGCTGTGCCACCGCGGCGAGGAAAAGCTCATCGACCTGACCAGCCCGCAGGCACAAGTAGTGACGGGAGTGCGCCGCAGCGGCAAGTCCACGCTTTGCTTTCAGGCGCTCGAAAACGCATCGGCGAGATATGCATACGCCGATTTCGACGACGAGCGCATGAGCGGCATGCAGGCCGCACAGCTCAACGATGTGCTTGAAGTGATGTACAAGGTGTACGGCGACTTCGAATACATATTCCTCGACGAGATACAGAACATCGAGGGATGGCACCTTTTTGTCAACCGTATGCTGCGCAAGAGAATGCACGTAGTCATAACCGGCTCCAACGCAAAACTGCTCAGCACCGAACTGGCCACTCACCTGTCGGGCCGCGCCAAAGAGATAAACCTCTACCCGTTCTCGTTTGCCGAATACTGCGCCATGAAAGGAGTAGACACCGGCCGCAAAACCACCAAGGCCGAAGGCTTGCGGCGGGCGGCCTTTGACGAGTATATAAAGGACGGCGGCTTTCCCGAACTGCTCGCCATAGGCGACAAGCGCACCTACATCACCGACCTTGTGAACAACATTCTGCAAAGAGACATCGAACAGCGCCACAACATTATATATAAGGAATCGTTCGAACAGATGGCCCACCATCTGCTCAACATCTCGCCGGCAACCGTTGTCACCACCGACCTCGCGCAGACATTCCACATCAAGTCCGAGCATACCGTAAAGAACTACATATCGTATCTCAAGCAGGCTTTCCTGCTCGCAGGCATAAAAAAATACGCACCCAAAAGCAAGGTACGCATCACACAAGAGAAAGTTTACGCCATAGACGTGGCCATGATGAACAGGCGGGAGAACGCCTTTGCCGGAGAAAACCTCGGATGGAGGCTCGAAACGGTGGTGCTTGTGCAACTGTTACGACGCTGCAAGACCAACGGATGGGACCTGTACTATATGAACGAGCGTTCGGGCGAGTGCGACTTTCTGGTGTGCAACGGCAACACCGTGCTGCAAGCCATACAGGTGTCCTACGACATATCGGCCGAAAAGACACGCAAGCGCGAAATCAACGGTCTGCTCATGGCCCACAAACGCACCGGATGCACCGACCTGCTGCTGCTCACCGACCATGAATACAGTGACATAGAGCACAACGGACTGCACATCGCCATACGCCCCGTTTACGAATGGAGCAACTGTTACCGAATGAAGAATGAAGAGTGAAGAATGAAGAATCTGCTGCCGCTGTTGCCGTGAAAGATGCTTCTGGCAGAACTATCTTCCTATATACTTCCTCCCCTCCACCACTCTCAGGCCGTGTGTGCCGGCCGTGGCGGGTATACCGCGCAGGTCGTACGCCCGCTTGGAGGAGCGAGGGCGCTTGTCGGTCGCCACGCGGCGGATGCCGTTAGTGATGTCATCGTGGTCAAACTGCCAGCCGGCCATCATGCCGTAAGCCGCAGACGACGGTTTCAGACGGAGGAACGAGATGTCGGGCAGCGAACCGTCGGCCTTGCGCTCGCGCAGCAGTTCGGAGCCGTCGAGGCTCTCGAAGTCAGTGGGACGCAGCGGCACGGCGGGCAGAAACGTGTTGTCCGTCAACGTGCATCGCTCCACGTCAATGGTGCCGTAGTCGCCGCGTCTGCCGCTGTACGACACGTTGCGCGTGAGCACATGGTCATAGCCGTCCACGTCGACAGCCTCGTCCCAAGCCTTGCGGTTCACCATATAGAAGTTGTACTTGTTCTGATAAGCCGAATTGTTGTGCCAGTCATTGCCGCCAAGATGATGGTTGGCGTAGAATCCGTTGGCTTTGTTGGCCCAGCAGATGCTGTTTCTGATTACGTTACGCGGTGCGTCCACGTCAGCTTTCATCGTGCCCATGCCGTATCCGCCGGCCTTGATGCCCGTGCCGTCGCCCCGCGATACGCGATTGGCGTCATATCCGTTTTCCCACGCCCAACAGCTGTCCACCACAACCGGTGCAAGATTCGATATCAGGTCTATGCCGTCGTCACTGTTGCGCCATGCCCGGCATCCACGAATCACGTTGCCCGTGTATGACGCCTTGTTGAGATGGAATCCGAATCCGTCGCAGTTGCCGCCCTTTCCGTTCTCCGACACAGGGTCGTAGTTGTTGTAAGCGTCGCAGTTGAGCACCAGATTGTTGCTGCCCCGGGTGAAATATATGCCTATGCCCATACCGTCGTGTATGTTGACACGCTCTATGATACAGTTGCTCCCGCCGCGCATGCTTATGTTCTCGCTCTGGGTGTGGCCCGTTATGGTCACCTGTATGCCCGTGATGTCAAAGTCGCGCAGCCTCCAATAGTCACCCTTGACATAGAATCCGCTGACGCGCTTGCCCTCCGGCCTTATGCCACTAAGGTCTATCACTGCTTTCTCTCCGGGATATCCGGCTATAGTGATGGGCCGGGCTGCAGTGCCACTGCGCGTGAGATTGTACACACAGGCGTACAGCCCGCCCTCCTGCCAACCCATTATCTCGTCCTCGGCAGGCCGGTATGTTCCGCCTCGCAGATATATAATGTCGCCGGCCACGGCTTTCTCCACGGCCTTGCGCAGCGTTGCCAGCGGTTTGTCGGCACTGCCGGTGCCGGTGTCGCTGCCCGAGGGCGACACATAGTAGTCGCGTGCCGAAACGGCCATGGCCGCAACGAGAGCCATAAATGACAATACAAGTCTGTTCATGATATGTATGGATATGAAATGTTTTTGAAGATCAGTCTTTATTCTGCAAATATAATATGTAAAGATGTAACAAAGAAACAAATTGAATAGAAAAATACGAAACAAGTTTACTTTAACGTATGTTAAATAGGGTCGGAACCCTCGTTTGTACGCCATGGCCCTGAAATAGCGCCTTTTTTGTTCAAAACAGGATGCGCTGACAATCAGCGTGTTACGGATTTCACGCCTTAAAACGCCCGTGTAAAGAAAGCAGAGAGGGCCGTTTGACCTTGCAACGGGGCCGTTATTGCATTGCGACGGCGGCCTCGTTGCAAGGTGAAACGGCCGCCGCGGGAGTGCAAGGAGGCCCTTACGGCAAGACAATCATGTCAAAAACACGTGTAAAAAAAGCAGAGAAGGCCTCACGGCATTTCTGGTTTGAGAAAAAAGAAATGTTAAATTCTACGAATAATATTGACACCAACATCTTCCGTCCTGCCATCCACCGGCAGCGTAAGACACCTTGCCGTCACTTTCTCCATATATGTACCGTCGGCAAAGGACGTAACATAAATATCACCCGACGGTACGCTTTTACCTGAATAATCCACAGACATGAACTCTTGAATGGAACAACCAAAGTCCGGGTATAGCAATATGAGCGCCCGATGGGGCAGCAAGCACACAGCTTAGGATAGATAATGTGGTTTAATTCTGTCGACTAACTTATCTGGCATTTGCTGTGATATTCCTTAAAAATTTCACAAGTCAAAAAATTAGATGATTTCATTATAAAAAAGAATTGGAATATTGCCAATTTAAAAAAAAAGCATATCTTTGTCACCATGTAAATTTTCGTCAAACAGTGTATTGAACCAAACTTACTTGAACTTTGCAATGGCAAGAATACAAGGGATGGATACCATAACCTGATTATAACAATAATCCAATGTCAAACCAAAAATTAAAAATTATGATTAACAGAAAGTTTATTCTTAAAATTACCACATTCCTGACAACACTTATTTGTCCGGTTATGCTACACTCGCAAAATCAAGATGCTGTAAATATAAGCTATGAGGATAATTTCAATTTCAGCAAAACAAAATTCATAGTGTCTGATATGGCGAAGTTTAAAAGAATTTCCAATAAGGGATATGGCAATATAGATGTCAGATACAAAGATGACAACATGCCCGATTCATTGAAAAGAGCTGTGGAGATAGCTACAGGAGTATGGAAAGATTATATGAACATAAAAGATTCACTCAAACTGGATTTATATTTTGACAACACAATAGAGCATGACATCATTACAAATGTTGCCTATAACTTGAATGTTGAAAACGGGATGTATTACCCAAAATCCTTGTATTCAAAATTAGGTATATCCGGAAACACGAATAATTGCGATGCAGAAATAAAAATAAATTCTGACATTGATTGGTGCATAGGAATTGGAACTGGAAACGAAATCAATCCGAAAAAATTATTATTGGCAATGCTTCAATCGATAGGCAGAAGTTTAGGTTATGGTTCATCAGTAAAAAAAGACAAACGAGGAGATTTCAGATTTTACTTTACAAACGGAATATCGGTATTCGACAAACTTGTATTTTCGGAAGACGGGAAGCGCATGGAAGACCTGACAAATAAAAAGCGTCAGGAATTCAAAGACTTTGTATTGCAAAAATGCGGCTATCTGTATGCGCTGCAAAAAGCAGACTCATATAAAATATATGCACCTGAAAATTTTGATGAGATAAAATCACTGAAATACTCAGCCAATCCAAGTTCTATAATGTATCATGGAGAATGTATACAAAGCGACCTTGTCGTTGATGAAGCCACGATAAATATGCTTTCATCCATAGGCTGGAATTTCAACTCTGAGCAACCTTTCAAAATTGTAGGTGAAGATATAGACGAAACCGGTATCACATCGGCATATCAGCCACATAAATTCTACATACAGTCGAATGGCTTACCTTTGAGTAAGCATGAATGGGAATATTTACTTCCACTTAAAACTGGAGGATATAAAAAAATTTCCACTTCAACCAATACAACATTTACCATTCCGGCTGTAAACGATGAAGAGCCATATGAACATACCATAGAGGGTGATATATGCGGAATAATAAATTTCAAAGGAATATCAGACGGAAAAACAATCGATTGCTCATATTGCATCACTTTGGAATTGAAGCCACGTATTTTAGAAGTGGATATAATCGACATTACTCCGTGTTCTTATGACGACTCATATTATGACGCAACAGTAGATGTATACTATCAGGGAAGCCACTATCTACATTCATACGTAGAGGAGGAATACAGTTCTCTTACCAAGGCCTATTTTTCAGATTCGCCTTATTATGCACGGTTTAAAATCACCGATATAGACTCTTTGGGCGAAGCATATTTTAATATTGTTGCAAAAAATGATTATGGCAATGACACTTACGTCCAACCACTGCACGGATACTATAATCAAAAAGCAAGTCCTGTGTCTGTCAATGAGATTGAAAGAAAGAGCAACATAACACACATTGACGTGTACAGCACAACAGGACAATACTTAAAACGGATAAATAAAACAAGTGAGCTTAAAGATATGAGCAAACGATTGTTTATCCTGAAAATATATAATGACAATGGAAAAACAATAACCGTAAAGTATCTGAACAAATGAGAATCATATTTTTAATAATTGCATATATTTTTGTTTTCTGTCCGAAGTGCTTTGCCGAAAGCATTTCAGATAGTGAGATTGTAGCCTCTTCATATCTGATAAAGAGAAACGATATGGCCGTATTTTCTTTATCTGGTAAAAAGCCTGCTAATTGGACTGTATATATTCTTAAAGAGATTTGGTCTTCAGAGTCAAATCAATACCAAATGGAGTGGCATAAATATCTTGAAAAATCAGAGTCAATTTTCTTTGAAGTATCGGCCAAGGCCACCCATTTCGATTGGAAACGAGCAATGAAGACTATTGATTATGAAACCGGGCATACATATTTTGACGGTATTGTCGTTTGTGAACACGACAATATAGAAGATACTGTTTCTATAAAATTCGATGTGTTGCCGACAAGACCCATCATCTTGAACGCTGCTTTAAGTTATGATTACTTCGATTATGATTGGAGGAACTTTATAGATCCTATATTTGAAATGACCGTTGACTCAAAAGAATGTGATGTAATATATCTACTATCATCAGAACCGTATCCAGACATCAGAGGTGAATATCATTTCTATATACAAGATAGTCCTACAAACGTAAAAATAGACGACAATACATTTCGTTTATATTATGACAGATATACATGGGACCTTAAAATGTTTCTTTTTGCAACTAACGAATTTGGAATTTCAGCATATAGCGATACCATATATTCCAACGACTATATAGAGGACCCTCAAATATTGAAATTTGTGGAAGATGAAATGAACTATGAAATGGGTATACACGACAGATATGACAATCAACCCCACAATTTATTCGTAAAAGACGGTTCGCTCTGTTTTACAGGTATTGCAAAACAGTTGTCTGTATATCGTATAGATGGAAAAATAATGAAAACTGTAACGAACACTTCATCCATAAATATCAGCAATTTACCCAAAGGTATATATACAGTTATTGCTGTTTCGAATGATAATAGAAAATATTCACTAAAAGTTATATTATGAAAAAAGTATTGATTTTTGTATTAGGTATTCTTTCTATTCCTTGTTTTGGGCAAGAGGTGATGGAAGATGAATCGTATGTATCTGACAATATTGTCAGACAGGAATATGGCTTGCCTATTATCAGAGAAGTATATGGAGGAACCAAGATTATTGTTGACTTCAATGGCAATTGGACAAATGAGATGAAAGGTGCATTTGAATATGCCTGCAAAATATGGGAAGAGGCAATGCCTACAACATTCCCTATAAGGATTCTCGCAAAACTTGACGAGGAAACACAAAGTGCGTCTCTGTCTCGCATAGCAATACAAACACGCTCTCACACGAATGACAAACTTTCATATCATCCATATACCAATGTATCTACATGGACCCAAATAAAAGGTACTGCTTATATTGATTTTTCAGGAAGAGGAAATGCTGGTATTTATGACAACATCCTAAGTGAGGATATGTTTAAAGAGCATGACATAACAATAACATATTTTAATAAATCAAACAAACTTATAGAAAATTGTTCTTTCGCTTTAGACGAAAATACTATAGACGACAATTACTATGACTTTGTTACAATAGTCCTTAGAGATATTGCAAAATCTTTTGGTATAATATGGAATAACAAGATTGTCAGGAACGAACAATTCAGAATTAACACAAACAACATTTTACCATACGAAAAACATGTATTGGACTGTTTAGGATATGATGGCGACAATCATCAAGCATATTTAAATGCAATCAAGGGAAGTTTGGCATTTGGGAAATTTACTATTTATGCACCTGTTACTTGGGATCAAGAGAGATCCCTTAACTATTTCATTCCTGATGAAAACGTAAAACTATCACAATTACTGTCATTTGACTTTGGTAGAGGAAGTGTTATAAGAGATATTTCTGATGTACATACTTATAATTTTTTTGAAAACACTCTAAATTGGAAAAGTGATATTACTGTAGGAGACAATCTTAATTCTTTTAATCAAAAAGGAACGACAACAGACAATGTTGTTCCTTTCAATGGAACTATATTTGAAGAATCCCCGCAAAAAATAAATATTTCAAGTATTGAAAATACAGAAAAATCTGCTGATATTAAAAAAAACAGTATAGAAAAAACAAATAACATTTTACCTTCTTTTTTGAAAATATACGCACCTGATTATTATGGTGGAGAATTTGATTTTGACGGTTGGGCTATCTGTTTGCTCAAAAAAGATGGGACATGGGATAATGTTTATTTTTTCGGAATGCCCAATCGTCCGTTGGAAGTATCAACAACTGATTTTACACTCAATTATGACATTGAAGAATATGCAAGGACTTGTGATGGATATTTACGGTGCAGAATAACATATTCGCAGCACTTACCTCCAACATATAAAAGAACATCAGGATGGTCAAAGTATTATGTATTGGATTATCTACCACAACGAGTTAAAATGTCTAAATCAAAAGTATTACCTCCTGAAGATGAATATTATAGGGACGTAGAAATTGGTCTGAAAGATATAGAAGGCGTAACAAGGGTTGTGGTGTCTCAATTAGACGAAGGTAATGACATGCCGTATCAATATGAAGTTCCTGATTTCAGAAAAGGATATTTTACCGCTACCGTAGACAGGGAATTCACCTCTACATTCACTATAACTGCATATAACAAAAACGGTTCAACAAAAAGTGAAACCTATGTATTACAACCGTTGACTCCGACAACAAGCATTGACCTTAAATTTAATGTCAACAATGACCAAATAAAGGTATTTTTGGATGATACACAACGACATGACACATCCGGCAGGCTACTTGTATCATCATATCAAATAAAAAAAGTGATGCCATATACTTCTGAAAAAACTATTCAAGGATTGATTTCTTTACCCAAAAGACCCGAAAGTAACATTATAGATATATCAACTCTTGACAATGGCATATATATATTGACTGTCTATGACATAAAAGGAGGATGCCATACTTTGAAATTTACAAAAAACAACATCAGATTCTTATAATGAAAATGATGAACTCCTGCAATGTGTCTGTAAAGAAGATTGCAGGAGCTTATTTTACATTCTAACCTCTAATACTGCATCCAGTCTACACCCTTACCATGCAGAAAACACCCTAAAACAGGCTTAAAATAACAAAAAGGCGCTTTTTTATAACATTTCGTCCTATTAGTATTGCATATAAAAAGTAATTTTGTAACCATGCATAACCAAGCCGTTCCTTTCGAGCCGTGGCGAGAAAACGGAAATAAAAATGCAAGTTCCGCAACTAATAACTGATTGATACCTATAAACATTTTACTAACAATAAAAACATGACATGATGAACTTCAGAAAACTATTCAAGCGGACGGAGAGAGCCGGAAGCCTCTTCATCACACTAATGCTGATCATGTTTTCCGCAAGTGCCGCCGCACAAGACGGCAAGCTGAAAGGAAACGTAACCGGCGCATCGGATGGCGAACCGCTGATAGGAGTCAGCGTAGTGGTAAAAGGAACATCGAAAGGAAGTGTTACCGACTACGACGGCAACTATGCCCTCAACGGTCTGAAACGGGGAGACATTGTCGTCTTCTCATACATAGGTTATACGGCGGCCGAGCAGACGTACAACGGCCAGCAGACGATGGACATAAAGCTCAAGGAAGACAGCAGGACACTCGACGACGTCGTCGTGATAGGCTACGGCACTATGAAGAAGAAGCTCGTCACCGGAGCCACGATGCAACTCAAGGGCGACGACATACAGAAGCTCAACACGGTCAACCCGCTGTCAGCCATGCAGGGACAGACGCCCGGAGTCAACATCGTGTCCACATCAGGCCAGCCCGGCGCGTCCATGAGCGTCACCATCCGCGGCCTCGGCACCGTGGGCAACTCGCAGCCGCTCTATCTCATCGACGGCATCGCCGGTGACATCACCAACCTCAACCCGGCCGACATCGAACGCATCGACGTGCTCAAGGATGCCGCCTCGGCCGCCATCTACGGCGCGCAGGCTGCCAACGGCGTGATTCTCGTCACGACAAAGAGCGGAAAGGAAGGCACAAGCAAGATCTCGTACGACGGGTATGTAGGCTGGCAGACCGTGGGCCGCAAGTTTGACATGCTCAACTCGCGCGAATACATGAGCATCATGGACGAGGCACGGCTCAACTCCGGCATGTCGCCCGTCGACTGGGCTTCGCTCAACTCCATACATGATGCCAACGGAAACATATACGACACCGACTGGATAGACAATGCCATCGATGACGGCGCACTGACAACGAGCCACAACCTGTCGTTCGCCGGCGGCAGCAAGACGTCGACATATGTCATCTCGGGCGGATATACCGGTCAGGACGGCGTTATCGGAGGAAAGGACGTCTCTTATTATAAAAGGTATAACTTCCGCGCCAACTCCGAGCACAAGATGTACGACGGACTCATCACCGTTGGCGAGCACGTGAGCTTTGTGTGGAAGGACAGCCGCAACATGGGCACGGGCAACATATACAACAACAACCTGCGCTCGGCATTCTCGGCTTCGCCCATCATGCCCGTATACGGACCCGACGGCGGCTATTACGACACTACAGGTTCCGACTGGAACGTCAACGACGGCAACCCTTACGGAACGATGATGGTGAACCGCTACAACCGCAGCCGCAGCGGAAACCTCGACGCCAACGCATACATGCAGGTGGAGCCTATAAAGAACCTCAAGTTCAAGACCGTCTTTGCCGTAGGCTACGGAGCATCCGACTACCGGTCGTACACTCCCGCCTACAGCTTCTCGCCGCAAAGCGGACAAACCGAGGAAAGCGTGCGCCAAAGCAACGGCCACGGACTGTCGATGGTGTGGACCAACACCCTGTCTTACGACTTCACCCTCAAGGGTGGCCACGACATCAGTGCCCTCGTGGGTACGGAATGGTCGAAATATGACGGCAGCAGCACCGAAGGATACAACACGGGCATCGTACCCGGCTTCGACGACTGGGACCACGCCTGGCTCACCAATACCAACGGCACTGCCAACAAATCGGCAAAAGGCGCGCCCTACGACCCTGTGCGCAGCATGTCATACTTCGCACGTCTCGGATGGTCGTGGAAAGACCGTTATATGGTCAACGCCACCCTGCGTGCCGACGGCTCGTCAAAATTCGCACCGGGCAACCGCTGGGGCTACTTCCCCTCGGTATCGGCCGGATGGACCGTCAGCGAGGAGGACTTCATGAAGAGCGCACGTTCGTGGATGGACTTCCTCAAACTGCGCGTGAGCTGGGGACAGGTGGGCAACGCCAACATCAACTGCTGGCAGTATCTTGCTCCGGTGACAACAACCAACGTAAACTATAACTTCGGCACCAACGGCGGACAGGAGGGATGGTCCACCGGTTCATATCCGAGCCGTCTGGCCAACGAAGACGTGAAGTGGGAAACATCAGAACAAATCAACATCGGTATCGACGCGCGCTTCCTGAGCAGCCGGCTCGCACTGACAGCCGACTGGTATGTCAAGAGCACCAAGGACTGGCTCGTGCAGGCTCCCGTACTTGCCACGGCCGGAACGGCAGGCCCGATAATAAACGGCGGCGACGTCAAGAACACCGGCGTGGAACTCGGACTGACATGGAACGACAACATCGGCCGGGACTTCACATACAGCGTAGGCGCCAACTTCGCCTACAACCACAACGAAGTGGGCAGCATACCAACAGAAGACGGCATCATCCACGGCAACACCAATCAGATATACCAGAATGCCGAGGAGTTCTACCGCGCCGAGAACGGACACGCCATCGGATATTTCTGGGGTTACCGCACAGCCGGAATATTCCAGAGCAAGCAGGATATCGACAGCTGGATTGCAGCAGGCAACGGCGTGATGCAGGCCAACGTGCAGCCCGGCGACGTGAAATATGTGGACATCAACCGCGACGGAATGATAGACGCCAAGGACAAGACAGACCTGGGCAACGGTCTGCCCAAATACACCTTCGGCTTCAACATCATGCTGGGATGGAAAGGTTTCGACCTCGGGCTCAACGCCACCGGCGCCGCAGGCTTCAAGATAGCACAGTCGTACCGCAATCCCAACGCCGCACAGGCCAACTACAGCCGCAGCATACTGGACCGCTGGACAGGCGAGGGCACGAGCAACAAGATGCCCCGCGTGACATACAACGACGTTGGCAACTGGCTATTCTCCGACCTCTATCTGCAGGACGGCGACTATATCCGGCTGCAAAACCTCACGCTGGGCTACGACTTCAAGCGCCTCATCGCATGGAAAGGCATATCCAGACTCCGTCTCTACCTTCAGGCACAGAACCTGCTCACGCTGACCAAATACGACGGCATGGACCCCGAGGTTGGCTCGTACAACGGCACCGACGCCAATCACGTCAATTCAGACGGCTCGACAACACAGACATGGGTGTCGGGAGTGGACATGGGCTACTACCCTCATCCGCGCACATTCATTGTTGGTGTGAACATTGCTTTTTAACCGATAACAAAGAAAACATAATATGAAGACAAGACATATATTCTTAACGGGCACCATGGCTCTGTCGGCATTTGCCGTTACATCGTGCTCACTCGATACAGAATCGATGACCCAACAGAACGACGAGACCGCATACCGGAACCTTGAGGCTGCCGAGCTGGCCTTGGTGGGATGCTACGACGGATGGCAACGCACCATCAGCAGCGAGGATGTAGGCATATTCATGCTGGCCGAGTTCGCATCAGACCAGGCCCACGGCGGACTGGGACTGTCAGACGCCAAGAACAACAACGCCATCGACCAGTTTGACCTGTCTGTGGCACCGTCGTACAACAACCTGTTCAATGCCGACTGGACCAACTATTACAACGCCATATTCCGCTGCAACAAGATTATTGCCAACGAGGACGTGACGGATTGGGGCACCGAGGCCGACAAGGGACGCGTGACAGGGCAGGCCCGCGCGCTGCGTGCCATCCTCTATTTTGACCTCGCACGCATGTTCGGCGATGTGCCGCTGCTGACAGGACCGTCAAAAGAGAACATCGCCCGCACCCCGGCTGCCGAAGTGTACAAGGTTATCTTCAATGACTTGAAGTATGCTGCCGCCAATATTCCGGCCGACGCTTTCCCGTTGTCGGCCCGCGAAAGCAACGACGGACATATCACCAAATATGCCGCCGAGGCTCTTCTCGCACGCGCATATCTGTACTACACCGGCTACTACGGAACGGAGAACGAAGCCTGCACGAAGCAGGAAGCCATCGACGCTCTAAACGATGTGATACAGAACGGCGGATACGAACTGGAGCCTGACTATGCCGACCTGTTCATGCCGGCATGCACCAAGGCCGTGGGCGACACCTACGCATGGGAGACTACATATAAGGGCAAGTACTACAACGACGGATGGAAGAGCGACATATCGAAAGAGGTAATCCTCAACCTTAAGTTCGGCTCCACATCCGACTACGACGGCAATGCCGACGGAAACGTATTCCAGGTGTATCTCGGCCCGCGCAATGTCTGCGCCACCAGCGTATATATCGCAAGCGGATGGGGAGCATGCCCGGTGACAAAGGCTTTTGTCGACAAGTACAAGGACGACCCGCGGTTCAGCACATGCGTATGGAGCTGCGACGAGGCCGGATTCAAGGCCGACCTGAACGACACATACGAGTATACGGGCTACTACACCCGCAAATACGCTCCGATGTGCTTTGCCGACGGCACACGTCAGGAGGTGGGCTTCAACCTCGGCATAGCCCACATGAACCTGACGTACTATCAGGACTGGACGGTGATGCGCTATGCCGACGTGCTGCTGATGCACTCCGAGCTCACCGAGACGGCCGACGGCCTCAACCAAGTGCACCGCCGCACCTATCCTGGCGAGACACTGGCCTACAGTATAGAGAACATACGCAACGAGCGTGCCATAGAGTTTGCCTTTGAGGGACTTCACTACTGGGATCTGATGCGCTACGAAAAAGACGGAGCCTATGCCGGACGGGCCATCGCCGCGGCACAAGACGGAGCACCGGTGCTGAACGGTGGCATGGAAGCCACGACACGTTTCGACGTGAACAACTTCACCGCCAAGAAAGGACTGATGCAGATACCCAACACCCAGATTACCCTCTCGGGAGGCGTGCTTACACAGAATGAGGGATGGTGATGCCAACCTGATACAGAGCTTCGGTATTAACAATAACAAAAAACAAGAACAACATGAAACTCAATCATATCTATTCATTGATGACAAGCGCCCTGCTGCTATTCGGCGCCTGTACGCCCGATGACCACGACTTCGGCGGAGCACAGTATTCGAGTGAAAATCTTGTCGCTCCCAATGCCTATACCGTCACCATCGACGGCAACAAGGTGCATCTGGCATCAAAAATAAGCGGATGCACACCGCTGTGGGTGACGCCCAACGGACGCTCGCAGGAAAGCGAACTGACTCTCGAACTGCCTTTCGCAGGCGACTATGAGGTGACGTTCGGAGCAGAGACACGTGCGGGAACAGTCTACGGAGAGCCCTACAAGTTCACCCTCGGACAGAACGACTTCGGTCTGCTCAGCGACGACAAGTGGTTCTATCTGGCCGACAACAACTTCCATACGGGCGACAAGCTGCCCGACGCCGCAACACTGGCAGCAGGCATCAGCAAGAAATGGTATCCGTGCGACGCCGACTACGGCCTGGGCTGTACAGGACCGGTGATGTACATGTCGCCATACGACCCGGACAACGACGGCAAGGGATTCACCGCCGACGACGAGGCCAATCTTGTATACAAGGACATCACGTTCGGACGCGACAATTGGGCGCCGAACTGGGACCCGGGCTTCCAGTCGTGGCTGATACCAGAGACCGACCCATACATGGATTCGTACATGCAGTTCAGTATGGACGCCAAGAACGGCTGCGTGGCAACGGTATATCGCGGCGAGAGTGGCAGCAAAGGAGCAAGCACCGGCAGCAACATGACAGGAAAGTTCAACCTTGCACTGACCGACAAGACAAAACCCTCCATATCGTTTACAGACTGTTACGCCCTGCACAACATCAGCTTTGACGAGGTTTGCGCCAACTATACGCAGGACATACAGATAATAGAGCTTACACCGTATTATCTCAGCCTCGTTACTCGACGCACCAACTCCGAAGGCAACTGGTACATCGTATGGAACTTCGTATCGGAAGAAGTCATACAGACACATGGCGAATGTATTCCCAAGGAAGATGCCGGACTGATAGACAAGGCAGAACCCGTGCTGCCGATATTCGACAATCTTGATACCGACCTGTTCACCATAGAGGCCGACGGAGTGACATATGTCGGCAGCCAGATGACATTTACCATCGACGAGGAGATGCCATATGAATGGATGTGGTGGAACGGTTCGCCAAGCGTGACCGCATGGCAGGGTGTCACCGGCGGCGACTATACGGCAGCCTGGGCTCCGGCTGCGGGCGACGACATCGGTGACTTTGAACTCGTCATATCCAAGGCTTCCGACGGCAGCTACGACTATACAGCCGGAGAGACGGAAGGCAAACTTACCATAACCGACGGCAAGCTCGTGTTTGACAACGAGATAACCATACTGACAGCATCGAACGATTTCCGCACTGTCACCGTCACAGGAAAGGAGTTTACAGTGATGTCCTGCGAACCGGGCGAGAGCATGATGATAGGCATACCGTCATCGACCGACGACAAAGGCAACACCGATTCGTATCTTGTGGCCAAGCTCAACTACAAGCAGATCAGCGCCGGACAGACCGGCCCGACCGTTGTGCCCCTGACGGACAACTATAGCGACGAGGGCATCACATGGACAGAAAACGGTTGCGTGCGTCTGGCCTTCCACCATTATGGCGACGGCGGAAACGGCATATTCAAGGATGCCGCCAGCGTGAAACTGAAGAAAGGCCAGACCATCAAGGTAACCTTCAAATTGAAAGAGGGCGTGATAACATGGAGTCAGACACCCAAATGCGCCCTTATCGACAATAACATCAAGACGACATGGGAACCCGGATGTTTCGACATGGACGACGCCGTGACGGTGAACGTGAACGGCGAGACCACCGTCACACTGAAGAACACCACCGGTGCCACACAGAAGTTCACAGCCACTTGCCTCGACCTGTCGATACAGTTCGACGGCTATGGCGAGGGCGACTATACCGACATGTTTGAAAGTGTTTCCTGTATAATTGAATAACCAAAACGAACAAAGCAATGAAAAATAAGATATTATTCGGAATGATAGCCCTGTTCACAGGATTATTGTTCACGTCATGCAGCGACGACGATTTCAGCGTAAGTACAAACCCGCTGCTTTCAGACGGCGCGGTAGTGACAGGCTCGGCAGACGTAACAGCCACATCGGCACTGATGCACGGCACGGTGAGCGGGCTCGACGGACAGTCGGCAGGAGCCTACACGACAGGGTTCTACTATGGCGGTGCAGCCGACAAACTAACCGGGCGGGTAGTGGCCAACAGCGCTGCGGAATTCAGCGCGGCCATATCGGGCGCGCCCAACGATGTGTATTACTATCAGGCATTCGTCACGCTGCAGGGCCGCATCACCTACACCGGTGAAGTCAAAAGCCTCATCATGACAAATGCAAAAGCTGTCACGGGCGACGCAACCGACATTACGGCAAACTCGGCGAAACTCAACGGCAGACTGAGCGAATATCCGGCTGATGCAGAGGCCGGTATCGTGGTATCGGGCATTGCTGGAGACGAGAATGTGCGTGCCGGTGTACGGATAGCAGCCGATGCGGCCGACAGCTATACCGTTGCGGCCTCAGGCATGCTGCCGAACACCACATATTACTATGCCGCATATATCGACCTCGGAGCGGGTGTGGTCTATGGAGAGACAAAATCGCTCACCACGCCGTCACAGACCTTCGACGTGGACAACGATCTCGTCGACCTCGGACTGTCGACGAAATGGGCACGCTACAATGTCGGTGCTTCCAAGGAGACGGAATCAGGCGGACTGTTCGGTTTCGGAGACATGACAGGCTACAACACCGGCATAAATCCGGACAGCTATGCCGGCGCCGACATATACCGCACTGCCAACGACGTGGCCAACAAGATATACGGTGGAAAGGTTACCATGCCTACTATCGACGAGTTTGAAGAACTGTTCCGTTGCTGTCAGGTAGAGTGGACAGAGACGGAAGGAGTGGCCGGATACCGCTTTACCGGTCCCAACGGCAATTCGATATTCCTCCCGGCAGCCGGTTCGCGTACCAAAGGTGCCACAACAGGCACCGGTAACGAAGGCCGCTATATGTCAGGTTCCGTCAACAGCTCCGACCCGCGCTTCGCCATGAGCTACCTTTTCAACCGGTCAGGCAACGCCCGCTCGACCACACCTGTATATCAGGCTCTCTCCATACGTCCCGTATCCGTTGCAAAGAATGTTACGTTCGACAAGTCGATGCTCTGCAAGACATGGGAGATTGACCTCACCGACAACGGTGAATACAAGATATTCCCCGGACCGACATATTTCTATGGTACCGACGATTCATGGGCTACCGTATCCAACAACGAACCTATCGTGGGCGACTCATGGTGCTGGGCGGCCGACTTTGCCGGCAACACATGGGCTGTGGGCGGCGACGCAAAGAACTGCCGTGGCTCGATTACATTCAATGAAGACGGAACGGTAGCAGTGAAGCACATTACGGCCGAAGGCATCGAGACGGTGGAAAACGGAACTTACACCATCGACGATGAGAAAAAGACCATCACCCTGAAAGACGCCACGATGCTGGCACCGGCCAACTTCACACCCGACTATGTGGCCAACCTGACCACCGACATCAAGATTCTGTCGCTCACCGAGAACTCCGTACAGTTCGGTGTGCTGCGCGACAACGACCCCGCCACACTGAGCATCAACATGATACCACAGCTCGAGAAGTACGGCTACAACGCAAAGCTGACATGCTACGGACAGGGCCGGAACGGCGAACCTACAGACGGATGGGCTTCAGCAACCACAACGGTATCTGGCACCGGCACCTACACCGTGACCTTCTCCACCAACGAACCGCGCCTCTACGGACAAGTGTACCTGATAGACATCGAGAAATTCGCAGCCGCCTACCCCAACGCATTCGTTAAGATTGAGACGATAAAGGCCGACGGCAACGACGTACCATTCGACGCCAACAAATTCTACTACGGCGACATAGAGAACAACGGCAACTTCCGTATCGAGATGGCCAACATCTGGGGATGCGGACACAACGAAGGCTGGAATGGCCTGGCTGACACCCCGTTCCAGCCTGGCGGAGGCGAGACTACGTCTGAGACGGCCCTTGCGTTCAACTCTACATTCGAGGTGACATTTACTGTAGTATCACTCGATGCCGACCTGGCGTTCAATGTCAAGCAGACAGCCGTGGGCCTCGTTTCACCGTGGGCCATGCCCGGCAATTGGGGCAAGGAATATCCCGGTGCCTTGAGAATAGAGAAAGACAACTTCCGCTACAAGGCGACAACCGCCAATCTGGACATGACCCTCACTGCAGCCGAATGTGACGGTGGCACGGCTCCGGTAAACGGCGCTGTCAACCTTATCGATGTTGTGGGCATACGCAACTTCTTCCCCGCCTTTACAGCCGAACTGGTGACTGTGAACAACGACGGTGCCGACGTGCCGTTCAATGCTGCAAATCTAATCACCGGTGACATCGAAGGCAACGGCAACTTCCGTATCGAACTGCATAACATATGGGGTGCAGGCACGGCAGCCAACCCGGCATTCGGCGGTGCCGAGACTGTAGAAGGCAACAACTGCGTCAAATCACTCGGCTTCACTGAAAGTACCACATACACCATAGGCAACTTCAACGACAACCTTTTCGCAAAACCGTGGTGATGCACCGCCATCGTGGCCCGTGTAAATCCATTACACGGGCCACGTAACATTAAGATTCGAAAAACGACGAACAAAAAAGCACCAAATATTAAAAGATAATAGCACACATGAAAAGACTATATATATTTCTCACAGCGGCATTTGCCATAATGACATTCGCCCTATCGTCATGCAGTGACGACGACGATCCCAATCCTTTGGCCGGCAGTAACGGCACGTTGGACATTTCTACCACCGGAATGTCATTCACAGTCGACGGTGGCACGGCATCGTTCACCGTTGTCGGCGGAACGGCTTTCGTGCGAAGCGAGAGCGACTGGCTCACCGTAGAGCGCACATCAGGCAACAACAAATCATCCGAATTTCTCGTGGCATGCGAAAAGAACGACGGCGAGGAACGCACAGGAACAATATTGGCCAACCTCAACGGAGCCTTCGCACGTATTGCTGTAATACAAACGGGCAAAGTAGTAAAACCAGATGTGGAATACACCTTCCGCAAGTCAGCCGAACTGGCCCGCGAAATGTATCCGGGATGGAACCTTGGCAACACTCTTGAAGCGACAGGAACAGGTCTCGGCGCCGAGACCGCATGGCAGGGCACCAGAACAACCCGAGAAGTGATAGACTTCGTGAAGGCACAAGGATTCAGATCCGTCCGCATACCCTGCTCATGGGACATACACTCCACCGACAGCCGGATAAATACAGAATGGATGGAACGTGTAAAGGAAGTCGTGGACTACTGTATCGAAGCCGGACTTTACGTAGTGCTAAACGACCACTGGGACGGAGGATGGATAGAAGAAAAAGGCTTCAGCAAAAGCAGCGACAAGTACGTCCCTGTAGATGAGGAGACCATCGTGGACAAGACCGCACAGTTGAAGAACTACTGGACACAGATAGCCGCAGCATTCAAGAACTACGACGAACATCTGCTCTTCGCCGGACTTAACGAGCCGTTCCAGAACTACGCACTGTTCAACAGCCGCCACAAGGAACTCACTCCGATACTCAACCGTTACAATCAGGCTTTCATCGATGCCGTGCGCGCCACCGGAGGAAACCATGCCCGCCGCACACTGGTGGTACAGGGACCGGCCACAAACATATCATCAGCTGTCGACCCCGCCATGGGATTCACCATGCCCGAAGATACGGACGAAGGATATATAATGGTCGAAGTTCACTACTACGATCCGTGGAATTTCTGCGGACAAACTGACAACGGCGCATGGTTCTGGGGTGAAGGCAACCACGTAGACGGCAGCAGCCACAACGTGACATCAGGCGAAGAATCATGGATTCGCAGCCAGTTTGGCAGCTTGAAAACAACGTTCATAGACAAAGGTTATCCCGTGATTATCGGAGAATACGGCGCACAATGGCGTTCGCTCACTGCCAACCAAAGTGAACACGACGCCTCCGTGAAAGCGTTCTTCCGCGAAGTCAACCGTCAGGCCGTGAACAATGGCATAGTGGCGTTCGCATGGGATATCAACGCACCAAACCAAGGAGGAGAAAAAGGCGTGATGACTATTCTTAACCGTTCGTCACTCAGCGTATTCTGCCAACCGGCGATGGACGGCATCTCCGAAGGCACAAAATCAGCCGCGTGGCCACAATAATATCCATCATTTACCGATACTTATAATATGATATACAAACATTTGTTCTTGACAGCCATCCTGTTCTTAGGCACATTTGTCAACGGTCATACCGGCAACTATACAAAGAGCGGCAACACCGTCACCGTGAACGTAGAGTCGCCCGGTGAAAGAGGGGCAAAAACGGTGCGTCTGCAGGTAATTGGCGACAAGATAGTACGTGTAGAGGCCACACCCGAAACATCGTTTCCCGAGAAACAAAGCTTGATTGTAGTACCGCAGAAAGCAAATACCCGTTTCACAGTGACACAACAGGGCGACGATATAACCGTGAGCACCCGGCAAGTGCGTGCAGTGGTCAGCAGCCGAACGGGACACGTGGCGTTCTACGACGCTGACGGCCGGCTGTTGCTTGGCGAAACCGCACGCGACGGAAAAACCTTCCGCCCCTTCACCGTACCGGAACGCGAAACTGGCACAGGCACACTCACCGACGGACAGCGCAACGGCTGGACGTGGCACATGCAATTTGACTCGCCGGCCGACGAAGCCTTCTACGGACTCGGACAGCATCAGGCGGAGGAACTCAACATGAAGGGCCGCAACGAAGAACTGTTCCAGTACAACACCAAGGTCAGCGTACCGATGGTGCTGAGCAATCGCGGTTACGGACTTCTGTGGGATTCGTACAGCTATTGCCGTTTCGGCAATCCCGACGACTATATGCAACTGCACCGGGCCTTCCGTCTGTATGACCGTGACGGACAGCCCGGCTCTCTCACCGGAACATACACCGACAAAAACGGCCGTGTGATTGTGCGCGGCGAAGACTCCATATACTTCGAACACGCCGTGCCTGAAGTCAACCCGCTGCACAAGCAGGACCTCGGCATATATGCCCTGCCTAAGGGCTTCAATCTCGACGGAGCCCACGTCACCTACGAAGGTTACATCGAGGCACCGGCCGACGGTGACTATCATTTTCTGCTTTACTATGCCGGTTACATGACTGTATATGCAGACGGCCGCGAAGTGGTGCCCGAGCGATGGCGTACGGCCTGGAACCCCAATGCGTGGAAGTTCCGCTGCCCGCTGAAGGCCGGCCGCCGCACCCCAATACGCATAGAATGGCGTCCTGACGGTGGAGTTAGCTACTGCGGTCTGCGCGTGGCCACGCCCCGCACAGCCGAGGAGCAGGGCCGACTGAGCATCTGGAGCGAGATGAACCGATACATGGACTACTACTTTATTGCCGGTCCGTCCATGGACGAGATTGTGTCGGGCTACCGCACGCTCACCGGCAAGGCTTCCGTTTATCCCAAATGGACGCTGGGCTACTGGCAGAGCCGCGAACGCTACAAGTCGTCGGACGAAGTGGAAAAGACAATGGAGGAGTTCCGCCGACGCCACATCCCCGTAGACAACATCGTTCAGGACTGGAACTACTGGAAACTCGACTCGTGGGGAGACCACACCTTCGAGCCTTCGCGCTATCCCAACCCGCAGGCCATGCTCGACAGCGTGCACGCCATGCACGGTCGTTTCATGATAAGCGTATGGCCAAAGTTTTACGACACCGTCGACAACTATAAAGAACTTGACGCCAAAGGATGGATGTACGGTCAGGCCATAAAAGACGATATACACGACTGGCTCGGCTTCCGCGGCTCGTTCTACGATGCCTATGACGCCGGAGCGCGACGGATGTTCTGGCGTCAGATGGACGAGAACCTGTATTCCAAATACAACTACGGAATAGACTCATGGTGGATGGACGCCTCCGAACCCAATGTGCGCGACTGCACACCGATGTGGTATCGCAAGGCTCTCTGCGGACCGACAGCCCTCGGCTCGTCGACCGAATTCTTCAATGCCTACAGCATCGTCAACGCCGATGCCATCTACAACGGACAGCGCTCCGTGCGCCCCAATACACGCGTTTTCCTGCTCACCCGCAGCGGTTTCGCCGGCGAACAGCGCTACAGCACAGCCACATGGAGCGGTGACATAGGCACACGATGGGAAGACATGCGCTCACAGATGACCGCAGGCCTTAACTACAGCATCTCCGGACTGCCATTCTGGGGTATGGACCAGGGCGGTTTCTCGGTAGAGAACCGCTATGTGGCCGCACAGAAGATATTCGACAAGAGCGGGTTGGAAAGCGAAGACCTGAAAGAGTGGCGCGAGCTTCAGACACGCTGGAACCAGTTCGGATGCTTCATCCCGCTCTACCGCGCCCACGGCCAATGGCCGCTGCGCGAGCCGTGGAACATAGCTCCCGACAATCATCCGGCGTACAAGACCATCGTGTGGTACGACCGTCTGCGCTATCACATGATGCCATATATGTATTCGATGGCGGGTTGGGTGCACTTCAGCGACTATACGATGATGCGGCCGCTCGTGATGGACTTCAACGGCGACGACCGCGTACTCGACATCAAAGACCAATGGATGTTCGGACCGTCGCTCATGGCCTGTCCCGTAGGTTACTACAAGATGCGTTCACGCGAGGTCTACCTGCCGAAACAATGCGGATGGTACGACCTGTACACAGGTAAGTATCTCGATGGCGGCCGCACCATCACCGCATCGGCACCCTACGAGCGCATGCCCGTATTCGTGCCCGAAGGCGCAATCCTGCCCTTTGGGCCGGCCATGGAATGGAGTGACGAAAAGCCTGCCGAACTCATCAATCTGTATGTCTATGCCGGTCGCGACGGCAGTTTCCGGCTCTATGAGGACGAGGGCACAAACTACAACTATGAGAAGGGACGCTACGCAACCATCGACATCACCTACGACGACAACGCCCATACTATCACCGTGGGCCGCCGCAAAGGCTCGTTCGACGGCATGCTGAAAAACCGCCGCTTCAACGTGGTGCTGGTGTCGAAGGACAACGCACGCAAGCTCGACCTCGACAGTCCGCAGGGCACGATGGTGAACTATACGGGAAAGGAAGTGAAAGTGAAAATCGGAAGCCCCCTATAATCCCCCAAAGGGGGATGTAGAGATTACCCTCTTAAAGAAAAATATAAGGAACGTTTGCTCCCGGCGTCCCCCTTTGGGGGACTACAGGGGGGCCTAAATCCACATAACAATGAAGAAAACAATCTTATCGGCAATCATCCTCGCCGCAAGCACAACAATTACGGATGCACAGACAAAGAAACCGCTGTATCTCGACTCCCGCGCACCCATTGAAGAGCGCATAAAGGACGCGCTCGGCCGCATGACAACACACGAGAAGATACAAGTGATTCACGCACAGAGCAAATTCACCTCGGCAGGCATTCCGCGTCTCGGCATACGCCAGCTCAACATGGACGACGGTCCGCACGGTGTGCGTGAAGAACTGGAGTGGAACACATGGAAGCCGGCCGCATGGACCAACGATTCAGTGGTGGCATTCCCGTCGCTCACCTGCCTGGCCGCAACATGGAACCCCGACCTGTCCGCCCTATACGGCAATGCCGTGAGTGAAGAATTTGCATTCCGCAACAAAGACATCATGCTCGGTCCGGGCGTCAACATAGCCCGCACACCGCTGAACGGCCGTGCTTTCGAATACATGGGCGAGGACCCCTATCTGGCCGGCCGTATGGTAGTGCCATACATCAGGAGCGCACAACAGAACGGTGTTGCATGCTGCCTGAAACACTTCGCACTGAACAATCAGGAAATCGACCGCTTCGCCGTCGACGTGAAAGTGAGCGAACGGGCCCTGCGCGAGATTTATCTGCCCGCTTTCGAGCGCGCTGTCAAAGAGGCAAATGTATGGACCATCATGGGCAGCTACAACCTTTGGCAAGGCGTACATTGTTGTCAGAACGATTCCCTGCTCAACGGCATACTCAAACGCGAGTGGGGATTTGACGGGGCCGTGGTAAGCGACTGGAGCGGCGTGACCGACACGTGGCAGGCGGCCACAGGCGGCATGGATATAGAGATGGGCTCATACACCGACGGAAAACTGAAAGAGTCTGAATATACCTACGACGACTATTACCTGGCCCGTCCCTTCGAGCGGCTCATCAACGAGGGCAAAATACCGATGTCCGTGCTTGACGACAAAGTGGCCCGTGTGCTACGCACTATGTTCCGCACCTCAATGAATCCGGACAAGGCCATAGGCAACCAATGCTCAGAGGCACATTACGACGCCTGCCGCCGTATTGCCGAAGAGGGAATAGTGCTGCTGCGCAATCAGAAGGACATACTTCCGATAGACGCCTCACGCTACGGCCGTATACTCGTGGTGGGCGAAAACGCCACGCGGAGCCTTACAGAGGGCGGAGGCTCAAGCGAACTGAAAACCCTGCGCGACATATCTCCACTTGAGGCTCTGCGCTCTCTATACGGTGAGAAGATTGACTATGCCAAAGGCTACGACTCCGGCCGTCCGCTCTACGACCATGTGGACAAGGTCAAGCCCGAGACACTTGCACGCCTGAAAGCCGAAGCACTGGAAAAGGCCAGCACGGCCGACCTCATAATCTTCGTCGGCGGACTCAACAAGAACCACAAACAGGACTGTGAGAACGGTGATCGCGAAAGCTACGACCTGTCGTTCGGTCAGAACGAACTCATAGCCGAACTGGCCGCCATACAGAAGAACACCATCGTCGTTACATTCGGCGGCAACCCATACGCCATGCCGTGGCTGGACCGCATACAGGCACTCGTACACTGCTGGTACCTCGGTTCCGAATCGGGCACGGCACTGACCGACGTACTGAGCGGAAAAATATGCCCGAGCGGAAAACTTCCCGTGACGTTTGCCCGCAACCAGAACGACTATCCCTGTTTCCACTATGGTAAAGACGGATATCCCGGCAACGGCAAGGAAGTGCGATACGATGAAGGCATTTATGTGGGCTACCGCCATTTCGACACCCGCGGAGTGAAAACGCTCTTTCCGTTCGGGTTCGGTCTTTCCTACACCACGTTCAAGTACGGCAAACCCACAATCACCGCCGACGGCAACACATGGCAGGTAACCGTGGACGTCACGAACACTGGCAGCCGTGAAGGCAAGGAGATTGTCCAACTGTACATCGGTGACGAAAAATCATCAATAGACCGTCCGAAAAAAGAACTCAAGAGCTTTGCCAAAGTATCGCTGCGTCCGGGTGAGACGAAAACCGTAACGATGCGTATAACCGAGCAGGACCTGAAGTTCTGGGACGAGACATCCCACGACTGGAAAGCCGAACCGGGCAAGTTCAAGGCATATGTCTGCGCATCGGCAGAGGATGTACGCGGAACAGTGGGATTCAGCTACCAACAATGAAATGAGGCTTTGACAGAATACGGATAACCGCACAAAGATTTCGTTTGATTATAAAATAGAAATCTTTGTGCGGTTATCCGTATTCTGTCAAAGCCATCAAACTACAATTTCCTGTAGACTGCGACAAGGTCCTCACATAGCTTCTCATCCGTAAAATTGAGAGCGTAAAGCCGTCCCTCGTCTATCATACGCCGGCGCAATGCCACATCCGTCCACACACGCTGAACAGCCTCGGCCATCCGGCACGGATCGTCCGGAGATACATATATTGAGCCGGGGCCGCCGGCTTCCTCCAGGCACGACCCCGTACACCCTATGGCCGGCAAGCCGCTACTGACCGCCTCAAGCATAGGGATGCCGAATCCCTCGATACGCGAGGGATATACAAAAACCGTGGCAAGGCGGTAAAAAGCCGGCAAATCGGCAAAAGGCACTTTGTGATGAAAACTGAACGAACCGCCGAGTCCGTTCGTCTTCAGATAATCCGCTATCCGATCGGCATAAGACGTATGTTTTCCCACAGCCACCACATGAATGTCCTCGCATCCCGGATCGCACCGTTTCTTCATCACATTGAGAGCCTCGGCCACAAGCATCAGGTTCTTACGCTCTTCAATGCTGCCCACGTAAAGCACAAATCTGTCGGGCAATCCGTAACGGGCCTTTACCTCATCAAGCCTGCCGCGTGGTATCTCCTGTGAAAAAACCGGGTCGCAGCCCTGATATACCACGTCGATTTTCTCCTCGGGAGTGCCGTAGTATTTCATTATATCCTGCTTTGTAAACTCGCTTACCGCTATCACACGGTCGGCATTTTCGCAGGCCCTGCGGAATTTGTAGTTGTATATTGCGCGGTCTATCCGCTTGTAATACTGCGGATAGCGCAGGAAGATAAGGTCGTGTATGGTCACTACGCTCTTGCATCCGGAGTGCCGTATGTTCAGAGGCAGCTCGTTGCTCAGACCATGAAACACATCAATCCCGTCACGTACTATATCGGCAGTAATGCCCCATACACGCCAAAGCGACGACATACGGTGCCACAAACCCGCCGGCGGAAAATGCATATGCAGTTGCGGCAGCGTAGGTATCTCGGCGACAAAAGGCATGCGACCGGCCTTGGGAATATACATATGATACTCGTTAGCCGGTTCTTGCTGCGACAGTATGCGCAACACAAGACGGCTGTAGTTTCCCAATCCGGTACGGTTTTGGGCAGCCCGCTTTGCATCGAATCCTATTTTCATCTTTGTCATAAAATCAATTCACCGGCAAAACTATCTAAAAAAAACGAGACGACAGCCTATTACGGCCAAAAAAAACGCCGGCCTCCTCCCCTGCTTCACATGTTTTAAAGTCAAGAAGCCGTTACAACTTTTCCACAAAAACCTTTGGCTCTTCACATTTTATTCTTAATTTTGTGCGCACAATAATATCGGAATCTGCCGACAATCAACAACTATGCGTAGAAATATATTATCCTCACCGCTCTGTATGTTGGTAAACCTCGTTGTGGTATACCTTGCATACGCAATATGCAGACTTGCTTATCTTCTTGAAAACTGGAATACGTTCGCCAACTCGCTCACCATACATTCACTTGCCGAGACTATATGTGGAGGGCTTGTTTTCGATACGTCAGCCATTCTTTACACCAACTCGCTCTATATCCTGCTCATGCTTGTTCCGCTGCATTACAAGGAGACCGCGATTTGGCAAAAGATTGCAAAGTGGGTATTCGTGACCGTAAACGGCCTTTGTGTGGTCATAAACCTGAGCGACGCCGTATACTTCCAATATACCGGACGCCGTACCACCATCACCGTATTCTCGGAATTCGCGTCCGAAAACAATCTGACCGGAATCTTTGCCGGCGAGATGTTCAGACATTGGTATCTGCTGCTGCTCGGCATTGCACTCATATACGGCATGTACAGGCTCTACCGCTCTCCGTTCGACATGCGCAGAGCCGGGAGCCATCCGTACGGCGGCACAGTCGGGTCGTGGATGCGCTACTACGCCGTACAGACTTTGTGTCTGCTCGTTTTCGTACCGGTTTGCATTATCGGAATGCGCGGTGGAGCCACAACGGCCGTACGTCCCATCACCATCAGCAACGCCAACCAGTATGCAGACACACCGATGATGGCCGCCCTTGTACTCAATACTCCGTTTTCACTGATACGTACCATAGACAAACCGATATTCACCGTACCGCAATATTTCGCACAGGACGAACTTGACAGAATATACACGCCCCTGCATCTGCCGCAAGACAGCATAGTGACAAGACGCAAGAACGTTGTCGTGATTATTGTTGAAAGTTTCGGACGGGAATATATCGGAGGCTATAACAGATGGCTCGACGGCGGGTCGTACAAGGGCTATACACCGTTTACCGACTCGCTGATGCAGCATAGCGCCACATGGCTGTACTCATACTGCAACGGGCGCAAGAGCATAGACGGCATGCCATCCATCCTGTCAAGCATCCCGATGTTTGTAGAACCGTTCTTTCTCACACCGTCATCCATGAACGATGTGAGCGGACTGGCAGGCGAACTGAAGCACAAAGGATATTATTCGGCTTTCTTCCACGGAGCCGAAAACGGCTCGATGGGATTTCAGGCATTCGCACGTACTACGGGATTTGACAGCTATTTCGGCCGCACGGAATACAATGCGGACAAACGGTTCGGCGGAGACGCCGACTTCGACGGTACATGGGCTATATGGGACGAGCCGTTCATGCAGTTCTATGCCACGAAAATGAGCGAGTTCAGACAGCCGTTCATATCGGCTGTCTTCACGGCATCGTCACACCATCCCTACGTCATTCCCGAAAAATACAAGGATATATATCCCGAAGAAGGCATCGTCATCCACAAGTGCATACGCTATACCGACAATGCGTTGCGCCGTTTTTTCGACACGGCCAGGCGCCAGCCGTGGTATGGCAACACACTGTTTGTGATAACGTCAGACCACACCAACCTGAGCGATCACGACTATTATCAGACATCGTTGGGCGGATTCTGCTCGCCGATAATATTCTTCGACCCGAGCGGAGACATACAGCCGGGCATGCGCGACGCCATAGCGCAGCAGATAGACATAATGCCCACAGTGCTCAATTATCTTGGCTACGACCGGCCTTACGTGGCCTTCGGATGCGACTTGTTCAATACACCGGCCGAAGAGACATGGGCCGTGAACTACCTGAACGGAATCTATCAGTATGCCAAAGGAAACTATCTGCTGCAATTTGACGGCAGGCAGGCCAAGGGGCTATACCGCTTCCGTACCGACCTGCTGCTGAAAGAAAACCTCGCCGGACAAGGCATTGAAGAAGAACAGCAGATGGTACGTGAGGTCAAAGCCATCATACAGTCGTATATGATGCGCATGACGGACAACAAGCTCACCGCCGTTGGGGAGGAAATAAAAGAAGCTACCTCCTACCAAGATCGTCGTATAAACTCTGCAATACAGTTTTGGCCTTATCCGTACGCCCGGGCGCCGTATCCTTACCATCTACAGCATCATAGTTTTCCAAAACACGGTTTCCGATAATATCGTAAACGGTGTGTCCGGTGCTGTCGGCGAAACCTATTCCTTCCTTGAACGTGAAGAAAGCAAACGGATAAGTGTATTCCCTGCTCAGCACATCGCGGCTGAAAGTGTATTCACCGTGGTCGATGCGAAGCTGTCCGAGCAATGTCGCGGCCATGTCGCTCTGGTTCATCAGCGTGGTTATGCGGCGTGCATTCCGCACGGCACCACCCAACCAAAGCATAGTGTTGTGATGATGCTGTTCGTGGGTAATATCGGCAGGATACTGGAATCCGTGGTCGGGAATGCAGACGATGAGCAGATTATGCCACAGGTCTGTCTTTCTGACACGCTCGACAAAGCGTCCCAGACATTCGTCGGTAAAGGCAAAAGCATTGGGTATCTGCTCGTCCAGACGGCTGTAAGGCACCTCGAACGGTTCGTGGCTGCTTAACGTAAGGAAGCCTATATGCCACGGCTCGCGCTTCTGTGACGCCATGATATCATACAACCGGCCGAACGTCACGTCATCGTTCGCTCCCCAAGGATTGTCTTTCCTGTCACCGGAAGAAAAGTCAACGTCGCTTATTATCGTGCCATAACCGCCCGTACGCAGGTAACTCTGCATATTGGTGAAGTTGATGTCACCGCCATAAAGGAATGTACTCTTGTATCCTTCGGCATTGAGGCTGCCGGCTATGCAAGGCAGTGTGCGGCTCTTTACGGGCAGTTTCATCACGGACAAGGTAGGAAAAGCCGGATAGCCGCTCAGTGCCGACACCATGCCGCGGTCTGTACGGAAACTGTTGGAATAGCAACGGTCGAACAGCACTCCCTCGCGGGCCAGCCGGTTGTAGTGGGGCGTTATGTCGGGACGCCCGCCTGTGGCCCCGACCACCTGACCGCCAAAACTCTCCATAAGTATTATCACGATGTTGGGGCGTGTCGTGTTGAGCAACGACACTGTGTCGGAAGGTGTTGCCGGATACAGCCCTTCAAAGAGCGCGGCACGCTGCCGCTCGGCAAAGTAATTGAACTCGTCACCATAGTTTTCGGCCTTGCCAAACGAGTAAAGCAGACTGAAACACGGATTGACGGCCGAATGGTTCAGATATTCGTCTTCGCTGAAGTATACTTTGCCTATATTGGCTGTGGACTCTCCCAAACCGCCACGTATGGATATGCCCAGCGGAACGGCAAGAACTACGAGCGCAACCGTACTTACAATGCGTTCCCTGACGCCGGGCAACGGATGCAACACAACCGGCGTGACACATCTCATGCCCACAAACAGTACAACGGCATACACAGCCGTCATCACCACACGCAACGCTATGTAACCCGCCGAAACACTGGCCATGGCATCTGCCGGTGAGTCCATATAATAGAATATCGTGGCATCAAGTTTGAATTTCCAAAAAGGGTAGAGCGACATGTCGCTTACAAAAACCAGACCTGTCATCACTGCCACCACCGCATAATAAGGCACCATCCACCGGCGCAGCATCATACCGGACGGAGTCCAGCACGAAGCAATGACCGCCAGCAACGGCACTATCACCAGATAGCCCGTCATTGGTATGTCGAGCTGGAGGCCATGCCACACCACATGCATAAAATCGGCACAGCCGTATGCGCCACAGCCGCCGGGAGCCGTGGCAAACATGAACAATATCTTCTGTATTATAAAAACAAACACTGTCAGTACATACAGACTGACAAGATACTTAAATCGCAATTTCATATAACCGGTACAAATATTGGGTAAATGATTCGGACGTCATTTCATGCACGATTTCAACCGCAGTATGAAAAGCACAAAATAAAGCCGTGGCAGAAGGCGGAGCCTGTCGAGAAAGCCGTCCAACTCCTTTATAATCATTATGTTCTGAGATATTCCGTCTCCACGATGTGTATTTGACACCCCTCCCGTATCAAACAAGGCTATCGGAAAATCAAGTTTGCAGAATTTCTTTCCGCACTTCCATAGCAGCTTGAACAGTTTGAAGTCGGCCGACATCGTATATCTGATATCAAAAGGAAACTCACGCAAGCACTCTCTTCTGACAAACGAACTCTGATGACAGAAAAACATCCTGTGGGCATTGTGCGGATTCTCCGCATGCTTGACATAGCGGTTGTCGTCACTGCCCTTCTTGACGACATCACCGTAAATGACATCGGCACAGCGGTCGCGCCCGAAAACACGCGACAGCGTATCCGTATCAGCAAATTCGTCACCGGCATTCATGAAAATACAATAGTCTCCGGTTGCCATTCCGACACCTTTATTCATCGCATCATATATCCCTTTGTCTTTCTCCGACACACTTCTGGATATCAAACCGGACATTTCTCGCATTACATCCGGCGTACTGTCCGTTGATGCACCGTCAACAACTATCACCTCCATATTGGAGTAGTCCTGCTGCGATATATTCTTCAACGTTCTTTCAAGGGCATCCGCCGCATTCATACATACGGTTATGACAGTAATTTTAGGAAATCCGACCATTATATTGTTTGCTGATAAATTCTGTTTTCGCCATGCAAATTTACATATAAATCGTGAGATTTCTACACCGACAGAATATAAAAAGTCTTTTTATAGAGGAAAGATACGGATAAATTCCAAGATTCATACAATGGCAAGATAAAGATTTAAGTTTTTATTTATGAGGAAATATGAGAAAATAAGTTAGTCAACAGAATCAAACTACATAATCACTCGGATATAGGATGGATGCGCCTTGAAAAGGCAACGAGCACATAGCCCGGGGCAGAGCGTAGCGGC
>NZ_JABKKE010000009.1 GCF_013166575.1 Xylanibacter rodentium
CGCCAAGCAGGTGGAGGCTGGCATGAAAGCCAAAGGCACACTCTTGAAATACAAGACCGTTTACAAGCACCTGCAAGAGTTCCTCTCCATCCGCTACCGCGTGAAGGACATCGCGCTGAAAGAGCTTACGCCCGCCTTCATCTCCGACTTCGAGATGTTCCTGCGCACGGACAAGCACTGCTGCACCAACACCGTGTGGCTGTATGTCTGCCCTTTGCGGACGATGGTGTTCATCGCTATCAACAACGAGTGGCTCACACGCGACCCGTTCCGGGAGTACGAAATCAAGAAGGAGGAAACTGTGCGCAGTTTCCTGACGAAAGAGGAAATCCGGCTGCTGATGGAGGGCAGGCTGAAAAACGCCAAGCAGGAGCTTTACCGCAACCTCTACCTGTTCTGCGCCTTCACGGGCTTGTCGTTCGCCGACATGCGCAACCTGACGGAAGAGAACATCCATACCTACTTCGACGAACACGAGTGGATAAACATCAACCGCCAGAAGACGGGCGTGGTGTCCAATATCCGCCTGCTCGACATCGCAAAGCGCATCATCGACAAATACAGGGGGCTGTGCGGGAACGGCAGGATTTTCCCCGTTCCCCACTACAACACGTGCCTTGCCGGAATCCGTTCCGTCGCCAAACGTTGCGGCATCACCAAGCATATCACGTGGCATCAGAGCCGTCACACGGCTGCCACGACGGTGTTCCTCTCCAACGGCGTACCCATCGAAACGGTAAGTTCCATGCTGGGACACAAGAGCATAAAGACGACGCAGATATACGCGAAAATCACCAAAGAGAAGCTCAACCAAGACATGGAGAACCTTGCCGCAAGGTTGAACGGCATCGAGGAATTTGCATGTTGCACCATCTAAAAACAGAGAAGCCATGACACGAGGAACCATCATCATAGAGGACAACACAGTTATCGTAACCGGTAACGGGGTATGGATGACCGCCACAGAAATCGCCGGGCTGTTCCACACGGGCGTCCCGGCAGTGAACGCCGCCATCAGAGCCGTCCGCAAGCCGGACGTGCTGAACGACTACGAGGTGTGCCGCTACATGCGGCTTGAAAACGGGCTGCACGCAGATGTTTACTCGCTTGAAATCATCATCCCCGTCGCCTTCCGGCTGAACACCTACCATGCACACGTGTTCCGCACGTGGCTGGTAGGCAAGGCACTCTCGAAGGAAAAGTGGCAGGCATACGTGATGTTCATACAGAACGGAAAAGCCGGGTATTGCTGAACACGCATGAAAAAAAGGAAACGGACAGCCCCGTGAAGGAGTTGCCCGTTTCCTTTTTTCATGCAGCCGCCTTATTCCATCGGCTTGCGGTAGTTCGCCTCCAGCAGCTCACGCAACCCCGATTCGGGGTAAAGCACCTTTCCTCCCAAAAGGATAAAGGGCAACACCCTGTTGTTGCGGTACTCCTGCAAGGTGCGGCGGCTGACACGGAGCAGTTCCGCCACCTCCCTGTCCGTCAGGTAACGCTCCCCGTCCAACGGCGGGCGGTAACTTTCCAGAAAGGCGGAGAGCCATTTCGAGCCTTTGCGCATGTTCTGCACAAGGGTGGCAAGCGGCTCGTCCTCCATCGTAAACACTTCATTGTTCTCGTTCATCATCATTTCGGATTCAGTGGGTTGTGAATAAAAAATCAAATCATTTTCCGCCGGGATAGAGCGTGCCGACAAGCGGAATGAGCCTTTTGACCTCCTCCGGCTTGTAATAGAACCTGCGGTTAATCTGCGAGTAGCCGACAAGCGGAATGAGCCTTTTGACCTCCTCCGGCTTGTAATAGAACCTGCGGTTAATCTGCGAGTAGCCGATAAGCCGCCTGTCACGCAAGGTCTGCAACGTGCGCGGGCTGATCCTCAACTGCCCGCAGACCTCCTCGCCCGTGAGCCACCTTTCCATCCGCCCGCCGTCGCTCCTGCGCCTCAGGGCGGCAACCTTCTCCGCGAGGGCGTTGAAGGACGCCACCATCATCTCGAAGGTCTTTTTCTCGATAGATACTATTTCCATAAGCAAAACATTTCTGAGTTTGCCGCAAAGGTAACGAAGCCGCCTTGAACACGAGCCGTTTTCCGCTAAAAGGCAGCTTGTTGCGCCGTCTGTCCGGGTTACGGAGCCATTATCCGTAAAAATCTTACGTGAGCCACGTAGTGAGCTGTTAAAGCCCCTTTGGTTTATTGCCGAATTTTGCCGCATAAACCAAAAGAAATGACTGAATATGAAAGTGATAACGATGGAAAGTTCCGCCTTTACCGCATTGACGGAACAGATAGCCGAGATAGCGGCACACGTGCGTGCCGTTTCCGGCGGTAGGAAGGAAGAAGCTCCCGACAGGCTGCTCACCACCCGCGAGGCGGCACACCTGCTGAACGTGAGTTGCCGCACCCTCCAGCGCATGCGCAGCGAACAGCGCATCGCCTATGTCGTGCTGCGCGGCAAGTGCCGCTACCGGCAGTCGGAGATAGACCGCCTACTCGAAGACAGCACCGTCACGGGAGATGCCGCGACACCGGAACAGATGAAACGCAACCACACGCTGCGCACGGGCGGCAGCCCCAAAGGAAGGAGGACGTAGGACATGGAACTGCTTACCCGCAACAATTTCGAGAACTGGATGCAGAAGGTGATGGAACGGCTCGACCGTCTGGACGAAATGCTGCTCTCCATGCAGCCGTCCGGCAAAGCCCCGAACCCGATGGAAGGGATCAGGCTTTTCGACAACCAAGACCTGTGCATGCTGCTCCAGATCAGCAAGCGCACCCTGCAACGCTACCGCAGCATCGGCGCATTGCCCTACAAGACGCTCGGCAAAAAGACCTATTACAGCGAGGCGGACGTGCTGACGTTCCTCTCCGAACATGTAAAGGACTTCCGCAAGGAAGATATAGCCTTCTACAAGGCTCGTATCCATAATTTCTTTCAAAAATAACCATTAAAACATTTTTCAGATGGCAAAGAAAAAAGACGAAAAGGACGTGCTGGTTGTCCGTGACGAGAAGACGGGCGAAATCAGCGTGGTAGCCGGGTTGAACGCCGACGGCTCCCCCAAGCGCATCCCCGCGAAAGCGGAGAACGCGCAGAGTTTCCTGCAATTCGACCGGCACGGCGACGTGCTGGACAACTTCTTCAAGAACTTCTTCCGGCAGTGCAAGGAACCCAGCCGTTTCGGTTTCTACCGTGTCGCGGCGGACCAAGCCGACAAGCTGCTGGAGGTTATCAAGGACTTGCTGAAAGACCCCGACGGCAACAAGGAGATGCTTGCGCCCCACAAGGTGGACACCTCCGGCTACGAAAAGGAAGTACAGGAGGAGCAGTCCGCCGAAAAGCAGGAACAACCGGAACAGAAACAAGATGACGAACCTAAAAAACAGGAAGAAATGGAACAGAAAAACGAACAGAATCAGGAAAGCCCGCAACAGACGCAGGGCAACCGGGGCTACCAGCCCATCGACGAGAGCAAGATCAACTGGCAAGAGTTGGAGGAGAAATGGGGCGTGAAGCGCGACGACCTTGAAAAGTCGGGCGACCTTGACAGGATGCTCAACTACGGCAAGTCCGACTTGGTGAGGGTGTCGCCCAATTTCGGCGGAGAGGCTTTCGAGCTGGACGCCCGCCTTTCCTTCAAGAAAGACGGCGAGGGCAACGTCAGCCTTGTTCCGCACTTCATCCGCAAGGAGCAGAAACTTGACGAGTACAAGGAACACAAGTTCTCCGACGACGACCGGAAGAACCTGCGCGAAACGGGCAACCTCGGCAGGGTCGTGGACCTCGTGGACAGGGAAACGGGCGAGATCATCCCCTCGTTCGTCAGCATCGACCGCAAGACGAATGAAATCACGGATGTCCCGGCAAACAAGGTGCGCATACCGGAGCGCATCGGCAAGACGGAAATCACCAAGCAGGAGCAGGACATGCTGCGTGCCGGGCTGCCTGTGCGCGACAAACTCATCGAGCGCAAGGACGGCAGGAAGTTCGTCACCACCCTGCAAGTGAACGTGGAGCAGCGCGGCGTGGAGTTCGTGCCGGGAACCGGCAGGTCGCCACGTGCCGCACAAGCACAGGAAGCCAAGAACAACCCCGCACAGGGACAGGCGCAGGGTACGGAAAACACAGCCAACACGAACAAGGAGCAACGCCGCAACACGTGGACGAACGCCGACGGCAGCATCCGACCCATCAGCAAATGGAGCGGCGTGGACTTCACCGAGCAGCAGAAAGCCGACTACGTGGCTGGCAAAGCCGTGAAATTAGAGAACGTGACCGACAAGCAGGGCTTCCACGCCACGATGTACATCAGGTTCAATCCGGAGAAGGGACGCCCGTACCGCTACGACACCAACCCCGACAACGCGCAGAAGGTCGCGCCTTCCAACGAGAGCCGCACGCAGGTAGCGGTGAACAGCGAGGGCAAGACCAACGAGGCTACCAAGAACCTGAAGGAGCCGTTGCGGAAGGGACAGACCGCCCCGAAGGACACCGCACAGCAACAGCAGCAGGAGAAGCCGCAGAAGAAAACGGGCAAGGGCATGAAGATGTAATCCGGTGTCCGCCACTAAATCCGAAGTAACATTTGTAAAATTCAAAACAACAGAAGAATATGAAGACAATCATTGCAGAAAAGCCGTCTGTGGCACGTGAGATTGCCCGTATCGTGGGCGCGACAAAGAGAGAGGAAGGATATTTCGAGGGAGGCGGCTACGCCGTGACATGGGCGTTCGGACACCTCGTGCAGCTTGCCATGCCCGACGGCTACGGCATACGCGGCTTCGTCCGTGACAACCTGCCCGTCATCCCCGACACCTTCACGCTCGTCCCCCGCCAGACCAAGACGGAGAAGGGTTACAAGCCTGACAGCGGTGTGGCGGCGCAGATAAAGGTTATCGCCACCCTGTTCAACAGGAGCGAACAGATCATCGTGGCGACCGATGCAGGGCGTGAGGGTGAGCTTATCTTCCGATACCTCTACCATTATATCGGATGCGTCACCCCGTTTGTGCGCCTTTGGATAAGCTCGCTTACCGACAAGGCTATCCGCGAGGGATTACGCAACCTCGAAGCGGGAGACAAATACGACAACCTCTACCTTGCCGCCAAAGCGCGGAGCGAATCAGACTGGCTCGTGGGCATCAACGGCACGCAGGCACTCTCCATCGCCGCCGGACACGGCACTTACTCCGTCGGGCGGGTGCAGACACCCACGTTGGCGATGGTGTGCGCACGCTATTGGGAGAACCGCCGCTTTACCTCCGAAGCCTTCTGGCAGCTCCATATCGCAACGGACGGCTACGATGAAGGAACGGTGAAGTTTTCCTCTTCCGAAAAATGGAAAGAGAAAGAGCCTGCGACGGAACTGTATAATAAGGTGAAGTCGGCAGGCACAGCCACCGTCACGAAAGCCGAACGCAAGGAGAAGACGGAGGAAACACCGCTCCTGTACGACCTGACCACGCTCCAGAAGGAAGCCAACGCCAAGCACGGCTTCACGGCGGAACAGACGCTTGAAATCGCGCAGAAGCTCTACGAGAAGAAGCTCATCACCTATCCGCGAACCGGAAGCCGCTACATACCCGAAGACGTGTTCGCCGAAATCCCCAAGCTGCTCGCCTTCATCGGGGCTTTGCCCGAATGGAAAGGCAAGGTGCAGCCGAAATGCGTCCCGACACGCAGAAGCGTGGACGGCGGCAAGGTGACGGACCACCACGCCCTGCTCGTCACGGGCGAGAAGCCGCTGTTCCTCTCCAAAGAGGACAGCACCGTCTATCAGATGGTTGCCGGACGCATGATCGAGGCTTTTATGGGCAGGAAAACGAAACGAGCATAATGTGTGAGTGTGGGAAATGACGGGATGGCCTTTATTTATAGGAAGTTACAGAGGTTTGGAGGGTTGGACGCTGGAAAAACGAAACGTGCAAAAAGTTGAATTTGCTTTAATTCTGGTTTAATTTTGGAGGCGCACCCGTTAAATGGGGCTTTAACGCAGGTTTAATTCTGGTTTAATTTGGTTTAATCGACAGCTGGAAATGGTGGGGTTTGAGCTTTGAGCTGGACGCACCAGACGCTGGAGCTGCTGACGGCATGGAGCCGCTGGGCATGACCGCTAAAAACGGCACGCCTGGCGGCTTTTCTTTTGCCTGACGTGGGAACGGACGGAAACGGCGCGAAACGCGGCGACAGCGGGGGTTATGGGGCTTTCTGCGGTGTGTCTGGGCGTGTGGTGGGATACCATTTGCGTGTGGCCACGAAAAAGCCCCCATTTCGGAGGTTCCAGGGCATCGGACAGGGGCGCAGCTGGGTGGCATGGTGGCCGCTCATGGGCGACGAGGCAGGCGGCTGGAGGGGTGTTTACACGACCGTTAAATGACCCGTTAAATGGGCAGGGCTGGAGGCCGAAAAAATGCTGCCCAAAAGTGCCTTTTTCGTTCCATTTTCGAGGTCGCAAAAAGGGCTAAAAATGGGGTTGGGGGGACAGTTGGGGGGACAAATGGGTGGACAATTCGTGCAAGCATAGACCCCTTTAAGGGAAAAAATCAAGGCAAAAACCGCGAAAATCTGGCAGAACCCCCCCCTTTAATTCCATTTAACGCATAGGAAAAACACCCCTAACAAATAGGGTATTTTGCACTGAAAATAAGCAAGTTAAACGCATTTAACGGCGATTTAACGTGCAGAAAAAAGCGTTTTAGTGCCTTTTACGTTATTTCAGGGGGTCGCGGGGTGCCCATAGTGACCACCCCATTACCCTGCATTTGCAGTAGTTTCGGTGTTCGCAGCATCGGCACTTTTTTGTAGTCTATCCTTTAGCTGCACTATCTGCTCACGCAGACGGCCTATTTCTTCGGCCTGCTGTATTATTTTTGCATCTTTACGCTGAATATATGGCTCGTACTGCTTAAAAAAATCAACTAAATGCGACTGGTCAGTTAGAGGTTGTGGCGTTTCCTCTGGCTGGTTAGGCAGTGTATGATACCCCAACCCTGTGAGCAACCACATGGCATTAACCTCGTAAGATATTACGATTTTCTCCAAAATATCAGCTTTTGGCATTACGCCCTTTAGATAGCTGCGTATATTTGCCTCGGAAACACCTAATTTATCGGCAAATACGGTGTTTTTTCCGCCTGCTTTCTCATTGATTAGCAGCCTTATTCTGTCGTTTATTGTTGTACTCATTGCATTATTTTTTGAGTTAAACCGTAATTTATTACGATTTTGTTTGGTCATGTCGCAAGAAATTGCGAACTTTGCAGCGTTGTAACATATTACAGCGCGGACAAAATTACAAAATTTTGCCCACATACGAAAAAGGAAAACCCTAAAAGTAAGTATTGTAAACCCATAAAGAATAAAGGACATGACAGCAAGAAAACAAATCGAGGTAAGCAAGCAGACCCGTGAAATGCTTGTAAAATCTTTCGAGACTACGAGTGTGAGCGTATGGCGCGCATTATCATTCAGGGACAACAGCCCCAAGAGCCAGCGCATACGCAGAGCAGCAGAGCAGAACGGCGGCGTGCTGCTTATGCTGACCCCCGCCATGGAGACCATACACGACGCGGACAACTTCATGCGGCAGTATCTGCCTGGCGGTGTACTCATTGAGTGCAACAAGAATAACAGCCATGTTGACCTGCTTAAAAATGGCAAAGTCGTAAAGAGCTGGGACAATGTCCTGCTTAAAAATCTGGAGGAAATACAGCAGGAAGCTGTAAAGCTCTGCGGCACTCATGTGATACTGTAACGAGAGGAGGGCACTATGGAAATGTATAACAATGCGCTTTGCGTAAGTCCGCAGGAACTTACAGGCATTATTAGCCTGGAGGCTCTAAAGAAAATGAGCCAGCGCGGCACAGTGCAGCAGGTACGCCGTGCCTGTTATGGTAGCTGCGCGTTATATGTGGTCGAGAGCCTGCCCGTGCAGTACCGCGCAGAGGTTTACCGCCGTTATCCAGACATTAAGGAGCAGGCCGAAAGCAAGCCATTTGTGGAAAGCGTGGAGCCTGACGGCAAGGCGATGCAGTTCTTTGCCGACTACGTATTGAGCGACGGGCGGCACCTGACGACCGAGAAGCAAAGAGAGTATGCCAATAACTGCTCGGTGCTGGCCGCTTTCGGCCAGATGCTGGACAGAGCGAACAGCCACCGCATGAGGCAGAGCAAAGGCAGGATAAACGCGGGCGAGTTCTGGGCAAAGGCTGCCGCCGCGCTGCCGCGTCTGTGCGACCGCTGGCCTAACAGCCTGCCGCAAAGCCCGCGCCGCCTGCGCATGAAATATGCGGAGTATCAGGCACAGGGCTATGAGTGTATGATTAGCCGCAAGTTCCAGAACAAGAACGCCGCCAAGGTGCTGGACGCGGAGCAGACCGCCAGCTTGCAGGTGCTTTTGGCACACCACAACAACCTGCCCGACACGGAGGTGGCGCGCAGATACAACCAGGTGGCCAAGGTGAAAGGCTGGCCGCAGATAACAGCCAGCGCAGTGGCCGTGTGGCGTGAAAAATGCGACCTGGTAACGGCAGCCGCCCGCCGTGGTGCTACCAATTTCCGCAACGAGCGCACCATGCAGGTGAAGCGCAGCAGGCCGACCGCGCCGTTCCTCATGTGGTCGCTGGACGGCTGGACATGTGAGCTGCTATTCCAGCAGACGACCGTAAACAAGCAGGGGCAGCGCACGACGACCTACCACAACCGCCTGACGCTGGAGGTGGTGCTCGACCCGTGCTGTGATTACCCCATTGGCTACGCCATAGGCAGCCATGAGACACCCGCGCTTATTACCGAAGCCCTGCGCAATGCCGCGCGGCACAGCCGCGAGCTGGTGGGCGTAATGATGCGGGCGTATCAGATACAGTGCGACCGCTACGCCATTAAGACCATGACAGACCTGTACCAGGTAATGTCGAAGCACGTAACGCCCGCCCGCGCGCACAATGCAAAGACAAAGCCCATCGAGCCATATTTCAACTACCTAAACACGACCTACTGCCAGAAGTTCGATAATTGGAGCGGCTTCGGCGTAACGACCAACCCGAAAAAGCAGCCGAACAGCGAAGCCCTGAACGCTCTACGCCACAGCTTCCCCGACGAGCAGGGGGTGCGCGAACAGATACACAAAATAATGGCCTATGAGCGCGCCAGCAAGCGCGCGCAGTTCATGCAGATGCTGGCCAACCTGAGCGACGAGCACCGCCTGCCGCTGTCAAAGGAAAATTATTTGCTGTATTTCGGAGCCACCACGGGCATGACCAACGCCATAGAGGGCTGCGGGCTGCGCCCGACGCTGTTAGGCATTAAGCGCGATTATGACACCTTCGACCTGACATTCAGAGAGCACGCCAGCGAAAAATGGCAGGTGCGCTTTGACCCCGACGACCTCACCGAGGTGCTGGCCGTGAATGAAGACGGCAGCCGCCGTTACATGCTGCGCGAAAAGTATGTGCAGCCCATGGCATTGGCAGAGCGCAGAGAGGGGGACGCGGAGCAGCTGGAGGCCGTCAGAGCCTTTAACAAGCAGCTGGAAACGCACGTTACCGAGCAGCTGGGCGCGGCCTATAAGACGGTCGACCGCATGATACAGGACACGGACAGGCAGGAAGCCTTACTGTTAGGCCGTCTGCTGCTGACCGACAGCCACGGGCAGCACAAGCTCCCCGCCGCACAGCAGCGGTTAAGCCAGCAGGCCATTACGGACGTGGAGTATGAGACCGTGGAGCCAACGCCCGCCATGCCCGCAGGGTGGTAGGAGGAAGACCCCGAAAGCTACGACATATTTTAACCAACCATTTAACACCACATAAAAAGATGATTAAGGACGAAAAAACGCAGATAGCCGCACGGCTCAAAGAATACTGCGAAAAAATGGGCAGCCAGAACAAAGCCGCCCGTAGCCTGAACGGCATAAGCACGGCGACCGTCAGCAAGATGCTGTCGGGACAGTGGGACACAATCAGCGACGAGCTGTGGCGCGCCCTGGCCGCCCAGATAGGCCACGACAGCAGCGCGTGGCAAATCGTGAAAACAGGAGCCTACAAGCGCATGGCCTTTTTAATGGAGCAGGCCAAGGAAGAGAGCCTCGTAATAGCCATAACGGGCTTTGCAGGCTGCGGAAAGACCGAGGCCATAAAGAGCTACGCCAAGGGCAGACAGAACGTGTACCATTTAATGTGCAGCGAGTATTGGAACAGGCCGACGTTTATAAACAAGCTGCTGCGTGCGCTGGGCAAAGATGTGGGCGGCAGTGTGAGCGACCAAATGGACGCCATAGTGGAGACGCTGAACAGTGCAGACGCGCCGCTCATCATTCTGGACGAGGCCGACAAGCTGCGCGACCAGGTGCTCTATTTTTTCATTTCCCTGTATAACCAGCTGGAGGGGCACTGCGGCATTATCATGGTGGCCACGGAGTACCTTAAAAACCGCATAGAACGCGGCGTGCGCCTGAAAAAGAAAGGCTATGAGGAAATATACAGCCGCATAGGCCGCAAGTTCGTGCAGCTCCAGGTTATCAATGGCGAGGACATAGCCGCCGTGTGCAAGGCCAACGGCGTGAACGACCCCAAGACCATACAGGAAATAATAGCAGGCGCGGAGTGCGACCTGCGCCGCGTAAAACGCGCTGTATGGGCAGCGAAAAAGAAAGGAGGGGCACAGTAATGGCACGCTTTAATATCATACGCCCTAAACGCACGCCTAATTGGGTGCTGTCGCTGCTGGTAGGCTTTCCCTACGACAGAGGGGCAGAATACGCCGACGCAGAGTGTGAGTCCGTTATAAATGGGGTGCTGGACTATGTGCGCAGTTTTCAGTATTTGCGCAGGAACGCATGGGAGTGCCTGGGTTCCACACATTTTATAACTTCAACAGACCGCAGCATAATTATAAGCACCCCTAACGGCGTGCCACAGCTGACAATATCCCTAAATTAGAAGACATGCGCAGGGCGATAAGTAATAAGAACGTGATGCAGGCCAAGTTTGAAACAGCCCCTTTTACAGGGGCGTGGCTTGCAAGCCTGGGACGGCCAGAACTGCGGGGCGCGTGGATAGTGTACGGCGGCAGCGGAAGCGGTAAGACGACCTACGTAATGCAGCTGTGCAAATATCTTACCAACTTCGGACGCGTGGCCTACAACAGCCTGGAGCAGGGTTTGAGCTTGTCGCTGCAAAAAGCCTGGGAGCGTGTCGGCATGGAGGAAGCAGGCAGCAAAATAATACTGCTGCAAAAGGAAAGCCTCAAGGACATACGGGAACGCCTGACCAAAAAGAACGCGCCCGACATTGTGGTAATAGACAGTGTAAATTATTGGATAGGCTTTACCATGCGCGACTACACCCGCCTGAAAGACGACAACCCCAACACCCTGTTTGTCTTTATAGCCCATGAGGACAAAGGACAGCCAAAGGGCAACATGGCCAAAAACATACGCTACGATGCTGACATAAAAATCCGCGTGGAGGGTTACAAGGCATTTGCCACCACCCGCTACGAGGACAGCGACAAAGGCGAGGGCGGCCAGGACTTCACTATCTGGGAGCAGGGCGCACGTGAGTATTGGGCAGAACTTTAACACCACCAAGACAATGAAAGAAAACAAAACCATGGACGAAATCCACAGAGGGCTGCTTAAAAAGTTCCACACACTTTGCAGCGTGCTGGGCATGAGCGACGACGAGAAGCGCAGCCTCATAGAGGCATACGGCGTGGAGAGCAGCCGCGACATAGACACCCACGACCTGGTGGACATTTGCGGCAAACTGTCGGCACAGGCGGGCGGCCACAAGCAGCAGGACTATGACAAGCTGCGCAAGCAGTGCATGGCAGCCATAGGGAGCTGGCTAAAGATGTGCGGGCGTGAGAGCAACGCCACGGTCATAAAGGCCATAGCGTGCAGGGCGGCCAAGAAAGCCGACTTTAATAAAATCCCGCTGGAGCGTCTGCGCAACCTGGTGTACCTGTTTAACAACAAGGTGAAAGACCACGACGCAGTGGACGACGTAACCACAGAACATAAAAAGGTGGTCTTTCTGTACCCCACAGAAAGCGGCCTTAAACACATGAACTGACCATGAGCACGGACAGCATGATGCGCGAGACCCAGCGCAAAATAAATGAGGCCACCATAGACATGGACACCGAGGCATATTGCTGGTTTATGCGTGAGCTGGCAGAGTGGTGCCAGACACAGGCAGACATGCAGGAATACCGCGACGACGTGGTCTATGATGAAAACGAGTAACAACCAATTAAATAAAACGAAATGAGTAAAAAGAAAGACAAGAAAAAGCAGAGTATTACCGTGCACGGGTACTGCTTTAAGTGCGACGTGCGCGAGTTCTACAAGCCCGTAAGTGGTGGCGACCCGATACGCGAGGCATTGGACAGGCTGGCGGGCTTAAAAAAGCTGCGCGAACAGAACGCCCCAAAGTGTTACATAAGTGGAGCCATAGCCCACCACGACCTTGTGGAGCGCATGGACACGTTCGACAGAGCAGCCGCAGTGCTGGAAAAGGCAGGCTATGAGCCTGTAAACCCGTTTCACAACGGTGTGCCGCAGTCAGAGCATTGGACAAAGCACATGCGCAGGGACATAGGTCTGCTGGTGCGCTGCGACTATATTTACATGCTGAAAGGCTGGGAGCTGTCGAAAGGCGCGAAGCTGGAGCTCGACGTGGCCAGCTCATGCGGCATAAAGGTGCTATTTGAACATTAACCCATAAAAACAAAAAGACAATGAAAAAGAATGTATTAAACTATCTGAAGGTGGCAGTTCGTCTGCCGTTGGCCGTTTTAGGCGGCCTGCTGAAAATCACAGCCGTGGTGTTCCAGGTTCTGTCGTTCCTGGTACATGGCGACACCGAGGGCGCAAAGACTTGCACCGACACGTTAAAGAGAATATAAACACCTATTAAAACCCCGTTAAACATGGACGAAAACAAAACAACGACTGTCGAAATGACAGCAGAGGAACAGGCACAGTTTGCAGCGTTCAAAGAGGAACAGGAAAAGAAAGCCCGCCAGCAGAGGCGCAAGGAAAACCGCGAAATGTACGCGCAGCTTGTGGACGAGCAGGTGGCTTTGGCCATTCCAGAGCTGCAAAGCCTGTCTGAACAGATTAAGGCCGTAAAAAATACGGTGTTCGGCAATTTCCGCACGGTTCTGGACATGAAGGCCGACGTTATGAGCCTGACCAAGCAGAGCGGCCAGCACAGCCACACGTTTACCACCAGCGACGGAAACATGCGCATAACTTTGGGCAGTAACACCATAGACGCATACCGCGACACAGTGGAGGACGGCATCGAAATGGTGCGCAACTACATAGAGAGCCTGGCAAAGGACGAGAACAGCCGCACGTTGGTGAACGCTGTAATGCGTCTGCTGGCACGCGACCAGAAAGGCACGCTAAAGGCCAGCCGTGTGCTCCAGCTGCGCAAAATGGCCGACGACAGCGGCGACGAGACATTCCAGGAGGGTGTGCGTATCATCGAGGAAAGCTACCAGCCTGCCGAAACAAAGCAGTACATTCGCGCCGAGTACAAGGACGAGAAAGGCTGGCACATTATCCCGCTTTCAGTAACAGACGCATAGGCCATGAAAGCGGCCATAAAAAAAGCACGACCCCCGTAAGCCGTAGCCCTGGAAACCGTGCACCCGATGTGTTATAAAGGACGCTGCAAAAGTACAAAAAAATCGGGAAATGGGCAAATTTCGGCATTACAAAAGCACGTATGACCGTGTAAAATTGATTAAGGCGTTGACCGAGCAGCACTATGAGCCTGGGAATAACGCAAAATGCTACAAGGCGGTGTGGAAAAAGTATATTTACCCCATTTACCCGATGTGTTATAGAACGTACTTAAATTATCTGAATATACCACCAGAACCACCCGCCCCACCACAATCGCAGCAACCCGACCTTTTCGGCGGTCTGCTGGAGTTTTAGGCAAAAGCCCGTCAGCATTACAGAGCTGGCGGGCTTTTCTCATTTCAGGCGTAGTGTGTCTATGGGGTGCAGCTGTGCCGTTCTGGCTCCAGCAGTGAACTGCGCACGGGTAACGTAGCGTTCAATGCTTTCTATTAGTTCGGCGTGGTTGTGGTTGGTGGCCGAGGTGGTCAGCATAAAGGTGCTGAAATTGTCGCCCGCCAGCGTCGCCATGGCCGCGTGCACCTGGTCTATCAGGTCGAAATAGTCCAGAGCCGCCTCGAGGCGTTTGTCGTCTATGCCAGCGGTGTAGTTTTTCGTGCGTGTAATGATGTGGAGCCGCACGGGCACGTCGGCCATGCAGACGCGGTTAGCGCACTGCCGCACGTCGTACTGTTCAAACTCAATAAAGACCGAGGGCACAGGCCACGCCGTAGTGCTTTTGATTTCGGCGAGGTGCTCATTCCACAGGTCGATAAACTTAATGCCTGGCACCTGTTCTTTAATGCGCTGGGCAATCGCTAAAAATAGTTTCTTTCTCATTTTTTCAGTGTTTTTATTAGTTCCTGGTTGTATTGCTCCAAGTTGTCGTCGATAACATTCTGTATAATGCGCTGCGTCTCTTTGCCGTCGCCGACAAACTGACGCTGTGGCACCTTAACGGCACGGGTGTGCTGCTTTACGGTGTACGTCTTACCCTTTTTACTCTTTCGGGTGTGCTGTCGCACCGTTACCGAGCCTTTGCCGCCCTCATTGTGCAGGGTGGCATAGGGCTGGTTGGAGGTGAACTTAACCCCGTCGGGCGTTTCCTTTGCCTGTATGGACTTACGGAGGCTGCCCGTAACGACCAGCAGCGAGCCGAGGGCGTTTGGGTTCCTGCGCTTTTTCCACTTTTCGGTAAAAAAGGCTTTGCGGTTGAAATTCTTGTCAAATTCCTCTGCAAGGTCTACCCGCATGTCGCTAATTATGTCTTTTTTGAGCTGTTCGGGGGTTCTCATTGTTATTTTTTACGATTTATTTGTCTACATATCAGGAATAATTTGTAATTTTGCGGCATGAAGCAGCAAACTATACCAAAACAAATTCAGGAAGCCTTTGCATCAGAGGTGCAACGCTACGGCAACCACATTTACCATTTGGGTAAAGAGGCGGGGGTCGCTTACTACGGCTTTGCCTATCCTGACGATTTGGACATTTGCCTTCCCTCTGTCTATGGCTACGACGGCCATAGCGTCGTTATCACCGACAGCGCAGAGGTCGCGCGCCTCTTTTCTCTATTCGGTGTCGAATAAGTCCATATAACCTGCATTAAAAATTTTGTTATCTACGCGGAGCACGCCACGTTTTGGGTGTGGGTTTCCTGCGCCTTTCTTGCATAGTTCGTCTATGTCTCTTTTTGCCGCTGTTCCGTTATATTCCTGTGGCTCTATATATGCCAGCGTACCATCGGCGAAACGCTGTAAAATAGTAGCATGACCGCCGCGACCTTTCCAGCCTATTGTGAGAATATAAACGCCCTCCTCCTTTGTTACTTCCTCAAAGTATTCGTGATAGCGTTTTTCTGTCATGGTCTTATAGCCTTTTTTCTCTTTCCATTCATAGGTGTAGGCTGGCTTTGCAGGTGTACCGTCTGCATTTGTCCACATGTCGAAGCTGTGCCCATTCATAGCCCACTCGTTACGACTGCCTGAACGCTCCACGCAGCCCTTTGCCGTAACATTGAAGCCACGCAGGCGCAGTGCGTATGCAGGTGAACATGTGGCGCAATTTATACTATACCGCTCATCCCGTGACTTTTTATAGTCAGGGTTCAACTTGTAACGCTTACCTGCTTTATCGCGGTATGTGCCGTTGGGGTCTTCAATAAACTGCAAAACGTGTTTAGGGTTCGCGCTCTGTTTGTCTGCATCATCCAGGCTCATGGGTACACCTTTGCGTATTTTAGCCGCTTTTTCTATGTCTATGTAATTTTGCACAATGGCCTCCTTTTCCGCATCGGTCAGGCTGTCGGGCAGTTCTGCTTTATAACGGTCTTTTCTGACCTGTTCGCTTTCTTCCTGGACGACTTCCTGTACTACCTTTTTCGCCGCCGCTGGAGCCTTAAAATACGGGTGTTTCGGCGGAAACAGTTGCATTTCCTTACCAGCGTTAAAGCGGAAAATCTGCTGCTTTGCCGCCTCTGTGGCACTGTCGCCCAGCTCCATGGCCGCCTTTGGGTCGCTTTCGGTGTATTTGCCACGGCGTACCTGTACGGCGGTGCATCGGCAGCCCCAGCCATTCGGCGGGTAGTATTTAGACCAGAACGGGTCGGAAGGCGGCAGTGTTATGCCGTCCAGGGCTGCGTGGTCTTCGCGCACGCGGTTATCCTCTGCCGTGCGGTACTGCAACAGGTAGCGGTCGCCGTCGGCCTCTATACCCACCCATTTGGCTGCCATTTGGCTGGTGCTTATGGCGTGTTTATATTCGGCATACAGATAGGCTTTGTTATACTTGTTGTTGAGCTTTATCACGTCGGCCTGAAAATCGGCGTACTGCTTTATTTCGCCTTTGTCGTTCAGCAGCGACAGCCCTATTTCGCGCATGGCGTGGAACGTCTTAAAGCCTGAAAATATAAAAGCTGTTTTCTTCCAGGGCATAGCGCAGCGTGTCGGGCACGTCGGTAGGCAGGTGCGTGTTTACGCCCCTGTTAATGGCTGCCGCCGTCTCGATCAAGAGTTTGCGCGCCGCAGGGTCTTTAACCTGGTTTATGTCGAAGCCGCCAGCCTTATAGATAAGGTCGGCCACAGCATCGAAGACAGACGGGGCAAGGCTGGGCGCGTCGTCATCGGCGGCCAGCTGGAGCGTGTCGTCCTCATAAAGCATATTTACTGCTGCATGGAAAGCCCCGTATTTTTCGCGCAGGTCAGCAGCGTGCGCGGGGCTTACCCGAAAAAAGCGTCGGGCTGTGTCTTTTTTTCACGCACGCCTGTGATAGGCACGTTGTATTTGTCTGTGAAATACTGCGGGTCTATTTCGTAATACTCCAGAAGCACGCGCTCCATTTCGCGCTGTTCTGACGGTGTAAAGGCCGCCGCGTCGTCCCACTCAAAGCGCAGGCCGCCGACAGGGAAGCCGTGCGCCTGCATGAACGGCAGCAGGTGGTCGTTCACATTGTTAGACAGCATTTTTTTGTCGGCCTCTATGACATTCTCGAACACGTCCAGGTGCGTTTCAGACTGTGAAAGCGAGCTGCCCGCGTCTATGGTCATGGTCTGGTTAAGTATGCCCTTTGAAATTTCGCTGTTACATCTGTCCACGCGCTTGTCATAGACGTTGTAAGCGTCGCCCCTGCTGCTTTCCTTTATGTCTATTTCGGTGCCGTCAGGGAACAGACCCCAAAACGCGCTGCCCATGTTTTCGAGGGCACTTTCAATTTTGGCACGTTCCGCGTCGTCTGTGGTGGTGGCCCTTGCTATACGCATAGGCGCGCCGAAAATTTCGCCGAACATGTCCCAGAAACCCAGCATATTTTTTTTGCTTATGCACTGCGGGGCGCATTTCAGCAGCAGGCCGAGGTCGTAGGGTTTGCCTATCTCCAGGCACCAGCTGGCCAGCTCACCCTCGCGGTAGCTTATGCCGCTGCGCCAATCGTCGCCCGTGTTCCGCAGCAGCATACCATGCTCCTGGCACACATGCTTACGTGGCACCAGCTCCACGCCCTCAAAGCTCAACCCGTCCGAGGTCTTCACAATGTCGCCAAACTGCACAAGGCTGTGCCCCCAGAAACGGGAGTCCAGAGCCAGGGAGCAGTAGTCGTTAAACCATTCGCGCTCAAACATAGCCGTGGCCTTTTCCACCTCTTTGCCGTCTGCGCCCACCATGCGGAACTTTTGTTTCATCACCATGCCTTTACGCTGGCCTATGCAGCCCTCAAGATGCAGGTCAATGAGGCAGTCGGTATAAATGTCGTAAAGGTTCTGCCGTTTGGGGTTGTCTATGTTTATGGCCATTTGCCAGGCCTGCCGCCACATGCCCACGTCCTTTTTTGTCAGGCTGTCGGTCTGTCGTATGAGTTCGGCGGTAAGGCGGCGACCCTCTTTGCTTTTGACAAATTCGGCAATGCGGTGCACCTCTGCACTGCTGTACGTCTGGCCGCCTGTAAAGATATTGCCTATTTTCTGTAAAATGTTCATTTAACGGGTGTTTAACGGTTTGTAAATTACCATGTGCAGCTGCCCACCTTATCCAGGCCAGAGCCGAAGCGCACGGGGTTGTGGCTGTCAGTGTCGCCGTCGTCGCTTATGTATCTGGGCAGGTCAGGCGTGGCCTTTGAGGCTTGCACGTCTTTGAGCCATTTAATGCTGTCCTCATACATCTGGTCGCGTCTTTCGCTGCCCATGTCTCCAGGCAGACGGTGTACAAGTATATACAGCGCAATGTTTACGGCGCAGTCCACCAGCATGGCGTTACGGCAGTCGCCTTTCTGGGCAAACGCCTTTTTCATGTCGTAGCGGTCGCGGGTGTAGCTGCTTATTTTCTCCATGGCGGCCTTTTCGGCCTGCTTTCGTATGTCGGTGTGTGCCTGGAGCTGTTCAAACTCGAAATCGTCGCACACGGACTTGTAGTCCTCATCTGTAAGAAACATTTGCTTTACTTTTTAATGGGTTGCGGGTCTGCCACATAAAGGGCTATTTCGCGGGCTTTCTCTGCCGTGAAGCCCTTTGCAAAGCGGTGGCACCGTATGAGCTTTTTAACGCCCTGCATCGACACGACAACGGGCTTTCCGTTCTGTACCAGCACCAGGAAACGACGGCGCAGGAGGTTAGCATCTTTCTGCGCCTTTTTTATGGCGCGTTTTCTGCGCCACTCAAATACGGTGGCGCGCACAAGTTTTTTAATAAAAGTTACCATGTTACATTTTTTGCGTTTCGCCGCTTTCCGAAAGACGGCGTGAAGTTTGTAATTTTAGAGTGTTTTTGCAGTATGCTAATAGCCGACTCGTCAGCGTCTGGCGCATCATCGTGGCCGCGCATACCCTTTTGGAATGCCAGCGTCTGGTCAAGGCCGCGCAGCATGTCGGGGTCGTCCTTTTGGCTCTCGTCGTAAAAGACAAAGCCGCGCTCCCACAGCGGTGCGGAGGCCTCAATACGCTGGAACTTGTCGGGCTTTTTGCGTTTGTCGCCAATAATAGGCAGCTGGTAGCCGCGCAGGTCGCCCTCCTTTGTAAAGTCGTCCATTAACATGTCCTGCATGAAGTTGGCCTCCATGTAGAACTTTATGGCCACGCCTGTGGCCTGTGCCCATTCGTAGAGGTCGTAACACCAGCGCACCATTTCGGCCACGGTAGCCTGCCGCACGAAAGCGCGCAGGTGCCACAGCTGGCCGCCTTTGACCTTACCCCAGAGCTTTGCGGCTTTGTAGTCGTTCTTTGTTGAGCCTTTCCATGAGGGGTCGATATACAGGACTATTTCCTCAAACTGTCGCCACTGTGGCCGTTTTGCCCACCTTATCCATTCCTGGCGGAACACGGCACCCTCGACAATCGGGTTGTTCATGTACTCTTTTTGAAATGAGCGGTACCCCTGGAAGTCCTCAATGGCCTGCACCTCTGCGCGTGTCCATTTGGCCGCCCATGAGACGTTGCCGTTCTCGTCCAATATATTGACCTGCGACACGCGCACGCCTTTGGTCTCTGAAATCTTTTGCAGTACGCTGTTTTTGGCTATGAGGTTGCCGACCATGATAAAGCGGCCACGGCCACCGTCCAGGGCACCGAACAAAGCCTCCTTTACCCAATCGGTAAGCCTCTGCACGCGGCTGGGGTTTTCGCACAGCTCGTCGTCGTCCAGGTCGTCTATGACAATGTAGTCAGGGCGGTGGCTGCGGTATCGCAGACCACGGGGCGACTGACCACGGCCACGGGCAAAAAAGGCCGTGCCGTCCTTTGTAACAAATTCGCCCTCCTCCCATGAACCGCTGTTGTACTGTTCGCCGAAATCGTTAATATAACGCTGGTTGTACTGAAGCTCTGCCTGCACGTCAGCCAGCAGGGTATTTGCGTTGTCTTCACTCTTACCCACCAGCACCATGACGTTAATTTCGCGCTGTTCCTGACACTTTAGCCACAGGGGGATAAATATGTCCAGGTGTGTGGACTTTGCCGCGCCACGGTGCCATTTATAGACCGCCCGCAGGTTCCTGTTTGCCTTTACCTCTTTGGCCGCCTTAATGTGGAAAGGCGCGCATGGTGTTTGCGCGCCTGTCTGCGAGTTCTGGGTGTAATGGGGAAAATAGTAATCGACAAACGCGGAATAATCGGCACGCACACGCTTAATGCGCTGCTCCCGCTGGGCGTTTGTTTCGCCGCGCCCTATCATGGTGGCCGTCTGCACATCAGCACAGTGCTGTTTCCACAGTTCGAGTGCCTCTTTTCTTGTCAGTTTGTCGTAATTTGGCATGTTACTTTATAAGTTTGTTTTGCATCAGGTAGTCGATATATTGGTTGTGGTATCTGTTTATGGTTTTGAGCAGTTCGGGTGTTATCTCATCATCAAACTGCGCCTGGAACTGTAACCACTTACTAAAGGCCATAAAGACCTCGATAACGTCCACTATGCTGGTGTGTTTGTCCAGCTTTTCAATGGTGGCCGAGAATTTGGCCAGCTTGTCGCCCAGGCCGTTTATGGCCGTCGGGTCTTCGCTGTTGTTTACGCTCTCAAGCATTTTGTCAATGGTGCGCAGCAGCTTGTTTACAAGTTCGGGGCGTGTGATATTCTGCGCCGCCCGCTGTTCCTGCCAGCCCTCACCGTTCACCCACTTTGTAATGGTCTGCGCGCTTATGCCTGTCTTTTCGGCTATGACCTTTTGGCTGTCTCCCTGCATAAACAGAATGCGGGCGTAGTCTTTCTTTTCCTCACGTTCTTTTTTAGTTGCCATTCATAACTTTTTAATGTGTTAGGGCAGCATATGGAAAATACCAAACGCTGCGGGGTTAATACTGTTAAAACTGCTGCAAAATTCCGCATTATTATTGGGAGTAAAAAAAAGTGTGTCAAGTCTTTACACTCTTTTTGCGGGGGCAGAAAAAAGCCCGCAAATTTGCACAGAAAAACCTAACCACATCGCGGCGTAGAGCAGTGGTAGCTCGGGAGGTTCATTCCCTCCAGGTCGCAGGTTCGAGTCCTGCCGCCGCAACAACCCAGAGTAGAAAAATGACGCTGACGGCACAGGCTGGCAGTCCACGCAAAAGAGTGCTTAAACGGGTTTAGCACCAGGGCTGCCGCCTACCGTCTTTTTAAGACCTACGCAATGAAATGGCAAAAGAAATGATTATCAGCACCAGCCGCCTGAACAGTTACGGCAGCCGTGTGATTACAGCGGGCATCGACATTTCGCAGTACTCAAAAAATCCCGTGCTGCTGTGGATGCACCGTAGGAGTTTTAGCAATGGCACCCCGCTGCCTATCGGCAGGGTGGAAAACTTGCATTTTGACGGGGACGCGCTGAAAGGCACGCCCGTGTTTGACGTGAACGACCCATTCGCCAAACAGATAGCCGACAAGTGGGAGGGCGGGTTCCTGAAAATGTGCAGCGCAGGGCTGGACATCGTGGAGACCAGCGTCGACCCCGTGCACCTGCTGCCTGGCCAGACGCGTGCCACTGTGCTGCGCTCCAAACTTACCGAGGTCAGCATTGTGGACATCGGCAGCAATGACGACGCTTTGCAGCTGTCAAACAGCGGCCAGCTGCTGACGCTGGCGGCGGGTGAGGCGTGCGAGGCTCTGCCCCTGCTGGAGCTGTCCAAGACCGACGGGCAGGACGACACGACAGACGACAAAGGAAAGGCCAAGGGCGGCAAGCCTGCGGCAAGTATTAACAATAACAATAATAAACGCATGAAGAAAGAAACCTTACAGTTGCTCGGTCTGGCCGAAGAGGCGACCGAGGAGCAGGTACACAGTGCTGTGCAGCTGCTCAAACAGAGTGCCGACAAGGCGCAGAGCATGGAGCTGGCCGCTATCACTGCGGCGGTTGACCAGGCAGTCAAGGACAAACGTATTACGGAAGCCAAGCGCGACCACTTTATCCAGCTGGGTAAAAATGTAGGCGTGCAGCAGCTTAATGAAACGCTGGAGTGCATGTCGCCCGCCAGCAAGCCGCTGGACATGATTAACCAGCAGCCTGGCAGCAACGGTGCGCCCGCTGGTGCGGAGCATCAGACCTTTGCCAAACTGTCCGAGGTGCCCGCCGACAAAATCGAGAGCCTGAAAAAGGAGCAGCCCCAGGAGTATGCCCGCCTGTATAAGGCAGAGTATGGCATCGACCTGCCCCGCTAACCGTAGTTAAACAACCATTTAACAAGTTATAAACAATGAAAGCAATTACAAAAATTTTCAGCTGTCTGCTTATGATGCTGGTAGGCATCGGAGTAAACAGCGCAATGGGAGCCACAATTTCCTGTGCCGTAGGCGGCACCCCTGTGGTGGGTGCACTTGCAGCCAACGGCGTGGCTTTGCTGGCAGGCGGCTTTATGCCTGCAAACGCCCTCCATGCAGGTGTACTTACTGAAATCTGGACAGGCGAAATGATTAAGGCGTTCCGCACCGCGCCCGAGTCTCTGGGCTGGTACGACCGCATCCGCTCTTATGACCAGTATGTGGAAAATGACGTTATCCACTTTACCGAAATCGGCGGCGACCCTAAAGTGCTGGTAAATAACACCACCTACCCGCTGAACATCACATCGCTGGACGACGCGGACAAGCCTGTGAGCCTGGACAAGTTCGACACCGAGGCCACCCCCGTAACAGACGACGAGCTCCACGCTGTCAGCTATGACAAAATGGCCAGCGTGCAGGAACGCCACCGCGAAGCTCTGAAAGAGAAGAAACGCGAAAAGGCCATACATGCCATCGCTCCAGACAAGGCCGAAGCTGGTAAGACCATAGTCCTGCGCACCACAGGAGAGAAAGACGCTGCCACCCTGCGCAAGCGCATGGTGCCTGCTGACCTCATCGCATTAAAGGCCGCATTTGACAATATGGGCACACCTGCAAAAGACCGTATTTTGGTGCTTTGCAGCGACCACGCAAATGACCTGCTCCTTGTCGATCAGAAATTCCGCGAACAGTACAACATCAACCAGACAGAGGGTAAGATTGCCCGCCTTTACGGTTTTGACATCTACGAGTATAACGGCACACCGTTCTACACCAGCGCAGGCAATAAAAAAGCCTTTGGCACCACGGCAGCCGCTACCGACCGCCAGGCCTCTGTGGCTTTCTATTGCCCTGGTATGATGAAAGCGAACGGCAGTGTGAAAATGTATTACAGCGAAGCAGAGAAAGACCCGCTTTACCACCGCAATTTGGTGAACTTCCGCAACTGGGGTATCTGTCTGCCTCTTAAAGCCGACAAGACCCGCGCGGCAATCGTCAGCACGGTAGAAACTGCCTAAAGATGAAACAGGAACTTAAATATCTGGTACTTCACTGCACTGCCACCCCCGAGGGGCGCGACGTGTCGGCGGCTGAAATACGCCGCTGGCACACGTCGCCCGTCTCTGCGGGCGGCAGAGGCTGGAAACAGGTAGGATATACAGACCTGGTGCACCTCAATGGCAGCGTGGAGCGTCTGGTCGCCAACAACGAGGACGCATGGGTAGACCCCTGGGAAATCACCAACGGCGCAAAAGGCTACAACAGCATAAGCAGGCATATAGTCTATGCTGGCGGTGTGGCAGCAGACGGAAAGACCCCCAAGGACACCCGCACCGCAGCCCAGAAGGCAGCCCTGGAAAAGTATGTTAAAGACTTCCACACCGCGCACCCGAAAGTAAAAATTATCGGCCATAATCAGGTAGCCGCAAAAGCCTGCCCGTCTTTCGACGTGTCAGCCTGGCTGCGTGAAATCGGCATAAATCAGTAATAACCCATTAACCCCCTGAATGAGCAGCATAACGACAATTATACTCGCAATTATCGGCAGCAGCACCATAAGCGCGTCCCTGGGCGCGTGGTTAGGCTCCATATTGACCCGCGACAAGTACAAGGCTGAAATCGACGCACTGCGCGCCGAGGTGGCCGCCAAAATGTCAGCTGTGGAAAATTCGGAGCTGGACAACGTACGCAAAGCCAATCAAATGCTTGTGGAGACTGTCGTTGAGCCGCTCCAAAAGGAAATAACAAGCCTACGCCGCAATGTTGATAAATTCCGCAAAGCTATTGAAAAAATCCCTGGCTGTCCTCATGCTAACGAGTGCCCTGTATCTCGTCAGCTGTGGGACGACGAAGGTAACGACGACAACCGCCAGGGCGCAGTATGACCGCGCCGCTGAAAGCGTCGCCGACAGCATCGGAGCTGAAACAACCGCGACGCAGACACGAATAAAGGCGCAGGTCGATAGTCTGTTGCAGGCTGCCTTACAGCAGACATTTGACCAAGAGAGTGAGGCCAGCGTTGAACAGACCCTGCACCTTTTACTATTCGATACGACACAGCCAGCCGACACGGCCACAGGGCTGCCGCCTGTCAAAGCAGCTTTAACGCAGACCACAGCGACCAAGCGAAAGGACACGACCAGAAGCACGGCGCAGGCCGACATTAAAGCGGAGCTGACCAAGGAACAGACCGACAGCACGCAGACTGTTACCGACCGCACGGCACACGTGCAGACGGAACAGCAGACGACCGAGGCCGCCAGGACCGACACCACGGACAACGTAAAGACCCAGCGCAGCAGCTGGAAAGCCTGGGCGGTCATTATCCTGGCACTACTGCTTGCAGCAGCGGGCTGCGTCTTTTGTCTGCGTAGATATTACAAACATTAAAAACAAAGAAAATGAACTCTTTAGAAATCAAAAGACAGAACGGCAACGTCCCCAAAAGTCTGCCAGGCCAAGACCATGTGTCAGGCATGATTTTCTACGTAAACGAAGCCGACATCCCCGAAGACTTCAAAGCCGAAGCCGTGCAGGCCGTCAGCACCATAGACGCAGCCGAAGCGTTGGGTATCACGTCAGACGCAACGTCCTGGGCTGCCCGTGTCATGCACTACCAGCTGTCCGAGGTGTTCCGCATTAACAACGGCATAACGCTGTATGTGGGTATTTTCACGAAGCCCGCCGCGCACACCTTTGCAGAGCTGGCCACCGTGCAGAACTACGCCGACGGCGCAATCCGTCAGTTCGGCATTTGGGACGGCCTTACAGAGCTGACAAAGGAGAACGTCACCCTGCTGCAATCGCAGGCCGACGCTTTAGACCTCAATAACGCCCCTGTATCGGTGGGCTACGCACCGAGCCTCAAAGGGGGCTACCAGGCACTCCCTACCGACATAGCAGGAGCCGCCCCGCGTGTGTCCGTTATCATCGCCCAGCCAGGCGGTACCAACGACACGGGCGCGCTGCTTTTCGCGGAGGCTACCAACAAGACGACCAAGAACGCCGTCAGCTGCATAGGCGTGTGGCTGGGGCATGTGTCTGCGGCGGCAGTTCACGAAAGCATTTCATGGGTTAAGAAATTCCCGTCTGGCATTTCCCTGCCCGCCTTTAGTGACGGCACCCTGGTGCGTTCAGTGGACAAGGCATGGCTGGAGAAATTGGACACAGCGCGCTATTTGTTCCTGACCCCCATTGTGGGCGTGTCGGGCAGCTATTGGAACGACAGCCATAACATGGACGCGGCCATTAGCGACTACAACGCCATAGAGCTGGTGCGCACCATGGACAAGGCGTGCCGTGGCATACGCACTTACTTGACCCCAGAGCTGGGCGGTAACGTGTATATAGACGCAAACACGGGCAAGCTCCAGAGCTACACCGTGGCTTATCTGGAGACCGTGGCCAACAAAGCCCTCGAGGACATGGAGAAAGCAGGCGAGCTTTCAGGCTATGAGGCTAAAATCGACCCTGAGCAGGACGTTTTGAGCACCAGCACCGTAGAGGTGGTAATCAAGAACGTGCCCGTGGGTGTTATCCGCAAAATGAAAGTAAAAATCGGTTACGTAAAATCACTGTAATATGGTAGGAAACAACGGCGTGCCATTCATCAATGGCAAATTATATGATTGGGCAGACATCGTGCTCGTCATAGCAGGTGTGCCCGTTACAGGCATTACGGGCATCGAATACAAGGACGATCAGGACATCGTAACAAAGTACGGCGCAGGCCGCTACCCTGTCGGCTACGCGAAGGGGCGCATTACTGCGACGGGCAAAATTACACTGTACCAGGAAGAGGTCGAGGCAATCCAGCGGCAGAGCCTTACGGGCAGGCTTCAAGACATCGCGCCTTTTGACATCATCGTCAACTATCTGCCCGACACGGGCATCGTATCAACCGACAAGCTGCGCAATGTCATTTTCAAGAACAACGGGCGCGGCTGGAAAGAGGGCGACACAGGCCAGGAGGTGGAAATCGACCTCGTAATGTCGCATATCGAGTGGAACAAATAAGCGCGGGTGGTGGGCGGCCATAGTGCCGACCCACCGCCAACGTAAAGCAGTTTTAAGACACATTAAAAACCCATTAAAGACCCATTAAAATGAATACAGACACCAAGGCTGCACAGGCAGAAAAGCACACCTACGACGGAGGTGTAACACAGGAAACCATTAACAAGTGGAAAGCCCAGCACAGAAAGGTTACGCGCATCGACGTAGAGGACGACGGCGACCTGCATGTGGGCTATTTCAAACGTCCGAGCATGGAGACCATGGCGGCGGTCAATAAGCTGGCAAAATCAGACGAAATGCGAAGCGCGCAGACGCTCTTCGACGGTTGCTGGTTGGGCGGCAGTGAAGACCTGCGCCATGACGCTGTGCTCTTTACTGCATGTATGGGGCAGCTCAATGTGGCGTTTGCCTCTGTATCTGCAAGCCTAAAAAACTTGTAGAGGCGCACCAGCTCAACGCACAGGACGACGTGGAGGACAAACCCGAGGACGGCTTTCTGAAAGCCTGCGCCCTCATCAGGTCAAACCTGCACATCGACCCGACCGCTGGGAGTGCCGAGGACTTCGCAGCATATTATGCGCAGGCCGTATGGCTGGAAAATTGGAGGCTGAAACGGCAGGCCGAAATGATAGCCGCACTTTTTACACCAAAAGACAAATAAACAAGTAACACAGCAACCATGCAGGCGTTTAATTATCAGTTTAACGTAAACGGCGACTTTACTTCCAAAATGTCGCAAATGAACGAGGCGGTCGGCGAGTTTTCCGCAAAGGTGGAGAACGCGCAGGGCTGGGTCGTGAGCATGGCGCAGAAAATGGCGGCCTTTGAGCTGGCCAGCGGCTACGTGGAACGCCTGGCGAGCACCTTTGAGGGGCTGGCAAGCAGCGGCGTAAAGCTGGACAGCCAAATGCACGACCTTTCAGCTGTGGCAGGTGTTACAGGCGACTCGCTCAAAGAAATAGAGGGCTACGCCCGCCAGAGTGCAAAAGCCTTTGGCACGGACGCGTCCGTGGCCGTGGAGGGCTACAAACTGCTGCTGTCGCAGCTGACCCCAGAGCTGGGCAAATGCCCCGAAGCTCTGCAAGCCATGGGCAACAGCATACAGATAACAAGCAAACTTATGGGCGGCGACGGCGTGGCCGCCGCGCAGGTGCTGACCACCGCCATGAACCAATACGGCGTAAGCCTGGACGACCCCATAGCAGCCAGCAAGACCATGGCCGACATGATGAACACCATGGCCGCCGCTGGTCAGGCTGGTAGTGCTGAGCTGCCCGCAATCAAGGCCGCCCTGGAGCAGTGCGGTATGGCCGCCAAGGCTGCCAACGTCAGCTTTGAAGAAACGAACGCGGCCATCCAGGTGCTGGACAAAGCGGGCAAAAAAGGCAGTGAGGGCGGTGTGGCTCTGCGCAACACCATGGCTATACTGTCGCAAGGCAGATTTTTGCCGAAAGACACCCGCGAGGAGCTGGAGGCTGCGGGCATCGACGTGCTGGCTTTAGGCGACAAGAACAAGACCCTGAAGGAACGCCTGGAAATGCTCAAGCCCGTGCTTAATGACAGCGCGCTATTTAGCAAGCTGTTCGGCATGGAGAACGCCAACGCCGCCCGCGCCCTGGTGCAGGGCACCGACCAGCTGGCAGCCTTTACCGAGCAGGTAACGGGCACCAGCAGCGCGGAGGAACAGGCGGCCATTATCATGGACAGCTACGCCGAAAAGCAGGCGCGCATAAACCAGCAAATCGAGGACGTGAAAATTAGCCTTTTCCAGGCTACGGGCGGCGCGACCATGTGGGCGGGTGCCCTGTCTTCCGTTCTGGTGCCTGTGGCGCAGCTCATGCCCCTGTTTTCAGGTCTGGGCAGTCTTATGACCTGGATAAAGGGCATACAGTGGGCGAACATGTGGGGCAACATTCGCGGCTACATGTACGCCGCCCGCATACAGGCTGCCTTAATGAACAGGGAGCTTGTGACGGGTCAGTTTGTCAGCAACGGGTTTATGATAAACATCACCCGCGCCACGCTGGCAGTGCTGCGCTTTGCCACGGTGGGCATCTTTGAGGGGCTTAAAGCCCTGGGCGCGTTCCTGCTGTCATTGGTTACGACGGGCACCGCATCGACCACTTTTGCGGGCATAGCCTCTACGGCTTTCGGCGCGTTCAAAATGGCGGCAGTTACTGCCTGCCGTGCCGTAAGCGTGGCCATTATGAACATACCCATCATCGGCTGGATAGCTGCGGCCATAGCCGCGCTGGTGGCTGTGGGTGTGTACTTCTGGAACACGTCGGCCAAGTTCCGCGCTGTCCTGAAGGGAACGTGGGCATCATTTAAGGCCATGTTTACAGGCATCGCAGAGCTGGCCAAACAGGTGTTTGGAGCCATAGGCGACCTGCTGAAAGCGTGCTTTCATCTGGACGGGGCGGGCATCAGTGCAGCCCTGAACAAGTTAAAGGCGGGCTTTTCGGACTACGGCAAGCAGATAGGCTCCGCCTTTAAGACGGCCTACGACGAGGAAATGGCCGCCAGCGCAAAGGAGCAGGAGGTCAAAAAGAAAAAGGAGCAGAAGCCGACACAGGCGGCCATACCAGGCATCCCAGAAACGCCGCAGGTGCCGACCATACAAAGCCCGACAGCTGGAGCCACCGACGTAACGGGCGGCAAGACCAGCACCAAGAGCGCGGGCAGCACAGGTGCCGACAAGATAAGAAACATAACTGTGAATATCGAGCGGCTGGTGGATAAGTTCGAGGTGCACACGGCCACTTTAACCGAAAGCGCGGAAAGGGTTAAAGAGACTGTAACCGAGGTTTTGCTTTCCGCGCTTAACGACACGCAATTAGCATAATATGTTACCGCTTAATTTCAACTTTGTAAGCGTCGCAGCCATAGGCGCAGCGCATCAGCTCAAGGGCGCGCTGTACCGCTTTAAGCCTGCCCGTACCGCCGCCCCACCAAATTGGGACAACAACGGCGCGACCATGCAGGCCAAGGAGATAGCGGCACCCATGACCGACCCGTCTTTCTGGGCTGACCGTTACGCGCTCTGTACGCTCTATTTCCGCAAGGAGAACGGCGAACAGCTGGAGATGAACGACGCGGTCGTGTCAGTAAGCCGAAAAAAGAACATAGTAACCACCCAGCTGGTGGGCATGGACGGCACGGTAAAAGAGTATGTGAACGCAGACGACTACACCGTTAAAATTGCCGTGGGCGTGCAGGCCGTAAAGGACGGCGTATTTGTGGACGAGTACCCCACCGAGGGCATCAAGGAGCTGCGGGCGTTCTTTGACCTGAACGAGCCCATCCTGGTAAATTCTGCCTTTCTGGAGATTTTCGACATAGACAGGCTGGTAATAACCGACTTTGCAGTGGCGCAGGCCACGGAAAGCAACTACCAGCCCATTACGCTGTCGGCTCTGTCAGATACGGAATATAATGTTTACAGCACCGAGTATTAACACCTATTAAATGCCTGTTAAATGTACGTATTAAGCGCAAAAATAGAGATACAGGGCGACAAGTCGTGGCAGGTGCCTTTCGTGTCTTCGGTGGAAATCACCAGGGACACCGAGAAGCTCACGGACGAGTGCAAAGTAACCTTACCGAAACGCATAAAGTGGGACGGTGAGGCGCAAATCCCTGTGAAGCGCGGCGACAGCATCAAGGTGTGGACGGGCTACGGCGAGGACATGGAGCTGGCCTTTGCTGGGTATGTGCGCAGCGTGGGCATTAAAACGCCCATAGTGCTGACCTGCGAGGACGAAATGTTTAAGCTCAAACAAATGGCCTGCACCAAAAAGGCATATAAAAACGTGAACCTGGGAACGCTGCTGAAAGACCAGGGGCTCGAAAATGTTAAGGTGTTCGGTGAGCAGAACCTGGGGCAGTTCCGCGTTACGGACGACACGGTGGCCGCCCTGTTGGGCAGGCTCCAAGACAGTGGCATCCGCAGCTTTTACCGCTATGAGGACGGCACGCCCGTACTTTACTGCGGGGTGCTTTTCGAGCGCGACACACAGCCCAGCCAGGTGTTTGCCACGGGGGTGAACATCATAAGCGACAGCAGCCTCGAGCAGCAGCTGGCTGCAAACATACGCCTGTGCATTAAAGCCGTCAGCATCATGCCCGACAACAAAAAAATAAAAGTGGAGGTGGGCGACAAGGACGGCGAGAAGCGGACGATCCATACGTACAACAAGACGGAAAGCGAGCTAAAGGCATGGGCAGAGCAGGAAATAAAACGCCTAAAGGTGGACGGCCTTACAGGCAGCTTTACCACATTCGGCTACCGTCTGGTCGATAAGCTGGACGCTATCGGCATAAAGATAGACGGCAACAAAATGGGCGTATATCAAGTAAAGAAAAACGTAATAAAGTACGGCACGGGCGGCTATCGTCAGGAAATAACGCTCGGCCTAAGAGTAGCGAAATAATGAGCGGACTAAAACACATAATACGGCAGCTTGCCACCGAGGGAGAAAGTGCCAGCATCATGGTGGGCACTGTGTCCGCTGTGGACACGGAAGCCCGCACGGTGGACGTGGAGCCTATCAACGAGGACGCGCCTGTGCTGGGCGTGAACCTGCAAGCCAACCAGGCGGCGAAGCTGGGCGTGGTGCTTTTCCCCCGCGTCGGCAGCTATGTGGCTGTGGCCATGCTGTCGGGCTATTCCGCTGGCGTGGTGGTGCTGACCGAGGACGTGGAAAGCATCGAGGTGAACATCAACGACGGCACAAAGCTGACCATAACAGAGGGCGGCATCAGCCTGAACGTGAAAGACAGCATAACGCTGGACATCGACGACAGCTCGGCAGCTTTCAACGGCGGCAAGCTGGGCGGCCTTATCAACGTGGCCGACCTGACCAGCCACCTGAACACAATAGAAAAGGACATTAACAACCTTAAAACGGTCTTTTCCTCATGGGTGCCAGCACCGCAGGACGGTGGCGCAGCCCTCAAGGGTGCCGTATCATCGTGGGCGGGTCAGCAGCTGGCCTTATCCCAGCGCAGCGACTATGAGGACGACAAAGTAAAGCATTAAGGCAATGAACGGACTAATAACAGACACCAACACGGGCGACCTGCTTATCGGCAGGGGCAAACAGGCCGAAATTACAGGCTGCGAGGCGCAGGTCTGTGAAAGCGTGCTGCTGGCCATGCGCGGCGAGTTCAAAGAATTTCCGCTGCTGGGTGCCGAGGTGCGCCAGCAGTTGGGCGGCTGTGTCGACCCGTTCTGGCCGCAGGAAACAAAAAAAATGCTCCGAGCCTGTAAGGTGGCCGCCGAAACGGTCAGACTGAACGAGGACGGAACCTTAACAATAGAGTAAATGAAAGTAACGGTAAAAGACAGGCAGAGCCTTTTTGACGTGGCCATCCAGGTGCTGGGCAGTGCCGAGGGCGTGTTCGCCCTGTCAGAGCGCAACGGGTTGAGCATTACCGACCGCCTGACGGACGGCCAGGAGCTTGAGTATGACCTGGGCGACATCGTGGACAGCCGCACGGCGGAGCTGGTGGCGGCGCGTGGCATCTGTCCTGCTACCGAGATACCGAGCACAGACGAGCGGGCACTGCTGCTGCGTGTGCGCTCTATCCACGCGCCGAACATCTTACCACCGCCGCCGCTTGTGCGCCCTGGCATCATTACGACCATAGGCACCATGTACGACAGCGGCGTAACGACACAGCAGCCTAAAGCCATGGGAGTGGCGGCAGAACCCGAGGAGAACGTATTAAACGACGTACTGAACGAGGCCAAGAAAGCCGCCGCAAGCAATGAGCCGCCACCGAACAAGAGCGGCCAGGCTGTAACAAGCATATTTAGTAATGAATTTAACGACAGTTTCGCATAATGGAAATTACAAACATCACGCTCAAAGACTTTGACAGGCTGACGCTCCAGGAACGGGCGGCAGCTATCCGCGACGCAGTGGCAAACAAGGCCGTAACGCCCCACATGGTGGGCGCGCTCTTTGCCGACCTAATAGACACCTGCGGCGACATTCGCACGGCTTTGCAGCTCTTTCTCAACACCAACGTGCCCGAAATTACGCAGGACATCGACAAACGTCTGGCAGGTGCTGACGAAGCGGCCACAGCTGCAACAGTGGCAGCCCAGCGTGCTGAAGCTACCCGTCTGCTGGTGGAAGAACTGACGGCCACCCTGCAAGCAGAGGCAAGCACCAAGCCCGCCCCCAAACAGGTGGTAATAGACTACTGCCCGACGGAGGTAACGCTGGCCGAGGGTGTGCACCCGCAAATTAAAGCGCGTGCCGTGCCTGGCTATGGTGAGGGCGGCGTGCTTTTCATCGCAGACAACCGCGCCTTAATGATAACTCCCGACGGCATCATCACGCCGACAGCAGCAGGCACCACCGTGGTGAACGCTGCCTCGGTCTATAAATCGACTGTTTACAAGCAGCTGACCATAGCCGTGGTGCCGCCGCGCATACGCACCACATCATCAGGCACCATGCGCCTGGACGCAAACGGAAATATAAGACTGACATAATGGCTACACAATACCAGAACTATAAAAGCGACTTTGTGCTGCGTGAGTCCTTTGTGGACATCACAGGCAAAGCGGTGCCACTGCCTACCGACATAGACTTCACGCTCCGCTATTGGACACAGCACGGGCGTGAGTACGTCGCCAGCAGGCAGGGCGGCGTTTACACCAACTGCACGCCAGAGGGCGGCGACCTGCTGGTCTTTTTCAAGGCGCACAACCTCTGCGAGGGTGAGCTGCACCATGAACTGCATTTGCAGCTGGATAACCCAGCCTTTGAGGGCGGCGTGCAAAACGTCTTTTACCCTGCTGACCTGCACATCCTCTTATGGGATAAGCCGAGCAGCACCGACAAGCAGGGCAGTGCGCTGGTAGCTGACTACACCCGTGGCAACGCCTTTACTTACGACGACTTCACGCCCGAACAAATCGAGCAGCTGCAACGGCCAGCCCAGGAAGCTGCCGACCGCTACGACAAGGCCATGGCCGAGTATGACACGAAAGCCAGCGAGCAGGTGGCGCGCATCGAAAAGTCGGCCACCGAGCTGGAGGGGCTTGTGGGAAAATTCGGGAGTGAAAGCGCGGAGCTGGTCGCCACCATGAACAGCACCACCGACGAGGCGCGCAAGGCCGTAGAGGCGGCAGAACAGCGCACGGCGGCAGCTGTCAAGGCAGCCACCGACGCGGCAGCAGAAGCCCAGGCAGCCAAACAGCGGGCAGACGAAGCGGCACAACGTGCGGCCACCGCACAGAACGCCGCAGCAACAGCAGCGCAGGAGGCGGCCACAGCCACACGGCAGGCACAGACGGCCACCGACGCAGCCAGCACGGCCAAGCGGGAGGCAGACGCGGCAGCACAGGCCGCACGGTCAGCTGCTGGGGACGCGACATCAAACGCCCAGGAGGCGAGGACGGCAGCACATGAAGCCCGCACCGCCATAAGCACCCTCGAACAGGTAACAAACGACGGGCGCAGCATTGCGGAACGTGCAGAGGCAGCAGCAACGGCAGCCACCGAGGCAAAGAAAGCCGCCGACACAGCCACGGCAGCGGCCAACAAGGCAAAGGCCGACGCGGACACAGCAGCCGCAGCAGCCAGGAAAGCAAAGCAGGACGCAGACACGGCCACAGCGGCAGCCATAGCGGCGGCGCAGCGTGCAGAGGCCGCCACGCAGGCAACAGAGCAGCAGCGCGCCATACTTGAGGCACTCATAGAACGGGCGCAGCATGTAACCGCTGGCGTGCCTACGGGCATGGAGGTGGAAAGCCCCGCCACTGTTACCATGGGCAACCCCGTGAAGCAGTATGTGCGCGGCAGAGTTCTGCCGACATCTGCCCTGCAAAATGTCCTTTACCTGTCAGACGGCAGAGCGGTGGACGTGCTGCCAGACGGTGAAATCGTGCCGAAAGCGGCAGGCACCAGCAGGGTGCATGTCATACCGACAGACGGCACACGCTTTTATAAGACTATCCAGGTGGAAACGGTAGCCCCACGCATCAGAACTGCGGGCAGCACCATGCGCCTGGACGCACAAGGAAACATACGTTTAACATAAATAAAACATCAGTAAAATGGCTTTTACATCAGAACAGGAGCAGGGCATCAAAGACATGCTGACTGCATTTCAGAACGGTAAGCGCATTAACGACCTGCCCGAAGCGACAGGCGCGCTTAAAGACATGAGCGTCGAGGTAATGGACGAGACGGGCGAAACGCGCCGCATGGAGCTGGCCAAGGCCATAGAACAGGCAGGAAACCCCATAGCTGGCCGCTACTGGAACGAGGCTAACAACACCAGCACGGCAGCAGGCTACTACGGCAGCCTGGACGCTTTGCGCCAGCTGCCCGAAAAATTGGGGCTGGGGCGTTATCTGGTAACAGACGACCGCAAGAGACGCAAGCTCGACCCATTCGATAGCACCCGTTATGCTGACGGCACACCTGCCGCCCTGGACGGCACGCAGGGGCAGTGCATGTGGTACTGGAACGGTTTTTACGCCAACATCTGGAAAGAGGGCAACAACCTTATCAAGGCCGTAACATTCGACAAACCCGTGGGCAACGGCGTGAGCATCTGGGTACCCGCTGGCGGTATTTCGTGGCTGGGTGCTGGTGTCATGGACAGAACAAACCAGAAGCTGTGCAGCCTCATTTCAGACGCAGAGCAGTACCGTGGCGGCGGTGGCGCAGCTCTTAACCCTGCCAGCTACGCAAAGGCACCAGCCGCAGACAGCCCGCAAATTACCATGCTGGGCATGGCGGCCACCAACATAAGCACGACCAACTTTGGCAACTTTGCCCGCAAGCGTGGGCAGGGCTGGGAGGCTAATTGGTTTGTAGCCCGTTTCGTCGTTGAGTTCCTCTTTGAGGTCATCATGGGAACCGAGAACAGCCAAGCAGCATTTAACGCCGACAAGGACGAGAACGGCCTGTATCAGGGCGGCTTTGGCACGGGCGTAACCGACATGCAAGACTGGGGCGGCTATAATGGCTATTACCCGCTCATCCCTACCAGCGTCGGCCTGGAGGCAGGCGACGGCGTTTGCCTGGTACCTTTCAGCCTGCCGCAGACAGAGGGAACAGAGGGCGAAGCATACAAGACATTTAACGTGCCTGTATTCTTTGGCCTGGTACATGCTGGCTTTGGCCACCTCTGGAGGTGGACACGCGGCCTTATCATGGACGCAGGCGAGGAGAAGTCGCTGGTCTATGTAACCCCAAGCATGTACGCGGACTATGACCCCGCCACGGTAGAGGATAAAATCCTTGTGGCCGAGTGCCCGCAGGTAGAGGGGTACATCAAGCGCAAGAGTTATCAGGGTTTGTGCTGTATGCCCACAGAGGTAGGAGGCAGTGCGACCATTCGTTTTGCCGACTATTTATACACGAATGCCAAGACCTCTAAGGGTCTCCGTGTCCGTGCTGCTGGCGGTCACGCGAGCAATGGTGCGGCTGCGGGCGCGTCGTACTCGGATACGGCTTGCACGGCTGCGAGTGCGTATGCGCGCTACTCCGCGCCGCTCTGCTATTTTGAGGAAGACCCTGTCATCCCCGAAAGTCAGAAAATAGGATAAAGCGAACTTTGAAAGCATGGAAAAAGCCAAACGGCGGGGCGAGGGCGAAAGCGACCAACCCCGCCGTCAGGCGGGTGAAAAATTTTAGTTCTGCAACATAAACGGGCTGCCACGTTTGGCAGCTGGCGGCACCTCTCTGCGTGGTAGGTCTCCGTGTCCGTGCTGCTGGCGGTAACGCGAACAATGGTACGAATGCAGGCGCGTCGTACACGAATACGAATAACACGGCTACGAATGCGAATGCGAACTACTCCGCGCCGCTCAATTTTGCATAAAGAAGAAAAAAGGAAATAAGCTATTATGAGGTGAGCCATGCCCCATGGCAAAAAACAACAACGTAAAAAGGGTGTTAGTAGGGCGCAAGCATCGAAAGCTCCCGAGTATGCAAAGCAGACTAAAAACATGCACAGCATTATAATGAATGAAACGCATAGGCTATTTATTTGACAAGGTTTGCGACCTGGATAACCTGCGCATGGCAGAGGCCAACGCAGGAACAGGCAAAGGCAGCCGCCAGGAGGTGGCACAGTTCCGCGCCAATCTGGAGCAGAACCTGGCAGAACTACGGGCAGAGCTGGTAAATAAAACCTACCACACGTCCGAATATACTTGCTTTATCAAACATGAGCCGAAAGAGCGCGTAATTTTTAAGCTGCCTTACCGCGACCGTGTGGTGCAGTGGGCTATAATGCAAGTGCTGGTGTCTATATGGACACCTATTTTCACCAGCGACACATACGCCTGTATAAAGGGGCGCGGCGTGCACTCTTTGCTGGTGCAGCTGCGTAAAGACTTGCGGAACGACCCAGAGGGCACGAAATACTGCTACAAGATAGACATCCGCAAGTTTTACCCGTCAATAACGCACAGCATACTGAAGCAGGTAGTGCGGGAACGTATAAAAGACCCCGACCTCCTTTGGCTGCTGGACGACATCATCGACAGTGCGGACGGTGTGCCCATTGGCAACTACATAAGCCAATACTTTGCAAATCTGTATCTGGCGGAACTTGACCACATAGCCAAGGAGCAGTGGGGCGTAAAGTATTACTACCGCTACGCGGACGATATAGTCATACTTTCGGACAGCAAAGAGTTTTTGCACGGCATACACACCAAAATGGTGCAGTACCTGGCAGAACACCGACGGCTGGAGCTAAAGCCAAATTATCAGATTTTCCCCGTCGAGGCGAGAGGCATTGACTATGTGGGCTATGTCGTAAGGCATAACTACTGCCTTGCCCGCAAACGCAACAAAAAGGCTCTGTGTAAGATAGTGGCCAAGTTGCGCCACAAAGGGCTGACAGGCGAAGAAATCAGGCTGCGCGTAGCATCAAGGCTGGGCTTTATAGTACATGCAGACAGTAAACATTTAATAAACATTTTAGGCGTGAAAAAATTACATGAAGTTAGAAAGACCCCAGGCAACCACGGGCAAATGGTGGGCGACAAGCTCCACATCGACAAAATAACGGGGCGGGAACTCCACCTGCTGCGCTATGAGCTTACGCCGTCAAAGATGAACTCGGGCGACTGTCTAAAGTTCCAATATGAACTATATGAGCAGCTGCGCGACGACAAAGGCCAGCCGCAGATCGACGAACACGACCAGCCCGTCATGGGCTGGGTTAAGCACATCACCTTTACAGGCTCCAAGACGCTGGCCGAAGACATGGCCGACCTGGACTTGTCAGAGCCTGTGCAGTGCCAGATAGTACGGCAGCCGTGCGGCGACAGAAAAGACCGCGCATTTTACAAGCTGGAGGAATGGAACGAGCCGCAGCAAGCGGTCGGCCAGGAACCTGTACCAGCGAGCCATTAAAAAGACATTTAACAACCATTTAACAACTCATAAAAATGAACACAGCATTTAACCCCCAGCGTCAGAACTATGCAAAGTATGACGACAAGCATTTCCTGCTTTTCCTCAATGAGCAGGAAGCGGAACAGACCAACGAGAACGGCGACACCGTTAAGGGCTACACCTACACAGGCAACCGCCCCGACGGCTCCACGCTCATAGAGGCCACGGACGTAACCGAGGAAAACAAGCGCAGCAAGTTTATTGCTGGCCTTATCGGTACCGAGTACACCACGGACGACCAAATCGCCCTGCTGGCCAACGGCGAGGACAGCAACGAACACGCCGAGGAGCTGGCCATTTTCCACGAAAACAGACGCATGGCAAAAAAGGCCGTGGACGAACTTTTGGCACGTAACATCTAAACCCCTGCACAATGGCACGCACAGTAAAAGAAATAAAAGACGCTATGACGGCCACGTTCTGCCAGGAGCGTGCCGTTGTATCAGCATACGGCCTGAACCCTAAGAAAACCTTTGACCAGCAGTTCAGCAGCGTAAGCATTGAAAACATACTGTTTTACTGCTTTGCTTTCGCTGTCTGGACGCTGGAGGTGCTTTTCGACAAGCACCGCGAGGAAGTGGAAACGAAAATCGAGCAGCTGGAGCCTCACACGCTCCGCTGGTACGTGCGCAAGGCCAAGGCGTTTATGTATGGCCGCCAGCTGGTGCCAGACGCAGACTACTACGACACTGCCGCCATGAGTGAAACGGACATCGACGCTGCCAGGGTGGTAAAATACGCCGTGGCATCAGAGAGTAACACAGTGGTGTATCTGAAAGTGGCCGCCCGCGACGACAAAGGACAGCCCACAAAGCTGAACCCGTCGCAGTTTGCCAGCCTCACCAGCTACATGAACACCGTAAAGGACGCAGGTGTGGCCATTAAGCTGGTAAACGAGGACGCGGACAAGATACAAATCAGCATGGTGGTGTATTACGACCCTACGGCCATGGACAGCAACGGAACGACCAACGACGGCAAGGAACCCGTGGTCGAGGCGGTTAAAGCTGTCATTACCAACCTGCCGTTTAACGGTGTCTTTCGCAAAAGCGACCTGCTGGCTGCCGTTACTGCCGTGCCTGGCGTGGAAGTGGCCGACGTGGAGCGTGTGCGCGTGAAGACGGCCAACGCTGCCGCATTTATGGACGTGGTGGGCTACGACAAGCCTTACAGCGGCTATTATGCCATAGACAGACTTAACATCACTTACAACTCCTACGACGCATTAAATAACCCGACAGCCGAATGATTTACAAAATAGATTTTAGGCGGTTATTTATCAACCTGCTGCCCACGTTCCTGCGACAGCCTGTCATTTACGGCATGTTGCACGCTGGCGCGGTGGTGCTGGGCGATACGACGTATCAGAGCTTTACCGACGCACGCGAAGAACATAACTACAAGCTGAACCATAACGGCCAGGTGTGCTATTTGCGGGCGGTCTTAAATGACGCTTTCGGCGGCGGCTTTGATATTCTGGAGGTGGAGAGGCGGGGCGACTGGCTCTACGCCATTACAGAGAACGGCACGGGCATTTTGCTGACCGTCGGCGAAGACAGCAACGCCGCAGAGGTGGCGGGCGGCCAAAAGGTGCCGTTGGTCTATAACGAGGCACTGCTGAACGCCACGCAAAACAGCTTTATAGTAAGCGTGCCTTATTCCATATACCAGACGAACCTCCCAGCGGTGGCCGCCCTGGTAGATAAATACAAGTTAATCAGTAAACGCGCCATTTACGTGGCGAATAGTTAAAACAAAAATTATGCAAACAGCATCTTATACAACAGTGAAGACAGCGACGGGCGGCGAGGGTAAATACCCGCTTTCTACCCAAACGCTGGAATTTATACAGCAGCAAATTTTACTGCTGCAAGAAATAGTCGCCATTTGCGGCGGTAAGGTCATTATAAGAGAGCCTGACGGCACCAACACGGGGCTCCTGGCTCTTAACGGCGAGGTGCTGCACATAGCAGCCACCCCGAAGCTAACAACGTCTATAAAATACGTGTTAGTTACCACCAAGAAGACCGACATCCTGGCAGACGGCGAAACATACAAGGAAGCCCGCACGGTGCGCACGGCCAAGTTCTCCGCGTCGCAGTCCACTGCCGACAACGTGGAGACCTACAAAATAGGCGACTTTGTGAAGCTGACCTCAAACTCCACGCTGGCCGAAAAGGTCAATAATATGCCGTCCATAGTCCTGCAATACCTTTCGGACACCCTGGCAAGCAAGCTCGACCGCCTGACGCTCACAAACGCGACACAGGCGCAAATAAACGGCCTGAAAAATGCCTGCGTGGTGAACTGCATAGACAGCGTGGCCGTTCTGGGCTTTAAGAACTACTGCCTCACAGTTAAATGTGTCGGCAGCGGTGTGGTGGAACAGGTACTGACCACGACAGAGGGCGCAGAGTATTACAGAGCATATAACGCGGCCACGAAAAAGTGGTCGGGCTGGTCTGTCATTTCCGACAGTATGCACATAGAGGTCAAGAGCGTGGGCAGCACTCTGTATGTGCGTCATGGCGTGCTTCCCGTAGATGCAAAAATCATCTTACTGCGCAAAAAGAAGCGCAGCGGCTGGCGCAGAACAGGCGGGGACAAGTCCTACACCCAGAACAAAGGAAAGAGGCAGAGACGGCAAAAGAAGCTGCAATATGTCCACTTTAAGGGTGTCATATTGTCAAAGGGCGAACCTGGTAAATGGTATGTACCCAAATGTGTGGACGTAAGAGACAAGAACGTCGACGCTAACCTCATAGACAGGGAGGTCAGCTCCATAGCTGGCCTGCTGGTAAAGCAGAAGCAGCCGAACAAGAACGGCGGCCTTGTCTATAAGCTGGCAGGTGTCCGCAAGTACCTGACCAAGACAGAAACGGGCAAAAACTTTAAGCGTAGCGGCTACATAAACATGGCCGTCCAGGTGGCGAAGCTCAACGACAAGTGGGGAAAAGACGCAGGCGGCGAACTGGCGCGCTTTAAGCTGCGAGTCGCGCCCAAAAAGGTGTATGCTGGCTCGTCTGGTGGTATCTTTACGCCACAGCACGATAGATATAAGCACGTTTATATACGCACGTTTTCGGTCGAATAGGGACAAAAAAAGATAGTGGGGAGAAATCCTCACTATCAAGTCCCTGCGGTCGTAACTCAATGTGTGCCGTGCTCAAATTCCTGTTTTTTCAAGGTCTTTTTTAATGAAATCACCAAATTTTCGGAAGCCTTTAGCTCCACGCGGGTAATTCCAAGTGCAAAGGGACGACGTTAAACGATGCGGACTGAACCCTATTAAGGCCAAGCCTGTGTTTCAGGGTTAGGCGCAGCAAGTTGCTCGGACAGTCCCCACATTCCAGGGACGAGCAATAGACCGAAGCCCAAATAACATGCTGCAAAATTAGTCATTTTTGGCAAACTGCGCAAGCAAACATGGATAAAATCAGTATATTATGAATGAAAAAAGTATTTAAGACATCACCGCTGCCGTTTAGAGGGCAGAAACGCTACTACATTAAGCGGTTTAGCTCTGTTCTGGAGCAGTGCGAAGACATTACAACAGTCGTCGACCTTTTCGGCGGCTCTGGCCTGCTTTCACGCGTGGCAAAAGACAAACTGCCAAATGCCCGCGTAATTTACAACGACTTCGACCACTTTAACAAGCGCGTGGAAATGATAGACCGCACAAATGCGCTCTGCGCCGAAATTGCGCCGCTTGTCAAAGGTGTGGAAGATAACAAGCGAATACCTGACGACATAAAGCAGGAGTGCTTAAAGCTCATGCGAAAGTATGAGCAAACAGGAGCAGTCGATTATATCACGCTTTCTGCGTCGCTGCTGTTTTCTGGTAATTGGGCAACAAGTTACGAACAGTTTGCAAAGCAGACGTTCTATAACAGAGCTGTAAACACACATTACGATGCAGCAGGTTATTTCGACGGGCTGGAAATTCGGCATCAAGATTATAGGGAATTGTTCGCAGAGTTCAAAGACCAGGAAAATGTGCTGTTTATTCTCGACCCGCCTTATTTGCAGACAGAAGTAACAGCGTACAAAAGCGACACATATTGGCAGCTGAAAGACTATTTAGACGTGTTAAACATGCTGAAAGGCACAAAATATGTCTTTTTCACGTCTGGAAAGTCCCAAATAATCGACCTTTGCAAGTGGATAAATACAAACTTTCCAAATGCAGAGCTGCTGAAAGGTGCAGAACTTTGGGAGCAAAACAGCAGAGTGAACGACTTTAACAGCTACAAAGACATTATGATTGCGAAAGTATCAGCATAAAACGCCCAGAAAGGCCACAGAAATGGCCGACAAACGCTTTGAAATGTTTTGCTGGTAAGTTGTGGGGCAGAGAAAGAAAAGAGTGCGACAAAGGCTTAAAATGCGCTGCGTGAAATGAGGCGGAAAGCTGGAGCCGAAAGCTGGGACGAAAAGCCAAACGGCAGAATAAAATAAACGCTGGTTAAAAGCCTTTCAAAAGGTCTTTAATCAGCGTTTTTATGTCGTTCAAATTCTTTCCAATTCTCCAAACATTGGAAAGAAAAGCCGTTTTTTTTGAGAGAAAAAAGGAAGCGAAAAAAAGAGAGTTTTTGCTCGTTTCGTTTTCAAAATGCTGCTCGTTTCGTTTTCGCGATTATACATATCGAAATACTACAATAGAAATATATTCATACAAAGAGATTCGGGCGGTTCTTCAAAGTTATGAGCCTCTGTACATAATGCACCCAAAAAGTTTTTTATGACTTTTTGGGTGCTGTTCAAACGGTTGGTCGTAATTTCAAAATCGGGTAATCATTCCAAACAGAATTGTGGCGGGAATCAGAGGCTCTGCGGCCCCAATTTTTAGAAAAGCGGATTACATCTGACCGATTGTCTTCATCACATCCTCCGCAACCAAATCCTCGCGCAAGCGGTTGGCGACAAGGAAATCGGCAAGCACGTAACGGTCGACAAACTCCTTGCGGGCACCGTAGCAGAGCACCTTCATGTCGGAGCTGCCGAAATGGCGGGCAATCTTCTCACCGAAACCGCCTTCAACGGCACCGTCCTCAAGAGTCACCACAACACGATGGTCGCTCTTCAGACTTTCCATGAGCGCGGTGTCGACACCGGTGATGTAACGCGGATTGACGAGCGTAGCATCGATACCCTTTTCCCTCAGCACGGCGCAGACTTTCTCACCGAGCGTGAAGAAATTGCCGAGAGCGAGCACGGCCACATCCTTTCCGCGGCTCACCACCTCGTAACGGTTTAGGCACGAGTAATCCGTGGGCACGGGGCGACGGGCCGGAACGGTAAGTCCCACCGGCACACGTATGGCCACGGGATGCTCCCTATAGCCGATACTCCAGTCGAGCATGGCGAGATATTCCTCACGGTTGGTCGGGGCGAGATATACAAGATTGGGAATGTTGGAGAGCAGAGGTATATCGAAATGGCAAAGATGAGTGACATCGGTCATAGTCGAAAGCGAACCCCACAGAACGAGTATCGTGGCCGGACTGTCATTGATACACAGGTCCTGCGACACTTGGTCGTAAGCACGCTGCACGAACGAGCTGCACACACCGAACACCGGCTTGCCTCCGGCTTTGGCTATGCCGGAGGCAAGAGCCACGGCGTGTTCCTCGGCAATACCGACATCGACAAATTGCGGGCCGGCCTCATTGCGACGCTCTGGTGTCCATGCCCATATTCCGGGCGTTCCGGCAGTAATGGCACAGACGGCAGGGTCGTTCTTCATCAGCTTCAGCAGATGGGTGGCCGTCAGTTCGTCATAGTTCTCGGCGGCGGACACATGTTTCAGCTCGCCCGTAGCAATGTCGAACGGCCCACTCCAGTGCCAACGCTCCTTGTCGGCTTCGGCCGGCGCGTAGCCCTTACCCTTCAGCGTGTTGATATGCACCACTATCGGATGGTCGATATCCTTCACTTTCACGAACGCCTCTATGAGCGACGGTATGTCGTTGCCCTTGTCAACGTATATGTAGTCAAGGCCCATGGCCCGGAACAGATTGTTGGCGCAGGTTCCGCCGCTGTGGCGCAGCTCTTCAAGATTGCCGTACAGGCCGCCATGGTTCTCGGCTATGGACATCTGGTTGTCGTTGACCACGATGATGAAGTTGGTGCCCAGTTCGGCCGCCCAGTCAAGTCCCTCAAGAGCCTCGCCGCCGCTCAACGAGCCGTCGCCTATAACGGCAATCACATTGTGCTTTCCGCCCACAAGGTCACGCCCCTTTGCCAGTCCGCCGGCAAGACTCACCGATGTAGACGTATGCCCGATGACGAAATTGTCGTGCTCGCTCTCCGACGGCTCGGTATATCCCGACACATCGTCGTAACGCTCTTCGCTGAGAAACGCTCCGGCGCGTCCTGTAAGCATCTTGTGGGCATAACTCTGGTGTGACACATCGAACACAATCTTGTCCTCAGGCGAGTCAAACACATAGTGCATGGCAATGGTGGCCTCGACCATGCCGAGATTGGGACCACAGTGGCCGCCATGGCGGCTGAGTTTCTCGATGAGCAACGTGCGCATCTCCACTGCCAGTTCGTTCATCTCCTCCAGCGCGAGACGTTTCACGTCGGCCGGAGACTGGATTTTGTTTATGTACTTCATATGTATGTTTATGTTGTATTTTGTTTGTATCGATTCGAATTATGAAAATACATTCCTGCCATACCGCAGTCCGGGCAAACAGGCTTTGACGATGCAAAATTACATTATCCACACCTTTTTCCGCATAACCAAAACAAGGAAAAAGATACCACTATTACGGTTTGTGTGTCTTATTTTGCCTCACACGCAATTAATCACTCCGCCTTACGTTAAATATAATATCATGCGAACAGAAAGATTTTCAAATTTCGAATTACTGAGATTGTTCTCGATATTCCTCATCCAGACAATGCACATCATAGGGCCGATACACAATCATCCCGACATGTCGTTTATGAACATACAGATAGAATCACTCGTAAATATCATAGGCAACACAGGAGTGACATGCTTCGTACTGCTGTCGGGATGGTTCGGGATAAAAAGAGACATCGGCAAATTTTTCAATCTCCTCATTGTCTCCATAGTCTATTCGATGCTCACCGCAGCCTGTCTTTCGGGCGGTGATATCAAAAGTATACTGATGTCGGCATGGGGCATTCTGTGCTACAAGAACTGGTTCATTGGATGCTACTTCGTACTGATGTTCATTGCGCCATGGCTCAACGAATCTGTGGATAAAGGCGACAGGGACAGTATAAGGAAATTGCTCGCGACACTCATAATAGCCATCGGCTTAATACCAACACTGACTCACGCACCAAACGGCAGCGTAGTCTTTTGGCACGGCAAGTGCATCGCCTGGATCGTCACTCTGTATCTGACCGGAAGATATCTGCGCCGATACCATCCCGACGGCCCATCGACAGCGACAGCTGCCAAGATGATGCTGACGCCTATGGGATTTCTTTTTCTGTTCCGCTTCAGTGTCAGTTTGCTTCCCGCACGGTTCAGTGGTTTAAGGGATTATCTATCGGGCGATTCTTCCCCATTGATAATGCTTGAAGCCATCGGCATTTTCTATATGTTCAAGTCACTGAACATCAAGTCAGGAACAATCAACTACATGGCCAAAAGCGTATTCCCGATTTATCTTATGGGAGGAGCAATAGCATTGTTGGACAAGCACATATACCACATCAGCGATAATAGTGGAAGCATGATGCTTTCATTGCTTATTGTTGCCGATGCCGCCACTATAATGCTGGCTGCCACCGTCATAGACAAGACTTACTATCTGCTGTTCGGAACCTTACAACAACGGATGGTGATGCAAATGACACGTTTATACGAAAAAGCGAAGACGCTTACCGCCCCACTGATAAGAAAGTTCTGAACATGACATTTTTTATTGAAACAGCATAAAGACTCTATATGTTTTCTCGCCATGGCTGAGCTGAAACAAGTTTCACTCTGCTCATCCGGCTTAACGAAAACGTTCATATTCATGCGCGTTTTCTCGCCATGGCAGAGCTGAAACAAGTTTCACTCTGCTCATCTGGCTTAACGAAAACGTTGGATTTATTCTGAAAAAAACGCATTTTATTTTTCGTGAAATAGAAAAGCCGGAAGGCCTTCCCGGCTTACTTTACACACGTTTTCCGCACTGTTTTCTTGCCGTAAGGCCCTCCCGACACTCCCGGAACGGCCGTTTTGCATTGCAATAAGGCCTGTTTCGCAATGCAACAACGGCCTTATTGCAATGCAAAACGACCCTCTCTGCTTTCTTGACAAAGCCTCGGCTACATAACCTGCTGACTGTCAGCGCTCCCCATTTAAAGCAAAAATCGCGATTTTCGGGCCGTTGGCAGGAAATCGCATATCCGACACCGCTTAACATACGTTAAAGTAAAGAAAGTTCAGAATGACTGTCACGTTCCGGACACATTACGGCACTTCACTACAAATATCGTGGAATTGATGCCACTATGAGGCCTTTGCAACTGACTTATTACACAGGCAAGTAAGTATTAAAGAATGTTTATGTCCGTGCCGTGTAACGTGAAATAAAGAATAAAACATATAAAAACGTAAAACAGCAACGACAAAATCCTACACATGACATAAATAGTACGTATATTTGCAGATACGCTGAATCAACCTACGTATCCAATTAAGATGAACCACAAAACTCTTACGACAACGCTGATCATAGCTTTCAGCATCACGGCGGCGGCACAACGCACTATGGTAGTGACAGATGCCGAAACAGGCGTTCCGATAAGAGATGTGCAGATATTTGTAAACGGTGACGACAACAACCGTATCGTCACCGACTACAAAGGTGAATTCATTGTCCCGGATACTGCCGGCAACCTGACTCTATGCCACCGGAAATACGAAAAACGACTGATGGACGACAAAGAATTTGCCGATACCATCAGTCTGCTGCCCAACTACAACCGTCTGAACGAACTCGTTGTGAAGGGCAAGTCGCCGAAAATAAACATGAACATTATGGCGGCTACTAAAATGGCGGCTCTGACAGCACCACACCCTAAAACACTGGCCACATTCGATTTCTTCGACATATTCACAGCCAAGAAACGGAAAAAAACGCGCAAGCGCATAGAGGCCATCAAGGACTACTGACACGAACACATATCCCGGGAACTTCATCAACAAGAGCTGCCGTCACTCTCCGTCATCCGTTCCCGTCAATATCATCTTCATCGCACTTTCCCCCACTGATTTGCTACTGTTCCTTTTTTACGGCTGCTGAAATCAGAATCATGCAACTTGGCATATGCACGTATATATTTGCGCAGAGCCGATACCATCTCCTGGGTTTCCTGAAGCATGTTGATGTACACATACATCACTGTCATCGACGACGGGTCGACCTCGCGCAACTGGCGGTAAAGACGATGATATGTGTCAGACAACATGTCCTTTATGTCGTCACAACGACGACGCAATGCCGGAACTTGCTCCGATGTACCGTTGTTGACCATGTCAAACACTTCGGTGAAAAGAACACTTATATGTCCGCGCATCACCTCAAACTCGGATATGTATCTCGACGGCAGCGGGTGGAAATTGTTGTCTACATGCTCACGGCATATCTCATTGATGCGGCGCAGATTGTAAAGCACATTCATACAACAGTTGTTACTGAGATGGAACCAGGCATTCTTCTCTATCGCCATCTCGTGACTCACACGGCGCAAACATAATGTCTCCTTACGACGGGCATTCTTCAACATACTTTTACTACGCAACAGACTCGCTTCCGTCTTGCCAAGAGTTCCGGCATTTTCGTTTATGAATGCATCCGTGATCTTGCCATAGCTCTCTTCTGCAAAGCGCAAGAACTTCTTTTGCTGTTCCATGACGTATATGAGCAACAGTTCCCATGTCCTTGTCTTGTCGTCGGTGGTAAGGATTGTCTGAAACAGAGTGTCGCCATCGTCCTCGGCTTTCTTCATCCGGAAACGTCGGTTGCTGCGCACGATGATGAATATGGTAAGCACGGCAAGCCCTATCATGGCCCAATGACCGCCTACGTACATCAACACCACGATAACTCCGGCACCGATAAAGGCCGCTCCGGCGGTAAGGAACCATCCGCCGATGACGGATATGACGCCCGTTACACGGAACACGGCACTCTCACGTCCCCATGCCCGGTCGGCAAGCGACGTACCCATGGCCACCATAAAAGTGACAAAGGTGGTGGACAAAGGGAGCTTGAGCGACGTGCCGAATGCTATGAGAGCGCCGGCAAGCACAAGGTTTATCGAACCGCGGATAAGATCGAAGGACGCCCCCTGCTCCATTATCATCTCATCGATGTTGAAACGTCGGTTGAACCATGCACGTACATTGCGCGGCGTATTATCCCTGACCCAATAAAACAGAGAGATAGTCCACCGCACAAGCCGGCGGGCAATACGCGACGAACCGAATATCTCGTCACCGCCCTGCTGACTGCCCAATCCTATCTCGGTCTTCGACACGTTACGGGTCTTCTTGGATGTGGAGAGGGCCACCACCATAATCACTCCGGCAGCGATCAGGAACACCACCGGAGTATCGGCCGGACCGTTGAGAGAGTTCATCAGATAGCCGTGGGCATCACCGCCACCATTGGCAATATAATCCTGATAAGATGCCAACCCGCTGAGCGGCACACCGATAAAATTGACAAGGTCGTTGCCGGCAAAGGCCATGGCCAAGGCAAACGTTCCCATCAGCACGACGATTTTCAGTACGTTGACTTTCAATGCATGCAACAACTGCATAAGCACCGTAAACACTGCAAAGCATCCGCCAAGGATAAGACTTGTGTTGGCACCTATCCATTCCTTCGCATCGGGCGTCATGAACGAAAGATCTTTCACACCTTTTATCAGCATAAAATAGATAATGGCTGTCGAGCATATTCCGCCATAAATGCCGATATTCCACTTAAGATGTCTGCGATAGTTGAACGAAAACACCATTCGCGCAACAAACTGCACTATCATACCGAACACAAAAGCTATTGCCACCGACAGGAATATACCCATTATAATGGTAAGTGCCTTCTCGGTGTTGAGCAGTTCGCTGAGCCCCTGTTCAATACCACCGGACATCTTGATCAGAGCCATCACAAAGGTTGCTCCGAACAGTTCGAACACCATCGACACAGTGGTGGAGGTGGGCATGCCAAGTGTGTTGAACATGTCGAGCAGTATGATGTCGGTCACCACTACAGCCATGAAGATACACATCAGTTCGTAGAACGTAAAGTATTCCGGTCTGAAAATGCCATGACGGGCTATCTCCATCATGCCGTTGCTCATGGACGCTCCAAGAAACACGCCTATCGACGCCACTATGATTATACGCTTGAAAGGAGCGGCCTTGGACCCGATGGCCGAATTGAGAAAGTTTACAGCATCATTGCTTACACCCACTGACAAGTCAAACACTGCCAGGAGAAGCAGGAAAACGATTACAAATAAAAACAATATGTCCATAATCTCTTAAATATAAAGTCATGTTTATAATCTGCATGCAAAGTAAAGATGAAGTTGTTTCATAAATGTTTCATTATCTTTAAGTATTTGTGAAGTTTGTGAAAAAACAGTAACTTTGCAGGATGAAGTTACGAAAAGAGTGTATTTTATTGGAAATGAACGTATGTTAATCGCTCATGATAGTAATAGGTTACGATTTAGTTAGTTATCTGCTGCATTATTCTTCTGCGCATTGCGTAACCTTCAAAGAACTCTTCGTATGCAAAAGTAACAATAAAACGGGAGATTTTGATATGAATCTCCCTGATTTTTTCTATCTCATACAAGTTTTTCCGTAAAAGCGGCTTTATTCGTCGGCACACCATCGTACAAAAGGATTTTGAACGAACGTGTGCCGACTATCGCATAAGCGGAGAAAAGGGCTTTGCCTCACGCCTAAACAACAGTTTAGACTGATGAGGCAAGGCCCATTTCTTTTATGCTTATGCCAAAGAGGAGCTTTTACGGTTTTTCAGATGATTTTTCTTTTTCGCTGTTCCTTTGAGCCGGAAGCGGAAAGCCGTGTATGACCGCTTGTCCATAAATGGAACAAGCCGTCACCCACAGCAGGCAAACTGGGAAGAATGATTTTATCTGCCCGCCCCGACGCGTCTGGCCAGACAGATAAAACCATACTTCCTTACAGGTGGTTTGCCCGGTTTCACGTTGCCGGCTACGTTCTTTTTTTGTTGGGAGCTTCCTGTTTTCACGGATTTCTCTTTTGAAGTTTTCTGTCTAATCTGCCTCTACTTCCGTTTACCTCCATTTTCGCGCCTTTCAGTGAGCCGCATCAGGCAGTCATTTCCGTTCTGGGCGCAAAGGTAACTCCGGGATTTGACGGGAAAGCAAGGTCAAGCCTCCTGTTTTCGGGAAAAATCTCCAGCCCTGTGGGTGGTATTTTTCCCGAAAAACCTTGCATTCCCTAATCCCTACCTTTTTAAGCACCCGAAACGAAAACGACCGATGCGACAGAAAGACGCATTAAAAAAAATGTCGGATAAACGAGAGGCAGATAAGATAGTTTGAAACTCAACTCCCTCAGCTCTTGAATCCGCATTAAAAAACAAAAAATCAAAAACAGCAAAGATATGACAGCAACGGCAGATTTCAGACAAATGGCGCAATACATTGGGCTTGCGATGTGCAGCTTAATCATGCGCACCGCCTTTTGGGTGTTCGGCATCATTTGGGGCATCGTCAGAGAGATAGTAAACGGAGTGTTCCGAGTGGCGATAGGTGTAATAGTGGCTATCCTTTCCACAATCGTCTTTTTCGGCTTCATCCTTTGGTTATTCACCCTTTAATCCTTAATCGACATGGCAAAGAGAAGAAGCAAGACAGTAGAGCAACAATGCAGATACTATGAGGTGGACAACATATTCGAGTACATGGTGGAAACATACATCAACGGCAATATATCCGTGTTCCGTGAACTCTACCACGAACTGAACAAGGACGCACGGAAGGACTTTACAGACTTCCTTTTGAGCGAGGTTGAGCCGACATATTGGAGAGAGATACTGAAACAGACAATCTAAAGCGACAGCGATATGAAAACGACAGACCATTTCAAGAGAACGATACAGATGTATTTGGAGCAACGTGCAGCGGAAGATGCGCTCTTTGCGAAGAACTACCGCAACCCTGCCAAGAACATAGACGATTGTGTGACCTACATTCTGAACTATGTGCAGAAAAGCGGTTGCAACGGCTTCACGGACGGCGAGATATACGGACAAGCCGTACACTACTATGACGAGAACGAGATAGAGGTGGGCAAGCCTATCCAATGCCACATAGCCGTGAACCATGTGGTGGAACTCACCGCAGAGGAAAAGGCGGAGGCACGGCAGAACGCTATCCGACAATACCAAGAGGAGGAAGTCCGCAAGTTGCAAAACCGCAACAAGCCTAAGACCGCCAAACAGACAACCCAAGTTCAACAATCCTTATTCGACTTTTGATTATGAAACCGAGAACACGCATACAGCAGGAAGTCGCACGTTTGAGCAAGCGGCTACCGAGATTGAACGCCACACAAAAGGCATACGCTTTCCGCCATTGCTTCAAGCATTATGCAATCAAGAGAGCGGACGGCACGAACATCTGCACTGAGTGCGGACATTCGTGGAAGAGCGACCACGACCTTGCAGACACCCTTTGCGGATGTATCTGCCCACATTGCGGTATGCAGTTGGAAGCGTTGCGCACCCGAAAGAGTGTTTTCAGCGAGAACGAGTACTTCTCCATCGTCACCACCAGCAAGCAGCACCAAGTGATACGCTTCTTCTTCGTGAAGTCCCGATACAAGGCAGGGCAAGCAGCCGAGTATTCAATCTATGAGGTGGTGCAAAGGTGGATTTCACCCGATGGAAAGACAACGACCATTGCCCGACTGCGTGGTATGTCAATGTTGTATTACGACCAATGGGCGGAATACAGCGACATGGAGGTACGCAAGAACAACAGACTTCACGCATACGATATAGCACCTATGTGTACCTATCCCCGACAGCGTTTCATCCCCGAACTGAAACGCAACGGCTTCAAGGGGGATTATCACAACACACTGCCGTATGACCTTTTCACGGCTATCCTTTCCGACAGCCGAGCCGAAACACTCTTGAAGGCAGGGCAATACCCCATGTTACGCCACTACATCCGCAGTTCCTTCGACATGGAGAGGTATTGGGCATCCGTGAAGATATGTATCCGCAACGGCTATACCATTTCGGACGGCTCAATGTGGCGTGACACCATAGACCTGCTCCGTCATTTCGGCAAGGACACGAACAGCCCGAAATACGTCTGCCCTGCCGACCTCAAAGCCGAACACGACATATTGGTGGCAAAGCGCAACCTGCAAAGGGAGCGTAAGCGGACGGAACAGCAACGGCAAAAGGCGATTGAGGACGAGAAAAACTATCTGAAAAACAAAGGAATGTTCTTCGGGTTGATGTTCTCCGACAACCTTATCCTTATCAAAGTTATTGAGAGCGTGGAGGAAATGGAAGCAGAGGGAAAAGCCATGCACCATTGCGTGGGTGGCTACCATAGAAGAAAAGACTCCCTTATCCTATCCGCCACCATTGACGGCAAACGGATTGAAACGATAGAAGTGTCACTGAAAACGCTGAAAGTGGTACAGAGCAGAGGGGTATGCAATTCCAATACCGAGTACCACGACCGCATCATCCGGCTTGTGGAGGACAATACCGAACTTATCCGTCAGCGGATGAACGCAGCATAATATCAACCTATAATAAAGAACAATATGGAAGTAAGATTTGAAAGCATGGTATGCTTGTGGGACGATAAAATCCCCACGATGTTCCTTGAATTTATGAACCTCCTCACTCTTTGTCAGAGTGAGGGGCAGTTAAGGGCGGGCGTCAAGGACTTCGCCAAGAAGCACGAACTTGACAAGTTCTTTCATTACGGCTTCGGCTCACACCATTTCTACCTGCACCAACGCTACACAAGCGACCCCGAAATGGTGATGCAGAACAGAGTGCTGTCAGTGCATTTCTAACCATCAAAAGCAACGATTATGGCAACACGAATGACCATCAACGGAGTAAGCACCTGCACAGAGGCAGGTACGGAGAAATACGAGAAGTTCCAAACGGGTATCGGCAGGCGCAAGCGGACACTTGTGCAGTACGACTACCGCCACACGGACGGAGAACTGTTCTCTTGTGTCAAACCCACGTTGGACGAGTGCCGAACCGCACGGGACAAGTGGCTGACGGCAAAAAGAGGAAAGGAGGACAAGCGATGAACGAATCAAGCTACCAAACGCTGATAGTCAAGTTCAGCAAGCCCATCACGGAATTGGACGGCATCTTTGACGATGCCGAAGCGTGGGGAGTTGAAACCCTTAAAGGATGGTTAGAGGACTACGAGAGCAGTCGGTTTACCGCCATTGACAGCCATACGGCAGTCATAACGAGCGAGTACAATATGGAGTGTGTGAAAACATGGTTGGAAAGGAACACCCCCATAGCCGAGAAAACAGAATTTTGAACATTCGGGCGGTGCGGACACCGCCCGAACATAGCAACCAAAGAAGAATGAATATGATAGCAAAGACGATTTTGGAACAGATAGGCGGCAGACGCTTTGCCGCCATGACGGGGAGCAAGGACTTCATAGACATGGGCAACGGCTTACGCATGAGCCTTGCGAGGAACAAGACGAGTGCCAACCGCCTTGACATCATCTATGACGGAGGGGCAGACCTCTACAATATGCGTTTCTACCGCAAGACGTTCAGCAAAAAGACCTTTGAGTGCAGGACGAAAGACATTGAAACGCACGAGGGGATATATTGCGATATGCTGGAGGAAATGTTCACGATGGTGACGGGGCTTTACACCCGTTTTTGAGAGGTGGGCGGCGAAAGCCGCCTACTTTCTTTCAGTGAGCATGATGGCGGACAAAGAAAGTAGCAAAGAAACCTTTGTTTCAATCTACGATAATCAGCAATTTCAAATAGATTTATTCATAGGAAATTTCTCATTATGAATAATATTCAGTAATTTTGCAAAAAAGGAAATATGCTATGAACGAAGAAAAAACTTTTTCAGATATACTATTTAAATCCACTCTGGCTGTAAAACTGATAAGTTTAGTTAAGCCTATTGTTAGTTCACATTTGGAACAATGTTTAGCTGATAAAAGTCTTAATTATGATGAGTTAGGTAATGAACATGAAAAAATGCTCAAAAAGGCAATCGCCATATATGCTAATCTTGGAACAGTTGTTTCAGATTTAGAAAAGGTTGTTGTTTTTTTGAAGCTTGATAAAGAAAAGGTTTCCCAAACATATCCTGATTTAAGTCTTGAAGAGTATTATAATTATCATCTTGAAAACTATGTTATTAGAATAAACTCACTTCCTGACATATTAGCACAATTGGGTAATACAATTTGTAATTGGGGCATACCGAAAAAGAAATGTTATGGAACTACTATCCCCGACAGCACAAAAGTTACTAATGAGGATATAAAAAATAAAATGCAACTTTTGTTGTCAAAGATTTCTTCAATAAGAACAATTAGGAATGAAAAAATCCACACGGGAGATGCAGAGATAGGTTATTTTGATAAATCACTATGTTGGGATACGCTTCCAACATTAGGTATTCCATTATCACCATTACTTGAAGAATATTCAAAAGGGAAAAAAGTTGAAGCTATAGACTTAATCTGTGATGAAGTAGTTGAAGTTATAAATATAGTTGCCGAGATATTAAACATATATGATTCTTATCTTTAAGAATTTAGACACATTTGCACATGATAAAGAATTAGAGAGAACATTTAAATGTTCTCTCTAATTCTTTAAGGTACATACAGCAGCGCAAACTCCGCCTTTCTCCGTTTGAGTAGCATGGCGTGCCGTTTTCCCTTGTAGTTGCAGAAAGCGATATACTCCCGATAAATGTTTCTGTCGCCCGCCTCCAACTTTCGGATCAGCTTGCTTTTGGGTATCTTCCCACTCCCCAACAGACGGTACGGACCGACATTATAGGCAAGCGTGGCAAGTAACAGTTATCCCAACTTCATTATTATCCCAACCAAAGAGGTATATATCCTGTAAAACAGATTATTATATACGATTATGGTTGGGATAATAATTTGATTGTCCAATCAAACTTTGTTGAGTTTTTGCTACTTCAGACCAAAGGCAGCTGCAAGAGATTTTTTGACTTTGGATGTTTTGTAATGCTTTTCAATGTTTTTTGTAGTGGCATCATCCATTATGGCAAGAGCCTTGATCATTTGTTCTTTGGATATGCCGACATACTTCATGGTCGTTTCGATACTTTCATGTCCGAGCAACCGTTGGATTTGTACGATGTTCACACCATCTTCCAGCCAGTGTGTCGCCCTTGCATGCCGCAAGCTATGACAATGGAATTTGTCCGATACCATTGGTGATTTGGATGCATATAGTTTAAGACGTTTTGAGACTGCCTCCTGACATAGCTTCGTATTTCTCCTGCCGTTGATTGGAAAGAACAGAAAGTCCGATGGAACAGGGGCTTTCCCATGGAACACGGATATATAATGACCGATGATTTTTGCCACGCTTTTTAGAAGATAGATGCAACGGCGTTTGCTTCCCTTTCCTGTCACCCTTATGCACGGACTCTTACTGCCAAGAGCGATATCGGCTATTTTTAGTGAAAGTACTTCATCTACACGTGTTGCAGTGCTGTACATGACATTGAACAGGGCAAAATCTCTCTTGCCTGTTATGGAGCCTGTGTCTATTGATGCAAACAAGGCTTTTATTGTTTCCCTTGATATGACCTCCGGCAGCTTTTTTACCGGACGTATCCTTTTTACCGATGTGATACTACATCCATACTTTATGAACGCGACATTTTTCCTAGATAAAAAAGCTATAAAGCTTCGCAAAGCCGCCAAACGCAGGTTGCAGGTTGACGGTGAACAGCCTTTTGCCTCTTTCATCCATGCAAGCCAATTTTCAATCGTGTCCACTCGGAAACAATCCCCGACAAGAGTCTCCCGCCTTATCCCCTTCACTGACTCCAGATAATCAAGGAAGAGTCCAAGTCCGTTCCTGTATGATCTGATTGCATTCCCGCTTAGGTTTCTCACTTCTGTCAGATAGTACCCTTGCCATTCATTGATGGCTTCCCCCACCATTATGTGTTCTTTAAGTTCCTTAGTCATTTTCGAAGTATTTGTTTAACCCCGGCAGCAGTTCATCGTAAGCGGATCCGGTAACAGACTCCAGTTCTTCCGAGAACAGCGGCACGAGTTTGTAATAGTATATTGTATTCTGTAAATATCTGTGTCCCATAGATCTGCTGAGGCACACCAGCTTCCTGTCCCAATCAGAATTTGAACCGTCACCGCACCATTTGTTGATGTTTGTCACCGCATAGTTGCTCCTCAGGTCATAAGCACGGGCATAATCATTACTGACCCGCTTCCACAGCTTTTTGAAGTTGGAGCTTACCCATGCGTCGGAATACGGTCTGTCGTATTCATTTGGAAAGAACGTCTTTCTTCCGGGCATGATGGCGTCCATTTTCTTGTCGTATATTTCCAGGGCCTGTCTCATGGATTCATGTAATGCCACACGATGCTCATTATAGCCTTTCGTTTGGCAGATATTGATAACACCCGCTATCAGATCAACATTGCAACGTTCAAGAAGGCGGGCCTCGGTGGTTCGCATGCCGGAACTGTATAGAAGCCGGAAGAATACCGGAAGTTCAAGCCGGACCAGCGACGCTCGGATGTCATTACATGTGGCTGATGGGGTGAACGAGTCTGCCTCCGCAAAGAACGCGGCCAATTCTTCCTGAGTGAACGGATGTGGCGTATACGTACAACGGTTGGCTCTAGGGGTGGTCAGAGGCAGTCGCAGTGCCGTGAACCCTCTGCCATTGGCAAACCTGACAAACTCACGGACGGCTCCGATCCTGTTGTTGCGGCTTTTTGCGGACTCTTTTTCTCCGCGCTTGCAGAAATCATCAATAATGCAGGCTGTCAGCTTTTTAGCATTCGGATATTTTGATGCGCAGAACTCATTGAACCTTCGGAGCCTCTCCATTGTACGGCTATTGAGCCTGCCCGATGCCTCTATATGGGATTGGTAGGTCTCAAGCATCTTGGATATGATACTCGGACGGAACGGAAGCCCACAGACTTTGGGGCGTATAGGCTTATGTATATAGCCGGGATCCGGAGGGTATGACGGCAACGAAAACCGCACCCCTGTTTCCGTGGCGATATGTCGGACCAGTCTTCTGATGATTATGCATCTGGCTCTGTGGGTATAGTATTTTTCACTATCGCGTCTGTGACTCCATTCGGCTATCAACATGTCGTTCATTACACCACCGTGTGATTCACAATAGCGTAGAAAGGACTTTAGATATATTCCGGTTGCATAATCCAGTCTCCCTTCCTTTGTCAGAAGATTTGTATATTCTTCAACAATACATCCGATATTCTTCATTTCATTCATCCGTATAGGTTTTAGGCAATGGATACTTCTCTATGCTGAGTCCCAGTTCCCGAAGATGCGTGATGTCTGAGTCAACGTACGCTTCGACTGCCTGAGGGCAGGTATGCCCCAAAATGCCACTTATTATGACTGATTCTGTGCCTGCTCCGAGAAGCCGTGTGGCAAGATTATGCCGGAACACACCGATTCCGCGATGGCTTTCGCCGGGACGCAGCCCAAGTTTGTCAAAGACTCCGGATATTATAGTCCCGATGCTTTTGTATGAAAGTCGTTTTCCGGGTTGTACTTTACTTGGGAAGACGTATTCAGAACGGTCTTCCGCATTTCTTTCGTTCAGGATATATATCAACAGCGCATTGCCGACATTGGCTGACAACGGCAGCACAAGGGGGTACCCGGTCTTTACCTGTATTAACCTGATTTCTTCGTTCTCCCAGTCAATGTCTCCGGATTTGAGGTTTGCAATATCACAGCCACGCATACCGGTATACAAAGCCAAAGCCACTATGGCTTTCTCTCTCAGGGTCATTCGATTGTCCAACGGATTGGACAGACAGTCCTTGATTGCTTCCACTTCAAAGTCCCGTAGATTGTTATAGTTCCTTTTCTTGGGTTTCATCTTCGGCAACAACGAGATGATTCGTGGAATGTCAGGTGACAGGTCTCGGATCTTGTCCAATGCCAATCTGAGGTGGGACTGGGTGTGTTTTGAACCTTTTCGCTTTCCGGTCATGAAAAAATCCAAGACCAATTTGTCTGTTACCTCATTCAACATTACCGCCCCAGCAAGCTGCATCTTCAATAAGAACAATGCCAGCGTAGTGTATTTGGCGGATTTGGAAAGATTTTCCTCGGCCATGTTGGCCCTGTTCCGGAATTCATCCATTAAAAGCTTGTAACCTGGATTGAGTTTCTTGTAATTGGATGAAAAAAGTAATTTTGCACAAGGACGCCCATTCGGCAGATGGCCGTACTCATCAAAGGCTCTTACTGTATTGAGATACATTTTCTTAAGATCCAAAGTGAACTTTGTGTATCTCCGGCTATTCACAATGCGTTCCCAGTAGTCTTCATAGGATGAGATTGGGGATTTTTCATCGAACAAAGCAGCAAGGATTATCTTCACCTCCTTTATATATACTTTGTTGTAGTTGCAACTCTCCAAATGAGCAAGCAACTTTTGGTGGGTAAATTTTAATTGTTCTATGTCCATATATGTATTTGGCTTTAGTGCCAACACAAATATAGATATCAAATTATTATCCCAACCATAATCGTATATAATAATCTGTTTTACAGGATATATACCTCTTTGGTTGGGATAATAATGAAGTTGGGATAACTGCTCCTTGCCACGCTCGCCTACAATGTCGGTCCATACCGGCTTTTGGGAAGCGGGAAGATACCCAAAAGCACACTGATCCGAAAATTGGAGGCGGGCGACAGGAACATTTACCGCGAATATATCGCTTTCTGCAACTACAAGGGGAAACGGCACGCCATGCTGCTCAAACGGAGAAAGGCGGAGTTTGCGCTGCTGTATATCCCGTGATACGACTAAAATTCCTTGCGGTAAACAATATCGCAAGGAATTTTAGCGTCTAATACAAATTAACACATTACCTTTGCGAGTAAAATTTGTAAAATGAAAGAAGCGAAAGAAATATACTTTTTGCCTGTTGAACAGCTATCTGATGATGCTATTCAATGTATTGAAAAAGTTTTTGAACTGTTAGATGCGATAAAAGACGATTGCAATATCAATAACTTTTCTCGTCGATTTACATTCATAAGGGAAGGAAAAGCTATTAGCGATGTTGCGGAAATAAAAAAAGATAGCAATGGATTAAATCATATCTATATCAACGAAAACTTTTGTCAGTATTTATGGTCTGTATGTATTTATCTTAATGCCTATTTTGAGAATGTCATACATATTCCAATAATGGATGCTGTCGGCATAAACAAATATGGTTATAAACCCAATATGGTTGATGTAGAGTATGCTAATGATTGCTTTTTTAGAGGACGGCAATTATTGCATAACTTCAATAGGGATGCTTATTGGGTAACACCCAACATCTGTAATCCCCAGCAATTTGAAAATATTATAAGTCACACAAATGGTGTATATTGTGCTGCGATAGCATTTATATATGCCCACGAATTTTCACATAATTATTTAGGTCATACACAAATACAACAGACATTTTCCCATACTATAGATGATGAAATTGCCGCAGATGATACGGCAATTAGTTTTATTCAAACTGAATATGATTCTGCATGGGGAAATACATATAAGGCAGGGGTCGCAACTGTATTAGCAGCCATTTTATTGATGGGCGAAGATTCTATTTCTGGTGGTGGAACTCATCCGGATATGGATGTCCGAATAGAAAATTTGGTTACTAAACTGGAATTACATGAAATGGATCCACTTTGGGGCTACTTAGGTGTTGCATTAAGATTATGGTTGCTGGTATTTGGTGGTTTATCCATCGAAGAGGATATACAACAGCCCGGTTTTGGCTCATATAAGGAGATTTATTTATTTTATATGGAAAAGTTGAAAACCGTTAGACAACAACGTTATCCCAAAATTGTAAAACCTGATTGGGATATATAGCTAAATTAAAAAATCCGATGAAGCTGCAACTTCATCGGATTTTCCGCTTTTCATACATTCGGGATTTTGCCTTTGCCGATTACCTCACCGTCCCTGCAATGCTCTATGATGCCGGGCGAAAATCCCATCTCCCCGATTGCGATGTGCCGGATATACTCCGCATATTCCTGACCTTGAAAATTCCTCCCCGTGAGGTTTTTGAAAATCATCCTTATGCTTGTCCCGTCATCGCTGTGCAGGATGATTTTTCCGTTCTGTCTGATTTCTTCCATGATTGAAACTTGTTTTTGTGAATACTATCGTAGATTGGGGCAGCGGTTTCTTTGCTACTTTCTTTGTCCGCCATCATGCTCACCGAAAGAAAGTAGGGCGGCTTTCGCCGCCGCCACTCAAAAACGGGTGTAGAGTCCCGTTACCATCGTGAACATTTCTTCCAGCATATCGCAGTATATGCCATCGTGCGTTGCAATGTCCTTTGTCTTGCACTCGAATGTCTTTTTACTGAACGTCTTGCGGTAGAAACGCATATTGTAGAGGTCTAATCCTGCATCGTAGATGATGTCAAGGCGGTTCGCGCTTGTCTTGTTCCTCGCAAGGCTCATGCGCAAGCCGTTTCCCATGTCTATGAAGTCCTTGCTTCCCGTCATGGCGGCAAAGCGTCTGCCGCCTATCTGCTGTAAAATCGTCTTTGCTATCATGCTTTTCTTGGTTTTAGGTTGGCGGTGCGGACACCGCCAACTTGTTCAACATTCTGTTATCTCGGCAATGGGTGTGTTTCGTTTCAACCATTCCATCAGGCACTCCATATTGTACTCGCTTGTGATGACTGCCGTATGGCTGTCAATGGCGGTAAACCTGCTACTTTCATAGTCATCTATCCACTTTTTTAGGGTATCAACTCCCCACGCTTCGGCATCGTCAAAGATGCCGTCCAATACTTTGATAGGCTCGCTGAACTTCACTATCAGCGTTTGGTAGGCTGCGTTCATCGTCTGTCCTCCTTTCCTCCCTTTGCCGTGAGCCACTTGTCCCGTGCGGCTCGGCACTCGTCCAACGTGGGTTTGACACAAGAGAACAACTCTCCGTTTGTGGGATGGCGGTAGTCGTACTGCACAAGTGTCCGCTTGCGTCTGCCGATACCTAATTGGAAACGCTCGTATTTCTCCGTACCTGCTTCGGTGCAGGTGCTTATTCCGTTGATGGTCATTCGTGTTGCCATAATCGTTGATTTTAGAGTGGTTAAAAATGTACTGACAAAACTCTGTTGCGCATCACCATTTCGGGGTCACTCGTATAGCGTTGGTGCAGGTAGAAATGGTGGGAGCCGAAGCCGTAAAGGAAAAACCTGTCAAGTTCGTGCTTCTCGGCAAAGTCCTTGACGCTTGCCCTTAACTGCTCCTCACTCGTTGCCAGAGTGAGGAGGTTTACAAATTCAAGGAACATTGTGGGGATTTTATCGTCCCACAGACAAATCATGCTTTCAATTCTTACTTCCATACTATTGGGTATTATAGGTTTATACTATGCCGCTTCCATCCGTTGGCGGATAAGGTTCACGTTGCTGTTCACAAGGTTTACAATGCGGTCGTGGTATTCGGTGTTCTCGTTGCATAAGCCACGGCACTGCACCACCTCCAAAGTTTTCAGTGATACCTCTATCGTTTCTATGCGTCTGCCGTCAATGGTCGCTGAAAGGATAAGGGAATTTTCCCGATTGTGGTAGCCACCCACGCAATGGTGCATCATACGTCCTTCCTCTATCATTTCCTCCACGCTCTCTATGACCTTGATACGGATAAGGTTGTCGGAGAACACAAGTCCGAAGAAGATACCTTTGGCTTTTAGATAGTTCCTCTCGTCCTCAATCGCCTTTTGCCGTTGCTGTTCCGTCCGCTCACGTTCCCTTTGTCGGTTACGCTTCGCCACCAACTTGTCGTGTTCGGCTTTGAGGTCGGCAGGGCAAACGTACTTCGGGCTGTTCGTGTCCTTGCCGAAATGACGCAGGAGGTCTATCGTGTCACGCCACATAGAGCCGTTGGCAATGGTGTAGCCATTTCGGATACATATCTTCAAGGATGCCCAATACTCTACGATATTGAAAGAGTGGTATATATAGTAACGCAACATGGGATATTGCCCTGCCTTCAACAGCGTTTCGGCTCGGCAGTCGGAAAGTATGGCTTTGAAAAGGTCGTAAGGCAGGATGTTGTGATAATCACCCTTGAAGCCGTTGCGTTTCACTTCGGGTATGAAACGCTGTCGGGGGTAGGTGCATACCGGATTTATGTCGTATGCCCGAAATTCTCCATTCTTGCGTACCTCCATGTCGCTGTATTCATTCCATAGGTCGTAATAGAACAAGGACATGCCACGCAATCGGGCAACGGTCGTTGTCTTGCCGTCGGGGGCAATCCACCTCTGCACCACTTCAAAGATGGAATATTCGGCTGGCTGCCCTGCCTTGTATCGTGACTTGACGGAAAAGAAGCGTATCACTTGGTATTGCTTGCAGGTGGTGACGATGGAGAAATACTCCATATCGCTGAAAACACTCTTTCGGGTGCGTAATGTTTCCAACTCCATGCCGCAACGGGGGCAGGTGCATCCGCAAATGGTATCTGCAAGGTCGTGGTCGCTTTTCCACGAATGTCCGCACTCGGTGCAGATGTTCGTGCCGTCTGCCCTTTTGATGGCGTAATGCTTGAAGCAATGGCGGAAAGCGTATGCCCTTTGTTCTTCGGTCAATCTCGGTAGTCGCTTGCTCAAACGTGCGACTTCCTGCTGTATGCGTGTTCTCGGTTTCATAATCAGAAGTCAAATAGTGATGGTTCAACTTTGGTTTCTTTCTTCGCTGTTGGCTTGTTGCGGTTCTGCAACTTGCGGAGTTCCTCGTCTTGGTATTGTCGGATAGCGTTCTGCCGTGCTTCCGCCTTTTCCTCCGCTGTGAGTTCCACCACATGGTTCACGGCTACCTTGCATTGGATAGGTTCGCCCACCTCTACCTCGTTCTCGTCATAGTAGTGGACGGCTTGTCCGTATATCTCTCCGTCCGTGAAGCCGTTGCAACCGCTTTTCTGCACATAGTTCAGAATGTAGGTCACGCAATCGTCTATGTTCTTGGCTGGGTTGCGGTAGTTCTTCGCAAAGAGCGCATCTTCGGCTGCACGCTGCTCCAAGTACATCTGTATCGTTCTTTTGAAATGTTCTGTTCCTTTCATATCGCTGTCGTTTTATCAGTTATACATTTTTCCGTTTCCCAAAAACTCGTAGTCGTTGGCTGCGCAACTCTCCTCGAAACTCTCCTCGCTGCACTGAAATTCCATATCGTCACGGCACGACTTGAAGAAGCTGTTAAGGCACTTGTCCATAAGGTCGTACAGAGTGGTTCGGGTATCGGGGGCTTTCAGAAAGTCGTAGATGGGTCGCAGGATGTCCTCGTCTGCGCAATAGCCTGTCAGTACGCAACAATTATCCGTGAATACACGGCTTTTGCGCCTTTTCTTGTAATTGCCTTTTAGGTAGTAGGTTCTCGGCTTGAATAGGGTATGCCAATAGTTATTGACGATGTATTTCAGAAGCCGTATGCCGCAGAGTTCCTCTTCCTCTCCGCTGTAACGTGAGGTGAAGCGGTAGGAATAACGGCACGTGTCGTAACTCCAATCGTTAACTTTGACCTTGAACACACTTTCAAATGCTTCCAGCGTGTTGCGGTTGTCACTGTCCCATCCGTATTCAAAGGTGTGCAGCCATTCGCTGTATGCGGTTTCTCTCGCTGCTACGGAGAGTTCGGCTAATTGGAAAAGGTCGTATGTCCTTGTTATCGTTCTCATATCGCTGTCGTTTTAGATGGTCTGTTTCAGTATCTCTCTCCAATAGGTCGGCTCCACCTCGCTCAAAAGGAAGTCTGTAAAGTCCCTCCGTGCGTCCTTGTTCAGTTCTCGGTAGAGTTCACGGAACACGGATATGTTGCCGTTGGTGTACGTTTCCACCATGTACACGAAGATGTTGTCCACCTCGTAGTATCTGCACTGCTGCGCTGCCGTTTTGCTGCTTCTCTTTGCCATGTCGGTAGGGGTTAAAGGGTGAATAACCAAAGGATGAAGCCGAAGAAGGCGATTGTGGAAAGGGTAGCCACGATTACGCCTATCGCCACTCGGAACATTCCGTTTACAATCTCTGCTATGATGCCCCAAAGGATGCCGAACACCCCGAAGGCGGTGCGTATTATCAAGCTGCATATCGCCAACCCGATGTATTGCGCAGTTTGTCTGAAATTTGCCGTTTCCGTCATATCTTCGCTGTTTTTGATTTTTTTAATGTGGATTCAAGAGCTGAGGGAGTTGAGTTTCAAACTATCTTATCTGCCTCTCGTTTATCCGACATTTTTTTAATGCGTCTTTCTGTCGCATCGGTCGTTTTCGTTTCGGGTGCTTAAAAAGGTAGGGATTAGGGAATGCAAGGTTTTTCGGGAAAAATACTACCCGCAGGGTTGGAGATTTTTTCCGAAAACAGGAGGCTTGACCTTGCATTCCCGTCCAATCCCGGAATTACCTTTGCGCCCAGAACGGAAATGACTGCCTGATGCGGCTCACTGAAAGACGCGAAAATGGAGGTAAACGGAAGTGGAGGCAGATTGGACAGGAAAACTTCAAAAGAGAAATCCGTAAAAAAGGGATAATGCCAAAAAGAAAAGGGACACTGCCGGAAGCGTGAAACCGGGCAAACCACCGGCAAGGAAGTATGATTTTATATGTCTGGCCGAGCGTGTCCGGTCTGACGGATAAAATCATTCTTCCCGGTTTGCCTGCCGTGTATGACGGCTTGTTCCATTCATGGATCGGGCGGTCAGACACGGCTTTCCGCTTACGGCTCAAAGGAACAGCGGAAAAAGAAAAATCGTCAGAAACCCGTAAAAGCACCTCTTTGGCATAAGCACAAAAGAAATAGGCCTTGCATCATCAGTCTAAACTGTTGTTTAGGCGTGAGGCAAAGCCCTTTTCTTCGCTTATGCGGCAGTCGGCATACGTTCGTTCAAAATCCTTTTGTACGATGGTGTGCCGACGGATAAAATTGCTTTTACGGAAAAACTTGTATGAGAAGAAAAAAATTAGGGAGATTCATTTCAAAATCTCCCGTTTTATTGTTACTTTTGCATACGAAGAGTTCTTTGAAGGTTACGCAACGCGCAGAAGGATGACGCAGTAGATAACTAACTAAATCGTAACCTATTACTATCATGAGCAATTAACCTACGCTCAGTTCCAATAAATTACACTCTTTTCGTAACTTCTTCATACAAGTATTCCATAAAATACGCCAAACGTTCCGTTTGGCGTCAAATCCTATTTGTACATTTGCATACTTTTACTTAATTTTGCAATATAAACATACTTGTACAAAATGTACAAATATATGTTTCATTATTGAAATCATAACGGGGAATGATATAATAAACACAATATGCAGAAGCGATGAAAGATACACATTGGGCAAGCCTCATAAAACCCGATAATCCTTTCATCGCTTTTTTTATTTTGGAATAACACAAATCAAACAAATCACTAAACTTCAAGAATTAATGGCAAATTATAAAGCCAAAAGTAAAAAACATCCGCAAAAGCATCCCTATTTGAATAAAATAACATACCTTTGCACTATAATCTGAGTTTTACATGATAACGCAAAAAGAATGACACGATTAAATCTGATTACGCCATTGATATTATTACTGTTGGCAATGGCAGGCTGTAATAAAAACGAACAACATAAAACCATCGGAGAGAAAGAATTTTACTTCGACGAACAATTAGCCTCAATCTCAACTGACGGCGACTCTGGATGTTGGATTGGCAGTGGCACTGGAGATATATGGTATATCGGTGACCACGTTCAAAGATCATACAATATAGGCACTGACAGAATATACAAGGTTGCTGCAGACAGAAGAGAGCCGGGACTAGTGAAATACTGGCTCGGAATACGAAATTCGGGACTGCAAAAAAGAATAGTTGCAGACGGACATCCCACATTGCTCAACAAATACAGAATTCCGGTAAAAGGCTACAGCTACTCCGTTTATGATATCCTCGTTACAGACGACATGATATATGCCGCCACAAGCCAAGGACTCTACGGTCTGAAAATGGGAAACGACACACTGACACCACTATATCCGGGAGAAGACAGTGAGACCGTGCGTACGGGACGCCCGTTTATGACACACAACATCTGCCGCTGTGGCAATAGTTGTGTTGTTGTGGCATCACAATACGGCATGATACGCATAGACCTGGCAACAAGACAGGTAACCGTGAAACACGAGGGAGAAAGAATATACAATGTCTCTGTAGCCGACAACAAGATATATGCAATCTCAGACAACAAACTGTATATTGACGCCCCTGACGGAACAACACTTGAAGTAGTGCCGCTCAAATTCTCGGCCCATGTACACCACAAAGTCGGCAAGACACACTATTTCATTGATGGCGGCCACGTAGTTCTGAGCGAAAACCTGCACGACTTCGTTCCTGTCACACTGCGCCGTAAAGTTCCACAGTATTGCAACAACGTCATAAGCACAGAAGGACGCAAGGGCTTCACACTGATGCTCACCGACAATGCTTTGTGGCGCATACCACATCACACAGGCATTTTCAATGTGACGGGCGAAATTCTTGCTGCCTGCACCGACGGTACAAACCTGTATTACGTAAACTCCGCCAACGAAATATACCGGCAGGACTGCAACGACTCCGTTGCCACAAAAATCTACAATCTGCCCGGAGGTGAAACCGTAGGCAAACTGATGACCGCCGGCGGAAACCTGTTCTACATCAGCAACCAGCGCAAGGTAGTACGTCTGGACATACACAACACATTCCTTCAAAACGAGATTATGACCACATCCAAAGTCATATACGATGCCCCGACAAAAATCACGGCCTCATATGCCAAAGAGACGGAAAACGGCTATACGATATATGTGGGCATACACGACGAACTGGTATGCATTGACAATGACAACCGTATAAATACTGTCAGATGTATGAGCGGCAAGTACATTACGGCATTCTATTCGGCACCCGGTTCAAACACTATCTATATCTCTACACTCAACAAAGGTGTGTTCTGCGGATGCGATAACAACTTCAAGCTAATCAGCAACACCCAGGACAACCACTTCATACGCGATATCGCCGTCACCAGCGAGCATATACCGCTCATGATGATGCTGACCAACCATCATCTAATACTCAACGAGTTCAACGACACCACCGAAACAAAAGGCTTCAACAGACTTCTGTATGTAAACGACACTTTGTTCTATACCATGCCCGAACACGGCATACAGCAGTACTTGATAAACAACGGCCAGGCGGTATTGACGAAAGAAGACTTCACCGACATACGGTTCAATCCGAATGCCTCCTTCGTGCTTGACGGGAAAGTATATTTAGGCTCTGACATCGGAGTGTTAAAGATAGACCCGTTCAATGCCAACGCCACTAAATGGATCATTTTCAACTCCAATGTGTCAGATATTCGCATGGCACTCATCACCGGCAGTTTTGTCCTGATACTGATTATTACAACATTAGTGGCATACAGACGCAAAAAGGCGGCCCACCGCAAGATGATACGCATGCAGATAGACGACCTGCACAAACGCCTGGAAGGTCTGAGTGCAATCACCGGACTTGACAACGGCAACGACAAGGTAAACATCGATACCCTGAAGAAAGAACTGGAGCAACTCTGCGTGAACCACAAGAACATAAACGAACAGATTACGATGATGTCGGAAAAGATAATGCAGACCAACCGCAACATCGGCATAAAGCTATCCAAACTTCTCAACAAGCAGATAGAACAGATTGCACAATTCGACGCATATGAAATGCCGACACTGATAGAAGAATCGCACGAAGCTGAGGCTACAGACAATACCGAATACATTATGCAACAGGTAGTTAAAAACGAGAAATGGCTCACTATGTTCACCACGGAGACAGAACGATTGGAAGAATACCGCAGAAATGTTGAAGGAACAATAATGATAGAAGGTGTGACAGACATCATGGTCAGCCAACTGGCCGAACTCACAGAAAGCATACGCCACAAGAAACTGTCCGAACTGCGTGAAGACATCAGACAGCTTGACCGTCAATACAGATATCTGTTCAGCCGTGACGCCCTGAAAAAGGCCGAACAATACATCACAACCCGCAGAGAAAAGATTGCACCAATGGCCGAGACAGACGAAGTGGCCGCCGCCCTCGTAACACACATAGACCGACAGATAGCCGGAATGGGCTCAAAAGACCGGATCGAGATGTTACGCGAACTGTACCTTACAGACTGCCGCATCAATCAAATGCTGATACGAAAGGAGATTGCGGATAACATACGGGAATACACCGAACTGCGCGAATCGGTAATAAGTGAGAACGAAAAACGCGTTGTAAAGAAGTTCGACACAAAACTCGAACTCGAAATCGCCGACCACACATCGTTCATCACCGAGAACATCGAGCGTCTCATTGCCAGCTTCTACCGCTATATGGAAAAGACCGACAAGGAGATAATGAACACGGTCCTTAAGTTTCCCAACCTTTCGGCGCAATCACCCAAGGTTCTCGTACTGCTCATTGCCGATGCAAAAGTAAAACGTGTTTGCCTGCCCGGAATACTCGGCATGTTCGGCAACATGAACCCTGTGATAAGCCGGCTGATAAACAACAGGCTGAAACCGGGACAGGACCTGCTGAAAGAATATGCCGAGAAACATCCCACAAGTATGGTATGCTACATTCTTAAACTGACAGAGTGACATACAAATAAGACATAAACACAGATACCGGGATAAGGACTACGCGGATTTCCAAGTACACAGATTTTCACATCAGTTGAATAATCATCGTGGAGTTGGAAATCCGCGCAGTACGTAAATATCCATACCGTTCCATAACAATCGTTGGATTTCATCCCCCGTTTTCCCGCAATGGCAAAGTTGAAACAAGTTTCACTCTGCTCATTTGACTTGACGAAAACGTTCAGACTATCAGCTACAGACAAGAGGCGGTTTTGTTGTCTTTATGCGTCAAAATGTTCATATTCATGCGCGTTTTCCCGCCATGGCAGAATTTAAACAAGTTTCATTCTGCCCATCTGACTTAACGAAACCGTATCAATCAGCCTTTAAAACCGTGACATAACAAATCTGCATACAATTTAAGCTCGATTAACCATCCTCACAACCATCTGATTATCATCAGTTTGCACGTTGTTGCAAATAGTATTGGATTGAAAACAATTTCTTGCAACTTTTTTTTCGGAATGCACATATTAAATTTGCAACGTCAAAAGCGACATACGCCGCAAACGGATTTCCGCTAACGGCAAATATGCTTAGACCGACAATATTGATGTTTATAAACTAAAAAATTACAGCTTATGAGACGATTGACATTACTCACACTTGTGTTGGCCGCAGTTCTGGGCATACTGGCCCATAAAGAAGCACCGTTGATTATCAGTCCTGCCGACCGTACTCTGATGGACAACGTTCTATTTGACTTCGTGAAACGGAACGGAGACAACTGTTCAGAAAAGCAAAATAAGTTTAAGGACGAATCCGGCAAAACCGGCATCAAGCCTTCCCTTGACATGCAGTACTTTCGCATCGGCATAAACCGCAGATGTTCACTGCCATGCTATAACCCCAACGGAACATGTTCTTCGATATGCTGCCTTATAGGCCGATGTCTCGAATACAACTGCAAATGCGGTTGCAACCCTGAAATCAACAACGAAATAATGAATACGGACAACACCAGGATTTCATTCAGCCACTACGTAAAGAATTATATGAGCTGGTTCATGCGCAGCTCATGCAAGAAGATTGCTGTGCATTCCGACTTTTCCAACAATGCGCTCCAGCTGTTCGACATCAGTTCCGAAGTGACGATATAAAAAAGCCAACGCCCAGCCCTCGGCGCCAATATATCCTGAACGTATTTCACAGTAAGAGCTCATGTGATGTTCATCCGGCAAAACTTTGCAACCTGATTGCATTACGGTTTAGCTAACTTTGCACCGTACAAAACAAAAGAACAGACAATCATATGGAACATCATCACTCCCACCACAACCATACAGCGCCGTCGCTCAACGGCGTATTTATATTCTCCATAGCACTCAACCTGATATTCGTAGGCATTGAGACAGTGGTAGGGCTTATGGAAAACTCTATGTCACTGCTTTCCGACGCTGGGCACAACCTCAGCGATGTCTTCTCACTCGTACTTGTGCTCACAGCGTTCTGGCTGGCACGTGTACATCCCACCAAGCGATACACATACGGGCTGAAAAAGAGTACGGTGCTTATATCCCTGCTCAACGCCATCATACTGCTCGTAGCCGTAGGGGTCATAATGATAGAAAGCCTGCACAAGTTCTACGAACCGGCCGATGTCAACGGCATGGCTGTGTCATGGACAGCCTTTGCCGGCATCATCATCAACGGCCTCACAGTACTGTTGCTCATGCGGGGCCGGAAAAACGACATAAACGTACGCGGAGCCTTCCTGCACATGCTGACCGACACACTGGTGAGCGCAGGGGTGGTAGTGTCGGGAATTGTGATTACTTTCACAGGATGGAATATTGTCGACCCTATAGTGTCGCTCGCTATCGCCATGGTAATACTTGTATCCACATGGCGGCTGCTCGCCGAAAGCCTCAAGCTGTCGCTCGACGGAACACCGGAAAACATAGATGCCGACAAAATAACAGAACAAATGGCCGGCTGCACCCACGTGACAAACGTACACCATGTGCATGTATGGGCCATAAGCACAACAAAAAACGCGCTGACGGCCCATGTCATGATAGACGATATCAGCGCGATGGAAAACGTGAAAAGGGAAATCAAGCAGAAACTTGCCGAGGCCGGCATAAACCACTCTACACTCGAAATCGAGACCGAAAGATGCCAGTGTGCCGACCGTGCTATCCGTTATGGCGACGACGGGCACCGACATGCCCATGAGGAATAAACTTCACGAGCAACGGACGGGCCACGACAAATGTCACCGAGACAAAGATAAGCAATGCACCGAGAATGATGCGGCCGGTCAGCCGCTCGTCAAAAACCATCACACCGATGGTCAACGCCGTGACAGGTTCAAGCGCACCGATGATGGCACTATATGTAGGACCGATGCTCTTTATCGACACGTTGATGAAAAGTATCGGTATTATCGTCGGTACAAGTGCCACACCCACTACATTGCCCCACCCTGCAATGGTGGACGGCACGGCCTGCAAACGTGTACCGAAACCCGTAAACACAAAAAACATCAACGCACCTGCCACAAGCACCCACAGAGTCATCCGCGCCGACGGCACACGGCTCAGCACAGAGTGGTCCACACCAACTATATATACCGAATAGCACAGCGATGACAGCACAACAAGCAGCAGCCCTGTAGTGCTAAGGCTTACATCGCCATCCCCCTGATACAGCAGTGCAATACCTGCCGTGGCCGTGGCTATACAGCCATATGTGAGCAACGACGCCCGTTCATGGAAGAATACCGTCATTATCACAGCCACAAGTATCGGATATACAAAAAGTATGGAGCAGGCCACACCCGCATCCATATACAGAAAACTCTGATACAACGTCTGCGACGACATGGCAAATATTATTCCGGCAAGCAGCAATGGCGCTATCTCACGGCGGCAGATACCGAGTCTTACACCTCGCAGGCGCAACACAGCAGCCAAAATCGCGGCAGCGATGGCAAACCTGTAGAACAACACAGATTCAACATCCATACCTTCGTCATACAAAGCGAGCGAAAACAGCGGATTCGTTCCGTACGCCACAGCAGCCGTCACGCCACATACAGCACCCTTGGTTCTTGTATTCATATATATATTACTATTCGCCGACAACTGTCGCTACAATGCGGCGCGGCCCGCCGCAATCACGATATTCACACAGATATACACCCTGCCACATTCCAAGATTGAGACGCCCGTCGCTGACGGGTATCGTCAGACTTACACCCGACATCACCGATTTGGCATGACTCGGCATATCGTCGCTGCCCTCCATCGTGTGTTCATAATAAGGCTGGTTCTCGGGCACAAGACGGTCGAATATCTTCTTCATGTCCGTGCGCACGTCCGGATCGGCATTCTCGTTGATACACAGTCCGCAACTGGTATGCTTCACGAACAGATTGACAATTCCCGTACGCGGCAGAGGCGGCAACTGTCTGACAATCTCTCCCGTCACAAGATGGAATCCCCGCGAAACAGGCTTCAGACTGAATTCTATTTGCTGTATCATATGCTATTGGACCTAATCCCTATGTTATCTTATAAAATTAGTCTTGATTTTCGTCTCTGTCACTGGCAGTTCCACACCGGCCTCACGACCAGCCTCTATCGAGCGAAGAAGCCAAGCCATGTTGCGTCCCAACTGGCGCATGGTCTGCATGCCTTCCAAGTCGCGGCACACCTCATCGGGAGTGTTGCCGTGCACTTCGTTCCAATAGTTGGACGACACCACAGGCATGCCCGCAATAGTGAAATAGCGGTTCAGATCCTCAAATCCGCCCAACGCCCCACCGCGACGGCAACTCACGACGGCGGCTGCCGGCTTGTTGGCATAGATACCTGTTTTCGAACAGAACGCACGGTCCATGAATGGCTTGACAGCTCCCGACGTACCGGCAAAATGTATCGGCGTACCGAAAACAAAGCCATCGGCTCCACCCACTTTCTCCAGAAAACCGTTTACGGCATCGTCACCATACCAACATCGCTTTGTGGCAGAACATTTGCCACACCCGATGCATCCCATCACCGGCTTCACGCCACACCAGAACATCTCGGTCTCTATACCGGCTTTCTCCAGTTCACCGGCCACCTCCTCCAAAGCGGCATGCGTGCAGCCATTCTTGTGCGGGCTGCCGTTTACCAATATCACTTTCATTGTCTTTTCATTGTTTGTTGTTAGATGGTGCAAAGTTATCTCATTTTTCCGACATAATCGCATCAAATCAGACAATGAGTCAAAATATAGACAGAATTTGTCATGTTGCTCAAATCTGTCAAACGTATCGCAACATCACGAGCCATCGTACCGGCATCGGAATTTGGGACGTACGGTGAAGTCAAGGTTTACGAACTATTTTGACAAAACACTTCGTCGTTCGTCACAAAAACGACTTCTGCAGATTACGGGCCGAAAATAGCGCATTTTTCGTCAAAACTGGAAGCGCTGACTATCAGGCACTTACGTTTTTCAAAGACCAATACGGCTATGTAAAGAAAGCAGAGAGGGCCGTTTCACCTTGCAATAAGGCCGTTATTGCATTGCGACGGCGGCCTTATTGCAATGCGAAACGGCCGTTACGGGAGTGCCGGGAGGCCCTTACGGCAGAAAAACAGAGCCAAAAACACGTGTAAAGAAAGCAGAGAAGGCCTTACGGCTTTTCTATTTCGAGAAAAAAGAAGTGCGTTTTTTTAAGAAAAAGAAATACATTACGACTTTCCAGACATAAAGACATTCCCGACATCCGCTCTTTGGACATAAAGACAAAGAGAGCACATATAAATTGGTCAACAGAATCAAACTACATTGTCATCCAGACATAGGATGTATGCGCCACGACGGGTAGGGTGTCCAAAACTTGTCGTTCATTTCTGAAATCATAGTCAAATAAAAATATTAAGTTAGTCAACAGTATTAAACCAGAACGCGCATTCTATCCAAGCATGGATTGTTCATTCTATGTCCGGAAGATTATGTAGCTTAATTCTGTTGACTAACTTAACTTCAAATATATATTGGTGAAATATATTTGTTTGTTTCGTGCTTTCCTGGAAAAGTTGTATCTTTGTGAACGCAACACTGTTAAAGGTAAGTATATGGAAATACAACAATTGAAGCGATGCCCGGTGGGAATACAAACGTTCTCTGAAATTATAGAGAATAATTATGTGTATGTGGACAAGACGGAATATGTGTATCGTCTTACCCATTCCGATGCCAAATATTTCTTTCTCAGCCGTCCGCGTAGGTTCGGCAAGTCACTGCTTACATCCACGTTACGCTGCTATTTTGAGGGTCGCCGCGATTTGTTCAAGGGTTTGGCTATTGACAGACTTGAGACAGAATGGGCAGAATCCCCTGTATTGCATTTCGACATGAGCCTTGCCAAGCATGTTGACAAAGATACGCTTGAGTCAATGCTTGGTTTCCAACTCAGTCAATATGAAAAAATATACGGTAAATCAGACGGGGCGAATAAACTGAACGACCGCCTTACATCGCTCATAATACGGGTCAACGAACTTACCGGCCTCAAGGTCGTCGTGCTTATCGACGAGTATGACGCTCCGCTTCTCGACGTAATGCACGAGGAGCGTGACCTGCCGGTGCTACGCAATGTGATGCGCAACTTCTACTCTCCGCTGAAAGCGTGTGACCCCTATCTGCGCTTCGTTTTCCTCACAGGTATAACCAAGTTCTCGCAACTCAGTATTTTCAGCGAGCTGAACAACATATCAAACATCAGCATGGATGATCCGTACGCTGCCATCTGCGGCATAACCGAAAAGGAAATGCTCGAACATTTGGATGGCTATATAGAGCGGTTGGCCGAAAAACTCGGTCTGCCCCATGACGAAGCGGTAAGGAAACTGAAAGAGAGATACGACGGATATCACTTCACATGGCCTTCGCCGGATATATATAACCCGTTCAGCCTGTTGAATGCCTTTTCAAAAAACAAAATAGACAACTACTGGTTCGGAAGCGGCACTCCCACGTATCTTATAGAGATGCTGCGCAAGTATGATGTAACACCCCAGGAAATAGGACAACGGGAGACACTTGCATCAGCGTTCGACGCACCTACGGAGAGACTCTTGAACATAACCCCACTACTCTATCAGAGCGGATACATCACAATAAAAGACAAGGACGAAGAGACCGGACTGTATATTCTCGACATACCAAATGCAGAAATAAGGACGGGACTGATGGAAAGTCTTCTGCCCAACTATCTTGCATCGCGCACGGAACAAGGCATGACGCTTGTCGCAAAGATGTATCGTGCCATATTACGAAACAACATAGACAACGCGCTGACCCTGATGCAGCAGTTTTTGCTCACAGTCCCATATTGCGACAATACCGATTACGAAGGACATTACCAGCAGCTGTTCTACGTTATATTCACACTTTTCGGAATGTATGTCGACGTAGAAGTGCGTACGCCGCGCGGTCGTGTGGATATTGTCATGCGTGCCGGCGGCAAGCTGTATGTCATCGAGATGAAACTCAACCGGTCGGCTGCCGACGCTATCAGTCAGATAGACCTTAAAGACTATCCCTCACGCTTCGCCCTCTGCGGGCTGCCCATAGCCAAGGTAGGCATCAACTTCGACAGCGGTAAGCGAACCATCACTGACTGGAAGATAGAACAGTGCTGAAAAAACGGCATAACAGCCAACGGCAAACGACGGCCATTGGCGGCACATTGACATCCGGGCCCCGGAACGGCATCAGTACAAAGCCGTTCCGGGGCTTGGTGCGTTCTGAAGAAATATTCCCAGACTTCATGACAGTATAGCACAAGAGCCGCATTTTCACATTCTCTCACTTATATCCCCGTAAAAGATTATAAACCATGTGAAATATACGACCGGAATACAGCGGTTATTTCCTGTAGCGGAATAAAGGATGTATATTTGCAGCGTGACAGGATACAAGAAAGAATATTTGTTTAACCATTTAATTCAATTAAACTATGATTATAAAGAATGTACACGCACGGGAGATTCTCGATTCCCGAGGCAATCCTACGGTTGAGGTTGAAGTGACATTGGATTCAGGCGTGACAGAACGCGCGTCGGTACCGTCCGGAGCATCCACCGGTGAACACGAGGCACTGGAACTGCGCGACAACGACAAGTCACGCTACGGTGGCAAGGGCGTACTCAAGGCTGTGGACAATGTCAACAACGTGATTGCGCCATCGCTTGTGGGCATGTCGGTACTTGAACAGCGAGCCATTGACCATAAGATGATAGAAATGGACGGCACCGCAACAAAATCCGCGCTCGGGGCAAACGCCATACTCGGTGTGTCGCTGGCTGTGGCCCGTGCCGCCGCTGCCGGTATGGACATGCCGCTCTACCGGTATATCGGCGGCGCCAACACATACGTGATGCCTGTGCCGATGATGAATATCATCAACGGTGGCGCACATTCGGACGCACCCATCGCCTTTCAGGAGTTTATGATACGGCCGGTGGGAGCACACAACGAGTGTGAGGCCATACGTATGGGAGCTGAGGTTTTCCATTCATTGGCACGTCTGCTCAAAAGCCGAGGCCTGTCTACGGCCGTGGGCGACGAGGGCGGCTTTGCTCCTGCCCTCAACGGCATAGAAGATGCTTTGGACTGCATTTGCTGGGCCATCCGCAATGCGGGGTATGAACCCGGACCCGACGTTACGATAGCCATGGACTGTGCCGCAAGCGAATTTGCCGTTTGCGAAAAAGGAGAATGGTTCTACGACTACCGGCAGCTTAACGACGGCAAGGTAAAAGACCCCGCAAGCCGACGTCTGACAGCCTTGGAACAAATTGAGTATCTGAGGGAACTGATAACCAAATATCCGATAGACTCCATCGAAGACGGTCTGGGACAGAACGATTGGGACAACTGGGTGAAACTTACTCAAACAATCGGTGACCGCTGCCAGCTGGTCGGTGACGACCTTTTTGTTACAAATGTATTGTTTTTGGAGAAAGGTATAAGAATGAAGGCTGCCAACTCAATATTGATAAAGGTAAATCAGATAGGTACGCTCTCCGAGACACTCGACGCCATAGAAATGGCCCACAGACACGGGTACACCACAGTAACGAGTCACCGCTCGGGCGAGACTGAGGACACTACGATAGCCGACATTGCCGTGGCCACCAACTCGGGGCAGATAAAAACCGGCTCGCTGAGCCGCACTGACCGTATGGCCAAGTACAACAGACTCATCCGTATAGAGGAGAAGTTGGGACGGACAGCGGTGTTCGGAATGAAGAAATTCACCGATTGAAGATTATTCCAAGCGAGAGCTTTATTAATTGAAAATGAGAATGTAAAATTATGATTACTCTTGTCGGTGAATATTAACTGTGTTACACGGTCCAAGTAACAACGTTACATGGGCCGTGTAACACAATATGCTATGCGGATTGTTCGATATCCTTGCGGCTTCTCGATTTCGTAACGAGCCACACGCCTGAAAATACCAGCACCACAGCAAGTCCATGACTCCAACGGAAAGCGCCTATGCCGGTGAGCACACTGACTGTTACAGAGACAAGCGGCTGCACATAATTATATATACTCACCACCGTGGGACGCAGGGTGCGCTGTCCTATCATAGTGAGTATATAGCTCAAGTAGGTGCCTATGGCAACGACATAAGCAGTCTCGAACCATGTCGACGCGGGCACGGAGGCCCATGGTATGGCCGCCACATGACTGAATGAAAACGGGAGTATGAGAGCCACAGCCCATGTGAACATCCATTTGTTGACCGTGAACACCGAATACCGGCGTACGAGCGGGTTGAACAGCGAGAGATAGAGTGCGAAAGAGAACTGGGCAAAGAGACAAAGCAAATCGCCACGGATGTCACCCACTTTGGCATTGGTCGCCGCTGCCGATGTGAGTATGAGTATCAGTGCACCGCTGCAGCCCATAAGCACGCCTGCGGCCTTCTTGCCGGTAATGGGTTCCTTAAGGATGAGAGCGGCCAGAATCATGGCGAAGATTGGCATTGAGGTGGTTACGATGCTGGCGTTGATGGGCGAAGTGATGCTCAGCCCGATGGTATAGCAGCATTGGTTGCATACAAGTCCGAAGAGTCCGGCCAAAGGAAACAGCATGAGATCGCGACGCATCACACGCTCACGTTTGGTAAAGAATGATGTGAGCCAAAAGAGCACGGCAGCACCGCATACGCGGAATGTAACCATATCGATGCCGGTGATACCGTGGGTCATGGCGTCCTTGCCGAGCGGAGCCATCAGTCCCCAAAAGGCACAGGCGAAGAACATGCTCAGATGAGCAATGAGCGGGCGGGTGTTTTTGTTATCCATAAAAATAAATATGTTTGTTCGTTAAAAAAATCGGTTGCAAAATTACAAAAAATACCCATACTGTATGACGCTTTATAGAATAAAATCGTTATATTTGCTGACAGAAGATTAAATGACTGGATTATGAAATATGCAGAATACATAGAGGAGATTGAGATTGATTCGTTGTGGAGCGGTCTCAAACATATAAAATGGACACTCGACCCCAAGGTCAACATTCTCAGCGGAATAAACGGTGTAGGCAAAAGCACCATACTCAACAGGGTGGTACGAGGACTCATGCAGGGAGGCGAGTTTGCCAGCAACCGTATTCCTGGGGTAAGAATGAAAGTGATGCCGGAGGATGCCGGACGGATACGCTATGACGTGATACGTAGTTTCGACCGTCCGCTTATGTCCGGCGAGATGATGAACAAGGTTATCGACGCCTCGGTGACCACAGAATTAGACTGGCAGTTGTATCAGCTTCAGCGCAAATATCTTGACTATCAGGTAAACATAGGCAACCGCATCATCGAGGTACTGCAGAGCGGAGAACCGGACAGCGCACAACGGGCAAAAGACCTTTCGGCTCCGAAGCGTAAGTTTCAGGACATGATAGACCGGCTGTTTGCCGCTACGGGCAAGCGTCTGATACGAAGCAAGAACGAGATTCTTTTCACTCAGATAGGCGAGGAACTCACTCCATATCAGTTGTCGAGCGGCGAGAAACAGATGCTGGCCATATTGCTGACTGTGCTCATTGAAGATTTGCGTCCGTATATTCTATTTATGGACGAACCGGAAGTGAGCCTGCACATTGACTGGCAGCAACGGCTGATCGACATGATTATAGAACTGAACCCCAACGTGCAGATTATCCTGACGACCCACTCTCCGGCTGTGATAATGAACGGATGGATGGATAAGGTGACGGAAGTAAGCGACATAACGGTGTAGTTTTTTCAAGAGTCAATCGGTAAATAGAAATTAAGGAGCCAAGCCGAATGGCTTTTATTTTTGTGAAACACGACAAACATTGATACGAACAGATGCCTCGGCCTTAAAGAACAAAGAATATGAGCAAACGCCTTAAAGACAACATAACATCAACATATTTTACTGCTGCCAACAGGCTCGGCTCAAAGAAAGCACGGCGCAGGATTGTTGCCTATGTCGAAAGTTATGACGACATATTCTTCTGGCGTACGGTGTTGAGTCCGCTTGAGAACGATACGCGCTATTTCGAGGTTATGCTTCCTTCGAAGAAAACGTTGCAGCGTGGCAAGAAATCGGTGCTGATGAATGTCATGGCAGACAAGGTAGGACCGGATATGATAGCCTGTGTGGATGCCGACTATGACTATCTGATGCAAGGTGTGACATCGACGTCGGAGACAGTTGTATCCAATCCTTACGTATTCCATACATACGTATATGCCATAGAAAATTTTCAGTGTTATGCCACAGGGCTTCACGATGTGTGCGTGATGGTGACACTAAACGATCGTTCGATATTTGATTTCCGTGACTACATGGAACAATATTCCGAGGCATGCTTCCCGCTTTTTATATGGTCGATATGGGCTTACCGTACCGGCAACTATCCTCACTTCTCCATTTCCGACTTCTGCCGTGTCACCGACCCTGGCCGCTTCAACATCGACTCACCGCAAATATCCATCGAGCATCTGCGCCACAAGGTAAACAGACGTGTAAGCCAGCTTAAACAGCACTATCCGAAAGCCAAGGATGAATATCTGAAAACCAAGGCTATGCTGCGCGAACTCGGTGTGACTCCACGCACAACCTATCTGTATATGCAGGGACATCATATTTTCGATACGGTAATTGTGCCCATTATGACCAAGGTCTGCAATCGATTAAGACAGGAACGCGAGTCGGAGATTTACCGCACCGCGGCACATCATACGCAGATGCGCAACGAAATGTCATGCTACGAGAACAGCATTGCCGACATACGCTCTATGCTGCGCCGCACCACCGGATATACCCAATGTCCACAGTTCGTGAAATTACAACAGGACATCATGCGATTTGTAAACGGAAAAGCTACTCCGGCTGCTACAGACAATAAAACCGAGCCACCGCCCCGGACGTCATAGTCTGTTTTTGTTAAGTGTAGCCCACAGATTGTGATATTGATTCTCAACGGCTAAAAAAGTCTGCTGCTTCTGATAAATCTTGTCAACTTCATTGTAGTAATCAATCAGAGACATATTACCTGTGACAACAGCTTTTTTGAGTGCTGCGACTGACTGACGAATCATTGTCATGTCATATATCCGAAGAGTTTCACCAAGCCGACGGAATTCATTGATTATGGTTTCGGTCTCGTTCTCTACTTTCATACGGGTGTTGTCGAGGTTCAATTGTGCAGCGACCTGTTTTGATTTTGCAGCCTTTACCTTATTGGTGTTTGAGAATATGGGAAATGCAGCCCCTACAAGGAATCCGTTGCTCGATTCGTCCATTTCGGTATTGCGGCGGTATCCAATTGACAATTTCGGCAACCAGCCCTGCTTGCTCACTTTTATTTCCTGTTCTGCCATCCGGACCGCCGCTTCTGCGGTTCGGATAACGGCATCGCTTGCTATTATCTCTTCTTGAAGACTCAATGCACTACCTTTTACTAACATTCCGTTCTCGGTGTACGTAGCAGTTATTTCCGGATATGAAATGGAATCGAGCGATAGCGGTTTGTTACCATTCATGGCCGTAAGTGCCCGTATAATGTTTTGTCGGGATGATTCATTCTGTAACATCTCCGCTTGCAAATCCATCTGTTCCATCTTTATTTTATTCAGTTCTATTATGGTAGCATCTCCTTCTTTAAATTTCTTCTCGAACAGCACCAGCAATTCACCGGCATTGTCAGCACGTTCTTTCAGTACATCCCGTGTAAGGTTGAGCAGCACCAGTTCGAGACACTTCTGTTTAGCATCTAAAAGAATGTTTCTTCTCAACGTCATATACTCCAGATTGATGGCCTCCTGCTGCAGTTTGCCTGATTTGTGACGGGTTGCATATAATGTCGGAAAATCAAAATCCTGCGACACGACGAGTTCGGAACTTGCAACTCCGGAAGCGCCTTTTCTGAAAAAAGGACTATATTCCACCGACGGAGATTCAAGACTATTCCGGTCTTTTATTTCGAAAATAGCCGCTTGGTTGTCATTATGCAAGACCTTCAACTCCATATTGTTTCGTTCGACGGACCGGAGTACCGATGCAATGTCCTGTGATTGTGCCTTAATATAAATACATGAAAGAGCTATTGCCAAAAAATATATTCTATTCATAATCGGGTATCTTTTATTTGTTATTATCTTTTCTGTGTATCCATCCATATACGATTGGAATGATAAACACGTTCAAAAAAGTTGATGTAAGAAGTCCGCCCAAGATAACCGTTGCCATCGGACTTTGTATCTCATTTCCCGGCAAGTCACCCCGTAAAGCGAGAGGAAACAACGCCAGTGCCGAAGTCAGAGCCGTCATGAGAATGGGGTTCAAACGATCCAGCGAGCCTTTTATGATGCTTTCGTATATTGACAAGCCTTCCGTATGGCGCAGATGATTATATCTTGTTATCAGCAGCATACCGTTACGTGTGGCAATACCGAAAAGTGAAATGAATCCTATTATGGCCGGAATACTCACCTCGCCCGTCGTGCCCCACAACACAAGTACACCGCCAATAAGAGCAAACGGCAGATTAAGCAAAATCACGCTGCTCTCAAATGCACTGCGGAATTGCATGTACAACAGCAGGTAAATGACAACGACGCTTATCAATGATGCAAGAAGTAATATACGTCCGGATGCCTTTGCATTTTCAAACTGTCCGCCATATTCTATATGATATCCTTCAGGCAATACAATATTTCCATCAATTTCAGCCTGTATATCATTTACGACGCTGCTGAGATCCCGCCCATCCGTATTAGCCGAAATTACAATCTTTCGCTTTACGTTCTCTCTGCTTATGGCATTCGGACCGGCAGCAGACACGACATCAGCCACATAGGTCAAAGGTATTTTCTGTCCGTCCGGAGTGTCGATAAGCATTCTGCGAATATTTTCAATCGAATTGCGGCTGCTGTCATCAGCTTTGACAACCAGATTAAACTTCTTGTTGCCCTCATACACTTGCGATACTGTTTCACCGGCCATCATCACAGTCACGAACTCATTGAACTCCGGTTCCGATATGCCATAACGTGAAAGCATTTCCGGCTTAGGCATGATTTTCAGTTCGGGACGTTCTATCTGTTGCTCCACATTCAGGTCGGCAATACCTTCTACTGATTGTATTGCATCTTTAATCCTGTTGCCCAATGTGAACATCTCGTTGAGGTCGTCTCCAAACAATTTGATGGCAATATTGGCCTGTGTGCCGCTCAACATTGCGTCGATACGATGGCTTATGGGTTGTCCAATCTCTATGTTGACACCGGCAATCACAGACAGTCTGTCGCGTATGTCGTTCAACAGTTCACGATGTGTGCGCCGGTCCAGTTCGAACGGAGCTTCTATCTCCGACACGTTCACCCCGAGAGCATGTTCATCAAGTTCGGCGCGTCCCGTTTTACGTGCCACCGTCTTTATTTCCGGAATGGCAAGCAGTATCTCTTCCGCCTTACGACCGATTTTGTCGGACTCTTCTAACGAGATGCCGGGCAACGAACTGATATTGATAGTGAAAGAACCTTCATTGAACGGTGGAAGAAAACTGCTGCCAAGCGTAAGAAATATCCCTGACGTGACGACAAACAGTACTATCGTACTACTTACAACCGTCTTTTTATGCTTCAATACCCACAGCAGGCTGATATGATAATACTTCTTAAGCCATACAGTGACAAACGCCTCTTTGCCATAAGCCTTATCTGTTGCCTTGCTGTTTAACATATAACTGCATAACACCGGTGTCAGCGTCAATGCTACAGCCGTCGATGCAAACAGTGACACGATAAATGCTATACCAAGCGGAATCAGCATTCGCCCTTCCATATCGGTAAGAAAGAACAGCGGCATGAAACTCACAATGATAATCAGTGTGGAATTGAGAATCGGCATACGCACCTCTCTTGAAGCGTCATAGACCACACTCAACACTGCCCTTCGTTCCGTTTCCGGTAAAGTATTGTTTTCACGCAGTTTTTTCCATACGTTCTCCACATCAACAATGGCATCGTCCACAAGCGAACCTATCGCTATCGCCATGCCGCCCAGACTCATCGTATTTATACTCATTCCGAGATAGTGCAGCACGAGCAGCGACACTATCAGTGACAGAGGGATGGTGACCAGCGAAATTACCGTAGTGCGAATGTTTGCCAAGAACAGAAACAGTATGATGACAACAAACAATGCTCCCTCGAACAGGGATGTCTTCACATTGTCTATAGAACTCTCGATGAAACGAGACTGACGGAATATATCCGTTGATATATGCACATCGGCAGGGAGGCTTTTTTGCAGGTCGGCAATTGCATATTCCAGTTTCTCTGTCAGTTCTACAGTTCCTGTATAAGGCTGTTTTGTCACAGTCAGCAATATGGCAGGCCGGCCTTTTTCCGATGCGACTCCCAGTTTCGGACTTTCAGCCCCAACTTTTATTTCAGCTATATCTGTCAAGGTTATCGGACTACCGCCTACAACCTTCACCACCGATTTGGATATACGTCCGATAGCATCCGGAGAAACCACGCCACGCAGTATATATTCATTGCCATATTCGTAAATCACGCCTCCACTGGTGCTGCGGTTCATGCCGCGCGTCACGGCCGTCACCTCAGCCAGACTCACACCGTAATGCTTCATTTTGTCCGGACTTAAAAGTATCTGATACTCTTTCAAGTCGCCCCCAATTACAGATACCTGTGCCACCCCACCCGTAGACAGCAGACGGGGACGTATTGTCCAGTCGGCCATTGTTCGTAAATCCTGCATCGAAGTACTGTCAGCAGTAAGACCGATGATTAGAAGTTCCCCCAATATGGATGATTGCGGCCCAAGCGTTGGGCTGCCGACATTGTCAGGCAGGGCATCGCTGACCGTAGCCAGCTTCTCGGAAACAATCTGTCGAGCAAGATATATGTCGGTATCCCATTCAAACTCAACCCATACAACGGAAAAACCGGCTGTCGACGACGACCTTACCCTTCGCACTCCTGTCGCCCCGTTTACTGATGTCTCTATCGGAAAAGTCACTAACTGTTCCACCTCTTCAGCAGCCATACCTCCGGCTTCAGTCATCACGACGACGGTAGGTGCGTTTAGGTCGGGGAACACATCTATCTCTGCATTCTTGGCCGTATACAGTCCGCCTATGACAAGCAACACGGCTACAACCAATACAAACAGACGATTTTGCAGTGAAAACCTTATAATCTTATTCAGCATGACACATCGTTTTTCGATTAATGATTATGATTATGTCCCGGAATAATATTACCTGCCGATGCCATTTTTACATGTATAGCTCCCACAGTGACAAGTTTCTCGCCGCCTTTCAGACCTGATACAATCTCCGTTCTTGTTCCGTCCGACTGCCCGAGCCTCACTTCCTGTTTACGATAGCAGTCTTTGTCTTCCTGTATATAGACAAAATAAACGCCTTGTTCCTCGGTCAGCGCTGTTGTCGGAATGCTGATTACATTGCTTCGGCTGCCGGTCAGAAGATATATTTCGGCAAATGCTCCCGGTATGATACCGCTACGGTTGTCCAATTCGAATGTAACAGGAATAAATGTCGATGTGTTTCCGGCTGTTTTCCCATAAGACAGCAAATGTCCGTCCAGCTCGTTCAAATCGTAGACCTTGTCACTATACGACATTTTGAATTTTGCCGAAGTGATTTTGTTGAGTATGGCATAATCACGTTCGGCGACCTCAGCCCTCAGATACAGACGTCTGTTACGGGTCACTGTCATCAGCGGTTGTCCCACGTTAACATAATCACCATCCCTTACCATACATTCCTTCACATATCCCCCGTTTGTCGGTTTCACCACCACTCCTTTTGACGTGCCGTTTTGCACTATGGCTTTATATGCAAGCAACGCATTATCATATTCAGCCTTTGCTGCCAGAAAATCAGTCTCGGTTATTATCCTGTCTGCTATAAGTTCTTTGGCTCTTTCATATTCAGCCTTTGCCGTCCGATAGGTTATTAATGCCCGTTGAACCAAATCCCCATCCTGCAATTCAGACGATGATATGGTAAATACCGCCATACCCTTGTCTACGCTCATGCCCTCCGTTATAGGACGGTTGACAGATACGATACCGGCAACGGTTGCAACAATGGTATTTTCGTCATTGGCAGCTGTCAGAATCTTGCCTCCTGTAATAGTGACACCGTGAAACTCGCCGGGCTTTACCGTCTCAACCTGAATTCCGGCCGCTTTTGCATTATCTGACAAAAGAACAATTATACCCGGCCCGTGGTCTTTTTCAGAATGAGAGTCTTGTTTTGAATGCTTTTCTGTCTGAGCATCGTCATCATGAGCATTGGATGCACTGTGCCGGCAGGCCGATAGCACTGCGAACCCAAATGCACCGATAAGAAATAATCCTTTGTTCATACTTGTACGCTTCTTGGAATTTGCAGCAAAGGTACAAATACATATATGCAATTGGGTTGCAAAGTTACATGTCGGACTATTTTGGTATCGTCCGCAGAAGACGGGACGCTCCTGCGGATGTTAAAATAAAATCGTAACTGAAAACCAAGTCAGTTATCCTTCCAATAACTTCGTGTGAACAGCACCAACACAGACATAATCTCAAGACGTCCCATCAGCATAAGCAGCGAGCATATCCACTTTATAGTGTCAGGCAATATGCTCCATGACATCACAGGACCTATTTCCGTGCCCAACGTCGGACCGACATTTCCCATACAACTCAATGATATGGTAATGGCGTTGGTGTTGTCAATGCCTGCCATTATCATTATTGTGGCGGCAACGAGACACATTAGCACGTATACAGAGAAAAAAGCCAAAAGTGTAGTCAGTTTTGACTGCGGCACGCTCTCGCCGTTCACTTTCACCGGCAATACAGCATTAGGGTGTAGTATGCGCCGAAACTCGTTGCGCAGTACCTTGAGCACCATTACACCACGAATGCATTTGAAACCGCCGCTGGTGGAGCCTGCACATGAGCCGAGAAACATACATGCACCAAGTATCACCCATGTGATGTGAGGCCATGCACCGGCGTCATCGTTGAAAAGACCGGTAGTGGTGATGAACGATACAACCTGGAACAATGCACTTCGGAACGCATTTTCCAAATCGTAGTCGAGCCGGGTGACAAGCAGATACATTATCCATGCCGTGGCAGAGAATACGACTGTGACAAAGAGTCTGAATTCGGAATTGGTGAACAACGCCCGTACACGCCCTTTGAAGACTATCATATATAGCAACGTGAAATTGATACCTGAGAGAAACTGAAAAATAATGCTTATATATTCTATGGCCGGCGAACGGAAAAATTCCGTACTGTCGTCGTGGCTGGAAAAACCGCCCGTAGCTGTAGTTGACATAGAGTATGTGAAACTGTCGAATACCCCCATGCCCGCAGCCATATATGACAGGATACATCCTACTGTCAGTGCCAGATATATTGACCATATCCATTTGGCATTTGTACTCAGCCGCGGGTGCATTTTGGAACGTATGGGACCTGTTGCTTCAGCCGCAAACACCTTGACATTGCCACCTACCATCGACGGCAGTATGGCTATCGTGAAGAACACTATTCCCAATCCGCCTATCCATTGTGTAAGAGAGCGCCAGAAGAGAATACCGTGAGGCAGATACTCTACACTGTCAAGTATGGTGGCCCCAGTGGTAGTGAATCCGGACATTGTTTCGAAATAGGCGTCGGCCAAATTGGTGATATATCCGCCTACGATATATGGCAGCATGCCGAATACACTGAAGATAATCCATGTGGATGTGACAACGAAATAGGCGTCGCGACGGCTCATGTTGTTGGTCGAGTTACGGCCGAAGTATCTGAATATCAGTCCGCTGCCCACAGTGGCTATCATTGATATCAGAAACGCCATAATATCGTCCTCGTTGTAGTAGAATGCCACTGCCAGACTGAACAGCATGAACGCACTTTCGAGAAAAAGCAACTGGCCTATGATTTTCGATACGATGCGGAAGTTTACCATAACGAACTTGTCTTAAAGTATTTCTCCATTTTCTTCATGTTCTGTTCGTGACAGAACACCATCACCGTATCACCGGCCTCTATCTGTGAATTACCGTTGACAAGCATGCCCTCGCCATGACGCACCAATCCGCCTATGTTCATTCCGAAAGGCAGTCCGAGAGCCTTTACCGGTTTTTTGGTGACAGGTGAACCCGGAGCGGCAGTAAATTCGGCCACATCCGAGTCAAGCATCATCAATGAGCGCATGTTGTTCACTTCGGCGTCAAGCATCATCTGGTATATATGACTTGCTGCAATTGTCTTCTTGTTTATGATGGTTCCGATATCAAGTTCTTCGGCCATGCTCACATAGTCAAGATTTTCCACCATGGCTATCGTCTTGCGCACTCCGAGCCGTTTGGCCGTAAGACAAGCGAGAATGTTTGTTTCGGCATTGTCAGTCACGGCTACAAAAGCCTGTGTGTTTCTTATGCCTTCGTCTTCAAGCAGGCTGATATCGCGTCCGTCGCCGTGTATCACCATGGTATCACACGTGCTCAGCAAAGTGTTGAGCCGTTCGCAACGCTCCTCGCTCATTTCGATTATCTTCACATTCATATAGTCGGGCACCGTCAGCGCCACTCTTACGGCAGTCTTGCCTCCGCCCATCACTATCACGTTTTTCACATCGGCATAATGCTCCTTGCCTGCAATCTTTCGTATATACGGTATATATTCACGGGTGGTCATGAAGAAAGCCATATCCAGATTGCGCAACTCATCGTTTCCACCGGGTATGATGGTCTCGCTGCCTCGCTTTATAGCCACGATATGATAGGGGTCGTCCGGTCCGCACAGTTCACGGAGCGGACGGTTCAGTATCTCACACATCTCGTGCAATTTTACACCAAGCATGACAAGAGCACCGCCGTGCACATCCCATCGCTGACGTACCCAGCTCATCTTAAGCCCGTTGTTGATGTCAATGGCTGCAAGAACCTCGGGATATATCAGCGAGTCTATACCAAGTTCGTTAAAGAAAGATTCGAGATTGGGTGCCAGATATTCATAGTTGTCTATACGTGCCACGGTCTTTTTCGCTCCCATGGCATGTGCTATGATACAGGCATTCATGTTGCGGCTCTCATCGGGAGTGACGCCGACAAACAGATCTGCATTCTGTGCTCCGGCTTCCCTGAGTGCCTTGATGCTTGTGGGCGATGCCTGCAGGGTCATGATGTCGTATTCACCGTCGAGTCCGGCCAGACGGTCGTCATCTTCATCTATGAGCGTACAGTCCTGATCATCGCGCGAAAGCAACTTTGCAAGATGTGTGCCTACGGCACCGGCACCGGCTATGATTATTTTCATATATATATGAATTATACAATATAATTATGGTATTCCTTGCCTGACTCCATTCCGCAGCATGCAGTCATCCCTGCTGGATTTTCGTGATACTGCCTTCTTTATGTTGTGTTACAAGGATTGTCTCGATGGCTTTCTCTATACCCTCTTTGTCTATGCCTGTGATGTGTTGCAGCTCGGACACGGTGCCGTGCTCCACAAAACAGTCGGGCAAACCAAGACGTATTATACGTGGACAATGGCCATGGTCGGCCATCCACTCAAGCACCGCCGAGCCTAACCCACCGCTGCGCGAACCGTCCTCGACAGTGACAACGCGACTGAAGCGTGAAGCCACTTCACCAAGTATGTGCCCATCGAGCGGCTTTAGAAAACGCATGTCGTAGTGGGCTATGCTCACACCGGCATGACTGCGTTCCACCTCGTCGATGGCTTTCGCGGCGGTATTGCCTGTCGGACCTATAGTAAGTACGGCCACATCGCGGCCCTCTTTCAGTTTTCGGCCGGTGCCGACGGTTATTTCCTCCAGCGGACAATGCCAATCGGTGCGTACACCGTGACCGCGCGGATAGCGTATCACAAACGTACCCTTGTCCGGCAGTTGCGCCGTATACATCAGTCTCCTCAATTCACACTCGTCCATGGGCGAAGCTATCGTGAGGTTGGGAATAGGCCGTAGGGCGGCCATGTCGAAGGCACCGTGATGCGTGGCACCGTCTTCGCCAACCAGTCCGGCACGGTCAAGACATATCACTACAGGCAGGCGCATGATGGCCACGTCGTGTATTATGTTGTCATATGCCCGTTGTGCAAATGCACTGTATATGTTGCAGAACGGCAGAAGTCCGTCCTTGGCCATACCTCCCGAAAAGGTCACGGCATGCCCCTCGGCTATGCCCACGTCGAAAGTCCGGTCGGGCATGGCCTCCATCATGATGTTCATCGAGCAGCCCGTCGGCATGGCCGGGGTCACTCCCACTATCTTAGGATTCTGTCTGGCCAGTTCGAGCAACGTGTGGCCGAACACGTCCTGATATTTAGGCGGCATATCAGGAGCCTCATTCTTGATTATCCGGCCGGTGGCGGGATCAAACTTTCCCGGTGCATGCCAGATGGTGGCAGCCTTCTCCGCCGGTTCATATCCCTTGCCTTTAACGGTGTGCAGATGCAGCAGTTTAGGTCCTTTCATGTCCTTAAGCTGTCGCAGTATGCGCACAAGTTCCTTTACGTTATGTCCGTTATAGGGACCGAAATAGCGGATGTTGAGTCCTTCAAAGATGTTCTGTTGGTGACTGATGGCCGATTTCAAGGCGTTGCCAAGACGTATCAGCCCATTGCGGCGGTCATCGGCAAGATATCCCTTTGAACGCAACCAGTTGCCGGCACGGAAACGTAGGGCGTTGTAAGTCTCGTTGGTGTTCAACTGCAACAGATATTGCTTCATGCCGCCCACACTCCTGTCTATGCTCATATTGTTGTCATTCAGAATGATGAGCATGTCGTTGGGAGTGGAAGACACGTTGTTAAGTCCCTCGAAAGCCAGTCCGCCGCTCATGGCACCATCACCGATTACTGCCACGACATGACGCGGGGCGGCGTTTTCTCCACCAGACAGGAAGCCGTTTTTCTCCCTGCTTTTTTCCGCAACAGCCATTCCGAGCGCGGCGGATATGGAGTTGCTGGCATGCCCGCACACGAATGTGTCGTACTCGCTCTCTGCCGGGGAAGGGAAAGGCATTATGCCGTGCAGCTTGCGATTGGTGCAGAATTGCTCGCGACGCCCTGTGAGAATCTTATGCCCATAGGCCTGATGGCCCACATCCCATACGATGCGGTCTTCCGGAGTGTTGTATACATAGTGCAGCGCGACTGTGATTTCCGCCACACCAAGACTTGAAGCCAGATGACCGGGATTGACCGACAACTCCTCAACGATGTCGCGACGCAACTCCTCGCAAACCTCCGGCAGCTGATCGACGGTCAGTCTGCGCAGATCATCAGGATACTTTATATGGCCGAGAAGGCCTAATTTGTTTTGCATTACAGTCAACAAATATAAAATACGTTGCAAAGATACGCTTTTATTTCGAGATAATTGTGAATAAGAACAGAAATCAGTACATTTGCAACACCAAGCCGTTGCGGAAAAGAATGAATGGCTTTTATCCGTCAGTCATCTTAAACAGATGATTACGGCTACTTTAATACATAATATACAATGAGATACGGAATAATAGGAACAGGAGCCGTGGGCGGATATTACGGCGGAATGCTTGCCCGTAAGGGCCACGAAGTACACTTTCTTCTGAACAGTGATTATGATTTTGTAGCCGCAAACGGCCTTCAAGTGGACTCGTGCAACGGCTCGTTCCGTCTGCCGCATGTCAACGCATGGCGCTCGGCTGCCGACATGCCGCAGTGCGACGTGGTGCTGGTATGCCTCAAGACCACCCTCAACCGCGCCCTCGCCACCATGCTGCCGCCGCTGCTTCACGAGCACACCCTCGTAGTGTTGATACAAAACGGCATAGGTCCGGAGTACGATCTGCAGGCAATATTCCCGCACCTGAACATTGCAGCCGGACTGGCATTCATCTGTTCGGCCAAGATAGGGCCCGGACATATCGACCACCAGTGTTACGGCAATATCAATATCGCCCCATACGGAAATGCCGACAAGGCTATCGTCCGACAGGTTGTTGACGACCTTAAAGCCTCGGGCGTAGGTGCTGCCCTGACCGGCTACGACGAGGCACGATGGAAAAAGGCCGTGTGGAACATGCCGTTCAACGGCATGACCGTGGTGCTCGACACCCGGACCGACCGTCTGCTTGCCTGTCCGTCCACACTTCAACTCGTGCGCGGACAGATGTCCGAAGTAATCGGAGCGGCCCGTGCACTCGGTGTGGAGGGTATCGACGAGGCCTTTGCCGACAAGATGATACGCAACACACTGGCAATGAAGCCGTATTCACCATCGATGAAACTCGACTATGACAACCGCCGTCCCATGGAGATATACTATCTCTACACACGCCCCATCGCAGAGGCGCGGCGGGCCGGCTTCGACATGCCGCGCCTGTCCATGCTCGAAGCCGAACTGAAATTCATACAAGAACGATATGCAGATAAGTAGATATTCAAGCTGAACCTTTTTTAATAAACAACAAAAGCGTCTGAAGAATTTTGAGTATCTTTGCACACGAACCATCATAAAAGATACTGAAGTTATGGAGAACGAGATATTCATAGACACAATAGAGACATACAACAACATATGGGGCTTGGAGACACGGCATCCGTTGGTGGCCGTGGTAGACTTGAACGGGCTGTCGCCCACTGCCGAACCCGCCGAGGTGACCTACCACTACGGCATATACTCACTGTGGCTCAAACAGACATATTGCGGTGATATCACTTACGGACGCCTGCCATACGACTATCAGGAGGGCACGGTGACGAGCTTTGCCCCGGGCCAGACTATCCACGTGAAGCATGCGCCCGACTATGTGCCCAGTGCTGTCGGTCTGCTTTTCCATCCCGACATGATACACGGCACATCGCTCGGACGCGACATACGCCAATACTCTTTCTTCGACTACTCCTCGCGCGAAGCTCTTCATCTATCGGAAAATGAGAAGGCCATCTTCCGCGACTGCCTCGACAAAATACGGCAGGAGACGGAACGGCCCGCAGACAGCCACAGCCGCAAACTGATATGCCGCAACATAGAACTGCTGCTCGACTACTGCATGCGCTTCTACGACAGGCAGTTCAACACACGACGCGACGCCAATCTCGACATTCTCACACGCTTTGAAGACGAACTGAACAGCTATTTCCATGGCTCCGCGCTTAGAGACGGGCTGCCGTCTGTCAAATACTTTGCCGAACGTTGTTTCCTTTCGCCCAACTATTTCGGCGACCTCGTGAAGAAGGAAACGGGCCGCACGCCTCAGGATTTCATCCAGACCAAGATAATAGAACTTTCGAAGGAAGAGCTGCTGGGCACCAAAAAGACAGTGAGCGAGATTGCATACGGGCTCGGATTCCAATATTCGCAACACTTCAACCGATATTTCAAACGCAACGTGGGCCGCACACCGAGCGAATACCGCAGGGAGATGGCATGACCCCCAAACCGGATTGGCCAAACTGCCGGCAAGGGCTTCATACACGCAGCCTGTCATCTGTTGTCCGCGAAATGCATCCGTCGGACCGTCAGTTTGAATTTATTTTACTTTAACGTATGTTAAGCGACATCCGTATCGCGATTTCCGGACAAGGCTCCGAAAATCGCGTTTTTTGCTTCAAACAGGGAGTGCTGATTATCAGCATGTTACAACAACAAGGCTTTGTCAAGAAAGCAGAGAGGGCCGTTTCGCCTTGCAATAAGGCCGTTATTGCATTGCGAAACAGGCCTCCTTGCACTGCGAAACGGCCGTTGCGGGAGTGCCGGGAGGCCCTTACGGCAGGAAAATATGGCAAAAAACGCGTGTAAAGAAAGCAGAGAAGGCCTCCCGGCTTTTCTATTTCACGAAAAACAAAATGCGTTTTTTTCAGAATAATACATACATTATTGTCTGTGACGGATGCCATCGCACAAACGATGTTCCGGCCTTTTGACCGGCTCGACAGGTCCAAGCCGGCATGTCTCTGAATAAACAGCATTAATAAGCAATGATGATTTTCATATATCATCAACGCAAAGATAAAACACCCGCATCAAAACAGTGCATGCAAATATACGGAATAATCATAAACCCCCGAACTTAAAAAAACGTGTTATTTCTTTGCAGTTTGAATCGTTTGCTGTATCTTTGCAACGCAAAATATTGATACAACGACAGATGAGTACTTCAGACTTCACTCATATCTTGACACGAACGGTAGACAAACTATCAGAGCCAAAATCATTGGAGGGGCTTTTTCATCAACACCGTGACGGCAATCCGCTGCCGTCGGGCAAAACTCTTGAAGAGATTATAGAGTTGTCGCGTGCCATATTGTTTCCCGGATATTTCGGCAAGTCGTCTGTCAATATCAGCACCATCCGCTATCACATCGGTGTCAACATCGAACGCATGTATACCCTGCTGTCCGACCAGATTATGGCCGGCCTGTGCTTCTCGTGCACGGCAAGCCACGAGGCAGGCATTCCGCAGGCGTGCCGCTGCAAGGCCGAAACCATGGCCGCAAGACTCATAGAGAAGCTGCCGGAGATACGCCGCATACTGGCCACCGACGTCGAGGCGGCATACAATGGCGATCCGGCGGCCGAGAACTACGGCGAAATAATATCGTGCTATCCCGTGATAAAGGCTCTTGTAAACTATCGGATAGCCCATGAGCTGCTTGTGCTCGGCGTGCCGCTGATACCGAGAATAATATCGGAGATGGCCCACTCGGAGACCGGCATCGACATACATCCCGGAGCACAGATAGGCCATCACTTCACGATAGACCACGGCACGGGCGTGGTGATAGGCGCCACATGCATCATCGGCAACAACGTGAAACTGTATCAGGGAGTTACGCTCGGGGCAAAGAGTTTTCCGCTCGACGCCCAAGGCAACCCGATAAAGGGCATAGCCCGACACCCCATACTCGAGGACAACGTTGTCGTATACTCCAACGCTACCATACTCGGACGCATCACGATAGGGCGGGGCTCCATCGTGGGGGCCAATATATGGGTGACGGAGGATATGGAACCGGAAAGCAGAAAATACAAAAGACAATAAAGGATTATAACAGAAACAAGGCGAACAATCTGTCGTTTCCGTCAAGCAGGATAAACATAGCCCGACTTGTTATTGCTACATACAATGGCGAAAATACCAAAGACGAAACCGGACAATACCGCTCGCTGAACAAAAAGACAAATGAAACAGGAATTCGAACTGATTGCCAAAACATTCATGGGCCTGGAGCCCGTACTGGCAAAAGAACTGACACAACTGGGTGCTAACAATGTGCAGATAGGACGGCGAATGGTATCGTTCACGGGAGACAAGGAACTGATGTACAGAGCCAACTTCCAACTGCACACCGCCATAAGAATACTCAAGCCGATAAGCCACTTCAAGGCGAAATCGGCCGACGATGTATACAACGAAGTCAAAAAGATTGACTGGACGAAATATATATCACTCGACAATACATTTTCCGTTGACTCTGTGGTTTTCTCAGAAGAGTTCCGCCACTCCAAGTTTGTGTCATACAAGGTTAAGGATGCCATTGTAGACCTGTTTCGCGAAACCACAGGCAAACGGCCCAACATCAGTGTGACCAATCCCGATCTGCGCCTCAACATGCACATAGCCGAAGACCTATGCACACTGTCGCTCGACTCGAGCGGAGAGAGCCTGCACCGACGCGGCTACCGTCAGGAAAGTGTGGAGGCACCGCTCAACGAGGTTCTCGCCGCCGGTATGATTCTTATGACAGGCTGGCAGGGAGAAACCGACTTCATCGATCCCATGTGCGGCTCGGGTACACTGCCAATCGAAGCCGCCCTCATTGCACGCAACATGGCTCCCGGACTGTTCCGTAAGGAATTTGCCTTTGAAAAATGGGCCGACTTCGACAAGGACCTTTTTGACTCCATCTACAACGATGACTCGCAGGAACGCGAGTTCAACCACAAGATATACGGCTACGACATCGACATCAAAGCCGTAAATACGGCACGCCTCAACGTAAAAGCCGCCGGTCTGACAGGTGACATCGTTATAAACGAAGCCGACTTCAAGACATTCACCATGCCGGCAGAGAAGAGCATAATGGTCACCAACCCGCCTTACGGAGAGCGCATATCCACCCCTGACCTGCTCGGCACGTACAAGATGATAGGCGAAAGACTGAAACACCAGTTTGTCAACAACGACGCATGGATATTGAGCTACCGCGAGGAATGCTTCGACCAGATAGGTCTGAAGCCGTCGGTAAAGATTCCGCTCTTCAACGGTTCGCTGGAATGCGAATTCCGCAAGTACCAGATATTCGACGGCAAACTGAAAGATTTCCGCGGTGACGGCGGCATCGTCAAGACCGAAGAGGAAAAGAAACAGATGGCTGAAAGGAAATTCAAGAAAGAACGTGAATTCAAAAAGCGCAACGACAACAACTACGAAAACAGCAGCAACAACGAAGATAACGACATTCGTTCGTTCAAATTCCATCACCGTGACCTTGACAGCATTCTGAACCGCGACCGTAAGCGCACCGGTGGGGAAAGGGAAAAGAAAAATTTTGACCGCGAGCGCAATGAGACCGGACGCGACCGCAAAAGATCCAACCGCCCCAACCGCGATTGGAACGGAAAGGACCGAGACCGTGACGTCAAAAGCCGAGGCGGGCATGAACGTTTCGACCGTAGCGGGAAGAAGTTCGACAAAGGGAAACGTGACTTAGGAAGAAAATCCAAGAAATACGACGATGAGGATTAAACACAACATAGCATTATCTTTGTTGCTCATGCTGCCATTGCCTGCCATTCAGAACATGCCGTCGCCCGTCGACAGCGCTCAGGCGCAACAGTTGAAACAGTTCAGCCTGGAAGATCTCAACTTCGGCGGTACCAACTACCGCAACATGATACCGGCCAACATGTATCTGACATGGTGGGGCGACCGGCTGATGTATCAGGACGCCGAAGAATGGGGCACGGTGGACATGAAAACGGGCTGCAAAACCAAAGTGGCGACACTCGAAGAGGTGAACAAGACTCTTCAAGAGGGCAAGATTCGCTCGGCCATGAGCGTGCGCTTCCCCTACCCCGACCGGACGTTAGCCCTGCTCGGCAACAGCCGTGAGCGCATACTGTACAATTGGGCGGAAGGCAAAGTGGAATGGCGACAGCCGTGTGAAGGAGAGACAGAGAGCAACTGGAACACTGTGTCCAAGGCTGTGGCTTTCGTCAGAGACAACCAACTCTGCGTGACCGATGCCAAAGGCAACACCAAAGTGCTGACCAAAGACGGCAGCCGCGAGATTGTATACGGACAGGCCGTACACCGCAACGAATTCGGTATAATGAAAGGGATATTCTGGAACGCAGATGGCACAAAGTTCGCTTTTTACCGCATGGACCAGACCATGGTGACCGACTATCCGCAGGTAAACACATTCACACGAGTGGCCGAAGAGGAACCAGACAAATATCCGATGGCCGGAATGACAAGCCATAAAGTCACTGTGGGCATATACGACATGGCGGCAGACCGGACCGTATATCTTGACGCAGGCGACCCTACCGACCGCTATTTCACCAACATCGCATGGAATCCCGACGGGAAGACGGTCTACATGTTCGAGCTCAACCGCGACCAGAACGACTGTGCCCTTGTGAGCTACGATGCAGCCACAGGCAACCGGCTCGACACACTCTATCGCGAAACGAGCGAAAAGTATGTGGAGCCGCTGAATCCGATTGTATTCCTGCCATGGGACAACACCAAATTCATCATCCAAAGCCAACGCGACGGCTACAACCATCTGTATCTCGCAGACGCCAATACACGGCTCTATCCCGAAATGGTGTCTACGGATGCGGGCTTCAGATACAGCAAATCGCTGAAGACGCGACAACTCACGAAAGGCAACTTCATAGTGCAGCGCCTCATCGGGTTCAACACCAGACAGAAATCAATAATCATCGAGGCCAATGCCGCCAATCCGCTGCAGTGCAACATATATGCCGTAAACACAAAGAACGGACGTATGACACCGCTCGACAACGGTCGCGGAGTTCACTACGGCGTGCTGTCGGCTTCGGGAAATGCGCTTTACGACAAATACAGTGAGCCGGACGTTCCACGCAATATCGAAGTGGTCAACACATCGTCGGCCAAACGAGACATGATATTCAGCGCTCCGGACCCGTGGAAAGGGTATGCCGTGCCGGAATATTCTACAGGCAGCATAAAGGCCGCTGACGGAAAGACCGACCTGTACTGGCGCATGGTGAAGCCCATCGGGTTCGACCCCGCAAAGAAATATCCGACGGTGGTCTACGTCTATGGCGGACCGCATGCACACAATGTGGATGCACGCTGGCACTGGGCGAGCCGTTCGTGGGAGACGTATATGGCACAGAAAGGCTACCTGCTCTTCATTCTCGACAACCGTGGCAGCGAAAACCGCGGCACGGAATTCGAGCAGGCCACATTCCGCCATCTGGGACAGGAGGAGATGAAAGACCAGATGAAGGGCGTGGAATATCTCAAGACGCTGCCATACGTGGATACCGGCCGCATGGGTGTGCACGGATGGAGCTACGGAGGATTCATGACAATATCGCTGATGACCAATTATCCGGAGGTGTTCAAAGTGGGCGTGGCCGGTGGTCCTGTCATCGACTGGAAATGGTATGAAGTGATGTACGGCGAGCGCTATATGGACACACCCGACAGCAATCCCGACGGCTACAGGCAGACAAGCCTGCTTGACAAGGCAAAAAATCTGAAAGGCAAGCTGCAGATTATAATAGGCATGAACGACCCGACCGTAGTTCCGCAACATGCTCTTCAGTTCATCAATGCCTGTACCGAGGCCGGCACCCAACCTGACTTCTTCGTATATCCCGGTGAGGGCCACAACATGATGGGGCACAAGAGCGTACATCTGCACGAAAGAATTACACAGTATTTTGAAGACTATCTAAAATAAGAACGACATGAAGATATTATTGTTAGGAAGCGGCGGACGCGAGCATGCACTGGCATGGAAAATTGCACGCAGCCCGAAAGTGGAGAAACTGTTTATCGCTCCCGGCAATGCCGGAACATCCGGATGCGGTGAAAATGTGGCAATAAAGGCCGACGACTTCGAAGCCTTGAAAGCATTTGTCGCAGAAAACGGTGTGGACATGGTGGTGGTCGGTCCGGAAGACCCGCTCGTAAAGGGTATATACGATGACTTCAAGGCCGACGGACGCACCAAGGACATACCTGTGATAGGCCCTTCAAAGGCCGGTGCCGTGCTCGAAGGCAGCAAGGACTTTGCCAAAGGATTCATGCAACGTCACAATATCCCTACTGCAAGATACAGGACATTCGACGGAAACACGCTCGAAGAGGGCCTGAAGTTCCTCGAGACCCTGCAAGCTCCATACGTACTCAAGGCCGACGGACTGTGTGCCGGCAAGGGTGTGCTGATACTGCCGACGCTCGACGAAGCCAAGAAAGAACTGAAAGAGATGCTCGGAGGAATGTTCGGAGGCGCATCGGCACAAGTGGTCATTGAGGAATACCTCAGCGGTATAGAGTGTTCGGTATTCGTCCTCACAGACGGCAAGAACTATAAGATTCTGCCTGAGGCAAAGGACTACAAGCGCATCGGTGAGGGTGATACAGGTCTGAATACCGGTGGCATGGGCAGCGTTACACCTGTCCCGTTTGCCACTAAAGAATGGATGCAGAAGGTGGAAGAACGCATCATACGCCCCACTGTCGAAGGACTGGCGGAAGAGGGCATCACCTACAAGGGATTCATCTTCTTCGGCCTCATCAACGTAAATAATGAGCCAATGGTGATAGAATACAACTGCCGTATGGGCGACCCGGAGACGGAGAGCGTGATGCTGCGACTGAAAAGTGACATCGTTGACCTGTTTGAAGGTGTGGCCTGCGGCGACCTTGACAAGCGCACTATAGAGTTTGACGAACGTGCCGCAGTATGTGTGATGCTCGTCAGCGGAGGTTATCCGCAGAAATACCAAAAAGGTTACCCCATCACAGGTATCGACAAGGTTGAGGACAGCATCGTATTCCATGCAGGAACAGCATCCAAGGACGGACAGACCGTAACCGCCGGCGGACGCGTAATCGCCATAAGTTCATATGGCAAAGACAAGGCCGAGGCTCTGCAGAAATCGTTTGAAGAGGCTCTGAAAATTGATTTTACCGACAAGTACTTCCGCCGCGACATAGGAGCGGACCTGTAAGCGTCTAAAATTGAAAGTTGAGAATTGAGAATAATTGAGAATTGAGAATTGAAAGTTGAGAATTATGATATGCTTCAAGACTTCCACACAACATAAGCGAACACTTTATGCAGCATATCATAATTCTCAACTTTCAATTCTCAATTCTCAATTATTCTCAACTTTCAATTCTCAATTATAAAATTTATGAAGAGAGTACAAAACGTCATTTCCGAAAGCAGACTGACATTGCCCGTCGTGGCAACATACGGCATGGGGACATGGGCGGCAGCCGGACTATTTCACGAACAATGGTGGATACAGTTGGCATGTTTTGCCATATCCACTTATCTCATGATAGAGTTGAACAACAGCAATGCACTGATACGCATATACAGCCGTATGGTGTCGTGCTCGTTCATCATCCTATCATCAGCGATGTGTTTTCTGTTCTGTTCCATCAGTCAGGCTATTGCCGAACTGTGCGTCATTGCATCCTACATCATGCTCTTCCGATGCTATCAGGACCGTCAGGCCGCAGGACGCACTTTCTACGCATTCATCTGTCTCGGACTGGCAAGTATGTTTTACGTACATACCTTATTCTACGTACCGGCTGTATGGTTGCTCATGGCGTTCTATCTGCAATCATTCGGATGGCGTTCTTTTCTTGCTTCTGTCATCGGACTTATAACTCCCTACTGGTTTGCTTCCGTATACTTCATCTATCTTGAAGACTTCTCGCTGCCGGTCCAGCACTTTTTGCAGTTGACCGACTTGCAGTTCCCATACGACTACACACAGATTACATTGCAACAAATGGTGACATTTGTCTTTGTAATCATAACAGCCACAACCGGCACGATACACTATCTGCGCACGAGTTTCAACGACAAGATACGAATCAGGATGCTATACAACTGTTTCATTGTCATGAACATACTGTCGACATCATATCTCATCGCACAGCCACAGCACTATGATTTTCTGATGCGCATGATTGTAATCAACACCAGTCCCCTTATAGCTCACTTCATCGCCCTTACACACACACGAGTCACCAACATCTCATTTTGCATAATAACCATATCGGCACTGCTTCTCACTGCATATAACTTATGGATTTCATCATCGGCATTCTTATAGATTACGGCTACTGGGGCATGTTGCTGGCCGCATTTCTTGCCGGCAGTTTCCTTCCGTTCAGCAGCGAGGCCGTCATGGTGGCCCTGCAGGCTGCCGGTCTTGACCCTTGGGGGCTAATCATTTACGGCACCATCGGCAATGTACTCGGCGGTATGCTGAATTACGGTGTAGGAAGAATGGGAAAAACGGAATGGATAGAAAAGTATCTCCATGTGAAGAAGAAAGACCTTGACCGCGCCATGCGCTTCATGGCAGGCCATGGAGCATGGATGGGCTTCTTCGCCTTCCTTCCATTGCTCGGCAGCGCCATCACCATTGCTCTCGGACTGATGCGCTCAAATATCCCAATATCATTTATAAGTATTACCACCGGCAAGTTGCTCCGATATATACTGCTCGTATACGGTGCAAGTTTCATGATATGAGCTCCACATACTCCGTATTATACAAAAAAGTGTGCCAAAATGCAAATATACCACTGCTCCGTATAATATTTGCATTTTGACACACAATACTATAAATAGGACCTGTTTAATTGTTACTCCTGATTATGGCGAACGGAGTCTCGGGCGTACCGAGATAAGAAGGTTTCATCCCTCCGAAATCAATGATGAACTTTTCAAGCAAGATGCCACGGGAAAGAGGCCGTAATGTAATGGTATGCTCATGTCCCTTTTTAAACGTTGCTGTCAACACTGTGCGGGAGTCGATGATACGATTTTGGTCGAAATGCCCTTCTGGCATATTGCGAAGCAACCGGTCCCGTTCACGGTCGGACATGGCACTGGCAAGAAGATCCACTTTCTGCGGAATGCCGCCATCCACCGAAACTTCATACCAAATGCCATCGCCACCGGTATAGTCGAGCATTGGAGCAAAAAGACAATGAAGCGTGGCTGTGCTGTAGTCGCCGTCGGCACGGAAACGATAGGTCACTTCGGAACCTTCCACCCGTCTGTTGGTAGGCAAGAGGGTAAGTGCACCCAACGTCTTTCCATAATCAGGTATGAATGTCCATGCCAATCCGTCGGCTGCCTTTGCATCATAATAATGAGGAGCCTCAATGGACACAACTCCCCTCATCCATTTGTCACAGCAAACCGTGCCAGAACATTTTCCAGAATGACAGGCAGTTGGTGTCACTGACTTAATCTCTGGCATGACATCTTTCTTAGGAGAAGCCCACGAAGTATAGCTGATATGAGTCTGATCCATCAGATGCTTCCATTTTCCTCCACAAAGCGTATCATTGTAATATTTCGTCAAAGCTGCATCTCGGTCAAACCAATGACGGGTAGCCACGCTGTCTCCTGTGGCGGCAGAATAATACATTCGGTAGAGATTGGCCATAGCCATAGCCGGATAACGTACTATCTGCATGAAAGCGTCGCGATATTCCGGTTCTAACAATTGATACAAACGTTCGGCATCTGCCTCAAGACTGTTATAATCGGCGGTAACACGACGGAACTCGTCATAATTGACAACACTGTAAGGCAAATGGTTCATCATTTCCGGCGTACGGCGATGGGCATACTTACAGGCAAGATTGAGAAGACGGGCCGCCTCTCCTGCATAACGCTCACCAAAAGTGGCACGACAGTAATCAACGGTATACTCATAAAGATTACCGGCATTGAAACGCTCCGGATTCCACGCCATGTCAAACCAGAACTGTGTTGGAAACTCCATAGGCTTCAAATCGCCAACATTGACAATCCACAAACGGTCCACACCATTTTCATAGGCCATGTTCATATCTGCCCACACACGCTGTATCTGACTTACATTCATCCACCGGTAGCAGCGTGGACCGCCCACATAATCATAGTGGTAATATATGCCGTATCCGCCCTTGCGTTTTGGTTCGTCGGGCGAAGGCAGCATGCGCAGACTGCCCCAATTGTTGTCACAAAGCAACAATGTCACATCGTCTGGCACACGCATACCATGACGGTAATAATCCTGCACTTCCTTATAAAGAGCCCACACCTGAGGCACATCCTCTGCTTTGCACTTACGTTCGCGGGCAATGATGGCACGCTGATCGTCCACGATACGCTGCAACAACTCGACATTGGTCTCGTCGCTCATGGCCTCATCACCATCACCACGCATTCCCACCGTAACAACATCTTCGGTATTCCTGTTGCGGCGCACACCACCGGCCCAGAACTCCTGAAGTTTCTCTTTATTCTTGGTATAGTCCCACACCTTACTTCCATCAGTACGGTGCCATTCGGCCTGAGACCTACTCATCGGCTCATGATGCGAAAGTCCTACCATCACGCCCATCCTGTCGGCAGTAGGCCCGTTCTCCGGATCGTCATCATAGAATGCACTTCCCCACATTGCCGGCCAAATGAAGTTGCCCTTCATGCGGAGAATCAATTCAAACACCTTTTCATAAAACTTATGGTTGAACCCGCCGAACGTCTTGCCGGCCCACCCTGTCAGACAGGGAGCCTCGTCGTTGAGAAACAATCCACGATATCGCACTTTCGGTTCGCCGTCGGTATATAAGCCCGGAAGTGCGTACACCGCATCGCGACGGACAACCGGCACATCGGCCCAATAATACCACGGTGACACTCCCATCTGTCTCGACAGCTCGTAAATGCCATAGATGGTACCACGCTTGTCACTGCCGGCAACGACAAGACGGCCGTCAACAGTTGTTATTATGTATTTCTCACACTTACCCTTCAAGTCTGGAAGAAACCCTTTTTTCAGCAGTCGGTCGACAGCCTTGTTCTTACCAACTGTTCCTATAAGTATGTCCGTGCCTGAACCGTTTACAGAAGGACGTCGGCCGGTCACTCGCTCAAAGTCGTCCTGCAAATGTCCGATTGCCGTAATAACACCCGGATAATCGCTTTTATCGAACGATATATTTGATTCGGTAATACACAAAGCGCCTTTCCCTGCTGAGAAAGTCACAAAAGATTCTGCAGCGGACAAAGGACATAGCATGCCCAACAGCCACAGTACATTGACGAGAAGAATAAATTTGTTCATAATCTGTTTATATTTTCAACAATAATCAAAATAAGTTTTTAGTTATATTTCACAAAGATAAATAAAAAGTTCCCACTTGGGTTTTCTTTTCGTCTCACATTGTTTTCTATACACTTATATTATGATACAAAAACAATATGTTACATTTACAATAAGTCAAATGTTTTTTTTATGCTAAATTTGCATTATTATATTTGCATAAAGCAAAATGGACGTGGTGAACTTGTTATGATTTACCATAGTGAGAAAACGAAAATGACAAGAAAACTGGGAACAGAATCCAAAGAGGATATCCAACCATAATATTTATAATAATACAAACAATGAAAAATTAATAATATGAAAACAAGAATAATCTCAGCACTATTATCCGTGCTGATAACATTAACGGCAACAGCCGCAACAAAGACAAAGGAATGGAAAGACATAGACTATGTCGGTGACAGCATTGCGGGACACAGGATGGACATTTATGTACCCGACGACGGGCTACCTACACACAAAGTAATAATACTGATATATGGTAGCGCATGGTTCAGCAACAATTCCAAAAATGACGCCTACAAATCTCTCGGAAAGACTCTTAACGACGGAGGCTTTGCCGTGGTTAGCATAAACCACAGGGCAAGCACCGAAGCAAAATTTCCGTCACAGATAAACGATGTTAAAGCCGCAATCCGCTATGTGAGGGGCAACGCGGCCAAATACGGTCTCGACACGTCATTCATCGGAATAACAGGATATTCTTCCGGAGGCCATCTGTCGTCATTAGCCGGCACCACCAACGGAGTGAAAACTGCCAGATTCGGTGGAATAGAAGTTGACATAGAGGGCAACCTCGGCAATTTCACCAAGGAAAATAGTAATGTGGATGCTGTGGTAGACTGGTTCGGTCCCATCGATATGAGCCGTATGGAACGTTGCGAGACATTCAAGGACGGCAATTCACCGGAGGCTGTGCTTATAGGCGGACCATCGGCCGATAACCCGGATATGGTAAGGGCCATGAATCCGATGTCGTACATTGACAGCAACGACCCGATGTTTCTCGTCATTCACGGTGATGCTGATCCTGTAGTACCATATTGTCAAAGTGAGTATTTCGCCAAGGCACTGAAAGAGAAAGGGCGTCTGAAAGACTTTATTACCGTATCCGGCGGAAACCACGGGCCCGTGACTTTCAACAAAGACACATTCCGCCGCATGGTTAATTTCTTCCGTAGACAAGCCTTGTCTGTCACCACGCCACAAATATCGTCTCCTGACGGAAAAGTGCAATGGAAAGAGAATTCTGACAGTTTTACCATCACATATACCGAAGGCAACAGAATTTCTGACGTCTTGAACATTCCGACAATAGGCATGCTCACCAAAGACGGAGGAGGCAAAGGCATCGAACTCTATGACAGAACTGCCCCACAACCACTAAAAGACACTTACCGTATGCCCGGTGGAAAATGCTCTATCTGTTCAAACGAAGCAAACGAGGTAATATATAATTATGTGGATAACATAGGCCGCACCATGAAGTTGCAGGTCAGAGTATACAACGACGGCGTAGCATTCCGATATATTCTTGACAACCTGCAGCACACACACGCCACGGAAGAACTGACAACGTATATCATACCCGAGGGAACGAAACGCTGGATGCAGAAATGGACAGAGCCATACGAAGAATTCTTCCCACCGGCAACAACAGGTGAGTCAAAGAACAAACGCTGGGGATATCCCGCTCTTATACAGACTTCGAACAATGTATATGCCCTGATTACAGAGGCCGGTATAGAAAGACAGAACAGCGCATCGTCACTTTTCAATGACCGCAGAAAAGACGAATACAGAATAGTAATGGACGAAAACCGGCAAAACTCTACAGGACAATGGATTTCACCATGGCGTGTAATCATCGTTGGAAACTTGCAAAATGTCGTGACTTCTACACTGGTCACCGATGTGAGTGCTCCCAACCGCATAGGTGATGTGTCATGGATAAAACCAGGCAGCGTATCGTGGATATACTGGGCATACAACCATGGTTCCAATGACTATCAGATAGTTAAAAAGTATGTAGACATGGCCGTGGAAATGAAGTGGCCGTACGTACTGATTGATGCAGAATGGGACGAAATGAAAAATGGCGGCAACGTGGAAGATGCCATCCGTTATGCCATTGAAAAAGGTGTAAAGCCATTGTTGTGGTACAACTCTTCAACGGCATGGATAAAGGCATGGGGAGCTCCCGGACCACACAACAGACTGAATGCTCCCGAAAACCGCGAACGTGAATTTGCATGGCTCGAACAAATGGGAGTCGCCGGAGTCAAGATTGATTTCTTTGCCGGTGACAAACAAGAGACAATGGAATACTGCATAGACCTTTTGGAGTGTGCCGCACGTCATCAACTGATGGTCAATTTCCATGGTGCCACCATACCACGAGGATGGCAGCGCACATATCCCAACCTTATGTCAGTAGAAGCTGTTTATGGAGCGGAATGGTACAATAACAATGCTACACTGACCCAAAAGGCAGCGGCACATAATGCGACATTACCTTTCACACGCAACGTCATAGGTCCTATGGACTATACCCCCTGCACATTCTCCGACTCGCAACATCCCCACATCACGTCAAATGCCCATGAATTGGCACTTCCGGTGATTTTCGAATCACCTTTATTACATTGGGCCGACAAACCCGAGAGCTATCTGATACAACCCGAACCGGTAAAGAAGTTTATGAGCTCCATTCCAACGGTATGGGACGAGACCCGCCTGCTCTCCGGATATCCGGGCGAGTCGGTTGTAATGGCACGCCGCAACGGAACAACATGGTACATTGCCGGTATCAACGGCAAGGACGAACCGCAGACTCTCACTTTCGACATTTCTTTCCTGCCCAAAGGCCGATACACCATTTTTGCCGATGGCAAGCCATGGAGCATAAAGACGGCAAAGGGACATATTCCAAATAAAATAAGATGTAAAGAGCGCGGAGGATTTGTTATAATAGCAAATAATTAAAAACGATAACAAAAAGACAATACCTAAAAAATTGACATTATGAAGAAATTTCTAACATCAGCATTTGCCATTGCCGTCGGAATGACGTCAGCGGCACAGGAAACAATCAACATGCCATTGATACAGACCAAATATACCGCCGACCCCGCACCCTACGTGCATGGCGACACCGTCTATCTGTATACCACTCACGATGAGGACAATGCCGAAGGCTTTGCCATGAAAGACTGGTTACTGTATACTTCCACTGACATGGTAAACTGGCAGGACCATGGAGCGGTGGCATCGCTTAAAGACTTTAAATGGTATAAAGGTGACAACGGAGCATGGGCCGAATGCGTGGTTGAGCGTAACGGCAAATGGTACATGTACTGCCCCATCCACGGACACGGCATCGGTGTTCTCGTGGCCGATTCGCCTTTCGGACCATTCAAAGACCCGCTCGGCAAACCATTGGTATGGCAAAAAGAACATTGGTACGACATTGACCCATCCGTATTTATCGACGACGACGGCCAGGCATATATGTACTGGGGCAATCCTCATGCATATTGCATAAAACTGAACGAGGATATGATATCCACCCAAGGCGAAATAATGCAGATGGCGCATATAAAGGATTATCAGGAAGGCCCTTGGTTCTGGGCCAAAAAAAACGCACGCGGCGAGAAAAACTATTATCTCGCCTTCGCATCAACATGTTGTCCCGAAGGCATAGGCTATGCCATGAGCAAGTCGCCCACAGGTCCGTGGGAGTATAAGGGCCACATCATGGACCACACTCCACGTACCCGTGGAAATCATCCCGGCATCATAGACTATAAAGACAAGTCATATTGCTTCGGACTTAACTACGACATATTCCGTTTAGAGACAAGCCGCCATGCAGAGCGCCGTTCCGTATCGGCTGCTGAAATGACATACAATGCTGACGGGACAATCCGACAGTTGCCTTATTTTCAGGACTGTACACTGAATCAGGTTGGCACATTCAACCCATATCGCCGCGTCGAAGCAGAAACTATGGCATGGGGATATGGTCTTAAGACAACCCGTGAGAATCCGTCTGGTCCGTGGAATTCCACTCTCTTCGTCACCGATATTGACGACGGCGAGTATATCCTCGTACGTGGCGTAGACTTCGGCAAAGGTGCTTCCAGTCTTACCGCATCATGCTCCGCCCATCTCTATGGAGGAAAGATAGAGATTCGTCTCGATTCTGTAGACGGTTGGATTGCAGGCATTATAGACGTGCCAAATACCAAATTCAAGTATCGCGAGTTCACTACCGGTCTCAAAAAATGCAATGGAGTGCACGATCTATATTTCGTATTCAAGGGGAGCAACAAACAAAAACGTAACCTCTTCAATTTTGATTGGTGGGAGGTAAAATAAAGAGCAAACACCGGATGATTAAACATACGTTTGTAGCCATAACCCTTCTATTATGCCTTTCAACCAAAATGTCTGCTTTGGAAGTAGAGTTCATCACCCCTTCCATAGTAAGAGTTCAATGGGCGGATAATGGAGATTTAAAAGGCAACAATACCGGTATATGTGTTTATAAAACACAAAATGTCAAGGTGAAGGAGAAGAACGAGGCGGGATATCGCATCCTCTTCTCCACCGACCTTATTGTAAAGATAGACAAAACTACGGACGCTATATCATTTGTCGACCGTCGCACGGGAAAGATATTACTGAAGGAAACAAGCAGAATTACCGAACCCGTAGTGCAAGAACGCATCATATATGACGAAAATACAGCCCACATGGAAGAGACAGCCAATGGGATGGTGACCGTGAAAGACATTATCCGTCGCGACACCATGGGAATAAGCACACGGTATATATCCCGGTTTTCATGCGAAGGTACAAAAGCATTATATGGCCTGGGGGCTCATATGGAAGACTATATGAATCTTCTTGGCAAGACAATCTATCTCACACAGCACAATCTGAAAGTAACGGTCCCCGTATTGCTGTCGCCACAAGGATACGGACTTTTGTTCGATTCGGGATGTGCCATGAAGTATTCGTCGGACAACAGCAGTTTCACTATGCAGATGGAAGCTGCAAAACAACTCGACTACTACTTTATCAGAGGAGAAAAAATGGGCGACGTGGTAGCCGGATACCATCATCTCACCGGTAAAGTGCAACTCCTTCCGCTATATGCTTTCGGATATATACAATCGAAAGAGCGATATGTGTCGTCAGAAGACCTTATAAATACTCTGCGTGAATATCGCCGCAGACATGTTCCGATAGACATGATTGTGCAGGATTGGAACTATTGGCCCGAAGGATGGGGATATATGAAGATGAACCGCAAGCATTATCCCGACCCAAAGGCACTTGCCGATTCCATACATGCCATGAATGCCAAACTTATGGTAAGCATATGGCCTAATCCACAATACTGTCCTGAAGAAAAAGACTTCCGCACACACGGATACATGCTTGAACATTCTATATACGACGCTTTCTCTCCCGAAGCACGCAGACTGTATTGGAAATATGCAAATGACGAGTTTTTCTCCAACGGATTCGACGCCTGGTGGTGTGACAGCAGCGAGCCACTTGATGGTGACTGGAACAAGATACCCGAACCGCTTGACGGCAACCCCTACGGATGGGACAACCACGAGCGCCGTTGGCATCTGAACAAGGACATACTTAGCGAGGCCCTTGGTGCGGAGCGCTCCAATCTCTATTCACTCTATCACTCTCGCGGACTGTATGAAAACCAACGGCTCACGAACGAGAGCAAACGGGTACTCAACCTCACCCGCAGCGGTTATGCAGGGCAGCAACGCTACGCTACCGTTGTATGGAATGGTGATACACATGCCTCCTGGAAATCGTTCCGACAACAGATTCCGGCCGGACTGAACTACATGGCTACAGGCAATCCCTACTGGACGGTCGATGTTGGTTCTTTCTTCGTGCGCAACGACGGACGCCGATGGTTCTATACCGGTGAGTTTCAGCAAGGAGTGAATGACGATGCTTATAAGGAATACTACACCCGAATGTTCCAATGGGCCACATTCCTGCCCATGTTGCGCAGCCATGGTAGCGATACTCCACGCGAAATCTGGCAGTTTGGCGAGCCGGGCACACCTTACTATGATGCCATACTCAGCATGATAAACCTCAGATACACGCTCCTTCCTTATATATACAGCATGGCCGCCCAACAAACAATGAACAGTTATTCCATGACGCGTATGCTTGCTTTCGACTATCCGTATGATGAGACTGTATACGACATTAAGGACGAATTTTTATTCGGTTCGTTTCTTGTATGCCCCGTCACCCGCCCGGCTTCGGAAACAACAGCACGCAAAGTCTATCTGCCCAAAGGCAACCGTTGGATTGACTATTGGACCAACAAGCTATATGACGGAGGACAATGGATAGAAGTGGAAACACCGATAGACCGTCTGCCTCTATATGTAAAGGCGGGAAGCATTATCCCAACATCGGATATAGTAGAATACTCCGCCGCACAGACAGGCAAGCCTATTACCGTTTGGATCTATCCAGGAGCAGATGCCTCATTCACACTTTATAGGGATGCCGGCGACGGATATGACTTTGAAAAAGGTGACTACAATCTGACAACGCTCACATGGAACGACAAAAGAAAGAAACTGAAGGTGAACGGGAAATACATTAAAATGAGAACTCAAATAATCACCCCTGCCTCAGACTAAACCGCATTTGGTGACGAACGTTTTCGTTATGCCAAATGAGCAGAGTGAGCTTGCTCAAACTCTGCCATGGCGAGAAAACGGGCATGAATATGAACACAATAACACTGTCCTTCTGCCAACATATAATATATCACTCAAAAGTAAAACATTGATAATCAGAATTTTCCATTTTATTAAAAAAACCGCTGTTTTCGGCCTTTAGCACGAAAACAGCGGTTCTTTATCTCGGCAACATACGTTAATGCGACATTAGCTTTTCAGCTCTTATCTTGTATCGCCTCCCTTTCACTGTAGGTATATCGTACTCATAGATTGGTCGGTTGGCCGATGCCGTGGTCAGTTCAACCTTGCATTCATTAGAAACAATCGGACGTTGTATGTCGGCAGGCGCATACAAGGCGTTGGGACACGGACCTGAAGCAGGGGTCAAACCTTTAAGCGGAACGTATGAGCGAAGGCGCAACACACCGCCCACAGTAGACATGACAGTGGCCTCGGTGAGCGAACCTCCGCTCCATGCCATATCCACCACAAAACCTCCACGGGCACGCAGTCCCTTCACTTCCCCATCACTCCACGCCGACGGAAGTGCCGGCAACAAGTGTACTGCACCGTCATGACTTTGGAGCAGTATTTCCGCAACGCCGGCAGCACAACCGAAATTGCCGTCAATTTGGAAAGGCGGATGAGCATCAAAGAGATTAGGATATGTACGCCCGTCACGATTATCCTTAGTATTGCCCTCTGTAGGCAACAGGGTAAGCATATTTGACAATATCTTCATCGCATGATCACCATCAAGCATACGCGCCCAAAAGTTTATTTTCCATCCCAAACTCCACCCCGTGGCATGGTCACCGCGCTGCCGCAACGTATTGGCCGCTGCGGCAAACAGTTCGGGATGGCTGTATGGCGACAATTGATTGGAAGGATACAGACCATAAAGATGAGAAATATGCCGGTGGTCACTGCGCGGGTCGTCGCCATCCTGAAGCCACTCCTGCAACTGTCCGTGACGTCCTATCTGCATAGGGGGTAACTGTCTGACGGCCGTCTTGAGCCGCTCACGGTAGGCCTCATCCACACCAAGTGCCTCAGCGGCATGAAGAGTATTGCTAAGAGCGTCGAAAGCTATCTGATTGTCCATTGTACAGCCTGCGGTTACAGGTGTTCCCTTGCCTACAGGTCCATGTTCGGGAGATACCGACGGAACCACTACGAGCCATCCGTACTGCGGATGTGTCTGCATATAGTCGAGGTAGAAATCGGCCGTGCCCTTGATTATAGGATAGTATTTCTTCAAAAAATCAAGGTCGCCCGTATATAGATAGTGCTGCCACAGATGTGTTGCAAGCCAGGCACCGCCGTTGGGGAACATACCCCATGTGGCACCGTCTACCGGTCCGGCAATGCGCCAAAGGTCAGTGTTATGATGTGCCATCCAGCCACCACAACCGTACATGTCGCGCGCAGTGACAGCACCAGTATGACTCAGATCGGTTATCATGTCGAAAAGCGGCTGCTGAGTCTCGCCGATATTGCCCGCGTCGGCTACCCAGTAGTTCATCTCGGTATTGATGTTGATGGTGTACTTGCTGTCCCACGAGGCATTCCGCTTGTCGTTCCATATACCTTGCAGATTGGCCGGCTGACCTCCCGGTTGCGAAGAAGATATGAGCAGATAACGGCCATACTGGAACATCAGAGCCACCATATCCATATCGCTGCCGCCCTTGAAAGCAGCCAACCGCTTGTCCGTCTCCAAATCGGAGTTTTCCGACTTGGGCAAGCTGAGGCTAACACGATTGTACTGCTCCTTATACTTTGAAATGTGTTCTTTCAACAGCTGCTTATAACTTTTATTCTTTACAGCACCTATGACGCTGCCGTTACGTTCTGCGGCATTGCCGCTCACATCATGATAGTTCACATAATTGGTTGCGGCGGTGAGCACTACCGTGGCCGTTTTGGCGTCAGCCACCCTTATACCTTTCTCCGTGACTGCCACAAGGCCATCGGCCATAACCTTAACGGCACATTCGGCATCCAACTTCGACACTATACCTTCATGGTCGGTGCCTTTTACCCGTGTGCGCATAACGGCGACATCACCTTCTTTTTCCGTACCAAGCATACTATGCTCAAGCTGACTGTCAAATGTCATATCAAATGAAAGTGCGCCTTTCCGGTCGGTTTCAATACGGACAACCATCACATTGTCGGCTTGCGAAGCAAACACTGTGCGCCGATAATTCACCCCGTTGCGCCGATAGGTAACAGTGGCAGTGGCGGTAGCAAGATCGAGATCACGGTAATAACCCGTTGTCTCACCTTTGCCGAAATCCATCTTCAGACTGCCCAACGGCAGAAAACGCATGCCGTGCGGACCTTTCACGAAGTGGCTGTCTATGAGTTTGTGAGCCTCCCTTTCCTTACCTTCGAATATCAATTTCCGAACTTCGGCAAGATGTCCAAGAGCCTCATGACTGTTATTATTATGCGGTCCTCCCGACCAGAAAGTACCTTCGTTAAGGTCTATCCGCTCACAATCCGGATTGCCGTAGACCATACCGCCCACATGTCCGTTGCCTACCGGGAGTGCCTCAAGCCACATCGAAGCCGGCCGGCCATACCACAGTTTCTGAGCATCCACAGTAAGAACAATGCCAGCGAGCCATGGCAGTAAAAACGTAACGATAATTCTTTGTATCATCAGTAGATGTATTGATTTTTATTTTAAAATTTATTCTCCATCCGTTTCAGCCCATTCGAACACAACACCGTTCCGGCGGTTTGGCAACGCTCCGGCATGGTCGGCACTGTATGGAGCACCGGTTTCAGGTGTGATACCTATGTAACGCCCCGTCTTCAAAGACAACAGCATGCACTGATGATAGAGCATATCCTGCCACATCAGCAGCGAAGCCTCGGACTCTCGCTTAAGGAAACGAACATCGGCCGAAAGTCCTTCGCCAACGACGGTAAGAAATCCCCGACCGTCGACGGCCTCCAAAACAATACGTCCACGACCACGGTCATGTACACGAAACTTGCATTCACTGCCTTCATACTCACGCGCCCCCTTGCCACAGAAGTGAAGCATGCCCTGCTTGTGGACCAACGCCCGCGAGCCATCGGCCAGATTGGTCAATGTGATAACCTTGCCAGCAGGCAGATTTCCGCACCGATCGGCCATCGGTTCCTGCACGGTGTAGTCGTCGAACTCGGCATAACCTCCCTCATGTCCTTTCATATTATAGGCAAACAATCCGAGACGTGTGCCTTGGAATGTCTTCAACTGATAAGGCATAAGCATCTCATCGCCGATATCAACGAATTGTCTGCCGTCAAGACTGTAAGAGAACCGGGCTATATCACGGTCGAAATCGCCCGTCATACGGAGCCATATCATGGCTGCGGCCGGTGCCTCCTCGGTTTTGTTGCCAGCCTGACTGTGCCGACGCAACACAAGACGCTTGCCGTCTTTCACGACACCGAGCCATGCGGCAGGCATGTTGACAAGTCCCAAACCGGCAATGTCGCCATCCTTCAGCCTGGAGGCATCGAGAGTGACAGTGGTCACCGACACGGGACCTATTCCACGTTGCGTCAGAGTGTTTCTTGCCCAAAGAAAGTCCTTGGCAGGCAGAGCGGTAATACGCAATCTGCCTCCTGCAAGTTTCCACTTCCCGTCCACCGGCTCATGATTCCACTGCCACACCGGTTTGAGAGTTTTTCCGTTGAAGTTGTCCGAACGGTCATAGGGGGCATGCGGTTCAACAGTGGCAGACACCGCCGGCTTGAACCATGTCTTGGGTGACCGTCCGAGATTGCCGGAAATACCGAAATAGGGCCATCCGTCTTTCCACGTTATGGGAGACAGACACGTAGTGCGGCCAACAGAACGGAAATCCTGCATCGACAGTCCCCACCACTCTCCGTCAGGTGTATCTACAATTCCACCCTGATGTATTGTGGCACAGCCCATATAATTGCCTCCACCATCGGAAATACGGAAGTCAAAGCCCGACTCCGGTACTTTAGAGCCAAGACCGACATTGCGTACAAGATGCCCTGTCGGCACACCGTAAGTCTCCATCATACTGACGGTACACGTCTCGTATGGCCCTTCGATCCTGTCGGCACGAGCACACTGCATACGCCCCATCGGCGAATAATCAGCACTGAGAATATAGTATTTTCCCTTAATCTTATATACATGATGTCCTTCGCCCATGGCATTTCCGGCCGGAATAATAACACGTTCGCTGTCATCGACAAAACCGCTGAAATCGGACTTTATCTCTGTCATGCGCACCGCACCATATTTATGAATGGCATAAATCTTTCCGTCATCATCAAACAGCACGGATAGATCATATATATTGCCACCCATATTGATGTGCTTCCACGGTCCTTCGGCCTTGTCGGCAATAAACACCTGCATACCATGACCGTTTATATTGCTGAAAATGTAGAATTTTCCGTCGTGATAACGGATACAGGGAGCCCAGATGCCCTGACCGTAAGCCTCTTTCCCATTCTCAAGCTTAAACTCGTCTCCCATATTGAAACGGTCCATGGCATAGCTGCAGAACCGCCAGTTGACAAGGTCCTTGGAATGGAGCACTACCACACCGGGAATGCTGTGCATCGTGGTTCCGGCAAGATAGAAGTCGTCACCCACACGAATGATGTCCGGATCGGAGAACTCATCGTAGAACAAAGGGTTGGTAAACGTTCCGTTGCCGTTGTCAGCCGTCCACGACTGGGCAGAGACGGCATTGACCAACACGCAACACATGATAACGGATATTATGACTTTCAGTTTCATAACAATTGTAAATCTGACTAATACGTAATTACACAACCGCCATTTTTAGGTATACGAACCTTTACGGTTCCTTTCTTTCCTGTCTTCACATCGGTAAGCGAACCCTCCAGACGGTCGTTGTCTACATAGCATTTCACGGTCTTCCTGACAGGGTTGCCAGGCAGTGTGACGATAGTCTCTACAGCCTCATCCTGCGCGTTGATACCCGCCACATACCACGTATCTCCATGACGACGGGCAATGATAGAGAAGCGGCCGGGGTAGCCGTCGATGAAACGCACCTCGTCCCATGTTGTGGGCACCTGCTTCATGAAGTCGATGGCCCATGCCGGAGCATCGGTAAGATTGTTGGGCGCCATGGCAAAGTGCTGAACCGAACTTTGGAAGAGCACAGCAGTGGCAAGTGCGTAAACATCGGATGTCATGCGGCGTGAGCCCGAACGGTTGTCGGCTTTGTAGAATTTGTTGAGCGTTGAGCCACCGAAGTCCATGCTGCCCACGGCATTTCGTACAAACGTATGGATGCATCCGTTGCGTGCCTCATTGTCGCACATACCCTGAGAGAAATGAAGGTTCTCACTGGCAAGCACCGCCTCACTCGACACATGGTTGGGATACATACGCTCCCATCCTCGCGGCAACGTACATCCGTGGAAGATTACCTGCAATCCGAAGTCGTTGGCATCGGTGAGTATGTCCTCGTACAGCTGCATCATGTTCTGCTTGTCACCTCCGAAGAAGTCGACCTTTATGCCGAGAATGCCCGTGCGCTGCATCCATGCCATCTCATTGCAGCGTACTCCCGAACGGTCCATCTTGTGCTTAGGACTTTGGGGAGCATCATTCCATGCTCCGTTGGAGTTGTACCACAGGAAGATGCCCACGCCTTTCTCCTTGCCGTAGCGTGCCAGTTCTTCCATACGCTTGTATCCTATCTGCTTGTCCCAAAGAGCGTCGATAAGCACCGAACGGTAGCCCATGGCAGCAGCGAAATCAATATAGCGCTTCTGTTCGTCATAGTTGCAACTGCCATCCATACCGATAATCCAACTCCATGTACCCTTACCGTAGGTATATTCCTTCGATGCCTCATACTTTGGCTGCACAAGATCGTAGGCCACGGTCGACTCCACAATGTTCTGCAACGTGTTGCCCACGGTAATAGTGCGCCACGGGGTATATGCAGGCAGAGCTACGGCAGGCTCCACTGTGCCCCATCCGTTGCATTCCTCGGGCATTGGGAAACCTATGGAGAACACACCGTCGCCCGACGAAAGCAAACGGCTCGCACAATAGCTGCCATCCACGCCCGTCTCCGACACGAGCATCCATCCGCCGTCGGCTGCCGTCTTGAACAGACAGGGAAACGTGTAGCCCATCCCGTCGCGGCTCTTCTCCATCGGCTGGTCGAGCATATAGTTGGTCTCATAGCTTGGTGCCGTGCGGGCAAAACCCGTCATCGGGCGCATCTGCGGACACAGGAATGTAGTGGTGCCCTTAGGCATACGGAATGCCGAAGCCTCGTTCTTCACAATGCAGCTTAGTGTCTTGCCCTGCTCGTACACCTTGTAGCGGTAGGCCACGTCGCGGTTGCTCACACGGAAAACAATATCAATGGCCGGCTTGCCGTCTTTTTCATAGGTACACACCAGCTCGTTGGCTTCGTAGTCCACGTGGCTCTGCTTGATGGTCTTCAGTTCGTAGCTGTCAGTCACGCGCTGCTCCTTTGATGTCTTCAGCATCAGGCCCTGCGTAAAGTCGCCCATGTTGGTGTTCACACCAAGAGGTGAAGCGAGCATGAACGCCTTATTGTCGTAATCTACACGATATGTGGGATGTCCACTGCCGTCAATATCGACAGAAACGTTCAACCGCCCGTCGGGGCTACTTACTTTCTTTTCGGCAGCTCCCGCCATCAGGGCTATGAGAAGCAATACCAACGTCAATAGATTTTTCTTCATCAGTTCAAATTTTAAATTGTTTTTTTATAGTCTTCCGTTTTTTATGAAAGTATTGTGTCCATTACTATGAATCCTTTGTTTCTTTAACGCATAATGGCTCCGCTTATTTTATCCTCTGCCCGAAAACAAGCATCCGGACATTCTAAAAGTCTTTTCTCTCCGGTGCACCGAAATAGCTATAGCAGTTGTCATCGGGATTGATTACAATACGCTCGAGCACCACCTCGGGGTCGACCATAATCACGCGCAGCGTATGCTTGCCGGCAGTGCCAACGGCAAACGTGGCATCAAGCCAGCGCTGGTTGTCGAACACCTCATTACGCATGTGGCGGTGATAACCGTTGAGAGCCATCTTTCCTGATGCGGGCAAAGGACGGAGCTTTTTCGTACGGGCAAGGTTTCCCGGTGTATATTCATCGAAGGTATCTACCAGTCCGCGACGCGCATCCAACGTCGTTATCTCGCCATTGTCCATCTGCACGGCAATACGCAGGCCACGCTCCGGACAAACATCTTGTGTGGGCAATATGCCTATAGCCACTTTTACGTTACCAGATTCGGTTACATCAATATCATATTCCAGACATGGTCCGCTACCCGATTCCACCGGCTGTGCCACCGTATTGTTGATGCCCATACATCCGTCGGCACGCCCCAAATCGGGCAGCAACTGCCACGCTACACCACCGGCAGGGATATTACGCGAGAAACGTATGGCCGGGATGGAATACTCGTCGGTCGGCTTCGATTCCACCACACACGATGGCTTTGCCTCTGACTCCGATACATAATGAAGCTCAGGCAATATGTTCCTGTCCGGCATCGACCATTTGGTATAACCGATATGCTTATCCTGCATCATGCCGTTCCACTTGCCACCGGCCATCACCTTATTATAATAACCGGCAAGCAGCGAATCCTTACGGTACAGTTCCTTGGCCCGGTCGGCAAAAGCATTGGCCCGCAGATCAAGACGGTCAGCATAATACCGGTTTTGGGTGGCGGCAAGATAAATCTCGGCCACACAGGCCGATGCCACCGCCGGATAGTACACCAGCTGATAGTAGGCATCCTGTGCTTCGGCAGGTATGCGCAGCTTCACCGCCTCAGCCTTTTCGGCCAACTGCCGCCACAGCATTGTCACGCGGTTGGCCTCATCGTGGTTCTCCACGCTGAACAGTCCCGGCACCTGTACCTCGGGCTTTCTCCAAAGATTATACTTTGGATATTTCACCAGTATGTCGGCCACGTCGTCGGCCACACCGGCACCAAAAATTCCGGCGGCCCACCAGCGCACATATCCGTACTCGTCGCCGGGCTGTATCGCCTCGGGATTCCACGCGTAATTCATGATGAAGTCTATAGGCAGTTCCTTAGGTTTCAGGTCGCCCACATTTACAATCCATATCCTGTCGATGCCCGATTGGTAAGCCAGTGACAGCTGTTCGCGCAGCTTTGGCAGCGGCGAGGTGTTCACCCAACGGTCGTTCCACGGCCCACCGTTCATGTCGATGTGGTAGTAAAGTCCGAAACCGCCCTTACGGTTGCGCTCACTTGCGGGTGCCTTGCGGCGGATATATCCCCAGTTGTTGTCGCAAAACAGCAACGTCACATCGTCGGGCACGGTAAAGCCGGCGTCGTAGTAGCGCTGTACCTCAGTGAAGACGGCCCACAACTGCGGCACGGCATCCTCACGGCCATATACATCCTTTATAATCTTGCGCTGGCCCTCTATCACCTTGGTCAGCGTAGCCATATTCTCCTCGTCGTCACCGTTGCCCATGGCCACGTCGCCGTCGCCACGCATGCCTATGGTAACAAGATTGTCGTAACGGCGGTTGCGCTCCATACCCTCACGGAAGAACTTGTCCACACGCTCCTTGTTAACGGCATAGTTCCACGGACCTATCTCCTTACGGCGCGATGTGTATTCCTTGTGGGCACGCATCATCGGCTCGTGGTGCGACGTACCCATCACAATGCCATATTCGTCGGCAACTTTCGGACTGAGCGGGTCGTCCTCGTTGAAACTGCTGGCCCACATTGCCGGCCACAGATAGTTGGCCTTTAGGCGCAGCAGCAACTCGAACATGGTGGCATACATCTTGCTGTTGATGCCGCCGAAACGGTTGCCGCACCAGCTTCCGAACGACGGCCACTCGTCGTTGATGAAGATGCCGCGATATTTCACCTTGGGCTCACCGTCGGTATATACACCGGGCTTCACATATACAGCCTGACGCCTCACCGTGGGCACATCGCCCCAGAAATACCACGGCGACACGCCAATCTGCCTCGACAGCTCGTAAATGCCGTAAATGGTGCCGCGGCGGTCGCTTCCGGCGATAATTATCTGTCCGTCGTTTACCACTATAACATATTTCTCCCACTTGCCTTTCAAGTCAGCGGCCTTTATCACGCCTTTCCTTACGAGGGCATCCACCACACGGCTCCTGCCTATGGTGCCTGCAACGATGTCGGCCTGCTTGCCGTAGGTGAGCAGAGCCTCATGGCCCGTCACCCGTCCGAAATCCTTGCAAAGGTTTTCAGCGGCTATGCCCACACCGCGCTCATCGTTCTTGTCCATGGCTACGGTGAGCCGCTCCACCGGCAAAGCACGGTAGCCGTCGGTCGATGTGAACAACACGAAATCGTCGGCTGCCATCACCGTTATGTCTACAAACAGCAAAAGCAGTAATCCAAAAGTCCTCAATTTATTCATAGTTTTTGTTTTTATTTCAAATATCAGAGTGTTTCAACGTCCCTACCGTCATTTGGCGGAATCCGTGGCGATACGCCCGCGCACCTCCATCTCGTAAACACGTATGTCGTCCGAAGGGGCAAACGTGAGGCGCACATAACGCATGTTCACCGCAGGCGACAGTTTCAGACGATAGCCGCCGGCTGTAGTTTCCACATTATCATATAATGTCCATCGCTCATTGTCGTCCGACAGCTCCATGCGCAGGTCACGGATGTCGCCGCCGGCCTTGACGCGTATCTCGGCGGCACGCACACCACGCTCGGTGTCGAGAGTTATCATGGGGCGGGCGTCGCCGGAAAGCGGTTGCCAATAGGTGTCGCCCTTGCCGTCGGCAGCCAGTCCCGCAGCATGACCGGATACTGATGTTGATACAAACACGGGATTGTCCTGCCCGAATTTCTGCATATTGCCACCCGTCTGAACTACATAGCGCACATAAGGACGGGCATCCACCACCGGCGTACGGCCCTCCTTATAGGCGGGAGCATCCGTGAAACGGATGGAGACTGTTGAAGGTTGCAGACCGTCGGAAACAGCCTCTACCACCGTGATGCCTGACTCATAGGCTCTCAACGTCATGGCAGCCTGACCGTCGAGTATACGTATGTCACTCTTGCTGCTGAAGGTGATGCTGCGTCCCGTAGGAAACTCGCCCGGGCCTGATACTATGCGTAGCGTGACGTCGGGACTGTCTGTAACATGGCGTCCGGCCGCATCGACTATGGTTACCGTTAGCTGAACATCGTCGGTACCGTCGGCACGAACACCGTCGGTGCGCGTAGCCGTGACTACCACCCGTGCGGGCGTACCCTCAGCGGGCCACTGCGGCGGCACTATGTGGCGATACTCATTACGATACCAGTACCACGAGCGCTTGGGTATGCGGAAGTAGTCGACAATGCCCAGCTTGCCCATCGCCTCGCCGAAGATGCTGCCGTGGTCAAAACCGCACCAGATGGCCTGTCCGGCACGCCACTCGCGTCCGCGCCACCCCTCGTCGCGTCCAAGGTCTCCCCATCCGGGGATGTAGCGGCCGGGGCGATCGGCAAAGGTGCTGCCGTATTCCGACACCACATTGGGCACGTCGGGATGCTGGAAATCGGCAATATTGGCTCCATCGCCATTGTACCCGGCTACATCACCGATAAGGTCTATACGGTCCTGGCCCAACGGGCGCTGCGCCCCGCCGATGGCGGCTTTACGTGTTGGATCGAGCTGATGGGTACGCTCAACCATGCGTGCCAACAGGCGGTGCACTCCCTTGAGCGTATGGCCCTCGGTAAAGAAAGGCTCGTTGCACATGCTCCATACAAACACCGAAGGATGGTTGCGGTGTATGCGTATCATCTCTTCGAGCTGCTGCAGTGCGTTCTCCTCAAAAGCGGCCTCGTGCTCGGGCTTGCCGGGATAGGCTCCCGCAGTCCACGAGCCGTCCCTCTTCTCGCCGGCGGTGCCCCAAAACGGTGCTTCCGACCAGAACAGGATGCCCTGCCGGTCGCACTCGTCGACAAAGGCGGGCGAATGTGGATAGTGCGAGCCGCGAATCATGTCGAATCCCGCCTCGCGTATCATTCTCACGTCACGACGTGCAGCCTCTTCGGTGACGGCATCGCCCCATCCGGCATGGTCTTGATGCACATTGGCACCGTGGAAGAAATACCGGCTGCCGTTGAGGAAGAAACCGTGATCCTTGTCCCAACGGAACCAACGGAAACCGAAATCGACCGATGCCTCATCGCACAGTTTCTTACCGTCATATAGTCGCACCTTCAGGCGATACAGGTCCGGAGTTTGGGGCGACCACAGCATGGGTGACTCAACCTGAGGCGTGGTTAACGTGACAATATCAGCAGAGCGTGCCGCCATCTTACGGGTGCTTCCGGCCTCGGCCACAATACGTCCGATGCTGTCCTCCACGGCCACCACCACGCGCATATCGGCAAGACTTGCGGATGTGTTGACCAATTCTACGGTCACATTCACCGCTGATGACTTACCACCGTTCTGCTCCAAATCGGGCGTGGTGACAAATAGTCCGTTCCACGCCACGTGCACCGGCGACTTCTTCACCAGCCGCACGCCGCGGTATATGCCGCCGCTGAACGTATGCTCGCCGCCACGCGGAGCCACGGTGGGCTGCCACAGGTTGTTGACACGTACGGCAATTACGTTGTCTCCGAAAATTATGTAAGGGGTTATATCGATGGTAAAACCGGTATATCCTCCGACATGACCACCGGCACGATGGCCGTTGACGAACACCTCAGCCTGCTGAAACACTCCGTCGAACTCGATGGAGACATTGCGCTTCAGGTCCTTTCGTGTAAGAGCGAACCGCTTACGGTACCATCCGTAACCGGTATAGAAATCCTTTGAACCGAAATAAGGCAGGCTGAACGTGTGTGGAAGTCCCACACGCTGCCACGCAGAATCATTGTAGCCGTCTAATTCCGCCCCCGAGGCATCACCCAAAAGGAAACGCCATTCGCGGTTGAAAGGTTCTTCGGTGCGTATAGGACCGGCCATACACGTACTGAAGAACAACAATTGGAAAGCTACAAAAAATCTCCACCTCATGCTCATTGCTTCATTCTCCACCAGTCGATGTTGAACAACTTGCGGCCCTTATAGCCCTTGAAGACAAAGTAAAGGTCGTGCACGCCGGTCACGTTGCCACTCATGGCGGCCTTTATCGTCTGCCACTTCTCCCATCCGCCGGTACGTGGAATATCCACCTTGCCAAGCAATGGACCGCCGATGCTGTCGGTGTGAAGCTCAATGGTGCCGCCCAGCAGTGCCGAGGCTGCACATATTTCGATGCTTGCGGGCGATGATGTGCCGAAATCAACGGCCTGCAGTTTGAGCCAGTCACCGTTGTGAATGTCGGATACGTACACGCCAACCTTGTCGTTAACCTCAGTGGATATGCCTTTGGAGTAGGCCATAGTCTCGCCCTCCACCTTGCGATAGGGACTAAACGTGCCCACGGGCTTCACGCCATCGTCGGTAGGATGTATTACGGGGAAAGTGCCGTCGGCATTGTACTTGAATTCCTCTACTGCCGTACTGCGACCGAAACCGCCGCCTCCGGGCAGCTTGCCGGTGTGGTAGAACAGATAGGAATGTCCCTTGTAGTCGGCAACTCCGCAATGGTTGGTAAACGACTTGGTGTTGCCCTCAGGCATCAATATGCCTTTATAGCGCCACGGACCGGCTATATTGTCGGCCTCCGACCATGCCAGGTGCTCGGGGATTCCGCCGGCCGCGTAGAGCAGCTGGTACTTGCCGTTACGCTTCGACAGCCACGGGCCCTCGGTATAGTTGTCCTTATATTTCTTGCCTTTCTCGCGCTTGTCCATCTGAGGTGCACCGAAACCCTCTACGGTCTGTTCTATCATAGCCACCTCACTGCCGAGCGAAACCATGTCATTGTTGAGCTTGGCCCAATATATATTGGGATTGCCCCACAGGACATATGCCTGCCCGTCATCGTCAATCAGTACGGTAGGGTCGATATTGTCCCACTTGCCGTTGTCAAATAGCGGCTTGCCTATCGCGTCCTTGAACGGACCGGTAGGACTGTCGGCCACAGCCACACCAATGGCCATGCCGCCCGACAACTTCGAGTGGGCGCAGATGTACCAGTAGAACTTGCCGTTTCGCTCTATGCACTGAGCGGCCCAGGCACGGTCGTCAGCCCACTTGAATGTCCCGAGCGACAGGGGCACGCCATGGTCTGTCCAGTTCACCATATCGTCAGTGGAATAAAGACGCCACTCGTACATCCAGAAGAAGTCCGCACCGGCCTCATCATGTCCGGTATATACGTACATACGGTCGTTGTGTACCATCGGTGCGGGGTCGCTGCTGTAGCATGTCTGCACTATAGGGTTCTGTGCCGAGGCTGCAAGCCCCGTGAGCATCAGTGATGACAATAATATTTTCTTAGTATTCATTTTATTTGTTTTTTAGTTATTCGTATTCTGACTTTAAAAGGACTTTGCGGCAACGCTTTCTCACATTCCCCCCCCCCCAAAAAAAAAGGGGAGGAACCGACCGCGCAGAGTAAACCAAACATCAACAATGTATGAAAGGTAATTGATTCCCTTTAGTGTAGGGACATATTCTTGTATTTGTCCGTTCACAATATATTGATATTCAACATATATATAGCGGACAAATACAAGAATATGCAAAGGTAAAGTCCCTACAATCCAGGTGAATATTGCCAAGCCATACACGCAGCACCTCCCCTTTGGGGAGGCCGGGAGGGGCCCACCCTTACTTCTTGGTGATGCGCACGTAGTATACGCTCAGGCCCTTGCCATCGGACGACAGGCGCACATCTACACGCTTCTTGCCTTTCAGCAGGGCTCCGTCAATCGGGTATTCCACGTTTACAAAACCTTCCTTGCCGCCCTTGGCATCGAGCGTGCATACGGTCTGTCCGTCGATGTCCACTGTCACCGTGCCGCGGTCGCCACCCCAGTAGCGGAGCATCAGCGCCTTGGGCGTGTCATCGTTCTCGGCGCCGGGATTCATACTGTATACGAAGAATCCGTCTTCGGCCCGACGATAGTACTCGTCGTTGAACGAGCCGTGCCTGGTGTTCTCCTGCTTCATGAAATGGTCGGCCTCGCTCTGCTGCGTGCCCGTAATGATATAGTCTACGGTGCGGGCCTCAAGAGCCTGTATCGAATCCTCGCGGGCCTTGCTCTCGGCCTGCATCCGGTGCCACTTCTTGTGGTCGACGTTGAGCCAGTACATCATGTAGCGGCTGTCGTGGATGGTGCTGAACGGTTGCAGCACGAGAGGCTCGGCGCCACGGTTCTCGATGTCGTATCCCTCGATAGTGAACGTAAGGCGGGTCTTGTCGAGCGGGCGGACGGCGGCTGCCAGACGGTCGCGCTCGCCGATGAGCATCGGGGCAGTGTAGATGTTCTTCCGCTCACCGGCAGCGATATGGCCCATACGGCTGTCATCGGCATACAGTCCGCGCAGATTGTCCTGTCCGGTCTTGGCGCCAAGCAATATCGGACCGTATTTGAAGGCCACATAGTCGGTATAGTTGTTGAGCGGTTCGATGCGCACCGACATGGGCAGATCAACCTTCACCATGTCGCCCCTCTTCCACTTGCGGGTGATGGCGGCATAGCCCTTGCACACCTCGTATACAGCCTTCTCGCCGTTGACGGTCATCGCAAAGCGGCCGTCGGTCCACTTGGGTATGCGCACCAGCAGCGTAAACTTGCCCTTGCCCTTCACCGTAAGTTCGGTAGACGGAGTGTAAGGAAACGCGGTGGCCTGCTCGATTACCGTCTTGCGGGCCTTCCAGTCGAGCCGCGAAGCAATGAACAGGTTTACCCACAGGCTGTCGTTGGCAGCCGAATGACTGTAGATGAACTCGCCGTACTTGCCGTGATTCTCCATGCCGCTGCCTACGCAGCACCACATGGCCTCGTTCACCCGTGAGTACACACGGTAGTGCTGCGGACGTGCCGGCGTGAAATAAACATAGCCGCCTGTGCGGGGATGCTGGGTGGAAAGTATGTGATTGAAGAGCGTGCCCTCGTAGAAGTCGGCATAGCGGCTGTCGTGGTCGCTCAGGAAGATGTCTTCCGACAGTTTCAGCATGTTGTAGCTGTTGCACGACTCAACGCCCTCGACACTGGTTATGAAGTTGGCATACTTCTTCGCCGTCGGGAACCATTCGTTGATGGAGTTGCCGCCCACGGCGATGGTGCGCTCACCCGCCACATCGCTCCAGAAGAAGCGGGCCGCCTCGCCGTATTCGGCGGAATGGTCGAGCTGGTACACACGCTCGAAGCCCACCACCTTGGGTACCTGAGTGTTGGCGTGCTTGTTGTCGATGGTCGACGCCTTGCGGGCAGCCATACCGTTGAGCAGCCATTTGTGCGAGAACTTGCGGGCCGCATCAAGATATTTCGCGTCGCCCGTCATCTGATAGGCATCGGCAAACACCTCGTTCATACCGCCATATTCCTGATTGAGCGACGACTCTATCTGCCCGTCGGTCAAGCCGCCGATAAGGTTCACACCCCAGTCGCACAGCCCGATGAACATCGTGCGGGCATCCTCACGGCCGGCATAGAGCCACGCATCACGCAGTCCGGCATATATCTTATGAATGTTGTAGAACGGCACCCACCATTTCCACACCACGTCGACCTCGCCCGAGGCATAGCGGGTGAAGAACTCCCGCGAACCGGGCACACCGCCGATATATCCGTGCATGCGACTGTCGGCATCAGCGTTCCACTTGTCCTGTACGGCCTTCAAACGGCCGAGACACCAGTCGAGGCGCTCGCCAAGACGCTGCTTCATGGCTTCGTCGCGGCACGAGGCGTAGCTGACGGCCAGCGCCGTAATATAGTGGCCGCCCACGTGGCCGTCGAGTCCGGTCCAGTTGCGGAAAGCGGCACCGCTCTCCTTCACGCCGGCCTGATGCTCAAAGGGCTGCATCAGCCGCCCGGCGTCATATTCAAGCAGCACCGAGTCGTTGAGCATCATGGCCGTCTTGAACGTGCCGTCGGTGAGTTCCACGTCGGTAAGGTCGAAGAGCTGCGGATAGAGCCGCGACTGTGCCATCATTGCCGAGCACGCGAGCATTGCCACACCGGCAAAAAACATTCTTTTCGTCTTCATTCTGTGTATTGTGTTTCTTACTTTTTCTTGTTCTTGAACAGATGGGGAACAAACTCGTTGAAGCAGCGACGCCATGTGAGCCACTCGTGGTGGGTGCCCGGCGACTCGTAGTACACCACGTTGATGCCGAGCTTCTTCAGATTGTCGACCATGCCGCCCGTACCGAAATTCTCCTCGCTGCCGCATCCCATGAAGAAGTAATGTATCTGCGAGTTGAACTTGTCGGCATCGGCAAACACGCCGTTGAAGCACGTCTTCACGTCTACGCCGAACAGCGCACCACTGAAAGTGCCTATATAAGCGAACTTGTCGAGGTTGGGCAACACTGTATGGAACGTCTGGTGGCCGCCCCACGACAGTCCGGCCATGGCACGGCTGTCACGGTCGGTCCTGCAACGGAACGTGCTCTCTATCATCGGTATCAGATCGTTGAGCAGCGCCTTGTAGAACGATTCGCCGTAGTGGCTGCGCTCCTCGTTGACATCCTTGCCGCGGCGGGGCACAAACGGAGCCTCCACGTCGCCGCTCTCCATCACCACAATCATCGGCTCGCACGTGCCGGCGGCAATCCGGTTGTCCATGATGTTCTGCATCATGCCCTGCTTGCTCCATCCCGTCTCGTCCTCGCCCATGCCGTGCTGCAGATAGAGCACAGGGTAGCGCTTCTTTGTCTTCGTCTCATACTCGGCCGGGGTGTACACCATGGCGCGGCGCCAGCGGCCCGTCGACTCGCTGTAATACTGCACCGAACGTACCTGACCCTTGGCCACGCCACGCTGCGGACGGTAGTAGTTGCCCTCGTCGCCCTCGGGCACCTCTATTCCACCCGACTGGCGGCAGCATCCGAAGAAGGTATCGGTGGCGGGGTCGACCATCGACACGCCGTCGACAACGAGGAAATAGTAGTGGAAGCCCACCACCAGCGGGTCGGTACATCCCGTCCACATGCCTTGTGCGTCGCGCTTCATGTCGTACTTCTTGCCGCAGATGTCCACCTGCACACGCTGTGCCTCGGGAGCACGCAGACGGAACCACGCGCGGCGATTGCTGTCCAGACGCGGGAAGTCGTTGCCCGGCACGTTGTCTACGGCGGCCGTGGTGTTCTTCATTATATATTCGGTCTCCTGATGTCCGTAGTCCTTCTCGTCGCAACGGTATGAGAAATCGTCCACGTCGACATATCCGCCTGCCTTCTTGGTGGCATAGTTGAATATGGCGAAACGTGTGCCCATGAACAGGCGGCGATAGTCGAACTGCATCTTGTACGGCTTGCCGATCTCTGTCCAGTGCTCGCCGTCGGTGCTGTAATAGAACGTGGCCAGGTCCTTATGCAGGTTGAAGTCGGCATCTATCCGCAGGAATACAGTCTGCGATGTGATGCCGGTAACGCGCTCAAGCTCTTCCTCCGTTACCTTGGTTATGGCCTTAGTGCGGTTGTCAAGGTCGACCACAGCCGACGTCATGGCTATCCACGTGTTCTTGCCGTCGCGGCCTATGGTGACAATGCCCGAATGGCCGTTGAAAGCGGCAAATCCCGCACGGTCGCCATCCTTCATGTCGGTTATGTCGAGCGTGACGGCGGCCGAACATTTCGGGCCCTCCATGCGCTGGCTGATGGTGTTGGGGGCGGCATAGAGATTGTTTACCACCCGGCTCGTCTTCAGGCGCAGCCATCCCTTGCGCTCGGTGAGCGACCAGGCGTTGTCCACGGGATTGTGGTTCCACTGCCAGTGCAGGCCCAGCTTGTCGCTGTCGAAGCCGTCGCTCGACACCAGCGACACCTTGCGCACACCGTTGTCCTTCACCTTAGTGGGCACGGCGGGCATCACCACGGGCACTTTGCCGTCGCTGTCGCCCAGCATGGGCCATCCGTCAATCCAACGGCAGGGCGACAATGTGAGCACACGGCCCACACCGCCACGGTCCTGGAAGATTATACCGTACCAGTTGCCGTCGGCACCGTCGACGATGGTGCCCTGCCCCACGTAGGGGAATCCGGCGAAGTTGTCTTCCAGTATCTTTTTCTTCTCGTACGGGCCGGCAATGTTGTCGGCACGGTAGCACAGCTGACGGCGCTTGCCGCCACGCGGCCACGATATCATCAGCAGATAGTACTTGCCGTTGTGCTTTATCACGCGGCTGCCCTCCAGCAGTCCGTTGTCCTCGTCGTCGTTGCGCACCACAGTGGCATCCAAGCCGCCCGGTTTCAGTCCGGTGAGGTCCTTGTTGAGCTCCTGCAGGCGACCCGTGCCGCTGAACACGTAGACACGGTCGTCATCATCGAAGAAGAGCGACGCATCGTGAAAATGCTTCAACCGCGAGTGCAGCGTCCATCCCTGCGTCGGGTCGGGCGTCTTGTATATATATGTGTCGCCGCCGGGATTGTCGTTGGGCGCGAACAGGGCATAGAACATACCATTGTGATACTTCAACGATGTAGCCCACTGTCCGCGGCCGTACACCGTTCCCTCGTTCATGTCGTACTTGGGCGAGTCGGTGAGACGGTCGAACAGATAGCTCACCGTCTCCCAGTGGGCCAGGTCGGTGGAACGCATCACCGGGGCGCCCGGCATCAGGTGCATCGTGGTAGTCACCATATAGTAATAGTCACCCACACGAATCACATCGGGGTCGGGCACGTCGGCCCACAACATCGGATTGGTCACCATGGTTGCATTTGAACATAAGCACCACAGCATGAGCAATGCCGAAATAAAATGCTTTTTCATTGTCATATACTAATATTTGAAAGATATGGTTATCTGCTTATAATTATATTGTTTCAGGTTTCTTTTGCAAAGTTACTACAAAAAAGTGAAATGCGGAAAGATATAGTGATAGAATTGAGTTACAGGGGTTTCAGTCGTGCTTCCGATTATTCGTGAAGCCATCGCAATCACCGCTGAAGCCAAATCAGGACGCCGCTACGTTACTTGTCCGTAACCATGCCCGAAAGGGCGACAAGCGGACACGGACAGCGAAACAAGACGTTAAGGATTAGTGAGTTATTGACAAGTCACGCAACAAATCCGGTTACGGAAAAAGATTGCGCCGTTCCTCCCCGTTTTGCGTACCGACACCGGACTCTTCACCAACTAATTTTGAACCTAAAAAAATTAAGGACGATGAAGAGTACATTTTCAGTAATCTACTACCTCAAGCGTCAGGTAGTGAAAAAGGACGGGACAGTGCCCGTCATGGGACGCATCACGGTGGACGGCAGCCAAACGCAGTTCAGTTGCAAACTGACCGTCGATCCCAAGCTGTGGGACACCAAAGGAGGACGTGTCACTGGCAGAAGCTCGGCGGCACTCGAAACGAACCGCATGCTCGATAAGATGCGTGTGCGCATCAACAAACATTATCAGGAAATCATGGAGCGTGACAACTTCGTCACTGCGGAAAAGGTCAAGAACGCTTTTCTCGGACTGGAACACCGCTACCACACGCTGATGCAGGTGTTCCGGCAGCACAACGAGGACTACGAGAAACAGGTGGAGGCCGGTATGAAAGCCAAAGGCACGCTCTTGAAGTACAAGACCGTTTACAAGCATCTGCAAGAGTTCCTCACCATCCGCTACCGCGTGAAGGACATCGCCCTGAAAGAGCTTACGCCCGCTTTCATCTCCGACTTCGAGATGTTCCTGCGCACTGACAAACACTGCTGCACCAATACCGTGTGGCTGTATGTCTGCCCCTTGCGGACGATGGTGTTCATCGCCATCAACAACGAGTGGCTCACGCGCGACCCGTTCAGGGAGTATGAAATCAAGAAGGAAGAAACGACCCGCAGCTTCCTGACGAAAGAGGAAATCCGGCTACTGATGGAGGGCAAACTGAAGAACGCCAAGCAGGAGCTATACCGTGATTTATACCTGTTCTGCGCATTCACGGGCCTGTCGTTCGCCGACATGCGCAACCTGACGGAAGATAATATCCGCACCTATTTCGACGAACACGAGTGGATAAACATCAACCGCCAGAAAACAGGTGTCGTTTCCAATATCCGGCTGCTTGACATAGCCAAGCGCATCATCGACAAATACCGGGGTCTGTGCGGGGACGGGAGGATATTCCCCGTGCCGCACTACATGACCTGCCTGTACGGGATCCGTGCCGTCGCCAAGCGTTGCGGCATCACCAAGCATATCACGTGGCATCAGAGCCGCCACACGGCAGCCACGACGGTGTTCCTATCCAACGGCGTGCCCATTGAAACGGTAAGTTCCATGTTAGGGCACAAGAGCATAAAGACAACGCAGATATACGCGAAAATAACCAAAGAGAAGCTAAACCAAGACATGGAGAACCTTGCCGCGAGATTGAACACGATTGAGGAATTTGCAGGTTGCACCATCTAAAAAAGAAAAGCCATGAAACGTGACATAATCATCATAGAGGACAAGGCGGTCCGCGTAACCGGTAACGAGATATGGATGACCGCCGGAGAAATCGCCGGGCTGTTCCATACGGGCGTCCCGGCAGTGAACGCCGCCATCAGGGCCGTTCTAAAGACGGACGTGCTGAGCGATTACGAGGTATGCCGCTACATACAGCTCGAAAACGGTCTTTACGGGGATGTTTACTCGCTTGAAATCATCATCCCCGTCGCCTTCCGGCTGGACACCTACTGCACGCACGTGTTCCGCACGTGGCTGGTGGGCAAGGCACTCTCGAAGGAGAAGCGGCAGGCATACGTGATGTTCATACAGAACGGAAAAGCCGGATACAGCTGAACACGCATACGTGCCAACAAAAAGGAAACGGACAACTCCATCGGGGCTGTCCGTTTCCTTTTTTCATGCAGTCGCCTTATTCCAGCGGCTTGCGGTAATTCGCTTCCAACAGTTCACGCAGCCCCGATTCGGGGTAAAGCACCTTCCCGCCTAAAAGGATAAAGGGCAGCACCCTGTTGTTTCGGTACTCCTGCAAGGTGCGGCGGCTGACACGGAGCAGTTCCGCCACCTCCCTGTCCGTCAGGTAACGCTCCCCGTCCAGCGGCGGGCGGTAACTTTCCAGAAAGGCGGAGAGCCATTTGGAGCCTTTGCGCATATTCTGCACCACGGTGGCAAGCGGCTCGTCCTCCATCGTAAACACTTCATTGTTCTCGTTCATCATAACTTCGGATTCAGTGGGTTGTGAATAATAAAAATCAAATCATCTTGCGCCGGGATAGAGCGTGCCGATAAGCGGAATGAGCCTTTTGACCTCCTCCGGCTTGTAATAGAACCTGCGGTTAATCTGCGAGTAGCCGATAAGCCGCCTGTCGCGCAACGTCTGCAACGTGCGCGGGCTGATCCTCAACTGCCCGCAGACCTCCTCGCCCGTGAGCCACCTTTCCAGCCGCCCTCCGTCGCTCTTGCGCTTCAAGGCGGCAACCTTCTCCGAGAGGGCGTTGAAGGACGCCACCATCATCTCGAAGGTCCTTTTCTCGATAGATACTATTTCCATAAGCAAAACATTTCAGAGTTTGCCACAAAGGTAACGTCACAGCCGTGAACACGAGCCGTTTCCCGCTAAAAGGCTGTATGTTGCGCTGTCTGTCCGGGTTACGGAGCCATTTCCCATAAAAATCTTACGTGAGACACGTAGTGAGCTGTTAAAGCCCCTTTGGTTTATTGCCGAATTTTGCCACAGAAACCAAAAGAAAGGACTGAATATGAAAGTGATAACGATGGAAAGTTCCGCCTTCACCGCATTGACGGAACAGATAGCCGAAATAGCGGCACACGTGCGTGCCGTTTCGGGCGAAAGCAAGGGAGAATCCCCCGACAGGCTGCTCACCACCCGCGAGGCGGCGCACCTGCTGAACGTGAGTTGCCGCACCCTCCAGCGCATGCGCAGCGAACAGCGCATCGCCTATGTCGTGCTGCGCGGCAAGTGCCGCTACCGCCAATCGGAAATCGACCGCCTGCTTGCGGACTGCACCGTGGTGGAGGACGCGGCGACACCGACGGAACTGAAACGCAACCACACGCTGCGCACGGGCGGCGGCAAACCCAGAGGAAGGAGGACGTGACGTATGGAACTGCTTACCCGAAACAATTTCGAGGACTGGATGCGGAAACTGACGGAACGGCTCGACCGTCAGGACGAACTGCTGCTTTCCTTGCAGCCGTCCGGCAAAGCCCCGGACCCGATGGACCGTATCAGGATGTTCGACAACCAGGACCTCTGCATGCTGCTCCAGATCAGCAAGCGCACCCTGCAACGCTACCGCAGCACCGGCGCGTTGCCGTACAAGACGCTCGGCAAAAAGACCTATTACAGCGAGGAGGACGTGCTGACGTTCCTTTCCGGACACGTAAAGGACTTCAAAAAAGAAGATATAGCCTTCTACAAGGCTCGTATCCATAATTTCTTTCAAAAATAACCATTAAAACATTTTTCAGATGGCAAAGAAAAAAGACGAAAAGGACGTGCTGATTGTCCGTGACGAGAAGACGGGCGAAATCAGCGTGGTAGCCGGGCTGAACGCCGACGGCTCCCCCAAGCGCACCCCCGCGAAAGCGGAGAACGCGCAAAGTTTCCTGCAATTCGACCGCCACGGCGACGTGCTGGACAACTTCTTCAAGAACTTCTTCCGGCAGTGTAAGGAACCCAGCCGCTTCGGTTTCTACCGTGTCGCGGCAGACCAAGCCGACAAACTGCTGGAGGTTATCAAGGACTTGCTGAAAGACCCCGACGGCAACAAGGAGATGCTTGCGCCCCACAAGGTGGACACCTCCGGCTACGAGAAGAAAGTGCAGGAGGAACAGGCGGCTGAAAAGCCTGAACAGAAACAGGAAGAACCTAAAAAACAGGAAGAAATGGAACAGAAAAATGAACAGAATCAGGAAAGCCCGCAGCAGACGCAGGGCAACCGGGGCTACCAGCCCATCGACGAGAGCAAGATCAACTGGCAGGAGCTGGAAGAGAAATGGGGTGTAAGACGCGACGACCTTGAGAAGTCCGGCGACCTGACCAAGATGCTCAACTACGGCAAGTCCGATTTGGTGAGAGTGTCGCCCAATTTCGGCGGCGAGGCTTTCGAGCTGGACGCGCGCCTCTCCTTCAAGAAAGACAGCGAGGGTAATGTCAGCCTTGTGCCGCACTTCATACGCAAGGAGCAGAAGCTCGACGAGTACAAGGAACACAAGTTTTCCGATGAAGACCGTAAGAACCTGCGCGAAACGGGCAACCTCGGCAGGGTCGTGGACATCGTGGACAGGGAAACGGGCGAGATCATCCCCTCGTTCATCAGCATAGACCGCAAGACGAACGAGATTACCGACATCCCGGCAAACAAGGTGCGCATACCGGAGCGCATCGGCAAGACGGAGATCACCAAGCAGGAGCAGGACATGCTCCGCGCCGGGCTGCCCGTGCGCGACAAACTTATCGAGCGCAAGGACGGCAGGAAGTTCGTCACCACCCTTCAGGTGAACGTGGAGCAGCGCGGTGTGGAGTTCGTGCCGGGGACCGGCAGGTCGCCCCGTGCCGCACAGGCACAGGAAGCCAAGAACAATCCCATACAGGGACAGGCACAGGACGCGGAGAACGCCGCAGCCATACAGAACGGGCAACGCCGCAACTCGTGGACGAACGCCGACGGCAGTATCCGCCCCATCAGCAAATGGAGCGGCGTGGAGTTCACCGAGCAGCAGAAAGCCGACTACGTGGCGGGCAAAGCAGTGAAACTGGAGAACGTGACCGACAAGCAGGGCTTCCACGCCACGATGTACATCAGGTTCAACCCGGAGAAGGGACGCCCGTACCGCTACGACACCGACCCCGACAACGCGCAGAAGGTCGCACCCTCCAACGAGAGCCGCACGCAGGTGGCTGTGAACAGCGAGGGCAAGACCAACGAAGCGACCAAGAACCTGAAGGAGCCGTTGCAGAAAGGACAGACCGCCCCGAAGGACACCGCGCAGCAACAGCAGCAGGAGAACGGCAAAAAGAGAAACAAGGGCATGAGGATGTAACCCCGTGTCCGCCACTGAATCCAAAGTAACATTTATAAACATCAATCCAAGAAAATATGAAGACAATCATTGCTGAAAAGCCATCCGTGGCACGTGAGATCGCCCGCATCGTCGGAGCTACAAAAAGAGAGGAAGGATATTTCGAGGGAGGCGGCTACGCCGTGACATGGGTGTTCGGACACCTCGTCCAGCTTGCCATGCCCGACGGCTACGGCATACGCGGCTTCGTCCGCGACAACCTGCCCGTCATACCGGATACCTTCACGCTCGTCCCCCGTCAGGTAAAGACGGACAAGGGCTACAAGCCCGACAGCGGCGTGGTGTCGCAGATCAAGACCGTCGCCCGGCTATTCAAGGAAAGCGAACAGATCATCGTGGCGACCGACGCGGGGCGCGAGGGAGAGCTTATCTTCCGATACCTCTACCATTACACCGGATGCGCCACGCCTTTCGTGCGCCTCTGGATAAGCTCGCTCACCGACAAGGCTATCCGCGAGGGACTGCGCAACCTCGAAGCGGGCGACAAATACGACAACCTCTACCTTGCCGCCAAAGCGCGGAGCGAATCCGACTGGCTCGTGGGCATCAACGGCACGCAGGCACTCTCCATCGCCGCCGGACACGGCACATACTCCGTCGGGCGGGTGCAGACACCCACGCTGGCGATGGTGTGCGCGCGCTATTGGGAGAACCGCCGCTTCACGCCCGAACCCTTCTGGCAGCTCCATATCGCAACAGACGGTTGCGACGAAGGAGTGGTGAAGTTCTCCTCTTCCGAGAAATGGAAAGAGAAAGAACCTGCCACAACGCTATATAATAAGGTAAAGGAAGCAGGCACAGCCACCGTCACGAAAGCCGAGCGCAAGGAGAAGACGGAGGAAACTCCGCTTCTGTACGACCTGACCACGCTCCAGAAGGAAGCGAACGCCAAGCACGGCTTCACGGCGGAACAGACGCTTGAAATCGCGCAGAAGCTCTATGAAAAGAAACTTGTCACCTATCCGAGAACCGGCAGCCGCTACATCCCCGAAGACGTGTTCGCCGAAATCCCCAAGCTGCTCGCCTTCATCGGCAGCCTGCCCGAATGGAAAGAGAAAGTCAATCCGAAGGCAGTGCCGACACGCCGCAGCGTGGACGGCGGCAAGGTGACGGACCACCATGCTCTGCTCGTCACGGGCGAGAAGCCGCTGTTCCTCTCCAAAGAAGACAATACCGTCTATCAGATGATTGCCGGGCGCATGATCGAGGCTTTCTCCGGGAAATGCGTCAAGGACACCGCCACCGTCACGGCGGAATGTGCCGGAGTGGAGTTCGTGGCAAAAGGCTGCATCATCAGGCAAGCCGGGTGGCGTGCCGTCTATGGCGTGGAAGACAAGGAGGAAACCGCTATCCCCGGCTGGCGGGAAGGCGACACGCTGCCGCTGAAAGGCTGCTCCATCACGGAGGGCAAGACCAAGCCCAAGCCGCTGCATACCGAAGCCACCCTGCTGTCCGCTATGGAAACGGCCGGCAAGGAGATAGAGGACGACGCGCTGCGTCAGGCGTTGAAGGATTGCGGCATCGGCACGCCCGCCACCCGCGCCGCCATCATCGAAACGCTCTTCAAGCGCGGCTATATGGAACGCTGCAAGAAGTCGCTTGTGCCGACTGAAAAAGGGCTTGCCCTCCATTCGGTCGTGAAGACGATGCGCATCGCCGACGTCGCCATGACGGGCGAATGGGAGAAGAATCTGGCACGCATCGAGCGCGGTGAGCTGCCCGCCGACACCTTCCGCAAGGAGATAGAGGCTTACACACGCGAAATCACTTCCGAACTGCTCTCGTGCGACAAGCTGTTCTCCCGCAGGGATTCCGGCTGCAAGTGCCCCAAGTGCGGAACCGGCATGATGCAGTTCTACGGCAAGGTTGTCCGCTGCGACAACGCGGAGTGCGGGCTGCCCGTGTTCCGCCTGAAGGCGAACCGCTCCCTTTCCGACGACGAGATCAAAGACCTGCTCACCGAAGGGCACACGAAGCTGCTCAAAGGCTTCAAAAGCAAGCAGGGAAAGAGTTTCGATGCCATAGTAACCTTTGACGGGGACTACAACACGACTTTCGTGTTCCCCGAAAGGAAAAATAAGGCAACCTCTACGAGAAGAAGAAAATAATGAGTAACTTTGCCACTGGTTCAGAGTAATGAATTGTTCTTCGATACCGGATTACACTCATACTTTGGATTTAGTGGTGGCACTCGGAGGGATACCGAGTGCCTTTTCTTTCTCCTTTTCAGACGATTATCCCCGTCATTATCAATCCACTAAATTCCAAAGTAATGAACAACAAGAAGAAAAACGAGGGTCAGACCGACTTTTCCTACTACGGTCTGTACCTGCTGGACTATCTCAGAACAAACAGGTTTGAACAGGCAACCGACGAAGCCTTCATCCGTGAACGCGCCGACCGTGCCGCCGGAACGTATGAACGGGCAATGCTCGAAGGCTATCCTGCTGCCGGTGCGCAGGAACTGGCGATGCGCACGCTGACGGAGGGACTTCGCTACTCTAAGTACGCCATCCTGCGCGAAGTCGTGGAAAACGAGTTTGCCGACGATGTGCCGGAAGCGGAGCGTGAATCCTTTACCCGGAAACTGCTTCCGCTTGTCGGAAACGTATTCTCCGTCTATGACCTTTCGGACGACAACTTCGCCCTGTCGCCCGATTACGACCTGCTCTACACGGAGCTGACGGGAGCCGTCGTCCTTTATATCGACGAGTATGGCGTTTAACCGCAAACAACGGCTGCGGGACAATATCGAGGCGATACGGACGGCATTCACCCTTGAGAGGGAACGGAGAGCGGCGACCCCCGAAGAACGTGCGTTACTTCAAAAGTATTGCGGTTTCGGCGGGCTGAAATGTATCCTGAACCCGGCAAGGGAACTGACGGACGCTGTCCACTGGGCGAAATCCGACCTCGAACTGTTTGCCCCTACTGCGGAACTGCACAGGCTGGTACGCGGGAACAGCAAGGACGATACGCAGTACAAGCGGTATGTGGACTCGCTGAAAGCGTCCGTGCTGACCGCCTTCTACACCCCGGAAGAGATAACCGACACCATAGCCGATGTGCTGGCGGATTACAGCGTCCGCCCAGCCCGCGTGCTGGAACCGTCGGCGGGTGTCGGCGTATTCGTGGACGCCGTGCTGCGGCACAGTCCCGATGCGGATGTGATGGCGTTTGAGAAAGACCTCCTCACGGGTACTATCCTGCGGCAGCTCCACCCCGACAAAAAGATGCGCATAGACGGTTTTGAGAAAATCGAAAAGCCGTTCAACAACTATTTCGACTTGGCGGTGTCCAACATCCCGTTCGGTGACATAGCCGTGTTCGACGCCGGGTTTCAAAGGAGCGAATCTTTCGGCAGGCGTTCGGCGCAAAAAGCCATCCACAACTATTTTTTCCTGAAAGGGCTGGACACAGTGCGCGACGGCGGCATCGTGGCGTTCATCACCTCGCAGGGGGTATTGAACAGCTCCAAGACCTCCGTGCGCGACGAGCTGTTCCGTCAGGCGAATCTGGTATCGGCAATCCGCCTGCCCAACAACCTGTTTTCGGACAATGCGGGGACAGAGGTGGGCAGCGACCTTATTGTACTGCAAAAGAACCTGCGCAAGACGGAACTGTCGCAGGACGAACGGCTGATGACCGTGATACAGACGGACACGAAGACAAACCTGACGGACAACGCCTATTTTGTCCGCCATCCCGAACGTATCGTGCATACGACCGCAAAACTCGACACCGACCCTTACGGCAAGCCCGCTATGGTCTATACGCACGAGGGCAAGACGGCAGGCATCGCGGAGGACCTGCGCCGTATGCTTGACGAGGACTGTCACATGAGGCTTGCCATGCGCCTGTATTCGGGCGCAATCGGGCAAGCGGGGGAGCGAAAAGCGGTTGCCGTTGAAACCAAGCCGGAACAGCCTGCCATGAAGCCGGAAGCGACAATTACGGCACGGACGGAAGAAGCCCGAACCGAAAAACCGCAACTGATAGAGGAAAAGCCGGAGATAGAGCCCCGCAAACCGAATTATCAGGCGGGCGTGCAGCTCTCCCTGCTCGACCTCTGGGGAATGACGGAGGAAGTCCGCAAGCCGGAATCCCCCAAGAAGAAAAAGGCGTCGAAAAAGGAAAGCACGGCAAAACGCGCCGTCCCCAAACCGAAACCGCAGGTTACCGCCGCGCCTCCCGTTGAAACCGTCAAGCCTGCAACCGGAAGCAAGGAGGCAAAGCCGGATAATATCGTCAAACAAAGCGACCCTGATGATATTTACGCCACGCTGGACTGGGACACCAATCCGCCCATCAACGGCTTCTACGAAACGATGATGAGCCTGACACCGGAGCGGCGCAAGGCTCTACGTCTTGAAGCGGAACGGCACAGACAGGAACAACTGAAAAAGTCGGGTGTCAAGGACACGCTGAATCCTGCCTTTGTGCCTTCATTTGATAACAAACCGGAGAAGGAAACGGCACAACAGACTGAAGCACAGCCGGAGGCAACTCCCATTCCCGTTATGGACAATAGCCCAAGTGAGCAGGCAGCCACTTCACTTTTCCCTGAAATTGAACCGGAAAAGCCGAAGGAGGAAGCCCCTGACCTTACGCCGCGCCCCTACCACCGCACGCCGGAAATGCACCTGCGTGAAGGCTCGCTAGTGGCAAGCAGGGCACGCGACATCGGTTATCTGAAGGACATCACGCCCTACGGCGCGACATTCCATCCACTCGGACTAACGGGCTTCCAGAAGGAGAAGGCGTTGCTGTATATGTCGCTCCGTGACGCATACGAGCGGCTGTACCGCTATGAAACGAACAGGCGCGAGGCAAATCCCGTGTGGCGTGAACACCTGAACACCTGCTACGACGAGTTTGTCATGCGCTACGGCAACCTCAACGCCAGACAGAACGTGAAACTGGTGATGATGGATGCCGGAGGGCGCGACATCCTTTCGCTGGAACGTGCGGAGGACGGCAGGTTCGTCAAGGCGGACATTTTCGAGCGTCCCGTTTCCTTCTCGGTGGAGAGCTATGCCAACGTAAGCTCTCCCGAAGAGGCACTCTCCGCATCGCTCAACAAGTTCGGCACGGTCAATCTCGACTATATGCGGGAGATAACCGACAGCACGGAGGAGGGATTGCTTGACGCCCTCAAAGGGCGGGTCTTCTACAACCCGCTCGTAACCGGTTACGAGATAAAGGACAGGTTCATCGCGGGGAACGTGATAGAGAAGGCGGAACGGATTGAGGCATGGATGGGCGGCAATCCCGAAAGTGAACGGCTGCCGGAGGTTAAGGAGGCGTTGGAGGCTCTGAAAGAAGCCGAGCCCCAGCGCATCGCCTTTGAAGACCTCGACTTCAACTTCGGGGAACGCTGGATTCCCACGGGAGTGTATGCCGCCTACATGAGCCATCTTTTCGGTACGGACGTGAAAATCGCCTATTCCGCCAGCATGGA